>NZ_CP043908.1:0-1200000 GCF_008630935.1 Thermodesulfobacterium sp. TA1
GACGTAAAAGAGGGTTTGATAGCCTCCAAAATCGCCGCTCATGTAGCAGATTTGGCTAAAGGTATCAAAGAAGCCTGGGAGTGGGATTTAGAGATGGCTAAAGCAAGGGCGGAACTTGACTGGGAAAAACAAATTTCTCTTTCTATAGACCAAGAAAAGGCAAGAAAATATAGGTTAGAAGGTGGAGTTTCTAAAAGTCAAGCTTGTACTATGTGTGGTCCCTATTGTGCTATCAAAATTTTTGACCATGCTTTTAGTATTCTGAAAGGTAGTAGAGGGTAGGATTAAAGATGAAGTTGATTATAGGGGAGAAAAGGTCTTATCATCAAGGCTCAACTTTTATTAAATACCTTTTACTCTTGTTGATTCTTTTCGGGCTTGGTTTAACCTCTTATGAGGTTTACTTAAGCTTTAAAAACAGTTCTTTATGTCAAACAGAATCCTGCAAGATAATGCATTTTTTTGACAGGTTTGGTGTGCTTAATTACTTAGGGGTGTTTCTTTTTACTGTTCTTTTAGGATTAACCTTGCTTGACTTTACAAGTAAGAAAAGTGTTTTTTTCCAAAGATTTAGGCTTTTTATTTTAGGGATTTGTTTGCTGGTAGAGGGTTATTTTCTTGGAGTTCAAGCTTTTTGGATGAAAGAGTTCTGTCAGTTTTGTTTAGTGGTTGCTTGTCTTGTTATCCTTAGTTTTGTTTTAGATGTGGTTTATCAGAGAAAAGTTTTTTGGGGATTAGCAGGTTTTTTTGGTTTTTTAGGAATTTTAACCGCTAATTTTTTAGTAAACGTAAACCTAAAGCCAGTGCCTTTAGATTATCCGATTTTGGTTTATCAGAGGAATTGTCCTAACTGTGCGGTTGTAGAAGAATACGTTAAAAATAATAAGATACCTGTAAGGTTTTATGAGGCGCAAAAGGTTTATGCCTTGATGAGGCTTGTAGACCTTAAAGAAGTGCCGTTACTTCTTTATAGAGAAGATAATTATCTTTTGGCCTTGGTTGGTAAAAATGCTATTATTAACTGGCTTAGAGAAAATTATGTAAAGTTTGAGACTAACGAAGAGTTAGGGGCTTCTTCTAAAAGGGTTGGTAAAAAAGAGGTTTTTAACGAAACTTCTGAGAAAAGAGAAACTCAGTTGTTTAAGCAAACTACAAAAGAGACTATAAGAAAAGAGGAAAAAGCTCAATCAGAAGCTTCTTTCTCAAACCAGACACCCTCTTCTTTACCTCTTTTTTCCGGAGAAGAAGGTTCTAAACGTGGTCAAGGAGAGGCTTGTCGGATAGATAAGGGTTGTGATTAAGAGGTTTTATCTTTGTTTTTTAATTTTTATCTCTCCTCCCAATCCTACTTTTAAAAAGTTCCTTTTTACCTTTGGTGATTTTAATCTTTATCGATTTTTAGTTTTTAATCCCATGATTTTTTCTCTTAAGTTTTAGGTTAAATTTAGCAACCCCCGATATTTGTCAGCCTAAGGACAAGGTTTATTATTACAACTTTAAATATTGTGTTAACAACCTAATTTCAACAAATACATTAAATAACACGTAAGGGAAAGATTTTTGAATAAACCTTCACAAAAATTCGATAATATATAAAATGATTATAAGGGATTAGAGGTTAAAACACAAACACTTAGGGCTATGCAAACATTACAAAGACAAATTTTTGTTTTTAGCTTAGGGCTAAGTTTCTTTCTTCTTTTAATTTTTGTAATGATTGGTTGTCCTGTTTTATATAGATATGAGTTTTCTAAAGGAGAAATCTTTCTTCAACAAAGAACCCATGTTTTAGCCAACTACATAGATGGTTTTTTTTCGAAGTATATTGTGATAATAGACTACCTAAGCAGACACCCACAGGTTATCAAGGCATATAAAGCCTCAGATAGAGAAAAAAGAGAGGTGTTAAAAACGTTTTATCTTTTTAATCAGATAGACCCTACGATTAAATATATCTATGCAGGATATAAAGACGATTCTCTTTTAATCTATAACTACGACACTCCAAAGGAATATAAATCCACCCAAAGGCCTTGGTATAAAGAGGCGGTTAAGTCATCTCCTAAAATCAGCGAAGGGGTGGTTTATCCAGAGTTTGTTACTAAGGAATGGTTGGTGGCTTTAGGTAAAACTTTAGTAAACGAAAACGGTGAAATAGTTGGAGTTATAGCTATCGATAGTTCTTTAGAAAATCTTTTAAAGATTTTTAGAAAAAAGTTAGGACCTTATGCCACAGCCTATAGTTTTGTGATTAAAAAAGATGGGACGGTAATTATCCATCCTGATGAAACTTTTTTAGGGAAAAAGTTGGAAATACTACCTTTAAGAGAATTTCTTTTTAACCCTGAGGGAAAGGTTGAGTTTTCTCAGGAAGGCATAACCAAAATAGCCTACTACAAAAGACTTGAAAACCTAAACTGGATACTGATTACAGTAGTAGATAAATCTGAACTTTTAAAACCTCTTTTTATTACTACCGGCCTAATGGTTTTATTGGTAGGTTTTTTGGCCTTTGGTTTAGGGTGGTTTGTAAGTTATTGGTTGACCAAACATATCATCTTTCCTATAAACATCCTTAAAGACAACTTGTTAATGCTTTCTCAAGGTTTTGAAATTCCAGAAAACTTAAAGAAATATCCTGAAAACGAAATAGGTATAATCGCTAAAGAAGTGGAAAAACTTGCTTCCAGTGAGCTTCTTAAGAAGAATATTGAGTTAGAAAAATTAACCGAGCGTTTAAAATTTCTTGCAGAAAGGGATTTTTTGACCCAGCTTTTTAACCGTTTTAAGCTAATAGAAGAGCTAAAAAAAGAGATCAACCGCTATGAACGTTTCCATATACCTTTTTCTATTATTCTGTTTGATATAGATGATTTTAAAAGAATAAACGATAATTATGGACATGACAAAGGAGATTATGTGCTAAAGGAATTAGCCCGTTTGATGAAAGAAAACCTTAGAGAAACAGATTTGCCGGCAAGATGGGGGGGAGAGGAGTTTGTTATTCTTTGTCCTAATACAACCAAAGAGAAAGCCTGGTTTTTAGCAGAAAGAATAAGAAAAGCTGTAGAGGGACACAAGTTTGAGGGGATAGACAAATTAACCATAAGTGGTGGAGTGGTTGAATACCGTAGTGGGATAGACCTCCCCCAGCTTTTAAAAGAAGTAGATGAAAAACTATATCAAGCAAAAAAGTCAGGCAAAAATCAGATTGTATCTTGAAAGTATAAAAAATCTTTCTAACATTGGTTAGAAAGCTTGATAAACTTTTTAAGTGTATGTATACTTGAAAAAAATACTATTGGTGGGTGAGGGTGTTATGTCAGATTGGGGAAAAGAGTTTGAAGAATACCTTAACAGGTCTTTTCAAGGGGTTTCTCTGGGAGAGATAGTAAAAGGAACGGTGGTTAAAATAGGCAAAGATTATGCCTTTATAGACGTTGGTTTAAAGGGAGAGGCCCTTTTACCTCTTGAGGAGATAAAAGACGACACAGGGAAGTTTTGGTTTAAAGAAGGAGACGAAGGAGAGTTTTTGGTAGTTGGAAGGGCACCTTCAGGTGGGTATTTACTCTCTTATCTAAAAATAAGAGAAAAAAGACTTAAAGAAAAAATAAAAGAAAGCTTTGAAAAGGGTGTTCCTGTTAAGGTAAGGGTGGTTTCTTTGGTAAAAGGTGGTTATAGCGTTAAGGTTGAAGGACTTCTTCCTGGTTTCCTTCCCTTTTCTCAGGCTCATTTTAGAGAAAGGCTTGGTGAGCCAGAAGCTTTACTTGGTGCTGAGTTCGAGGCTTTGGTTACTAAGTTGTCTAAGGATGATTTGGTGGTCTCAAAAAGGGCTTTACTTGAGAGAGAGTATGAACTTAAGAAAAAAGAGGTTTTAGAGAAGGTAAAACAAGAAGGTATCTTAGAAGGGGAGGTTTTTAAGAGGGTTGAAGGAGGTTTTTTGGTAGACTTTCAAGGGGTGTTTAAAGGATTTCTTCCGGACAAAGAACTTTCTTGGTTTAGGATATCAGACCCAGATGGATTTTTAAAGAAAGGAGACAAAATAAAGGTAAAAGTGCTTTCTTTTGAGCCGAAAAAAGAACAAATCAAGGTTAGTATCAAGGCTTTGGAGCCTGATCCTTGGGAAGGAATAGAAAAGCGCTATCAGGAAGGGCAAAGAGTTAAAGGTAAAGTGGTAGGAGTTTTTGATTTTGGTGCTTTTTTAGAGTTAGAGCCTGGGGTTGAGGGATTGATACCAAGAAGTGAAATAGGTTGGAATAAAAACTTGAAGCCTAAGGAAATTTTAGGTTTAGGAGATTTAGTAGAAGCGGTTATCTTAGAGATGAAACCCTCAGAAAGAAAGATGGTTCTTAGTTTAAGACGCTTAGAACCAAGTCCTTGGGAAAGATTGGTCGAAGAAGTAAGGGTAGGAGATGTATTAAAAGGTAAAGTGAAACAGGTTATTAACCATGGTATTTTGGTTGAGGTAAGAGAGGGGGTTGAAGGTTTTGTTCATGTATCTAACCTTTCTTGGGGAAGGGTTGAAAATCTAAAAGAGAAGTTTGTGCCAGGACAAGAGCTTACAGTCAAGGTGCTTGAGATAAACCCAGAAAAAAAGAGATTAGTGCTAAGTATCAAACATCTAACCCCAGACCCGTGGGAAAGTTTTGCCGCCACATATAAAATAGGTTATATTTTAGAAGGTGTAGTAAGACGAATAGTTTCTAATGGGGTGATAGTGGAAGTGTCTCCTGAGATAGAAGGTTTTATTCCGTTTAAAGAACTTTCTGAAGAGTTTAAAGAGAAAAAATTTCTTAAGCCAGAAAAGGTAGCTGAACAATACAAACCTGGAGACAAATTAAAGGGTAAAATAGTGCTGTTAGACCCTGTTAATAAAAAACTTCATCTTTCTTGTGTAAAATATATAGAGGAGCTTGAAAACCAGGAATTAGAAAACTATAAAGGCAACCTTCAAGTTGGAGCAGGCCTAAAGTTAGGAGATTTATTAGCCCAAAAGCTAAGTAAACCCTAAGGGAGTTTTATGATGAAAAGACCCTGGTTGGTATATGGGCTTTCCTTTATAGGTGGTTTGGTGGTTTTTTTAATAGTTTTAAGCTTTGTGCTTTCGTTTTTGTTAAAGTTTAAGGAATTAGATTTTGGAAGACCTCAGATAGGGGTTTTAGAGATTAAAGGGGTTATTGCTGATCCTGAGGAATATTTAAGGGCTATCAAGGTGTTTCAAGAAAGAGAAAACATAAAAGGGGTGGTAGTGCGTATAGACTCTCCAGGCGGCTCTGTTGGAGCTTCTCAAGAAATTTTTGAGGAGTTAAAGAAGCTCAGAAAGTTTAAACCTGTGGTAATTTCTATGGGGAATATAGCAGCTTCTGGTGGTTTTTATATCTCTCTTGGTGGTAATCAAACTTTTGCCCTTCCTGGAACCTTGACAGGCAGTATTGGGGTAGTGCTTCAAGTGCCTAATTTAGAAAAGCTTTTAAAAAAATTAGGGGTTGAAGCTGAGGTAGTAAAAAGCGGAGAATATAAAGATACAGGGTCTTTTTATAGACCTTTAAGCCCTAAGGAACGGGAATATCTTCAAGAGAAAATAAAGGTTATCCACAGTCAGTTTGTGAAGGCTATTGCTGAAGAGAAAAAACTTCCTGAAACTAAGGTTAGAGAAATAGCCGATGGAAGGATTTTTACCGGAGAAGAAGCTTTAAAATTAGGTTTGATAGACAGGTTGGGAGGTTTTTGGGATGCTGTAGATGAGGTAAAAAAATTAGCCAAAATAAAAGAGGTAAAGTTGGTTTATTTTCCTGAGAAAAAAAGAAGTTTTTGGCAGTTTTTATTAGAGGAAAAAGCTTCTTTATTAGCTGAAATGGTTTATTTTAAACCTTGGTTTTTCCCTAATTATTAAAGGTAAAGAAAATGAATAGAAGTGATTTGATAGAGAGTTTAAGTTTAAAGTTTGGTGACATAGAAAAGGAAGATTTGAAAACGATAGTTGAACTTTTTTTTGAAACCCTAAAAGAAGAGCTTAAAAAGGGTAATCGGATAGAGTTTAGAGATTTTGGGGTTTTTTTGCTTAAAAAAAACAAAGGTCTTATCTTTAAGAACCCTAAAAATCAGCAGAATTATTATGTTAAAAATAAACTACGAGTGATTTTTAAATTAGGGAAGGAATTTAAGGACAGATTAAACCTTCCTTTTTTGGCTTCTTTAGACTTGGGAACTCAAACTTTTAGGCTTTGTTTAGGTAAAAAAGTAAAAAAGCAATTATATTTTTTGGTAAAAAGAAGGGAGAATGTGAGATTAGGAGAAGGGTTGGTTAACCAAGAAATTTCAGAAGAGTCTTTTATTAGAGGGATAGAAACCTTAAAAAGTTTTAAAGCTTTAATGGATGTATACGAAGTAAAAGCTTATAGAGCTGTAGGAACGGCTATTTTTAGAAAAGCAAAAAATGCGTCTTCATTTTTAGAAGAGGCTAAGAAAATAGGCATAGATATAGAGGTGGTTTCTCCAGAAGAGGAGATTTTGTTGTCTTTAAAAGGAGTAATCTATGGATTAAAAGACCAAAATTTGGTTAGAAGAAAATGTTTGATAGTAGATGTGGGTGGTGGGTCTACAGAGTTTATGTTGAGTGAAAAAATCACCCCTAAGTGGGTAAAAAGTTTAGAAATAGGGGCGGTTTCATTAAAAGAACTTTTTCAGCTTAGATATCCGGTAAATTATAGGGTATTTAAGTCTATTATAGATTACCTTTCTGATAAATTAGTTGAGCTTCCTCAAGAAGAGGTAGACCATGTGATTTTTACAGGAGGCACTGCCAGTTTGTTGGGAGCTTTAGATTTAAAGCTTAAAATATTTTCTCCTTATGCGTTAAATAGTCATAAAATTTCTAAGGACCGGATAGAAAAAATAATAAAAAAATTAGCTAACAGTGACCTTGAGAGGATTTCTAAAATGAAAGGGATGGAAAAAGGAAGAGAAGATATAGCCCTTCCAGGTGCACTTATCTGTTTTTCTGTCTTAGAATATTTTAAGAAAGACTCTCTAATACTAAGTGTTAACGGTATTTTAGAGGGAACTTTACTTTCTTTAATAGAGAGGTATAATTAGTAAAAATTTTCATGTTATAAAGGGGTTTGGTTATATGTTGGAAATCTTATATGAAGCCTATACCTTTGATGACCTTCTTTTGGTACCTGCTTATTCTGAGGTCTTACCTAAGGATGTAAACGTTCATACTTATATTACCCCTAAGATAAAGCTTAATATTCCTCTTATTTCTGCGGCGATGGATACGGTTACCGAAAGCCGTATGGCGATAAGTATGGCTCGAGAGGGAGGATTAGGGGTAATCCATCGCAATATGACCCTTGATGAACAGGTAAGAGAGGTAGAGAAGGTTAAAAAATCAGAAAGCGGGATGATTTATGACCCAATAACAGTGTTTCCGGACACTCCGATAAAAGAAGTGCTTAAGTTGATGGAAGAATTTAAGATTTCTGGTATCCCGGTGGTTGAAGGTTCAAACAAAAAACTTGTAGGAATAATTACCAACAGAGACTTAAGGTTTGAAACTAACTTTGAACGCCCGGTTAAAGATTTGATGACCAAAGAAAATTTAGTTACCGCTAAACCAGGTATTAGTTTAGAAGAGGCTGTTCAGATTTTACATGAACATCGTATAGAGAAACTTCTTATCGTAGACGATGATTTTTGTCTGAAAGGTTTGATTACCATCAAGGATATAGAAAAAATCAAAAAATATCCTAATGCGTGTAAAGATGAACTTGGAAGATTAAGGGTTGGTGCAGCCATTGGGGTTGGGGCTAATAGGTTGGAACAGGCAGAAAGGCTTCTTAAAGCTGGGGCTGATGTGTTGTTTATAGATTCAGCCCACGGACATTCTAAAAATGTAATAGAAACCATAAAAGAAATAAAGTATCATTTTCCTGATTGCCAGCTGGTAGCAGGTAATGTAGCCACGGCTGAGGGGGCTGAAGCCTTGATAAAGGCTGGAGCAGACGGAATAAAGGTAGGGATAGGCCCTGGTTCTATCTGCACTACAAGGATCGTAGCCGGAGCAGGTGTTCCTCAACTTACTGCTATTCATAACTGTGCGGTTGTAGCTGAAAAATATGGCATTCCAGTAATAGCTGACGGAGGTATTAGATTTTCTGGAGATATCGTTAAAGCCCTTGCTGCAGGAGCCCATGCGGTAATGATAGGTAATCTTTTTGCTGGAACAGAAGAGGCACCTGGAGAAACTATCCTTTATGAAGGAAGAACCTACAAAGTTTATAGAGGTATGGGGTCTCTTTCTGCCATGGCTAAAAGAGGTGGAAGTGAACGGTATGGTCAAGAAGGAGAAGACCTTTCTAAGTTTGTGCCTGAAGGAATTGAAGGTAAGGTGCCTTATCGTGGACCTGTGTCTAACATGATCTATCAGTTGGTAGGAGGCATCCGTTCTGGTATGGGGTATTGTGGCTGTAAAAACATCGAGGAATTGAGAAAAAAGGCTAAGTTTATAAAGATAACCCCTGCAGGTTATCGAGAAAGCCATGTGCACGATGTCACGATTTTAAGAGAATCTCCTAATTATTGGATAGGTAAGTAATTTAAAAGAAAATTTAGCGTATTAGCTAAGGGCTTTTACCTCTTTTTTGAGGTTTTGAGAATAAATTTAAAACAATCGAAAATGTTTGTTTAATTCTTTTTATAAACAGTTGAAATTAGATAGTAAAGGTGCTAAAATTTTTAAAAATATAATTTTTTTAAAAGGTAAGATAGATGCCTTTATATGAATGGCAAGCAAGGTCGGTTACAGGAGAAATTAGAAAAGGGGTTTTAGAGGCGGCGAATTCTCAACTGGTAGAGGTTTACTTAAGACGTCTTAACTTAGTTCCTATCAAAATAACCGAAAAAAAACAAAGTTCTTTTGGTTTTTTAAGTCTTAAGTCTGTTTCAGATAAAGATTTAGCAAGTTTTACCAGGCAGTTTGCGGTTATTTTAGAGGCAGGTCTTCCTATAGTTAAATGTCTCGAAATCTTGGCAGAGCAACAAAGGAATAAATATTTTAAAGAGGTTATAAAAGACATTAAGTATAAGGTAGAAACCGGAACTGCACTTAGCGATGCCATGGCTCACTATCCTAAGATTTTTGATAACCTTTATATCCAAATGATAAGGTCTGGAGAATCAAGCGGTAATTTAGACTTGATTTTAAATCGTCTGGCTGACTACATAGAAAAGATTGTAGGGATAAAAAGTAAGGTAAAACATGCGATGATCTATCCTTCGGTTATCATTGTAGTTACTATTTTAGTAATTTCTATCATCATGCTTTTTGTAATTCCTAAGTTTGCTGAAATTTATGAAAGTGCAGGACAATCTTTACCTGTTCCTACCCAAATCCTTATTAACATTAGTAAAAATTTTGGGAAAATACTAATATTTTTAATCCTTTTAGTGGTGGGTTTGTTTTTGGGGATAAAGTTTTATAGAAAGACTGAGCGAGGAAGATATGTAACCGATAAATTACTTTTAAGACTTCCATTGCTTGGAGATCTATTTTTAAAAGCAGCGGTTGCGAGAACGGCAAGGACTTTAGCTAACTTGGTTGGTGGAGGGGTTCAGCTTCTCCCAGCTATTACCATTGCAGGTGAGACTTCAGGTAATAGGGTTATAGAGAAGGCGATGGAAGAGGTAAAGCTTAATGTTTCTGCCGGACAGTCGATAGCTGACCCTATGATGGCAACAGGGGTTTTTCCCTTTTTTATGGTAGAGATGGTAAGGGTAGGCGAACTTTCAGGAAAACTTGAAGAAATGCTTAATAAAGTAGCAGGGTTTTTTGAAGAAGAAGTAGACAGAATGGTTAATACCCTTTCTACTTTGATAGAGCCGATTTTGATAGTCATTTTAGGGGTGGTGGTAGGTGGTATTTTGGTTGCCCTCTATCTACCTATCTTTAAGTTGGGTGAAGTTATAGGTGGAATGCGATAGTTGTTTGGTTAAGGAGGGAAGATGTTTCGGGTTTATAAGTCAGAAAACGGTATTTTATTGCCTGCAGAGACCATCGCCCCTCATACTTGGATTTGTCTTTTTAATCCATTAGAAGAAGAGATTTCATATTTAGAAAAAAAATGCCATATTTTTCCTGAATTTCTTAGATATCCCTTAGATGAAGAAGAAAGACCAAGGATTGAAAAGGAAGAACAACAGGTTCTTATTATCTTAAGAGTACCAGATATTATTTCTAAAGGAATTTTTGTGCGTTATGAGACCATACCTATAGGTATTATCCTTACCGAAGAATACATCATCACCGTTTGCCTTAAAGACCATCCTATTTTTGAGGATTTTATTTCTTTTGCCAATAAAAGTAAGACCTTTGACCTTAGAAATCCGGTTAACTTTTTGCTTAATTTTATGCTAAATGCCACCTCTCTTTATATTAAGGTTTTAAGAAACATAGATAAAGTTCTTGAAGAATACGAAGAAGAAATCTTTAAGGCAATAGAAAACGAAGAGATTATCAAGATGCTTAGTATAGAAAAAACTCTTACTTATTTTAATACCTCTTTGCAAGGCAACGATACCGTTCTTACCAAGATACAAAGTGGAAGATATGTTAGGTTAACTGAAGAAGATCAAGAGGTTTTAGAAGACCTTCAGATAGAAAACAGACAGGCTATAGAGATGACCAAAGTGTTTTTAACCATCGTTTCTGGTACGATGGACGCTTATGCTTCTATTATCAACAACAACCTTAACCTTATCATGAAGTTTTTAGCTAGTATGGCTATCATCATTTCTATTCCTACTATTGTTTACAGCATGTATGGAATGAACATCCCTCTTCCTTTTCAAGAGTTACCTCCTTTTAAAGGTACTCCCTATGCCTTTTTTTTAGTAAATTTTGCTACTTTCTTTATCATGGTGTTGTTGTTTTTTTTCTTTAGAAAAAAACGTTATCTTTAGTATTTTTATTGAAGGAGAAATTTATGAATTTTGACAAATTGACCTTAGAGAACGAATTGATAACCGTTAAAGATAAATCTTTTAAGATAGTGAGACCTGCAAAACTTGAAGAAATTTTTGAGGGAGATCCTTTTTTAGAGGTAGAGAAGTTTCCGCTTTGGTTTAAAGTATGGGAAGCAAGTTTGGTTTTGGCAGATTATGTAGCAGGGTTAACTTCTCCTAAGAAAATTTTAGAGCTGGGAGCAGGGCTTGGAGTAGTTAGTTTAGTTGCTGCAGGTTTTGGCCATGAGGTTTTAGCCACAGACTATGATAAACAGCCATTAAAATTTTTGGAACTTTCTGCTAAAGAAAACGGGCTTTCATTAAAAACCCAGGTATTAGATTGGACTTCACCTAACCTACAAGGGAAATTTGAGTTAATCGTAGGAGCAGAGATAGTTTTTAGGAAAAGTCTTTTTGACCCTCTTTTAGAGATTTTTAAAAATTTTCTTACAGACCAAGGAGAAGTTTTGCTTGCCCATAGCGGTGATAGAAAAAGGGTGCTTGTGCCATTTTTATATAAAGCGCAAGAACATTTTGAGGTGTTAACAAGTATAAGAAAAATAAAAGGGGAGGACGGGACCCAAGAGATTATATTAAACAAGCTTTTGTTTAAAAAGAATTAATGAAGGTTTCTCAGGCCTTCAATCAGGGTAAGAAGCTTCTTTCTCAGATAGAAGACCCTGAATATGCTAATTGGGAAGTTCTTTTAATCCTCTCTTATCTTCTAAAAGTAAAACCTTTAGAAGTCTATTTATTTTTTGATAAAGATATTCCTGAGGAAGAATTTTTTAAAATTATTCAAGCCAGGTTAACCAAGAAACCTTTAGCTTATATCCTTAAAGAGGCTTATTTCTGGGGAAGAAAGTTTGAGATAGAAGAAGGGGTTTTAATCCCAAGACAAGACACTGAGATTTTGATCGAGGCTTTTCTTGATTTAGGCATAGAAAAAGGTAAGGTTTTAGAAGTGGGGGTAGGTTCAGGGATTAACCTTATTACCCTTCTTTTAGAAAAGTCTGGCTTAGAAGGATTTGGTGTTGATATAAATCCAAAAACCCTTAGGCTAACTTTTAAAAATGCTCGATTACATCAGGTTGAAAAAAGGATTTTTTTGTTCAAAGGAGACGGATTAACTCTATTTAAAAATAGACCCATTTTTGAGGTTATTCTTTCTAATCCCCCTTATCTTAGTTTAAAAGAATGGGAGGACCTTGAAGAGGAAGTCCGGATTTTTGAGCCTAAGGAGGCTTTGGTAGCGGGTACTGTTGGCACAGAGTTTCATGAGAGACTGATGAAAGAAGCCCCTTTCTACTTAAAAAAAGGAGGTTTTTTAATTTTAGAAATGGGATATAATCAAGGAAAAAAAATAAGAGAACTTGCGAGAAGATATGAATGGAAAAGTAGGTTTTATCAAGATCTTAGAGGATACGAAAGGGTAGTGGTGTTATGGAAAGATTAAGTGAAAGAAGATATGTTATTAAGGGAGGATACCCTTTAAAAGGGGTGGTAGAAGTTAGTGGGGCTAAAAACGCAGCCTTGCCTGCGATTGCCGCTACTTTACTTGCCCCTGGGGAATATCGTTTAAAAAGGGTTCCTAAGGTAAGAGATGTTTTTTGTATGTTAAAAATTTTAGAGTTTTTAGGGGCACGTTATTCTTTTGAAAAAGATTACCTTAAAGTGGATACTTCAGGAATAAACAAAGTTTCTGTGCCTTATGAGTTGGCTACTCAAATAAGGGCTTCCATTTTATTTTTAGGGGCTCTTTTAGGAGCCAAAGGAGAGGCTGAAGTGCCTCTTCCAGGAGGTTGTGCTATAGGGAAAAGACCGGTAGACCTACATCTTAAAGGTATGGAAAGACTGGGAGCAGAAATATCTTTAAACCACGGCAATTTAAAGGTAAAGGCCTCAAACTTAAGAGGCAGTGAAATAGTACTTGATTTTCCTTCAGTAACAGCTACAGAAAACTTACTTATGGCAGCGGCTTTAGCAGAAGGTGAGACGGTGATAAAAAATGCAGCCAAAGAGCCAGAGGTGGTGTTTTTAGCCGAGGTTTTAAAAGATATGGGAGCTCAAATAAAGGGAGAAGGAGAAGACACCCTTTATATAAAGGGTAAAAAGAAGTTGAAGCCTACAGACATAGAAATCATACCTGATCGTATTGAGGCCGGGACTTTCTTAGTCTTAGGTGGACTTTTAGAAGAAAACGAAATAGAGATTAAAAACTTAAATCTTTCTTATTTAGAAGTACCTATTTCTAAACTTAAGGAAATAGGTGTTTATGTAGAAAAGGTTGGGAAAAAATCTTATTCGGTTAAAAGGGAAAAGGTTTTGCGTGCCACCAAAATGGTTACCGCCCCTTATCCTGGTTTCCCTACAGATTTGCAACCTATTTTTACGGTTTTGTTAACCCAGGCTCAAGGGATGTCTTTAGTAGTAGAGAACCTTTTTGAAAACCGTTTTTTGTATGTTTTTGAGTTAAACAGGATGGGAGCCAACATCAAATTAGAAGACCGGACAGCAATAATTAACGGAGCTACCCCTCTTTTTGGTTCTCCGGTGAAGGCTACAGACCTTAGGGCAGGAGCAGCTTTGGTTTTAGCAGGCCTTTGTGCTGAAAATACCACTACCGTATATAACGTAGAGTTAATAGAAAGAGGTTATGAAAATTTTGTAGAAAAACTGCAAGGTTTAGGTGCAAAGATAGAAGTTGAAACCGTATGAAGGTAAAAAAACTTGAACAAGTTTTAAACCAAGCACCTGCAGTTAATCTGTTAAAAAAATCTTTAGCTACAGATAGGTTATCTCACGCTTATCTTTTCACCGGACCTAAAGGGGTAGGTAAAGAAACTACAGCTTATGCTTTTATCTTTCATCTTTTTTGCCAAAAAAACCCTCTATCTCCTTGTGAAGTCTGTTTAGCCTGTAAAAAAATAGCTAAAGGCGTCCATCCTGATGTTTTAACGGTTAGCCCTGAAAAAAAAGAAATCAAAATAGATCAAATAAGAGAAGTAATCCATTTTCTAAAATATCCTCCTTTAGAAGCAAGATATAAAGTAGTTCTTATTAAAGATACAGAAAGAATGAACCAAGAATCAGCTAACGCCCTTTTAAAGTCTTTAGAAGAACCACCATCTTATGGGATTTTTATCCTTCTTACCGAAAACTTTACCCAGCTTTTGCCCACAGTAGTTTCTAGGTCCCAGGTGGTTAGGTTCCATTCCCTTCCTAAAAGCACGGTTTATAAGGTTTTAAGAGAATGGTATGGATTGGAAAAAGAGGTTTCTCAAACCTTAGCCGAAATTTCTCAAGGAAGTTTAGGCAGGGCCTTAAATATAGCGGAAAAGGGATTCTTAGAAGAGCTAAACAGCTTTGTAAAAGCAGGTTCTTCTCGAAGTCCTTACTTAAGGTTTAGGGTAGCAGAAAGATTTGCAGGGTATAATTACCAAGATTTAGAGGAGATTTTTTATTTAATTTTAGTTTGGGTTTGGAGGTCCTATTTAAAAAGATTGATAGACTATCCTTATCCTGAGGCTTTTCCAGAAGAAATCTATCCTAAAGATCCTTTCCAAGCCTTTACCTTAATTCAAGAAAGCCACCAAGCCCTGGATAGATATCTCAATCCAGAGCTGGTGTTTTATAGATTATTTTTAAAAATTTTTGATTAAAGTTTAGTCTCCAAAAATGCTAAGTGGTGCATAGGGATGGGTCCCTTCGATAACCTCTACCCCTGCCTTTTCTTTTATAGCTGATATAAGGTCGTCTTTTCTTTTGCAGAATTTCATGATGCAAGTTCCCACATGTACCGAATCTACTTTTTCTTTTAAAGCGTTTAACTGAATCTTTAGCAGCATTAAACTACAGATTACCCTATTTTTGTTACCTTCACAACCTCCACAATCTACAATACCTACAATTTGGGCTTCTTCATCTTTATATCTTGCAAATTCTCCTTCTTTTCTTCCTAAGGCTACAAAACATTTAGCATCTCCTGGACAAAGGTTTTGGTCTGCAATCATTTTACACTTTACCAACACTATCTTTTTCATCTGCCCCCCTCCTATTTAAAAAGATTATAATTATCATAAATAATAATAAAATAAAAAATTTTTAAGTCAACCGATATAATTAGGCAAGCTTATCTTTAAAATAGTCTGTCTGTTTACTGGGTAATGTTAATTCTTGGGTTTTTAAAAGAAACATAAAGATAACATCTGGGATATAGCCTTGGTGTAACAATTTCTTTAACTTTACAAAAATGAAAAATGTGTTATATTTATAATTTGCAGTGTAGGATAATTCCGGGGTCGTCTAACTGGCAGGACATGGGATTTTGGCTCCCAGAATCGTGGTTCGAATCCACGCCCCGGAACTTTTAAATTTTTTTGGAGGAGTGGCCGAGAGGTCGAAGGCGCTCGCCTGCTAAGCGAGTGTACGGGCTAAAACCCGTACCGCGGGTTCGAATCCCGCCTCCTCCGTTTTACGGAGGAAATCATATTAAATAAACCCCTGCCGGCGTAGCTCAATCGGCAGAGCATGGGATTTGTAATCCCAGGGTTGAGGGTTCAAGTCCCTCCGCCGGCTTATAAAAGTTTCTAATTTTTAAGTTTTTTATAATAATCTTTTATTTCTTGAAACTTTTCCCAAACCTGTCCTGAGTTTAAAAGCTCTTTAGCTTTTTCTATTCCCCCTTTTATGTCAATAGCTTTTTCGCAAAGATAAATAGCTGCACCTAAATTCATCAAAAACATATCCTTTATCGGACCTTCCAGTTTATTTTTGAAAAGTTTTTCTAAGATTTCAAGGCTATGTTTAGGTCCTTTAACCTGCAGTTCTTCTAAGTTTTCACATCTTTCAAAACCAAAATCTTCAGGGTCTAAAAAATAGGTGGTAATCCTTTCGTCTCTCAGTTCTGAAACCTTGGTTGAACCAGTAATCGTGATTTCATCAAAACCTTCTTCTCCAAAAACTATTAACGCCCGTTTAACCCCTATAGCATCAAGCACATAACCTATTTTTTCAGTCATCACATAACTATAAACCCCCATCAACTGATGGGTAGGGGAAGCAGGGTTTAATAAAGGACCTAAAAG
This sequence comes from Thermodesulfobacterium sp. TA1, assembly GCF_008630935.1. Lineage (NCBI taxonomy): Bacteria > Pseudomonadati > Thermodesulfobacteriota > Thermodesulfobacteria > Thermodesulfobacteriales > Thermodesulfobacteriaceae > Thermodesulfobacterium > Thermodesulfobacterium sp. TA1. The sequence continues at coordinate 16,092 of NZ_CP043908.1, forward strand.
GTTGAAAATAGTCCTACCTAATTTCTGGCGTATAGGAATAACTTTTTTAAACGCCGGATGATAGAGTGGAGCAAACAGAAAGGTAAACTTGAGGTCTTTTAAGGCTTGGGCTGAAACTTCAGGAGGAAGGTCAAGGGGGATACCTGAGGCCTCGATCAGGTCAGCACTCCCTGATTGACTTGACACTGAACGGTTTCCATGTTTAGCCACATAAATTCCATCTATAGCTGAAAGAGCTATGGCTACAGCTGTAGAAAAGTTAAAGCTGTTTTTAGCGTCTCCTCCTGTTCCACAAGTATCTACTAAAACCGCTCCTTCTGGAAGGCTAAAAGGAAGTTTAGTCATAACCTCTCTATAGGCTAAGATAGCCCCAGCGATTTCCTGCCAGGTTTCTCCTTTTTTTTTTAAAAGGTCTAAAAATACCTCAGCGTCTTCATGAGAAAAATCTTCAGTAGCTAAAGACTTAAAGATTTGATAGGATTCTTCTTGAGTAAGATTTTTTCCTTCCTTAAGTCTCACAATCCCTTCCTTAAGGGTCATTTTATCCTCCTAAATCTATATTCTCTATCAGAAGAGTAGGGCTTCCTAAACTTCCGTAAAACCGAAGGTCTTTCCCTACGGCCACCACCTGTTTTAACATCTCAAAAATATTTCCTGAAAGGGCCATCTCGCTTAAAACCTTTACCGGTTCTCCGTTTTTATAATAAACCCCAGAAACCCCTACTGAAAACTCTCCTGAAATTGGGTCTGCAGTATGGGCGCCTAAAAGTTCTAACACCTCAAAAACCTGCGGATAAAAACTAAGCAACTCTTCTTTAGTATAAGACCCTTCTTTAAAATAAAGGTTGGTAGCACTTACTTTAGGACTATTTTTAAAATCAGGCCTTCTTGCATTTCCTGCTGAGAAAACTCCTAACCCCATGGCCTCAGCCTGTTTTTTCCAATAACTATCAAATAAATACCCATTTACTACCCCTCGATCTATAAGTACTTTGATGTTTTGTGGAGCACCTTCATCATCAAAAGGTCTGGTTTCTACCAGGCCTTCGGTTAATCCATCATCAACCAGGGTAAGGTTTTCAGAAAAAAGTGGTTTTCCCAGCTTATCTTTTAAAAAAGACCTACCTTTTATTACCTCATCACCTAAAAAGGAAAATTCTAAGATTTCTAATAGGTCTATCGCTAAAAAAGAAGGGAAAAGCACGGGGACCTTAAGGGGTTCTCCTTTTTTGGCCTGACTTAAAAGAGAGGCTTTTAAACAGGCTTCTTTAACCCTTTGTTTTAACACCTTTTTTTCTAATGACCTTCCTTCAAACCACTCATAGGAGGAGGCCTCTTTGCTGTTATCGCAGGCTACAACCGAGATAAAAAAGGTATAAAAAGGGGCCTCCCAGATAAGGACTAAATCCTTTCTTAAAAGGGCGATCTTTTCCTTCCCCCAAGAAAGTTTTATTTTTTCTACCTTTTTAATCCGCTCAAACCTTAGAGCCTCTTCTTCGAGTTCAGCTAAAATAGAAGAAAAATCTTCGGTTGGGAGGCAAACTTGAGGAGAAGTAAACTCAGAGGGTTTTTCTTCTGGAAAAGAAGCAGGCATTCCTTGTTCGGAAAGGACTTTAGCTTTATTTATGGCTAAAATAACGTCGGTTTCTTCTAAAGAAGTGGTATAAGAAAGCCCTGCCTTGCCGTTTGGGTTTAGATAACGTACCGTAAGATTTTGGTCTTCATATCTTTCTTCTAAGAAAACTTTCCCTTCTCTTTTTTCTAACGATTTTCCTTCCTCTTTTTCTATCCAAAACTCAAGCCCTGGGTCTTTAGACACAAACTTAGTTAAACTTTCTAAGTTCATAATTACCTATAAGTTAGCTAAAATTTGTTTTCCTGCAAATATAGCCGTATTGCCTAAATATTCTTCTATCCTTAAAAGCTGGTTAAATTTAGCAACCCTTTCCCCTCTTGCAGGAGCACCTGTTTTAATAAAGCCGGTATTAAGAGCTACTGCCAGGTCTGCGATAAAGGTATCTTCTGTTTCTCCTGACCTATGAGAAATCATACAATTCCATTTATGTCTATAAGCCAGTTCTACTGCCTCGATAGTTTCTGTAAGGGTTCCTATTTGGTTAAGTTTTATAAGCACAGCATTAGCAAGTTTATTTTCTATCCCCCATTTTATCTTTTTAGGGTTGGTAACGAAGATGTCATCCCCTACTATTTGAACCTTATGGCCTATTCTTTGGGTGATTAATCTGAAACCTTCCGGGTCTTCTTCAGATAAGGGATCCTCTATAAGAATGATCGGATAGTTTTTTACCAACCTTTCGTAATATTCTACCATTTCTTCTGTAGTAAATTGTTTGTCTATTCCTTTTAGAAAATAAACTTTATCTTGATAAAGTTCTGAGGCAGCCACATCCATCGCTAAGGCAACATCTTCTCCTGGGGTATAACCAGCCTTTTCTATAGCTTTTATGAGGTATTCTAAGGCTTCTTCAGGAAGTCTTATTTGAGGAGCAAAACCTCCTTCATCGCCGATAGAAGTGCTTAAGCCTTCTTGTTTAAGAAGGCTTTTTAAGGCATGGTAAACTTCAGCCCCCATCCTTAAAGCCTCGGCAAAGGATTTAGCCCCCCAAGGAGCTATCATAAATTCTTGAAAATCTAAAGGATTGTCTGCATGCACCCCACCGTTTATCACGTTCATAAAAGGAACAGGTAAGGTTCTAGCCCTTATTCCTCCGATGTAAGCAAAAAGAGGTATCCCTAACTCATCTGCGGTAGCTCTGGCACAAGCTAAGGAAACACCTAAAATGGCATTAGCTCCTAATTTAGATTTATTTTCTGTGCCGTCAAGTTCACACAGAAGCATGTCTATTTCAGTTTGTCGACTCGAATCAACCCCTTCTAACTGAGGAGCGATGATTTCATTTACATTAAAAACTGCCTTTTGAACACCTTTTCCAAAAAATCTTTCTTTATCCCCGTCCCTAAGCTCAAGGGCTTCATACTTTCCGGTAGAAGCACCAGATGGTACTGCAGCCCTTCCATAAAACCCATTTTCTAACCAAACCTCAACCTCTAAGGTAGGATTTCCTCTGGAATCAAGAATTTCTCTTGCCTTTATCGTGGCTATTTTACCCATCGTAACCCTCCTGATTATTTTTGTAAAAGAAAGCTTTAATTTCTTCCCAGTAGACTGGTTTAGTTCCTACTTTGCCGACCACAATGCCTGCGGCGATGTTTGCCATTTCTAAAGCTTTTTCTAAAGGAAGTCCAGCGGTATAAAAAGCCGTTAAAGATGAAATCATCGTATCTCCTGCCCCAGAGACATCATAAACCTCCTTAGCCTGGGCAGGTAGATGTAAACCTCTCTTTTCTGGTTGGACTAAAAAGACCCCATCTTTCCCTAAGGTAATCACCAAGAAATCTAACCCAAATTTTTCTATTAAAGCCTTACCGGATTCTTCTAAATCTTCTATAGGAAGGTCTTCCTTAAGGGCTGTTTGTTTAAATTCTTTAAGGTTTGGAGTGATTGAGGTTGCCCCTTGGTATTTTCTCCAGCTTACACTTTTTGGGTCAACCAAAACAGGTTTACCTGCTTTTCTTGCTTCTTCTATCAGTTCTCTGCAAAACTCTTCTACCATTAAGACCCCTTTGGCATAGTCTGAAAGAATTACTGCATCTACTTCTGGTAGTAACCTTTGATAGATTTTTTTTAAGCTTTCTATCAATTGAACGTTTAAAGGGTCTTTTTTTTCAAAATCAACCCTTAAAAGATGCTGAGACTGGGCTATAATCCTGGTTTTTAAAGTAGTAGGCCTTTCTTGGTCTTCTACTATTCCTTGAGTTCCTATCCCCTGTTTTTTAGCAAGGTCTTTTAATATCTCACCTTTATCATCCTTACCTACTATCCCTATAAGTTCAACCTGTGCTTTAAGACCTCTAAGGTTAGCGGCCACATTAGCCGCACCTCCTAAGCTATAAGAAATAGACCTTAGGTCAAACACCGGTACAGGTGCCTCAGGGGAAATACGGTTTACTTCACCTGAAAAATAACAGTCTAAGATTAAATCTCCTATCACCATAATTTTTGTGTTTGCAAGTCTTTTCTCTAAATCGTTTAAAAAAGTTTCGTTAAACTTTAGGGTCATGGTGAAAAAAGACTATCCTTTTTTTTCTTTTTGTGGTTTTTCTGTAGCCTCTTTTCCAGATGGTGGTTTAAGTAAGGGCAAACCCGCCAGTTCTCTTATTTGGTTTTCTATTTCTAAAGCTAAAGTTTTGTTTTCTTTAAGTAATTTTCTTACGTTTTCTTTGCCTTGCCCAAGCCGTTCTCCTTTATAAGAAAACCAAGATCCACTTTTTTCTATAACGTTCATCTCTACCCCAAGGTCGATCAATTCGGATTCTTTGGAGATACCTTCTCCAAAATAGATATCAAACTCAACCTCTTTAAAAGGAGGGGCTAATTTGTTTTTTACCACCTTGACTTTTACTCTATGTCCTAAAGCTTCTTGTCCTTCTTTTATCGAACCGATTTTTTTAATTTCAAGTCTTAAAGAAGCAAAAAACTTAAGGGCCATTCCTCCTGGAGTGGTCTCTGGTGGCCCTCCATAACTGAAGCCACCACCTATTTTCATCCTGGTTTGATTGATAAAAACTACAGAGGTGTTGCTTTTAGAGATGGCAGAAGTAAGTTTTCTCATAGCTTTGGACATAAGTCTTGCCTGTAATCCCACCTGCTGGTCTTCCATTTCTCCTTCTATTTCAGCCTTTGGTACTAAGGCAGCTACTGAGTCTACTACGATAAGGTCTACCGCCCCACTTCTTGCCAGCACTTCAGCTATTTCAAGCGCTTGCTCCCCTGTGTCTGGCTGAGAAACCAGTAGGTCTTCTATGTTAACTCCAAGCTTTTTAGCATAATTTAAGTCTAAGGCATGCTCAGCGTCTATAAAAGCAGCCACTCCTCCTTGTTTTTGAGCTTCAGCTACCATATGAAGGGCTAAAGTAGTTTTACCTGAAGCTTCGGCACCATAGATTTCTGTGATTCTACCTCTGGGAATGCCTCCTATACCGGTAGCGATATCAAGACTGAGAGACCCAGTGGGAATGACGGAAACCTCAATTTTTTTACTCTCCTCTCCCAGCTTCATTATAGAGCCTTTACCAAACATTTTTTCTATCTGAGTAATAGCTGCTTCTACCGCTTTTTTCTTTTCTTCAACGTTCATAAAACTACCTCCGTTTCTTTCTTTTCTTTATCATACCATAAAAACTTTTTTGAAAAAGGTGTAAAACCTTATCTAAAAATCTTTTAATTTTTAGGTAAATACTTATAATTTTTTTAATTATGGATTATTATCAAAAACACATAGAAGAGGTTTTTCAACTTTTAAATACCGGGCCTGAAGGCCTATCAGAAAAAGAGGTCCAGTCAAGGCTTGAAGTTTACGGAAAAAATCTTTTAGAAAAGAGAAAAAGAAAATCCCCCTTTCAATTATTTATAGGTCAGTTTAAAGATTTTTTGATTTTTATTCTTATTTTGTCTGCTCTTATTTCTGGTTTGATGGGAGAATTGATAGATACCATTACCATAATGATTATTCTTTTGGTAAACGCCTTTATCGGTTTTATTCAGGAATATAGGGCAGAAAAATCCATGGAAGCCCTTTCTAAAATGGCTTCTCCTTATGCTGTAGTAATAAGAGAAAATAAAATCAAAAAAATCCCTGCTGAGGAGCTTGTCCCTGGAGATATAGTTTTACTTGAAGCAGGAGATATTGTTCCAGCAGACCTGCGACTTTTAGAGGCTTATCAGCTTAAAATAGACGAATCCCCTCTTACCGGAGAATCTGTCCCTGTTTTGAAACAGACTGAACCCATCTTAGAAAAAAGCATACCTATTTCTGAAAGAAAAAACATGGCTTTTAAAGGAACACTTGTTACCAATGGAAGAGGGAAAGGGGTTGTAGTTGCTACAGGAATGAATACAGAGCTTGGGAAAATTGCCAAAATGGTTCAGGAAGAAGAAACAAAAACTCCTCTTCAGAAAAGGCTTGCCGATTTTGGGAAAAAACTTGGTTTGGCTACTATTTTTATTTGTGTAGTCATTTTTGTTTTTGGTATTTTAAGAGGAGAAGAGCCTTTAGTGATGCTTCTTACAGCGGTTGCTTTGGCAGTGGCTGCTGTTCCTGAAGCCTTGCCAGCTGTAGTTACCATTACCCTTGCTCTTGGTGCAAGAAAAATGGTAAACCTAAATGCTTTAGTGAGAAATTTACCAGCCGTAGAAACCCTTGGGTCTGTAACCTTTATCTGCACAGATAAAACAGGCACTCTAACACAAAATAAAATGACCGTAAGAGAAATCTTTTCCTTTGAAAAAAACCCTGAATTTCTTTTTTTATGCATGGCTTTAAATAACGATGTAAAAGCAACAGAAGAAAACAAGCTTACAGGAGACCCTACAGAAATTGCCCTTTATGAACATGCTAAAAATAATGGGTTTGATAAAACAGAGCTTCAAAAAAGGTTTCCTCGGGTTTTTGAAATCCCCTTTGACCCAAAAAGAAAAGCTATGACCACGGTCCATAAAAAGGATAACGGTTATCTTGTTTTGACTAAAGGAGCCTTAGAGACTATTCTTGAGAGGTCAGATTTTATCTTAATGGAAGGAAAGGTTATTTCTATTACCGAAGATATAAAAAGAGAAATTTTAAATAGGGCTTTAGAGTTTGCTAAAAGAGGGATGAGGCTTTTAGCTTGTTCTTATAAAGAGACAAACGATATTTTAGAGGCTGAGGCTTTGGAAAGTAATTTAATCTTTCTTGGTTTTTGTGGGATGATTGACCCGCCAAGAGAAGAGGTTAAAGAATCTATAGCCCTTTGTAAATCTGCAGGAATAAAAGTAGTTATGATAACAGGAGACCACCCTGTAACCGCCTATGCCATTGCAAAAGAGCTTGAAATCGTTGAAAAAGACGAACCTATAGAAGAGGTCTTAATTACAGGAAAAGAATTAGAAGAATTGTCTTTAGAAGAGTTTGAAGAAAGGGTAGAAAAAATAAAGGTTTATGCAAGAACTTCTCCTGAGCAAAAACTAAAAATCGTAAAGGCTTTGCAGGATAAAGGGCAGTTTGTTGCTATGACAGGGGATGGGGTAAACGATGCACCAGCTCTGAAAAAAGCTGACATCGGTGTTGCCATGGGAAGCGGAACAGAAGTTGCAAAAGAAGCAAGCGACCTAATCCTTCTTGATGACAACTTCGCAACCATTGCCAAATCTGTAAAGGAAGGAAGAAAAATCTATGACAACATAAGAAAGTTTGTAAAATATACCATGACAAGCAACTCCGGAGAGATTTGGACTGTGGGATTAGCTCCTTTCTTAGGACTTCCGCTTCCTCTTTTGCCGGTTCACATCCTTTGGATCAATCTCATTACTGATGGACTTCCAGGAATAGCTTTATCAGGAGAGCAAGCAGAAAAGGATGTAATGCAAAGGCCTCCAAGGCATCCTAAAGAAAGTATTTTTGCCCATGGACTTGGAATTCATATTATTTGGGTAGGACTACTGATGGGTGCAGTCTCTCTTTTTACTCAAGCTTTAGCTCTTAAATACAACATGCATTGGCAGACCATGGTATTTTCCGTATTGTGTTTAAGCCAATTAGGACATGTCCTTGCCATAAGGTCTGAAAAGGAATCCCTTTTTAAAATGGGACTTTTTTCTAACAAAGTATTACTTTTTTCAGTAATTTTTAGCATATTTTTACAACTTGCTATCATTTATTGCCCGGTTTTTAATAAACTATTCCATACTCAGCCTCTTACCTTAAAAGAATTAGCCATTACCTTTTGCCTTTCTTCTATCGTTTTTATAGCCGTAGAAATAGAAAAGTTTATAAAAAGACATTATAATCAGCTTAAATTTTTACCATTTTTAACCAAAAGTGCTACGTAGAATTTTTAAGTTTAAAATAGTTTATGCGGCATATAACGTTTCTATGTGTTCATAAATTTCAGAAGTAATTTGATTTATTTTCTCGTATTCTACCCTCTTTTCTAAAACTTTAGCTAATATTTCCTTTATAGCTACTTTGATTCTTGCTCTCAAACTTTCCTTTTTATTCCAATCTACAATTTTAACAAAATATCCCAATTGTTTTTTAATTTCTTTTACTACATGGATTATTTCTTCTTTATTTTTGAATACACCCTCTTTTAACAACATATCGTAAAAGGCAAGCTCTTCTTCCGTTAAGTCTAATTCTTTCCCCTCGTTTAATTTCTTCTTTATTTCCTTTGCTATCTCTATTAACTCATTAATAACATCTACTGTAGTAATGAGTTTTATGTTATATCGTTCAATCAATTTTTGTAATCTTTCATATAAAGACTTGTATCTAATAGGATTTACTCTTAGTTTTATCTTAAGCTCATCTTTAATAAGTTTCATTAAAAGGTCTGTTGCGTAATTTTTTTGGGTTAAACTTGAAATATTAGAGAGAAGCTCTTCGTTTAAAATAGATATGTCTGGCTTATCTTTTTTAAGTAAAGAAAATATATCTACAGGTTCTTCTGCTGATATACTTTTTGAAATAAGTTGACTAATTTCGTATTCTAATTCCTTTGATATTTCCTTCCTTGAACTAACTGAATACTTAACTATCATCTTTTTAATCATCTCAAAAAACTTAATATCATTCTTTATCTTAATTGTTTCAGGATGGGGGCTTGCCAAAGCATAAGCCTTTTTAAGGGCTATATAATTTTTGATAAAGCTTCGTTTTAACTTTTCATCGTTTAGTAAATTGTATGCAGACACTGTAAGTTGAGCTAATTCTTCAGGGGTTAACTTTGTCCAGTTTTGATAATTTAATCCATAAAACATAGAAGAAACTATATCGTATTTTTCCTTTAAAACATTTATGACTTCATTAATATCAGTTAGCACTTGATTTATAGCTGAAATTGTATATTGGCTTAAAGACTTCCTTAAATCATCAGCAATCCCGATGTAATCAACTATAAGACCTGCTGGTTTATCTTTAAATACTCTATTTACTCGTGCTATTGCTTGCATTAAATTATGGTTTTTCATCGGTTTATCAAAATACATGGTATGAAGACAAGGCACGTCAAAGCCTGTCAAAAGCATATCTACTACAATTACCATTTTTGGGTCTTTTTCTGGATTTTTAAAATTGTTCAAAATATCCTCTAACTGGTCTTTATTTCTTATGAAAGGATGATAATCCTTAGGGTCATTTTGCTTATTTCCTGACATTATAACTTCTAACGATGGAGCGTTAGGAATGCTTTTAATAGCTTTATAAAGCTCAACCGCAACCTTTCTTGAAATTACAACCACCATCCCCTTGCCTTCAAGCGTTTCGGTTCTTTTATTAAAATGCTCTACAATATCCTTAGCTATCTTTTCTAAGCGTTCCGGTGATAAAATTAACCTTTCTAGTCTTGCATATTTACGCTTTAAGCTCTCTTTCAGTTCAGGCTCAAGCCCTTCTGACAGCTCCTCAAACTCTTCGTCTATAAACTCATTGGTTAAATGTAGCTCTGCAAGCCTTGGTTCATAGTATATAGGAACTATTACTCTATGTCTGAGTGCTTTGTCCATGGGATATACACTTATCGGTTCGCCAAATACAAGGTAGGTGTCTCTATCTTGAAGCTCTATAGGGGTTGCGGTAAATCCCATAAATGATGCGTTAGGGATAGCCTTCCTTAAATTTTGAGCAAGCTCACGATATTGGCTTCTGTGAGCTTCATCTGCAACAATAATGATATTTTTTCTTTCTGTAAGCAAAGGATATTCTTCAGTTTTTTTCTTTCCAAATTTTTGAATCGTTGTAAATAATATTCCTCCTGCCGATGTCTTAACCGTTTCTTGTAGGTCTTTTATACTTTCTACCTGCTTTGCTATAGGAAATTGCGAGAAAAGTTTATAGAGTTGTTCATCAAGACTATTTCTATCAGTTATAAAAATTATAAGCGGATTTTCAAGTTCTCTCATTTTTAAAACTTTTCTTGCATAAAAAAGCATAGTAAGTGATTTGCCAGAACCTTGGGTATGCCAAACAACCCCAATCCTTTTTTCTTCCGGAGTTTTACCTTCTAAGACGCATTTAACGGTTTTTACAACAGCCTTTTTTACGGTGTAAAATTGATGATAGCTTGCTATCTTTTTCTTATAAGTTTCTCCTTCCTTTTCGTAAAATACAAAATCGTTCAAAAATTCAGTAAGATGCTCTTTTCTAAATAATCCTTTAATTAATAGTTCAAGAGAGGTTAGTTCTTCGTTATTATAGAAGTATCTATAATAACCATCAGCAATTTCTTCAACCTTTACATCGTCATCACTTAAAATTCCTTCCCATACAAAAAATCTTTCCCAATCGCTCGTTGGTGAACCATATTTAGTTTCGTATCCGTCTGAGGCAACGATGATTTGAGAATAGACATAAAGTTGAGGTATATCTTTTATTTTTCTTTGATGGTCTAAAAAGGCATCCTTTGCAGTTTCTTCGGCGTTAAAGCTTTTTAATTCAAAAACTGCTACGGGTAAACCATTTATAAACACAACAAGGTCTGGGATTCTGTATAGCTCCTTTTCATACTGATATTCAACTTTAAATTGGTTAGCCAGAAGAAATTCGTTATTTTCTATGTTTTCAAAATCTAAGATTTTTACAATCTTTGTCTTTTCTTCTATACCTTCTCTAAAGGTCAGTTTTACACCATTTGTCAAAATTTCATAAAATATCTTTCCCTTTATAATAAAGTCTGGATGGTCAAATTCAATTACTTTTTTATAAGCATCTTCCGCTAAATTATCTGTAAGCCAGGGGTTTATTCTTTTTATTGCTTGAATAAACCTATTCTTTAAAACGCAGTGTCTATAAGATTCTCTTTCTCCATTATCAGGTATAAGTTCTGAGCCTTGAATGTAAGAATAGCCAATTTCTCGAAACCAAATTATGGCAGGTTGTTCAACAAGGTAGTTTTCGGTAAGGTGAGCATATTCCATATTTATCCTCAAGAATAAAGTCCTGTTAGTGATTTTAAACTACTTATTGATAAGTCTATATTTACACCTACGTTTTTAGCAAAGTTGTAAATTATATTTAAAAAATTACCAATATCTATTATTTTAATTTTATTACTGTGTTCTTCACTTAGTTTTTTGATTATATTTAAATTTTTTGCAATATCCAAAAGATAAAAAACTTCGTATTTTTCAGCAATCTTCAGTTCATTTTGTATTTTTTTTCTATCTTTAGCCCCTATAATTCCTGATTTAATAAATATAGCACCTTTATTTTCAATCAATATATCTATGTCTGTTCCGGTAGTTTTATAGCTCCATTTTATTTTATCGGGATTAGAATTGAGAACAATACTTAAGAGGGATGCAATGTTTTTATCTCTAACATTGCTCAAATTTGTATTCTTTTTATTTGCTGCGGATAATTCCTTAAGTAAGGAAAAAATAATGAACTCCAAAAACTTACCTGCTGTAGATGTTTCAATGATAAAGATTGACCTTTTAATATTTTGAGGAATATTATACTTAAAATTCTCTTGTGCAATAGAAACAATCTCATTAGATATTTTTTCTGATACTGCCTTTTGCCATTCATGAACCCCAGTTTGCTGGGAAAACTTTCTAAAATCGTTTGCTACTAAAAGTAATTTTATATAATTTTGAAGAAATAAATATTCAGTAACAAAATATTGAAACATAGAAAACGTTTTAATGATATCTAAATTTTTTCGTATCTTTAAAAAAATATTTTCCAAACATTTAACAGATTCTATCAAGTCTTTCTTTATCCATAAAGTATTATAATAGTCGGCTATTAGAACATCAATTTCAGATAGAAATTTTTTAAAGGCAATTCTTTCTCCATTATTTATTTTTTTAAAATTATTTTTTTCTCTACCTGCAACATAGCGCATTTGATTTATAAGATCTATTATTTTTTCTTTATCAACTGTTTTTTTATTAAAATATTTTCTTAAATTATAGTGGAGTTCTTTTTTATACAAAATAAATTTAATACGATTTTTAGTTCCTTCAATATAATAATTTCCTTCATTTTTAAACTTATCTAATAACTTCATGAGTCTTTCTTTCCTTTCTAAATGTTCCTCAGTGTATATCTCCCCTGATTTCGATACTATATAGTCCAATATGGTTATTAATATTTCTTTAATATAATTTGATAAATTGTTATTTGGAGATATAAGGTCAATTGTTATTTCTAACCTGTCAATAATGTCATAAAATTTGTCACGTGGTAAGTTACCGAAAATTTCTAATCTTTTTTGTAATATATAATTTAATCTTGAAGAATAATAACCAACACTTTCTACCCATTTGTTTAAATTTCTTAACTGATTTGTATACTCTATAAAATTCTTTAACCCTTCAAGCCACTCACTCAAAGCTTTATATTGATGATTTTTTGCGAAAGAAATACAAGATTTGCAAGGGTAATAATTAAAATTTATATATTTTTTATCTTCATCATTACTACATAAAGAGATTACTTTGTTATACCAATCAGTTAGTTTATCATCATAATTAAGTAAAACTTTATTTATCCCGTTTTTATTAATTGTTTCATCTATTTGGCTTTTAATTTCTAAAAATATTTTCTTTGCTTCTTCGTAATTCATCTACATCTCCTCTACTCTCAATTTTCCAAAAACAAGCAAGGGCAAAAGTGTATCTCTGACTTTGCGAAGTGTCATTATTTGTTTTTGGTTGAGGATGATTTTTTGGAATAATGGCTCAACGAGGGAGTGGAAGGATTGGAGGATGTGGGGAGGGGGGAGAAGGATAGAAAATCCCTCTAAATCATCTTTTACAATAGCATCATAGGTTGTTCCCTTTTCAAGGGATTTTAAAAGTTCTTTGTTAAAACTGAAATAAATAAATAGAAATGACCAATAATCAGTTCTTAACGAAGCTACCCCTCTACCAATAATGTATTCACCATCTGCCAAATTTAATTCTCCTACAGGCGCCCTTACTGTTATTAAAATATCATGAAGTCTTGCCAACTTACCTTTACATGAACAAAAAACTAATGTTTGTGGGGTATATTTCCCAAATTGCCCTATACCCTGAATAAAGGGAATTCCTATACCTTCTTCATTATAGAATTTTGAAGGTGGTGACTGCCCCATAATTACTTCTGCTACATCCCCCAATCTCTTCACCTCCCACCCCTTCGGTATCTCTCTTCCCAGCTCCTCATTATAAACAAACTCATCATCTTTAAAGGGTTCAAAGTCAATGAACCAGTTTTTAAAAATTGCCATTGCTGTTTTTTCCAAAATTTCGTTTTGCTTTTTTTTAACTTCTATTAAGTCATCAAACCAAGATAAAACAGTAGCAATGCGGGATTGTTCGGGGAGAAGGGGGAGAGGAACTTGGATTTCAGAGAATGGTGTAAGATTTATTGTATCTCTCGTTGAACCCCTTCTGCTCTGCTTTTTATACTTTCTTGTCCTATTTGGGTTGTAAAGAAGTATAAATAGTATCTTGGGATTGCATTTTTAAAGTTAAATGTTACCTTGAGACAACTTGAAGCAATTAGGGCTTGATTTATATGATTCGGAAGTAAAGCTAATTTACCAATTGTCGCTCCAGTTTTGGCAATTATAAGGTCATTAGGTTTTACGGCACTTCTTTTTAATTGGTTAAATTTTTCTTCTGAAATAAATACTAAATTGTCTGAAATAAATTCTCCCTCATAAGAAAGATTAATAACCCTTATAACCGGTATCCCTTGGAAAGTGTATTCATCCATATGTAGTTGAGTACCAAATGGTCCATCAACGATTGGGAATTTAATGGTTCTATCTACCAAATGTTTTATTTCCATCACCTCCCAATCCCTCGGTATCTCCCCAATCTCTGTTTCTTTAAATTCAGTTTCCCAGCGGAACCTCATTTTATGTCCTCTTCGGTTATGTTTAGTTTTTTAAATATAAAATCCTTTACTTGTTTAGCAATTTCAAAAGACTCTTTTGCTTCCTCTAAGGAAGGTATATAATACTCGTCAGGATATCTAATATCAACCGCATAAAAAGTTAACTCAGAAATTCTATCTTTATCGAGTTTTTCAAATTCTTTATCTTCTCTTATGCACATTTCAAAAAGCATAAGTAAGTCATGAAATTTTCCATATCTGACATCTTATGACTACATCTCTTTTCATATCTCTATGCCTTCCGCTAAAACTTCATTAGATAAAGTATTTACAATATCCTTTTCATCTTCAAATTCTTTTTTGGTTTTGACTATAATATCAAAAGGAGAAAAGGGAAAGGCTAAGTGCAAAGAACGATAAATCTCTTTTTTAAGCTTTCTTTTCCCTAAATTATCAATATCTTTTCTTATCACTACAAATATATCATAATCACTTAACGCTTCATGTTCTCCCCTTGCTCTTGAGCCAAAAAGAATTATTCTATCAACCTTTATCCCTATTTCTTCAAAAACTTGATTTATTATCTCTTTGATTTTTTCTACCATAACAAGGTCCCTTTTGCTATATTTTTATGCTTTTTCTTCTTAAACTCTATTTTCCAGCCAAACCTCATTTTATGTGCTTTCCCGTTATGTTTAGTTTTTTAAATATAAACTCTTTAACAAAAGTTGCGCTTTCAAAAGCATTTCTCTCTTTCTCAATTGTAGGAATATAAAACTCATATGGATACCTTATATCAATTGCATAATCCGTTAAGTTTTTTGTTTTTTCATATAGAGATTCAAACTCCCTATCAATAGTTGAACAAAGTTTGATCAAGTATTCAATTGTATGAACCTTTTGAAATCCTATCTTATGATATACAAGAAATGCTTTTAAAAGTTTTTCTACCGTCTGTTGGCAATGAAAGCATAAAGTATCAGTTATAATTTCATTTTCAGGAAGATTTATATGTTTTTCCGCCGTTTTGTAATCATTTAATGCTTTAATAAGCCAGTTATTCTTTTCCTTCATTGGTCAATTCTTCAATTATGAATCGGTTTTTCTTTAAAACTTCTTCACTTTTTGATTTCTCCATTTGAGCGACAATAGTTATATATTCGTTTGATGGAATATACAATAATTTAAGAAATTTAATCAGATCGTCATCATTTTTAATATAATCTCCATTTTTAATATAATCTCCAGGATTTTTACCTTTGATTGACGTTTTAACAGTTTGGAATTTTAAGGCTGTCCTTTTTAGTATTCTTAATAATCCATTTTGAACGTCAAAAATTGCTTTTATTAATTCAACGTCTTGAGGTATTGGAATAGAACCGCCAAAGTCTTTTCTAAACCAATGAGAAGCAGTATGATAATATTCCTTGGGAAGTTTATTTATCACGTCTTGAATACTCATATTCTTAGATTTTCTTAATAGAGTTAAATATTGTGCAACAAATGGTTGGTCTATTCGATAAAGACGCATTTTTGTAAAATATTCACCAAGCATAAGCTTTCTTGCTCCAGGAGATGCTCCCCAGTTAATCCTTTCTAATAATAAAAATTTGCTTGATGATGAAACTTTTTTTCTTTTAAGGTCTTTGATGTTTAAAATCTGACCTATATGATATTCATTATTTTCTAATTCTTTTGCGATTTCAGATATTTCTTTAGGTTCTTGTATGATAGGGATAGTTTCTAAATTTATCCACAATTGTTGTCCACATGTGAGGCATTGGTTGTCTCCTATTGGATCATAAGGCTCTGTTAATTCAGAATAACACTTGGGACAAAAGAATTTTAAACCTTCCATTAAAAATTCCTCTTTTTCAGGATGAATAACAAATTCTATTGATGCTTTTCCATTCCATTGAACTACCACCACTTTTGGAAAGCCATCGTCGTACTTTTCTAAAACTTTTACCACGTAACCTTCTATTGATTCTTTCCCTGAAATATCTTTTACTTTCATACCAATAAATTCTTCTTGCCATTTTCTTTTTTCTTTTGTCTTTGGTTTTATCCTAATTCTATCAAGATAAAATTTATATGCGACCCGTGTGCTATCCCGTGCAAACATGAAAATGGGATACCAACTATTTTCATCTGACACAATCAACATATTTCTCAGCACATATCCGTATTGATATATCGTATAGGCATAATACAATGAGCTTAAATCCCATTTTTTCACTCCAAAAAAGTAAAGTGCATCTTCTCTATGAAATTTTTTAAATTCGTCCAGGGTAATTCCTTTTAATGCAGATAAGAATTCTGTTTGATCTTGAGCAATATAAACTTCTCCACGTTTATCTTTCAATATAGGATTGGGGCTTACGTCTTTCGGTAAGCCGACGTCTATAACAGGTTGATACTCGTAATTCACGTCTTTAACTCTAATAACCTTTTTTATTTTGGTTCGCTCTTTAATTATATCTACAAATTCATCTCCTTTTTCAATCATTACCGAATAAATTTTTTTACAATAAAGATTATCTCTTATTTTATTCACGACCACTGCTGTAGTTCCTGTTCCTGCAAAAGGGTCTAATATTAAATCTTCATCTTTTAATTCTACACGTTTTAATATTTCCCATACTAATTTTTCAGGATATACCGCTGTATGCTTCCATGAGGTCTGTTGTAAGGGTATTTCTACTACTTTTGGACGTTTATTTTGATAAATATTGTTCCTGCTTTTTGCTAAAACGAGCACGGGCTCGTAAGTATTCGTAAATCTGTCTTTAGCCGAGGATGGCATGTGGTTTGGTTTATACCAGATAATTATGTCTTCTAAATACCAACCATCTTTTACCATGTGGTATGCCAATCTATATGGAATTTGTAAAAGATGAGACTTCCCATACTGGTTTAGGTACTTATCTCCAATGTTAAGGAAAAAAATACCATCTTCTCTAAGCTTTTGGCGGAGTTTATTAAATATTTTTACCAGCTTGCCGATATATTCCTCAGGAGTTTTTTCCTGCCCAATCTGGCCTTCGAATTTATAATCCCTTTGTTTCCAATATGGTGGTGAGGTTATGGCTACAGCAATTGAATCGTCATCTAAATAATCAAGACAAGCGTAAACGTCACCATGTAATAAAATATCTTTGTTCATATTTCCACCCATACGGGTATTTTATATTTTTTCTCCGGAATTCCAATTAAATTTTCTTGTGTATAATTCCTACTTTTTATGAGAAATTCTACTCTAAATACATTCTTTTGTTTAGAGAGAAGAATAAACCTTGGTTCTTCTTTAAAGGCATATCTTACACTGTTTTTAGTTTTACCTGCGTGCAAGATTTTATCTCTGTATATGTTATACAATTCGCCATTAGGCATACAAATAATTAGCATGCTATATATCTCTTCAGATGCATGTTTATGCAAGACATAAATGAAGTACGTAAGTGTTGGTTTATAGTATTCATTTTCGCCTTTTTTAAAAGTTTTGGAGTAGTAAGTGGGCAAATTAGGCGACAGCTTATATTTAGATAAGGGATAAGATGTCTGGTTTGATTGAACTGCTATTTTACCCTTATAATCTCCCCAATTAGATTCAGAGACAGTTTTAATATCTATGTGTATAAAGGAATCAAAAGTTTCGTACATTATATCAGCACCTATTGGAGATGAATTAGGATGTTTCATTCCTCGTGAAAAGACATAATGAAAAATTCTTTCTGCTCCAATCTCCAAATCAGAAGCCATATTACTTTTAGTTGAAATGAATTGTTTATACCAATCACTCTTTATTTGCAATCTGGAATGCAATCCTTCCATAATATCGTCTATATTATCAAGGAAATAGTATCTTATTCTTTCAAGATGCACAGACTCTAACTCTTCTATTTCTATCGGTTTTAATCTCTTTGCCATCTTTTCACCTCCGTTATGTTAATTCCTAAGGCGACATATAGCGAAATTCCCTCTTCCATAGCACTTTTTATCACACTCCCAATCACTTTTTGTCTTTCTTCCACCTCTTCCTTTGATTTTATAATCACATCAGATGGTATAAATTCATCTGCGAGTTTTCTTCTTATAAGATGTGAAATTTCTACTATTTCATCCCTTAAAAGTTCTTTTTCAACTATAATGAGTAAATCCCAATCGCTATTTTCCTTAAAGTCTCCCCTTGCTCTTGAGCCAAAAAGAATTATTCTATCAACCTTTATCCCTATTTCTTCAAAAACTTGATTTATTATCTTTTTTATTTTTTCTTTCATCTTCATACCTTCCATCCTAAAGCCTTAAAAACCTCTTTAATTTTATAATTTAATTCTTCTTCCTCTTTTAGAAGCTTTGACAATTCCTGTGAATATCTTTTCATTTTTTCCTCCAAAGGTTTGTCTTCTTCATCAGTCTTTATCCCAACATATCTTCCAGGCGTTAATACATAGCCATTTTTAGCAACCTCTTCAATAGTAGCAACTTTAGCAAAACCAACCTCATTTATCTTTTCTTCTGGCTCGCCATTTTCAAACATTCTGAATTTTTCAACGATCTTTGCTTATGTTCCTCAGTAAAAACATTCTGCCTTCTTGAAATTGCCTTAAACATCTTTTTAGCATAAATGAAAAGAATTTTTCCCTTCATATACTTAGGTTTTGATTTCCTTAAAAACCATAAAGAAGCAGGCAAAGAAACTGTGTAAAACATCTTTGGCGGTGTGGCAATTATTCCATAAACTAAATCATCTTCTATGATCTTTTTTCTTATCTCTCCTTCTATACTACCTCCGGATAAAGCACCGTTTGCCATTACAAAACCTGCTTTACCGTTTGGGGCAAGATGATAGATATAATGCTGGATCCAAACGTAATTGGCATTATTTTCAGGGGGAAGACCATACTTAAACCTTGGGTCATTTGGTTTTATTCTATCCCTCCCCCATTCGCTATCATTAAAAGGAGGATTTGATACGATATAATCAGCCCTTAAATCAAAAAACTTGTCATCGTGATAGGAATCACCCCACCTTATATCTCCTTCAACTCCTCTTATAGCTAAATTCATCTTACATACCTTCCAGACAAACTCTTTTGATTCCTGTCCATAGATCGATAAATGTTCTTTTTCTATACCTTCTCTTTGCAATTTTTCTAAAGCTGAAATGAAAAATCCTCCTGAACCGCAGGCGGGGTCAAATATTCGGCCTTCTTTAACATCTAAAATCTCAACAATAAGCTTAGTTAAAGACCTTGGAGTATAAAACTCTCCTCCCTTTTTCCCTTCTGCTTCAGTAAATTTGCCAAGAAAATATTCGTAAATTCTACCGAATATATCTTTTGCATGGTGGTCTTTACCAAAATGAATTTGAGAAAATAGGTTAATTAAATAGGCAAAGTCATGACTATCAAGGTTGACCCGAGAGTATATCTTAGGTATCACATCTTTTAATTGTTTAGGATATTCGTTTTCTAAGATTTCTATCGCCTGATCAATTATTTCTCCAATGTTTGGCTGATTAGCGTTTTTCTTAATGTAATCCCAGCGTGCTTTTTCTGGAACGTATAAAGTCCCATTAGCTATGTAGAAATCTCTATCTTCACAAATAGAAAACCTTAAGCTTTCCGAGAATTGCTTAGCTTCTCTTTCTTCTATTTCCTTTCTTTTTTCTTCAAAGGCAAAAGAAAGGTATCTCAAAAAAATTAATCCCAAGACTATATACTTGTATTCATGAACCTCTACTTTTTTTCTTAATTTATCCGCTGCCTTCCATAATTTATCTTCAAAAGTTAAATCTTTTTCCTTCATATCTTGCTCCCTAAATTTTTAATTAAATTATACTTTATCTTTTTTTTATCTTCAATAAATTTTACCTCATATCTTCTTTACCTACCTAAAAACTTGTCTCCTTACCTTCTGTAAAAGGTTGTGGGCAAGTCTTAGAGGTTCGGGGATACGGTAGATAGAGGTTTTTAAAACAAGCTCAATAGCCTTATCTAAGCTTATTTTATGCCCTATGGATACATAAACAGGCTTGACTTTGTCTTTAGTTCTAAGGACTGCACCAGTAATTTCATCATTATAAATTAAATAAGAATAACTTCCGCGGGAATCCTCAAGAGGTTCATAACTTCCTAAAAGTTTTTTCTTTGCAACCCCTACGGTTACAGCACCTATCTCAACCCCAAAATGAGAAGCAATCCCACAACCTCTCGGATGAGAAATCCCTTGCCCATCTATAAAAATAACATCTGGCTTAAACTTTGCCTCATTATAAACTTTTTTCACAAGAGGAAGCTCTCTAAAAGCAAGAAAAGTGGGAATGTAAGGAAAATCTACTATATCTTCTATGATTTTTTGATAAATGGGTTTTAAAGTATCTAAATTAATAACCACCATACAAGCCCAGGCTCTGGTTGGATTTTCTTTTGAACTTTCAAAGGTTACATCAATTCCACCTACAGTTTTTATTTCTGTTAAGACATCTTCCTTTATAACTCTTTTAGCACAATCTAATTGTATTTCTTCAAGTTTAGCCAGATCCATGATATAATATTTTAAAATGAATTCAAAAAAGCATAAACATCGTCACGCAGGAAAACCAAGTAGAGATATTATTTCAGCATCAAAGGTATTTGACCTATTAAACCTTCCTCAAGGTATTGTTTTTCTTGATGCAGGCTGTGGTGACGGATACTTTTCTTTAGAGGCATCCTTAAGATTAGGAAGGGAAGCGTTTTTGGCCTTAAGGAATAGTTTCTACTGAAGAAAAACTTGGTTCATGTAAGGGTATTAAAATATCAACCGATTCTTTAAATTTTATCATCTGATCATAGGCTAAGTAAGGGTCTATGTTTGTTCCTGGTGGGATAACTTCCATTCCCATAGCTTTTATTTTACTTGGAGGGGTAAAGTTTTCCATAATTACACAAAATCCAGTTATTCCTGCAAGTCCCTTTTCTGTATTGATAAGAACACTCATTCCTCCTTTGGTATGGGCAGGAGTATGGACCATAGTAATTCCTGGGACAACTTCAAAAACCTCATCTTTTATATGGACCATCTGTCCTGCTTGATCTACCTCTTCTATAAAGTCAGCCATGTATCTAAAATCTAAGGGATGAGGATTGTAAGCAGATTGAAACTCAAGCTCATGGGCATAAAAAACTGCATTTACACATTTGAAATCGTTTTCACAATGGTCGTTATGTAAATGGGTATGAATTACAATATCTATGTCTTTAGGAGAAAGTCCCCATTTAGCAAGCCCTTCCTCAAATTTGTAGATTTTTCCTCCGATAGCCTGTTCTCTAAACTCAGATTGAATCACATCTAAAAGTCCTGTATCAATAAGAATAATCTTGTCTGAGCCTTCTATTAGCCAACAATAAATCGGAATTACATACTCTTTTCCGTAGTCATGTTGATAAGTCATCATTCCTTTATCAAAAACCTTGGTCCCAACAACAAAAGGATGGATTTTATAAAAAGGTCCCTTTTTCATGATTTTCCCCCTGTTTTATAATTGGCTAATAAAGATTTTATACTAACTTTTTATTTAAGACAAGAAAAAGTTTGTTTTTACAGTAAGTTTCTAGAGGAAAGATTTTATACTTCTCTTTTTAAGCCCATAATTCTTGCAAAAATTGATAAAACAAGACCTGCGCGACAGAGATATAAAAAGAAAATCCCCTATCCATCCTTTAAACTATATTGCTGCCATAATGAGTAACGGAAAGTATATTACCTATACGATAAAAATCTTTTCAAGTAAGCTATGTACTTTCAATTTTTATCACCCCATTAGAACTGCTTTACTTGTTTTACAATTTATTTATTAGAATTTTTTTAGATTTGTCAAACAGTACTTATAAAATTTAATTTTTAATTTTCGCATTAGTTATAGCTTTATGATTCTGTAAGGTCTAAATCAGCCCTCCTTCTTTTAGGAAGTAGGAAGTAGGAAGGCACGAAAAGTAAATCTCTGGTATAAAAACCGTTTGAAAAGTTTTCTAAATAAATCCTTCTTTCTTCAAGCATAAGCTTTTCTAAAAGGTTTTTAATAAGATTGTTAAATTCTTGTTGAAAAAAGTTTAGAATTCCTTCTATAGGTTGTTTTGTTAAAGTTTTAGTTTTTTCTTTCACGGTAGCTTCCCCTCCTTTCTGGTAGTTTTGGTTACTAAACATTGGGGAAGCTACTATACCTTTCCCTTTCCCTCAAGTCTTTATACAATTAATGAGACACTACCTTTAAGATCGGTAAAATAGGCAATTTAAAAATTAATAAGCCGGTTTTTTTCGTAGGAGGTTGCAAGATAAAAAAAGGGGGGTAATATTTAAACCATGAGTATAAATAAAGTTATTTTGATAGGAAGGTTAGGGGCAGACCCTGAGATTAGATATACCCTTGATGGAAAACCAGTTGCCAGCTTTAGGTTAGCTACCAATGAGGTTATCATAAGAAACGGAGAAAAAGAGGTCCTTACAGAATGGCATAGGGTAGTTGCCTTTGGGAGATTAGCAGAAATCTGCGGAGAATACTTAAGCAAAGGTTCTCAGGTCTATATAGAAGGTAAGCTTAGAACCCGTAAGTTTGAAGACAAACAAGGTATGCAGAGATACGTTACCGAGATAGTCGTTCAAACCATGCAGATTTTAGATAAGAAACCTCAATCCTCAGATGAGGCTGCTAAATCTTATGCGATGGAAAGTTCCCCTAAAATTGCTAAAAAGTCTACTGATATAGATACTGACTTTTTAAACGAACCTTTGGTTGACGAAGAGGATATTCCTTTTTAAGCTTATTGAAGTAAAACTTTTTTAGAAGGATCCCTTGTATCGTTGCTTTCTTTATCGGTAAAGTCTTTTTCAGAAAGGTTTAACTTTTCAGATATGGTTTCGGGTTTTTTGATCTGTGGCTCGAGGTTTAGGTTGTCAAGTTCAAACATTTGTCTTATTAGTCCTATGGCTTTAGCCCCTTTGTCATGATGGTCTTTTTTGATAAAGTTTATAGGATAATAAAGGATTTTTTGAACCAAAGACTGGGTTAAAACTTCTAAATGTCTTTTTTCTTCTTCAGATAGGTTTTTGAGTTTTTTAAGGGTTTTGGCTAATTCTTTTTGTTTTATCTGTTCAAATTTTTGGCTTAAGGCCCTGATAGTAGGATGAAAGTCTATTTCTTTAAGCCATTTTTTAAACTTAAAAACCTCCTCTTCGATGATAACTTTTGCCCTTAAGGCCTCTTTTTTACGTTCCTGAAAGTTTTCTTCTACCACTTCCTTTAGATCGTCTATGTTGTAAACATAGACGTTTTCCAGTTGATTAACCTCAGGGTCAACATCTCTTGGAACGGCTATGTCTATGATAAAAAGTGGTCTAAACTTTCTAGGTTTCAACACAGAAGAGACCATCTGTTTGGTAATCACAAAAGAAGGAGCACCGGTAGAAGAAATAACTACATCTGCTTTAGTAAGCACATAAGGCAACTCTTCTAAGCTATAAGCCTCTCCTTTAAAGCGTTCGGCAAGTTCTACAGCTTTAGAAATGGTACGATTAGCTATAAGCACCTTTTGCACCCCAGAGGAAATAAAATGCATGCAGGCAAGCTCTGCCATCTCTCCTGCACCTACCAGTAACACTACTTTTTGTTTAAGACTACCAAGTATTTTTTTAGCAAGCTCACAGGCAGCATAACTTATAGAAACCGCACCCCCTCCTATACCGGTCTCAGTCCTAACCCTTTTAGCCACAAAAAAACATCGGTGTAACAAACGGTTAAGTACAATCCCTGAGGTCTTATAAAAAAGAGCCTTTTGATAAGCTTCTTTTACTTGTCCTAAAATTTGAGGTTCTCCTAAGACCAAAGAGTCAAGTCCACAAGCTACCTCAAAAAGATGTCTTACTGCCTCTTCGTCTTCAAACCGATAAAAATGTTTTTTTATTTCTTCTTTTTTGAACCCAACTTCTTTTTCAAAAAAAGAAAAAAGGTCTTCTAAAAAGGCTTCTTTTTGCCCTTTAGCTAACACAAAACAAAATTCTACACGATTACAGGTAGACAAAAAATAAGCCTCTTTAAAGTTTAACCCCTCGTTTTTTAATTTTTCAAGAGGAAAAACAAGGCTGTCTTTAAAAGAAAGTTTTTCTCTTATTTCTACAGGTGCGGTATTATGGTTTAGGCCTATCAGCAAGATAGTAAAATCAAGACCCATAGGTATGAAACCCTTTAGTAAGTAAATTTACTACAAAAAAGCTTAAAAACCAGACCCCAAAACTTAAGATAAACATCTTAGCAGACCTTTTTCCCCTCCAGCCTATAAGCACCCTTTGATGGATAAGGACTGCATAAAGAAACCACAACACCAAAGAAAACACTTCTTTAGAGGACCACCTCCAATAATCTCCAAAGATAAGATTGCTCCAGATAGCACCTGTTATCATGGATATAGAAAGAAAAAGAAATCCAAGGTAAAGACAGGATTCACTTGCTCGGTCTAAATATTCTAAAGGTGGAAGTTTTTTATAAAAAAGTCCTAAGGACTTTTTTTTGATTTCTCTTTCTTGTAAGAGATACATAATTGAAGTTGTAAAACCAAAAAGCAAAAAGGCGTGAGAGAGGAGCCCTGAGATCCCATGTAAAGGAAACCAAAGGTTATAAAAATAAGGAGAAAAAGGAGAAACCTTGGTAGACGATAAAAAAGTTTCTAACAAAAGACATATAAGCACCCAGGGAAGCAAGAAAAAACCTACAGTATATAGTTTTAACCGACTAAAAAAGGCAAAACCAAAATAAACTAGAACTAAGCACCAGGCTAAAAAGTTTAGCACCTCTTTAAACGGTAAAATCTTTAAAACCGCTATTTCATAAGCCTTTATCACCCAAAAAGTTGTGTGCAAAACAAACCCTAAGCCCAGCACCAACTGGGCATATTTTAACACCTCTTTTCTGAGCGTTTTAAAGTAGAAATAAAAACCTATCCAAGAGGTAAAGTATATCAAAAAATATAACCAAAAAAATAAATCGCTCATCAACCTGTTTTATTTTTTCTTAGCTATATAAATAGAACAAGGGGCAAAGTTAACCACCTTAGCAGCAGTAGAACCCAAGGTATACCTGATGATATCTGGCCTTACGCCTCTGGCACCCATTACTAAAAGGTCTGGCTCTTCTTTCTCAACAAAATTGAGGATAGCTTCGGCTACAGAAAAATCAACAACTACTTCTTTGCGAACTTTATAGCTGTTAGTCACCTCTTTAGCTACCTCGTCTAAAAGGTTTTTAGCTTTTTCTACGGCCTTAGTTTCTTCTTCCTTGGTCATGTCTTCTCTTTTTCTTACCACATTAAGTAAGATTATTTCATCTATGGCTTCTTTAAGAAAATTTAAAGCCATTTTAAGTCCTTCTTTGGCATCGTTTGAACCATCATAAGCTACGACTACCTTCATAATTAACCTCCTGTGAGATAAGATTTTTATTATTTTAGCATAAAAAGCTATTTTAATCAATTTGACTTTACTTAGCGAAACTTTTTCTAAACCTTAAAGCAGAAAAGATAAAAATCGCTCCTCCTACGGTTGCTATTCCTAAAATGTTTTTCCAAAGATATTCTAACCCTACTCCTTTAAGCAAAACACCGTATCCAAATTCTAAATAATATCTCATGGGAGAAAAGAGACTTAGGGTATTGATGATAGGATGCATAGCTTCTGGTGGGGTCCAGGCTCCTGAAATCATAAGCATAGGCACAAGCACAGCAAGGATTACCATCATCGCCTGAGATAGATTGTTGACTACTGTGGCAATGGCTATACCTAAGGAAGACATGGCAAACACATAAAGACAGGTTACCAAAAAAAATAAAGGTATACTTCCTCTTATAGGGACTTTAAAAACCCCTTTTACCATTACAAAAAGGCTAACCAAAGATAAAATTCCGATTACTGCTACAGTAGGAATGATTTTGGCTAAAAACACTTCCCAAGTCCTAACAGGGGTTATCAAAAGTTGTTCTATCGTTCCATACTCCTTTTCTCTTATCAAAGCAGAAGCACTTATAAGTAGGGAAACCATCGTGGTCATGTTAAAAAGTTCAAGCAGGCTCATGAACCAGGTGCTAAGGTTGTTAGGATTAAAAAGACTTCTTATCTTAGCCTCTACCTGAGGCATCCTTAAGGTTTTTTGGTAGACCGAAAAATCTACGATTTCTAAAGAGTATTCATAGGTAATGGTTGAAAGATAAGAAATAGCCATGGTAGAAGTCATAGACATGGTGCCATCTACTATAGCCTGAATCTTTGCGTTTTTTTGTTTCACTTTTTTAACAAAGTCAGGAGGAATAATTACTGCCATAGAGGCTTTACCTCTGTCAAGCCAGTCTATTACTTCCCTTTCAGAATTAACATAGCCTACTATCTTAAAATAAGGAAGACGAAGCTTAGATATAAACTCTCTACTTTCAGGGCTTCTGCTTTGGTCATGAACGATTACCGCAAAGTTTCTTACCTCAAGGTTTATCCCCTTTCCCCCGGTATATACTACCACCGTAAAGGCATAAATTAAGATAATAAGTAAGATTTTATCCCTAAAAAGTTGTAAAAATTCTTTTTTGAGTAAATGGATAAACCTCATGGATTAAACCTAAAGTTTTTTCTTAAAATTTAAAATGGTAGCTAAATAAACTATCAGTGCGTATACAGAAAGACTTAAAAGCTTAGGTATAAAAAAATGAAGAGGTAAGCCTTTTAGGTAAATTCCTCTTACGATGTCTAAAAAATAGGTTGCAGGAATAACCCTGCTGATAAGTCTTCCGCTAAACTCCATACTGCTAACCGGATAAAGAAACCCTGAGTAAAGAAAAGTAGGAACTACCGTAGTGATAAAGGCAAGAAGCATAGCGGTAATCTGAGTTTTGGTAATGGTAGAAATAAAAAGCCCAAGTCCTACCGTACAAAAAAGGTAAAGAATACTTGCTAACGAGAGAA
This sequence comes from Thermodesulfobacterium sp. TA1, assembly GCF_008630935.1. Classification (NCBI taxonomy): domain Bacteria; kingdom Pseudomonadati; phylum Thermodesulfobacteriota; class Thermodesulfobacteria; order Thermodesulfobacteriales; family Thermodesulfobacteriaceae; genus Thermodesulfobacterium; species Thermodesulfobacterium sp. TA1. Next base: position 43,022 of record NZ_CP043908.1, read on the forward strand.
CGATAAAGTTTCCGATAAACTTTGCCCTAAAAATAAACACAGTAATCACGAAAAGCATCAAATAAGTGAGAAAACAAATAAAAACATAGGGTATAGCCTTACCAAGAATGATTTCCCAAGTTTTAGCAGGAGAGGTATAATAATTGAAAACGCTTCCAAACTCCTTTTCTCTTACTACTACCAGACAACCAAGCAATACCGGATAAAAACAAAGGGTGGTGACTAACATCCCAGGCATGATAAAATTTTTACTCTCAAGGGCAGGGTTATACCAAGCCCTTATTTCTACCTCTACCGAAGGTTTAAAGGCTTTTTGTCCAACAAGAAATTTTTGGTTAAAAAGGGCGTTTATGTTGTTGATATATCCTTTTACTACCTCAGCCCTACTTGGATAGGTGCCGTCTATAAGCACCTGAACTTCCGTTTTTTCTCCCTTGTAGATTTTTTGGGAAAAGTCTTGTGGGATAACGACGATAGCCCTAACTTTTGCGGAATTTATCAAACCTTCTGCTTCTTTGTAGTCGTTTACCAAGGCGTAAAGTTTAAAATATTCAGAGTTTATAAAACCGTCTATATAGTCTCTACTAACCTTACTGCGGTCATAATCTAAAAAGGCTAAAGGAAGGTTTTTTACATCCAGATTAAGTCCGTATCCAAGTAAGAACATTACGATTATAGGCACGATAAAGACAAAGGTAAGGTAAAGTTTATCTTTGATAAGCTCGATAAACTCTTTTTTAGCGATTCCTATGCATCTTTTAAACATGATTTATGGTTTGTCCTTTAGGTCTTTTAGGATAAAGTCTACAAAAGCCTCTTGCAAAGGGGGAAGGCTAAGCTCAATTTGATACTCTTTAATTCCAACGGCATTTAAAAGCCTATCGATCTTTTCTTGGTCTTCTTCAGGATTAAAAGTCCTTAAAAAGAGCTTGTTTCCGTAAAGAGAGAGGTTAGAAAAATCCGTCTTTAGTTGGGTAAACGCTTCTCTAAACTTAGGGGTTTTTACTTTTAAAAGTTTTCCTGCAAGGTTCTCTGAGGCGATTTTTAACTCTTCAGGGGTTCCTACCGCTATAAGCCTTCCTCGGTTCATAAGACCGATCCTATCGCAATTTTCTGCCTCATCCATATAATGGGTAGAAACGATTACCGTTATTCCTTCTTCTCTGGAGATATAGTAGATAACCTCCCAAAAGGCCCTTCTGGCTAAAGGATCTACCCCTGAAGTAGGTTCGTCTAAAAATACGATCAAAGGTTTATGTAAGATAGCACAGAGAAGGGCAACCCTTTGCCTTATACCAAAAGGCACGTCTTTAACCAGTCTATTCTCCCAAGAAGAAAGCCCAAGCTTGGTTAAAAGGTCGGTAAAATCTGTTTTTTTTACTCCGTATAAACCCGCATAGAGCTTAATGTTTTCCATAACGGTTAGGTCCCTATAAAGAGAAAACTTTTGAGACATATACCCGATTAATTGCCAAACCTTAGCCTTTTCTTTTTTGATGTTATGTCCTGAAATAAGGATATTTCCCCCGGTTGGTTCTAAAAGTCCACACATCATTTTTATCAAAGTAGTTTTTCCTGCTCCGTTAGGTCCAAGAAGTCCTAAGATTTCTCCTTTTTTTACCTCTAAGTTTACTGTATCAACCGCTTTAAACTTACCAAAGGCCTTGGTAACCCCTTGGCAAACAAGGAGAGGTTCTTCTGAACTTGGGGCTAAAGGAGGTTTTTGTAAAGGTTTAGGAGGTTCCTTAGAGATAGCAGAGACAAAAATTTCTTCTAAGTCAGGAAAATCTTCTGGACTTCCTTGAAGCAAAATTTGACCTTGGTGGATTAGGGCTATTTTATGGCACCTTTCTGCTTCGTCCATATAAGAGGTAGTTAAAAGAACAGTCATGTTTCTTTCTTGGACCAATGTATGGATGATTTTCCAGAAATCTTGGCGGGAAAGGGGGTCTACCCCTGTGGTAGGCTCATCAAGGTAGATTATGTCTGGTAAATGAAGAAGGGTGCATATTAAGGCAAGCTTTTGCCTCATCCCTCCAGAAAGGGCTTTAGCTTGTCTTGATAAAAAAGGCTTAAGTCTGGTGATTTCTAAAAGGATCTCTTTGTTTTTTTGAAAGACCTCTTCTGGTATCTCCCTTAAATCTCGGAAAAAGTTTATATTTTCTTCTATGGTAAGATTGTCGTAAAGGTTTAGGCCTAATCCTTGAGGCATATATCCTATAGATTTTTTTACCTTTTCTGGGTCTTGGGTAACCTCAATCCCGTTTACATAAGCCCTTCCTGAAGAAGGGTCTAAGACCCCAGCAAGGATTTGAACGATGGTGGTTTTTCCTGCTCCGTCTGGACCTATCAGTCCAAAAACCTCTCCTTTCCTAACCTCAAAGGAAACGTTGTCTACCGCCAAGACTTTTTTGTAAGATTTAGATAGATGTTCAACCTTGATAACAACTTGGTCTAAGGCTTTATCCATTCTGCCTGAGGGTCTATTTTAATCACCACATCAGCCGGCATACCCGGCTTTAAAATCCCTTCTGGGTTTTCTACCGCTACCTCTGCCCCAAAAACCAGTTTTACCCTTTCTTCTTTGGTTTCTACGTTTTTAGGGGTAAATTCTGCTTGTTCATAAATTCTGGTTAGGGTGCCGTTAAAGTATTTGTTAGGATAGGCGTCTACATAAACCCTGGCAGGCTGCCCAAGTTTTACCTTTCCAAGCTGTGGTTCAGGTATGTAGACTTTGATATAAAGGTTTTGCAGGTTTACCATCGTGTAAAGCACCTGCCCTGGGTTGACTACCTCCCCTTCTTCTACCACTCTTGAAAGAATTACCCCATCAGAAGGGGCATAAATCTTGGTTTCTTTATAGGCAATTTCTATCTCTTTAACCTTTTGTAAAGCGGATAGATATTTTGCTTTTGCCTGATTTATGTACTTTTGGTTTACCTTTAGGTCTGCTAAAGCCGAAGTATATTCAAGTTCTGTCAGCTCAAGGTCCCTTTTAGAAACCAAACCTTCGTTATATAACTTTTTGTAGCGTTCAAGGTCCCTTTGAGCTTGTTCTACCTTAGATTTAGATTTGATAAAGTAACTTTCAGCCATCAATACTGTTTGTTCTGCTGAACGCACTTCGCTTTGGGCAGATTGAAGTTGGGCAAAATATTCATCAGGACGAAGTTCTGCAAGCAATTCCCCTCTTTTTACCGGATCACCTTCTCTTTTATAAAGTTTGATAATCCTTCCTTGAACCTTGGTCCCCAGGTTTGTTTCTTTCCCTTCTACCCTTCCATGTAAAATAAGCACCCCTTTAGGGGTCTTTTGTAGGTTTACATACCAAAAAACCCCCGCGGTTACTAATCCTAAAAACAAGACAAAAAGTAAAAGCTTTGTTTTGAAATTTAATTTCATAATTTGTTTATTATATACTGTCGATTTAAAAATTTCCAGATGGATTAGAGGAGAAATTTTTAATCAAAGGATTATTTTAAAAAGAGGATTTTTTACTTTAAACCAGATAGAATGTTTTCATCATAATAACTCTAACAAAATAAAGAATTCTTTATTTCCTTTGGGACCAAGGATAGGGCTTTCAGCAACCCCTAAAGGAATAAATCCTATAGAACGAGAAAAATCCCAGATTTCATCTACTACCTGTTTATGGACCCAGGGATCCTTTACTACCCCCTTTTTTAAAAATTTAGGCCCAACTTCAAATTGAGGTTTAATAAGGGCTAAAACTTTTCCTTTCGGTTTAAGAAGGGGTGGAGTTACAGGAAGAATTTTTTTTAATGAAATAAACGAGACATCTATAGTAATCAAATCCATTTTTTCTGGAAACATATCAGGGGTAAGATATCTTGCGTTTATTCCTTCTCTGAAAACTACCCTTGGGTCGTTTCGTAAAAGAGGATGAAGCTGGCCTTTTCCTACGTCTACGGTATAGACTTTTTTAGCATTGTTTAAAAGAATACAGTGGGTAAAACCTCCGGTTGAGGCGCCTATGTCAAGACAAACAAAATCGTTTACCTCTATTTGGAAGGCTTTAAGGGCGCCTTCAAGCTTTAATCCTCCCCGAGAGACATAAGGTATGGGCTCATCGACCCTTAAAAACACCTCGTTTACCAGGGTTTGCCCTGGTTTTTCTATCCTAAGCCAGTTTTTTTGGTCTTTTGACCACCAGACTTTACCTGCCATGATTAAGGCTTGAGCTTTTTCTCTGGTTTCGGCAAGTCCTTTTTCTACTAAAAGTTTATCTGCTCTGACTTTAGGCACCTTCAATTTCTTTGTCTACTACCATAGAAAGGATTCTTCTTTGTTGTTTTTCTTTAAGGATTTCAAGGCCTTTTTCTAAAGTCTTGAGGATAACATGGACGTTAGGTTCAGTTTTGGGGTTGATTTTTTTAGGGTCAAAAGTAATAGCTACCACAAAACCAGATTTTTTAAGGTTGAAAATTTTCCCACAGAGGGTTTCTAAGATTTGCAAGAGTTTACGTGCTACCACCATCGCCCCAGAAAGTGGGGTTTCAGGAAGGATAATCCCAAATCTATAAGGATTTTTAAGTTTCACCACCACATCAACCCTTCTTAGCCTATTTGCTAAGTTCTCTGCGACTGACTTAATAAACCTTTCTTCCTCTTTTAAACTATAGGTTTCTGCAAGCTCCTCTCCTTTTTCTATTTCTAAAAGAAGGGCGCTTAAGACCCTTTGATATCTTTTGGCCCTTAAGAGCTCCTCTTTAAGTCGCAGAAGAAAGTACTCTTCGTTGTAAAGCCCGGTTAAAGGGTCAAAAATAGATTGTTTTTTCAAGTCTCCTTCAATTTTTTCTAATTGTTTAACCAGAATTTCCTTTTCTCTTAAAAGTTTGGCTATTTCTTGTTTATAGGCCTCAAGCAGTTTTTTTTCTTCTTTAGTTTGGTCTTCTATCTGTTGTAACTGTTCTTTAAGCTTACGTTCTTTCTTTTTTACCCATTCTGTATAAGGGATAAGTTTATAGGTCTCATAACCTAAGATTTCATAAAATTGATTAATCATTCCAGGAAGAGCATCAAGTAAAACGGTAGCTTCGGTTTCTGATAGGTTTAAAATCTCCTGGCAAAGGCTTTTAAAGTTTTCATATCTTTGTTCTTTTTTTTGGCTAAAATATACTCCTACCCCTAAGTCTATTAAGTGTAAAATTTTTATATCGTAAAGGACTTCTTGAGGAATTTCTTCAGGAAGTCCGGTTAATCGGTGATGAAAAAAAAGGTCAAGCACAAACCTTCTTGGAAGGTTATAGTTTTCAAAGTATTCAGCCCCAATGGTGGCATGATCTACCCCGAAAACTTCTCTTTCTGCCTCAAGGGTGGTTTTTCCTAATTTTTTTAGTTTTAGGACTTGTAGATAGCCTTCAGGATAAATCTGGTATAACACCAAAATCCCGTAGTCCATAAAATAGGCTGCTATATGTAGGTAGGATGGGTAGGCCTCTATATGGGAAGACAAAAGGTTAGATAAACCAAGGTTAGCGATAGCCCTTGCCCAAAAAAGGTCAAAATTAAATTCATTAAAGGTAGTTTTTTTTAGTTTATGGGATAAAAAGCTTAAAACCAAACTTTTTACTAAATCCTCTCCTAAGATTAAAACGGCTTTTCTTATGTCTAAGACAGGAGGGTTATCTTTTCTGAACTGAGGAAGGTTGGTAGTATTTAGGATAAAGTCTTTAAGCTCTTTTTTTGTTTCTAGTAGAGATAAAAACTCCCTTTCCCCTTTTAAAATTAAGGTTTCAACGGTTTCTTTTACTAAATAAGGGAGCGGGGGTAGAGGTTTTTTAGTAAGTTTTAATAGTCTATCAAGCTCTCCCATTTTTGGGCTTTTAATATAAAATGATATTTTATGTATACTACCAAAAGTTTGGTAAAAAAAAAGGGGATAAAAGGAGGTAGACGATGGAAGGGCAAAGAGATCTAAAAGAGATGGTTTTAGAGATAGCTAAAAAGGCTAAAGTAGCTTCTAAAGGATTGGCTTCTCTTTCCTCAGGAGTAAAAAACGAGGTTTTGAAAAGGGTGGCTCAAAAAATAAGAGAAAACCGAGAAGAATTGAAAAAAGTCAATGAAAAAGACGTAAATCAAGCGATATTGCAGGGACATACTAAAGCTTTTATAGACAGACTTACCCTTTCTGACAAAGTGATAGAAGCTATGGCCAAAGGTTTAGAAGAGGTGGCTCAGCTTCCTGACCCGGTAGGTGAGGTAGTAAAGATGTGGAAAAGACCTAATGGTCTTATGGTAGGTAGGATGCGTATTCCTTTAGGAGTAATAGCTATCATCTATGAAAGCAGACCCAACGTTACCATAGATGCCGCGGGTCTTTGTTTTAAAAGCGGAAATGCGGTGATTTTAAGAGGAGGAAAAGAGGCTTTAAATTCTAACTTGGCCTTAGCAGAAATCTTCAGGGAGACTTTAAAGGAATTTAATCTTCCTGCAGATGCTGTCCAGGTCATTCCTACTCCTGACAGAAGCGCGATGGAATATTTGTTAGAACTTGAAGAATATATAGATTTGGTTATCCCAAGGGGAGGAGAAGGACTTATTCGGTTTGTTACAGAAAAAGCCAGGATGCCTGTTATTAAACATTACAAAGGGGTTTGTCATGTGTATGTAGACGAAGAGGCTGACCTTGAGATGGCAAAGACTATAGCCATCAACGCTAAATGTCAAAGACCAGGAGTCTGTAATGCCATGGAGACTTTGTTAGTTCATGAAAAAATAGCCTCTAAGTTTTTACCATACTTGGCAGAAGAGTACAAAAAATATGGGGTTGAACTAAGAGGGTGTCCTGAAACCCTTAAACTTATTCCTTGGGCTAAGCCTGCTACCGAGGAAGACTGGTATGCTGAATACCTTGACTTGGTATTAGCGATTAAAGTAGTAAAAGATGTAGATGAAGCTATCGAACATATTTCTAAGTATGGAAGCAACCACACCGAGGCTATAGTCACCGAGAACTATTCTAAGGCTATGAAATTTATAAGAGAAGTAGACGCAAGTCTTGTGCTTGTTAATGCCTCTACCAGGTTTAACGACGGAGGAGAGCTTGGTTTAGGTGCAGAGATCGGGATTTCAACTACCAAGATACACGCTTACGGTCCGATGGGATTAGAAGAATTAACCACTACTAAGTTTATAGCCTTTGGCAATGGACAGATTAGAACTTAAAAGAGTAGGTATTTTAGGGGGGACTTTTGACCCCCCACACTTAGCCCATTTAAGGGTGGCTGAAGAGGTAAGAGAAGCTCTTTCTCTACAGGAGGTTTGGTTTATTCCTGCAGGGTATCCCCCTCATAAAAAAAGCGAACTTCTCTCTCCATTTGAAGATAGACTCGAGATGGTAAAGTTAGCCATAAGAGAAAATCCTTTTTTTAAAGCTTTAGACATAGAAAAAGAGGCTAAGCCTTCTTATACATTAAACACCCTTAAATCCTTAAGAGCCTGTTATCCGGAGATAGATTTTTTTTTGATAGTAGGATGGGATAGTTTTCGCCAGTTTGAGACCTGGTGGAATTATCAACTTTTCCTTGATTATGCTAAATTGGTGGTAGTTTCAAGAAATTCAAAAACTTGGGGAGAGTTAAAGGAGGAATTTCTACTAAAGGTAAAAGACCTTTGGAGAGATATTCCCTGTGAGGGTAAGGTGTATTTTTTAGAAGTAACACCGTTAGATATTTCCAGTTCCAAGGTCCGTCATCTGGTTAAATCTGGTCGATCTATTAGGTATCTTGTGCCTGAAGGGGTTTTGACCTATATTTTAGAACATCGTTTATACCGATAAGAGGTTTTTTTCTATGAGAGGTTCTGTAAAAGCTGAACTCACCCCGATGTTTAAACAGTATTTTGAAGTAAAACATCAGTATCCTGACGCAGTGTTGTTTTTTAGATTAGGGGATTTTTATGAGATGTTTTTTGAGGACGCCGAGGTAGTAGCCCCGCTTTTAGGATTAGTCTTAACTAAAAGAGAAGCAGGGAAAGGATTAACCGCTCCTATGTGTGGTGTGCCTGTAGAAAAGGCTCTTTTCTATATCCAAAAACTGGTAGATATGGGTTTTAAAGTAGCAGTTTGTGAACAGGTAGAAGACCCAGCAACCGCTAAGGGTTTGGTTAAAAGAGAAGTAGTTAAAATATACACTCCGGGTCTTTTAGTGGATTTAGAACTTCCGGAAAAGAGTAAAACCTATCTAGCAAGTCTTTACTTAGAAAAAAAGGCAGGTCTTGCTTTTTTAGAACTTTCCTGCGGAGAGTTTATCTTTACTGAGTTAAACAAAGAAACCTTTTTGGCTGAACTCTTGAAGCGTGAACCAAGAGAAATTTTATGTTTAGACGAATTGGCTAACTCTGAGTGGATGGGGCTTATCAAAGGAAGTCTTTCTAAGGTGCACCTAAGTTTTTTAGATAAAAAGGCTTTTAGTTTAAACCAAGTAGACGCCCTTTTAAAACAACCATACTATGAACGTTATCATGAAGGATTAAAGGCAGCTAACGCTATTCTAACTTACCTTCAAAAATATCAACCTCATCTTTTGGACAAAATTGAAGACCCTGTTTTTTATTATCCAGAGGAATTTTTATTCTTAGACGATTCTACTAAAAGAAACTTAGAGCTGATAAAAAATTTGTGGGATGGTTCGGAAAAACATTCTTTGCTCTGGGTGTTAGACCGTACGGTTACCCCGATGGGGGCAAGATTGCTTAAAGAATGGATAGTCTATCCTTTGAGGGACCTGACCCAAATAAGACGCAGGCAAGAGGCTATAAGTTTTTTGATAGAACAGAAAGACCTGCGAGAGGCTTTAAGAGACCTGCTTAAAAGGTTTTCTGACTTGGAAAGACTTGCTACTAAGTGTGGTTTTAAGTTGATTAACCCAAAGGAAATGGGACTTTTAAGGGAAAGTTTAAAATATATTCCCGAAATAAAAAGGATTTTTTCAGAGGTATTAAAAGAGTTACCACAACTTTTGAAAGAAGTCTTTTCTGCCTTGGGGGATTTTTCTGGTTTATATCAGAGACTTTGTGAGACCTTGGTAGACAACCCTCCTTATACCTTAAAAGACGGAGGTATCATAAAAAGAGGGGTAGACTCAACTTTAGATGAACTTAGAGATTTAAAGGAACATGCAGTAGATTATCTTACAGCCATAGAAAAAAAAGAAAAAGAAAAAACAGGTATTCCTAATCTCAGGATAGGTTATAACCGAGTTTTTGGGTATTATTTTGAGGTATCTAAAGGAAATGCTAAATTGGTTCCGCCTTATTTTGAAAGAAAACAAACTTTAACCAACGTAGAAAGGTTTGTTACCCCAGAATTAAAGGAATTAGAACAAAAGATTATTACCGCAGAGGAAAAGATTAAAAGCTTAGAGTATGAATTGTTTTTGAAATTGCGAGAAGAAGTATCTCAGTATAAAGATGTCTTAAAAAAGGCCAGTCAGGCCCTTGCTACCCTTGATGTGCTTATTTCTTTGGCTACAGTAGCTGTAGAAAACGATTACGTTTGTCCTGAAATAACCGAAGAGCCTGGGCTTTACATTGAAGAGGGTAGACATCCGGTAATAGAAAAAATCCAAGGTAAAGAAAGCTTTATTCCTAATTCAGTAGAGCTAAAAAAAGACGAAGCGGTGCTTTTGATAATAACCGGTCCTAACATGGGAGGAAAATCAACCTATCTTAGGCAGACAGCCCTTATCGTTATCATGTCGCAGATGGGGAGCTTTGTGCCTGCTAAGTATGCAAGACTTGGAGTTTTTGATAAAGTTTTTACGAGGATAGGGGCTGGGGATGAACTTACCAGAGGCAAGAGCACCTTTATGGTAGAGATGAGCGAGTGTGCCTATATTTTAAAAAACGCAACCAGTAAAAGCTTGGTACTTCTTGATGAGGTGGGAAGAGGAACAAGTACTTACGACGGTATGGCCCTTGCTTGGGCTATAGCAGAAAATCTATACGAGAAAAAGGTGTTTACCTTGCTGGCTACCCATTATTTTGAACTAACCGAGCTTGGAAAAATTTATGCAGGGGTTAAAAATTATCATGTAGCGGTTAAGGAATGGCAAGATGATGTAATTTTTATGTACAGAGTTTTACCGGGGGCAGCTAACAAATCTCACGGTATCGAAGTTGCTAAATTGGCTGGAATTCCTCAAGAGGTGGTTGACAGAGCTAAAGAAATACTTTATAAATTAGAGAGAAAAAATCTTAAGGAACCAAACGAGATAAAATCAACTACGAAGAGGGTTGTACAGTTATCTATTTTTGACCGAGACCATCCTGTGCTTCAAAAGATAAAAGATTTACCGATAGAAAAGATAACTCCTATCGAAGCCTTAAATTTTTTATGGGAGATAAAAAAAGAACTGATTAAATAAAAGAAAAACTAAAATGAAAGAGAAATCTGTAATCTACCGAGTTTTTTTCGTTTTATTTGGTTTTTTGTGTTTTTTTTACTGGGGGAATTATAACTTTTTAAACGCAACTACCAAGAGTTCTTCCCAAACTCAAAAGACTTCTCAAGAATATGTTTATTATATCGTCCAAAAAGGAGACACCTTAGAAAAGATAGCTAAAAGGTATAATCTTTCTGTTGCTGAGCTAAAGCAGCTTAATAACTTAAAAGAAAATAAAATTAGGGTAGGGCAAAGGCTTGTAGTAGGGGTAAAAAATTTAAAACCTAAAAAAGAAGAGTCTAAACCTAAAACTTCTCAACCTGTTGAGGTATATCATGTAATAAAAAAGGGAGACACCTTAGAGTCTATAGCTAAAAAGTATGGGGTGACCCCTCAGGAGATAATTAGGTTAAACAACCTAAGAAAGGGTCAGTTAAAGGTTGGACAAAAACTACTGATTAAAAAAGAAGGGACAGCTTCTGTAGAAAAAAACAAATCTCTCGAAAAAAAAGAATATGTATATCATACCGTAAGAAAAGGGGAAAGCTTAGATAGCATAGCTCAAAAATATAAGGTTTCTAAAGAGGAGATTAAAAGGCTTAATCAGCTTAGGTCAGAGATTTTAACCCCTAATCAAAGGCTTATCATTAGACCCAAAGAAAAAACCGACGTTTCTTCTCAGACTACGGATTTAAAGATTACAGAAGAAAAGGAAGAAAGTTTTCAGGTTTTAGAGAAAAAGTTTGAAGGGTTAAAAAATAGCCCTCAGGTTAGTAGGAAACAATGGTTAAGCTTAGCCGGCGAATACCGCAGGCTTTACCTACTTTATCCTAATCAGTCTTTTGCCCCTAAGGCAGTGTTAAGAACCGCTCAGGCTTATTATCAGGCCTACCAGAGATATTTTTACAAATCTGACCTGAATGAGGTTATTAAAAACTGTCAAAGGCTTTTAACCTATTATCCTAATGCCCCTGAAACAGAGGAGGCTTACTATTTTTTGGCTAAGATTTATAGAGAAGACTTGCCGGATAAAAACCTTTCTGAGAAGTATAGAAAGGAGCTTCAAAGAAAGTTTCCTAAAAGCCCTTATCTTGCTAAATTAAAACCTTTACAAGAGGGACCTACCTCTTCAATTAAAAAAGAGGTATCAAAAGCAAATAAAAAAGAAAAAAAAGTCCCTGTTTTTGAGCCAAGCAAGGTAATTTCCGAGCCTAAGGTGGTTTTAACCCCTCAGACTTCTAACAATTCTTCTGAAATCAAGGTTAGTCCTTCTGTTAGTTCTCCTGCATTAATCGCAGATGCAAAAAGGGTGTTAGAGGTTTCTCCTGTGACCGGAGAGGATTATACCAGGATTATCATAACCCTTTCTGGAAACTTTGAATATCAGACTAACATCCTTAGAGGACCAACCCCTCGAATCTATGTAGATATCTATCCGGCGCATCTTGATCCAAAGGTTCCTAAGGAAATAGAACTCAAAGATGTCCATCTTCAAAAGATAAGGGTAGGTCAGTTTGATAAGAACGTGGTAAGGATTGTCCTTGACCTAAACAGCCTTACTTCTTACAAGATTTTTAAGATAAAAGACCCTCCACAATTAGTCCTTGACCTTACCGGTCAAGAGAAAGGCACCTCCCCAGCTATAGCAAAAAAATCCGAAGGTGGTAAAAAAGCCTCTAAAAAGAAACCATCTAAGGACGAAGAATATATAAATCTTGCCAGACAGTTTGGTTTAGGGATAAAAAGGATAGTGATAGACCCAGGGCATGGAGGAGATGACCCTGGAGCTGTAGGCCCTACAGGGCTTAAAGAGAAAGAGGTTAATCTTGCGGTAGCTAAACTATTATCCCAAAAGCTTAAAGAACGGTTAACGGATGTAGAGATTATTTTTACCAGAAATACCGATGTTTTCATTCCATTAATTCAAAGACCGGCGATAGCTAATTCTAAAAAGGGAGACCTTTTTATTTCTATTCATACCAACGCTTCTCCTGACCCTAACGCCCGAGGAATAGAGGTTTACTATCTTAACTTTACCACAGACCCAGAGTCTATGAGGGTTGCAGCCCTTGAAAACTCAGCCTCAGATAAAACCTTAAGCGACCTACAAGACCTGATTAAGGCGGTTCTTTCTAATACCAAGCTTTCAGAGTCTAAGCTTTTAGCAGAGAAGATTAATACCTATCTTTATCAAAATTTAACAAGGTTTTATCCTGACACCGTCTCTCGTGGGGTTAAGTATGCGCCGTTTTTGGTTTTGGTCGGAACAAGAATGCCTGCGGTTTTGGTAGAGGTTTCTTTTATAACCAACCCCATAGAAGAGGCACGTCTTAAGAATCCACACTATTTAGAAATGATCGCAGAAGGTATCGCTAAGGGTATAGAGGCTTATGCCCAAACATTAAAACTTTCTCAAAATCCCCATGGTAAACCACTTTAAACCTTTGTTTGGTGTAGATTTATTTTTTTTTCAGGACTTTTATAAAAGATATCAAGGACAAAAGATTGCCCTTCTTTGCAATCAGGCTTCTCTTGATTATACTCTTACCCCTACCTTTATAAGGTTTAAACAAACCTTTGGGAAAGACTTTAAGCTTATTTTTTCTCCTCAGCATGGGCTTTATTCAGAAAAACAAGCTAACATGATAGGGTCTCATGACGAGATAGAACTCTTTACTCAAACCCCTGTAGTAAGCCTTTATGGTCCAAGATTAGAGCCTGAGCCTAACCATTTAGAAGAAATAGACGTAGTTTTTATCGACCTTCAAGAAGTGGGTTGTAGGGTCTATACCTATATCTGGACGGTTTTTTTGGTGCTTAAAAGGTGTTATGAATTAGGTAAAAGGGTAGTGGTTCTTGATAGACCAAACCCTATAGGAGGGAAAATAGAGGGGCCTTATTTAGAGGAAGATTTTAAGTCTTTTGTAGGGATGGACCCTTTGCCTTTAAGACACGGATTAACCATAGGAGAGCTTTCTTTGTTATTTAAAAAAAGACACTTCCCTGATTTAGAATTAGAGGTAATCCCTGTAAAGGGATATAGACGAAGTTTTTTCTGGAAAGACTTAACCAGACCTTGGGTTTTACCTTCACCTAACCTTCCTTCTTGGTGGTGTGCTTTGGTGTATCCGGGACAAGTTTTACTTGAAGGTACTAATCTTTCTGAAGGTAGAGGCACAACCTTGCCTTTTTTGGTGTTTGGGGCTCCTTATCTAAAAATAGAAAAGGTTCTTAAGCAGTGGGAAAAGCTAAACTTCCCCGAGAAAAAAGCGGTAGTGTTAAGACCTTTTGTATTTGAGCCTACCTTTGATAAATGGAAAGGTGGAAGGTGCTTTGGCTTTCAGTTATACGTAACAGACCTAAACCACTTTCAACCAGTAAAAACTACCCTTATGCTTTTAAGACTAATAAAAGAAAACTTCCCAGAGTTTCAGTTTTTAAACATTCCCTATGAGTTTGAGAGAGAAAAACGCCCGATAGATATTTTAATAGGAAATCAAGAGATTATAGACTGGTTAGAAGGAAAAAAAGAAATTGACCTGGATTTTTACCTGTATTATAATTTAAAACACTATCAAGAAGAGATACAGCAAATTTTGTTATATGAATAAAAAAACAAATAATAAGGTTAGTAAGTTTAAGTCTAACAAAGAACGGATAAGTTATTTACTTAAGCTTTTTGAAAAGAAGGATAAGGTCCTTATTCTTATATGGGCAGACCCTGATTCTCTTTCTTCGGCTTTTGCTTTTAAAAGGATACTGCAAAACAGGGTAGAAAGAGTAACCATAGCAAATGTAAACGAGATAACCAGGTTAAACAATAAAGTAATGGTAGAGGTTTTAAAGATACCTTTAGTAAAATATTCTCCTAAATTGTTGGAAGAACATAACAAATTTGTGCTGGTTGATTCTCAACCATCTCATCGAGAAGAGTTTAAAAACGTTCAATGGGATGTAATCATCGACCATCATCCTCTTTTTACTGAATGCACCGCTAAATATTATGATATAAGGCCTGATTATGGGGCGACTGCTACCATTCTTTATGAATACCTTAAAACTTTAAAAATCAAACCCTCGGTTTATTTAGCAACTGCTTTAGTTTATGGAATAAAAACCGATACCGATAATTTTGAAAAAAGCGCCAACCTTCATGATGTGATAGCTTTTCAGAAGCTTTATAAATTCATGAACAAACATCTTCTTTCCAAGATAGAATCTGCAAGTCTCAGAAGGTCAGAGCTCAGGTATGTTAAGATCGCTTTAGACCAACTAAAATTTAGAAAAAACAGGATGTTTACTTATGTAGGAAAAGTAAGTAATACGGATGTTTTGGTGCTTATAGCCGATTTTTTAAACAAGGTGTATGAAACCTCTTGGGTATTTGTAGCTGGAGAATACAAAAAAGTTTTAACCATCATCATCCGTTGTGATGGTTATAAAAAAAATGCAGGTAAGATGGCTAACCGTCTTTTTAAGGATATAGGTTTTGCCGGAGGACATCGAGAAAAGGCTCGGGCTGAAATCCCCTTTTCTAACCTGTCTACTTCTCCTGAACTTTTTAACACCGATAAACTTATCAAGCTTTTTGATAAATATTTTAAGTTAGTGGATAAAAAAGAGAAGGTGAAAGATTAGTTATGTCAAGATTTGTAGACCAAGCTAAAATTTATGTAAAAGCAGGTAACGGAGGAGATGGGTGTATCAGTTTTAGACGGGAAAAGTATGTACCTAAAGGCGGTCCTGATGGAGGAGACGGAGGAGACGGAGGAGATGTTATTTTGGTAGCAGACCCCCAAGTACATACCCTTTATGATTTTTATCATCAAGTGCATTTTAGGGCTGAGAACGGAAAACCTGGAATGGGAAAAAAGATGAAAGGAAGAGACGGAGAAGACCTTATCTTGCGGGTGCCTGTAGGGACTATCGTAAAAGACGCTGAAACCGGAGAAATCTTAGGAGATTTGGTAACCCCTGGACAAACCTTGGTGGTGGCAAAAGGTGGTAAAGGAGGTAGAGGAAACGCAAGGTTTGCTACCCCAGTAAGACAGGCTCCAAGGATAGCTGAAAAGGGAACTCCAGGTGAAGAAAGATGGATTGTATTAGAGTTAAAGTTAATAGCTGATGTAGGCTTGGTTGGGCTTCCAAACGCCGGAAAATCTACCCTTCTTAGCAGGATTTCAGCGGCTAAACCTAAGATAGCAAATTATCCTTTTACTACCCTTGAACCTAATTTAGGGGTAGTAAGTCTTTTAGAGGGAGGGTCTTTTGTCGTAGCAGACATCCCTGGGTTGATAGAAGGGGCTCATAAAGGAATTGGGCTGGGACATGACTTTTTGAGACATATCGAACGTACAAGGATTTTGCTTTATGTATTAGATATTACTAAAAAAGAAGAGGTTTTAAAGGATTATCAGGTGCTCCAAGAAGAACTCAGGTTGTTTAATCCGCGTTTATTAGAAAAGGAGTATTTTATCGCTTTGAATAAAATAGATACCGTAGCCGATGAAAAAGAGATAGAAAATATTATTCGTCTTTTTCCAGAAAAAGATCAACCTAAAATTTTTCCTATTTCTGCGGTTTCAGGTCAAGGGGTGGTTGCTTTAGTTTATACTCTTTGGCAAACACTTCAAAAAATTTTATCTCAAGAAAAAAGGATATAGTAAATGGACAGACAAACGAGGCTTAAAAAGGTCTTAAAAAAAGTTAAAAGAATAGTAGTTAAGGTTGGAAGCGCGGTAATTACCAATCAAGATGAAGGACTAAACTATGAGGTTTTACAAAACTTAGTATATCAACTTCAATATTTAGTTAATACAGGATATAAGGTGGTTTTGGTGTCTTCTGGAGCTATTGCTTGTGGAAGGGCTAAACTTAAGTTTTATAAGAAACCCCTTGCTCTTTGCGAAAAACAAGCTTTAGCCTCTATCGGTCAGGCGGCCTTGATACAAGCTTATGAAAACCTTTTTAATCAATACCAAATTTTTGTGTCCCAAATCCTTCTTACTGCAGAAGACTTATCCTTAAGAGACCGCTATCTTAATGCTAAAAAAACCTTTGAAACTTTACTTAAGTGGGGAGTACTTCCTATCGTTAATGAAAACGACACCGTTACTACAGAAGGTATTAGGTTTAGCGACAACGATATCCTTTCTGCCTTGGTTGCAGGAACGATCGAAGCAGACCTTTTAATCATCCTTTCAGACATAGACGGGCTTTACCGAGAAGACCCAAGGGAAAATCCTAAGGCTGAAAGGGTAGCCGAGGTTTTTAAAATAGACGAGACAGTTTTTAAGATGGCAGGGAGAAAACCAGGAAGCCTTGGAAGAGGCGGGATGTATTCTAAGCTATTAGCTGCTAAGATGGTAAACTCTATGGGTATTCCTATGGTTATCCTTTCTGGTAAAGAGCCCTTTATTTTAGAAAAGTTTTGGCAAGGCCAAGAGATAGGCACCATATTTTGGCCTGAAGAAAGAAAACTTAGTATGAGAAAACTTTGGATAAAATACTACATCAAGCCAGAAGGCAGGATTTATATAGACCAAGGGGCTGAGCAGGCCTTATTAGAAAAAGGAAAAAGTCTGCTTTTACCAGGTATTAAAAAAATAGAAGGAGAATTCCCTAAAGGTGCTTGTGTGGAATGTATAAACCACGAAGGTAAACCCATAGCTAAGGGCCTTGTAGCTTTCTCCTCTTATGATTTACAAAACTTTCTTGCTTCTGAAGAAAAGCCTAATAAAGAGGTTATCCACCGAGATAACTTAATCGTCCTTGAAGAGGTTTAAGCCTCTTTTACTTGATATTCTGCTATTCTTTTTATGACAACATGAGCTGAGTTAAAGGCTTTGAGGATGTTTCCAGCTTTTATCGCAAGGTCTCCAGCAAGAAAAACCTTAGGAAGGTTGGTTTCAAAATATTCATTTAAAATAGGGTTCCCTTTTTCGTCTAACTCTATACCAACTTTTTTTAAGAAACTTTTTGGGGTTGTTCCCCCCAAACAATATATTATTAATTCATAAACTTCGGTTTTTCCGTCCTTAAAGAAAACCTTTATCTTTTCTCCTTCAGGGGAGATACCGGCTATGTCAGTACCTAATAAAAGCTTTATTCTACCCTCTTTTTCTTTTTGATAGAGAAGGGTTAGGTTGATTTCGTTTATCCTAAAAAAAGAAGGTCTACGATAGGAGAGGTGTACTTCATTTTTATCGCAAAGTTGAAGGCACACCTCAGCCGCGGTGTTGCCTCCTCCGACTACTAAGATTTTCTTATTTTCTAAGGGTATGTCTGGCGGCTCAAAGAAAACTTTATTTCTTAACTCAGAAGGTATAGGATATTCGGGCCTGTTGGGATAACAAAAGATCCCTATAGCAATGATTACAAATTGAGCTAAAAATTTAGGTTCATCTTTAACCCAAATTTCATAATAGCCGTTTTTTTTAACGATGTTTGTAACTTCAGAGTTAGTCCTTATGTCAAGATTCCAGGTTTTTATCCAAGAATTGATTCTATTTAAAAATTCTTCTTTGGTTTCAGTTTCAAAAGAACAAATACCGATGGGTTTTACGTTTTTTTCTCGATAATCGGCATCGACCCTTTTCCCTGGTTTATAAAACTTTGAAATGGTGTAACACACATCTTTATGTTTTTCAAGAACTACCACAGGTTCAATACCTTGGGCTTTAGCCTCTACTGCACAGGCAATTCCTGCAGGACCACCTCCGATGATAGCTATCTTTACCTTCTCTAAAGGTTTTTCCATCTTACCCTTTTTTATTTAAAATTTTTGTTCCCAGTCCCAGGCATGTTTTATGATGGTTTCTAAACTTTGAAACTCTGGCTCCCAAGAAAGGATGGTTTTGATTTTTTTATTATCTGCAATCAAAACCGGAGGGTCTCCAGGTCTTCTCTCAGTTTCTACTACTTTAAAATCTATGTTGGTTACCTTTTTAACCGTTTTTACCACCTCTTTTACTGAAAAACCTATCCCATATCCGCAGTTTAAAACCAAACTTTTGCCGTTTGACATTAAATATTCCAAAGCAAGTAAATGTGCTTTGGCTAAATCCATCACATGAATATAATCTCTGATACAAGTTCCGTCTGAGGTGGGATAATCAGTCCCATAGATTTCAAGATAGGGATATTCTCTTTTAGCCGTTTTAAGAGCTCTGATGATAAGATGGGTAGGCTGGTTGTAGGCTGGACCTAATTCACCTTCTGGGTCAGCTCCTGCAACGTTAAAATATCTTAAGGCTATATAATCTAACGACCCTGCCTCAGATAGGTCTTTTAAAATTTCTTCTATCATCGCTTTGGTTCTTCCATAGGGATTGATAGGATTTAAAGGGGCTTCTTCTGGTACAGGAACGGTGTCTGGTATTCCATATACGGCCGCCGAAGAAGAAAATACAAACTTTCTAATCCCTACTTTTTCCATCGCTGAAAGAAGCTTTAAAGTGTTTTCTACATTGTTGCGATAATATTTTAAAGGATAGGCTACACTTTCAGGGACGACGATAGAGGCTGCAAAATGCATAACCGCTTCAGGCTTTTCTTCTTTTAAAACCTTGATAATCTCTTTTTCTTCAGAAAGGTCGATAGGGTAGATTTTTCCATAAGGAATTTTTTTGCCTGTGGCACTTAGGTTATCTATAATAACTACTTGATATCCCTTTTTAGTTAAGAGTTTGGCTACATGAGAACCTATGTATCCACAACCACCGGTGATCAAAATTTTAGGTTTAGTCATTTTTTTAATCCTGTTTTACTTTTGTTTCAAATATGATACAATAATTTCCATATGTCGTCAAGCAAAGTATGGGTTAATAAACCGGTAGATTCAGATCTGTTACGCTATTTTGTAAATCAAGGTTTTTTTACTCCATTTCTTGCTCAGATTTTAATAAATAAAGGTTTTACCAATTTAGAAGAAGCTTACTGTTTTCTTTTCCCTCAGCTCACCGATTTTGTCGACCCTTTTTTAATCCCTGATATGGAGGTTGCGGTAAAAAGGATTTATCAAGCGATAAAGTCTAACGAGACCATAGGGATTTACGGAGACTCAGACGCAGACGGTATTTTAGGGAGTTTTATATTATACGATTTTTTGGTGGGTCTTGGATGTAAGGTTGAATGGCTTATCCCCAGCAAAGAAAAAGAAGGGTATGGTTTTCACGCCAAGTTTTTACCTTACTTTAAACAAAAAGGGGTAGGTCTTTTAATAACCGTAGATGTAGGAATTTCTGCAGGAGAGACGGTAAATCAGGCTAAAGCCTTAGGGATAGAGGTAATCATTACCGATCATCATGAGGTAATAAATAAACCTAATACCATAGTAGTTTCCGGAAAGCTTACCCCTAAAACTTCTCCCTTTTACCATCTTTGTGGTGCTGGAGTAGCTTTTGCTTTAATAAGGGCTTTAAGAAAGTATCTTTATGAACAAGGTTTTTTTTCTTCTGTAGAGATACCACAGATAAGAAAATATCTTGAAATAGTTGGGTTGGCTACCCTTGCTGACATGGTTCCATTAATAGGAGAAAATCGCACGGTAACCTTTTATGGGTTTAGAGACCTTTCTTCTCCTTCGTTTTTAGCCACCAAACTCCTTTTGGAAAATTCAAGGACAAACGGAGTAGTTTCTGAGGAAGACTTGTTTTATCGAGTTATACCTAAGATAAACGCTGCAGGTAGGATGGGGTCTCCGGAATTAATTTTTATGTTTTTAAAAGAAAAAGACGAAACTAAAGCAAGAGCCCTTCTTTCTAACATAGAAGAGATTAATCAAAAAAGACAAGAGTTAGAAGTAGAGGTGCTTTCCTCTCTTGAAGAACTGGCTAAAAAAGAAGTAGAAAAATACCCTTTTATTTTCTTAGCGGTTGAAAACCTTCCTAAAGGACTTTTAGGACTTATTGCTAATAGACTTAAGAATCAATATCAAGTGCCTACTATCCTTATTTCTATAGAAAATGGTATAGGTTTTGCCTCAGGCAGGTCTCCTGAAGGGCTTAACCTGTTTGAAGCTATTTCTCGGTGTGAAGACTTGCTTATTCAATATGGAGGTCATAAATACGCCTTAGGTTTTCAGGTAAACCTTGAAAAGCTTGATGCCCTTAAAGAGCGTTTGTCTAAAGAAATAAAAAAAATAGCCTCTATCTCTAAACCTGAAGAAGAGGTAATTTATATAGAGGCAGAGGCAGACCTTACAGAACTTTTGCATCCAGAAAACTTAAAAGCACTTACCTATCTTCATCCCTACGGAGAAGCTCATCATCCTCCCACCATTCTTATCAAAAACTTTGAGATTAAAGAAAAATTTTTGTTAAAAGAAAAGCATTCTAAGTTTGTACTAAAAAAAGGGATAAACGAGATAAGCGCTATCTGGTTTAACCGCATAGTAGAAGACGAAAGAATAAGGTTGGTGTTAGGTCAACCCTTTGTTAATAGCTACAGAAATAACTTAGAAATAAAGGTAGTTGATGTAAGATGAGTACTATTAGAGAAGAAAAGGAGCGTTTGGAAGAACTTTATTTGTCTCCTTTTGCTTGTAAGTCTAAGTTTTCTCGTGGGAGAAATTATCTTGAAGAAGAATGTGAGATTAGGACTGTGTTTGAGAGGGATAGGGACCGTATTATTCATTCTAAAGCTTTTAGAAGATTAAAACATAAAACCCAAGTTTTTTTAGCCCCAAAAGGAGACCACTACCGTACTCGACTTACCCATACCTTAGAAGTAGCTCAAATCGCAAGGACGATCGCTAAGGCTTTAAACCTTAACGAAGCCCTTACAGAGGCTATAGCCTTAGGACATGACCTTGGGCATACCCCTTTTGGACATGCAGGAGAAGAGGTTTTAAACGAGCTTTTACCTGGAGAATTTAGACATAACGAACAAAGCCTTAGAGTGGTTGATAAACTGGAAAAAGACGGGAAGGGACTAAATCTTACTTTTGAGGTAAGAGAGGGAATTTTAAAGCACTCAAAAGGACTAGGACCTATTTTAAGTCCACAAGGAGATAGGCCTTCTACCCTTGAGGCTGAGATAGTAAGGATTTCGGATGTGATTGCTTATGTAAACCATGATGTAGACGATGCCTTAAGGGCTGGGCTGATAACTCTTAAAGAACTTCCTCAAAATTCCAGAAAAATCTTAGGGGAAACCCATGCTCAAAGGATCTCAACCTTGGTTAAAAATATTGTTTACTCTACAAGAGAGGCTAACTATTCTGCCATTCTGATAGAAGATTCGGTGCTTAGGGCTTTAACCGAGCTCAGAGAGTTTCTTTTTGAAAAAATCTATTTTTCCCAGCCGGTAAGAAAGGAGTTTGAAAAGGCTAAAAAAGTGCTTTTACAACTTTTTGAGTTTTACACCCAAAACTTTGAAAACATACCTTTTTTAATAAAGGCTAAAAGCCTTTTTCCTGAAGAACCCAAAGAGAGGTTGATTGCTGATTATATATCTGGGATGACTGATAGATATGCTATCTATCAGTATTTTGAACACTTTGTGCCTAAACCCTGGCAAGGGATAGAGACAGTTTGGGGAGGCATAGGATATGAGTTATAAAACGATCGGTTGGTTTACTACCGGAAGGGATAAGGCAGCCCTTGACCTTTTAAGGATTGTCTATACAGAAATAAAAAGAGAAAACATTCCTGCCAAACTTGCTTATGTGTTTGTAAGTAAGGCTCCAGATGAGGGAGAGTGGGCAGAAAGATTGATAAAAGAAGCTACAGAAGAGATGCAACTTAGG
This sequence comes from Thermodesulfobacterium sp. TA1, assembly GCF_008630935.1. Taxonomy (NCBI): domain Bacteria; kingdom Pseudomonadati; phylum Thermodesulfobacteriota; class Thermodesulfobacteria; order Thermodesulfobacteriales; family Thermodesulfobacteriaceae; genus Thermodesulfobacterium; species Thermodesulfobacterium sp. TA1. The sequence goes on from NZ_CP043908.1 coordinate 65,177, forward strand.
GTTATTTGGTTTTCTGCAGAAAGGTTTAAGCCTGAGCTTAGAAAAACTCAAAGAGACTTTTGGAGAAAGGAATATCACGAAGAAGTGCTGAAAAGGCTTGATTTAGAGATAGATTTTGGCGTACTTGCAGGTTATATGTGGATAACTTCTGAAGAGTTTTGTAAACGTTTAAAACTGATAAACCTACATCCCTCTTTACCAGGAGGTCCTAAAGGTTCCTGGCAAGAGGTTATTTGGCAGCTTATCAGCGCAAGGGCCATGGAAACAGGGGCTATGATCCATCGGGTAACCCCAGAACTTGACGAAGGACCAGCTCTTACCTACTTCAGGTTAAACCTTCGTACGCCTGAGTTTATTCCTTTATGGAAAGAAACCGAACTTAAATTGCTTAAACATCATCTTTCAGGGTTGAAAAAACTTGAAGGAGAAAAAAATCCACTTTTTGTAAAAATTAGAGAGGAAGAAGTCAAAAGAGAGTTGCCTTTACTGGTGTTTACTTTAAAATATCTGTGTGAGGAAAAGTTAGGTGTTGAAACAGAAACCCCGTTAGACCTAACACAAGAGGTAGAAAAAAACCTGACGGCTTTTACTATAGAATAAAAAGGAGGAAAAAACATGAAAAGGTTTCTATATCTGGTTTTTTTCGGGGTTAGTGTTTTATTAGGGGGATGTGTAGCTTCTCAAGATGAAATTCAAACTTTAAAAGTAAAGGTCCTTAATTTGGAAACCACCATTCAAACCCAAACACAAAACCAAAAGGCTGTAGAAAAAGAACTTAGTCAGTTAAGAGAAAGGGTAGAGAGTTTAGAAAAGAAATTAGGAGAGGATCTTCTGTTAGAGATAAAAACTAAGGCTTTATCAGAATTAGAGGATCTTAAATCCTCTCAGGCGAAACTTGTCTCTCAGGTAGAAGACCTTTCATCCTCAAAGGAAGATTTATATAAGACCTTTAACAAGCAGTCTGAAGAACTTAAAACCAGAATAGAGGCTCTTGAGCTTAAAGTAAAAGCGTTAGAAGAAAAAGTCGCTTCCAAACCACAAGAATCTTCTCAACCCTCATCTAACGGGTCCGTTTCTAATCAAACAGCCAAGGTAGTTTCTAACGCAACCGTAGAAACTAAACCCTCAGAGGTTAAGGCCTCAACCGATGAAACCTTACAGCAAGGGTCCTTAGATAGAAAGGAGCCTTCTGAGATAGACCTTTACAATCGAGCCTTTGACCTTTATCAACAGAAAAAGTTCGATGAAGCTATAACAGCTTTTAAAGAGTATATCCAAAAATATCCTAAAGGTAAGTTTTTAGCCCAAAGTTATTACTGGCTTGGTGAAATTTATTATAACAAAAAAGCCTATGAAGATGCCATTCTTTCTTTTCAAAAGGTGATAGAAACTCCAGGACCAGCCACTTTAAAGTCCTCAGCTATGTATAAACAAGCTTTAAGCTTTAAAGCTTTGGGAGACAAGGATGCTTATACTATTTTACTAAAACGTATCGTTAAATTATACCCAACAAGCAAAGAGGCTAAAGAAGCTAAAAAACTTTTAGGTATAAAGTAGTTTTTAACCTTTTTTAAGTCTATAGGGGTTAATGGTTAAAACTGGAATAGGAGAGTTTTTCACCACTCCATTAGCTACGCTTCCGAAAAGGATTTTATCAAGCCCTTTTCTTCCGTGGGTTCCCATGATGATAAGGTCTGCCTGTAGTTTTTGTCCTGTTTCGATGATTTTTTCTACCACATCTCCTTTAACTATGATGGATTGAGCCTCAGGATAGTCGGCAAAGTGTTTTTTTATAAACTCTTCCATAGACTTTTGAGCACTTTCTAAAAGAACGTTTTCAAGGTCTGTCAGAGTTTTTATCGAGCCATAAAGCCCTTCATAGGCAGCAAAATCTTCTAATACAAACACTACATGAACCTTGGCGTTAAGTTTTTTGGCGAAATCTTTAGCCCATTCAGCCACAAACTCAGAAACCTCAGAAAAATCTACAGGTACTAATATGTTTTTAATTTCGACCATGGCCACCTCCTGATTATATTTGTTTTATTGTTTTATAATTTTAAAATAAGTTTAACAAATTTTTTATCAAGGGGATGACAAGTTTTTTTTAAATGAGATGTTTTGTTTGGATAAACTAAAAATAAAAGGAGGGGCTCCCCCCTCCTTTTATTCAGTTTTAAGCCTTAAGCATCATTTTTAAGTCTTCTTCAGGTTCTGAAATGAGTCTTATATTGTAGTTTTCTACTAAGAAGTTTAAGACGTTTTCAGATAGAAAGGCTGGAAGGCTTGGTCCAAGAAAGATGTTTTTAATTCCGAGATATAAGAGGGTAAGAAGGATGGCTACAGCTTTTTGTTCGTACCAGGAGACAACCAAGGAAAGGGGAAGGTCGTTTACACCTACCCCAAAGGCTTGACTCAAGGCTAAGGCTATCTGAATGGCAGAATAGGCGTCGTTACACTGTCCTACATCAAGCAGCCTGGGTATACCTTCTATATCCCCCAAATCTTTATCATAAAATCGGTATTTTCCACAGGCAAGGGTAAGAATAAAGGCATCCCTGGGGACCAATTCTACAAATTTAGTATAGTAATTACGCCCTGGTTTGGCTCCGTCGCAACCACCTACTAAAAAGAAATGTTTTACCTTACCCGATTTAACGAGGTCTATCAACTTTTCTGCTGCAGAAAGGATGGCGTTTCTGGCAAACCCTACCCAGATTTCTTTATCAGGTCTATCTTCTGTAAAACCTGGCATGGCAAGGGCTTTTTCTATGACTGGAGAAAAATTTTTCCCTTTTATATGAGTTATCCCTGGAAATCCAACCGGTCCTAAGGTAAAAACTTTATCTTTATATTCCTCCTTAGGGGGCATAAGGCAGTTAGTAGTCATCACAATAGGCCCGGGGAAGGTTGCAAATTCTTTTTGCTGGTTTTGCCAGGCTGTTCCATAATTTCCATAAAGATGGGGAAACTTTTTTAGCTCAGGATATCCGTGGGCTGGAAGCATCTCTCCGTGGGTATAAACGTAAATTCCTTTTCCTTCGGTCTGTTTAAGCAGTTCATAAAGGTCTTCTAAGTCATGCCCAGAGACTAAGATAGCTTTACCAGCTTTAGTACCGAGAGGAACCTTTGTAGGCACTGGGTGACCAAAGGTTTGGGTGTTTGCTTGGTCAAGAAGCTCCATTACCTTTAGGTTTATCTCTCCGGTAGCTAAAGCCTTTTTTACCCAACTTTCTATGTCTCCTTTTTCTTGATAGATGTTTACCAAAAGCTGTTTGAATTTATGGTATACTTCTTGGTCCCATACCCCTAATTTATGGGCATGATAGGCATAGGCGGCTATTCCTTTTAAACCATAAAGTACACAGAGCTTTAGAGAAAAGATATCTTCTCCCCAGACCTCTTTAAACCTTGGGTCTATTTCGTATTTTTTAGCAAGATCAATAAGTTCATCAAGGTCTAAGTTAGGAATTTTATCTAACGAAGATTTTACTTGATAGGCATTTTCAATCTTTTCTCTAAGGGATGAGGCTTCTTCTATGTAAGCCTTAATACTTTCAGGGTCAAAATTAACGTTAGTAAGGGTTGCAAACATCCCTTCCATGATAAAAAAGTCTACCTCTGGTGCGTTATATCCTTTAGGATGGGCTAATAGATAAGCCTCTGAAAGACCTGCCAGGTTATAGATTAAAAGGTCTTGTAAAAGGTCAGTTTCAGGGGTTTTACCACATACCCCTTTTACCGTGCAAGCCTTTCCTGCTGCGGTTTGTTCACACTGATTACAAAACATCTTTCTACCTCCTGTTGTGTATTTTTAAATTAAAATAACCCAGATAAAGTTTTTTTTCCTTGATATAAGTCAAAACTTGAAAGCTTATAAGAAGGTCTTCAAAAAACTAAAAAGATAAGAAAGAGTCTTTGATGATACTGAAGTAGCAAATATAACCCCTTTATTATGCATTGTTGACTTTGAAATTAAACATCCTTATAATTAAAATATATCAAAAATTTTATAGAGGGCAATAACAGATGGTTTTTACGATGAACGTTTTATTGGTGATGATTTTATCGGTTTTTATGGTTAGTATTTTTTTAGTAGGTTATGATTTTTTGAAAAGATTTTTAACTCAGATAAAACATCAAAGGTTAGACCAAGCTCGTGCATATTTTACTAAAGTTTTTTCAGAAGCGTTTCAGTCTTCTTCTTTAAACCTTGAGGAATTTAAAAACAAACTTAATTTTTTTTCACCTTTAAAAAAACAGGCACTCTTAGAGGTAATGTTAGAGTTTTTTCCTAAGATGCCTGATAAAATAGGAGTGCTTGCCCAAAATTTTGGTTTTATAAAGGAGTACGAAGATAAACTTAACTCTTCTAAGCCTTATATAAGAGGAGAGGCCTTTAGGATACTTGAGAGTTTTCTTTCAAAAGAAAGTTTAGCAAAGATGCTTGAAGCTTTAAAAAAAGAGAAACATCCAGAAGTAGCTTTTGTAGGCTTTTTAAGCTGTTGTAAACTTCTTAATACTATACATTTTAAAACCTTTTTACAACTTCTTTATGAAAAGCAAAGGGAAGGGGTTTTGAATTTAAGGTGTGTTAGCTTAATCATAACCGAGTTTGTAGAGAGATTTAAAGAAAAGGCAAGTTTTGCTGTTTACGATTTTTTAAAAGAAGGCAGCTATTCCGTATCTTTTAGGATAGGGCTTTTAGACGGGATTTATTATGCTAAACATTTAGATGAAACCTTGCTTAAGATAGTTAAGGATCAACTTACCTTTGAAGATCCAGAAATTTTGGCCAAGGCTTTAAAAGTATTAAGCAAGATTGAGAAAATAGCTTTAGAGGACGTTCTTCCTTTCCTTAAACATCCTGCTTGGTTTGTAAGGTTGTCTGCTTTAAAGGTTTTGGGAAAAAACATAAGACCAGAAATAGTAGAATATATCGTCCCTCTTTTAGAGGATGAAAACGCTTTAGTAAGAAAAGAGGCTGCTAAGGTTTTGTTTAAACTACCTGAAGAAGCAGTAATTATTAATCTACCTAATTTTCTTCAGATTAAAGATCCTTATGGTAGAGATGCGGTGGTTGGGGAGATGGTGATAAGCGGTTTTTGGGAGAGATTAAAGGAAGGTAGGTTTAAAGAAACGTTAAAGGATTATGTGGAAAAAATAAAGAGCCTTTTGCAGTTGCATTATAAATTAGCATAAAAGAGTCAACTATCAGAAAATAGGAATTAAACATGAGAGACCTCCAGAACAGGGAACTTAGAAAAAGCAGGATTAAAGAAAGTTTTTTTTCTACAAATTGCATAGATAACTCTTATAAGTTTGTTTACAACTGCTATCATAGCTTTCTTATAACTGCCAAAGTTTTTCTTCTTACGTATAAAATAGGATCTGAAGTAAAAATTCCATTTTACTACACCTACCGCCATCTGGAAAAGAACATTTCTGAGAAAGCTCGACCCTTGCTTAGATATGCTCATCTTAGCTTTATACTTACCAGATTGTTTTGTTACTGGGTCTGTGCCCGCAAACTTTATGAGCTTTTTGGCATTAGAAAATCTTTTTACGTCTCTGATTTCAGCCAAAAAGAGACTTGCAAGTTTAGAGGAAATACCTTTTATAGAGGAAATGAGCTTAATTTGTTCTTGCTGGTCTTCATCCATTTTCTCTACAAGCATCTCTTCAAGCTTTTTTATTCTTGGCTCAAGGAAAAAGAGTTTTTCGATGTAGATGATAAGAGTTTGAGAGAGATAAGGATTGTCAACCCCGATAGAGTTTTTAGCAAGGTTTATGACTTCATCGGGAGAAAAGGAAGGGGTTTTACCTTTAGGAACAGAGGATTTAATAATTTCGGAAATTTCATTTGGTTTAGCTTTTTTAAGGGTTTTAGCAGAGGGGAATTTAAGGAGTATGTTAAGGAAGGAGTGGGAGTAAATATTAAAGTGCTTTTCAGCTTCTGGGAAAAGAACAGTGAGGGCGTATTTGATTTGAGTTTTAGCTTCAGCAAGTTCATGTTTAAGTTTTTGGATAAGACGAGAAGCACTACGGAGTTCAGAGTTTTCAGGATAGGATTTAAGGAATTCAGGGTTATTAAGAGCGAAGAGTGCAAGGATTTTGGCATCTTTTGTGTCGTATTTAGAGGGGTTGTTAGCGGAGATAAATTCAAAGAATCTGTGGACGATTTTAGGGTTAAGGATGAAGGTTTGGATATCTTTTTCAACGAGGAAGCAGTAAAGGGGGATGTGGAACCTACCAGAGGATTCCATAACAACGATAGGGTCAGAGAGGGTTTTGAGAAGGTTAAAGAAATCAGAGAAGCCTTGAAGAGACATAGAGAGTTTGCCGGAGGAGAGGGTTTTAGCTTCATGGTTAAGGATGCAGAAGTGGAAGTTATCTTTAGAAATGTCAACACCGATGTAATGGGTCATGATGCTACCTCCTTTTTAAGATTTTTGTCCCTCACACCATCCTCCCGAGTAGCTGGGGCTTTGGTAGCCCAACCAACTTATCGGGTGTTGAGGGACAGAGGGACATACTCCTTAAGAGGCTCAAAGGCCTACCAAAAATGGAGTCCCTGTCCCTCTCTAACTTATAAGCTTTTGTTTTATTATACAAAACAAAATGTGTTAAACAAACCTTAACATAAAAATTGCAGGAGGAAAAGATGGAGATTTTAAAGGATTTTTTACTTGGGTTTAACTATTTTGTCGGTTTTTATTATTTTTCTTTAAACAGTATTTATACCCTGCTTTTAGTCCTATCTTTTTTGTCTATTCTTGATTATTTGAAATATCTTAGGTTTTATGATTTCCAAGAGTTAAAGGTTTTTCCACAACTTCCTCCTGTAAGCTTAATCATTCCTTTTTATAACGAAAAAGAGGTGATTTTAAGGACGATAGATTCAGCTTTAACCCTTGATTATCCTTATTTAGAGATCATCTTGGTTAATGATGGTTCTACAGATGAAACCTTGGAGGTTTTGATAGAAAAATTAAACTTAAAGAAAATACCTTTTTTTATCTACAGGGAAAGGATAAAAACTTCTAAGGTAAGAGGAATTTACCGTTCTTTATCTTATCCTAACCTTGTGGTCATAGATAAAGAAAGGGGAGGTAAATCTGACGCTTTAAACTGTGGGTTAAATTTTGCTCAATACCCCTATGTTTGCACCGTTGATGCAGACAGTGTGCTTGAAAAAGAGTCCCTTTTAAGGTTAGCGAGGAAAATCGTAGAAAGCGATGTCCCTGTGGTAGCTTTAGGCGGTGTAGTTAGGGTTTTAAATGGGGTAAAGTTAAAGGAAGGAAATATTTTAGCCATAGAACTTCCTAAAAAGGCTTTACCTCTTTTCCAGATAGTTGAATATATCAGAGGTTTTCTTTTTGGAAGGCTTGGTTGGGAAAGGCTTAAAGGGACTTTTATCCTTTCAGGTGCCTTTAGTCTTTTTAATAAGGAAGCCTTGTTTAAAGTAGGTGGTTTTAACAGTATTACCGTTACAGAAGATTTTGAAATAATAGTAAGGCTACACAAACATTTTAGAGAGAAAAAAGAATCCTATTACATAGGTTTTATCCCTGACCCTGTCTGTTGGACTGAGGTTCCAGAAACTTTATCTGAGTTATCTAAACAAAGAAGAAGATGGCACCTTGGGTTATTACAAACCTTTTGGTTGTATAAGCATATGTTTTTAAATCCAAGATATGGCAGGATAGGATGCCTGGTTATGCCCTTATATTTTTTTGAAGCGGTGGGTTCGGTGGTTGAGACCATAGGTTATCCTACGGTTTTTTTGAGCTACCTGTTTGGGATTTTAAGCTTTGAGTTCTTAGTTTTATTTTTAGTTTTAGCGATAGGCTATGGGGTTTTTCTTTCTGTAGGAGGTATTTTTTTAGAAGAAATGAGTTTTAGAAGATATCCTCGATGGACTCATGTGTTTAGGCTTCTTTTGTATGGGGTAGCAGAAAATTTTGGATATAGACAGATAACCAGTTTTTTTAGGTTCCAAGCAACGATACAGTTTTTATTAGGTTATAGAAAGTGGGAGGTCGTTAAAAAGTCTGGAAGAGCGACTCAATATGAAAGCTAATGAATATTTATCTCTTGGACAAGAGGCTTTAAACAGAAAGGACTATCAAGAAGCAGTTAACCTTTTCAAAGAAGCTATAAACCAAGGGGAGAAAAAAGAGGTATGGGCTGGACTTGCCGAGGCATACTATCTTTTAAACGATTTGCCATCGGCTATTTGGGCTTACCATAAACTTCTTGAGATAGACCCAGAAAACGAAAAGGCCAAGCTTAAAATAGAAGAGATTGCCGAGCAACTAAAGACATTGCAGCCTAAAAAGTCAACCCAGCGGATAAAATTTAAAGCTGAAGAAGATTTCCTCTGGATTAAAAGGCAAGAGCGTTGGGAAAAATTTTTTATTAAAGGGGTTAACCTTGGTCTAAGTCTTCCTGGTTATTTTCCCGGAGAATATCCTATTAAAATGGAAACCTATTTAAAATGGTTTAGCCTTATTTATGAGATGGGGGTAAACACCATAAGGGTTTATGCCCTTCAATCTCCTGGATTTTACCAAGCTTTGTTTGAATTCAACCAGGATGAGCCTAAACTCTTTTTGTTGCAAGGAATATGGTATGAACCTGAAAAGGCAGAAGACCTTGAGGATGAAAGGTTTTTAAAAAGACTAAAGGAGCATCTAAAAGATGTAGTTGATGCTATTCATGGAAATACCACTTTACCAGAAAAACCAGGGTTGCCTTCAGGAAGATATCTATGGGATGTCTCCCCCTATTTATTAGGATATCTTTTTGGAAGGGAGCCTGAAGCCTGCTTAGTCAAAGCTTATAACGAACTTTATGAAAGAAAAACCCAAGATTTTTATGGAAAATATCTTTATGTAGAAAAGGGAAATCCTTTTGAGGTTTGGAACGCAAAAATTTTAGACCACCTTTTAACCTATTCTTATGAAACCTACCAGAGTATACCTCTTGTTTCAGTAGTAAACTGGATTACCCTTGACCCTTTAGAGCATCCTACTGAATCTCACATAGAAGAAGAAGAGGCCTTTTTTACAGGAAGAAGACCTAACCTTAAAAGATGTAATGAAAACGAGGACATGGAGGTTTTTGATACTTTTAAGATAAAAAGTAGTTTTAACTGTTTTTTTTCTTCTTATCATATTTATCCTTACTACCCGGATTTTATGAACTATGAATTTTTAGAGGAAAAACGACCTTATTTAGCCTATCTTAAACGTTTAAAAGCGCGTCACCAAGGACAGGCTTTGGTGGTTGCAGAGTTTGGAATACCAACCAGTAGGGCTTCAGCCCATTGGCACCCACATGGCTGGACCCATGGAGGTAAAAACGAAGTTGAGCAAGGCAAAATTTTAGTAGAAATGATAAAAGACATAAAAGAGGCAGGGTATGCAGGTTATGCGATTTTTAGCTGGACTGATGAATGGTTTAAAGTAAACTGGCTTTTTATGAACTATTACTTACCGAGAGACCGAAAACGTCTTTGGTTTAACCTACAAGACCCTGAAGAAAACTATGGATTGGTTGAGGTTTATCCAGGTTATCCTAAGAAAAAAATCACTTTAGAAGGGAATCTTAAAGAATGGGAAGACGCTTTTACCGTTTATAAAACAAACAAATCCCTAACCCAAGAGGGAGAGATAAAATCAATAAGATTAACCCATGACGAAGGGTTTTTATACCTTTTGATAGAAACTTATAAAAAGATAGATTTTAAAAAGGTAAATTTTTTGGTGGGAATAGATACTGGATATCAAGAATATGGAGAATTTGTCTTTCCTTTGGATATAGACCTTATTTCTCCTGTGGGACTTAAGTTTTTAATTCATCTTGCAGGAAAAAATAGTTCAAGAATCCTTGTTGCCTCTGCTTATAATAAAATGCTTTCTCACGGTAAGTTTTTTTCTCCAAAGAAAGAGGTATTTCCTCAGAAAAGTTTAGAAGGAAAATGGAGTTTAGTCTTGTGTAAAACTAACATGAGACGTATAACCAAGGATTTTAAGAGATTTTTTGGTCCCAAATTTTTTAATTTAAGTATGTTAAGGTTTGGTAGCCTTAAACCTGAAAGCAAAGATTTTAACTCTTTAGCAGATTTTTATGTTAAAGATAATCTAATAGAGGTAAGACTTCCTTGGGAGCTTTTAAATTTTTCTGACCCAAGCTCAAGAAAGATGTTTTGGAAAGAAGGAAATAATCTATATAAACAATCTGACGGGATAAGGGTGGTAGCGATAAGTTATAAGCCTGACCTGGAAAACCCTCCCAGGGCTTTAAAACTGTTAGACTTTGTGCCTCAACCTTTTACTAAAGAGCAGGTTAAAACCTATTTATGGGATGGATGGGAGATGCCTTCGTTTCACACCCGCCTAAAAAAGAGTTATTTTATCTTAAAAAGGTATTTGAAAAATGAAGAGACTTAAAAGAAGAGATTTTTTAAAGATATTAGCCTTGTCAAGTCTCGGTAGTTTTTTTGATACTTCTGCGGTTTTTTCTGAAAACCTCAAAAAAACCTATCAAGAAGAAAGTTTTCCTGTTTTACTCTATCACGAGATAGCCTATGAACCTCTTACCGATTATACCGTTACTCCAGAGGATTTTTTCTCTCAGATGGAACTGCTTTATTCTTTGGGATTTAAAACTATATTACCTGATGAGATACATACAGCTTTGACAAAAAAACAAAGAAAGGTAATAATTACTTTTGATGATGGCAGTTATACCTTTTTAGAATACGCCTATCCTGTGCTTAAGTCCTATGATTTTAAGGTAGTGATGAACGTGATAGGAAGTAAAGTAGGTAAAGGATGGTTTATAAGCTGGGACGAATATAGAGAAATAATGAAGGATGGACTACTTGAAATAGGTTGTCATAGCTATGATTTTCACTTTCTAAATTGGAGCAAAAAGTTAACTTTGAAAGATTTTGAGAGAGACCTTACAAGATTTAAAGAAGAAGCCTACAAATATTTAAAAAAAGAAGTTACCATTTTTTCTTCTCCTTTAGGAGAAACTTTAACAGAGGGGCATGTTAAGGTTTTAGAAAAACTTGGGTTTAAATATATATTTATTTCAGAAGGTAAAACCTTAAAGAGCACCTACTATAACCCCAATTTAAATCAAAGACTTATCCCAAGGTTTAACTTAAATCACTATTTTAACCTGCAGGATTTTAAGAACTTGGTAATGAAAGGAGAGGCCCTATGAGAAGGTTCCTATGGTTAGTTTTAGCCTGTTTGGTTGGTTTTTATTTAATGAAAGGTTGGGTTTGGGCAGAAACGATTCCGTCAGTTTCACAAGATGAAACCAAAGCCCTATCTTTGCAACATAAAACAGCAGGAGATGAGTGGTTTAAAAAGGGTGATATGAAAAACGCCGCCAAGGAATATATAGAGGCTTTGAAGCTTTATAAAAATTATGAAATAGAAGACATTGTTACCATGGCTACCAGGATTTCCTGGGGCGGCAAACTAAAGGAGGCAGAAGAGATCCTAAGGGAGGTTTTAAAAAAGGAACCTCAAAACCGTAGGGCTAAACTACAGCTGGCAAGGGTTGTTTCTTGGCAAGGAAGGCAGATAGAGGCCTTAAGCCTTGTTGATAGTCTTCTTAAAAACGACCCAAACGACGAAGAAGCCTTGTTGGTTAAGGCAAATGCCTTGAGGTTTTTAGGAAGGGCGGATAAATCCTTAGAGATATACGACCAGATCCTTGCCAAAAGGGAAGATTTTGACGCTAGATTAGGAAAGGCTTATTCCTATGCTAACCTAAGGATATCTTCTAAAGTAGAAGAAAACGCTAAACTTTTAAAACCGCAGTATCCTTATCAGAAAAAAGACATAGATGACCTTGAAACTTATAGAAGGTCTCTTTTTAATCCTGCTGTTTTTACAGGTTTTTCTTATTTTCAGGATACAGATGAAAACGAGGTTTATACTTATCGTTTGGGTTTTGAAACCTATCTAAAGGACCTTAGGATAGTAGGTAATTATTTTTATCGTGAAGGGTCAGACAATCTAAGAACAGCCTACTCAGATGAACTAACCTTCGAGATAGGTAAAAGGTTTACCCAATCTTTGTGGGGTTATGTAAACTTTGGTATTTCTCAGGCTAAAGGAGACCAGGATTTTGTAGTCGGTGGTGCAGGATTAAACTTATTGGTCTGGAGGGGGACTACTGGAATTTCTTTTAACAAGAGCGTTCTTATCGATACAGCAGAACTTATGGAAAACGGTATTAAGATTTCTACAGTAAACTATTTTATCGACCAGGTGATAACCGACCGTATCTCTTTATATGCTAATTATAATCATCGTTGGTATTCAGACGATAACCAGGCAGATTTTGTTCAAGCCTCAATCAGATATAAGCTTAAGTTTGGTAATCCTTTGGTAATCCTTGGATATAGAGCAGTTTATTTAGATTTTAAAAAACAAATGAGAAACGGATATTTTGATCCTGATGATTTTTGGTCAAACCAGGTGTTTTTGACAGTATATTATGAGACACCAAAAATGTATGTTTATTTAGAGCCTTTTATCGGACATCAGACTTTTAGACGTAATGGGCTTTGGTCCTATGATAAGGCTTATGGAGGCACAGGCACATTGGGTGTTAAGCTAAAAGAGAATTTGAGTGTGGAGATGTCCTTAGAGGGTGGAAATTATGCTGCAGGCACAGCTTCAGGCTGGAAATACTATCAGACAGGTTTTTTGATAAAATATGTTTTTTAAATGAGGACCTTTGATGTATATAGCCAGAAAGCCGGTTAATGGTGGTTATGAGTATAGCCTTAAAAAATCTTATTATGACCCGCCTTATTGGAAAAGTAAACTGATCTTAAACTTAGGGACCGATCCAGCAAAGTACATTACTTATTATAGTGAAGTTGCGTTTTCTATAGATTTAGAGGAAGAGTTAGCTAACTTAGGATATTCTACAGACCAGCAAGAATTAGAAAACCTGTTTTTTAGGTTTTTAAACCCTGAAACCCAGAGAATTATAAGTCAGTTTACCAAACCCAAAAGTATAAAAAGGTCGGAAAAACCGGTTAGTTTAGACCTTTTTCATCCTTTTGATGTGAAAAGGTATATAGTTTTAAAACTTGGGGTCCTTGAGCCTGAAAAGTTTCTTTCTTATCCTTTTCCGTTTTTAAAAAATATCATTAAAAAATCAAGGGATGAATTAGAAAATTTTTTCTGGGATATGGAAGATGAGTTAAACCATAGAGAAAAAATGAAATATGTAAGGGCGATTTTTGGGGTATTAAAGCTACCATATCAGATGAGAGAGGAAGAGGTAGACGACTTGTTTTTGAAAAACCTTTGTCAGGTTTTAGAGGACGAGGATTTTAGGATGGGTTTAACCAAAGAAGAAGTTTTATGCACCTATTTTTGCAGGTATATTTGGTTATACTTTGATAACAAACCGAGGTTTTATCAAAGAGAGAATCTTTATAAAACCTTTTATGAAAGGATTTATGTTGAGGCTGCCTATTATCTTGGAGTTTCGATAGACGAGATAAAAAGGGCCAACAAAAAAGAGATATTAATTCTTTTTAGGAAGATGGCTAAAGTGTTACACCCTGACCAAGGGGGGTCTAAAGAAGGTTTTATAAAACTTAAAAAGGTGGTAGAAGAACTTCTCAAACTTAAGAAAGACTAAAAGATTTCGTCTATAAGTTTTATTCCTATTTCTTCCCAGTCATCTTTGCCGTAGATAACGATCTTTGATTCTAAGCTTCCGTCTATAAAACTTAGGTCTTTTTGGATCTCTTTAACCTTTTCTTTAGAAAGTCCTGTAATCAGAAAAGCTCTACCTTCTTCTCCTCCTATCTGTTTAACCCGATGGATGATTTCAAAACCTTTAAGTTTACACACATTGGACCTATCTTCTGTAGTGATAGAAATTCCTATCAATTGGTAGCCGTTTACGATAAAAAGGTCAAGTTCAAAAGGTTTAGAGTCTTTTTGAGCCTTAAGAGAAAGTCCAAACTGAAGTTTTTCTTTAAGTCCAAGGTCTTCAAGTTTGTCTTTTAGCTCTCTATATACATACCATTCAAGCCAGAGTCCGTCCAAAAATTCTATAGAATCTTTGACCCTTCGTTTAAGCGCATCTTTACCTAAGTTTTCAGGAGGGATCCAAAGGGTTTTCCCTACGGTAAGTTTTTTCTCCTCAGGTAGACTCTCAAGCACCTTCCAGATAAAATCAGGGGTAGATAGTTCTAACTTTTCTATATATTCTTTTATCTCTGGTTTTTTTAGATGGTCTTTAAATCTTTTAGCTGTTTTAAAAAGATCTTTGTCAGCTTTAAAGATTTTTCTAAATGGATTTTCAAGCCAAGATAAAAACTCGTCTATTCGTTTTTCTTCAATTACTAAATTTTTGATAGCCTCTAAGGTTTCTTTAAACTCAAATTCTTCCCAACTCTCAACTTTTAGTTTTTCATAAAAAGAAAGCCTGAGCAAAGTTTTAATCTCAAGAAAAAAGTAATTCCGTAAGTCCCCTATTACCGGGAATATGTCGCCGTTGTCATATACCAGTTTAAAACGCCTGGTATCTAAATAGGAAGCAGAAAAGCGGTCTTTATAAAGGTTTTTAAGGTAGTTGTAAATCGCAACTACCATAGGTTTAGTTCCTGGTTTGTAATTTAGATGAACCTCGTCAAATTTTTCCCAAATACCGATAGTATCAAGGTCTTCTATAATCTGTTGAACATTGCCAATGTCTTTTAGAGGGACAAACAACACTTGATTAGGGCTTAAATGAAGTAGCTGTTTTACTCTTTCAGCATAAGCTTGGGTGCCCTTTTGTTCCTGGTTATCTTCAGAAAAAATGAACACAAAATTTTTATACCGATGGAAGGTTTTAAAATAAAGAGGGATTATATAGTTAGCTAAAGGATTGGTACCTATCAAAAGAACTAAAGCCTTTTTATCGTGAACTAAAGTTTTTCCTACCAAAGAAGCACTCTTTCTAAGAGGTTGGGATACATTTTTAAATAAATAATCTCATAATATTATAACTTGGTTAAAAAAAAGTTCAATCAGCAGGCTTTAGGGTATACTCAAAAATTTTCTTTTGGTTTGAGTAAATAGATGGTATATTTATTAAAATTAAATGGTAATTAGACCTAAAGGGGAGGATAAATTTTGAGGGTCGGATTTAGCTTTGACCTACATCGATTGGTTGAGGGAAGGCCATTAAAACTCTGCGGAGTAGAAATACCTTTTGAAAAAGGACTTTTGGGACATTCAGACGGGGATGTAGGGCTTCACGCCTTGATAGATGCTATGCTTTCTGCGGCCAATCTTCCTGACATAGGAACCCTTTTCCCTGATAAGGATCCGAGGTATAAAAACATAGACAGCTCTAAACTTTTAAAACAAGCCCTTTTAAGGGTAAAAGAACAGGGTTATGGTTTGCAGCAGATAGACCTTACCTTTGTTTGTGATCAGCCTAAACTAAGCCCATACTATGAGGCTATGAGAAATCGTTTAGTTGAACTTACAGGAATTAGTCCCTTAGACATAGGGCTAAAGGCTAGGACTGCTGAAGGGTTTTTTTTAGGAGAAAATAAAGAAGCTATCGCGTGTTTTTGTTTAGTAGTGATGAAAAAGATTGATTAAATTTTAAAAAAACAGTAATTAGACTTGTTTTTTTGTTTTTATGTGTTATTTTTAACGATTAAGATAGAAGGATGAGGGTTTCAAGAGTCCAATCCTCTTGTCTTTCAACTTCTATCAATTTTTCAAAAAATAAGGAGTTTAGCTATGCGTAAGGTTCAGTTAGGAGATGTAGTAAGCATCCATTGTGTAGGTCAGCTAAAAAACGGTGAGGTTTTTGAAAACACCTATGATGGTGAGCCGTTTATTTTCCAGGTGGGTTCTGCTGAGATTATTCCTGGACTTTCAGAAGCGGTGGTTGGTATGGAGGAGGGGGAAGAAAAAGAAGTGCTTATCCCTTCAGAAAAGGCTTTTGGACCAAAAGACGAAAACCTTGTTAGGTCTATTCCCAGGGAAGCCTTAAGTTTAGACGTAACCCCTGAACCAGGGTTAATGTTAAACCTTATCGTAGATACCCCTCAAGGAGAAATGACTTTCCCGGCTACTATTTTAGAAGTTACTGAAGAAGAGATAGTTTTAGACTTAAACCCACCTTTAGCAGGAGAAGATTTAATCTTTAAAATCAAGTTAGAAAAAATCCTTACTCCAGACGAAGAAAACATCATCCTTTAAACTACCTTAAGGCTCTGCCTTTTAAAAGGCAGAGCCTTAAATTTCTTTCTAACTTTTTTAAGATTTCATTCTTTCTGTTTTTCTGTTTTTCTGTTTTTCTGTTATAATTTAAAATCATGGAAAACTTGATTGAACTTTTAAGAAGTTTTTTGTTTATCTTTGTAGTTTGTATCCCCACGGTTTTATTAGCCATCAGGCTTAACATATCTCCTATCATCGGATTTTTAATAGCAGGGGTTTTGATCGGTCCTTCTGGGGTAGGTCTTTTAAAAGACGCTCATCTAATAGAAACCTTAGCTGAAATGGGTGTTATTTTTTTAATGTTTACTATCGGTATTGAATTTTCAATAAAAAAATTGATAGCCTATCGCAATGAAGTCCTTTTTACCGGATTTCTTCAGGTATCGTTTACCGTAGTTTTAATAGTAATTTTAAGCTTGGTTTTCCTAAAGATACCTTTATCAAACGGAATTTTTTATGGATTTCTTGTGGCTATGAGCAGCACAGCTTTGGTCCTTAAGATGTTGATGGATAGGGGAGAAATAAACACTCCTTACGGTCGTTCTGCCTTTGGGGTTTTAATTTTTCAAGATTTAGCTGTAGTATTTATCATACTTATTTTGCCTGTTCTGGCGGGTAAAGACGCTCATTTAGTTAGACTTTTATTTTCTATAGCTAAATCTTTTGGTCTTCTTATGTTTTTGTTTTTGGTAGCTTATTATGTGGTCCCTTATTTATTCCATCAGATAGTTAAGACCAGAAGTCGTGAACTTTTTTTGATGACCATTTTAGCCCTTGTCTTGGGAACTGCTTTTTTTTCTTATAAACTAGGCCTTTCTCTTGCCTTAGGTGCATTTTTAGCCGGAATGGTGATTTCTGAATCAGACTATGCATACCAAAGTATTGCTGAAATCAAACCTTTAAAAGACCTACTTATGGCTATATTTTTTGTCTCAGTGGGGCTCTTGGTAAATCCTAAGTTTCTTTGGGAACACTTTTTAACCACCTTTTTGTTATTGGGTGCCATCCTTGTAGTTAAATTTTTGGGCATTTTTTTAGCAACCCTTTTGGTAAATAAAACCTTAAGGGTATCTCTTTTAACCACCTTTTATCTTTTACAGATAGGAGAGTTTTCTTTTGTTTTAGCCTTAGAAAGCAAAAAGTTTGGTCTTATCTCCGAGGAATTTTATCAAGTTTTTATCGGAGCTTCTATCGTTTCTTTATTTATAACCCCCTTTTGGATACAGTTCAGCCACAATATAACCGACTTTATTTTATCCAGGGTTTCTCCTAAGCTTTATAGGCGTTATCAGAAAAGAAAGTCTCTTATAAAAGAGGATAAAACAATTTTTAAAGACCACACGATAGTTGTAGGGTTTGGGGTAGCGGGTAAAAATGTCGTTTATGGTTTAAAATCCCTAAAAATCCCTTATGTAATCTTAGAGATGAACCCTATTACAGTTAAAAAGTATAAACAAAAGGGAGAACCTATATATTTTGGAGATGCTACCAACAGAGAAATCCTCTTAAAATTTGGAATAAGAGAAGCTAAAGCTTTAGTCATTTCTATGAGCGATGTTATAGCTGCTCGTAAAATCGTTTCTATAGCCAGAAAGGAAAATCCTCAGCTTTATATCATCGTAAGAAGTAGGTTCGTAGCCGAAATAGAAGAATTAATAAAGTTAGGGGCTGATGAAGTAATCCCAGAAGAGTTTGAGGTATCTATAGAGATTTTTGCAAAGGTTTTAGAGACATACAAGGTACCTCGAAATGTTATTTATGAGCTTTTAGATAATCTAAGAAGTAAACATTACAAAGCATTTAGAAGCATTCAGGATTTAAAGTTTGAAAACTTAGAGAACTTTGAGTTTTTAAAGGAAGTTAATACTCAAAACTTTTTGGTTAAAGAAAATAGCAGGTTAGTCGGAAAGTCTATAAAAGATATAGCCCTTAGGACTAAAACAGGTGTTACCATTATCGCCATAAAAAGAGGTCTTGAGATCAAGGTAAACCCATCCCCAGAGGAAAGGATAGAAAAAGGGGACGTTTTAATATTGATAGGAAAAGAAGAGGATCTTAGTAAGGCATTAATTTACTTAAAAGAATTTGAAACTTAGTTTTTATGTGTAGGAGGTTTCTGTAGATGGAAGGGATAGAGGTTCATACTTTATTTTTATATATTGGCATTATACTCCTTTTGGCGAGGTTAACAGGGGATGTTTTTGCAAAGTTTGGTATCCCCTCAGTTATAGGAGAAATCTTAGTAGGGGTGTTTCTTGGGCAAAGCCTTTTGGGGTTAGTTCCTGTTAATAAGGCAATTCAAATTTTGGCAGAGCTTGGGATAATCTTTTTATTGTTCCACATAGGATTAGAAGCAGACCTAAAACAACTAAAAAAAGTAGGCCTCTGGGCTTTAGGGGTGGCTTTTGTCGGGGCATTTTTCCCTTTATTGTTTGGTATTTTTATTTCTTTTTATGTATTGAAACTAAACTTAATAACCAGTCTTTTTATAGGAGGTACCCTTACAGCTACCAGTATAGGAATAACCGTAAGGGTGCTTGAAGATTTAGGAAAATTAAACGAAAGGTTTGCCCAAATAGTTTTAGGGGCAGCGGTGCTTGATGACATTTTTGGAGTAGTATTACTTTCTGTGCTTTTTGAGTTTGCTAAAACCCAGACGATTGAAATAACACATACGATTTGGTTTGTGATTTACATTGGCACTTTTTTTCTTGTAGCCCCGATTTTAGGGAAAATT
The DNA here is from genome assembly GCF_008630935.1 of Thermodesulfobacterium sp. TA1. NCBI lineage: Bacteria > Pseudomonadati > Thermodesulfobacteriota > Thermodesulfobacteria > Thermodesulfobacteriales > Thermodesulfobacteriaceae > Thermodesulfobacterium > Thermodesulfobacterium sp. TA1. Next base: position 84,203 of record NZ_CP043908.1, read on the forward strand.
TTTGCTTATTTTATATCTTTTGTAGCTAAAAGGTTGGCTACCTTTGATTTTGTACCGCCTGTAGTAGTAGCCTTGATGCTTTTTTTTGCTTATGCTGCCCATCAGATAGGTTCTCCGGAAATTTTAGGTGCTTTTACTGCAGGGATAGCTTTTTCTCGTAGGTTTACCATACCTTTTGCTATGAGCTTGCAAACAGACAAAGAAATTATCCATAGGATAGAAGAAGCCCTTAATCCGTTGATTTGGGTGTTTACTCCCATCTTTTTTGTTTATATAGGGCTCCAACTTAATCTAAAGGTTATAGACTTTTTATCTCCTACCTTCTGGTTTTTAGGAATAGCTCTTTCAGTAATAGCAATTTTAACAAAGTTGGTGGTAGGGCTGGTAGTGAAGGGAGATCTTAAAGAGCGCTTAAGCGTAGGTCTTTCTATGGTACCAAGGGGTGAGGTAGGACTTATCTTTGCTGAATTTGGAAGAATGAGCGGAGTTTTTGATGAGATGCTCTATGCAGTGATAGTGTTTGTTGTTGCGATAACCACCTTTCTTCCTCCTCTACTACTTAAGGTTATTTGGAAACAACCTCAAAATTCTTAAAACTTAACCTTTTTTGAAAATAAAGAACTGGCATTTACTCAAAATTATTGTATTATTTACTTATGATATTAATACATGTTTGCTGTGGTCCTTGTCTACTTTACCCGTTAGCTTGGTTTAGAGAAAGAGGAATAGAGGTAGTAGGCTATTTTTATAATCCTAACATTCATCCTTATCGAGAGTTTAAGGCAAGGATAAAAGCTTTAGAAGAGGTAGAAGCTTTAAAGGGGTTAAACATCCTTTGGGATAAGAACTATGGTCTCAGATGGTTTATTAAAGAAACTTTGATGGTTTGGGAAAATCCTCAAAAAAGATGTGAGCGTTGCTATGTAGTTCGCCTTAAACAAACGGTAAAAAAAGCCTTAGAGCTAAAGGCAGAGGCCTTTACTACTACCTTACTTTATAGTATTTATCAGAGACACAACCTTATAAGGGAGATAGCCGAAGACCTAAGCCATAAATACAAGATACCCTTTTTTTATGAGGACTTTAGGAAGGGATACCAACTTGGCCAGCAAGAGGCTTTAAACATCGGGATTTACAGACAGGCTTATTGTGGATGTGTTTTTAGTGAAGAAGAAAGATATTCTAAAACACGAAAAAAAGAGTTAAACAAATCTCTAAAAAAGGAGGAATAGACCTATGGTTTTTAGGGATTATCAGGCCTATTTACAAAAAAAAGAAGAACTTACTCAAAAATTATTGGGGAAAATCGGTTGTATCGTTGAGTTTAACGGGTTTGTAAGAGAATATGACTTAAAAGAAGGAAAGGTTGTGCCTGCAGAAGGATTACATATTAAAGAAGAGGTTTTTAACCATCTGGAAGACATAAGAAAGGAAACCATAGAAAGGTTTGGTCTGATAGAGGCGATCATTTATCATAATCAAGGGTTTTTAAAGGTTGGAGATAGGGTGACAGGGTTTGCTATCTTTGCAAAACATAGACATGAAGCCTTTGAGGCTTTAGAGCATTTAATAACAGAAATCAAGAAATACCATTAGGGTTTTTATGAGTAAGAACCCTTGGTTTGACAGCTGGGCTAAAAAGGCAAAAGAGGCAGGATATCCTGCCCGTTCGGTGTATAAACTGATGGAAATTCAGGAGTTTTATCATCTGGTTAAAAAAGGAGACAAGGTGCTTGATTTAGGGGCTGCTCCAGGGTCTTGGTCAAAATACCTTTGTAAGCTGGTAGGGAAAGAAGGAAAGGTAGTAGGGGTTGATTTACAAGAGATAAAAATAAACTTTCCTAATTTTTATTTTTTACAAAAAGATGTTTTTGAATTAACCAAGCAGGACTTTTTAGCCTTAGGGATAGAAGAATTTGAAGTAGTAGTTAGTGATATGGCACCTAAAACCACCGGAGATAAATTTGGAGACCATGTAAGGTCTGTAAGCTTGGTAGAAAGGGCCTTAGAGTTAGTTTTAGTGGTTTTGAAACCTGGTGGGCACTTTGTAGCTAAGGTTTTTGAAGGACAGAAGTTGCCTCAATTGAAAAAACAAATTGAAAAATGTTTTAAAAGTGTTAAACTTTTTAAACCCAAGAGCTCAAGAAAAGAAAGCAGAGAGATGTTTATCATAGCCCAAAACTTTAAAACCAAGACCAAACCGAGGTTAGATGAAGATTTTACACAGTTCTGATTGGCATTTAGGTAAAACCATCGCTAATAAAAAATTAATAGACTATCAACTTTCCTTTTTTGAGAAAGAGTTTATCCCACTTATCAAGGAGTTAACTCCTGACCTTCTTATAGTTTCAGGTGATATAGTAGATAAGCCTAATCCTGATTATGAGACTTTAAAAGGGTACAAAGAAGTCCTTCACATGATAGCCTCAACCGGGGTTCCTACCCTTTTTATCTTAGGCAACCATGATTCTAAACGAATTAGCCTTTTTAAAGAATTTTTAGAGCTTGGTAGAATTTATTTAGTGGATGATCTATCTTTTTTTCTTAAACCTTTTGTCTGGGAAACCTCTGAGGAAAAGGTTTATTTTTATGTAATGCCTTATCTTTCGGTATTTGAGCTGATATCTAAGGTTAAAGAAATCTTTCCTAAGGAAACCTCAAAGCTTTTAGAAGAAAAAAGCCAGGTCTTTACTTTAGACCTCTTAAGTTTACTTTTTTCAAAATTAGAGTTAACAAAGCCTGCTGTTTTCGTAGGGCATTTAGCAGTAGACAGTGCTGTTTTTTCAGGAGAAGAGGTATCTAAAAGTAGATGGCAACTAACCTTAGGAAACGAAGAGGTTTTACCTACAAATCTTTTAAGCAGGTTTGACCTTAGTCTTCTTGGTCATCTTCATAGGCTTCAGTCTCCTGCACCTAAGGTGCTTTATTCGGGATCACCACTTCCTTATAGTTTTGAAGAGGCCGGTTATCAAAAAGGGATTTGGTTTATTAAGTTTGAAAAAGAAAATTTTACAGCAGAACCTTATTTTTTAGACCCTCCATACAGATTAAAAACCTATGAAGGATATTTTAAAGACCTTATGCTTAAGAGAGATGAAAGTTTTGTGCGGGTGGTCTTAAAGGATGAAACCCCGGTTCCTCATCCTTACGAAAGGTTAAGAAAGGTTTTTCCTAACCTTATTGAGCTTAGGTATGAAAAACCTGTCGAGCCTCAAGAAAAGGACTTCAGTCTTTTGGATGTTAATAACTGGGCTTTGGATAAAGGGCATGCTTTAGACGAGAAAGAGCTTTTTCGTAAGTTTTATAGGTTTGTAGAGGGTAAAGAGGTAGAGGCTTATCTTTTTGAGGCTTTTGTTGGTTATTTAAAAGAATTTGCAGAAAATCAGGAGAAAAAACTATGAGTTTAGAAGGGATTTTGGTTTTGTTAGGGATAGTAGTTGTATGGTTGGTTTTGATCAAGGTATTACCTAATTTGGGAATACATGGATGACAAATTCCCTTTCCTCCAGAAGGAGGAAATAAAAACCATAAAAATCACAAAAAGGAGGGACAAAATGCCGGTAAAAGCGATAGTAGCAGGTGCTGCAGGTAGGATGGGGAAAACGATTATCAACCTTATTTTTAATAATCCTGAGATAGACTTGGTAGGAGCTTTTGAACATCCTGAACATCCTGCGGTAGGAAAAGATGTGGGAGAGGTTGTAGGTTTGCCTAAAACAGGGATTGTTTTAGAAGGTTCTTTAGAAAAGGTAATAGAAAAAGGGGATGTTATTATAGATTTTACTTTTCATAAGGCCTCTTTAGAACACATAAGGCTAAACGCTAAATACAAAAAGGCTTATGTGCTTGGGACTACCGGTTTTAGCAAAGAGGAGCTTGAAGAAATCCATAGCTTAGCTAAGGAAAACTTTCCTTTAGTCCAAGATTACAACATGAGTATGGGGGTCAATCTTCTTTGTAAGTTAGTAGAGATAACCGCCAAGGTATTTGCCGAAGGTTATGACATAGAAATCATAGAGGCCCATCATAGGATGAAAAAAGACGCACCCAGTGGGACGGCTTTAAAGCTGGCTAACGTAATAGCTCAGGCTTTAGGAAGAACTGAAAAAGACTATCGGTTTTGTAGAGAAGGGATTATCGGAGAAAGGCCAGCTAAGGAAATTGGAATCCAGACTATAAGAGGAGGAGACATCGTAGGAGAACACACGGTCCTTTTTGCTGGTATAGGAGAGAGGATAGAGCTTACCCATAAAGCAAGTTCAAGGGAAACCTTTGCCAGAGGAGCTATCAAAGCGGCCATCTGGGTGGTAGGAAAAACCCCTGGGGTTTATGGTATGCAAGACGTGCTTGGGCTAAAAAATCTTTAAAAGGAATAAAAGGCTATGGAAGAAAAAGGTTGTCCTACTAAAGGAGCTCAATCCTTAAAGGAAGAGTTAAAAAAACATACTGGATTAAGGGATGTTAGGTTTGTTTTGGCGGTGGGTAGCGGAAAAGGTGGTGTTGGTAAAACCACTGCCTCAACCCTTCTTGCCCTTGGTTTAAGGGCTAACGGATATTCTGTAGGACTGTTTGATTTGGATTTTTATGGGCCTAATGTTAATTTAGCTTTGGGATTAAAGGATAAGTCCCCTTTGGTTGAGTTCGGAAGGATAAAACCGGTTCTTGGGCCTTTAAACCTAAAGGTTATGAGCCTTGCTCTTATGGTTTCTGAAAAAGAGCCAGTTTTTATGAGAGGCTTGATGGCTTCTAAGCTTTTACAAGAGCTTGTGGGAAAGGTAGAATGGGGACCACTTGATTTTTTGGTGCTTGACCTACCTCCTGGCACTGGAGATATCTTTCTTACAATGTTAGACCTTTTCTCTCCAGAGGGGTTTGTGTTGGTTACCACAGCCAACAAGATGGCTTTAGCCGATGCCTTGCGGACAATGGGTATTTTAAAAGAAAAAGAAGTTCCGGTTTTAGGGGTGATAAAAAATTTCGCAGGAATTTTTGATCAAGAAGAGGCTTTTCAAGCCTTTTTGGAAAAAACTAAGCCTCCTTTTGTTTTTGAAATTCCTTTTATAAAGGAGCTTTCTTCTTTTGAAGACGTTAGTAAGTTGTTTCAGCTACCTGAAAAAAGAGATTTTTTACAAGGTTTAGTAGACCAGGTGCTTGAAAGAGCGTTATTTAGGATAAGGTAAATGGGGATTTATACTGAGTTGGTAGAAAAAGCCATTCCTTATTCTAGGGCTAAGAAGATAAAAAGGATGGTGTTAGGGATTCATTATACGATGGTTGAGGTAGAAAGATTAGGGGCAGGGCTTGCCTATACCCTTTTACCTGAAATAAAGAGTTGTTGTGAACTAAACGACAGTATAAACTTTTGGAAAATGCCTGCGGATATAGCGATAAAGGGTTATCTTTCTAACAATCAAGTTGAGGTAATCGTTGGACTTGCTACCATCAATGCCGTTTTATCTTCTAAAAAAGAAAACTTTAAAAACAGCTTAGAAGGAGACCTTTTTCTTGAGCTGAAACTTGGCTATCGCGATGAAGTCCTTATGATAGGAAGGTTTGACCCGGTTATTCGTAAACTACAAGGTAGGGTTAAAAAAATTTGGGTATTAGAAAAAGAAGAAGATATGAAAAGTTTTTCAGTAGCAGATATAAAGGATAGGCTTAAGTTAGTAATTATTACTTCATCTACTTTGGTTAACAAAACCTTAGAGGACTGTTTAGAGAGTCTTTATGGAGTGCCTGAGGTGGTGTTGATGGGGCCGAGCACCCCTCTTTGTCCAGAGGTTTTTCGGTTTACTCCGATCACCTGGCTTTGTGGGGCAGTGGTAAAGGACCCTGATCAACTTTTTACTAAGATTTGTGAAGGAAAAGGGGCCCAAGCTTTTTTTAAGGCTGTAGGCCCCAAGCCTATACTTGAAAAAATTAATTTAAGGGTTAAAAAATGAACCTACGCTGGTTTCTCCAACCTAAGGTTTTTATCGGGATACTTTTGTGGGTGCTTTTAAGTTTAAGGATTTATCCCACAGATTTAGAAAAAACTTTATGGCATTCAGGTAAAATACTGATAGGAAGCGGTCTTTATGGGTTAGGTATTACGATAATTTTTAACGGGCTTTTGGCTAAATTTACCAAAAAAAGCTTAAATCGAGACCAGTTTTTAAAAATGGCCCTTTGGTTAGCTGTATTGACCGCTGTAGGAGCTAGTCTTGAATTTTACTTTGGAATGGGGAAATGATAGGGGTTTTTGATTCTGGTTTAGGCGGACTTACGGTAGTAAAGGAGCTTTTGACAAAACTTGAAGGTTATAAGATAATTTATTTCGGAGATACTGCAAGGACCCCTTATGGCACCAAAAGCGCAGAAACTGTTACCCGTTATGCCATAGAAAATACTAAGTTTCTACTAAAGCTTGGTGCTAAAATAGTAGTTGTTGCCTGCCATACGGCTTCAAGTACCGCTATGTCTGTTCTTAAACAGACTTTTTCTGAAGTTCCTTTTTTTGAGGTGGTCACTCCTTCTATGGAAAAAGCCCTTAGTTTGACCAAAAACAAGAAAATAGGCTTGATAGGCACCCGGACTACCGTAGCAAGTAAGGTTTATGATAAACTTTTTGCTAAACGAGACCCAGAAATAAAGCTTTATTCCAATCCTGCTCCACTTCTTGTACCGTTAATAGAAGAGGGTTGGCTTAAAAAGCCGGAAACCCGTAAGATAGTAAAAAAATATCTCATCCCTCTTAAGATGAGAGGGATAGATACTTTAATCCTTGGGTGTACCCACTATCCTATCATAAAAAAACTAATCCAGGAAAAGGCAGGAAAAAGGATAAAACTGGTTGACCCTTCAGAAGAAGTAGCACTTAGCGTGGTTAAATATATAAAAGAAAATCCAGAGTTTAAGCCTAACCTACAGCTTAACGGTCTTGAAATCTTTGTTTCAGACCTTACCCCTTACTTTGGGAAAATTGCAGAGATGTTCTTAGGAAGAAAGGTTGAACTAAAAAAGGTTGCTTTAGAGGAGATAATCAACGCATAAAAATTGCAGGAGAAAAGAAATGAGTTACCTTGCAGACCTTGGAGAGGTTTATCTTGCTCCGAATTATAAAAGAGAACCTTTGGTTTTTGTTAAAGGAGAAGGGACTCGACTTTTTACAGATAAAGGGGAAGAATATTTAGATTTTACCGCAGGTATTGCTGTATGTAATCTTGGTCATGCCCATCCTCAATTAGTGCAGGTGTTAAAAGAACAAGCAGAGCTTTTATGGCATACTTCAAACCTTTATTACACCGAGCCCCAGGTAAGACTTGCTAAAAAACTGGTAGAACTTTCCTTTGGAGACAAGGTTTTTTTTGCTAACAGCGGGGCTGAGGCAGTCGAAGCAGCCTTAAAACTTGCAAGAAGATGGGCTTATCAAAATTTTGGAAAGAAGAAACATAAGTTTATCGCCCTTAAGAATTCCTTTCATGGAAGAACTTTTGGGGCCCTTTCTGTAACCGGTCAGTCTAAATATTGGGAAGGTTTTGAGCCTTTAGTCCCGGGGGTGGTTTGGGTTGAACCAAACGACCTAAAAGGACTGGAAGAGGCTTTTGACGAAACGGTTTGTGCCATCATCATGGAGCCTATCCAAGGGGAAGGTGGAATAAACCTTTTAACCCAAGAGTTTATCTACAAAGCTAAAGAGCTTTGCCAAAAATATTCAGCTTTACTGATTTTTGATGAAATCCAGACCGGGTTGGGAAGAACTGGAAGGCTTTTTGCTTATGAACATTTTGGGATAGAACCAGACGTTATGTGTCTTGCTAAGGCCTTAGCTAACGGACTTCCTCTTTCAGCCATGATAGCTAAAAAAGAGATAATAGATGTTTTAACCCCAGGAAGCCATGCCTCTACCTTTGGAGGAAACCCCCTTGCTTGTGCTGTAGGCTGTAAGGTATTGGAAATAGTATCAGACCCTACCTTTCTTGAAGAAGTAGATCTTAAAGGCAAGATTATCCAAGAAAAAATAAAGGCCTTACACAAAAAGTATCCGGAAATAATAAAACAAGTTAGAGGAAAAGGTTTATTGATAGGGATTGAGTTTGTCATAGAAGTAAAACCTGTTTATCAAGAGCTTTTAAAAAGAAGAATTTTAACTACTACCCCCAAGCCTAATGTTTTAAGACTTTCGCCTCCGCTTATCCTCAACTACCGAGAAATAGACTATTGTATCCTTCAGTTAGAGGAAACTATAGAGGCACTTAAACCTTAGTTAAAGGTGAAAAAACTTAAGTTAGTTTTCCTGGACCTTCCCCAGAATAAATACAGCATTAACGCCCTCTTAGGAAGCTTAGAAACCAAAGAAGAGCTCCTTTCTGAAATAGAAGTTTCTTTAGCTAAAACCAAAGAAGAGTTGCTTTTAGAGCTTTCCGAAGGTATAAAAAAACATCCTCTTGTTTTAGCCTGTTTTTCCTTTTTTACTACTCAGGTTTGGACAGTATTACCTATCATTCAAGAAGTAAAGGCTCTTTATCAAGATAAAGTTGTTGTTTTTACAGGAGGTCCTCATTCTACCGGAGATTTTAAAAGGGTAATTAAGGTAGGTGCAGATGTGGTGGTTTTAGGAGAAGGGGAGGAGGCCTGGATAGAGGTTTTAGAGAGAGTTTTAAACGATAAATCTTTTGAAGATGTAGAAGGTATAGCTTTTAAAGATAAAGAGGGAAAAATAAGGGTGAACCCCCGAAGCCATCAAATAGACCTTGATAGATTTTTGCCTTTTAGCCCTAAGTTTAAACGTTTCGGTCCTTTAGAGATTACCAGAGGTTGTCCCTTTGGTTGTAATTTTTGTCAAACCTCACGGCTTTTTGGAACAAAAGTTAGGCACAGGTCTTTAGATAAAATTTTAACCGCGGTAGAATTGCTTTTAAAAAGAGGACTTAGAGATATAAGGTTTATTACCCCTAATGCTTTTTCCTATGGTTCAGAAGATGGGAAAACTATAAACTTAGAAAGTCTTGAAACCTTATTAAAAGAAATCAAAGCCTTGGTAGGAAATCAAGGTAGGATTTTTTTCGGAAGCTTCCCCTCTGAAGTAAGGCCTGAACATGTAACCCCTGAGACTATTTGTTTGGTAAAAACCTATGCATCAAACGATAACTTAGTAATAGGAGCTCAAACAGGTAGTCCAAGGATGTTAAATCTTTGTAGAAGAGGCCATACCGTAGAAGATGTCTATCGAGCAGTAAGATTAACCATCGAATCAGGCTTAAAACCTAAAGTAGACTTTATTTTTGGTCTGCCTGAAGAAACAGAAGAAGACGTTCTTCAGACGATAAAGGTTATAGAAGACTTAGTTGGAATGGGTGCGGTGGTGCATGCCCATACCTTTATGCCTCTTCCTCAAACCCCTTTCTTAAACAAACCTCTTGGTAGACTTCCAGAAACCTTAGTTAAACTGATAAAATCTTTGGTAGGTAAAGGACTTTTGTTTGGAGACTGGGAGGCTCAACAAAGTTTTTCTCAAAAGATTTATGAGTATTTTAAAAGTTCCCCTTAGGCTAAAACCTTGCCTAAGGGGAAAAGTATTATTTGTAGGTTAGAATTGATAAAAGAGTTGCGCCCTAAAAAAGTTGGCGCTTTTAGACTTATCAAAATAAAAATCTCCGGGATTTAGGATTTCATACTGTAAAAATCCACTAAGTTTTTGGTTAAACCTATGTTGTAAAAGAAAGGCCAAAAGGTCTCCCCTGTTTTTACCGTTTCCAAACATCCCACTGGGAGAGCTTGTTGCTTTTTCATCTGCCATAAGTTTTTGATAACTTATCTTAAACTCGGTGTTTTTGTAGGGATAAAATTTTAGGGTAATCATCGGTGCTTTAAGATTAGTCCAGTATCCAGGAATAGGTCCTCCTTTGGAGCTGGTTTCATAGATATAGGTATAAAAAATGAGTTCATTCCAGATAGGAGCGCGGGAAAAAAGAGGGTTGAACCCTTCGTTTTTTTGGGTTTTAGGGTCGTCTCCTGAAAGATAAACATAACCTATCTCAACCTCTGGTTTTACCGGACATTTTTCAAACTTTCTGGTTAAAAATGCATATCCTCCAAGTCCTGACCTATCAACCTCGTTTGAGTATTCACCCCATTGTTTAGCGATCTCTCCTCTTAAAGTATAAGCTCCAAGCTTATAGACCGCCCTCATTCCTATAGTATGAATATAGCTTGCATGGCTTATTACTTGTGATTTTTCTTCTTTTTTATAAATATAATAAGGTTCAACGTTGAGCTTTTCTGAGAGCTTGTGCCTTCCATAAACCCAAAAACCTCTTTCATTAGACCCAGTAAGCCTTTTTTTATGCTGGATATAACTTATGTCTTTTCCGTCGTCATAAGAAGGATGTATTACCGGGAGATAAACGTCTCTTTGAGGGTTTGAAACTAAAACTATGTCTACCGTATGGTTAGGGTTAAAAAGTAAGGTGGCTTTTAAAGCATTAAAATAAAAGGACCTTGAGCCATCGTTAGGTGTTCCTTCTAAAATCAAAAAGCCCTCTCCATACATGTCCTTGCCAAGGAAATCTTGTCTTCCTATCCTAAGGTTAACAGGTAAACCTAAAGGTTTTTTAAGGTCTAAGTAGAGGTTGTCTATAAAGATTTCATCTTGGTCAAAATGTCTTTTCTCTTGAGCGTCTTTTAATATTAAATAGTTTGGTCCCATATGATACTTGGGTTCAGTAGCCAGTCTTACATAAAAAGAGGTAGAATTGTTAAAGGTTATTTTATCCCAAACCTGGGCCCTCAGTCTAAAAAAATTACGGTCTTTGTTTGAATTTTTAATTTCTTCTTGATAACCTAAGGAAACGATGTTATCCCACAACTCATAACGAAACCTTAAAGACCCACCAAATTCATGCTCCACAGCTAAACTGATCACAGGACTTAAAACCAAAAAACAAAAAAATAAAAAAAAGACAACCCAATTTTTTCGCATAAGCCTCCCCCTTTTAAAATAAGGTAAAAGTTTTGTGTTAACTGTAATTTTATAAATTAGTTAACCAAAAAATTTTGGAAAAGGTTTGTGAAAAAATTAGCAGAGAAAAACCGCTACCTCTTCGTCTTTTTCTATACCAAGAAGGTCTTCAGAAATGATGACTATTCCGTCAGCTTTGACTAAGGACATAATAAGGCCAGACTTAGAAATAAGGGGAACGGCATAGAGTTTTCCGTCTTTTTCCTCCAGATATACCCTGATGAAATCAGTTCTACCTGCTTGAGATTGTATACTTTTAGCCATTTTAGCCTTGATAAAAGGGGTGTAGTTTTTAGAGGCAAGTCCCATCATCTTTTGCAAAACTGGCTTTACTAAAAAGGAAAAACAAACATATACCGCTACAGGATGGCCTGGTAAACCAAAAATCGGTTTATTTCCACATAAGCCTCCAATAATCGGTTTTCCAGGTTTTATAGAAACTCCATGAAAAAGAACCCCTGGGGGGCCAAGTTCATCTATAACTTGAGCAGTTACGTCTTTGGTTCCTGCGCTGGTTCCGCCGGTAATAAGCACCATGTCTGTTTGATGGTAAGCCTTGGTTACCAACTCTTTTATAGCCTGATAATCGTCTTTTACTATCCCAAACTTAACAGGGATACCTCCTTCCTCTAAGATCATACCTGCTAAGGTAAAAGAATTTATATCTCTTACTTTACCAGGAGAGACTTTTTCATGATGGGGGATGATTTCATCACCTGTGAGAATAATACCTACCTTCGGTTTAGCGGTTACTTTTATTTTTGTTATACCCAATCCTGCTAAACCACCTATATGATGGGGTTTGAGCTTAGTTCCTGCAGAGATGACAAGTTCTCCTTTTTTTATGTCTTCATCCTCTAAAATTACATTTTCTAAAGGACCTACAGGTTTTAAAATTTCTATCAGGTCTGAGGAAACTACGTTTACATGTTCTACCATTACCACGGCATCTGCACCTTTAGGAAGCATCCCACCAGTAGGTATATAGGCGGCTTCTCCAGGATTTAGCTCAAAAGAGGGGACCGCTCCCATCAAAATTTCTCCCTTTACCGTAAGATAAGCAGGCATAGTGTCTTTGGCACCAAAGGTATCTTGCGCCCTTACTGCAAACCCATCTACGGTAGACCTCTTAAAACCTGGCAGGTTCTCAGGAGAAAAAACGTCTTCTGCAGCAATCCTAAAATAGGCTTCTTCTATAGGGATCTCTTCTGAGGGTAAACTTTTAAACGGAATTTTAGCTAAAAGAAGGTCTAAGGCATTTTTAAGGGTAAGATATTGTTTATCAAGCATAGAAAAATTATAATAGGTTTTTAAAAATTTACTACCAGGTCACGATGTTTTTAAAATTTTTTATCCTTCTGAGCCACAGGTTCAAACAGCCATTTGTTTTAGGGGCTGGAACAGGTTCTGAATTTATTTCTATCTTAAGAATACCTATTTTAAGAATAAGGCAGAGGGATCCTAAAGGAAATTTTTAATTAGCTTCAATCCTCCCTTGACATTTTGTTTTTTGTTAATACTATATATTTATTTAATTGAGTTTAAAAATCAAATAAAATGGAGTTAAAAGGATGTTAGAAGAGATAAGGAAATTTCGAAGTTTTATAAAATCTAAAGGTTTAAAGTATACTCCAGAAAGGGAGAAAATTTTTCAAGAAATTTTGGAATATACTAAACATTTTGATGTAGAAGACGTTTATCTCAGTTTAAAAAACAAAGGACATAAAATTTCAAAAGCTTCGGTTTATAGAACCATTCCTCTTTTGATAGAAGGAGGATATATTCAAGAAGTTTACAGACAGAATGGCCGATCCTTCTATGAAGTTACTTTAAAGAAAAAACTGCATTTACATTTTATTTGTATAAAGTGTAAACAAGTAGAGGAGATGATAGACGAAAGACTGGAAATTTTGCTACAAAAGGACATGAAAAGGAAAGGGTTTTTACCTTTAACCTATCATCTTGAAATTTTTGGTATCTGTCAGAGATGCAGGCAGACAGGATAGTGGAGGTATTTTTTATGTTGTTAATAGACGCTAAATGCGGAGATAAGGTAAAGATAGAAGACTTTTTAGGAGAAGATGCTATAATAAAAAAAATAGAGGCGATGGGATTAAGAAAGGGGGATGTTTTTGAGGTTTTAAGAGTTTGGGGAAGAAACTTTTTACTTAAAAATGAAACTTCAAAGGTAGTTATAAGTTTTGATGTAGCTAAAAACATAATGGTTGAGCTGTTGGGTAAGGTGGTTAATCCTGAGTGTGAATGTAAGCCTTGTAAGAAAAAAAAACATAGATGGGGTTGGTTCTGATGGAAAAACGCTCTTTTACTCGTATACCTATTCCTGTAGACGTTGAGTTTTTGGTAGGGACTGAGAGTTACCCAGCCAAGATAAAAGACATAAGCTATGGAGGGGTATTTTTAGAAAGTAAGTTTTGTCCAGAACCTAATCAAGAGGTGGTCTTAGTCTTATTTTTAAGCCCTGAGGTGAAGATTTTTATCAAAGGTATAGTGGTAAGGAAGGAAGAAGGAAAGGGATTTGGTATAAAGTTTACCTACATTTCTCCTGAAAGCTTTGAACATTTAAAAAATCTTATCTATTACAATTTTCCCTCTGAAGAAAGAGCTTTTAAAGAACTAAGAAGGTTTTTAGGTAAGGCTAATCCTTTGGTACAGACTGTGAGTGAAATCTGTCGTCAGGCTAAAAGAGAAACTCTTCTAAATTTTATCTTAGAAAGAGCCTTCCTTTATTCTCCAGAAAAGCCGTTTGTTTTAGCTAGTGGCAAAGAAAGTCCTTATTATTTAGACTGCAGAAAGGTGACCCTTTATTCTAAAAGCTTTGAGCTAGTAGGTTGTGTTTTTTGGCAAGAAATAAGGTTTCTTGGGGTAGACGGAGTTGCAGGGATGAGTATCGGAGCTGACCCGATTGTCTGTGCCATCCTTTCTAAAGCCCAAGAAGAAGACTATCCTTTAGAGGGACTTTTGATAAGGAAAGAGCCTAAAAAATATGGCACGTCTAAGCAAATAGAGGGGAATTTTTATCCTGGTATGGAGGTAGTTTTAGTAGAAGACGTAATAACTACAGGAGGGTCTTTACTAAAAGCGATCGAGGTTTTAGAAAAAGAAAAGATAAAAATCATAAAAGTTATGGCTTTTGTTGATCGGGAAGAGGGAGGAAGAGAAAGGATAGAAGAAAGAGGGTATGAGTTTACATCTATTTTTACTTTTTCAGAAATCATTAAAGCCTATCAAAAAGGTGCAGGGAGGTAAATTCATGAAGCTAAAAACCTTGGTTCTGATTTTAATTTTAGTTTTAGGACTTTTTGGTTGTAAAGGAGGTAATGAAAAGGCTTCTAAGTTTATTAACGGAGCAGGGGCAAGTTTTCCTTATATTCTTTATGCTAATTGGGCAAATGAGTATTATAAACTTACAGGTATTAAGGTCAATTATCAATCTATAGGCTCTGGAGGTGGTATCAAACAGATCATCGAAAAAACCGTTGATTTTGGTGCTACAGATAAACCCTTAACCCCTAAGGAGGTAGAAGACAACAAACTTCTTCAGTTTCCTACGGTTATCGGAGGGGTCGTTCCAGTGGTTAACTTACCTGAGCTTAAAGATAAAAGTTTGGTTTTAGACGGAAAAACCCTTTGTTATATCTTTTTAGGTAAGATAAAGAAGTTTAACGATCAAGAGATAAAAAAACTTAACCCAGACATAAACCTCCCTGATAAAGAAATTTTAGTGGTCTATAGGGCTGATGGATCAGGGACTACAGCCATATTTACCTATTATCTTTCTCAAGTTTGTGCTGAATGGAAAAAAGAAGTAGGGACAGGAACTTCGGTAAGCTGGAAAACCGGAGTAGGGGCTAAAGGAAACGAAGGAGTCTCTAATTATGTAAAAAAGACTCCTTATACTATAGGGTATATAGAATATGCCTATGCGGTTCAAAACAAGCTTTCTATGGTAAGTTTAAAAAACGCACAAGGGGTTGTAGTTTCTCCCTCTGAAGAGTCTTTTAAAGAAGCCGCTAGGGCTGCAGATTTAGACCCAAAAAAACACTTTTATGTCTGGCTTACCAACACACCTGGAGAGAAGGCTTGGCCAATTACTGGAGTAACTTATATTTTACTTTCTAAAGAAAAAGGAGAGGTAAACAAGGAGGTGGTTAAGTTTTTTGAATGGGCCTTTAAACAAGGGGATGAAATAGCTAAAAAGCTAACCTATGTACCTCTCCCAGAAGAGGTAAAGACTAAAATCTATAAGTATTGGGAGGAAAACGGGGTCAAACCATAACATCTTTATAACACCACATGTTCTGGTTTTTACTGTTCTTTTTTTGTTTTTTTGGCTTAATTCATCTTTATATTTATTTTACGAAGGTTAAGCCTATAGTTAAAAAGGCTAACCTTCGTAAATTTTCCTTTTTGGTCTTTGTTTGGCTTGTGGTTTCACCTGTTTTTATCAGGTGGGCTGATCGATTCTTAGAACCTATTTTTTCTAAATGGATAGCCTTTGTAGTCCTTATTTGGATAGGATTTGTGTTTTATCTTTTCTTTTTTTGTGTTGTTTTTGACCTGATACGCCTGATTTTTCGCTGGAAATCACTTACCTCAAAAAAGGTTTTGTTAGGTGCCCTGGCCTTAGCCCTTGGTTTTTCGGTTTATAGTTATTACGAAACCCTTGGATTAGAGGTTATAAGGCTTCAGGTTAAAACCGATAAACTCCCTTCTCATATAGAACAGGTTAAAATCATGCAGGTTTCAGACCTACACTTAGGACCTCTTTTAGGAAAAGAGAAGATAGAACTGGTTAAAAAAGTTTGGGAACGAGAAAAACCAGACTTAATATTAGAAACAGGAGATTTGGTTGATGGAAACATGAGAAAAAAGGACTATTTGGCAGAGGAACTTGCTAAAATTACCGCACCTCTTGGTAAGTATGCCATCATGGGTAATCATGAATATTACAGAGGTTGGAGAGAGGCCTCAGAGTTTATCGAAAGGTCAGGTTTTAAACTTTTAAAAGACCAGGTAGAGGTAGTAGGTGGTTTTCTGGTAATAGCCGGGCTTGATGATAAAGATTGTCGTTATGCTAAGGCCTGTACTACAGATTTTGACGAGATCGCCTTTTTGTCTAAACTCCCTCGGGATAAGTTTGTTTTGGTTTTAAAACATCAACCTTTGGTAAAAAAGGAAACCTTGGGTTATTTTGACCTTATGCTCTCTGGACATACTCATGGAGGTTTATATAGACCGATAGGGTCCTTCTTAGTAAGGTTTTTATATGAAACCGATAGGGGGTTAAAATATTTGGGTAAGGGGTCTTATCTTTTTGTATCAAAAGGAGTGGGTACAGGGGGACCTCCGATGAGATTTTTAACCCCTCCTGATGTGGTTATCATAGAATTAATAAACCTAAAAAAGGAAAAACAGCCTAAAAGTACAGCGGTGATGTTAAGAGAAATATATCAAATTTTATAAAAGGGGCTTTATCATGAAAAAAGAGTTTAAACCAAGACTTATCGCTTGGGAACTTACCAGAAGTTGTAATTTGGATTGTGTGCATTGTAGGGCAGCAGCCTCTCAAGGTCCTTATTCTAACGAACTTACCACAGAAGAGGTTTTTAGAATCCTTGAGGAGATAAAAGAAGTAGCAGAACCTATAATCATTCTCACAGGCGGAGAACCTTTGTTGAGAGAAGACCTATTTTTAATAGCTAAAAAAGCGATAGACTTAGGGTTTAAGCCGGTGCTTGCTACCAACGGGACTTTAATTACTGAAGAAATAGCCCAAAAAATTAAAGAGACTGGTATTTCCAGGGTTAGTATTAGTCTTGACGGAAGCACTCCAGAAAGCCACGACGGGTTTAGAAAGGTACCAGGGGCTTTTGAAGGAGCTATAAAAGGAATAGAAAATTTAAAAAAATTTGGGGTTCCTTTCCAGATAAACACTACAATCACACCTTGGAATTTAGAGGAACTCTCTAAGGTGCACGAGCTTGCTAAAACTTTAGGAGCAGTGGCCCATCATATCTTTTTGTTGGTCCCTGTAGGAAGGGGTAAGGACTTAGCCATAGACACCATCAGCCCAGAAAAATACGAAGAACTTTTGGGCTGGTTTTATGAGCAAAGAGATAAATGCAACCTTCAGCTTAAGGCTACTTGTGCTCCTACCTATTACCGGATTTTAAGACAAAAGGCAAAAAAGGAAGGCAAAGAAGTAACCGTTGAAAACTTTGGGCTTGATGCTATGACCAGAGGTTGTCTTGCTGGCACAGGTTTTTGCTTTATCTCTCATGTAGGTATAGTTCAAACCTGTGGCTATTTAGAGGTTCCTTGCGGAAATTTAAGAGAACAAACCTTTAAAGAAGTATGGGAAAATTCAGAGGTTTTCAATAATCTTAGAGATTTCTCTAAGTATAAAGGTAAATGTGGACGGTGTGAATATATAAGGGTGTGTGGTGGTTGTCGTGCCAGGGCCTATGAAGCTACAGGTGACTACTTAGAAGAAGAACCTCTCTGCCCTTATACACCAACTAAATCAAATAAAACTTTGGCTAAGTAGTCTTTTGAAACTTGATTAAAATAAAGTTTGTCTTTGGGAGTAAAAACGATAAAATCAGATATTTCAGCCGATAAAGTGCTAATAGGGTTGGCTACGATTAAATCAAAGTTTTTCTCTTGTTTTTTGGTAAGGGCATATTTTTCTAAATTTTCAGGGTTTTCTAAGGCAAAACCGATGGTTATTTGGTCTGGCTTTTTTTGAGAAGAAAGGGTTTTAGCTATGTCCTCTGTAAGCTCTAAATCTAAGGTTAACACCTCTTGTTTTTTTAGCTTGCCTTTAAAAGCAGTTTTTGGTCTAAAATCACAAGGAGCCGCAGCAAAGATTGCCAACCTACATTTAGGAAAAATTCTTTTAGCTACCTCTAACATTTCTTTAGTAGTAGAAACAGGAAAAACCTTAGGGTAAGGAATTCCTAAAAATTCGTTTATCCTTGGGAAAACACCTGGTAGGTCTTTACCTCCCCAGATAAGATATACTTCCGCCCCGCGGTAATAAGCCTCTTTAGCCAGTAAAAAAGCCATTTTACCAGAGGAATCGTTGGTGATACACCTCACCTCGTCTATATATTCTTTAGTGGGACCTCCGGTAATCAAAACCTTGTGATTAAGAAGCGTTTTTTTAACGAAATGGGCTTGCAGGGTCTCAAAAATCTCTTCTACCTCTGGCAAACGGCCTTTACCTGTAGTATCACAGGCAAGAATTCCAGAAGCAGGTTCATAAATTCTATATCCCCAGGTTTTTAGAATTTCGATGTTTCTTTGGGTGGCAGGATGTTCCCACATGTTGGTGTTCATAGCAGGAAAAATGTATACAGGAGCCTTAGTAGCTAATAGGGTAGAAAGTAAAAGCTCATCTGCTTGACCTGATGCTAATTTGGCTATAAAAGAGGCTGTAGCAGGGGCTATCACCACCACATCAGGAAAGTTGGCAAGCTCTATATGCAAGATTTCTCCAGTTGGTTTAAAAAAGTCTTCTTCAGTATAAGCCTTTTGCCCTGAAAGACTGGCAAAAAGTAAAGGCGTTACAAACTTTTCTGCCCCTTTAGATAATATGACCTTAACATTAGCCCCAGAGTTTTTAAATTTTCTTATAAGCTCACAAACTTTATAGATGGCTATTCCGCCTGTAAGCCCAACAAGTACATTTTTTCCCTTAAATCCGTTAGCAAACAATTTTCTCTCCTTATAAAAATATTTAAAATTAGTTTTGATTAAGAATAACTACGATTCTTAATTCTGTAGAGAAATATCTTTCAGAAACCGAGATAAAGGCTTGTCCTTCAGGGCGTTTATAGGCGATAAAAGTAATTTTTGAGGTAAAGCTCCCTACTTCTTCCCAACCGTTGTTTTTCATCTGGACCTTATAAAATTCTAACAAAGAATTAGCCTTGTAGTTTCCTTTGAAAACAAGCATGCCTGTGATTACTTTGCCGGTTTTTAAAAGGGCACTTTGTTCTCCTTGATAACTAAGGTCTTTTAATACTGGAATAAAAGGCACAGGAAAATAAACAAGGTCTTTATTAGCACCGGTTATGTTGATTTCCTTGCTTACATCTATTACCTCTTGTGCAAAAAGATTTTTAGAGTTGGTTGTCAGAAAAAAGGTTAAAACTAAACAGAGAAATACCCACATTTTTTTCATCTTTTAACCCCTCCGAAAGAACTTTTTAATATAAAAATATTATAAATATAAACGCAGTTTTGTCAAAGTTAAAAAAAACGTCAAAATACCGAAAGAGAAAGTTTTTAAAAGATGACAGGTAGTAAAAAAAAAGATTTTTGAAAATTTTCAGGTTTTTAAGTAGACTTTAACCATAAACAGATTAAGGATATACCGACTATTTAGGTCCAGAAAAAGCTTTTTCTAAAAGTGTCTTGCAACTTAAAAAAACTTTGACCTCATGTGCAAAGGAGTGTTTTTTTTTACTTTAGAAGCAAAAGAAGTTTAATAAAAAGCTGTTTTAGGAAGAGGAAAAAAATTTTAGAATTTCTGTGTTTAGAATAAATTCTAAGGGTAAAATACTAAAAATCGGGACAGATTGGGAAAAAATGAGGTTTGTTTTTTAAAAATTTTTGTGTTAATATTAAACAATAAAGGTTGTTCTTTGACAATAGAATAGCCGGGCAGGGCAGGTGAAAAGGCAAAAGTTTCAAGGGGAAAATTATGGGGATGGTGTGATTTGGTTAAGGGTGTATGTAAGTATATTTAGTAAACAACTATATGAAAAACAGGCTACCTTACAAGCAAGTAATTATGTGGATTGCAAAGGGTGGTTTTAAAGGCTGTGTTTTTGAGTTTCAATCGCAGTTAGAAGAGGTAAAAGGTATATTTATAAATTATTGATTTTATGTAAGAAAAAGTTTGTATCGCTGGCTCTGGAGGTTAGAATTCATGCGGGTTGCGAGGGGCTGTTTTGTAAAAATTAGTTTTATACTAAATTTTAAAAACCTTGATAAAATCAAGGTTTTAAGTAGTTAGGGTTGAAACCTGCCCTACTTAAAAAGGGATTGCGACACAAGTAAATCATAAATTACTGCAGCTGGATTACTTCCATAAGTTGAAACCTGCCCTACTTAAAAAGGGATTGCGACCTTTCGTGACCGCGTAAATTTAATTTTTTTTCAAAAGTCAAAAAGTTGAAACCTGCCCTACTTAAAAAGGGATTGCGACAAATAAATTGTTTTTAATTATGATATACCATGCTTTCATTGTTGAAACCTGCCCTACTTAAAAAGGGATTGCGACTTGCCTTCTGTATCTCTTAACAATTTTGCGATTTCTTTAGGTTGAAACCTGCCCTACTTAAAAAGGGATTGCGACTTGTAAATGTACGGATTATTTATACTTCGAATTACTTCGGTTGAAACCTGCCCTACTTAAAAAGGGATTGCGACTCCTTTCAATGGGAGAAATCTTTCAAAACTTATAAATAATGGTTGAAACCTGCCCTACTTAAAAAGGGATTGCGACATTTTTCTCGTTCGGTTCGTAGTTTTTCTTCGATTTCTTTGTTGAAACCTGCCCTACTTAAAAAGGGATTGCGACTGCAGCGGGTGACCGCAATAACTACCACCTGGTACATCAGTTGAAACCTGCCCTACTTAAAAAGGGATTGCGACACTTGCTAAATAAAAACTCTCTTTTGATATTAAAGTCTTCATATAAGTTGAAACCTGCCCTACTTAAAAAGGGATTGCGACCTCTCAATCAACTCCCCACGGTTGTCGTCTAACTTAGTCCAGTTGAAACCTGCCCTACTTAAAAAGGGATTGCGACTTCGAAAACGGTGTTTGTAAGTGTTAAGGCATCTTTTTTGTTGAAACCTGCCCTACTTAAAAAGGGATTGCGACGAGAAAATCTTTCATTTTTTGTGATTTTTCGGTACCTCTTAAGTTGAAACCTGCCCTACTTAAAAAGGGATTGCGACAAATACACCTCCCCGCAAATTTCTACTTCGAAAAATAAACCTTGTTGAAACCTGCCCTACTTAAAAAGGGATTGCGACAAATTATTTCTTTGATTACGATCCATCCTTCTTTCTCATCTGTTGAAACCTGCCCTACTTAAAAAGGGATTGCGACCAGGGGCATCCCCTTCTTTGCACCACCCCATTCTGAATGTTGAAACCTGCCCTACTTAAAAAGGGATTGCGACATTTCTTTTAAAAGCTCTTTTAAAACCATACCTCTACCCCCTGTTGAAACCTGCCCTACTTAAAAAGGGATTGCGACTTTTTCTATGATATAATTCAAAGTTGTTAGTCCTGTTTTTTGTTGAAACCTGCCCTACTTAAAAAGGGATTGCGACAAGTATTTTTGCGACCTCCTGCTGGTTCAACTTTTTTGTGTTGAAACCTGCCCTACTTAAAAAGGGATTGCGACCATTAAAAATATTTCTATGATTATAAACGTATTCTTTAGGTTGAAACCTGCCCTACTTAAAAAGGGATTGCGACTCTACCTTGCAAAAGACTATTATTACTTTATCACTAAGAGTTGAAACCTGCCCTACTTAAAAAGGGATTGCGACAATATTTCTTCTGAAATTTCTATTTCATTTACTTTTATTTTGTTGAAACCTGCCCTACTTAAAAAGGGATTGCGACATTTCTTTTAAAAGCTCTTTTAAAACCATACCTCTACCCCCTGTTGAAACCTGCCCTACTTAAAAAGGGATTGCGACGGTGGCTCCGCCTGATCTTCCAAAATTTAAGCACGTTTTAATGGGGTTTCTTGAAACCTTTTAAAAGTAGTTTTAGTTTATTCTGGTTGGCTTGATATTTAGTAATCTTAAAATGGCTTATAGAAAGGTATGAGTGCCCAGTAATAGCTTTTTGTGCAGACCTTGGACAGAAAAAAATTGAGCGGAGGTAAAAGAAAAAGGATTAAAATCCAGACCTAAAAAAGTTAATAATAAGGGCCCTAAAAAAGTTTTTATACATTTATATAATTAAAAATTTAAAAGTCTTAAGAAAGGTTGTCTATGGAAAGTATAATAATTATTATTGGGATTTTTATTCTTGCTTTTGTTTCAGGAATGATTGGTCTTGGGGTAGCTTTTTCTGCCATCCCCTTTTTGGGCTTGTTCATGGA
This sequence comes from Thermodesulfobacterium sp. TA1, assembly GCF_008630935.1. Taxonomy (NCBI): domain Bacteria; kingdom Pseudomonadati; phylum Thermodesulfobacteriota; class Thermodesulfobacteria; order Thermodesulfobacteriales; family Thermodesulfobacteriaceae; genus Thermodesulfobacterium; species Thermodesulfobacterium sp. TA1. The sequence continues at coordinate 106,362 of NZ_CP043908.1, forward strand.
TGACCTTGTGCACCAAGTACAACCTCTCAGTCTTTTGTTAAACGGGGTTACAGCCCTTCTCAGTGCTTTAGGCTTTGCTAAAAGTGGGTTTATTGAATGGAAAAAAGCCATTTACCTTTCTATTATTACTACCCTTTCGGCACCTGTGGGTGCGGTGTTGGCTCACTATATTTCTCAAGATATAATCTGGGTAATCTATTTCTTTTCAGTCCTTTATCTTGCCTACAGACTTTTTAAACCGATTAAAGCCGTTAAGGAAGATAAGACAAACTTTAAGTTAGCAGCAATTTTAGCTGTTCCAATCTCGGTTTTAAGCGGACTTCTTGGCGTTGGACCAGGTTTTTTACTTATGCCGACCCTTATTATATGTGGATTTGATCCTAAACGAGCGGCAGGTATCAATGCTTTTGCCGTCTGTCCACCTTCATTTTCTGCCCTTCTCCCTCATATAAGCACTGCCCATTGGAACTTTACACTTACCATAGCGTTAATAACTGTAGGAGCTGTTGCTTCTTATCTTGGAGCGAGAGCCACAAGTCTTTATGTTCCAAGTAAAAGAATTAAACAAATCTTTGCCACTCTCATCGTAATCGTAACCGCCTATAAAATAACTACCTTGTTTTTCAAATAACACCAACTACGTTAGGTCTAAAGACCGAACTTTTATAACCTTGACAGAACAACTTGAGAGGCCTTTTTTTGGAAAGCTGAAACAGAAATAATGACTTTAGGTCTATTGTCCAAAATAGGATATAATATGAAGATACAAAAATAATCAAGAGATATATTTCGGTGGATCACTATTGACAAAAACAGAAAATATTATAATTTTTAAAATAAAGGTGTTGGGGGATCGTCTAATTGGCAGGACAGTGGACTCTGGATCCACGAGTGGAGGTTCGAGTCCTCCTCCCCCAGCTGAAAATAAAAGCTCTGTGCCGATTCAAGTCCAACCTTCACAACTAAAATTTTCTGCAACAAACCCCCAGAGCAATCTGGCTTTTTATCAGGTGTAGAAGAAACACCGAACCTACCACACCACACCAATTTTTTTAAATATATAAAAAAAGCTTTTTTGAACTTAAAAAAACTCAAAAAAATGTATATACAATGTATAAAGGCATAAAAAACCTCTACCTGATTAAAGGAAAATTGGTATTTAGAACACACGTTAGAGAAAAAGGGCGAGAAAAAAGTTAGTGTCTCATTAATTGTGTAAAGCCTTGAGGAAAAGGGAAGGGTATGGTAGCTTTTCTAAAGGCTAACACCACAAAAATTACAAAAAAGAAGGGGAAGCTACCATGAAACAACAAAAGCTAAACCTACCTTTTCATTCCTTAGAAGAGATTTTAAACTTGTTTCACCAGGAGGTCAACATGCTGCTTAAAAACTTTTGGAAAACCTTATGCTTGAGGGAAGAAGAATTAGTATGGGATGGAGTAAAATGAAGGCTTAAGAGTGCCTCGAGTCAGAAAAAGTCTTTTCGTCCTATTATACTTTTTGAAAGAAGAAGGGCTGATTTAGACCTTACAGAAGTAGTTGTAAATCTTTATGCAGTAGGAGTAAGCACAAGAAAGATTTCTCAGTTTTAGAAAGGATCTATGGTTCATACTATTCTTCTCAGAGCATTTCCCGATTAATAAAGGTTGCAGAGGAGGAAGTAAAGGCTTGGAGGGGAAGACCATTTTCAGAGAAATATTTTGCGATATTTTTAGACGGAAGTTATTTATTCGACGAAATGGAGTAGAAAAAGAGCCGGTATATTTATCTTTGGGAATAAAACATGACGGAGGGAGGGGGTAAGATTAAATTTGTGTCTTATTTATAATATGCAAAATACTAATAGGAGGTGGAAGGAATAGACTAGGAGACAAAAAAGTTTAAAGGTATTATCAAAAAATATAAATTCAAAACCCGAAAGTCTTCTTTTTGAAAGCTTCTCACTAAGCTCAAAAAAAGATAAGAAATAAAATCTTCTCCACATTCTCTTCATCTGAAAGAAATTCCATTACTCTGAGTCCCCGTTTCACTTCCTCAAAAAGCTTCTCAAGTTGATTCGTTGTATAAATAAACCTCTTTATCTCAAATGGAAATTCAAAAAACATAAAAGATCATCAAAATTCTCTTACCACAATTTCCTGCGTCCTTTATTTTTCTTTTCGTTCAATTTGTTAAAAACCTTCATAAAGCTTTGTAAAAAGAACTTGCCGTGTATTATGATAATAACATAGCAGTTAGTAAAATTAAATGGTGGGTTTTCACGTTTTTTTTACACAGGTTTTTACAAGGATAAAAAGTTATTACGAAAAAACTTAAAATTCACTTTAAAAAACAAACGTTTTTAATGTTTTTACAAAGCGAGAAATTGTGGAAGGTAGCTTAGGTCAAAGTTTGTATTGTAAATTGTTAGATTAGGATTGTAAAAGGGATCCCTTTCTATGTATTTTTTCCACCTCTTTTTTAAAAGTCTTATTTCCTTTTCGGCGATTTTTTTATCTTTTACTTTTGCTTTTGATTGAGATTCGTAGTGGATTAAAACTGCATAAGGAGTCCAGATGACTTTATAACCTTTTTCATAAACTTTTAGACAAAAATCAACGTCATTAAAATCAACTCTAAATTCTTCGTCAAATCCTCCTACTTCGTAAAAGACGTTTTTTCTAAACATCATGCAAGCTCCCGTAACTGCTAAATAATTTTGGACTGTGCAAAGACGATACATATATCCAATTCCGTCGCTTTCACCTTTAAAAGCATGGTCTGCTCCATTCCAAATACCCATTATTACGCCACCGTGTTGAATGGTTCCATCAGGATATAAAAGCTTTGCTCCAACTATGCCAACTTCTTTTCTCGTAGCATGTCTCATCATTTCGTCTAACCAATTATCATTTACTACCTCAACATCATTGTTAAGTAAACAAACAACGTCTCCTTCAGCTTTAGATAATCCAAAGTTTACTAATGCAGAAAAATTAAAAGGCATGTCATAACTTAAAATTTTAATCCTTCTTTCATTTTTTAATTCCGAATAAAAATCAATCACTTCTTTATCTGTTGATCCATTGTCTACTACCACAATTTCAAAGTCTGGATAAATTGTCTTTTCAAGCAAACTTCTAATACAGTTTTTAATTAACTCTGGTTTGTTTTTTGTAGGGATGATAATAGACACCTTAGGATATTCACTAATTTTGTATAGAATTCTAAAAGTATTTGAACCTTTAGAGGAAAGTACTTCTGCTTTTTTCCCAAAATATTCTTTTAGCTTGTTAAGCTTTTGAACGTATCTATTTTCAATTGTTTTGGTCTTCGTTAAAAGCAAGGCAGGAATGTGTTTTATCTTTAAGTTTTTCTTTTTAAGAGCTTGAAGAATGATTTCATAGTTAGAACCAAATTCCTTTACGTCCGTTAAAATCTCCCTTTTAAAAGCTACAGGAGATTGAATGTAATCGTATTCAAAGAAGTATTCAGGACCCCAATCTGGTTTAAATTGTGGATCCCTTGGATTTCCATTTTCGTCAAAGTAATCGTTATCAGCATAGATAACATCTGGATAGTCTTTATAAAAAGCAAAGTGCTTAAAAGTACGTATAGCTGACGGACTCAAAACGTCTCCTTCTTCAAGAAAAATTACGTAATCTTCCTTTACCTTTTTTAAGATTTTTTCTATGTTTTCTGAGGTACAGAAAACAACTTTTTCTGGTTTACAAATTTGATTTTTAATAGATTCTATAGTTCTTTTTTTTAACTGCTCAGTTTCGTTTTGAATAACTACGAGAAGGATTGAAGGTGATTTTGGTAACTTTCTTTTCTTTTTCCAAAACAATAGCTCGTCTTCTCGGTAAGCTTTTAACCAATCTTCATAAGATTTGGCTCCACATATTCTTCTGTGTCTTAATTCACTAATTCTGTAATAAGCTTTTTCGGGATTTAAAAGAGCTCTAAGTAAAGACGTTTTCACAACTTTGCGCAATTCTTTGGTGGCAGGACTTTTAGAAAAGTAAATTCCCAAAATCCTTCTATAAAAGTGGGCAAATTTTTCTAAGAAGTTTAGCTTTCTTATAGAAATTTTTTCGTGAATTACCGTATTTTTAGTAATTGGAATTTGTATACTTAACGATTCTATTTTTGACGAACCTGCGTTTACTATGTGATTTATTCTTCCACTTCTTGGTATAGGAAGAACCCAACAAAGTTCTTTTTTAGAAGATTTTATAATTATTTTTCCTTCACAAAGAGCTTTATCAGATTTAAAAATTCCTCTTATTAGGTAATATCCTGGCTCTAAGTCATGCCAAACGGCTTCAAATTTCAAATGTCGTTCATCAACTTTTATTTTCGATATATTGCTCACGAAAAACTATTATAACACTTTTAAAGTGCTACTCAAGAATTTTATTAAGTTTACTCAAGAAATTTCTAAAAATGAAATTTCTAAAATACATCGTCAAAAGGGACACTATGCAACCTTACCTAAATACTTGAATAATTTTTATAAAGAATTATAATACTAAAACTAAGGTAATACTTTAATGGAGGTAAGGAATGACTAAAAATCTTGCAAGTTCCTCAGTTCTTACTAAAAAGTTTCAAATTACTTTACCTAAAAAAATAAGACAAATTCTTGAAGTAAAATCTGGAGAAAGGATAGGTTTTATAGTTGAAGGAAATGAAGTAAAAATTGTTCCTTTAAAATCAAAACTTGAAGAAAATTTTGGAAAAGTAAAAGCACTTAGGAAGCCAGAAAATTTCAAAGAAATAAGAAATTTCGTGGAAAAAGAAATGGCAAAAAATGTGATAGAGGAACTTAAATGAGAAAATTTTTAGATACCAATATTTTCCCTCGTTATCTTACAAAAGATGATGAAGAAAAGGCCTATAAGGTTTTAGATTTATTAAAGAAAATAGAAAAGGGAGAAGAAAAAGTAATTACAAGCCCGTTAGTGATTTTTGAATTGATATTTACTCTTCAAAAGTATTATAAACTTCCAAAAGAGGAAATAAAGAATTTAGTTTTGCCTCTAATTAATTTGAGAGGGTTGAAATTACCTTATAAAGCTGTTTTTGAAAAAACTTTAGAAGTATTTCCTAATACAAACGTCTCTTTTGCAGACCTTTTTAATTATTTTTTTATGTTAGAACATGAAGTAAAAGAAATTTATTCATACGACGAAGATTTTGACGAACTTCCAGAAGTAAAAAGATTAGTTCCTTAATAAATTGCTAGGTAGTGTCTCATTAATTGTGTAAAGACTTGAGGGAAAGGGAAGGGTATGGTAGCTTCCCCAATGCATAATAACCAAAACTACCAGAAAGGAGGGGAAGCTACCGTGAAAGAAAAAACTAAAACTTTAACAAAACAACCTATAGAAAGGATTCTAAACTTTTTTCAGCAAGAAGTCAACAATCTTATTAAAAACCTTTTAGAAAACCTTATGCTTGAAGAAAGAAGGATTTATTTAGAAGAGCAAGAAGCCTATGCAAATGGTTTTTATACCAGAGATTTACTTTTCGTGTCTTCCTACTTCCTGAAAGAAGGAGGGCTGAAAAGCATTTCCCGGTTAATAAAGGTGACTGAAGATGAAGTTAAAGAACTTATTTGTCTATTCGGCGAAATGAGGTAGCAAAGGAGCCAGTATATTTAGCTTTAGGGATAAAGTCTGATGGGAGAAGAGAAATACTTGGATTTTGGATATTTGGGTCTGAAGGGAAGGGGGTTAGCGAAAGAGATAAAAAGGAGGATAAAGGTAATAGAAGTATTTCCGGATGAAGGCTCTGTTGAGAGGTTGTTATATTTAATCTTGAAAGAACTGAATGAGAGGTTAAACTCAAGGAAGTTAAGAGGGTTTAATGAAATTGAATTGGGGAACTACCATGCCTTTCCCGGAAAATTTTTTACACAATAAAAGGGACACTATGAGTGCTACTCAAGAATTTTATTAAGTTTACTCAAGAAATTTCTAAAAATGAAATTTCTAAAATACATCGTCAAAATCTTCTTCCTCTGTCACTTTAAAGATCACTTTCTTTTCTTCCTATGGCGTTTTAAATTGTAACCATGAGTTCATCTTTACTTTTTTAGAAATTAAGGTTAAAATTTCATAACCATGATAACCAGGCAAAGAAATAACAACGTAGTTTGGCATAGACCTCTCGTTACAAGACAAATGAGAGAAGTTTTGAATGGGCACAAAAGCCTTGTTCTTTGGTTTACAGGTCTTCCAAGCTCTGGCAAGTCTACTATCGCCCACGCTTTAGAGAAAAAGCTCTATGACCTAAAGGTAAGAACTTACACCTTAGATGGAGACAACATACGTCACGGACTTTGTAGTGACTTAGGTTTTTCTCCTGAGGAGAGAGCTGAAAATTTGCGAAGAATTGCAGAAGTAATTAAGCTCTTTTTAGACGCTGGTATCGTTGTTCTCTGTGCTTTCGTTTCTCCTTACAAAAAAGATAGAGAAAAGGTCAAAAAAATAGTAGGAAACGAAAACTTCGTTGAAATCTACTGTAGGTGTCCTGTTGAGGTGTGTAAGAAAAGAGATCCTAAGGGATTTTACGAGAAAGCAGAAAAAGGAGAGATTAAGAACTACACGGGAGTTTCTGCTCCTTATGAAGAGCCAGAAAATCCTGACCTCATTCTTGACACTCATTTGCTCACTGTAGAAGAAAGCGTAGAAAAGATTTTAAATTTTGTGATTGACAAAATTTTACTCAAAGGGGAACCTTCCCCAAAAGCTTCCGTTTAACTGCGTGGTTTTTACGATGTAATTGTAAAAATTTTTAAAAAGTTTTCTGTCTATTGTTCCAGGATCTTTCCAAAAGTCATTTAATTCTCCTTGAAAAGTAAGACCAGGAACGTCGTAAATTGCTCTTCCCATCGCTTTAACAGGAATATTGTGATACAAGGCTTGCAATCCAACTGTACTGTTTATCACCACAACTCCCAAACTGTTCTTAATTAAAGTAGGTAAATGCAAATCGTGAACGTAAAATACCCGTCCTTTTATACCAAATTTTTCTGCTAAGTTTTTAATAAGTTTTTTATAACACACAAAGCCTCTGTCAACTGGATGATGTTTAAAAACGATGAAGTGTTCTTTTAAAGCGTGCTTAGAAAATGATTCCAAGACTTCTTCAATAAATTCACTTACAGAATTGTACTCACTATGCACAAGAACTTGAGAATCGTTAAAAACCTGCAAGGGAACCAAAAAATACCTTTTTTTGAGCTCACCTGTTAACAGCGAAAAAATAGGTTTTTCGGTTATTTTATAAATTTTTTTTCTTATAACACCTCTTAATAAACATAAAAGATAAGGAACGTAAGGAAAGTAGTTTTTATATGGTTTGTAATGCGGAAATTTCCATCTCAGAAGTTCTAAAAACAAGTAATGTAAAAAGGAACTTAAAGCCCTTTTTGAGAACCGAAACTCGTTCGGTTTTGGTTCTGGAATTCCAAAATTAGGTAAATTTAAGTAAAATTGAGGATTTTTGGGAATTTTTGAAAATCCGTTTAATCCATACTTCTCCATAGTAATGTAGTGTGGTCTCACATAGCCTTCCTCAAAAACATACCAATCAATTTGATAATCTCTACAGACCTCAATTGCAACTTTGTGATATGGTTTATAATCTCCGTACATAAGAACTAAGTCAATTTCTTTTTCCTCAATAAGGTTTTCTAAAAACTTTCTAAAGTTTTCAAACTTATCGGTAAAGTTGTAAGAGTTTTTAAAATCAGGATAAGTTATCAAATCTCCTCCGTTGAAGTTTACTTTATAAACTTTTTTCCCAAGACTTTTAAGATACTTACCAAGTTTGTAGAAAAACAAACCTTTCGGTCCTTGAAGCAATAGAACACTTTTGTAAGGTAAAAGCTCCTTTTCTACATCTCTTGCCATAAAACTACGCTCTTAGTAACCATTTCAAGGCACAAATCCAGTTTTTGAGTTTTTTAAAAGGGTAAAAAGATTTCGATCGTAAAATTTTAACATTCCTTTCACGTTCTTCAATAATTCTATAGATGATAGTTTTGCAGTCTACAAATCCCTTTAACTTCCAATCGTAGTAAAGAGGATAAACTAGCAAAACCCCTGCAATAAGTTCTAAAAGGGAAAGTTTTCTTTTTCTCCTCGGGAAACTAACTTCGTCAAAGGTCAAACCCCATCCGGCGTAAAAGGCACCTCCGTAAGTGAAAACAGGTTTTTCTCTTATCAAAGCTTCAAACCCAGAAAGAGAACTTATGGTGTGGATTTCGTCTGCCACCTCAATTAAACTAAGGATGTCCGTCTCAGTTTCAATTCTATTACACATCTTTTGAATTTCTTTAAAGTTTTTTTCCATTCTTTTGTTCTTAGAAATTACGTCAGGATGTGGTTTGTAGATTATGTATTCTTCTGGATACTTTGTACGAACTCTTTTAATTAATTCGAAGTTCGTCTTTATTCCGTTTCCCAAAATAACTGCTTGGTCTGTTTCAACTTGACCAGGAACGAGGATTATTTTTTTGTCGTAGTTAGGTCTTTTCAAAGGTCTTGATGCTCCCACGTTATACTTTGTTATCCGATGCTTAATTATTAAATCCCGTATTTCTTCTGCCTCTTTAAGCTCTTCTTTACTAAACTGATAAGTATTTAGAATTCTTTCTAAATCACTTTCTTGAGTAGCATCGTAGTAAATGCCGGTTTTATCAATGACGATGCTCATTGGTGGGACAAATTCTGCACCTAAACCAACAGACCTTATGAAACCGTCCTCAACACATAAAACTTCAACATCCTTAGATATTAATTCAACCTCTTTTCTTGCTTTTGCTCCCCAAACTACGATAGCTGTATTCTTATTTTTAACGAGAACCTTTGCAAGACTTTCTACACTTTTCACTTCATTAAAGGGAGTTTTAAAAAAAGGTAAAAGCTGATTTCGCTTAAGGAAGTGCATTTTATAAAAGTAGTAACTTTTTCTACCAAAAAGGTTAGCCATTTTTCTTTGTTTTAGAATAAAATCAATAACGTCAAATATCGTTCCTTTTCTTCCGGTAACGGGATCTACGTAACGAGGATATTTTAAATATGTTGCAGTGAAAATTTCTAAGACTGTTCTTTTTCTATTTCTTCTTGGGCAGTTGACACGATCCTTCGTAATACCCCATCCTGCATAAAAGGGTAGCCCAAAGCAGTGAACTTCTTTTCCCAAAAGCAATGCTTCAAAACCCATCTGTGAGCTTACCGTGTAGACCTTGTCAAAAAATTCAAGTAGCGTTAGAGGATTGACGTCCTCGGCAATGAAAAAGACCTCTTTGTCCTTCTTAGCTAATTCAAAAAGATAACCCTTTTTCTTGCCAGACAAAACGTCGGGATGAATTTTAACATAAACATCAGCCTCTGGATTTTCCTCTTTAGCTTTGTTAAGCATTTCTCTAAAGGTGTTTTCTGTAGCACCTCCATAAAGAACAGAAGCATCCTTGTAAGTTTGGTCAACAACTAAAACTCTTTTCTCTTTCTTTCCCTTCAGGATATCTCTTTCTGCAAAAGGGGCGTAGTTGTATTTACTTATCTTTTTTTCTATGAGGACCTGTAAGGCCTTTTCCCCCTCTTCAAGTTCATCCTTTGTGAATTCGTAGTGATTTAGAATTTCCTCAAGTAAAGACGGAGTGTTTGCGTTGTAATAAATTCCTACTGGATCAACGATTAGGGAAAGGGGGGGGTATCCTTTAACTCTTAGTCCGTAAGAACAAACAAAACCATCTTCAAGGGCATAGTATGGAAGACCGTGTTTTTTTGCAAAATCTCTTGCTTTTTTTGCAGTAGGCTTTAATCCCCAGCCTATCACCCCAGTTACCTGATTGAGGTCTACTTTTTGTGAGTACAAAACGACCTTTTTCTCAAGAAAGGATTCTAAAAAAGGTATACTAAAAATTTCTTTTGAAAAGGTAAGAAACATAAAGACCTAAATATTAATTTTTTTGTAGTCCTCTAAGGTTTTTTCTTTTAGGTGATATAAGAGGTTTTTTGCACCTTCAAAGAGCTCTTTTCTTTTTTCGTGGTTGTCTGCTAACTCTAAAATTGCAGACTTCCAAGCCTTAATTTCCATGGGAAGGACGATGCCTGCTTGAAGCTCCTTTATACTCTTAGCAAGAGGAAAGTATTCCGAGTATATTCCTACTGCTCCACTTCTCATGATGTTATAGAATTTAACATAAGATCTTGCCTTATTAAAGAGATTATCAAACAAAGGAGCAAGCCCAATGTGTCTGTATTTAAGGGAAGAAAAGGTTAGGTATTCAGTCCACTTCATAGAATGAACGAGGTATAAATTTTTGATAGGCTTATACATCTTTGCAGTCCTTTGGTCAACGACAATTTCAAAGAAAAGCTTTTCAGATTGTAACTCATTTAAGAGGTTTCTTAGCCAAACAAACTCTACCTTGTGAGAGGCAGTAGCGTGGTAAAAGACGAGAGTCCTTTGAGCTTCTGGAGATAATAAAAGGTCCTTTTCCTCTATGTGTGTAGGGTAAGGGGGTAAGACTATAGGATTAAATTTTTGATATTTTTCTGCAAGGTAATCATTGGAAACAAAGATTTGCGTGTTAGTAGTTAACCAATTCTTAAACTTCCAAGCTTTGTTAAAGATCTTGAAAGCGTATCTTAAAGGCAAATCTTTGAGAACTTTAAGGTCAAAAAGGTCGTCATCCATAAAGTAGTAAATTTTATCAATTATATCTACGCTCTTTTTAATCCACCTTAAAACCTCTCCGGTTAAGTATCTCACAATAAGAAGTCTAACTCTTTCGCTAAATACAAAATTTGACAATTCTTTATGAGTTAATCGAATAAAATTTAAATTTTTATTTTTTAGTAAAGGAACTATGTAATAATCTGTAGTTGGATTTATGTTTTCTTCAATTATGATATAAATCATTTTCAAAGTTTATTTTAATTTGTATTTACTTTGTCAGACTTCACCTTTCTTGGGCTGCAACTTCTTCCTTTGATTTTATATTATTTCCACACTTGTGCAAGAAATTTTTACTATATTTTTTCTAAAACGAAAATTTGTAAAAATATGAAGGAAGATAAAGGGACCTATTTTTGTTTAATGCTTTCATCTATTATTGAAAAACGGTAGTTTCTCATTTTAGCTTTAATTTATAAATTCAAAAAACCAACTCACTGGTTTGAGGTTAAGTAATTTTTCCTTTTCTTTAGCAAAGTCATGATAGGTCATTTTTTTGATGTTTTCTGGGCTAATACTGAGCTTATCCTCAGGCACACCCCTTTTTACTAAACCAACTCCCCAGTCTGTATTAACGACTGCCACAAAAAGGTCCTCTCGCGTCGCTCTTAAATGAATTATCGTTTTATAAACATCTCCTGTCCAGTTCCCTTTAAAATCCGGATGTTTTCTGGCTTCTTCAAGAGTAGGCATAGCAGTAGCAGGTGAATCTGGCAAACAATCGTGCATTACTATAACCCCATTTGGGTTCAGGTATTTCAAGCAGTTTTCTACATCTCTGAGAGACTGCTCGTAAGTGTGTAAGCCATCTATCAAGACTATATCCAAGCCTCTTTCTAAAATTTCCTTAGGTGGATTTGCAAAAAATTCATCGCTTGTCATCGTAAAGAATTTTTCTTTCTCTGTATCTTTTACGCCACCTGGGATTACAAATTTAGGATCTACTGCAAGCTTTAACTCTGCATCTATCTGGAAAAAATTCATTCCCATTTCCACACCTATTTCAAGATAAGTTTTAAAACCGAACTTATTTATTAAGTGTTGAATTATAGTTGTTCTTTCAAGAATGCCCTTTTGAAGTTTAAGTTCAATAATCTCCTTAAAGGTTTTCCTAAAAGCTTCTTCTCGGCCCAGAGCCCAGTAGGAAAGCCCAAGCATAACCTTGGAATGTATGTCTTCAGGTAGTTTTTCCGCTAATTTTTCATAACATACCTGCATCAAATGATAAGAATTTGTATTCCAAGAATGGTTGGCTAATTGTCTGAGAGCTTGTAAATCATCAGGAAGCTGACTTGTGATAATAGATTTTTCATATGCATCTGTGGATTTCAAAACTGTATTAATTAACTTCACACTATTCGGATTTATGAATTTCGCTCTAAGTAAGAAGATTACATGTTCCACCGCTGAACTAAATTGTTTTCTTTCAACGTATATTTCAGCTAATTTATACCTAAGCCAAGCATTGTGTGGAAAGGAATTTACTCCAAGAATCGCATATTTTAAAGCTTCATCCAATCTTCCATCATTCTTGAGAATATTAATCGCATTTGCGTAATACTGTGGGTTGTTTGGAGCGGTTTTTACTGCATCAAGATAAACTCTTTCAGCTACTTTCTTATTGTTGAACTCCGGAAAAGGAGAATTAATAAGTTCCTTTGAAGAGGGTTTCTGAAAGACAGCAAAAGTATCTTGCCACTCCCCAAGCCCCCAGTCTGTAAATACCTCAACCACTTTAAATCCAGCCCACTTTGCAAGTGCTCTCATACCATCAGGATAAAACCTCCAACAATCATATGGATACTTATGCTCAGGTCCAGAGGAAGGAGCAATAATACAGCAAACGCCAGATGGCTTAAGAATCCTATAAATCTCTTTTATAGTGAGCCAAGGAAATTCAACATGCTCAAAAGCTTGCCCACTGATAACCACATCCGCGAAGTTATCAGGCACTTCTTTCCAATTGTAAGGATTAGAAACTACTATATCTACATTTACCCCAGGATCTAAATCAAGCCCAAAGTATTTCCATTTTTGCTTGTTAAAGAAAGGTCTATAGGTTGGATTACCAGAATAAGCCTTAGCACCTACATCAATTATTATAAGCTCGGCGTCTTCAAATTCTGCAAGATACCCTTCCACAAAGGCTTTCATTTTGTTAAGGGACGTGGAATGCATACTTATCTATTTATGATTTTTTCATAGCTGGTCTAAAAATACTTCTTTTTACCTTCCTTTTTTCTACGCTTGACACGGCAAATGTACTGAAATTAGAAATAAAAATCTCTCCTCTAATGCCTCAATCTCCTTCTTTATTTCACCTAAAACACTCTAACTAACGCTAACGCCTTCCACTGAGATACCTTACCAAATACATCAAGTCTTTCTTCTAAAATCTTTTGAATTAGGTCTTCGAGTTACATTTTTTTATCCTCTATTGTTAGCGATATATTAATTTCATAAAATTAATATTTTATCACCATTTTTGTTTTTAAGATAAAGCCTTATTGGTTTTTCTTCTGTAGCTACGACTCCCTCAACTTTAAACCTTGCATTCTTTGCATGGGGATTATCTGGATACATATTTGCATACCCTGGTGAAGGAAGTCCCCACTGAACCTCTTTAATACCTTCTGCATCCTCCAACAAAAGCCTGTATTCTTCCTTTACCTCCGGCTTTAGCACTACAACTCCTCCAACCACCAGCTTGCTACCTTTCAGCAAGTCCAAATAAAGCTGGTCTATAACTACCTTTTCTACTATATCTACTTCTATTGCTAATTTAGAAATCTTAACTGGTACATAAGGTTTATCCATAATGAGCTTTTTAGCAACCGTTTTATGTGAAATAATATAGCCTGTCCTTGCATGGATTATTTGAATTTCTAAATTTTCTCCGTCAGGAAGATCTAAAATACTTTTAGGAAGCTTCAAATCCTTCCAGAAAACTCTAAAACCAACATTAAAATTAACTCCAAACAGGGCTTTTATATCCTTTCTCTCTAAATTACAAATTCCATTATAAACATCTATACCGTTAATCCTTATTAAAAAGCTTATTTCCTCTCCCTTTAACGCATTTAAATCAAACAACCAACCTTCAATAACTCTTTCATTACATACATCAAGCCTACCATCAACAAAGTCTTTTACTAATCCTCCTTTTACTAACTCATATGTAAGTTCAGAGCAACCATACACTTGGTAAGCATAAACTTTATCTCTTGGAATTAAAAATTTTTCTTTAATTAATGCTAAACACTTATAATATCTTTCATTAATTTCAAGCTCTATTTCTTCTTTTAATATTTTGTCTTGCTCTTGGTAGAAAAATTCTTCTTCAGGGGATAATATAAATTTGTTCTCCTGGTTAAAATATTCTTTAAATAATAAATTGTTTGGTTCATTATAAAAATTTAATATTTTCTTTCTTTCTTTCTTCTAATGAAAACAAAGATCTTAATTTGCTTGGCTTTTCATTGTCATATTTATATAAGTATGAAACTATTTTTGAAAATAAATTCATTGGTAATGAATATTTTTCTTTAATTCTTTTCAGCGCTATTATAGAAACTGGAGACAAAGATATATTCTCTTTTATGTCTGATTCCAAAATAATTAATTCTGGAATATCTAAAACCTTACAAAAATCTTTAACAGCATCCCAACTTCTATCAAAATCTCTCGAATAAATACGAGGGATTAATTTTAACTCTACTTTATTTAAACCTAAAATATGTTCTAATTTTTTTAAATATTTGTGATAATCTAAAGAGAAAGAACCTATGTGAAAAGGAGATAAAGGGAAGGCCTTAGAATCTAAATTTCTAACTTGTTCAGAGTATAAACTTTCAAGTTTTTTATCTTGTCTTCTTAAATATACAATCAGTTTAAGTATTTTGGGACTTACTACTTGGACTATCTCATTTATCAGATTAGTAAATCCTGATAGTACTTCAGATGAAATCAAAACTGTGTTTGGTTTCACATTATCTAATTCATCTCTAAATTGTTTTAACAAAATATCTTTAGTTAATCCCGTCTTGTTTACTATATTTACTAAATGTTCAGGATAATAATTCCTTAAAATATGAGCACATAAATTATGGGATTTTAGTCCATAAGTATTGGGATAGTATATTCCAAACTCATTAAACAGCTTATCTTTGTTTTTATATAAAAATTCTTGAATTGAAGTTGTTCCAGTTTTATAAAGGCCAATATGAATTATTAATTCTTTAACCATTTTAACCCCCTAAAATTTTCTATTCATTTCCCAATTCCAAGCAGTTTTAATTATATATTCGAGATCATCAAATTTAGGAGCCCAATTAAATTCTTTTTTAAGTTTAGTGCTATCTGCCACAAGAATAGGAGGGTCTCCTTCTCTTCTATGAGTTTCCTCAACAGGAAAATCTATACCTGTTACTTTTTTTGCTTTACTTATAACCTCTTTCACAGAATATCCATATCCATAACCACAATTAAAAATAGCGCTTTGATTGGTATCAAACAAATATTTAAGAGCTAATATGTGAACCTCTGTTAAATCACACACATGAATATAATCTCTTATACATGTGCCGTCTGTTGTAGGATAATCTGTCCCAAAAATTTTAACTTTTTCTATCTCTCCTTTAGCTGCTTTAAGCACTAAAGGAATAAGATGAGTTTCAGGATTATGTGATTCTCCTATTTGTCCCTCAGGGTCAGCTCCTGCAGCATTAAAATATCTTAAAGAAACATACTTTAATCCATAAGCATAATCAAAATCTTGTAACATTTTCTCAATAAATAGCTTTGAATAGCCGTATGGGTTTATAGGATTTGTAGGACAGGTTTCTTTTATGGGAACTTCTTGAGGGTTGCCATAAACTGCAGCAGATGAAGAGAAGATAAACTTATTAACATTATTTTTGACAAGAATATCCAATAAATTGAAAGTGTTAAGAACATTATTCTCATAATACTTTGCTGGATTTAAAACTGATTCAGCAACCTCTATAAAACCAGCAAAATGCATCACTATATCAGGTTTAAAGAACTTAATAATTTTTTCTACCTCCATTTTGTTAGATAAATCAACTACTGCAAGTTTACCATATAAAACTGCTTCTTTATGACCTTTTGAGAGATTGTCAATTGTTAAAACATCGTATCCCATTTTACCGAGCATTTTCACCACATGACTACCAATATACCCAGCACCTCCAGTAACAATAATTTTATCCATCTTAAATTAACCTCTCAAATTTAACATAAACTTTAATTTTAAAACTTAATTACTAAAATGAACAGTGTAAATCATACCAGCCTGGACGCTCCCCTTTAGACACTCTATCTGCCATATTTTTTTGTGCTTCTATTATTTGTCTGATAATATCTGCCAATCCTACCCATTTATTTTCTGGAAGATCTAAACCAAAAGGACCACTCATATCATACCCAAAAACACACCTAAAATCTAATCCTTCTTGGCTTGGCCATCTTGGAGCAGGTAGAAAAGGTTTGCCCTGTCTTACTAATTGAAATCTTCGATATCCTAATTCGTATAAAATTTCTATGTTATCCCATAGCTTAGGATTTAATTCAATAGAGATATAATTTGGAAGGTAATCTTTAGGAATCTCTCTTAAAGACATAAGTGCATCATGCTCACCTCCCTCAATATCAATTTTTATGTAATATGGACGTTCACCAATCATAGTTATCAAATCAGAAAGTTTAATTGCTGGTATTTTTAATGCGTAACTTTTTGATGTTTTTGCTTTACTAGCACCACTTGCAGAACTCCATTCTAAACGCTCTGGATTAACAATAAATTCTACTACAGTTTGACTGTAATGAATAGCTTTATTGATTAATATAAGTCTATTTGCTTTAATATGTGTGAAGAACCTTTCCTCTAATAGTTTTGCTAATTCAGGATTTGCCTCCACTGCTACCACTCTAAAACCTTTAGCTAAATAATATGCAGTATCATTACCATTATATGCACCAATATCAAAGATTAGTCTATTGTTAGGTTCAATAGTAATTTCTTTAATCTCAATTGGTTTGTCTA
Source organism: Thermodesulfobacterium sp. TA1 (assembly GCF_008630935.1). NCBI lineage: Bacteria > Pseudomonadati > Thermodesulfobacteriota > Thermodesulfobacteria > Thermodesulfobacteriales > Thermodesulfobacteriaceae > Thermodesulfobacterium > Thermodesulfobacterium sp. TA1. Next base: position 123,163 of record NZ_CP043908.1, read on the forward strand.
AACATAATTCAATCAAAGGGATCGAAATGCCGTCTGGAAGCCTTAAAATTAAAGCTACAGCGTCTACCCCTTTAGGCCAAATAAAATTCACCTTGAACCTGCTGTGAGAAGAATTTATACTGTCTGGATACATTTGCCTCATTTTAGGAGATTCTATCCCCCAATTTACCTTTATTTTCTCTGTTTTCACATCCAAAAACAACTCACAACTCTTTGGGGCACTGTTTTTTAATACTACAACCCCACCCAAAGTAACAGAAGCCCCTTTTGTAATTTTAGATGGATTTATAAAATCCACAGTAGCATAGTGTATCAAATCAGTATCTTCTATTTTCCTTTGAAAAAGTTCAAAGCTCATATCTACCATCTAAGAACCTCCTTTTAGGTTATTTCAAAAAGTAAAGCTCTTTCATTATTTTTTAAGTCTACCAAATAAAATTTGATCGCTTCTTTAATAATAAGATTTTCTGCTAAAAACCGAGCTTTCTGTGCATTTGGATTTTCTGGATACAAACTGGCATAATATGGTGAATTTATAAACCATTTTACATCCTTCTCTCCTTCCGCGTCCTGAGCTAAGATTTTAAAATTGGTTTGATTAAATTCTTTCTTTAGAATAACTACTCCTCCAATACTGAATCTTTTATCCCTTTCAAACACTTGGGGTTTTTGGTCTATAACCAAAACCTCAACAAACCTATTATCTATTTCACCTAAAGCATTCAATGGGTATTTAATGTTAATACCGTACACTCTCTTAAGACACCATTGACCAGCAGGTCCACAAGCTATTAATCCCCACCCTCCATCCTTAATAAACTCATGTATTGCTCTAAATACACCATGATGTTGATGAGTGGGGTTGGGATTGAAATCATCTCCCATGATAACTCCATCAGGTTTTAATATCAGAGAGATCAGCTTTAGCTCTCTAAGTGTAGCTTCATAAGAATGAGAGCTATCTAAATAGACCCAATCTAATTTCTCCGGAACCAGCTTAAGAAAATCCTCAATTAGCCCCTCAACTATAACTACATTACTGGAATCTAAATAAGGCAACATTCTTAACTTTGTTTCCTCAAGTGCATATTTTGTAGTTAGCTTCCCAAAACCAGTATATGGGCTATTTTGGCCCCACGAAAATTTCTCTCCAAATTTTCTCCATCTATCAACAAGGTAAATTCTTTTTGGCTTAAGTTCCCTTACCAAGATTTCAGCAAAGTGTCCTCTATAAACCCCTAACTCCGCTCCAACTCCTTCCTTTGGTGCATATTGCAAAATCCATCTCCTGTCATAAAGTCTTTTTATCTCTCCATCAGGGAAACTAACATAACCTAATGAGTTTATGTATTCAATATCAGGTTTGAGCTTAAAAGTAAATACATCAAGTCTTCTACTTTCTTCTTCTAAACTAAAAGGTGGGAGTTCTTGAATTTCCTTTGAGAGTTCTTCCGATCCTTTTAATTCTTTGTAATATTCTCTTGTCCCTTGATATCCTTGCTCTCGCAAAGACCTAAATTCCTTTTTAAGCTGTTCTTCATTCTTAGCAATACCAAGTTCTTTAATTATCTTATAGCATTTTTCAAATGCAATACTTTCATCAATTTGGTATATGTCTTCAAAGCTTATTGAGAATACCTTAGAATTTAACTCTTTTAAAAAGGTAAAAATAGCATAAATTTGGAATCTATCCCTTTTCTCTTGATCTATTAGCTCTTGTATCGGAATAGTTTTATCAAAAATTTCCTTTGGAATTTCCTTTTTCATATTAGGTCCCCATATGCCAGTATGTTCGGCAAAATATAGAGATAGAAGACGATTAGTAGAGTCTTTTCGGTAAAGAAAAAGATGAGCATATCCTACCTTGCAAGCCACTTCCGCCAGTGCAAAGGAAACTTCTTCGGGAACGGTTTCAACACAATGCTTAATTATTTGTGGCTCTTCTAAAATTCTCAAAATCTCTTCTTTTAATTGTTCATAATCTTTTGTTTCAAGAAATTTTTTGGATACGTAACCATATTGCCTATCAAGGTTAAAGGGTTCATGCTCTGGAGATTTTAAACCAGTTAACTTAGTAAGCCAATTCGTAAAGTTTGTTCCTCCTGTCCTACGTAGTGTCCAGATTATGAAAGGCTTAGTTGTCATTTTTGAACCTCCATATGCTTTTTAATAAACTTTTACTATCAACATACTCAACACTAACATCTGGATCATATAAAATATCTTCTCCTTTTGACAGAGCAATAAGATACTTTTTATATTCTCTTGCTTCTTCAAAATGTTGTTTCCTTATCACCTCTGTTTTGACCTTTTCAGGGAATTTATTATTAAACTTAAAATGTGCAAGAACAGCTTTAAACTCAAGGATCTTGTAAGAAGGAACACCACCTATAAAATGGATCCCCTCTGATAGTCTAATCCATGGTTTGTATTTGAATAATGGAAATTTAGAAGCTGTGAAATCATGAAGATTCGCAACATCAGATGCAAGTCTATATCTTAACGATGAAACAGTGGAAACTTTGGTATCAAAGGACCCTCCATAAAATGTAAAAATAAACGGTTCTTTGTCATAATACTTACAAACATCAAAGGGAGCAAACTTCTCAAAATCTGCATCTTCCAATTTTTTGGGATAAAATTCTATTAAATCCGCTCTGAGACACTCATAACCTCCTTCTTCCATTTCTTTTATAAATTGGCTAATACTTTTAGTTTTCCAATCTTCATAAATCAAAAACTCATCCGCATCTACTAACAATACCCACTTACCCCTGGAAAAATTAGACATAATAGCTTGTTGCCATAGAACTCCATAGTGAGAATGTTTGTATGGCATATCTGTTGAAAAAAGAACAACATCAGGTTGTTCTAATAAATACTCTCTTGTTCCATCATCTGATAAATTGTCCACTATGAAAAAAGCCTTAATGCCTAACTTTCTGTAATGATTCAAAAAGTGATGTATTATACTTTTCTCGTTTCTTACAACAGCTATCAAGTGTCTGTCTTCAGAGATACATTTTATCAAGTTGTTCTTACTTGAAAGCATTTCAAGTCCATTTCCATAATAATCATAAACTTCCTTACTAAATATAGCAGTAGCATGACAAGTTGGATAAACCTTATAAGGCTTTAATTGATTGGTTTTTGATACTTCATACGCTCTTTTGATATCTTCTTCATTATCTAAATGCACCATAACAGCAGGGAAAATTTTTGAAGAAAAATATCTATTTTCCCAAATACCTACAGGTGTTGCATTAGCAAAGGTCTTTCTTCTAATATAAGTTAAGTAATTCTCGTTTTGTGGTGTAATACCTGCTGTTTTAAGCAAATCTCCCACCAGCTTATCTTCCATAATAGAATTGTTTTCTATTATCTGTCCAATTTCTGATTTTCTAATTTTTATAAGTTTGTCTATAGCGATACGAGAAAGGGAATAACCAGTTGAACCTTCTGCATAGATAGATGGTTCGTATGACTTATCTATTTTTGTTCTATATAAAATATTTTTGGATTTTTGTTGATGCCAAGATCTGTCGGTACCTCCGATATTTCTTTTAACTATTCTTCCATAATAATTATGTTTTCTATACGATAACATTGAGAAAAACCATTCAGCATTCAAAAGGGAATCATCGTCAATTTTATAGACATACATAAATTGTGTATTATAAAATATCCACTCGTATAGAGCTAAACTTTTTTGTGGTAAAAATTCGTATTCATCAGGGACAGGAAGATATAAAACATTATCTTTCAACTCTAATTTTTCAGAACCTCCAACACAAATTATATATGGAATCTTATACTTTTCTAAGTCTTTCAACCAAGTTTCTTTAATGGTTTTTATCCTTGTTGATAAATTTTTTTGACAAGAATAGACAACAACTAAAGTATCCGAGAAGTAGTTATCTTTTAAAAATGGATGAGGATTATTTTTAGTAAACTCTATTAAATCTAAATACTCCCCTCCAAGCTTTTCTTTAACTATATCTTCAATCATTATTAAATACGCATCCAAATTCTTAGAATTAAGGTTTTCTGAATTAAATATTCTATAAAGAATGGATAACAAGAGAGGATTCTGTGCAGAAATTCCTTCTAACATCGTAATAAGCTTTGATAAAACCCTTTCTAGTAGTAATTCATTCTTAGTTGTAATAGCATAATAATTCAAGAAATCAACAGCGATAAGACTGTCCTCTAATGAAAAGGATGTGGAATACAACAACGAATCTGCCAATTTCACCGCATAATCAAACTCTTTGTTTAAAATTCTCTTTCCTAATTCTAATAAACTTTCTTGATAGGAAGATTTAGGGACGGGATAAAGTTTTAGAATTTCTCCTGGCAACTTTGAATGATAAGTTGAGATAAGTTCATTATAGGTCTCTTCATCAATTAAAGGATGGGATAAAATACCTACCAAATCTTCATAGTTATCCAAAAGGGAGAGATAAAGCTTCTTAATTTCCATTTTTAAGCTTTTGTTGCTAAGTATATATATCAATATTTCTCTTAGAATTTGATAAACATCAACATTATTATACCTTTTAAAGAATATCAAATCTGAATATAAGTTCAAATAGTAAGTGTCCTGTTCTTCAAAACTATCTTTCTCCCAAAAATTGGCGATATTATTAAACCTATTAAATGAAATCTCCAATTCACTAATTTTAAGGTTATTAAGTTTATACAAACGCCAAAATTCTGGACACAGTCCATAAACTCTAATAGTTGCTTCAATTAGATCCTTTTTTGTCCATTCTGGAAGATAATAATAAAGATGAAGAATCTCTACTAATCCTTGGATTAAATTAACATTATATAGCCTAGAGAACCAACGATCCTCTTTCTCAAAGTTATCTAAGAAATAAATATAAGCATAAATCAGTTTATCTAAAGCTTTTGCATCAATTTTCTGAGTTAAGAAAGCTTCCTTTACTTTTTTAATTGTGTATAAAATGCAAGGAGCATTAAGCCAACCTTTAGATTTAGGTAGTTCATATAAAATTTGCTCTACAGCTTCAAAATTTTCATCGTTTATTTCCAAACTCATTCTTAAAGATAAGCTAAAGGCATCTTTTGAATTTTTCAACTTTTCCTTTACCTGAGATAACGGCATAATTTTATTTAGAAAATTCAAATCTGCTTCAAACAAACAAAATAAATTAATCAGTGTTAAACAAATGTAGTATTTTAATTCAGGAAAACGCATAAAAAGATAAATAGTCGTAGGATTATGAAGAATTTGTTTTTGAACTATGGAATAAACCAAATTACTATGTTCTGGTCCTATATTTTTATCTTTAAAATTCAATACAAGTTCTAAGTTGAGCTGTTTTAAAAGTTTATTTAGCAATAAAAACTTATTATCAAGTTTAAAAGATTTAACAAAAAGTTGGCTAAAAGTAGTCAGATCTATTTTATCTTTAAAAAGATACCAAAGGTTCAATCTCTCTATTAATCTACACAAAGAAATTTTAGCTTGTTCTGATAATTCATTAACCAAATTAGAACATGATAAATGTTCCAATGTATGAAGCACTTTATATTGTATTTCAAAATCATCCAACGGTAATGTATCAATTTCAGCAAGGAATTTTTCAAATTTTTCTAATATTTCTTCCCTTTTCAGCTTGAATGTTTTAAATTCCTTTTCATTAGCAACAACTCTAATAATTAGTTCTTCATCCTCAAAAAAATTCCAAATAAGTGAAGGAACTTCTACTTCTATAACTTCTATAAAATCATACGATCTCAACACTGAATTAGCATATACTTCCTGTTGTTGTGAAGAATTTTGTATTATAATTTTTGTTTTGGTTAGTGATTCCTTAGAAGTGTCAAAATGAGAGTTATTATTGTATAAATAAATATAAAACATAGTAAAAGGTAACTGATTTAGGAAGAAAGTTTTTGAAATTATTTTTTTGTCTTTTACACTTATAGTTATAAGATGGTCATCATCATCAAAAAAAATTAAGGGCAAACCAATTTTAAACCCATACCTTCCATTTCCTATTCCCGCATTCAAAAGATCCTGTCTAAACAAATTTGCTACACCCTTAACGACAGGTTTTCCATCTATTGAAACAACGAATTCTACATTGTCGTCTAAATTTTCTTTATCAACTATCCACCCATAAATGTAAAAGGTTCTTATATGATCAATATATCCAACCAGCTTTTCCTCTTCAGAAAAAATTTCCTTTATTAATTCAACATTTTCATAATCCGAAACAAAATCTAAATTTACATTATTTACATAATTAACACGTCTTCCTTCATTTCTACCGTATAAAACAAAATGTTCAAAGCCACAAAGAAACTGTCCTTTTAAGACAGCTTCTCTGACATCGGGATTATTCTGAAGATATGATTTTTCATCAAAAAAAGGATTAGGAGATACTTGATGTGTCTTTACAAGTTTCTTGTAAATTTCAAATAATTTTCTCTTATCAGTTTCATTAATATTGTATTGTTTTCTGAACCATTCAGGATCAAATTCATTAAACATTAATTTTTCACCTTTACTCATCTTTGACTTATTAAGGAAGATTTTCTTTAAAGATTTTCTTAGTCTGTTTAAAAAAGCTTTATTGTTCATAAGGTCTTTTACCTCCTTATACCTCCTTACACTTGTTTAAACAGCTCCATCCACTCCTCAAACTCTTCTCCAAGCTCTTTTTCTATTTTTTTACAGCTCATGGCAGAAAAGTCTGGCCTTTTGGCAGGAAGATTAAAGATCTCCTTTTGCACCGGGATTAGCAGTTTGTTTATTCCTAAAAGCTTTAGAGCAAGCTTTGCCCACTCGTAGCGAGAGGTATAACCTCTTGGCACAAGATGGTAAAGTCCATGTAAGCCCTTATCAAGAGCTTTTAGAGTCTTCTCTACTATAAATCCTGTGTAGGTTGGCACTGAAACTTCGTTAAAGGCTATATGCAATACCTCTCTGTCTTTTGCCCACTGCAAAAGCTTGTAGATAAAGTTTTGAGTCCCCTCTCCGTAAACCCAGCTTACACGAAAGATCAAATAACTGTCCTCAAGAACCTGTTTTATTAACTCCTCCCCTAAGAGCTTGCTTTTTCCATACTGACTTAAAGGGTTTGGAGCGTCCTCTTCGGTGTATAGCCCTTGCTTTGTCCCGTCAAAGACGTAGTCAGTGGAATAATGGACAAGCCTTGCTTTAACTTCCTTGCAAGCTATGGCTAAGTTGTAAGGTCCTACGGCATTTACACTAAAAGCTTTTATAACTTCGGTTTCTGCTAAATCTACCTGATTGTATGCTGAGCAATTTATAACCACCTTTGGCCTGTAATCTCTTACTAAACGATAAACGTCGTCAAATCGTGAAACGTCAAGATCTGATCTTTTTAAAGCTAAAAATTCTAAACCTTGTAAAGATAAATGCTTTGAAAACTCCCTTCCAAGCTGTCCGCCTGCACCGACTACTAAAAACCTCATTTATAAACCTTCTCCCAAAGGTCGTAAAGCTCTCTTTCCTTCTTTTTTACCCATTCTAAGTTGTTTATATACCACTTTATGGTTTCCTTAATACCTTCTTCAAACCCTACCTTTGGTTCCCAATCAAGCTCTCTCTTTACTTTGTCTAAGCTCATGAAATAGCGAAAGTCATGCCCAGGGCGGTCTTTAACAAAGGTTATTAAACTCTCCGGCTTCCCCATCAACCTAAGTATTGTCTTTACCACCTCAATGTTTCTTCTTTCATCTGGTCCAGGTATGTTGTATATTTCTCCTACTTTTCCTCTCTCTATCGCTACCATCACCGCAGATGCACAGTCTTCCACATAAAGCCACTGCCTTACGTTAAAACCATTTCCGTAAACTGGAATAGGTTCATCTTTTAAGGCTCTTAAAATGACTACAGGAATAAATTTTTCCGGATACTGCCATGGACCGTAGTTGTTTGAAGGTCTAAGGGTTATTACAGGTAGTTTGTAGGTTCTGTAGTAAGCCCGTCCAAGCATGTCTGCTGAGGCTTTACTCACTGAGTAGGGAGAATTGGGAGCTAAGGGCGACTCCTCGGTAAACTGTCCATCATCCCCCAACTCTCCGTATACTTCATCGGTAGATATGTTGATAAATCTTTCGACTTTAAACTCCTTTGAAGCATCTAAGAGGTTTAAAGTGCCTTCCACGTTTGACCTTACGAACCTTAAAGGGTCAAGTATGCTTCTATCTACATGACTTTCTGCAGCAAAATGAACTACAACTTCTGGTCTAAAGTCTTCAAAGATGTTAAATACCTTTTCTCTATCTGTTAGGTCCGCATGATAAAACACATACTGCCCTTCTACTTCGCGAAGCCTTTCTAAGTCTCCGGCGTAGGTTAAAGCATCTAAAACTGCAACTTCCATCCCCCTTTTTACCGCTAACTTTGTAAAGGCACTACCTATAAAACCTGCTCCACCTGTAATTAGAATCTTCATTTACAGTAAGTCCTCCTTTGAAAGGTCCTTTAGTTTTGGTAGCTTTGCGTCTTTTTCGGAAAGAATCACCCTTTCCACAAGATTAGTGGGCCACTCTATGCCAATGTCTGGATCGTTCCACAAGATACCCGCATCATGAGTAGGTGAATATTCGCTGTGGGAGACTTTGTAGATCACTTCTGCATAATCGGACACCACCAAAAATCCATGGGCAAAACCAGGTGGAATCCAAAGCATATGCCTGTTTTCTTCCGAAAGATAGACTCCTACCCATTTCCCAAAAGTGGGACTTCCAATCCTTATATCCACCGCAACGTCAAATATGACACCCCTTATGCACCTTACCAACTTTCCTTGAACCGCAGGACGCTTTTGATAGTGTAGACCTCTCAAAACTCCCTTCTTGGACCCAGAATGGTTGTCCTGAATAAAATCAAAACCAATTCCTGCCCTTTCAAAGTCGGACCTTTTATAGGTTTCAAGAAAGAATCCTCTGTCATCGGAAAAAAGCTTTGGTTTAATCAGTATTACTTCAGGAATCTGTAAGGGTTCAAATTCAAAAGGCATGGATTTCTTCCTCCGCCAAAGCTTTTAGATATTTTCCGTACTTAGTTTTTGCGCACCTTTTGGCAAGCTTTAGAAGTTGTTCTCGGTCTATCCAACCGTTCCTGTAGGCGATCTCTTCAACACTGCCTATCATTAAACCCGTTTTGGTTTCTACGGTAGAAACAAACTCCCCTGCCTCAAGGAAGCTATCATGTGTTCCCGCATCAAACCAAGCAAAACCCCTTCCAAGAAGACTAACCTTAAGAGTTCTTTCCTTTAAATACTCTTCAAGAAGGGACGTGATCTCGTATTCTCCCCTCGCAGAAGGTTTTACCCTTTGGAGCTTTTCCGAAACAGTAGAGTCAAACATATAAACACCGATTACCGCATAGCTGGACTTTGGATGTTCGGGTTTTTCCTCTATGCTCAGGACGTTACCCTGCTCGTCAAACTCCACTATGCCAAACCTCTTTGGGTCAGACACGTGGTAGGCAAACACATAAGCTCCGCCGTTGTTTATTACGTGGTCTTTAGCTTTTTCTAAGACCTCTTGCAAACCATGTCCGTACAGAATGTTGTCCCCAAGCACCACCATTAAGGAGCAGTCCTTTTCCTCAAGGTTTTCGCAGGCGATCTTTACCGCATGGGACAGTCCAAGGGGTTCTGGCTGGGAAGTGTATTTGATATTCATGCCAAGTGCTTCACCATAGCCAAGCAGACCCACAAACTTATCCTTATCCTGAGGATTGATCACTACTGTGACATCTCTTACCTTAGCAAGCATAAGCAGGGAAAGGGAGTAGTAGATCATTGGCTTGTTGTATATGGGCAAAAAGTGTTTGTTGACGGTTAGAGTGACCGGATAAAGTCTTGTCCCTGAGCCCCCTGCTAATAATACTCCAACCATTTTGCAAAACGCTCCATTTTATGTAATACACTATGTTTTTACCAGGCTAACAGTAAAACTCTTGCTGAAACTGCAATTTGATAGAGTATCTGCGTTATCCCTCTTACAATTTCTATCCTTTTTGCCTCAATCTTCGGTAGGACAAATATTTCATCTCCCGGCTCTATTTTTGCCTTTTCACCCTCTTCAAATTTTCCGTTTTGATGAAGCACTATCACAACGTTTTTGTTTGCCCGTTGGGTAAAACCACCAGCTTGCTTAATGTAATAATCAACGTCTTTTCCAGGTGTATAAATTATCGCATTTGGGAATCTTACCTCACCGTGAACCATGACGAAAGATTTGTATTCTGGTATAACAATAACATCTCCGTCTTCAAGAAGCATTTCTTTTGCTTCTTCAAGAGATCCAAGGACTACTTGTCCTTTTGTCTCAACATTTTTAGCCACTTCAACAAACCTCATGATTAACTCTGCTTCCTTAGTTCTTAAAGTGGCTTCTTCCTGAGTTTCAGCTCTCCCTGTTAATGCGTAACTTTGTAGTTGCTGGAGAGATGCAAGTATCATCTCTTTTTGTCTTTGGGCAACAGACTTTCTAAACAGTTGAATCGCCTCAAGGTTACTCCTTACATTGGGAACAATTCTTGGTAAAACGTCTTTTAATTTAGCACCATAGGGTAATACTAATGCATGGGGTCCTGAATGAGCGCCTTCAATCCTTACGAGTATCGTCCCAGGATACCTGTCGGAAAGAACAGTTACTTCATCCCCGTTGTAAATTTTAATTTTATCAAGCTCATTAATAGAATAATACTCAGTATATTTTTCAAGGCCTTGTTTTCTGGTAATGGTTATGTGAGTTGCTTCTGGTTTAGGTTTTGCAAGTTTCATCGCTTCTTCACCGGTGATGAATTCTCCTTCGAATTCAAACTGAAAGGGATTATAAACCACTCCTGATACAGAAAAGGAACTCTTTTTTGGAGCAACGAAGATTACATCTCCATCTGCCATCTGAATTAAACTGAGCTTGCCGTTTAGAAGAAAGTCGTAAAGGTTTACTTTAGCCCTCACTTGATTGTTTCTGAGAATAGTAATGTCAATAAAGCTCCCTCGTTGAGGATCAATACCTCCTGCCCGATCAAGGTAGTAAAGAATAGAGTTAGAAGAAAGTCCACCATAAAGTCCAGGATTTCTCACAAAACCTGTCACAAAAACCTTTACAGGAACAGAGGTCTCTAAGGAGGCATAAACACCTACGTTTCTCTTAAAAACCTTTCTTACTGCTTGCTCGATATAATCGTTGAGCTCAGCATTTTTAATTCCTAAAACTTTAATTGGACCAACATGGGGTATAAATACGTTTCCTTGTGGGTCAACCGTGAGACTACCTTCGTAGTTAAAAGCCCCCATATCCTTACTGTAATTATGTCACCAATTGCAATCTGATAATCTGGATTAAAACCAGCAAACTGCTCTGTAGCAAATCTTCCAAGAAAAAGTTGTTCACCAAACACTGTTATTTGAACAGGTTGTGGTAGTTGTGCTGGTGGTATTAAAGCAGGAGAAGGAACCTGGAGTGGTTGAGCTTGGGGTTGAACAGTCTGAGGTTGTCCTTGTTCAGGTTGTTGCACTTTAAATGGAGCTATTTGTTGAATAATCTGAGTTGGAAAATGCTGTTGAGCACAAACAGAAAAAACTAAACTTACAAAAATAAAAAAAGTTGTAAGAATTAAAGTTTTCATATTCTATGCTCCTTAATTATACCTATAACTAATTTTGTTATTCCGTAAAATAATAGAATTAGTAAGGAAGCTAAAGCTATGTTGTAAGCTCTTTTTGGATAAAGAGCTTCGTCTGGTAAGTTGGGTGAAGAAATTACGACAAGATTTTTTAACTTTCTTGATGCCTCAACTCTCGTGGTTTCAAATGCGGAAAGTGTTGCCTTGTATACATCAACTGCAAAGTCAACGTTGAGCTTAAGCTCTAAGTACTGAGCTAAAAGCTTATTTAGCTTCCTGTCTCCCCCTATCATTTTTGACTTTTCCTTTTCTATTTGCTCCTTTAAAGACTTAATTTGATTTTTAAGAGCCTGAACTTGAAAGGAATCTTCATTTAAGTAGGTTAGCAAATTTCTTAACTGCGCCTCCTGCTGCGCAAGTTGAACTTCCAACTGGGCAACCAAAGATGCTGAAGCTTGGGCTTCCTGAGTGGGATCAAGAACCTTGTAAGTATTTTGAAAATTAAGAAGCGTATTTTTAGCATTTTGCATCTTTTGATTTGCGTAAGCAAGTTCTTGTTCAATAAAATTCATCTGTTCTCTTGCAATTTTATGAGATATACCATTAATATACCTTTCACATTGCTCAAGAATTGCCTCAGCAATCATTTTTGCATCTTCAGGTTTAAAAGCAAAAACTTGTATGGTAAGGATTGAAGATATATCATCATAACTTATCTTAACTATGTGCTTTTGATAATATTTTAAAAATTCTTCGTGACTCACATCTGAAGAAAGTCTCGAAATAAAATCAATATCTTTGCTTTGATACATTTTCTTAAGATTTAGCTTTTTATCAAGATAATCAAGCATATCATACGATAAAATGTATGCTTTTAAATACATTGCGTCTTCTCTTGAAACAGGATTACCTATGCCGAATAAGGGAATATTAAAAGAAGTTGTGGGTTGACCTGTTTGTTTTATAGTGATTTTTGCTTCGCTCACGTATTTGTCTGACGCTATAAAAAGATAATAGAAACTAACAAGGAAAATAGGTAATACAACCATTAAAAAGAAAAGAGGGTAGTTCTTAAAAACTTCTTTTAAGTTATTGTTTTTTTGCCAGTTCTGGAATTGCTGAAGAATTTCTAATCTCTTCATAAAACTTTACCGCCTCACCAATGTTAGTAAATAAAATTAAATTACCTTGGTATGGTATTGCTATTATATCACTAAATCTTTTCACGAGTTCTATACTATGTGAAGCAATTATCACGTTTGATTTTTTAAGCTTTTCTTTTAAAATTTGATCGCACTTCTTTTTAAAGTTGCTATCGCCAACTGCAGTAACCTCATCTATAAGGTAATAATCAAAGTCAAATGCCATGCTTAATGCAAAGGCAAGCCTTGCCTTCATTCCTGCTGAGTAAGTTTTGATGGGCATTTCAAAATAGTCACCAAGTTCGGTAAAGTTTTGAACAAAGTCTATTATTTCTTTGATCTCACCATTTACACCATAAATTCTACAAACAAACTTAACGATTTCTTTCCCTGTTAAACTTCCCTGGAAACCGCCGGAAAAGGCAACAGGCCAGGAAATTTTTTTATTGGTAAGTATATAACCACTGTCTGGATAATCAATTCCTCCAATGAGTCTTAAAAGAGTAGATTTCCCAGCTCCATTTGGCCCAATAATTCCTATATTCTTACCTTCCGGGAAAACTGCATTCACGTTTCTATAAACATAGTGCCTTCCAAACTTTGTGCGATAAGATTTCGTAAGGTTTACAAGCTCAATCATTCTGAAGCAAGCACCTCTCTTATTTTTAGCCTGTAAAGACTAAGTCCTAAAAATAGCGAAATAGCTGTAGAAACTATTATATATTCAAAACTACATACATCTGCTTGATAGAAAGGGAAAAATCTTTCTCTACTAAGTTCTATAAAATGAAGGATAGGATTCCATAGCAAATAGATTTGAAATTTTTGAGGGATCATATTTATTGAAAAAAATATTCCAGAAAGGAAAAAAAGGAATAACATAAAAGGGGGGACAAAATTTCTAAGTTCGTCAAAGATGTTTACAACAATACAAAAGATAATTCCTATGCCAAGAGAGAAAAAATAAAAAAGAAGATAAAGAAAAATCAACCCAAGAGGGTCTTTTATTTCTGTTCTAAACCCAATAAAATGGAGAATAGAAAATACGATAACCCATAAAAAAACAAAAATAACCCCCTCAAGTATCCATCTTGAAATCATAGCATCTATTGGTTTTACAGGTTGATAGGCAAAGAGCCCTCGGTTAGCCTCAATTGAGTTCATTACCTGACTGACAGTATGCCTGAACATAAAAAAGGGGATGATTCCTGCAGCGAGAAATAAGGGATAGTCCACATGATATATGATTTTGTCTGCTCCTCCTCTTAAAGAGCCTGCTAAAATTCCCCTGATCCCAACAAAGAGCGTAATGGTTAAAAGAGGCTCAAGCACAGCCCAAAGGTATCCAAGCCTATACTTGCCAAAACGGGTTTTAAGCTCTCTCAAAAATATAGCAAAAACAACGGTTTGTAACTGCTTAATCTCTTTAAGCATAAGCTATAATAAATTTTTAAATTTTTTTATAATGTAAATACCTCAAAAGTCAATATCATAGTGTCTCTTTTATTGTTTAAAAAATTTTTCGAGAAAGGCATGGTAGTTCCCCAATTCAATTTCATTAAATCCTCTTAATCTCCTTGAGTTTATTGTATTGTACCCCATTTGTCAAGACAGTTTTTATACCCTAAGGTTGTAGAGGTCAGGTCGCAAATTCATTAAGCCAGATGACCTCTTCTTTTATCAGGCTTTTGACTCTCTCAGTATTCTCCATTGCCCTTTGGATTGTAGTAAACTATTTGAATATCTGCTCTATGACAAGTGTTGCCATATCTCTCATAAAAGAAGCCGCTGTTAGCTGAGAGTCATTGTAACTTATAAGCTTAAGCCCTCTACCCCTCACACCTTGAGCCAATTTCCTCCAATACTGTCTCGGTCTCTCTGCCCTTGGTTTCCTCCCTTGAGCTGTCCTCTTCACCTTATGAACTGTCTGCGTGGCAAGTAATCTATGCTCTCTCATGAGCATATAAACCCTTTTGTGATTGATCTTTAAACCCTCTCTAACTTAAACCAGGCGGTAACTTGCCTATGTCCCCAAAAAGGATGCTCTGGTTTTATCGCCTTTATCCTCCTCAAAAGTTCTTCATCCTTTGGACTTTCTGCTAACCATTCAACAACCTTTACCTTTTTGGCAGCATAAAGCTCTCCCTTGATATTCCTAAAGCCTTACAGGCAGCTCTAATCGTATATCAAGCTTTCTTAAGCATCTCTATTGCCTCTATCTTGTTTTTAATAGGTCCTTTTTTTGCCAGCTTCAAGAAATTTATCCCTCCATCGGTAATATAAGGTTTGGCTGATTTTATGCTCCCTGCATATATCAGCTACTGACCTTTTTCCTTTAGCCCCTCAAGGAATATTGTTAATTTTTCCTCTGCCGTCCATTACCTCTGTTCATCTCACACCTCCTGTCTTAATATTTTATCCCTACCTAACAAGAGAGTTTAACCTCTACAACTCTGGTGTGTCCAGTCCTTATGGGGTTCAGTATATTTCCCTGTATTTCGGCAATACAGAAACTTGATTTTTGTATATACATACATTAATCTTGTTTCTAATAGGTTAGGAGGTGATGTGTGGTGTGGTTAAGTGGTGTGGCAGGAGGTCAGGTGTTAAAAGCCTTTATTTTACAGGCTTTCGGTGATGGCACAGTGGACTCTGGATCCACGAGTGGAGGTTCGAGTCCTCCTCCCCCAGCCATTTATCTTTTTATCAACCTTTCTAAGGCATCTATAACTTCTTCTACTGAGATAGAACTTAAGCATTTATAATGCCCGTAAGGGCAGGTTCTTTTAAAACAAGGATTACAGGGCATTTTGTGCTGTAAAACTATAGCTTTGGGGTTTAAAGGGCCTGTTTTTTCGGGGTCTGTAGACCCAAACAGGGCTACTTGAGGTTTTTTAAGAGTAGCAGCAAGATGCATAAGCCCTGAGTCGTTAGAAACTATTGCTTCAGCTAAAGCAAACATACCTGCTACGGTTATTAAGTCGGTTTTTCCGCAGAGGTTATACACTTCTTTTACTTCTGTTTGGATAAAGTCTCCTACGTTTTTTTCTTTTTCTCCCCCTGCAACCACTACCGTCCATCCCTTTTTTACTAAGTTTTTAGCAAGTTTTTGGTAGTATTCCTTAGGCCACATTTTAGCCGGTCCGTAGGCTGCCCCAGGGGCAAGGATGATAAAAGGCTTTTCTTCCAGCCCTTTTAAAAAATTTTTAGCCTTAGTTATAGCCTCTTTCCCTAAGGGCAAAGAAAGGTCTCTGTGGTTGCAAGGAAGTTTTAAAGCTTCTAAGAGATAAAGGTAGTAATCCCTTTGATGAAGGGTTAGTTTAGGTGGTTTGACTGCTTTGGTTAATAGAAAACTTCTCAAATCTTTGGCATAACCCCATCTTTCCTTTAGTCCAGCCCTAAAAAACAGCCAGGCAGAGGAAAAGGAATTGGTAAGAAGAAGCCCTGTTTGGTGGTTAAAAGGTTTTAGAAGATTAAGGTTTTTCTTGAAGTTGCCTTTTTCATAATAAAGAACTTCGGTGTTGGGGAAAAACTTGAAAAGGTCTACGATAGACTGAGGTCCTAAGAGATAAATTTTTTCATGTTGACAGAGGTTGTGATATACAGGGGTTGCCATCAAGGCATCCCCTAACCAATTAGGAATGCGTATAACCATAAAACAGCCTCTTCACCACCAAGGTGGCGTAAGACCCTTTTTCTAAAAAGAAAATCAGTTTTACCTCATCGTCGGTTAGTTTTTCCCAAACTAAATTTTCTGGAAAGATAACCGCCGGTCTGGGATAGGTCTTGAAAACCAAGCCTTTGATAAAACTTCTTAGTTGAGAAACATTTTCAAGTCCTTCCTTTTGGCAGACCTTTTCGTAGAATTTTGGGATGTCTATAGAAGAGCTGTTTTTATCAAACCTAAGTTTAGGGGAAGGAAGGGGTAGTTTTAGGGTTTTTATACTTTCCCATTTGTTCTCGGGGACCTCTCGGTAAAAGAAAAGATCGCCTAAAAGATAAGGGGCTTTAAAATGGTTAAGTCCAAGTTTTTGCAGGATTTCTTTTAAGATTTCGTTCCAAAGAAAGCTCTGGTAGGCATTTCCAAGAAAAAAGAGATATTCTTGGTCTACTAAGTTCAAAGCCCTTTTAAAGGTGCGTTTAGAGGGTTTATGTTCTGCCAAAAATTGAAAAAGGTTTTTCTCCCAACTCAATTTGGCAAACTCTAAGCATTTTTTAAAGTCACCCCAATGTTTTTTAAGACAATCTCTAAGTTTTCTGTTTTTTTCTATTTCTACAGGGCTGGCTTCGGCAAACATTAAATAAAGGGCTTTTTCATAGTTACCTTTAATGATTTCCTTAGCAGCAAACTCTTTAGAGGTTTTTACTGAACCAAACCTTTGGTCATCAAAATAATTAGCTAATCCGTATTTTTTTACTAACTCTATTTCTTTATCCAATCGTTTAGGTTCTACACGAAAGTTTTTTACTCTAATTTCAAAACGGTTACCTAAAAGAAGGTCTTTTGACATAGGTTTGGTGGTTTGCCCTAAATAGATTAACTCAAATTCTTTGGTTTTGATGTCTTTTTTAGGACCGTTTTTGATGGTGATAAACTGTTGAGCTATAGCCTTTTTATCTTTTAACCCCCCAAATCCTATAGAGTTCATCGAAATGCGAATGAATTTGGCTATCTTCCCTAAAGCATCCCAAGTAGAGATGTTGTATTTTTTTAATAAATATAAAGAGAATTCACCCTTTCCTTCTGGAAAGATTTCTGCAACCTCAGAGACGATAAAATCTTCTAAGCTTTCTTTGATTTTCATCATAGCTTTTTCCAATATATCATAGAAGTGAGGTTTTAGTAAGATGCTTGTTTTATGTTTAAAAAGTATTAAATTTAAGTAAATATTTTTTAGTAGGAGGAAAAGGAAGGGAATGATTACTAAGCTTTTGTCAAAGATTGTAGGCACTAAAAACGAAAGAGAATTAAAGAAAATAAGACCTATCGTGGACAGGATAAACAGTTTAGAACCAGAGGTTAAGAAGCTTTCTGATGAGGCTCTTTCCAGAAAAACTATAGAGTTTAAGGAAAGGATAGAAAGAGGGGCAAGCTTAGACGAACTTTTACCCGAAGCTTTTGCTGTGGTTAGAGAGGCAGCAAGACGTGTTTTGGGTATGAGACACTTTGACGTTCAGCTTATCGGAGGGGTGGTTTTACATCAAGGAAAGATCGCGGAAATGAAGACAGGTGAGGGTAAAACTTTAGTAGCTACTCTTCCTGCCTATCTTAACGCTTTAACAGGAAAAGGGGTTCACATCGTTACGGTAAACGATTACTTAGCCAAAAGAGACGCCGAGTGGATGGGACCGGTTTATCGGTTTTTGGGTCTTACCGTAGGATATTTACAAAATCAAATGGATGAGGTAGAGCGTAAAAAGGCTTATCAGTGTGATATTACCTATGGAACTAACAGTGAATTTGGTTTTGACTACCTTCGTGATAACATGAAGTATTCCTTAGAAGATATGGTGCAAAGAGGTCATCATTATGCCATCATAGACGAGGTAGACTCCATCTTGATAGACGAAGCAAGAACCCCGCTTATCATCTCGGGTCCTTCTGAAGAATCTACGGACATTTATTATTTTGTAGACGAAATCGTCAGAAAGCTCAAAAAGGATATACACTTTACCGTAGATGAAAAGACTAAAAACGCTACTTTAACCGAAGAGGGGATTGCTGAATGCGAACAATTATTGGGAATAAAAAACCTTTACAACCCTCGTTATGTTAGATTAGTGCATCACATACATCAAGCTTTAAGGGCTCATCATCTGTTTAAGAGGGATGTAGACTATGTGGTTAAGGATGGCAAGATTATCATCGTAGACGAGTTTACCGGAAGGCTTATGCCAGGTAGAAGATGGAGTGATGGACTTCATCAGGCAATAGAGGCTAAGGAGCGGGTAAGGATAGAAGCAGAAAACCAGACCTTAGCGATGATTACCATTCAAAACTATTTTAGGATGTACGAAAAATTAGCAGGAATGACCGGAACCGCTGAAACTGAGGCTGCAGAGTTTAAACAGATATATAACTTAGACGTAGTGGTGATACCAACTCATAAACCTATGATAAGAATAGACTACCCTGATGTAGTTTTCAGGACTCAGAAAGAAAAGTTTGAAAAAGTGGTAGAAGAGATAGAACAGGCCTACAAGCAAGGCAGACCGGTTTTGGTAGGTACAACCAGCATAGAAAAAAGCGAACTTTTATCTAAGATGTTAAAGAAAAAGAAAATATCTCATCAAGTGCTTAATGCTAAACATCACGAAAAAGAAGCAGCCATCATCGCTCAAGCAGGTAGGTCCTATGCGGTTACTATAGCAACTAACATGGCTGGTAGAGGGGTAGACATCCTTTTAGGAGGTAATCCTGAAGGGTTAGCTAAGGCTCAACTTGAGGCTGAAGGATATGACCTTTCTGAAATAGATGAGAGAGCTTGGAACGAAGTTTTAGCCATGGCTAAACAAGGGATAGACCCTACAGAAAAATATAAAGAATATTGGGCTAAAGTTTTATACGAAAGATATTTAGAATGTCAAAAAGATGCAGAAAAAGTTAAAGCCTTAGGAGGACTTTACGTTATAGGCACAGAAAGACATGAATCGAGAAGAGTGGACAATCAGTTAAGGGGTAGGGCAGGAAGACAGGGAGATCCAGGGGCTTCTAAGTTTTTCCTTTCCTTAGAGGATGAACTTTTACGTCTTTTTGGTTCAGATAAGCTTAAAGGTTTTATAGAAAAGTTAGGGCTTCCTGAAGGAGAGCCTTTAGAGCATCCTTGGTTGTCAAGGGCTATAGAACAAGCCCAGAAAAAGGTAGAGGCCTATCATTTTGAGATAAGAAAACATCTTCTTGAGTATGACGATGTTATGAACCAACAAAGAGAAACTATTTATGCTCAAAGAAAAGAGGTGTTGAAAAGTGATTCTGTAAAAGACTGGATTTTTTCAATGATAGAAGAGACGACAAACGATTTGGTAGAAGAGGCTTTTATAGAAAGAAAGGAGCTTACTCATGAGGAGTTAAAAGGTTTGGTAGAAAGGGTAAAAGAGATTTTTGCCTTTAATGTAACCTTTGGTGAAGGGAAACATTCTAAAGAAAAGGTTTTAGAATTTTTGAAAAATACCCTTTTAGAGTTTTACGAGAATAAGGAAAAGGTCATCGGACCTGATAACATGAGGGCTATTGAAAAGTATTTCTTGTTAAATACGATAGATAATCTATGGAGAGAACATCTGTTGATGCTTGACCATCTTAGGGATAGTGTAGGCTTAAGGGGTTATGGGCAGAAAAACCCGTTACAAGAGTATAAACGAGAGGCTTTTCATCTGTTTGTAGAACTTATGAGAAAGATAAGAGAGACAACCCTTTCTTATCTCTTTAGGGTTGAAATAAAAGAAGCGTCAGAGATAGAAGGGGTGCTTGAGTTAGAGGAAGAGGTAGATACTCAGAAGCTTGAATACAAAAGAGAGGATGTTTTTGAAGAAAAGACAAATCCTGAAAAATCTCAACCAGTAAGGGTGCAAAAGGTGGGAAGAAACGACCCTTGCCCTTGTGGTAGTGGTAAAAAATATAAAAAATGTTGCGGTAAAAACTTAGAAGAGGAGGGAAAAAGTGAAATGTCCTAAATGTGGTTATGTGTTTTCTGAAGAGTATACACAATGTTTAAAATGCGGTAATACCATGACCCTTATTTTAGAGGTGTTGGGGGATTTTCCGTCTCCAGCAAAAGAGCCTTTTTTATCGGTTGAAGACTTTATGAAACAACCTCTTATAGAAGAGCCAGAAGGAGGAGAAACTCCTCCTCCCCCTAAAGAGATTGAGTTAAAATTACCTGAATAAAGGTTTTTTAAGGAAATCTATCTCCCCAGAAGTCTTTTTTAGTGCCTTCGGCAAGTTCTTTAGTTTCAAATAAGGCTTTCTGATAATAAAGAGTAACTACTTTTTTAGCCTCTTGGTAGATATTAGTATCAGGGAAGTTATTAAGGATATAAAGGACTCGGTTGTAAGCCGCCCGGTAATACCCTATCTTGTAGTAAAATTGAGCTACGTAAAATTCATGTTTAGCTAACTGTTCTCGAAGTTCTTTAATCCTTTTAGCTGCTTCAGCCCGATAAGGATTTTGAGGATAAGATTGTAATAGCCTTTGATAGGTTTCTATTGCCTTTTTGGCATAGGATTGGTCTCTGTCAAAAGTGAGCCTAAGTTTATAATAGCAGGTGCCTATTTGAAAGATAACATAAGGTATGGCTTCATTGTTAGGGTAGAATTTTTCAAAAGATTCATAAAGAGAAAGGGCCTCTAAGTATTCACCTTCCCAGAACTTAGAGTCAGCCATCCTCAACTCAGCCAAGATAGCCTGAGGACTTCCTGGATAAAGGTCTCTTATCTTTTTATAGTACTCGTAAGAAAGGTCATAGCTTCCTCTGTTAAAAAATCTTTCTGCATCTCTTAATAAGGTCCCTAAGTCTTCTTCTTCGGTTTTGCTAGATTTTTGAGAAATTTCTTTTCCAAATTTAGAAGAGATTTGAGATCCGATCTTAGAAACCGTTCCACATCCATAAAGACTAATCAATATGCTCAAACTAAAAATCCATAAAAGGATAAAGGTTGGTTTAAGGCTTTTAAGCATATACCTTTAAGCTAAAACTTTGTTTAAGGCGTTTACTATGGTGTTTTTAGAAACAGCCCCTACGATTACCTCTACAGGCTCTCCGTTTTTAAAGATGATAAGGGTGGGGATGGCTCTTATTCCATATTTTCCTGGGGTAATAGGATTTTCGTCTACGTTTAATTTCATTACCTTAACTTTACCTTCAAACTCCTCTGCTATTTCATCGATTATTGGTGCAATCACCCTACAAGGGCCACACCAAGCAGCCCAAAAATCAACCAAGACAGGGATTGGTGATTGGAGAACCTCCGTTTCAAAAGTTTCGTCCGTTACCTTTGGTGCCCCCATGTTAACCTCCTTTAAATATTTTAGTAAAAAAATACATTAACCTAAAACCCTAAAACTGCAACCCTTTTTATCCTAAAAAACCTCTTTTTAAAACCAAAAAAAGTTTTTTAAGAACGGTCTCAAGCTCTTTGTTAAATTTTTCATTTTTTATGAGAAAATAGTTATAAGCCATGACAGCCGGTATAGCACAAAAAAGCCCCATAGCAGTGTTGATAAGGGCCTCAGCTATGCCAGGGGCTACTGTAGCTAAACTGGCACTCCCTTTTAATCCAATATCATGAAAGGCTTTCATAATACCCCAGACCGTGCCAAAAAGTCCTATAAATGGTGCCACATTACCGGTTGTGGCAAGAAAACCTAAACCCTTATTTAGGTTCAAAAGCATCCGTTCTTTTTCTAAGGAAATCAACTCCTCAAGCTCTTTTTCAGCAAGATTTATCTTGAAACGCTCGTCAGCAATTTTGGGAGTAGCCGTCCTGAAGTAATAATCGTATATTTCACCAAAACCTGCTACCATCCTTTTAATCCCTTTAGAAATTAAATTTTGGTCTAAAGATTTAACCAATTTGATTAAACCTGAAAAATCTTTGGTGCTTTCAAGGCTTTTGTTAAAGTCTTCAAGATCATTGGCAAAGGATTTATACCTAAAATAATTGGCGATGATGTAATACCAACTTTGGATACTAAAAAAGACTAATAGTAAAAGTACGGCTTTGCCTACATACCCTGTTTGAGAAAAAAGTTTCCAAAATTCCATCTATCCTCTCCAAACCAATTCGTTGATGTCTTTTTCTATTTTTAGAAGGTTTTTTAAATACGTCAACCCTTTTAAAGCACCTTCTTTTAGGTTAAAGGTGTGTTCTGTTACGTAGGTGTCTACGTGAAGTTTTATCACTTCTTCATCAAGTTCTTGGGCGTAAAACTTTAGCAAAGGTAGCACCTCTTTCCAGTGTTCTTTTGCCCACAAAAGGCTTTCTCTAAAGGCGTTTACTAAGGATTGTTTGAGTTGAGGGGATAGGTCTTTTTTGATAAAAAAACCTCCTAAAGGCACCGGAGCCACTGTTTGTCTTTCCCAATATTCTCCCAGGTCACAAATTTGATAAAGACCATGCTTTTGGTAAACAAAACGACCTTCGTGAATCAAAACCCCTAAGTCAGCTTTTTTCTCTAAAAGAAAAGGTATGATTTGATCATAACGGACGAAGACCTTATTTATCTCACCTTGGTAAAAAAATCGAAAAAGCAAATGTGCGGTGGTATGCTCTCCAGGGATAGCTATGGTAAGGTTGGGAAAATCTTCTGGGCTGTAAGGTTTAAGGCTTACTATCAAAGGACCAGCCCCAAATCCTAAAGCCGCCCCTACAGGCATAAGTTCATAGGTCTGATAAAGTTTATCCCAGATGGCAAAAGAGGTTTTAATTACCGGTATGTGGCCTTCAATTCCTAATCGGTTTAAGGTTTCTATGTCTTCAAACCGAAAGGTTAAGTTTATCCCTGGGTTTATCCTTTTTAATAAAAGCCCAGAAAGGATAAAAACGTCGTTAGGGCAAGGGGAAAGGGCTATGGTTAAAGGTTTTTCAGACATTTAGCCACCTCTCTTAAGACCTGAGAAGCTTTATTTAAATCCCAGGGTTTGTCAGGTGCTTCTAAAAGATTGCTTATTACCCTTACCTCTAAAAGCTCAATCCCCAGTTTTTCTGCAGCCTTAGCTACCCCAAAGCCTTCCATGTTTTCTGCAACCACTTTAAATCGATTTTTAAAAAAAAGGCTTCGTTCTGGGTCGTAAGAGGTTGCACAAACAGTAGCCATAGGTCCAACTAAGGTTCTCAGCCCCTTGTTTTTAAGCAGTTTTTCTACCTTTGATACTAAAACTGAAGGAAATTCTATTTCTTGACTTACCTTCAGTTTTTCTGGGAGACTTTCATAGCGGTCTTTATGTTTTCTTCCAAAATCAACCCATACTTCTTTAGAGGCAATCACCACGTCCCCTTCCCTTAATCCGGTATTAGGATAGCCACCTGCCCATCCTATAAGCACAAACCTTTTGTCTAGGTTATTCTGGAAAAGAAGAGTACAGGTCACCGAAGCTTCAACCACTCCTATCCCGGTTAAACTATATTCTATATCTAAATCAGAAATAGAAGAAGCCTCAAATTCTGAAGGTACAAGAAAAGAAATCTTTTTCATTTCAAGGCTTCTAACTCAAGGTTATCATCAAGGTAGACTATTTCCCCATGAATTCCTAAGGATAAAAGTTCTTCTAAAATAAAATCTACCTCGTTGCACCGGATAAGATTTCCTTCAGAATAGAAGGGAAGATATATTCTTACTTGAGGAGGGTTTAATCCCACAGCCTCTACCTCTATCTTTGCCTCTTCAGGCAGGCCTTTAAGTCTTTCTTTTAAAAATTTTTTGGTAAAAAGTTTTACATCTTTTAAATTTTTAAAACTTTTTTTCACCTCAAAATGCCACTTCCCATTTTTAAAAAACATTTTACCTTTAAAAATAAAAAATAGCAATCAAAAATGAAGGCTTATATAGGAACTTCTGGTTGGAGTTACTATTCGTTTAAAGGTATTTTATATCCAGTAGAAAGTAAGCCTAAGGACTGGCTTTCTATTTACGCTAAACATTTTAACACCGTAGAGGTTAACGTTACCTTTTACCGACTTCCTTCTTCTAAGACGTTTGAGAAATGGTATGCAGAAACCCCGGAGGATTTCGTCTTTTCGTTAAAGGCACCCAAGATTATTACCCATGTAAAAAGATTAAAAGAGGTTTTAGAGGATTTAAGGGAGTTTTTAAAAAGAATAGCTGTTTTAAAAGAAAAGGCTAAAGTTTTACTTTTTCAGTTTCCCCCGTCTTTAAAGTTTGAGAAGAATTTGATAGAAAACTTTTTAAAGGTTTTACCTTCTGATTATTTAATGGTTATAGAAATAAGAAATCAGTCTTTTCATACAGAAGAGTTTGTAGATATGGTTAGAGAAAAAGGGATATGTCTTTGTTTTTCTGATTGCGGGAAAAGATATCCTTCCTGGTATGAGGTACAGACTACAGATTTTTTGTATGTTAGATTGCATGGAAGAGAAAAACTTTACGTTTCTAAGTATAAAGAAGAGGAGTTAAAAGCTTTAGTTAAAAGCTTAAAAAGGTTTGAGTTTAAAGAGCTTTTTGTTTATTTTGATAACACAGCGTTAGGGCATGCGGTTACAGATGCTTTAACCTTTAAGTCCCTTGTAGAGGTTTAGGATAGGTCTTCTTCAGCGAGTGCTTGATAGAGCTTAAAAAGATGTGGTATTTCTTCATCTTGGAAAAGGGTTCTAATCTCTAAGATGTCTGGTTTGATTTTAAGGAAGACATCTACCAGTTCAGGGTCAAACCGAGTCCCTTTTTCGGATTTAATGATCTGTAAGGCTATATCATAGGGTAAAGCCCTTCGGTAAGGTCTGTTTGAAGTGAGGGCATCAAACACATCGGCTATGGCTACTATTCTTGCAAAAAGAGGTATTTTTTTACCTTTTAACCCGCAAGGATAACCTTTCCCATCCCATCTTTCGTGGTGATAAAGGGCGATTTTTTGAGCGGCTTTAAGGTATTTTATGTTAGAACCTTCTAAAATTTTAGCCCCTATAATCGTGTGAAGTTTCATGATTTCCCATTCTTTTGGGGTAAGTGGGCCAGGTTTAAGAAGGATCTTGTCAGGAATACCTAATTTACCTATGTCATGAAGCGGAGAGGCGTATTGAAGGATTTCTATTTGACTTTGGGAAAGTCCTATGGCTTCTGCGATCCTACTACAGTAAAAGCTTATTCTATGAATGTGGGATCCTGTGTGTTCATCTCTGTATTCTGCAGCTTTAGCAAGCCTATGAATAATTTCTAAGGAAAGCTTTCTTATCTCTTCATGTGCTTCGTTTAACCCTAAATAAATTTTCTGAATTTCTTTGGTTTTTTGAATTACCTCTCTTTCCAGGTTGGCTTGGTAAGTCTTTAAAAACTCACGATATTTTTTATTTTTACTTAAAGTTTTTATCCTTACGAAAAGCTCTGGAATAAAAATCGGTTTGGTTAAAAAATCGTCTGCTCCTGCTGCAAGACAGTTAATTTTAGTTTCTAAATCGTTTACCCCGGTAATGATGATTACCCCTATTTCAAAGGTTTGATTGTTGTTTTTGATAATTTTACACAAGGAAAGACCGTCCAATCCAGGTAATAGATAGTCTATTAGAGCGATGTCTGGGTTTACTTCCTCAAGCTTAGCCAAAAACTCTTGCCCAGTTTTCGCAGAAAAAACCTTAAATCCTTCTAAACTTAAAACCTCGGCTAAAGAGGTTCTAATATGGTCGTCGTCATCTACTAAAAAAACCTTGGTATGTTCAGGCGCTTCTATCTCTGGCAAAAACATCTTTCAGCTTCCTTTAGGTCTTCCAAAGTATTTAAATTAATAAAATTTTTGGGATTTACCAGACTGTCTTTTAATATTAAGACTCTCCCTTTATTCATAAGATGATTAAAAAATCTAAAAAGGCTATACTTAGGAGACATAGTGAAAAAAGTTTCTATTTCATCTTTTAGCCATACAGGATATACCCCAGGAAAAGGTTTTATTTTTTCTTGTCCTTGGGAAAGAAGGACAAACCCATGACAAAAGATCTCAGAAAGAGAGGTTAAAAATTTAAGAAAGCTAAGTTCTACCAGAGGTTGGTCTACTGCTAAAAAAAGCACGCTTCCTTCGTTAAAAGCTGAAACCCCAGACCATATCCCTGAAATAGGGCCCTCTATCTTAGGATTTTTATCATAGATAAAAGTAAAATCTTTTTGAGAAACCCCCAGAGCTACTAAAGCCTCAGTTATTTTTTGAGCTTGGTCCTTATTTTTTACCGAAAAATATACCGGTAATTCAACCTTTTTAGCAATTTCAAAAACCCAGTAAGCTAAAGGTTTTCCTAAAAAAGGTTTTAACGGTTTTTCTCCTCCTATTCTTTCTCCTTTGCCTCCAGCCAATACCACTACTTTCATGAGGGAAGTTTTCTTATTAGATTGATTTTACTGCCGGAGACAGGGTCTTTTAATACCTCTAATACCAAAGGAAAAGATTCCTTCATCTCCTTAAGATGAGAAATGATCCCGATAATCCTTCCGCTTTTCTCAGAAAGATTTAGTAAAATTTCTATCACTTTATTTAAAGTATTTTCGTCTAAACTCCCAAATCCCTCGTCTATAAAAAGGGATTCAAAAGGTTTGGCTTTAAAAAGATAGGTGATGACGTCAGAAGTCCCAAGGGCAAGGGCAAGGGTAGCGATAAAAGATTCTCCTCCTGATAGGGTTTTAACCTCTCTTTTATCTCCGGTAAAGTAGTCAAAAATCTCAATTGATCCTCTTTTTTGTAGAAAGATCTCTTCTAAAAATTTATAACGCCCAAAGGAAAACTCCCATAAATAAGTGTTAGCCCTCTGAAAAATTAGCTTTGCGAACATAGAAACTACAAAGGAATGAAAAGAAATTCCTTTAAGGTTTTTCCCTGAGATAAGGTCAACCAGTTTGCCTAAAACCCTACATTCTTGCTCGGTTTTTTTTAGGTTTTTTTCTAAGCCTTGATAGGAGCTTAGAATGGTTTCAAACTTTTCTATTTCGTTAATCTCCATCCCTATTTCTTGATTGACCTTGGTAAAAAGGTCCTCTACGTTTTTCTTTTTTTGGTTTAAAGCCTCTAAAGCTTGAGCTATTTTTTTTTCTAATTCTTCTAAGGTTTCTTGGCTTAGAATTTTTAGCTCTCTTTCTATTTCTTCTTTCTCTGCTTTAAGTTTTTCTTTTTTTTGATAAAACTCATTTATTTCTGCTTCTAAATTTTGGATTTTAGCTATTTCGGTTTTAAGGGTTTCGAACTCATAAAGTTGTTTTATAAGGTTTTGCCTTTTTAAAGGCAAAATTTTAAGTATTTGGTCCTTGTAGTTTTTTAGCAAATGTTGTAAGAACTCTTTTTGGTTTTTTAGGTCTTGTGCTACGGCGGTTTTCTCGATGCTATAGTTTTTTAGGTCTTGTTCTACTTGTTTTTTTTGATTTTCAAACTTAGCGATTATTTTTTCTTCATGATCGATCTTAGCCTTTAAAGCCTCTAACGTGTCTACTTGACCTTTTAAATCATTTAACAAACCCTCAAG
The DNA here is from genome assembly GCF_008630935.1 of Thermodesulfobacterium sp. TA1. Classification (NCBI taxonomy): domain Bacteria; kingdom Pseudomonadati; phylum Thermodesulfobacteriota; class Thermodesulfobacteria; order Thermodesulfobacteriales; family Thermodesulfobacteriaceae; genus Thermodesulfobacterium; species Thermodesulfobacterium sp. TA1. The sequence goes on from NZ_CP043908.1 coordinate 151,124, forward strand.
ACGTCCTTTTAAACCTAACAGTTTCTGTTTTTTACTTTCTAACTCACCAGAAAGTTCTTTTTCCTTTTCTTCGTTTTGGTTAAGGGTTTCTTTTAAGGTTTGGGATAGAGATTCAAGCTCTTGGATAGAAGAAGGATGGTTTTGATACAAAGAAATAAGGTCTAAATGTCTACTTTTTTGAGTGTCTATTTCGGTTAATTTTTGGAGTATTTCTTCTTCTTTATCTTTATAAGGGAGAAGTTCTTTTTTAAGGTGTTCAAGTTTTCCTTCAAGCTTATCAAAATAGGTTTTAGTCTTTTCTAACTCAGCATTTTTATTTTTTAATGCCAACTCAATTTTTTTTAACCTTTCAGTAAAATTTTCATCTTTGATAGGGGCAGGATGATGGGTGGAACCACATACAGGACAAGGCTTATCCTTTTCCAGAAATTGGGATACCGCTAAAGCTAAGTTTTTAATCTCAAGGTCTCTTTTCTCCCGCTCTAACCGATGTATTTCTTGAGAAATAGATGCGATTTTTTCTTCTATTTCTGGTTTTTTCTCTAAAATTGTTTTTAGATGGTTAAACTTTTGGGCTAAATCTCTTAATCGTTCTTCATCTTTAAGAAGACTTTGAATTTTAAGTAAAAGGTTTCTTTTTTCATATATTTCCTCTAAATGAGCTTTTAGTTTTTTAATTTTTTCTTGGATTGACCGGACCTCTTGTTCTTTTTTTTCTACCTCGTAAGAAAGTTTTTTGACCTCCTTTTCTAAAAAGTTTTTTTCAACGATTCTTTCTTTTAATTGTTTTTGGTTTGCAACCTTTATCTTAAGTTTTTCTATCTCAGGGGCTTGTTCTAAGAGAAACTCTAACTTTTTAGAAAGGTTTACTAAAATTTGAGACAAGCTTTTTTCTTTAGCTAAAAGGTCTTTAATTTCTATGTTTTTATCTAAAATTTCCTGTTTTAATCTATTTACGTTTTCATAAAAGGGAAGGTATTCTTTTATTCTTTTTAAAATTTCTAATCTTTTTTCTTTTTGTTTTATTTCTTCTTCAAGGGCATCAAGGTTTTTAAGTGTTTTAAGGATTTCTTGATATTTTTTTATAAGGGATAAAAGGTTTTGTTGCTCTAATATTTGGGAGGTTAGAAATTCTTTTTCTTTGGCAAGCTTGTTAGCTTGAGATTCTAAGCTTAAAAGACGATTTTTTTTGTCTCTTATTTTGTTTTCAAGGTCCTCTATTTTTTCAACCTTTACTAATTCTTTAAGTTGTTTTTCCTGGTCTAAAAGAGATTGGAGTTGGGCTTTAAGGTCCTTTAGTCTTTGTTTTAAAAATTCCTCCAAGTTGACAAACATAAAGGTATCAAAAATCGTTTTGAAAAGCTCTTCTCTTTCGTTTGTGTTTGTAAGAAGGATATTACGGTATTCTCCTTGGGGTATCAAAAAAACCTTTTTAAACTGATCGGCGTTAAGCCCGATTAATTCTTGTATTTTATGGTTAATTTCTTGTTCTTTATCTGAAAAAAAACTTTCTTCTATCCAGAGGCTTACTTTTTTGGGTTTACCTTCATAAGGGAACCTGCGTTTAATTCTGTAGACCTGACCGTCTAAAAAAAATTTAAACTCTACCTCAGGAATAACTTCAGAATGGTTTTTGGTAAGGGTTGAGATAAGGGATTTAGGGTCTCGTTTGTTTATCGTAGTGCTTCCATAAAGGGCATAAACAATAGCATCAAAAAGCGTGGTTTTTCCTGCCCCTATCTCTCCTGAGATCAAGAACAAACGATTTTCGTTTAATTCTTTAAAAACCTCTTCACTAATCTGAACACTTAGGTAGGGACCCAATCCTTTGATAGAAAGGAAAAGAGGACGCATATGATTTTATTTTATTTTATTTTATATTTTCTAGATATTTCTCTTTCAAGGTCTCTTCTTTTAATATCTTCTCGGCGGTCATAAATTTTTTTACCTTTAGCTAAAGCCAACTCAACCTTAGCCAGTCCTCTTTCGTTAAAATAGACCTTGAGAGGGATAAGAGTATAACCCCTTTCTTGGACCTTTCCTGCTAATCTTTTGATTTCTGATTTTTTAAGCAAAAGTTTTCTTGTGCGTGTAGGGTCAAGGTTTTGAGCTTCCCGACTATGGGGATAAGGGCTTATATGCATGTTATAAAGAAAGATTTCTCCGTTGACGATTCTAGCAAAACTATCATTAAGGTTTGCCCTTCCCAATCTTAGAGATTTTACTTCACACCCATGAAGCTGAATACCAGCCTCGTAAGTTTCTTCTATATTATATAGATGATACGCTTTTTTGTTTGTACACACTACTTTCATATGTTTTATTAAAATAACACAGATAGTTTGCCTTGACAAGAGAAATAATTTTGCTAATATCCTTTTAAAGGGTTTTGCAAAGATTGTATTTTTAGGAGGTTTGTTATGGTTGCTGAAAAAGCTTTGATTTTATGGTTTGACCAGATTTCTAAAGATGATGTGCCTTTGGTAGGAGGTAAAAACGCTTCTTTGGGAGAAATGTATTCTAATCTTACTGAAAAAGGCATCAAGGTACCTTATGGTTTTGCGGTTACTGCTGAGGCCTATCGATATTTTATAAGAGAAAACCATTTAGACGATAAAATCAAAGAAATTTTAAAAGGGCTTGATACGCATGATGTATTAGACCTACAGAAGAGAGGAAAAAAGATAAGAAACCTTCTTCTTAAGGCCAAAATGCCTGAAAAACTTGAATTAGCTATAAGAGAGGCTTATGCTGAGCTTGAAAAAAAATATGGAAAACACGTAGACGTAGCGGTAAGGTCCTCTGCTACAGCCGAAGACCTTCCAGATGCCTCTTTTGCCGGGCAACAAGAGACTTTCCTTAATATAAGAGGGGTAGACAACGTAGTAAAATATGTGCAAAAATGTTTTGCTTCCCTTTTTACCGATAGAGCTATTTCCTACCGAGAGGACAAAGGATTTGACCACTTTTCTGTTTATATCTCAGTAGCCATCCAAAAGATGGTAAGAAGTGATGCTGCCTGCTCAGGGGTTATGTTTACTTTAGATACAGAAAGTGGTTTTAGAGATGTGGTTTATATTACTGGAACTTGGGGGTTAGGTGAGGCCTTAGTTCAGGGTAAGGTTACTCCTGATGAATACTATGTGTTTAAGCCCACTTTAAAACAGGGTTTTCGCCCTATATTGTCTAAAAAATTAGGGTCTAAACACCTTAAGATGATTTACGGAGATGATCCTAAACATCCTATAAAGACTGTAAAAACTACCAAAGACGAAAGATTAAGTTTTGTGCTTACCAATGATGAGATTTTGCAACTTGCTGAATGGGCGATGCTTATCGAAGAACATTATGGAAGGCCGATGGATATAGAATGGGCTAAAGACGGAGATGGAAAGACTGTAGGAACTGGTGAGATTTATATCGTTCAAGCAAGGCCTGAAACTGTACACGCTATAAAAGAGTTTAAATTTTATGAGGTTTATAAACTAAAGGGAGAAGGTAAAGTCATTTGCACCGGTAAGGCGGTAGGTAGTAAGATAGGTCAGGGGAAAGCGAGGGTTATTTTAAGTTTAAATGATATTGCTAATTTTAAGACAGGTGAAATTTTAGTAACTGAGATGACAGATCCTGACTGGGAACCTATCATGAAAAAGGCCTCAGCTATCATCACTGACAGAGGTGGAAGAACTTGCCATGCAGCCATCGTTTCAAGAGAGCTTGGCATTCCTTGTATTGTAGGGACAGAGAAAGCTACCCAACTTATTAAGACCGGGGATAAGATTACCGTAGATTGTTCTCAGGGGGAGGTAGGTAGGGTATTAGAAGGATTGGTAGAGTATGAAGTTGAAAGAATAGACCTTGAGAACCTTCCTGAAACCAAGACTAAAATTATGATGAACGTAGGTATTCCCGAACAGGCCTTTTCTCAATGCCAGTTGCCAAACGATGGTGTAGGCCTTGCTCGTATAGAGTTTATCATCAGTTCTCATATAGGTATACATCCCTTGGCTTTGATTAATTATGAAAAACTTAAAGAAGAAGCCAAAAAAGATAAAGAAATAGAAAAAGTAGTCCATATAATAGAGGAGAGAGCTTATAACTACAAAGAAAAGGCAGAATTTTATGTTGATAAGCTGGCACAAGGTATAGCTATGATAGCCGCTGCTTTTTATCCTAAGGATGTTATCGTAAGACTTTCAGATTTTAAAACCAATGAATATGCCAATTTAGTAGGGGGTTATCTTTATGAACCGGTAGAACATAACCCTATGTTAGGTTGGAGAGGAGCTTCCAGATACTATGATCCGAGGTTTGAGCCTGCTTTTGCTTTAGAATGTAAGGCTATTAAAAAAGCCAGAGATGAAATGGGGCTTACCAATATTAAGGTGATGGTGCCTTTTTGTAGAACAGTAGAAGAAGGAAAAAAAGTTGTTCAGGTGATGGAAAAATATGGGCTTAAACAGGGAGAAAGAGGCTTAGAGGTATATGTGATGTGCGAAATCCCAAGTAATGTTATCTTAGCCGAAGAGTTTTCTCAAGTGTTTGATGGTTTTTCTATCGGGTCAAACGATTTAACTCAGCTTACCTTAGGATTAGATAGAGACTCTGAATTAGTTTCTCATATCTATGACGAGAGAAATCCAGCTGTTAAAGCCTTGATAAAACAAGTCATTAAGACCGCCCATAAGTTTGGCAGAAAGGTGGGAATTTGCGGTCAAGCCCCCAGTGATTTCCCAGATTTTGCTGAATTTTTAGTAGAATGTGGGATAGATTCTATGAGTCTTTCACCAGACACCATAGTTAAGACCAGACTTTTAGTATCTGAAAAAGAAAAGGAGTTGAAAAAGAAAAAGTGAGAAGCCTTTGGCTTACTTGTTTTTGGTTTTTATGGTTTTGTGCTTGTTCTTTAGCAGAAGTAACGATAGGCATATTGCCTTTAAAGCTTGAGGCACCCTCAGAATATACTTATTTAAAAGAGGCTTTAGAAAATCAGCTTTATCATAGACTGTGGGTGCCTTCTCAAGTAAAAACAGTGCTTTTAAACAAGGAAGAAGGATTTTCAGGTTTAGACTATCTCCTCTCTTTAGGGCTAAAGGTTGAGAAAGATTACGTAGAAATTAAATTAAAACTTACAAACTTAAAACTTGAGCCAGAAGAGGTTTTGGTTAAAGAAGAGAAGGTTCCAAGGGATGGGCTTTTTCCTAAGATAGCCCTTTACTGTGAGGAGATAAGAAGAGCCATTTTAGAGCCTAAACCTCAAACTCCTGCTATCAATCCTATCTCTGGGGGGTATCCGTCTGGAGTCAATCCTTCCGCAGTTTCTATCCCTTCAACAGAGAAAAAGACTACCAAGCCTCAAGTGATAGAAGAAAAGAAATCCTTTTTAAGCAGGATCAACCCTTTTGAAAAAGTTTCAGATTGGTTTTCAAACCTTTTTGCTAAAGAAAGTGAATTTAAGATAACCGTTCTTATCCCTTCTCCTCCCCCACCTCCTGGGGTGGTATTATCTCAACAGCCTTCGATTCATCAACCTCAAGTATCTTTACCTCCACCTAAAACAAAAACTTCTTCCCATCAGACTCCACCTGCATTTGATACAACTTTACCTACTCAGCCTCAGCCATCTTTTTGGCAATGGTTTTAACCATGAAAAAGAAAAAACCGCAAATCTTTATCCGCCCTTACAGTAAAAAGAAAAAAAGTAAGTTAAAAAAGTTTTTTTTCACTTTGCTTTTGGTCCTTTTAGGCCTTACTTTTTCCACCTTCTTAACCCTAAACTTTTTGATTAAAAGAGAATTAGCAGAGATAGAAAACCTAAAAAAAGAGAATACTTACTACGAAGGAGAGATAAAAAAATTAACTTCTAACGATGAACCTTACGAAGAAATTTTAAGGACTAAATATGGGTACATAAAAGAAGGCGAAAAGATCATTATCTATTCTATCAACCCAACTCAAGAAGAAAAAAAACCTTAATATAATTAGGAGGCATGTATGAACTATAGAGTGTTAGAGGGTTTTTTTGAGGGAGAAGACGTTAAAGTAGGGATAGTGGTAAGCCGTTTTAATGTGTTCATCACTCAGAAACTACTTGAAGGGGCTTTAGATGTGTTAAAAAGGCATAAGGTAAAAGAAGAAAATATTTATATAGCCTGGGTGCCAGGGGCTTTTGAGGTCCCTCTTGTAGCCAAAAAATTAGCTAAGACACAAAAGTTTGATGCGGTCCTATGTTTAGGGGCTGTGATTAGAGGAGCTACCCCTCATTTTGAATACGTAGCTGCAGAGGCTTCAAAAGGGGTTGCTCAGGTGATGTTAGAGACTGAGGTGCCAGTAATCTTTGGTATTCTTACTACAGATACGATAGAACAAGCCATAGAAAGGGCTGGAACCAAAGCAGGTAATAAAGGGGCTGAGGTAGCTTTAAGTGCTCTTGAGATGATAAGCCTTTTAAAAAAGATAAACCAAATTTAAGGGGTAAGGACTATGCTTAAGACCTTGAGGGATTTTGACCTTAAAGGTAAAAAAGTTTTTATAAGAGTTGATTTTAACGTCCCCTTAGAAAATGGTAAGATTTTAGATGATACTCGTATTGTGGAAAGTCTTCCTACTATCCTGCATGTGCTTCATTCCTACGGAAAGGTAGTACTTTGTTCTCATTTAGGAAGGCCTAAAGGTAAAAGAGTGCCTGAGTTTTCCTTAAGACCGGTTTATGAGTATCTAAAAGAGGTTTTAAAAGATAGGATAGTAAAATTTTTAGAAGACCCTTTAAGCTTAGAAGTAGAAAAAGAATTAGAGAACCTTAAAGAAGGAGAGGTTTTGCTTTTAGAAAACGTTAGGTTTTATGAGGGAGAAACTAAAAACGACCCAGAGTTTGCTAAAGCCTTGGCTAAGTTTGCAGACATCTATATTAACGACGCTTTTTCTGTGTCTCATAGAGCTCATGCCTCGGTAGTTGGTGTTCCTCTTTTGGTTAAAGAAAAGGGGATAGGGTTTCAGATGGAAAAAGAGTTAAAGTATCTTTCTAAGATAGTGGGAAAGCCTGAAAGGCCTTTTTATGCGGTAGTTGGAGGAAGCAAGGTATCTACCAAGATAGGGGTTTTAAAGACTTTACTTAACAAACTTGATAAGCTTATCATCGGCGGGGCGATGGCTAATACCTTTCTTGCTGCTAAAGGGTTTTCTGTCGGGGATTCCTTTTTAGAAGAAGAGTATATAGAAGTAGCTAAAGAAATATTGAAAGAAGCCAAAGAAAAAGAGGTTAAGATTTATCTCCCAGTAGATGTAGTAATAGAAAACAACGGACAAGTTTTGGATAAAAGCTTAAAAGAAATCGTAAAAGAAGACAAGGTTTTTGATATAGGAAAAGAAACGGTAAGGCTTTTCTGTAGAAGTCTTGACGGTGCTAAGACGGTGGTTTGGAACGGACCTTTAGGCTATTTTGAAAAACCACCTTTCGATAAAGGAACCGTTGAGATAGCAAGAAAAATCGCCTCTCTTACCTGTACTACCATAGCAGGAGGAGGGGATACCCTTTCTGCCATAAAACATGCCTGTGTGGAAACTGGATTTTCTTATGTTTCTACGGCAGGTGGGGCTTTCTTAGAATACTTAGAAGGTAAAGACCTGCCTGGAATTATAGCCCTAACCAAATAATAGAATAGGGGTTTGAGATATGAGGCAGATCCTTTTAGCTGGAAACTGGAAGATGCACAAAACCTTGGCTGAAGTTAAGGCCTATTTTGAGGTTTTTCTTAAAGGATTAGAAAAAATAGACCTCTCAGGAAAAGAAATAATGATAGCCCCACCTTTTACTGCTTTAGCCTATTCAAGAAAACTAACCGAGGGTTCACCGGTAAAACTGGGAGCTCAAAATGCCTGCTGGGAAGAAAAAGGGGCTTTTACCGGGGAAATTTCTCCTATGATGCTAAAAGAACTGGGGATCGAGTATGTTATATTGGGGCATTCGGAAAGAAGACATATTTTTGGTGAAACCGATGAGCTTGTGGCTAAAAGAGTAGAAGGAGTTTTTCGGTTAGGTTTAACCCCGATCCTTTGTGTAGGAGAGACTTTAGCAGAAAGACAAAACCAGAAAACCTTAGAGGTAGTAAAAAGACAGGTAGAAATAGGTTTAAAGGGAATTAAAGAACTTTCTCAAAGAGATTTAGTAATAGCCTATGAGCCTGTTTGGGCCATAGGAACAGGGATTACTGCAACCCCTGAACAGGCAGAAGAAGTCCATAGTTTTATAAGGGACTCACTTTTAAGGCTTTATGGCGAAGAAATAGCCAACAAAATAAGGATCCTTTACGGAGGAAGCGTTACTCCAGAAAACATCGCAAGCCTTATTAACCAACCTAACATAGACGGTGTTTTAGTAGGTGGAGCTTCTTTAGACCCTGAAAAATTTTTAAAAATCTGTAGCGTAACCCTTTAAAGAAAAGGAGGGTATTTTTATGTCAGAACAGTGCTCTATACCTGATTATACGGACTTACCCCAAGAAGTATTAGAAATACCTAAAAAATATAAAAAACTGGTGATAGTAGGGGCAAGCCATAATCCTGAGCGTCCAAGCTATCAAGTGATGGAATACCTTTTAAAAGAGGGGTTTGAAGTAATTCCTGTAAACCCGGTAAGAGAAGAGATCCTTGGAAAAAAGGTATATCCTTCTTTGTCTCAACTTCCAGAAGGATTTCATCCTGAAGTAATAATTATTTTTAGAAAACCTGAGATGATTTTACCTGTAGTAGAAGAAGCTATACCTTTAAAACCTAAGGTAATTTGGATGCAAGAAGGGGTGATAAACGAAGAAGCCAAAAAACTTGCTGAGGCTAACGGGATAAAGGTAGTAATGAACAAGTGTTTTAAGAAAGTCCATATGATAGGGAAAAAGTAGGTACATAGATGACCGAAGGTTTACGTGAGGTTGAGGTATACGCTGATTTAGAGAATTTTAGGAAGGTCTTTACCAAAAACAAACAAGAAGTCCTTAAGTATAATCTTTCAGACTTTGTGTCTTTATTAGCCACAGTTCCTATACCCAAACTGTTTTCTGGTCTATTTTTAGAGCTTATAGTAAAACTTTCTGAGGCGCTTTACTGGAAAAGCTGTCTTTTGCTAAACACCCCTCCTAAGGAAGAAGTGAACCCTGATGAAGAGTCTCCTCAGGAAGAAGAGTTTTTTAGAAAAAGGGAGTTTTGTTATTATCAACTTATACCCTTTGATAGAGTGCTTGAAGAAAAGATATTCTTACCCCAAAGCCCGGATATTCATATAGACCCTACCGAAGTTTTAAGTAAGGAAGAAACTCAGCAGGCGCTTAACCTTCTTCTTCAGGCCTTTATTCGGGTGCTTGAAAGAGAAAATTTAAAGACCGAGGTTTTAGAAAGGTTACCCCATCTTTCGATAGAAGATTACATAGAGGAGGTTCATCAGTTTCTACAAAAACGTCCCTCATTTTATTTTAAGGAGTTTTTAAGGACTAAGAGGGTAGACCTTTTAAAGGTAGTCTGTTATTTTTTAGCCTTGCTTTTTATGTGCTTCTATGAACAATGTAGACTCGTTCAAAACCATGAACAAGAAGATATTTTGGTAATTAAGATTTAAAGTTAGTTTTACCTAAGATATGTGAAATATTTAACAATCAGTTTAAAAAGGGATGGTAGAGATTAGAGATTTAATTATAAAAATCACGTTATTCCGAGGATAGAGAGGTTGGTGGATGAAGTATAAAATAAAGCATTATTCTGAAAAGTGTTCTGGTTGTGGGGAGTGTGTTAAGGCTTGTGCAGAAAGCCATGGAGGTTTAAGCAATTGTGCCATTTATGAGGTTGAGGGTAAGTTTTATTACTTTTCTTGTCTGCAGTGTAAAAGGCCTCAATGTGCGTCGGTATGCCCTGTAGGTGCTATAGAGAAAGATGGTGATGTGGTTAAGCTTTATCCAGAGATATGTATAGGCTGTAGAAATTGTGAGGAAGCCTGTCCTTTTGGTGTGCCTAAATATAACAAAAAAACAGGTAGGATAAATAAATGTGACCTCTGTGTAGAAAGAGTAGCTTCAGGATTTTTACCTTATTGTGTAGAGGCTTGCCCTAACCAAGCTTTAAAATTGATAAAAGAAACCCCTAAGTCTAAGGAGGAAAAGGAATAGATGAGCGGATACCAGGGGATTTTTCTGTTTGGATTTTTACTTTTTATTCTTGGAGCTCTATTGGTTATTCTTAATAATTTTTTAGCGTTAAGAAGGTATAATTCAGACAAGTTTAAACCTTACGAATGTGGAATAGACGTTTCTTGGGATGCAAGGATACCGCTTAAGATAAAGTTTTATTTAATAGCGGTTATCTTTTTAGTTTTTGATGTAGAATTGGTTTTCCTTTATCCTTGGGCGGTGGTTTTTGAAGACCTTGGGTGGTTTGGTTTTGTTGAGGTGGTAGTTTTTGTGTTTTTATTGTTGGTAGCTTATGTTTATGCTTGGAGAGAAGGAGCCTTGAAATGGGAGTAGAAAAGTATACCGTAGAGATAGCCCCTGGGGTTAGGCAGGTTCCTGGTGCTCCGGTGGTGGTTACTACCTTAGACAAGGTGATAAACTGGGCTAGGGCTGGTTCATTGTGGCCCCTTACCTTTGGGCTTGCCTGTTGTGCGATAGAGATGATGGCAACCGGTGCGAGCCACTATGACCTTGACCGTTATGGTATCATTTTTAGGGCCACCCCTCGTCAAGCAGACCTTTTGATAGTTGCAGGTACGGTAACCAAAAAAATGGCACCTATCGTAAAAAGGGTTTATGATCAGATGCCAGAGCCTAAATATGTTATAGCTATGGGTAGTTGTGCCTGTTCTGGGGGTGTTTTCCAAACCTATGCGGTAGCCCAAGGGGTAGACCAGTTTTTACCGGTAGACATCTATTTACCTGGTTGTCCACCTCGCCCTGAGGCTTTGATTTATGCTTTATTAAAATTGCAAGAAAAGATTAAGAAAGAGACTAAAAAATGGGGTTATTGGAGATAGGTTTATGCACATTTATGAGGAATTGAAGGCTAAGTTTCCAGAAGTAGTGTTAGAGGGGTTTTACGGGATAGATTGTGAAGTAATCATATGTAGAAGAGAGGGATTTTTAGACCTTTTAACCTGGCTTAAAAACGAAAAAGGTTTTATCCATCTGATAGACCTTTGCGGGGTTGATTACTTAGGATATAAATCTAAAAATTTTGAGGAAAGGTTTGAGGTGGTTTATCATGTGTATAACCTTGAAGAAAAGAAACTCTTAAGGTTAAAAGTGAGGGTCCCAGAAGAGGACCTTTGGCAATACTCTATAACCTCACTTTGGAAGGAGGCTAACTGGTTTGAAAGGGAGTGTTTTGATATGTTTGGTATTGTGTTTAAAGGACATCCAGATTTAAGAAGGGTGCTTATGCCTGAAGACTGGGAAGGATATCCTTTAAGGAAAGACTATCCTCTTTTCCCTGAAGAAGAGGAATGGGAACCTTATAAAAATTTAGTAGAGAAACATAAGAGGAGAGGCTAAAGGATGTCTTTAATATTAGAGGTTAACAAAAAACAAAAGGGAAAAGACGGTTGGGAAGAGCCTTTTTACCTTAACATGGGGCCTCAACATCCTTCTACCCACGGAGTTTTGCGCCTTTTTCTTGAATTAGAGGGAGAAGCGATAGTTGACTGTGATCCTATTATTGGGTATCTCCATCGTGGTATAGAAAAACTGGCAGAAAATCTTAATTACAATCAAACCATCGTGTTAAGCGATAGATTAGACTACATTTCTTCTGCTGCTAACAACGTAGCCTTTGCTCTTGCTTTTGAAAAGCTTATGGGGCTTGAGGTGCCAAGAAGAGCAAGACTTATAAGAACGATCGTTTCTGAGATGGCAAGGATATGTAGCCATTTGCTTTGGTTGGCAACCCATGCCCTTGATATAGGGGCGATGACCGTTTTTCTCTATTGTTTTAGAGATAGAGAATGGTTGTTAAACATTTATGAGAGGATTTGTGGGGCAAGGCTTACCCATACCTATATAAGGGTGGGTGGGGTAAGAAGAGACTTTGATGAAGAGGTGGTTAAAGAGCTTTCTCGGTTTGTAGAGGAATTTCCTAAGAGGATTTCAGATTATGAAACCCTGATAGACACAAACCGTATTTGGCTTAAACGAACCAGAGATATAGCGGTAGTTTCTCCAGAAGAGGCTTTTAATTTGGGGCTTACCGGTCCTTGTTTAAGAGGTTCTGGGGTAGCTTATGATGTAAGAAAATTTAGGCCTTATGATGCTTATGCTGAGGTTGAGTTTGAGGTTCCTGTGGGGCAAAAAGGAGATACCTATGACCGCTATAAAGTGAGGATGTTAGAGCTTCGTCAGTCTAACTGGATTATTAAACAATGTTTGGAAAAACTTCCTGAAACCGAAGGTGAACCGGTATTAGCCGAAGGATCACCAGACCTTCTTATGCCAGAGAAACTTAGGGAGGTTTTTCCCCAACCTCATCCTAAGCTTGGGGTTATGTTTAAGTCTAAAGAAAAAGAAATAGCGCCTTTAGGTGAGGCTTTTGCTTCTATAGAATCCCCAAAAGGAGAGCTTTCTGTCTATGTAATTAGCGATGGTTCCAGTAAACCCTGGAGATTAAGAATTAGAACCCCCTCTTTTGTGCATATTGCTGCTATTCCTCATCTGACCAAAGGACATATGATAGCTGATTTAGTGGCCATAATAGGGACGCTTGACATAGTTTTAGGGGATTCTGACAGGTAAGGAGGAGATATGGAAGACCTTTGGACTAATCTTTTTTGGTTTTTGGTAGGTACGATCATCTTACTGATAGTAAGCCTTTTACATGTAGCTTATCTGACTTATGCGGAAAGAAAGATAATCGCCAGGATGCAACAGAGACTTGGCCCCAACAGGGTAGGCCCAAGAGGGCTTCTCCAACCTATAGCCGATATGTTAAAGCTTCTTACCAAAGAAGACCTTATACCTTCTCAGGTAGATAAACCGATTTTTTATGTGGCTCCTTTTATTTCTTTGGTTTGTGCAGGTACGGGAATGGCTTTGGTTCCTTTGTGGGAAAACTTTGTTATAAGCAACATCAACGTAGGTATTTTATTCATTTTAGCCTTAAGTTCTTTAAGCGCATACGGGGTTATCCTTTCAGGATGGGCTTCTAACTCAAGGTATGCCTTTTTAGGAGGGCTTAGGGCAAGTGCTCAGGTAATCAGCTATGAGATAGCGATGAGCCTTGCACTTTTAAGCGTGGTTTTGATGGCTGGATCCCTTAACTTAGGAGATATTGTTAGAGCTCAGATAAATTCTCCTTTTAAGGTTTATCTTATTCCTCAGTTGATAGGTTTTTTTGTTTTTATCGTTTCAGCTGTGGCTGAATGTAACCGCACTCCCTTTGACCTTCCTGAGGCTGAGACAGAGCTTGTGGCAGGATATTTTGTAGAATACTCAGGGATGAGATTTGCTCTTTTCTATCTGGCAGAATATTTTGGAATGGTTGTGATGAGTGCCCTTGCGGTAACCTGTTTCTTAGGAGGATGGGCAGGTCCTTTTGAGGTTCCCTATATACCTTTTTTCTGGTTTGTGGTAAAGCTTTATGCCTTGCTTTTCTTTTACATTTGGATAAGGGCTACCCTTCCCAGATACCGTTACGACCAGCTTATGGACCTTGGCTGGAAGGTGCTCATTCCTTTAGGTTTGGCAAATCTTTTTTTAACCGCTTTGATAAAACTGGTTTTTTAGGAGGAAGTTAAAGGTGGGCAAACTGATTGAAAAAATTTTCTTGATAGAAATTTTAAAAGGCTTAGCTTTAACCCTAAAAAAGCTCTTGTTTGCCAAACCGGTTACCATAGAATGTTATGATAAGGTGGTCCCTCAACCTTATTTAGGTTTTAGGGGAAGACACGCTTTGGTAAGGAATGAATTAACCCAAAGTCCTATTTGTATTGCCTGTCATAGATGTGAAAGGGTTTGTCCTTCTAAGTGCATCTATATTAAAACTATAGAGGTAGAAGAAAACGGTAAAAAAAGAAAAAAATTGGCTCAGTATGCCATAGACGCCTCTAAATGCGTATATTGTGCCTATTGTGTAGAGGTTTGTCCTGTGAATGCTTTGGTGCTTACTGAGTTTTATCAGTATGTAGGAGAAAGTAGAGAAGATCTTTATTTTGACCAAGAAAAGCTACTTAAAAACTGGGATGAGTTTATCGCTAAAACCGATAGGCCTTATTTTAATCCCTTCTGGAGGCCTAAAGGTATTCCAGATGAGTTCTTCCCAGTAGTAAAAAGAAAGTTTAAAGGGGTTTAAACATGGGGTTAGGAATAGATTTAGATATGATTCTTTTTGGTTATTTAGCTTTAGTGATGGTAGTTTCAAGTGGGCTTGCAGTTCTGTCTAAAAATCCGGTTTACACCATACTTTTAGTATTAGTGATGGTGGTTCATCAAGCCTTTTTGTTATTGACCCTTGGGTCAGAGTTTTTGATGGCTGTGCAGTTGATCGTGTATGCAGGGGCGGTGTTGGTGCTGTTTTTGTTTATAGTCTATTTGATAAACTTAAAAAAAGAGACCAAACAAAGCATATTTATTAGACGGTTTAGTCTTTGTTGTTTGGTTTTTTTGGTGTTTGCAGGTTTTATGATAGCTAATCTATATTTAATCTACGGAGCTCAGAAGTTTAAACAGGGGGCCTTACCTTTTAATCCTTTAGAAAAGGACAATCTTTGGTGGATAGCCCATTACCTTTTTAACTACTATCTTTTACCTTTTGAAATCATCGGGGTGATACTGTTGGTAGCGGTGTTAGGAGCGGTTTTTTTGGTAAGAAAAGTTAAAACTACAGAGGAGGCTTAGAGGTAAAAATGTTAACCTTTGAGGCATATTTGGTCCTTTCTTTGATTTTGTTTTTGATAGGCCTTTTTGGGTTTTTGATGAGAAAAAACATCATCGTGGTTTTAGTCTCGGTAGAGATTATGCTTAATGCTCTTATCATTCTTTTTGCAGCCCTATCCCATTTTAACAAAGACATAACCGGTTATGTTATGGTGTTTTTTATCATAGCGATGGCAGCGGCTGAGGCTGCGATAGGTTTAACTTTGGTCGTTTTGATTTATAAGAAACTTAAAACCATCTACACGGATGAAATAAACCATTATAAGGGGTAGTTTTTATGGCAGAACATCCTTATGAGTTGATAACCCAGTTCAATTTTTGGGTTTTTTTGATACCCTTTATACCCCTTTTAGGGAGTCTTTTTACCTTAGTTTTTGGAAAAAGATATTTAAAAGAAAAGGCACACCAGATACCGGTTTTAGCTATTTTTATAAGCTTTTTGATTTCTATTAAGGTTTTATTTGAGGTTGTTTCAGGGAAGGTTTTTGATTTTGACCTTTATGTTTGGATTTCAGCCTCTGATCTAAAAGTGGGTTTGGGTTTTTTGGTTGACCCTCTTTCTATCGTAATGACTACGATGGTTCTTTCACTGTCTTTTCTTATTCATGTTTATTCCATTGGTTATATGTATGGAGATCCTGGTTATTATCGGTTTTTCTCTTACATTTCCCTTTTTACGTTTAGTATGTTGATGTTGGTTCTTTCTAACAATGTCCTTCAACTTTATTTAGGTTGGGAGGCAGTAGGTCTTTGTTCTTATCTTTTGATAGGTTTTTGGTATGAGAAAAAAAGCGCAGCCAACGCAGCTAAAAAGGCTTTTATCGTTAACAGGGTGGGGGATTTTGGATTTGCTCTTGGGGTGTTTGCCCTGTTTTATTTTACCGGGACCCTTTACTACCAAGAGATATTTACAAAGCTTCCTTTGCTTTCTGAAAAGTATTTAGAGTTTTTGGGTTTAGAGATACATGTACCTTTTTTGATAGCCTTTCTACTTTTTTGTGGGGCTATGGGTAAAAGTGCTCAGTTTCCGCTACATACCTGGCTTCCTGATGCGATGGAAGGCCCAACTCCGGTTTCTGCTCTTATCCATGCAGCTACGATGGTTACCGCAGGGGTTTTTATGGTAGCAAGGCTACATGGTCTTTTTGAGCTTTCTCCTTACGCTATGGGGATGGTAGCCTTGGTAGGAGTATTCACCTGCTTTATGGCTGCAACCATAGCCCCTACTAGGTTTGATATAAAGCGGATTATAGCCTATTCTACCATGTCTCAATTAGGATATATGTTTATGGCCTGTGGAGTAGGAGCCTTTGCAGCAGGTATTTTTCACCTTTTTACCCATGCTTACTTTAAAGCCTTGCTTTTCCTTGGTGCAGGAAGTGTGATCCATGCAGTTCATACCAACGACATAAGACAAATGGGGAGCTTAAGAAAATATATGCCCTATACCTTTGCTACTTTTTTGATCGGTGCCTTGGCTTTAGCTGGGGTTCCAGGGCTTTCGGGATTTTTTAGCAAAGACGAAATCCTTGCGATGGCTTATTTTTCTCAATACCCTTGGGGTAAGTTGGTCTGGGGGGTAGGACTTTTGGTAGCCTTTTTAACCGCTTTTTATACCTTTAGGTTGGTTTTTCGGGTGTTTTTTGGAGAATATAACGGTAGAAAGGATTTTCATCCCCATGAGTCTCCAAGGGTCATGATAATCCCTCTGGTTTTAATAGCTGTAGGAGCGGTTTTTGCTGGTTGGTTAGGGGTGCCTCATTCCTTAGGTGGAAACCCGGTGTTTTTAAACTTTTTAGAACCGGTTTTAGGGCACCCTAAAACCTTACCGATAGACCATCATACCGAGTATCTTTTGATGGCCCTTTCAGTAATGGCTGCTTTTTTAGGTATCTTTTTAGCTTGGGTAGTTTATCTTAAAAAATCTTGTCTTCAGTTTTGGTTATCACAAAAATTACCTTCGGTCTATCGGTTTCTTTATGGTAAGTGGTATTTTGATGAACTTTATGATGTACTTTTTGTGCGTTCTACGTTGTGGACAGCAAGATGGATAGTAAATAAGATTTCAGACGGTATTTTGATAGAAGGGGCTATAAACGGCACTGCCAAATTGATAAGCCTTGCAGGTTCTGGTTTAAGGATAGTGCATTCAGGGGTGGTGAATCATTATAATACTTTTATTTTGGTAGGTGTTATTCTTTACTTTATTTTGTATTTTTGTTTAAGATAGAGGCGGAGGAAGGTTTATGGAGTTTTTACAGAATAATTTGCTTTCCTTGATATTATGGCTTCCTTTATTAGGAGCTTTACCTATTTTCTTTTTAGGGAAAAATTCTGCACATACAGCTAAATGTATAGCCCTTTTTACGATGATTATAGATTTCGGCTTATCTCTTTTGCTTCTTTTTTCTTTTGATTTCCAGAATCCTGGGTTTCAGTTTGTAGAAAAAAGAGTTTGGATAGACTTTTTAAACAGCTATTATTTCCTTGGAGTAGACGGGATAAGTATTCTTTTTCTACCCCTTACCGCTCTCACTACTTTACTTTGTATAACCATTTCTTGGAACTCAATCAAAGATAAAGTAAAAGAGTTTTATTTAGCCCTACTTTTTACTAACATAGCCATTGTAGGCACCCTTTGTGCTCTTGATTTACTACTTTTTTATGTTTTTTGGGAGGCTATGCTTATCCCGATGTATCTTATTATCGGTATTTGGGGTGGGCCCAGAAGGATATATGCTACCCTTAAGTTTTTCCTTTATACTTTTTTTGGTTCAGTTTTTATGTTAATCGCTATCGTTTATCTTTTCATTAAGTTTGGCACGTTTGATTATACTAAGCTTTTAGGGGTAGTAAACGGTGGTTTAGTAGAGAAGTTGTTGTTTTTAGGGTTTGCCTTGGCTTTTGCGATTAAAATTCCTATGTGGCCTGTTCACACTTGGTTACCTGATGCCCACACTGAGGCTCCTACTGCAGGTTCGGTTATTTTAGCAGGAATTTTGATTAAACTTGGGGCTTACGGTTTTATCAGATTTGCTTTGCCGATGTTTCCGAACGCAGCCCAAGAGTTTGCCCCATTGTTACTTTTGCTTTCGGTGATAGCCATTCTCTATGGTGGTTTAGCCTGTCTTGCCCAGGATGATTTAAAGAGGCTTATTGCTTATAGCTCGGTTAGTCATATGGGTTTTGTAACCTTGGGAATTTTTGCTTTTAATCCTATAGCTATGAAAGGGGCTATTTTACAGATGATTAACCATGGGATAGTAACCGGGGCTTTGTTTATGTGTGTAGGAATAATATATGACCGCACTCACAGCCGTGCCATCAGTTATTATGGAGGTCTTGCCTCTGTAATGCCTCTTTATGCAGCTATCTTTATGATTTTTACTTTAGCCTCAATAGGTCTTCCAGGGACCAACGGGTTTATAGGCGAATTTTTAATCCTATTAGGGACTTTTTTTACCAATAAACTTTTGGTAGCCCTGGCAGCGTTAGGACTTATTATAGGGGCAGGTTATATGCTTTGGCTTTATCAGAGGGTGTTTTTTGAAAGGGTCAACCCTAATCTTGAAGGGTTAGCCCCTTTAAGACTTAATGAAGTTTTATCCCTTCTTCCGATGCTGGTTTTAGTGTTTTTGATAGGACTTTATCCTAACCTTTTTTTAGACTACATGACATCTTCTATAGAACAGTTGCTAAGCAATTTAAGATTTTAGGAGGCTTAAAGGCATGACCATAGAACTTAATTTTGGGGTAATCCTGGCTGAACTTCTTTTTTTGATAGTAGTGTGTTTTATTTTCCTTTTTGACCGAATTTTTAAAAACAAGGGATATGCCTTTTGGTTAAGTCTTTTATCTTTTTTGGGAGCAGCCTTTTTACTTCTAATCGCACCTTTTGGCAATTTTACGTTAAGTTATCAAAGTGATTTTTTTTCTACAGTTTTTAAGTTTTTAATCTTGTCTGGTGCTTTTTTAATCCTCATTCTTTCGAGAAACTATCTTATTCATCATCCCAGCCTTAATTATGGAGAGTATTATGGATTTCTTTTGCTTTCTCTGGTAGGTGCTTTTCTTATGCTTTCTTCGATGGACCTGGTTACTATGTATTTAGCGATGGAGCTGATGAGTTTTCCTGTTTATCTTTTGATAGCCTTAAACTTTGCTCAGGAAAAAAAGTCTTTGGAAGGGGCGTTTAAGTATTTTTTAGCTGGAGCTATAGGTTCAGTATTTTTACTTTTAGGGATGGGATTGGTTTATAGCTTTACTGGGTCTTTGTTTTTTATGCAGATAGCCCAGAGTTTGTTTAGTAAAGCAGCTAATTCTTATATGCTTTTAGGTTTTCTGTTTATTTTAGTAGGGTTTTCTATCAAAATGTCCTTTGTGCCTTTTCATATGTGGGCTCCTGATGCCTATGAAAGTGCTCCTTTACCTATCACCTCTTTTATCGCTTCGGTGGTTAAGTTTGTGGTAATAGCCTGTTTGATAAAGCTGTTGTTAGTAGCTTTTATTCCTTTAAAGACACAGATAGGGCAGATGCTTATTCCAGTAATTTTACTTACGATCCTTATCGGGAATGTTTTGGCTATTAAACAAGACCATCTTATACGCATGCTTGCCTTTTCTTCTATCGCCCATGCAGGATACGCTGGTTTAGGGTTGATTAGCGGAGACCTTATAGGCTATAGTTTTACCCTTTTTTATCTTCTGGTTTATCTTGTCATGACCATAGGAATGTTTAGTGTAGCGGTGTTTTTAGCCAACTATAAAAAAGATCTTCTTTATATTCCTAAGATGGCAGGTTTGAGTCAGGTTTCCCCTGGGATTAGTTTTTTAACCTTGATATTTATGTTTTCCTTGGCAGGAATACCTCCTACCGCAGGTTTTATGGGAAAATTTTACCTTTTCCTTGGCTTGATAAAATCAGGTTATGTTTGGGTAGCTCTTTTAGCTATACTTTTTTCAGTTATCGGGGCCTATCCTTATCTTAGGGTTTTAAAGTTTATTTATATGGAAAAGACTGAGGAAAGCTTTTCCTATCGTTGGGAGGCTGGGGTTTGGTTTCCTGTTAGTTTAACCGCCTTTCTTATCCTTTTGATAGGAGTATATCCCAAACCTTGGGCAGATATGGTATACCAAACCCTTTACTTTTATCTTACCTTTCTTTTTTATCCTTACTAAATTTTTAGGAAATCTTTTCCGATTTGTGTAAAAGGGTTAAGGCTAAATTTTCCGCCTTAACCTTAATACCTTATTTTCCCCTAAGCTAATCTCTGATTTTTCTTAACCTTTTCTTCCGTCATAATCCTTTTCAATTAGGCATGCTTTTTGAATTTAATTTTTAAAAATTCCTGTTAGGAGAGAAAGGATGAAGGTGAATTTTAACCCCAACAACCTCTATGGTGGTAATATCCTTCTCTCAGGAGTATTTAGTCAAGGTGAAGATTCCCAAGACTTCAACTTTCTTCAACTCATCCTTCTTTATTTACTTGCTAATGGAGATCCTTCCTCTCAGCCCTTTGTTTCCGCGAGTTTAGAAGAAGATCAACCCTATATTTTTGCAGAAAATAACCTTCCACCTAATCTTAAGACCTTTCAAAAAGAACAAACCCAAGAAGAGGTTTTTCCAGATTTTTGGTTTGGTATGTTTTTGGGATACTTAGCAGATAAAACAGGGGTTACCCCTGAAGCTTTATCTTATTTTATTGCTAAGGAGGGTTTGCCTGAGGGTTCTGGTTTAACCTTAGAAATGTTTCCTTTGGATAAAAACAGGCTTTACGAAGGATTAAAAGACCTTTTGTCTTCTTCTAATCTTAAGGAAGATTTTTTTGGTTGGCTAAACCAGAAAATAGAAACAGAGATAAAAGAAGACCAAAACATTGCTTCTTTTTTAGTTCCTTTTAAGCAGAATCTTGCTGATTTAACCAAGGGAATAGCCTCTAAGGAGGTATCAGGGCTTAAGTTAGGCTCACCCCAAGAGGAGAATTTAGAATTTAAAGGCTTGTTGGCTAAGCTTGAGGATAAATTAAGAAATGAGGTATTTACGGATAAAAGGTTTTTAGATTTAAGGACGAAACTTTTAGAAACTGTAAAGACGATAGGGGCTCAACCACAGGAACATCTTGTAGCCAATAACCAGGAGGTTTTATCCGATTTAAAAGAAATATTTTTACGGAAGGTTAGCTCTTTAGTAGAGGCTGAAGTCTCTGGAAAAGACCAAAAAGTTGAGGGTTTAAGGTTGACCGGAGAACCGATAGAAAGTTTTAGAGGTTTGTTAAATAAGGTTTCAAAAGACTCAAGGGGATTAGATAAAAGTTCTGAGGTTTTTGAGAACACCATAGGAGAAACTAAAGGGAAAGAGGTTCTTTTGGCTGATGGAGTAGCTTTTTTAAACAAAAAGCAAGGTAATTATGACGAAAGACAGGGGGATTTAACTCGTTTTCAACTGTTTTATCATCAGGTTTCTCACCTAAAGGTTGACGGAGCCCAGCAGATAAAAGTTGAGACCATTAGGTTTTTAGAAGGAGAAAAAATGTCCCCTCAGTTTTTTGAGTTTGTAAAAAGGTTTTCGGCAGAAGTCCTTCCTGAAGGAGAAAAAAGGGCCTATGTAAGGCTTGAACCCCCACATCTTGGAAGTCTTGATTTAGAAATTAAGGTCCATGAAAAAGAGGTAATGATAGTCGCAAGGGTAGAAAAAGAAGAGGCCTTTCGTGAACTTCAGGCAAACGTTGAGGCAATCAGGGAAAGTTTAAAAGAACTTGGTTTGTCTCTTAAGGATTTTCAGACCCAACTCAACTTAGGGACAGGATACCAAGGTTTTGACAGGGAGGATTTTGAGAAAAAGAGGTTTGCTAACAATTTTGGTCAGGGTTTGGAAGACCAAAAAGAAGATGTAGAGGTTTTAAACCCTCAAGAGGTTTTGAGAAACTTAAAAGGAAAACATTATTTTATCGTTTAGGGAGGGAGAAGTATGGCTACCATTCCAGTTAACGCTACCAGTTCTACCATAAGTTCGGTAAAAAGCGATTCTCAGAACAACATAAGGACCCCTAAAAAGGTCTTACAAAAAGATGATTTTATCAAACTTTTTATCACCCAACTTCAATATCAGGACCCGATGAAGCCACTTGAAAACAACGAGATGGCTATTCAGCTTGCCCTGTTTAACCAGGTAGACCAGCTTTTTAACATCAACGATACCTTGAAAAGTTTGGTTGACCTTGGGAAAAACCTTAACCTGACCTATGTTTCGAGCTTGGTAGATAAAAAGGTAAAGGTAGATTCTAACATAGGAAGGGTAGAGCAGGGTCAGTTTTTAGGTGGTGAGTTTAAGGTTGAAGGGTTGGCAACCGGGGTTGAAGTCTTAATAAGAGACTCTAAGGGTAACTTAGTAAGAAGGTTAACCCTTTCAGACCTTAAGGAAGGTACCTATAAAATAGAGTGGGACGGAAAAGACCAGGCAGGAAATCCTGTGCCTGATGGCAATTATACCTTTTCTATCTTAGTTTCAGATGGAAAGACGATAAATTCAGTTAAACCAACGATGGTTGCAAGGGTTACCGGGGCTAAGTTAGGAGAGGAAAACAAATTGGTAATAAATGGAGCTCAGGAAATCGCCTTTTCAGACATAAAAGAGTTGATAGGGGGTTAAGATATGGGACTTTTTGGAACGATGTATATAGGATATAGCGGGGTTTTTACCACCTCTATGGGGATGAATGTAGCCGCAGACAACATCTCTAACCTTAACACCACCGGGTTTAAAGGAAGTAGATATGAGTTTGCTAACTCTTTGGTAGAGGCTTATGCCGAAACCTTTCGGAAAGAAAAAGGTTTAGGAAGCAATGTAAAAACTATAAGAACTCTTTTTACTCAGGGAGCCATCGTTACCACCGATTCTCCTACCGACCTTGCTATTTCAGGAAAAGGTTTTTTTGTGGTTTCAGACAAAAAGGGAAACCTTTTTTACACCAGGGACGGGCAATTTTTTATCAATCAAGTAGACGAACAATATCTTGCTTTACAAAACAGCATGGGACTTTATCTCTTAGGTTCAGCCCCTGAGGCAACCTCAGCCGATTTAAACGACCTTAAGCCTTACCTTATTCCTAAGGTTATGCCCCCTAAGGGGACCTCTAACATAGACCTTCAGCTTATATTTGACAGCACCAAGCCTATGGAAACCATAGACGACCCTCTCTGGCAAAACTATGATGCTACTTCCTCTACCATCATAGAAGACCAGAAGTTTGATTATGTTTTTGATTTTTATGGATACGACACCCTTGGTAACAAAACAAACTTTAAGCTTTACGTAGACCGCACTGATAACAACAACGAGTATGAACTTTTGTTTGCCCTTGAAGACCCAACCTTAGACGGAAGAGGCACCGGTAAATATCAAGGGGCTTTTCTTTATGGAAGATTATCCTTTGGAGGAAACGGTGATGTAGTAGGGACTCAATTTTGGGAAATATCTAATCCTTCTTCTTTTGACCCTACCACTGACCCCCCGATGGATTTAACCACCCTTGGTAGACCGCAGTTTCAGGTAAATGTAGGAGGCGCAACTCAAACCATTACCCTAAACCTTGGTTTTAAGGTTGAACCAGACGGAAGCATTACCAGGTCTACTAACCCAACCAAACTTCAGGCTAATCCTTTTGCACAACTATATTTTAACCAAGACGGCTATCCTATAGGGGTTTTTGACAAAATAGAAGTAATTACTGAAGAGGGTAAGGTTGTTGCCTGGTATACCAACAACAAAAACATAGAGGTTTCAAAGATTTTTTTGGCAGATTTTTCTGGTTATGAGGAAAGCCTAATCAAGGTGGGAAATGGGCTTTTTATGGCAAGAGAAGGAGCTCAGCCCTTTATTTTTTCTCCTGGAGTGTTTGAAAGAGGAAGGCTTCTTTCCGGAGCTCTTGAAAACTCAAACGTAGACATAGCCTCTGAGATGGTTAGCTTGATTACCCTGCAGAGGGCTTTTCAAATCAACACCAGGGTTATAACCACTGCAGACCAAATGTTAGAAGACTTTTTAAGTAAACGATAAAAAATCCGATAAAATATAAGGGGGTGATTTTATGGGTTTAACCGATGCCTTGTTTACAGGAACAAGTGGGTTAAGAGCCCTTGGACACGGTATGAGTGTGATCGGAGACAATGTCTCAAACCTTAACACCACGGCTTTTAAAGGTGCAAGAATCTCCTTTAGCGATGTTATGGCACAAAGCATAAATACAGGTGCTGGTTCAGGTCAGCTTGGAAGAGGGGCTAGCATACAGGCACTTTACTCACTTTTTAATCAAGGTTCTTTTGAATCTACCGCCAACCCAACCGATATGGCTATCGCTGGAGCAGGTTTTTTTATCGTTAAAGACCCTAAAAGCACAGGAAATGTCTTTTATACCAGAGACGGACAGTTTATAGTTGACAGAAATGGATATCTTGTTAATGCAGCTGGTTTGAGGGTTCAAGGTTGGAGGATAGATGAAGTGACAGGAGATATAACCGG
This sequence comes from Thermodesulfobacterium sp. TA1, assembly GCF_008630935.1. Classification (NCBI taxonomy): domain Bacteria; kingdom Pseudomonadati; phylum Thermodesulfobacteriota; class Thermodesulfobacteria; order Thermodesulfobacteriales; family Thermodesulfobacteriaceae; genus Thermodesulfobacterium; species Thermodesulfobacterium sp. TA1. The sequence continues at coordinate 175,538 of NZ_CP043908.1, forward strand.
TGCCATAACTGACATTCAAATCGACCGTTCTTCTCCACCTGTCAAAACCTCAAAAATAGACGTTATCACCAACTTAGACGCAAGGGAAGAAACAAGGACTAAACTTATTTTTTTAAGCGGAAACCTTTATGACGACCCCTCAGACTCAACCTATACTTATTTCCCTAACACAGGTTATTATGAAGTAGTAATTAGAGATGTAGACGAAAAGGACAACAAAATAGGAATAAAGCTTGGTTATAACGCTGCAACCCAAAAATGGGCTTATGAAATCTATAATTTGGATACCAACCAGATGATAACCAGCGCCACAGATGTTACTTCAACCAGAGTAATCTTTGAACTTCCTACTACCAAAGAAATGATAACCTTTGATTGGAGTGGAATTACCCATGTTAGCGGAACTAACGATATTAAAATGCCTGGAAGGACAGGAAGGATAGAATTATATGATAATATATTCCCAGACCAGTGGGTAACTATTGATTTTATAGCTCCTACAGACCCCCAAGTGGTAGATGCAAATGGCACCCAGAGAAAATTGCGGATCTACATTAAATACGATAGCAGTGATGGTAGATGGGATTACAGGGTTTTCGAAAACCCTGCAAACACTCCTGCAACTAATCCAGATGATCCAACCCAAGAAACAGGGACCCTCCTTGTAAAAGGAGATAACTCTGATGAGACCAACATTTTCTTTTTCCTTGATGGAACTACCCAAAGAATAAACCTCGATTGGTCCAATTTAAATCCTACTGGTGGTACCCCTACCGCTAAGGTTTTTACTTTACAAGAAACTGATACCCTTCTTTCATATTGGGATGCAAGACAAGATGTTCCTATCCCCTCTACTGCCTATTCTTACAGGACCACCCTTACAGTTTATGATTCTTTAGGTACTCCTCATGAGATAACCGTCTATTATAACCCAACTACTAAAGATAACGTCTATGAATTTTTGGTGGCTTGCAACCCAAACGAAGATGTAAGGGATTTTACCAAAGATGTCCTTCCTATGCAATGGCAATATGAAGAGGGTACGATTACTCAAAACCTTCAAATTCCTTCTGGCAATCTTACAGCCCAAAGTTTAAAAGGGGTTTTGATGTATGGAAGGCTTGAGTTTGACAATCAAGGAAACGTAAAAAAGTTTTATGAAACCTACAGAATAGATGCCAATACAGGAGCTTTGGTACAGGTAATAGATACTTCAGGTAATCCTGTGGCAGACCCAATAGATAAATTTTCAGCCCTTGGGGCTCATGGTTATCCTGTTATGATAGCCGATTTTCTTGGGATAGAATTTCCTTATGATATCTATCCTCCCAATTCTCAAGATCAAGGGTTGGTCAGAAACGACCTTCAACAGATAGAATTAAACTTTGGATACTTTTTTAAAGATTCTTGGAGGTCTGAATCTGTAAGAACTACCCAATACGCCACATCTAACGCTACCATTTTTTATGACCAAGATGGTTTCGGACCAGGAGCCTTAGAAAGTATAACCGTTGATAATCAAGGAATAATTACCGGTAATTACTCTAACGGAAGGGTCATTCCGCTTTGGATGGTTTCCCTTGCCAATTTTAACGCCCCTGAAAGACTTCAAAAAGTAGGAGGCAATCTATTTAAAGAGACCACCCATTCAGGTCCTCCGGTTACCGGGAAACCTGGTAGCAACGGCCTTGGCACCATCGCCCCTAACTCTATAGAACAGTCTAACGTAGACTTGGGAGAACAGTTCGTTAAGATGATCATCTTCCAGAGAGGATTTCAGGCAGACTCTCGTATCATCACCGTCTCAGATACCATGCTTGAAGAGTTAATCAACCTCAAGAGATAAACCTAACCTTTCCCTGGGAAGGTACTCTAACCTTCCCAGGAATTTTTTAATTGTCATTTTTTTTTCAGCACGACAAACGATAACCAAGACTTTTATTTTATGTAGAAGCCTTTAACACCATAAGTCTAATAAAAAATAACAAAAGAGAAAAAAAACAATAACCAAATTTTTAAAAGAGACTTGACTTTTTGGAAAAATTATTTAAAATAATTTTTAATTAAAAAAAATAATAAGGAGGTTTGACATGAAAAGTTTAAAAAACACTCAAACAGAAAAAAATCTTTTGATTGCCTTTGCCGGAGAGTCTCAAGCTCGTAACCGGTATACTTTCTACAGCTCTATAGCTAAAAAAGAGGGTTTTGACCAGATTGCTTTTATCTTCGAAGAAACAGCTAACCAAGAAAAAGAGCATGCTAAAAGGCTTTATAAATTTTTAGAGGGCGGAGAGGTAGAAATTACCGCTAAGTTTCCTGCAGGAAAGTTAGGTAATACTTTAGAAAACCTGCTTCATGCCGCAAGCGGAGAAAATTATGAGTATAAAGTTATGTATCCTACTTTTGCCAAAATCGCAAGAGAAGAGGGTTTTGACGAAATAGCCAAGGTCTTTGAGGCTATAGCCATAGCCGAGCAGTTTCATGAAAAAAGATATCTTGCTTTGGCGAACAACCTTAAAGAAGGCACAGTTTTTAAGAAAAAAATAGAGGTGATTTGGAGATGTAGAAACTGTGGCTATATCCATAAAGGCCTTGAAGCCCTTGATAAATGTCCTTCCTGTGACCATCCTAAGGCTTACTTTGAATTGATCTGCGAAAACTGGTAAATTAGGTAATAGATGTTTAGTATATGTTTAGGGGGCTTTTAGCCCCCTAATTTTTATCTTTTAAATTCAAGTTTTATTCCCAAGGTTTGGGGCCAGGCTTTAACACCCTTTATCTCTTCATATTCTTCATCAAGAAGGTTTTTCCCCCAGAGACAAAGGCTTATTCCATTTTTAATCTGTTTTTTCAACTCAACGTTTACCAAGTAGACCTCTTTAGATCTATAAGGTTTTCTTAAGTTTGCACCGATTATTAAGTCTAATTTTCCAGGAAGCTGGGCGTAAAAACCTCCTACCAAGTTATGTCTAAAATAGGCCCCTTGATATCTTGCTGACCCCAAATTGCGTGCTACTTGGTTTAAATAGGTATAACTTAAAAATGGTTTTACCTTGGCTAAGTCTATGGTTAAGTCTAAAGTGGTTCCAAAGGTTTTTAACTCTTCTATGTTTTGAGCCTGAGTGATGGTTCCTTTTTTTATCCAGTCTATGATGTCCTTTCCTATTCGATAAAAAACCGTTCCTGAAAAGGAGATTCTTTGGTTTTTGTAGTCAAGCCCAGCTTCAACGTTATAAGCTTTTTCATGATCAAGAGATGGATTACCCTTGGTATAAGGAGAATCATAATAAAGCTCGGTAAAACTTGGGGCTCTGTAAGAAAAACTAAAAGAGGTTCTGGTTTTAAGGTTAGGTGTGATTAAATAGGCTAACCCTAAGTAATAGGAGAAAAAGTCTTCGTTTTTAGCCAGGCTGTCATACCTAACCCCAAGACTCGGAAAGACCTTTTCTCCTATCTTAGGATATACCCAAAAGTAAGCCCCTAATCCCTGTCTGACATGGTCTCCAAGCCTTGAACTGTCAAGGCTTTCATAAGAGGCCTCCATCCCAACCACATAGTCAGCCAAACTCCTTTCTAACCTTAAAGGTAGGTTGGTTCTCAATACCTGCGATTTGTGCGTGTTTTTATAAAAATCAGGATTTCTCCGGTCAAGAAGATAGGTATCGTAGTGTATTCTATAAAGGAAGGTTGGTTCAAAAAACCAAGAGTTTCCTCCAAAGTTTTTTTTAGCCAAAAAAAGATGGGTCCTTGTTTCCTCCCATTCGGTATCATATTTAGTAGTATAAAAGTTTTTTGCCCCAAAGTCCTTTTCTTGAAAACCATAAAAAAACAGCTTTTCCTGATCCTTTAGATAGAGGTTAAAAGTTCTTATGTCAAAATCCCTGTTCCAGATAAACCCGTTTGACTTTTGCTGAGAAAGATTGACCCCTATAGGGGTTTTTCCTAATTCAAGACCTATAGAACCTTTTATTTCCCAGAGGTCATAGCTTCCATACCCACCTGAAAAGAAAACCCCTTTTTCCGGTTTTTTAAGATTAAAATTAACCGCCCCACCAAATCCACCAGGTCCATAAAGGGCACTTGCTCCACCGGCTAAAACCTCTATAGAAGAAAGCTCTTCGTGGGTAAAAGGAAGGTTCATCAGATGATGCCCTGTCTGTGGGTCAGAAAGCCTTATACCTTCAAAAACTACTAAATTTTGTTCAAAAGTAGACCCTCTAATAGAAAGGTCTTGTTGAACCCCAAATTCTCCCCTTTCTCTAAGCTGCAAACTTGAAAATTTTTCAGGTCCTAATTTTAGCTCCCACCCTTCTCTTAACACCTTTACCTCTTGAGAGGTCCGCTCTATGGGTTCAGTGCTTGCAGGTGCAGTTACCTTAACCTCTTCAAGAAAGACCGAAGGAAGCTCACTTTTTGAAATTTCTGCTTTGGCATTAGCAGTTATAAACCCAAACAAAAACCCTACCACTAAAAACCCTTGTCCTCTCTTCATCTTTCTACCCCTTAACCACAATTTGTAGAAGGAAATTTTGTTAACCTAAAATTTAAAAAAGGTTAACATAAAAACCTGAAAAGTCAAGCAGGCTTTGTTTAGCAAAATACAAGTTTTAGCCAGGTTTTTAAAACTTTTGTGCGCGGTTAAAGTAAATTTTTTGAAATACCTTTCTCGAAAATGGGACTATCTCATTAAATTTCTCTGGGCATATTATTTTAGAGGCTTAAACTTTTTGTTTTGACTTCTAAGGTGGAAAAACTTTGAAGGGTAGAAGAACTTTAAGAAAAATAAATAAAAAGGGGGGTAAGAAAACTTACCCCCTAATGTTTTTAAACCTATAAAAATTTATCTTAAGGCTGAGCGTCCCTTTTCAGTAAGGCTATATTCATCTCCTTCTAAGGCGACAAATCCAGCCTCAACAAGTTCTCTTAATGAGCTTCTTACCTGAAACAAAGGTCTTTTAATAAGCTCTGCCATTTCAGAAGCATTAAGTTTACCTTTTTCTTCTAAAATTTTTAAAAGTCCAAGGGCTCTTTCACTAAGTTTTCCGTCAGGGCTTACACATCCTGTAGACATCTTATTTTTTCTCCTTTAGCCTAATTTTTTCTTGCAGAAATACCAGTCGATACATTCATAACCTTGTTTAAACCTGTTTACTGCCTCTTCATAGGTGGTTGGAGGCGGTACGATAACCTTGGTGTTTTCTTCGGTAAATTCCCATACTTGAGGCTCAGGCACCCAGTCGGCAGGAGTAGCAACCCCATGTTTATCAGCGGTTTGTAAAGCATCTATCAACCTTAAGATTTCTCTCATGTTTCTTCCGGCAGAAAGAGGATAATAGATGATAGCCCTGATTTTTCCGTTAGGGTCTATGATGAAAACCGCCCTTACCGTAGCGGTTGAACTCTCTCCGGGATGAAGCATCCCATAGAGTTTAGCTACCCTTCCGTCAGCATCTGCTACTATGGGGAAAGGAATCTCTACACCGGTTTTTTCCTTAAGGTTCATCGCCCAAGCAATGTGAGAAAACAGACTATCTATACTTAATCCTAAAAGCTGAACATTTCTTTTGGCAAACTCTTCGTTGAGCTTAGCAAAGGCTAAAAATTCGGTAGAACAAACAGGAGTAAAGTCTGCAGGGTGAGAGAAAAACACCACCCATTGCCCCTTAAAATCCTCTGGGAACTTGATAGGTCCCATCGTAGTCATCGCCTCAAAAGCAGGTGCTTGGTCTCCAATCCTTGGCATACTGATTACTTCTTTTACTTCTTCCATACTTCACCTCCTATAATTATTTTTAACTAAAAACTAATTTAGTATAAAAGATAATACAGGAAAAAATTTTGTCAAGGGGGTCTGATATAATTTACGGTTTATCTTTTTCTTTGAAAAAATGTTTTAAAACTTATCTTTGGGTGTAAAACAGGTTTTTTAGAAAAATTTTTTTGAAGCTCTTGACAAACTTTAAAGTTTATGTTTAAAATTGAAATTTAAAATCAATTGCTTTTGTTGGTTTATCTTTTAAAGGAGGTATTGGTTTATGACGGTTGTAGTCATAGGAGGCCATGATCGGTTCAAAAGTCGATTAGAAGAACACGCTAAAAAACAAAAAATTAAGCTTAAGTTTATCAACAGATTTTGCCCTTGTGCCCAAGATGCTATATCCTCAGCAGACTATGTAATCGTGATTACCGGTTGTGTATCTCATGAACTTGTCGATATAGCCAAAAGGTGCGCTAAAGAAAGATGTATTTTCTGCCAGAAAAAAGGTCTTTGTAAAATAAAAGAAATAATCAGAGAATTAAAAATTTCCTGTCAAGAAAATTTTTTAAAGATTAATTGAGATTGAAATGCAAAATCTATAACAAAGTAGGAGGTAAAAATGTTTAAAGGTAGAGAGGAAAAAAGGACGATTCCTCTTGCTCTTCTAAGAGAGGGTGAGGTGGGAAAGATCTATTCTATGCCTGATTTGATGGAAAACATAGACTTTTCGGGTGGCAGAAAAGGCTGTGGTGGTCGGGGAAATTGTTTTAAAGGGAAAGGGAATTTTTGCCAAAGGATAGTTTCTATGGGATTAAAGCCTGGACAGATGGTCGAGGTAAAACAAAATCAACCAGGTAATCCCATCCTGCTAAAGGTGGGAGAAAGCCTAATAGCTCTAAGTCGGAGGATTGCTATGTGGATAATGGTTATAAAAAATGACTGAACATTTTAAAAGGAGGGAAAGGATGAGTATACGGAGGTGCAAGAGTTTTGTAGTTTATCCCTTATCTAACTTTCCTTTAGGTGAGGTGGCAGAAGTAGTATGTATTTCTTCTTTAGACTTAAAATTAAGGTTAAAAAGTATCGGGGTTATAGAAGGAACACTTTTAGAGGTCGTTTATCAGGATCCAACCGGAGAACGGATGGTAATTAAAATCAACGAAACCAGAATAGCCCTTGATAAGGACATTCTTAAACATGTTTTGGTGAGACCATTAAAAACCTCTTATGAAACCCTAAGGGAGTTGGTAAGACTTGACCATCTAACCGGGCTTTTAACCAGACAGTTTGCTGAAAATCTTTTAAAGAGAGAATTAGCCAACCCTCCTTATTGTTTGGTTTTAGCAGACATAGATAATTTTAAGAAATTTAACGATACTTTTGGACATCAAGCAGGAGATCAGGTTTTAAAGGAAGTGGCTCAGATTGTCAAAAACAATCTTAGAAAAACCGACCTTGCTGTTAGATGGGGTGGAGAGGAATTTGCTATTTTTCTAAAAAATACCTCTATTGAATTAGGAAGGTCGATAGCAGAACGTATAAGGAAGGCTGTAGCCAATCATGTAGTCTGGTGGCAAGGGAAGGCTTTAAAAGTTACTTTAAGCTTAGGAGTTTGCGGAAGCCCTCCTGTAAGACCCTTAGAAGTGATTTTGGAAATAACCGACAAAGCTCTGTATCAAGCCAAAAATTCTGGGAAAAATTTAGTTTCTGTTTGTGAGGGGTAGGTTTATGTGGGCTAAACAGTGCTTTTATGAACCTGAAATCAAAGAACTTTGTTGTCAGGTCAAAAAATGTAAAGAGTTGAGGGTTACTATTCATCAGATTTGTGAGGTTTTGACTAACCTTATGGAAAGTAAAGACTGTTTTACCAAAAATCACTCTGAAAAAGTGGCAGTGTTTAGTTATATGCTTGCCTTAGAATTAGGGTTGCCTCCTGAGGTTGCAGACTTTATACATATTGCAGGGCATCTTCATGATATAGGAAAGTTCGCTCTACCCGATGAAATCTTAAAAAAGCCAGGACCTTTGACAAGAGAAGAATGGGTATTGGTTAAAAAACATCCTGTTATAGGGGCAAAGTATCTTGAAAGTATAAAAATCTTTCAGGGGAAAGGTGGGGTGATAGAGATGGTGCTTTACCATCATGAAAGATGGGATGGTAAGGGATATCCTTATGGTCTTCGAAAAAGAGAAATACCTCTTGGAGCAAGGATTATAGCCGTGGCTGATGCTTTTTCAGCGATGGTAGATAAACGTCCTTATCGAGAACCTTTAAGTTTTAATGTTGTTTTAGAAGAACTAAAACAAGGAGCAGGTTCTCAGTTTGATCCAAACATAGTAGAGGCTTTTTTTAGCATAGAAGAAAAAGTAAAAGCTTATTTAGATTTAATATAAAAAACTTAAAAGGAGGAGGTAAGCTGATGCCAAGGCTTTCGGAATCAAAGGTCGGACAAAAGGTAAAGGTGCTTTCTTTGGAAGGGTCTCCTTCAGTAAAGCAAAGACTAAAAGAGATGGGGTTAACCCCTGGGGTTGAGCTTCAGGTGGTTAGGGTTGCTCCCCTTGCCGATCCTATCGATGTGGTGGTGAGGGGATATCATTTATCGATAAGAAAGAAAGAAGCAGAATTGATCAAAGTGGAGGTGCTTTCATGAAAGAAATCAAAATAGCCGTAGTAGGGAACCCAAACACCGGTAAGTCAAGTTTGATCAACGCTATCGCAAAAGCAAACCTTCAAGTAGGTAACTGGCCAGGGGTAACCGTAGAAAAAAAGGAGGCTAAAGTTTCTTATAAAGGATACACCTTTTACTTTGTTGACCTGCCTGGTGCTTATAGTTTAACCCCTTATAGTATCGATGAAACAATCACCAGAGATTTTCTTTTTTTGGGGGAATATGATGTCATTTTATGCGTCGTTGATACCACCAATCTTGAAAGAAATCTCTATTTTGTAATTCAGCTTATGGAGCTTGAAAAACCCTTAGTGCTTGCTTTAAACATGTTTGATGAAGTCAAAAGACTTGGTTATAAAATTGACATTCCTCTTTTAGAAGAAATGCTTGGAGTAAAGGCTATACCTACGATTGCAATAAAGGAGCAAGGAATTGAGGACCTTAAAGAAGCCTTGATAGAGGTTTTTGAAAAAAATCTTATTCCTAAAAGATTACCTTACGGAGAAGATTTAGAAGAGATGATAAAAAAAGTTAATAACCATCTTAAGGCACTTAATCCAGATTTAGAAAAGGTTAGTTTAGGTTTAATTTTAAAGATCTTGGAAGAAGACGAAGAAGTCTTAAATAAAATAGGACTAAAGTCAGAGAAAAACGAGATAAAAATTATAAGCAATCATATTAAAACTGTTCATGAAGTAGAACTTAGCGATTATCTTCTTGACGTTAGATATGGTTTAGCAACCGGGATTACCAAAAGGGTCCTTCAGCGTCCGGAAATCCGAAGAGAAACCCTTACAGAAAAGATGGATAAAATTTTTTTAAATAGAATCTTAGGATTACCTTTGTTTCTTTTAATCATGTGGTTTGCTTTTAAGGTCGCGTTTGATATAGCCAATCCTTATGTAGATTTTTTAGACAAGGCTATTAATGAAATTTCTAAAAAATGGATAGAGGCAGCGCTCTCTTTTGTGGGTGCAGCAGATTGGGTAAGTTCTCTTGTGGTTGATGGTATCGTAGGGGGTGTGGGGACTGTTTTGTCTTTTATTCCTGTGATCGGGATGATCATGCTTATGATAACCTTTCTTGAAGCAACAGGATATATGGCAAGGGCTGCCTTTCTTATGGATAGGATCATGCGTTCTTTTGGCCTTCAAGGAAAAGCTTTTATACCCTTACTTATGGGTTTTGGTTGCAACGTGCCTTCTGTTTATGGTTGTAGAACCATGGAACAAGAACATGAAAGAAAACTTACCATGTTTATAATACCTTTTATGTCTTGTGGGGCAAGACTTCCTGTTTATGCTTTGTTTGTCTCTGCTTTTTTTGCCACTCATTCGGCTGAAGTGCTTCTTTTTCTCTATGTGCTGGGTATCGTAGTGGGTCTTACCATAGCGATTATCCTTCACAAAATCTATTTTAAAGGAAGCAGTGCACCTTTTATCATGGAACTTCCACCGTATCGTATGCCTACTTTTAAAAACCTTGCTATTCATACCTGGCTCAAACTAAAACATTTTATAATAAAGGCAGGAACTTGGATTTTGGCTTTTAATGTCCTCGTATGGATGTCATTAAACCTTCCTTGGAAGCCTGAGAACCCAGAAGATTCAATTTTAGGTAAGTTAGGACACGCGATAGCCCCTGTTTTTAAGCCTCTTGGTTTTGGGGATTGGGCAAGTAGTGCGAGTTTATTGACCGGTTTTCCTGCAAAAGAGGTAGTTGTTTCAACCATGGCCCAGATTTACGGAAGAAGTGAAGAAGGAAAAGAAGAAAAGACTTTATCTCTTAAAGATGACCTAAAAGATTTAGTCCTAACTTTTGCTGAAAAAACCAAAGAGGCTGGGCTTAATTTAATCTCCTCTTTTAAGGTGGTTACTATTTCTGCAGAATTGTCAGAAGAAGGTGTAGGGATTTTATCTGAGCTCCAAAACAGGTTTACCCCTGCTTCAGCCCTTTCTTTTATGGTTTTTACCCTTCTCTATTTTCCTTGTATGGTTTATGCAGCAGCCGTTAAGACTGAGACAGGATCCTTTAAGTTCGTTTTGCAAATTATAGGTATAACCTTGATAGCCGCCTGGATAGTTTCTTTTTTGGTTTATCAGTTTGCAAGATTGATTTTTTAGATTTTTTCTTTTATAATTAAAAATGTTATGAGTTTTAAAAAATGATGAGATTTATGTAATTTGTACAAAATTTTAAGACAGGAGGATACTTATGAAAAAGGGTTACGTAACTGCTTTAGCTTTAGGTTTGGTAGTTTGTGGGTTTTCGGGTAAGGTTAAAGCCTACGAAGTCAACGAAAAACTTTCGATCGAGGCAAACCTAACCGGGGTTTATCAATGGTTAGACCAAAAAAAGGGAGATTTTAAGAATGAAGAAAAGGGCTCTGCGGTGCTTGATGTAAGGATTACCTTTACACCTACAGAAAAAGACGAATTCTCTATAAGAGGTAGTTTGGCTAAAGGAAACGGATTGAAAAAAGTAAGCCCTTTTATACTTTCTCCTAATGCTGACGACCTAAGGGATGACCTTCATAACATCAATAACCGTTCAAGAGATCACCTTCAGGAACTTTGGTATGCAAGGACTTTTGATCTACCAGGCAATTCAACCCTTAAAGCAACCTTAGGAATCATAGATTCTACCGCTTTTATCGACCAAAACCGGTTTGCTAACGATGAGTTAACCCAGTTTATGAACGAGGCCTTTGTAAACAATCCTTTAGCCAATCTGGTAAGCTATGATTATGGGGTAGCGTTAGAATGGACTAAAGGGCCCTTTTCTATAGGACTGGTCGGTATGCAAAGTAAAACCGAGGAAAGCGATAACCCAACTTTTGATAAAAGGACTTATAACTACTATGCAGCCCAGATAGGTTATAAACTGGAAACCTCTCTTGGGGAGGGGAATTACCGGATTTTTGCCTTTACCACCAACAAGCGTTTCCCCGATTGGAAAGAAGAGAAGAAAAAGGCATTAAAAGGCTGGGGTATTTCTATAGACCAAGATTTGATAAAAGATAAGCTTGGGGTTTTTGCAAGGGCGGGTTTCCAAGACGATGATGCCCAAGTAGATTATAAGAGTATGTATTCCTTAGGGTTGGCCTATAAGTTTAATCCTTTTGGTAAAAAAGATTTTGAATTAGGGATAGGTTATGCCTATCTTAAAGCCCCTTCAAAAAATGAAGAATTAAAACACACTAAAGCTATAGAAGCCTATCTGGCTATTCCTCTTTATGAAAAAGAAAAGGTCTTTGCTTCAACCCTTACGTTTGATTGGCAATGGATGCAAGATAAGCTAAAAGACGAAGAAAACCCAGAAAATAAAGGCAATATCTTTGGTGTACGGTTAAACTTTACTTTTTAAAAGATAAAAAAATTAGGCGGCCTCTTTCAGTCTAAAGGAGGTCGCCTTTAAATCTTGAGGTTCTTATTTTTCTGTTCAAATCTTTTCACAGTTATAATTTCCTAAAATCAAACTTTAAATTTTTCTTTTTTAAAATCTTGAAATTTTTTAAAAAAAGTATTAATTAAAAAGTGTTAAAACTATATCGGAAGGAGGTAATGAGATGGCTGTATGGAAATGTAGTTCCTGTGGGGAGACAAAAGAATCAAGGTGTAAGCCTAAAAAATGCCCTAAGTGTGGAGAGATGAACACGATGGTAAAACAAGAGACTGAACCCTCTCAAACCTCTTCTTGTGGGTCTAAGAAAAAGGGATGTAAGAAGGTTGGTTAAATCGTTTAAGATGTTGGTGGCTACCTGGAACGTTAATTCCATAAAGACGAGAAAAGACCAGGTTTTTGAATTTTTAAAGGAGGTCTCTCCAGACCTCCTTGCTTTACAAGAAACCAAGGTAAAAACTGAGGAATTTCCTTATAATCTTTATCAAGAGATAGGGTATTATGTAGTGCATTCTGGAGGGAAGGGTAGAAACGGGGTGGCTTTACTTACTAAGTTCGTCCCTCAAGAGATTAAACAAGGGTTTGAGGGGATAGAAGGGGCAGAAAGTTTTCCTGATGCCGTAGAAAGGCTTGTGGGAATAAAGGTTGAGATATCAGGTTTTAGTACTTTATGGGTTTTTTCGGTGTATGTGCCTAATGGAGGCCAACCTGAGTCTGATTATTACTATTATAAAATTAGCTTTTTCTGGAGGCTTAAGGAGTTTTTTGAGAAAAATTTTTCTCCTCAAGACCATATTATACTTATGGGAGATTTTAATGTAGCCCCGGAAAACCAGGATGTTTTTGACCCAGTTTTATTTGAAGGACATATCTGTTTTACCGAAAAGGAGAAAAAAGCCTTTTTTGAACTTCTTTCTTTTGGGTTTTATGACGCTTTGAGGTTTAAACATCCTGAAGCAAAAAGAGTTTTTACTTGGTGGGATTATCAGTTTGGAGCTTTTAAAAAAGACCAAGGCATGCGTCTTGACCATATTTTGATAACCCAACCGATTTTAGAGAGGTTAGTCGAGGTTTATGTAGAAAAGAAATATAGAGCTAAGGCTAAGCCTTCAGACCATGCCCCGGTTATTGCTAAGTTTTTGTTTTAAAGGGTTTCCCAGTTAAGACAAGAAGGACAAACCCAGGTTACCCCGCTTCGAGTAAACATCCTTTGGTTTTCTATAAAACAGGTTTGGCAAATAGTAAGCCCGCAGTGAGTACAGAAATAACAGAAGGGCTGAGGGGTCCCGCAAAAATCACATACCCCAGCCCCAACCTTTTTCTTTAAGTTTTTTTCTTTAATCAGCGGGAGATAACACTCCCTTTTTTCATCTTTCATCTAATGCCTTTCGGTATAAGAAGAATTTGGGCTAAAAGAACCATCAAGCCTTGCGGTTTTTCTTTCGTTAAACTCCTGTTGTTTCCCTTTGTTCCAGTTTTGAACCGGTCTAAAATAACCTACAACCCTGCTGTAAACCTCACAGGAAACTACCTTAACCTTTTGTTTTTCTTTCATGCTAAACACCTCCTTTTTTAAGCTCTTTCTTATAACTTTAAGCTTGTGCTATACTAAACTTTTGGATTAAATCTACAGGAAGTTCTATTTCAACCCCAAACTTTTTTAAGTCTTCTTCAGTGTGCGGTAAAGGGCAGAAGTCATGTCTTCCAGGTAGGTATCCATGTACAGGGCATACTGAAAACGTAGGCGTGATGGAAAAATAAGGTAGCCTGAAGTTTTCTACTATGGTTTTTACTAGTTCTTTTACCACCGAGGTCTCTGTAATCTCCTCACCGACAAAAAGATGAACCACCGTTCCTCCGGTAAAAAGCACCTGTAGATCGTCTTGATGGGTAAGTATCTCAAATATATCGTCTGTATAGTTGACCGGAAGGTGACAAGAGTTAGTATAGTAAGGAGCATCCTCTGTTCCTGCAGTTTTAATCCTTGGGAATTTTTTCTTGTCAATTTTTGCCAATCTGTAGCTTGTGCCTTCTGCAGGGGTTGCCTCAAGGTTGTAAAGATTGCCTGTCTCTTCTTGGAAAAGACTTATTTTTTCTCTCATGAATTTTAATACCTTTATCGCAAACTCCTTAGCCTCTTTATCATAGATAGGTTTTCCTAAAAAGTTTATGCACATTTCGTTTAACCCAACCAGCCCTATGGTAGAGAAGTGATTGGCCCAATAGGCCCCTTTAGCCTCTTTTACTGAACTTAAATAAACCCTACAATAGGGATAAAGCCCTTTTTCTGTAAAATCTTCTATCACCTTTCTCTTAATCTCTAAGGAAACCTTAGCAAGTTCCATCAATCTTTCTAACCTTTCAAAAAGGTCCTCCTCACAGGTAGCAAGATACCCAAGTCTTGGCATGTTTATCGTAACCACACCGATGCTTCCTGTAAGAGGATTAGCCCCAAACAACCCACCTCCTCTCTTTCTCAATTCCCTTTTATCAAGCCTAAGCCTACAACACATAGAAAAGGCATCCTCTGGGTCCATGTCAGAGTTTACGAAATTGGCAAAATAGGGGATACCATACTTTCTTGTCATCTCCCAAAGAGGTTCATATTCAGGATTTTCCCAATCAAAATCTTTGGTAATGTTATAGGTAGGAATAGGAAAGGTAAAAATCCTTCCTTTAGCATCACCTGCCATCATCAGCTCACAAAAGGCCCTGTTAATCATAGACATTTCTTTATGAAACTCCTCATAAACACTTTCTTGCGGCTTGCCCCCTATGATAACCCCCATGTTAGCAAAGGCCTTAGCTGGTTTTAAATCAAAGGTAAGATTAGTAAAGGGGGTCTGGAAACCTACCCTGGTGGGCACGTTTAAGTTGAACAAAAATTCTTGCATACACTGTTTTACTTCTGGATAGGATAATTTGTCCCATCTTACAAAAGGGGCAAGAAGGGTGTCAAAGTTAGAAAAAGCTTGAGCTCCTGCACCCTCTCCTTGAAGGGTATAGAAAAAGTTAACTATCTGACCAAGGGCAGACCTAAAGTGTTTAGGCGGGGCGCTTTCAACCTTTCCACTAACCCCTCCAAATCCTCTTAAAAGTAAATCATAAAGGTCCCATCCCATACAATAAGCCGACAAACAACCTAAGTCGTGGATATGAAAATCCCCCTCTCTATGGGCTTCTGCTATCTCCTTAGGATAAAGCTTTTCTAACCAATACCGAGCAACGATAGAAGAACTTACATGAAAGTTTAAACCTTGGAGGCTAAAACTCATGTTAGAATTTTCTTTTACCCTCCAGTCTTCATTGCCTATGTATTCTTCTATTAAATTAATACCATCAACCAAAGCCTGCCCTATTTCTCTGGCTTGACGCCGTTTTTCACGATAAAGAATATAAGCCTTGGCTACCTCAGGAAACCCCTTTTCCATTAAAGTCTTTTCTATGATATCCTGAATGGTCTCTACATGAGGGATATCGCCTTTTTTAAAGTAGTTTCTGTAAAGAAATATAGATACAGCATCGGCTATTTTTTCAGCATCTGCCTTGGTTCCTATATTAGTAGCCTTCATGGCCTTATAAATGGCGTTGATTATTCTAAAACGCGAAAAAGGTACCACCTTTCCTGTTCTTTTTCTAACTAACGGTTCCATTTAACCTCCTCCTATTTTCTACAATATATAGTATTTTTTTTAAAAAAACACCACAACATTTAGTTTGTTTATTTTTTAAATTAACTCTCTATAGTTTTTTGTCAAGTGGGATTTGGAGAAGGTTATTTTTTAGTTTTGTGCTATAATAAAAAACTAATATGAGTTTATATCGACCGGTAAGTCTTGATGAGTTTATAGGGCAATCAAGGATAAAGGAAGAACTTAAGGTCTATATTCCTTCTGTAAAAGGTCGACAGGAGGTTTTTCCTCATACTTTTTTTATTGGTGCTCCAGGTCTTGGTAAAACCACTTTAGCGAGGATTATAGCCTTTGAACTTAGAAGAGACCTTAAAATAACCTCGGGGCCTGTGCTTGACAAAACAGGCACCTTAGCGGCAGTCCTTACCAACCTTAAGGAGGGGGATATTCTTTTTATAGATGAGATTCATCGTATGCCTAAGGTCTGTCAAGAAGTGCTTTATGCAGCGATGGAAGATTTTGCTTTAGATATCGTAATCGGCAAAGGTCAGGCAGTTAAGACCATAAGGCTTAGTCTTCCGAGGTTTACCCTTATAGCAGCCACCAACAAACCTAATCTTTGTTTAGCTCCTCTAAGAGACAGATTCCAGTTGGTTTTTAAACTTAATTATTATACTGATGAAGAATTAAGGGATATCATTCTTAAGGTAGGCAAGGCTTGGGGACTTCACATAGAGGAAGAGCCGGCTTTAAGTTTAGCTAAAGCTTCAAAGGGTATCCCTAGGCAGGCGTTAAACTTACTTAGAAGGTTAAAAGATTTTGCTTGGCTAACCCTTAATCACCCAAAAGAAATCATTAAAGTAGACAAAAAATTAGTAAAGGAGTTTTTAAGTCTTTTAGACATAGATGATTGGGGCCTTACTCCTGAAGATAGAAAATGTCTTCTTACTTTGTATAAAGAGTTTAACGGAGGCCCGGTAGGGTTAAATTCTCTGGCTCTTTCTTCAGGGATAAGCGTTGAGGAATTGGAAAGTATTTATGAGCCAGCGCTTATTAGGTTAGGGATGGTTGCACGCACAAAAAAAGGAAGGGTTCTTACTCAAAAAGGCTATCTTTATCTTAAAGAAAGATTTGGTATCAACTGTTGGGAGGAAAATTTATGTCTCTTTTCAAAATAAGCCCTTATGCGCTAAAAGAAAAGAAAGGAAAAGAAACTATAGTTGCGGTAACCGCTTATGACTACACCTCAGCTCAGATAGCTGAGGCGGCAGCGGTAGATTTTGTGCTTATAGGTGATTCAGCCGCGATGGTGATGTTAGGCCATGAAGACACTTTTTCTATAGGAATGGAAGAGATGCTTCTTTTTTGTAAAGCCGTTAGTCGAGGAGCCCCTGATACTTTAAGAATAGGGGACATGCCTTTTTTGAGCTATCAGGTTTCAAAAGAACAAGCGGTTTATAATGCAGGTTTGATGGTTAAAGAGGGAAGATGTCATGGGGTTAAGGTAGAAGGTGGGGAGGAGGTAGCTTGTGTGATAGAGGCTATCGTAAAGGCAGGAATCCCTGTGCTTGGCCATATAGGTCTTACTCCGCAAAGGGCGGCTGAGCTTGGTGGGCTTAAGGTGCAAGGCAAAACCTTAGAAAGCGCAAAAAAATTGATAAAAGACGCTAAGGTTTTAGAAGAAGTAGGGGTTTTTGGGATAGTAATAGAGTGTGTACCTGCTGAGTTATCTAAGGTAATAACCGAAAAAGTAAGCGTTCCTACGATAGGTATAGGGGCAGGTCCGTTTACCGATGGACAGATTTTGGTTTTTCACGATATAATGGGATTGTTAAAAGGGTTTAGACCAAGGTTTGTAAAAAACTATTTTGATGGGTTTAATACCTTTAAGGAGGCTTTAAGTCAATACGTTAAAGAGAGTAAAGAAAAAATCTTTCCATCTGAAAAAGAAAGTTTTAGCCTTTCTCAAGAAATTTTGCAAGAATTGTTAGTAGATTAAGGGTTGTTTTTATAAAAATTTGGTGTAAAGTTTTTAAAATTCTAAAAATAGTAGAGGGGAGTGTTGTGTTATGGCTAAGGTTAAAATGAAGACCAACCGCTCGGCTGCTAAAAGGTTTAAAGTTACTGCTAATGGTAAAATTATGCATAAAAAGGCTGGAAAAAGCCATCTTCTTAGGAAGAAAAGTAGAAAAACTAAAAGGCATCTCAAAGGATACAAAGAAATTTTTGTTGGTTTTTATGACCATATTGCTAAGGCTATCGCCGATAAGTTTTAGTTTAACTTTTTAATTTTACAGGAGGGAAAGGTTTATGCCAAGGGCTAAAGGTGGTTTTAAGACCAGAAGAAGGCATAAAAAACTTTTAAAATTGGCTAAAGGTTATTGGGGACAGAGGAAAAACGTTTACAGAAGGGCCAAAGAGACTGTAGAAAGGGCTTTGGTTTATGCCTATAGAGATAGACGCCAAAAAAAGAGAGACTTTAGAAGGCTTTGGCAGATAAGGATTAATGCTGCTGTTAGACCTTATGGTTTGAATTACAGTAAGTTTATGGGAGGTCTTAAAAAAGCAGGGGTAGACCTTAATAGAAAAGTTCTTGCCTATCTTGCGGTAACCGAGCCTGAAACTTTTGCCAAGTTGGTAGAAGTAGCTAAAGCTCAGTGGCAATGATGGTAGAAGAGGAACTCCAACAGCTTAGAGAAGAAGCCCTAAAAGAGATTGAAAGCCTATCTAATCTTGAAGATCTCAATGTTTTTCGTCTAAAATATTTAGGGAAAAAGGGGGGCCTTACCGGCTATTTAAAAAAGCTGAAGGACCTTCCTTTAGAAGAAAAAAAACGTATCGGTAGTATTTTAAACGAGTTAAAAGACCAGTTAGAAATTCTTTTAGCAGAAAAAGAGCAGGAGATTCTTTTTAAACAAGAGGATGTTCTTACAGGTTTAGACCTTTCTCTTCCAGGAAGGAGGCCTTCCTTAGGCGGTCTTCATCCTTTAACCCAGATTATTCAGGAAATTTGTGAGGTGTTTGGACGTTTAGGTTTTGATGTGGTTCAAGGCCCTGAGGTCGAAACTGAGTATTATAACTTTACTGCTTTAAACATTCCGGAGTGGCATCCTGCGAGAGACATGCAAGCTACATTTTATCTCAAAAACGGGGCTATACTGAGGACCCACACCTCTCCTATTCAAATAAGGACTATGCTTGAACGTAAACCTCCTTTGAGGATCATCGCCCCTGGAAAAGTTTATAGGTGTGATGATGATGTTAGACATTCTCCGATGTTTCATCAAATAGAAGGATTGATGGTAGACAAAGAGGTCAGTTTTTCTGACCTAAAAGGGGTACTTACCTATTTTGCCAAAGAGGTATTTGGAGAAAGGACTAAAGTTAGGTTTAGACCAAGTTATTTTCCTTTTACAGAACCAAGCGTTGAGATGGACATAAGCTGTGTGATTTGTAGCGGAAAAGGTTGTAGGGTATGTAGTGAAACCGGTTGGTTAGAGATTTTGGGCGCAGGAATGGTTCATCCCGAAGTGTTTCGGTCGGTAAACTATGATATTTCTTTATGGCAAGGGTTTGCTTTTGGACTTGGTATAGAAAGGATTGCTATGATAAAGTATGAAATAGATGACATTAGGCTGTTTTTTGACAACCATCTGTATTTTCTTGAGTGTTTTAAATAAAAAAATTTTTTAACCTTTAGCCTGAGACAGGAGAGCCTTTATGAAAGTTCCCGTCAGTTGGCTTTCAGAATTTATTGACCTTCGAAAATCTCCGGAAGAAATCGCCGAAATTTTTACGATGGGTGGTATTGAAGTAGAGGCAGTAGAAAACCCCTATGAGCGTTTAGGAGAAGTAGTAGCGGTAAAAATTTTAGAGGTTTTAGTGTCAGAAGACCTTAGGGAAGTAGCCCTTTGTAAAGTTACTGACGGAAAAGAGGTTTTTACGGTTTTTACCACAGCTAAAGATCAAGTTAAGCCAGGACTTGTCATTGCTTTAGCTAAACCTGGAAGCATTACCTTTTCAGGAGAAAAGGTAGAGGTAAAAAAGGTAAAAAAATATCAATCAGAGGGGATGTTTCTTTCTCCTTATGAGGCTGGTATAGGCCCTGAAAAAGACGTTTTATTGATTTTACCAGAGGGTGCTCCGTTAGGAACGTCTGTTTATGAGATTTTAGGTATAAAAGAGGCGGTTTTAGACCTTGCGGTAACCCCTAACAGGGGAGATGTGCTTTCTGTGCTTGGTGCTGCAAGAGAATTGCATTTGCTTACTTCCTGGGAATTTAAACTTCCTTCTTTTGAAGACTACCTTAAAGGAGGGAAATATTTTAAGGGAAAAATAGAGATTTTAGAGCCAGAAGGATGTTTTAGGTACATAGGTAGGACTTTTGAGAACGTAAAAATAGGTGAAAGTCCTTTTTACATACAAAAAAGGTTGTGGGAATGTGGAATAAGAGCGATAAACAGTGTGGTTGATGTGACCAACTATGTGCTTTTAGAGTTAGGACAGCCTTTACATGCTTTTGATTGGGACAAGGTAAATGGGCAAACCATTGTTGTTCGTAGGGCCTATCCTCAGGAAAAACTACTTATGCTTGACGGTATAGAAAGGGTCCTTACAGAGGAGGATTTGGTTATAGCCGATGCTGAAAAGGCGCTTGTGCTTGCAGGTATTATGGGAGGAGAGGATTCAGGTGTTACAGAGCAAACAAAGAACCTTTTTTTAGAGGCTGCTTGGTTTAACCCGAAATGGATAAGGATGAGCTCTCAGAGACACAGGGTTTCAACCGATAGTTCTTATCGGTTTGAAAGAAACATAGACCCTGAAGGATTGCCTTTAGCGGTGTTAAGAGCTACTCAATTAATTTTAGATACTGCAGGGGCTGAACGTTTTTCTGAGATGGTAGACCTTTATCCTAAACCTTATGTCTATCCACAGATTTTATTATCTCAAAAAAAAGTTGAGAAATACTTAGGCTTTTCTCTTCCTATGGGAGAGGTTAAGGATCTTCTTGCCAAGGTAGGCGAGGTAAGGCCAGTAGGAGAAAACTTTGAGGTAAAACCTTATTCTTACAGGCAGGACCTAAAAATACCAGAAGACCTGATAGAAGAGATAGCTAGAGTATATGGTTATGAAAAAATACCTACTACCTTTCCTAAGGCAGAGCTTTGGGCTAAAGGTAAAAATCTAACTCTCAAGTTAGAGGAGAGGATAAAAGAGCTTTTTAGAGCTTTTGGGTTTTTTGAGGTAATTAATTATAGTTTTATAGACCCTAAGGATTTAGAAAGACTTCATCTAAGCCCTGAAGACCCAAGGTCTAAACCTTTAGAAATAGCTAACCCTCTTGCTTCTAATCAGTCGGTGATGAGGACTACCCTGGTCCCAGGGCTTATCAGGACGGCTTGTTTTAATTTTTTTAGAGAGGTAAACTCCCTTTCTATTTTTGAGACTGGCAAGGTGTTTTTCCCCACAAAAGATGTCCTTCCTTACGAGCCTTTACATCTTGGAATTTTATTGATGGGGCAAAAGACCACAGAGGCCTGGTATCAACAACCAGAGAGGTTTGATATCTACGACCTGAAAGGGGTTTTGGAAGAGTTTTTTGAAACTTTAAACCTTGAAGTGGAGTTTAGATCTTATTCAGAGGAACCTTTCTTGAAACGTGGAGTTTCTTTTGACCTTTATGTTAGAGAAGAAAAAATCGGTTTTGCAGGAGAGGTAAAACAAACGGTTTTAAAGTCTTTTGACCTAAAAACCAACGTTTTAGTTGGTGAAATAATTTTAGAAAAAGTTTTAAAACATTTTACTTCTTTAAGCAACATAAAAAAAGTTAAGAAACCACCTAAGTTTCCTTCTACTACCAGAGATGTAACCTGTGTGCTTGATAGAGAAATTAAGGTAGGAGATGTTTTGCATTTTATTCAGACTTTATCTGTACCTTATTTAGAAAAGGTTAGTTGTATTAAAGTTTATGAGGGTCCACCTATTCCAGAAGGCCAGAAAAGTGTGAGTTTAAGGTTTTGGTATAGGGCTGATGATAGGACTTTAACCGATGAGGAAATCAATCGGATACAAGATGAGGTCGCTCGAAAAATTTTTACTACTTTTAATGCTAAGCCAAGATGAAAAAAACCATCACCAAAAAAGAAGTAGTAGAAATTTTGGCCGAAAAAACCGGCCTTTCTAAAAGGACCTTAGGAAAGATAGTAGAAGAAATCCTTGAAGAGATAAAGCTCGGATTAGAAAGAGGGGAAGAGGTTCAGATAGTAAGGTTTGGAAGTTTTATTCCTTATAAAACTAAAGAAAAAATAGGGAGAAACTTAAAAACCGGAGAGGTTATTAAGGTACCTTCTTTTAAAAAAATTAGGTTTAAGATAGCCCCTCAGTTTAAAGCTGAACTCCAAGATGAAACCTAAAAAAGAAAGTCTTTATGTTCCTATTTCTGAAGTTGCTCAGCTTTTAAACGTTAAGACTCATGTGCTTTACTACTGGGAAAAAAAAATTCCTCAACTCAAACCCTATAAGATTTCTAACAGAAAGTTCTATAAAAAAGATCAACTTGAGCTTTTATTTAAGGTTAAAAAATTAGTAGAGGAAGGTTATACCTTAGAAGGGGTTAAAAAATCATTAAGTCTTAAAAAATTGGAACAACCAGCCCTTTTTAATCCTAAAGAAATCATTACTCAAGAAAAGGTTTTAAGAAAGGTTATCAAAGAGGTCTTAAAAGAGCTAAAGGATATCTACAGGTCTCTATAATTTCTAAGAGATTTAGCCATCTCTTTTAAAAAATTTAGGTTTGCAGGCAAAGGCTCGGTAGGATTAAAAATTATTTTTGTATTAGTAGATTTTTAGAAAATTTTTTTAAAATGGATTGACTTTAACTTATGATGAATTATTTTAATTTAAAAAAAATTATAAAAGGAGGGAGTTATGGCTGCAAGGTTAGAGCTTTATAAATGTAAGGTATGTGGCAACATAGTGCTGGTGATGCATGGGGGTAAAGGTCAGTTGGTATGTTGTGGGAAGCCTATGGAGCTGCAAAATCCCAATACAGTAGATGCAGCCCTTGAAAAACATGTTCCGGTGATAGAAAAGGAGGAAGAGGTCTATAAGGTAAAAGTAGGAAGTGTGCCACATCCTATGACAGAGGAGCATTATATAGAGTGGATTGAGCTTCACACCGATGATGACAGGGTTTACATCAAGTTTTTAAAACCAGGAGAGGCTCCTGAAGCGGTATTTGAGGTCAAGGCAGGGAAAGTAATCGCTAAGGAGTGGTGCAACCTTCATGGATATTGGCAAAGTTCTTAATATAACAACCAGGCTATAAAACCAGGAGGTGAGGTCTATGTCTGAAAAACCCAAAAAATATAAATGTAGTAGATGCGGTTATATCTATGACCCAGAACAAGGAGACCCTAAGGGAAATATTCCTCCAGGAACACCTTTTGAAAAACTTCCAGACAACTGGAAATGCCCAAGATGTGGTGCTCCGAAGAATTTATTTTTGCCTTTACCAGATTAACAAGTAGTTAAAAATTTAAAAGAGGTTGCTTTATGGGAAAGGATCCTAAAAAGGATAAAAAATATAGGTGTAAGTGTTGTGGCTACCTTTATGACCCTAAAAAAGGGGACCCTTCAAGGTTTGTGTCTCCTCCAGGGACATGCTTTGAAGAACTTCCTGAAAGTTGGACTTGCCCTCATTGCGGGGCAAATAAATCCTCTTTTAAAGAAGAGGAAGGAGGTTTTTAAAGTTTTGGATTAATACCAAAAAATCCTATCAGGAGGTGAAAGATGAAGAAGTATAAGTGTAGTGTTTGTGGTTATGTGTATGATCCTGCAACCGGAGACCCTGATAACGGTATACCTGCGGGTACTCCATTTGAAAGCCTTCCTGATGACTGGACCTGTCCTGTTTGTGGAGCAGCTAAGACTGATTTTGTACCAGAAGATTAAACCTTTTTGGTTTTAAAAAGGGAGGTAAAACCTCCCTTTTCGTTTTTTAAAATAAATCTTTTTAAGAGGTGTTTTTATGTCTAAAATAGCATTTTTTGCTTTTAAAGAAGAACCTATGTGTTTTATTCATGTTTTGTTAAACGCTCTGGATTCAGCAGAGAAGGGGTTTGAGGTAAAGGTGGTTTTAGAAGGTGCTTCTACTAAATTAGTGCCTGAACTTTATTCTGAAAAAAGCATGTTGTATAATCTTTTTCAGAAAGCTTTAGAGAAAGGACTTATAGCAGGTGTTTGTAAAGCTTGTGCTCAAAAAATGGGAACTTTAGAGATAGCTAAAGAAAAGGGGCTTGAGGTCCTTGAAGACATGTATGGACATGCTGGTATGGCAAACTTTATAAAACAAGGGTATACTATAATTACACTTTAATAGAGATTTTTCCTAATTCAAAATAGGAGGGGAGGTATGGATCCGGTAAAGATTAAAGAGGAAATTTATTGGGTAGGGGGTATAGATTGGCATATAAGAAATTTTCATGGATATACTACGATTAGAGGTACTACTTATAATGCCTATCTGATAATAGATGAAAAGATAACCCTTTTTGATACGGTAAAACATGGCTTTGAGGAGGAGATGCTTGAGCGTGTTTCCAAAATAGTTTCTCCTGAAAGGATAGACTATTTAGTGGTAAACCACATAGAGCCTGATCATGCAGGTGGTTTTAGTTATATTGCTCAAAAGATAAAGCCTGAAAAAATTTTTATTACTAAAAACGGAAAGGCAGGGCTTTCTGCCTATTTACATAACTTAGACTTTCCCTTTGAAGAGGTAAAAACAGGACATGAAGTAAAGATAGGGAAAAGGACCGTAAAGTTTATAGAAACCCCTATGATCCACTGGCCTGATAGTATGATAAGCTACATACCAGAGGAAAAACTTCTTATTTCTCAAGATGCCTTTGGTCAGCACTACGCAACCAGTAAAAGGTTTGATGATGAAGTAGACCCTTGTGTCTTGATACAAGAAGCAGCTAAATATTACGCCAACATTGTTTTACCTTTTTCTCCTCAAGTACAAAAATTACTTAAAACTGTAAAAGACTTAGGGCTTAAAATAGAAACCATTTGTCCTGACCACGGTGTGGTTTGGAGAAGTAAGGTTAAAGACATTTTAGACCTTTATGAAAAATGGAGTTCTTACCAGGCTGATGAGCGGGTGGTTATAGTTTATGACACTATGTGGAAAAGCACTGAAAAGATGGCTAATGCCATCGCAGAGGGTGTGTTTAAAGAAGGAGTGGATGCAAGGATGTTTAAACTTTCTACCTCAGACATAACAGACGTTATGACTGAGGTTATGCTTGCTAAGGGAATAGCCTTAGGAAGTTCAACTCTTAACAACAACCTTCTTCCCACTATGGCCTCTTTTTTAACCTACATGAAAGGGCTCAGACCAAGGAAAAAGGTGGGATTAGCCTTTGGTTCCTATGGATGGAGTGGAGAGGCAGTAGGACAGTTAAACGAGTATTTAAAGGAGATCCAGGCTGAGGTTATTCATGAGGGTTTAAAGGTTAAGTATGCACCTACTGAAGAGGTGCTCAAGACCTGTGAAGAATTAGGAAGGCTTTTAGCTCAAAAAGTAAAAGAGGGATAAAAAGAGGTGTATTTTGACAGGTTTTTATCAGACTTCGCTTAAAAAGAGGGTCCTTAAAATTTTAGAAGAGGACCCTCTTTTTAAGGCTATAGAAAACATAAAAGGTCTTCCTTCTACAAAGGTCGTAAGTGTTCTTATCGGGGCTTTTTTGCATAGAGAAGAGGTGGTAAGATGGAAGGCCATTGCCTGTTTTGGGGTGATTACTAAAGAAATTGCGGATAAGGATTTAGAAAGGGCAAGGGTGGTAATAAGAAGGCTTATGTGGATGTTAAACGAAGAGTCAGGAAGTATGGCCTGGGGTGTGCCTGAAGGTTTTGCCGAGGCAATGTTTCACTCAGAGGTTTTAAGAAAAGAATATCTCTCTATTTATGTCTCTTACCTGTGGGACCCTAAGGAGGAAAGAAAATATAAGGCAGACAATTATTTAGAGTTTCCTCCTGCCCAGAGAGGGGTTGTTTGGGGTATAGGAAGGCTTGCACAGGCTAAAAAAGAAGACCTTCTGGAAAGAAAGGCACATTTGTATGTATATCAGCATCTTTTTTCGCAAGACAAGGTGGTAAGTTTTTTAAGTCTCTGGTCCTTATCACAGTTCTCTTCTGATTTGTCTCAAATAAACTTAGATCCAATACCGGTAAAAGAGCGCTTGGAAAGGTTCAGACAGGAAGGTTTTAGAATACTTATGTTTGATGGTCATGACATAGGATATAAGACAGCCGAAAGTTTGGTTTTTAGGGTTTAAATTTTTAAAATTTGTTTTATATTTATGTCGCTATGAAAATGCAGACTCAAGCTTATAAAAACATAGATTTTGAAAAGGTATTAAACTATTTTTCTGAGCAACTTGAGGATTTAAGGGGGTGTCTTTGACCCTGCTTCTATCAAGAAGCGTCTTTCTCAGATAGAAGAAACCTTTCAGAAAAGTGACATCGATTGGGACTCCCCAGCTACTAAAAACCTTCTTAAAGAACGTGCAAGCCTGATAGAAAGGTTGAACCTTTTTGAAGATTTAGAGAAAGATTTTGCTGGTATTTGCGAGTGGTATGCCCTATATAAAGAGGAGAAAACCCCTGATTTTTTAGAATTTCTTTCAGAAGAAATAGAACAATTTGATAAAAAATTAAAAACAGAAGAAAGTAAGCTTCTGCTTTCTGACGAGTATGATTATTCTTCTGCTATTTTAAGTATACATGCAGGCACCGGAGGCACAGATGCCCAAGATTGGGCCTATATGTTGTTAAAAATGTATGTTAAATGGGCTGAAAAGAAGGGATTTTCGGTAAAGGTAGTAGATAGCCTTCCTGGAGAAGAGGCAGGTATAAAGAGTGCTGTGGTTTTGGTAGAAGGTCCTTGGGCTTATGGTTATCTTAAAGGAGAAAAAGGTGTACATAGATTGGTTAGGATTTCTCCGTTTGATGCTAACGCAAGAAGACATACCTCTTTTGCTTCAGTAACGGTTATTCCTGAGATAGAAGAAAACATAGAAATAGAAATAAGGACTGAAGACCTAAGAATTGAAACCATGAGGGCAGGAGGTCATGGAGGTCAACATGTAAACAAAACAGAGAGTGCAGTAAGGATTACACATATTCCTACAGGTATAGTCGTTACCTGTCAAAACGAAAGAAGTCAGCATCTTAACAAGGCTATTGCTTTAAAAATATTAAAATCAAGGCTGTATCAATTAGAAAAACAAAAGCTTGAACAGAAAAAGGAAAGCCTGATTGGAGAAAAAAAAGAAATAGGTTGGGGGAACCAAATTAGAAGCTATATCCTTCATCCTTACCGGGTGATAAAAGACCATCGTACTCAATTAGAGGTTTTTAAAGTAGAAGATGTATTAGACGGGGAGATCGACGATTTTATAAGAGAATATCTTTTATGGGAAGCCAAACAAAAACTTAACCATAAAAAATAAGGGGTGTTTTATGAAACCATTAAAAGCCTTGGTAATGTTAGAAGACGGGACCTATTTTTGGGGAAGGTCTTTTACGATAACTGGAGAGACTTTTGGGGAAATAGTTTTTAACACCGGTATGACGGGATATCAAGAAATCCTTACCGATCCATCTTATTATGGACAGATAGTAACGATGACTTATCCTCTTATTGGGAATTATGGCATCAACTTTGAGGATATGGAAAGTGATAGAGTTCAAGTAGCAGGATTTATCGTAAGGGAATATCAGCCTTTTTATAGCAACTGGAGGGCCAAAAAATCCTTAGGTGAGTGGTTGACAGAAAATAAAATTTTAGCGGTAGAAGGTATAGATACCAGGGCTTTAACCAGGCACTTAAGGCTTTATGGTTCGATGAAAGGAGGAATAACCACAGAGACTTTAGATCCCAAAAAGTTTTTAGAAAAGGTTAAAGAAAGTCCTGATTACGTAGGAAGAGATTTGGTTCAGTATGTTACCTGTAAAGGACCTTATTACTATGGGAAACAGGGAAAAGAAAGTCTCTCTCATTTTAAAGGAGAGGCTAAGTATAAGATAGCGGTCTTAGATTGTGGCCTAAAGTTTAATCAGTTAAGACTTTTTGTAGAAAGGGATGCAGAGTGTTTGGTTTTTCCTTGTTATACTTCTGCTGAAGAAATACTTTCCCATAATCCTGACGGTATTTTCCTTTCTAATGGCCCAGGAGATCCGGCTCCATTAAAACATATCGTCCAAACAGTTAAGCAACTTTTAGGTAAAAAACCGATTTTTGGTATTTGTTTAGGGCATCAAATTTTAGGACAAGCTTTAGGAGCTACCACATATAAACTAAAGTTTGGACATAGAGGGATAAACCATCCGGTTTTAAACCTTATCAACAAAAGAGTAGAAATTACCTCTCAAAACCATGGTTTTTGTGTTAAAAAAGAAGAACTTCCTAAGGATACAGTGCTTACCCATGTAAACCTAAATGATGAAACCCTTGAAGGTATCTTTGTCCCAGAACTTAGGGCTATGTCTGTGCAATACCATCCTGAAAATGCACCAGGACCGCATGATTCAGTCTATCTTTTTGACAGCTTTCTAAAACTAGTGGAGGGAAAGATTGAAAATATATACCCCTAAGGATTTTCCACTACCTTTTGAAACAGCCATTACCATAGGAAGCTTTGATGGGATTCACTTGGGACATAAAAACCTGTTTAAAGAAACTGTTGCTCTTAGTGCAGAATTAGGTGTAACCCCTCTATTAGTTTCCTTTGACCCTCATCCCAGAACGGTTCTTTTTCCAGAAGCAAACTTTAAACTTTTAACTACTTTTGAGGAAAAATTAAATTTACTTTCTCAGCTAAACATAGAAAACATAGCCATTATTCCTTTTTCTGTTAACATTTCCCAGCTTACTCCAGACCTTTTTGTACAAGAATATTTGGTTGACCAGCTTAGGGCTAAAGGGGTAGTTATAGGGTTTAATTTTAGGTTTGGAAGAAAAAGAGAAGGGGACCCTGGATTTTTAAAAACCTTGGGAGAAAAATTTGGGTTTGTAGTAAGGATAGTAAATCCGGTAATGGTAGACCATACCCCGGTTTCCAGCACTTTGATAAGACAAACGATAGAAAAAGGAGATATAGAAAAGGCTAATCGTTTTCTTGGACACTATTATTTTTTGATAGGTAAAGTAGTAAAAGGACAAGGTATAGGTAAGGGTTTGGGTTTTCCTACAGCTAATATTGAAGTACCTAAAAATAAATTATTGCCTCCTCCCGGAGTTTATGCAGTCTGGGTTTATTATCAAAATCAAAAGTTTAAAGGAGCGATGAATATAGGCTTTAGACCTACTTTTGACCAAAAACAACTTGCAATTGAGGTTCACATTTTAGACTTTAATCAAGAATTATATGGCAAACAAATAAAAGTAGAGTTTGTAAAAAGAGTGAGAGCAGAAAAAAAATTCCACTCTGTAGAAGAGCTTAAAACTCAAATCACCCAAGATTGTCGTTTAATAGAAAAATGTTTAACTTAGCTCTTTTTTTCTTTTTTTAACATTTCTATAAATTGGTCGTAAACATTGACCTTTCTACCTATTTTTTTAGGAACATTAATACCTCTTTTTCTTAATTCGTTTACGATTTTGTTTACTTGAAATTTACTAATACCTAAAACTTCTGCTATTTCAGAAGCACTCATTTTGGCATAGTTTTCATACACAAATTTTACATCATCTACTGTAATAAATCTACTCCTTTTTCTCATTTTATCCCCTCCTATATAAAAGTATTATACATAAATATATAACATAAAATTAAAATTAATCAAGCTCTTAATATAGATGATTTTTAGATTTTTATTTTTAGCTTATCTTTGGTCTTGAAAAAAGGTTTATATGTAATATTAAAGTTAAGTTTTGTTTTCTTTTAGTATTGTTAAATTGTTTATCGATTTTATGTCTTGTTATAGATAATTTTTATCTCTTTCTTTTGTTGGTATAGTGTCACTTTTATTAGGTAAAAATTTTTTTGAAAAGTTTATGGTAGTCCCTAATTTAACCTCCATTAAATTCTCTAACCTCCCTTAGTCTATCTCTTATCTATTTTTTTTAACATCAAGTATAAGAACCTCTCAGCCGCTTCTTCCTCTAAAAATACCTCTACCACCTTCACCCTCCTTTTTATCTCTTTTGCTATCTTCTCAAAGCCTGGTTCGTTGCACTAAGCAAAGCTTTTACTTCCTCATCACGCAGCTAAAGTCCCTTTCCTGAGATGAGGCATCCTTAAGCTTTTTACTTACTTATACTTTTTTCCTTAAACATAAAGTTTTTCAAAAGGTTTTGAAGTAAGCTCGTTGAGCGCTTTATGGGACAAGTTTAAAATTTTGAGGAACCTACCATGCCCTTTATTATTCTTCAAGGCTTTACACGATTAATTGAAACACTACCGGTGAATGTAGATAATACTTTTAGACCCCTTGTCCAGGGGTGCATAATATGGTTAAATATTTAAATGAAACATTAGGTAATACAACTTAAAGAGATTATTTAAAGCAAAAATGGTGCAGAAGGTTGCCATAATTTTTGATGAAATATTTTTAAAGCATGACCCTGGCAATTTTCATCCTGAAAAACCTGAGAGGCTTAAAATTATTTTAGATAGATTAAAAGATGAAGGTTTAAAATCAAGGATAGAAATTTTTTCTCCTGAAAGGGCAACAAAGGAAGAAATTCTTTGGAACCATTCTGAAAGTTTGTACCATCTTATAGAAAATACCAGGGGAAAAGGGTATTTCCAAATAGATGCCGATACAGTAGCTAATGAATATTCGTTTGATGCTGCCTGTTATGCGGTGGGAGCTCAAAAAACCGGATTAAAGCTTCTGTTTGAAGAAGGTTTTAAGTATGCGTTTACTTTGGTGAGGCCACCAGGGCATCATGCAGAAAAAGATCGTGCTATGGGTTTTTGTCTTTTTAACAATATAGCCCTTGCAGCACATTATGCAAAAAATCTCTATGGAATTAAAAGGATTTTAATCATAGATTTTGACCTTCATCATGGAAACGGGACACAAAAATCTTTTTATTACACAGATGAAGTATTGTTTTTTTCAACCCACCAATATCCTTATTATCCAGGAACAGGCAATTACAATGAAATAGGAGCTGGTTATGGTATAGGATATACTATAAATGTACCTTTAAAGGCTGGTTGCGGAAATGATGATTTTATCTTTTTTTACCAAAGTCTTCTTAAACCTATAGCTTTTCAGTATAAACCCCAACTTGTGCTTATTTCTGCAGGGTTTGATTGTATGATAAACGATCCTTTAGGAGATTTTGAGGTTACCCTTGAAGGGATTGCAAGGATTACCGAGTTATTTAAGGAAATAGCTTATAATTTTGCAAACGGGAAGATTTTATTTACTTTAGAAGGGGGTTATAACCTTAAAAATCTTTCAGAAGGTATCTTCACGATAGTTCAAAAGTTGGTAGAAGAAGAGGTAGTTTATCCTTTTTCTGAGGTTTCTCCTACTTCTTATGCCTTGGACCTTTTTAGAAAAATAAAAGATATGCTTACTTTTAAAGGAATTTGGGATGTCTAAATAAACCATCATGGAAGAAAGGATTTTTGAGTTTAAGGTAGAAGAATTAGAAGTTGGTAAAAGGTTAGACCTTTTTTTGAAAGAAAAGCTCCCAGATTTAAGTAGAAGCAGGTTGCAAGAATTGATCGAGGCCTCTTTAGTTCAGGTAAATGAAAGAGTAGTAAAACCAAGTTATAAAATAAAACTTCAGGATTTAATCAGGATTAAGGTCCCTACCCCCCAACCTTTAGAACTTAAACCTAAGGATGTGCCTTTTGACATCATCTATGAAGATGAACATATAGCGGTTATTAATAAACCTTCTGGGGTGGTCGTTCATCCAGCCCCAGGACATCAAGACGATACCTTGGTTCATGGTTTGTTAAAAAAGCTTCAAAACCTCTCAGAAATAGGAGGAAAAATCCGTCCTGGGATAGTCCATCGTTTAGATAAAGATACTTCAGGAATTATGTTGATAGCTAAAAATAATCATTCCCATAGAGAATTGGTAGAGGCATTTAAACAAAAACAGATAGAAAAAACTTATATTGCTATCGTGTATAAACATCTCAAACCTAAACAAGGAAGGATAGAAACCTTTATAGGTAGACATCCGGTACACCGGAAAAAGATGGCTGTTTTAAAAGAAGGCAAATTGGCTATTACTCTTTACGAAGTTAAAGAGTATCTTTATAAAGCCTCTTTGGTATTGGCTAAACCGATTACAGGAAGAACCCATCAACTAAGGGTTCATTTTTCTCACTTAGGTCATCCTATCTTAGGAGATCCTGTTTATGGTGGTTTAAAAACTGATGTACCTAAACCTCAAAGGTTGATGCTTCACGCCCTTCGTATAAAATTTTTACACCCCAAGACCAATCTGGAAATGGAGTTTGAGACCCCTATTCCAGAGGATTTCAAAAACTATCTCACCTTGCTTAAAAAATGAAAAAAATAGCCATTACCGGTGGGGTTGCTACAGGGAAGACTACGTTGCTTCATCTTATAAAAGAGTTGGGGTTTCCTATTTTTTCTTGTGATGAAGTCGTTAAAAGTCTTTATTTACAACCTGAAATAACTCGAAAGATTTTCGGTTTGTTTAAAACCTTAGATAAAAAGGAAATTCTTAAAAAAATTTTAGAAAATGAAAAAACCAGGAAGGCTTTAGAAGAGATTTTACATCCATTAGTAAAGGAGGAACTCGTAAAGTTTTCAAAGACCTGTGAGCAAAAAGGAGAAAAAGCTGTTTTTGTAGAGGTTCCTCTTTTGTTTGAATGTGGTTGGGAAGATATGTTTGACGAGGTTTGGGTGGTTTTTTGTTCAAAAAAGACCCAGGAAGATAGGATAAGGACGAAGTCTTCCTACCCAGACTTGATGTTGAAGCTGGCAAACCTGCAACTTCCTTTGGAAGAAAAGGCCAAAAAGGCTAACAGGGTTTTTTCCTCAGAAAAGCCTATAGAGGTGCTTAGAGAAGAGATAAAAGCTATCTTAAAGGAGTTTCAATAAGTCGCAAACCCTCTTCTGTATATCCATGAAACATATATGAGTCTCCTAATCTTTTTACCTTAACCTCATGAAGTCTTATAGCCTCTTTTAGACATTTTAAAGGTTTACCTTCTACGGCAGGAATACCTTCTTTATCTCCTATAATAAGGGGGCCTATCATATAACAGACCTCATCAACCAACCGCTCTTTTAAAAAACTCCCATGGACCTTGGCTCCACCTTCTACCATCAAAGAATTTATACCAAATTCTAAGCATTTCTCCATAAGAGCCTTTAGGTCTATCTGCCCCTCCTTTAGCGGAAGCTTCCAAAGGATAACCCCTGCTTTTTCAAAGATAGCTACCTTTTCTGAAGGAACTTTTTCTTGGCAAGCTACGATAGTCTGAGCCTCGTTCAAAGTTTTGAAAACTTTATAATCTAAGTTTAAGCTAAGATGAGTATCGAGAATTATCCTTATGGGGTTTTTGCCTTTATTTAACCTGCAGGTAAGGAGTGGGTCATCTTTTAAAACCGTATTTTTCCCTACAAGGATAGCATCAAACATACCCCTTAGTTTATGGGTATATTTTCTTGCCTCTTCTCCTGTAATCCATTTAGAATCTCCGGTAGAAATAGCGATTTTTCCGTCTAAGCTTGCGGCTACTTTCATCAAAACCCAAGGTCTTTTCCTTAAAACCCTGCTAAGGAAAAACCGAGTCAGTATTTTTACTTCTTTTTCTAAAACACCGGTTTTTACCTCAATTCCTTTAGAAGAAAGAAATTCAAGCCCACCTTTAGCGATAGGGTTTGGGTCTCTTATTCCACAGACCACCTTTTTAATACCACTTGATAAGATTTTTTGGGTGCAAGGAGGGGTTTTGCCGTAGTGATTGCAAGGTTCTAAAGTAACATAAAGTATTGCCCCTTGGGTTTGACCTTTAGCCTTTTCTATGGCTACTACCTCAGCATGAGGACCTCCATAGCGTTGATGATAACCTCTGGCTATTACTTCCTGGGTAATAGGGTCTACCAAAACCGCTCCTACTACTGGATTAGGGGAGGTATAACCCAGCCCTTTTTTGGCTTCTTTGATAGCGAGTTTCATGAGAAATTCGTCAGAAAGCCTCTTCATTTTTACTTTCTTCTAGGTTTTAAAGAGGAGATGTAAAGAAAGGTTTGTAATTTCATCCAATTTATTTCTTTTTTTTCGGTAGGTTCTTTAGCTTTTTCCTTTGCAAGTTTAATTTTTTCAGCTACTTTATTAAAGTATTCGTCAGGGATGTTGATAGGCCCTTTTTTTATTTGGTTTAGATGGAAAAGAAGGGTAGAAAGTTTTTTGATTTTTGAGTAAGCATCTTGAAGGTCTTCTTCTAAGAGTTCTTCCAATTTAGAAATCTCCTTTCTAAGCTCTACTTCTTTAGGCAAAAAGCCTGCGTTTTGTAGTATTTTATAGACCACTCTTAAGTCTTCAGGAATAAAGGGATTTTCTTCAAGTTTCAGAGGTTTGCCTTTAAGTTCGAGGTTGTCAAACTCTCCGTTTTCCATAGCTTCTCTTATTCTTTCTTCGGCAAGCCTTTTAAAAATAAGAAGGCTCATGGTTTTATTTAAGCTATTTTTTGTTTTAAAGCTGGTTTAGTTTTGTCTCTGCTATTCCTTTTAACACCTCATCTTTTACTTGATTAAGGGCTTTTTGATAGTAATCCTTAGCTATTTGGGTTTTTCCCAATTTTTCTGCAGCCCTCCCTAAGTCTAATAGAATAAGATCCTGAAGTTCAGGATATTTTTGGTCTATTTTTTGGTATAATCCAAAGGCTTTTTCCCAACTACCTTGGGATTCTGCTATTTTAGCCTCATAATACCAGACAAGGCCTTTTACTTTTTCTGGATAGGTTTTTTTTAATAAGTGAAGGATTTCTTGGGTTTTATTAAAATTTTTTTGTTGATAGTAATAATCTGAAAGAATTAAACCAGAGACTACACCTGCAGGGGTGTTGGGATATTTTTGTTTTATTTGCTCTAAAGAGGCTATTAAATTTGGGCTTTGCACAGCCTTGATAAGCTCAAAGGCAGCCTCCTTTTCTTTTTTGGCTAAGTAATACCTAATTCCACCCCATAAACCCCCTAAGGCTACAAAGATGACGATCCCAACTAAAATGAGTCTTAAATAACGGTCAAAAAAGTGTTGTAGTTTCTCAGAATAATATAAAAGTTTGTCCCCTAAGTTCATAGCTTATCCCTCAAGCCCTCCAAAATAGTCGTCCCAGTTAAAAATAAGTGGTTCCTCTCCTTCTTTAAGGATTTGAAAATCTTCTACCTCACCGATTACTATTATATGATCTCCTGCCTTACATTCTCCATAAACCTCACATTCAAAATAGGCTATGGCTTCTTTTAATACAGGCATTCCGTTTAACGAAAAAGTATAGGGGATGTTTTCAAACTTGTTAACATTTTTTCCGCTCTTAAACCCAAAGTGTTTGGCAAGGTCTTGTTGGCTTTTCCCTAAAACATTAATACAAAAAAGCCCTGATTGTTTGATAAGCTCATAGGTATATCTTAGGGGAGCTATAGACACAGCTAATAAACGAGGTCTAAAAGAAACTTGAGAAACCCATGCAGCTGTCATTCCGTTTATTTTATCGTTAGCTTTAGAGGTAATAATAAATACACCTTGAGGTATATATTGAGATAAAATTTTTTGGACTCCCATTAGTTGTCCTCCGATTTGATTTTTTAAGTCTTATTATTCAATTTTACTATAAAATTTAGAAAAGAAAAATCAAATTTAAGAAGAAGTTTTATTAAAGGATTGGTGAAGGGAATTAAAGTAAAAACAGATCAAAAGTTAGAAATGCCGGGGGCGGGAGTCGAACCCGCACGGGGGTGAACCCCAGTGGATTTTGAGTCCACCGCGTCTGCCAATTCCGCCACCCCGGCGGAAAAATTCTCAAAACCTATTTTAATAGAGTTTGAATTTTTGGCAAGACCTATTATACTTATTGAAAAAAATCTTTTTAAAAGAAGGGGTGATATTATGGCTGGACATTCCCATTGGGCTCAGATAAAAAGAAAAAAGGCTGTACAAGACGCTAAAAGAGGTCAGATGTTTACAAAGTTAATTAGAGAAATCATCATTGCGGTAAGAACCGGAGGAAGTGGAGACCCAGAACTTAATCCAAGGTTAAGGACAGCCATCCAAGCAGCAAGAGCAGCTAATATGCCTAAGGAAAACATAGAAAGAGCCATCAAAAAGGCTTTAGGACAAGAAGAAGGAACCAATTATGAAGAAGCGATTTTAGAGGGTTATGGACCAGGAGGAGTGGCTATTTTAGTGCATGCTATTACTGATAATAGAAGAAGAACGGTCTCTGAGGTAAGACATATCTTTAGTAAAAATGGTGGTAACCTTGCAGAGCCAGGAGCGGTTTCTTGGATTTTTGAGCATAAAGGATTGATAGTAGTTCCCAAAAAAGACGAAGAAAAGGTCCTGGAAATAGCCATAGAAAAAGGGGCTGAAGATACCAAAGAATACGAAAGCGAAATAGAAATCATTACTGAGCCCTCTCAATTTGAAGAAGTGAAAAAAGCCTTAGAAGAAGCCAGTATAGAAATCCTTTCTGCTAAACTTACCTTGGTTCCAAAAACTCTTGTGCCTATCTCTGACGAACAAACCGCCAGCACTCTTTTAAAACTGATAGAGGCCCTTGATGATAATGATGACGTCCAGCAAGTTTATGCTAACTTTGATATCCCAGAAAATATCATGGAAAAATTGAATAGATGAAAATTTTGGGGATAGACCCAGGTATAAACCATTTAGGTTATGCTTGCTTAGAAAAAGTTTTGCAAGGATTTCAGGTCAAGGCTTGGGGGACAATTAGTCCCCCTGAAGATTTTAGTCTTCCCCAAAAACTGGCTTTTATTTTTGAGGAGCTTAAACAAATTATTATTACTTTTAATCCTGATTTTTTAGCGGTAGAGGAGGTGTTTACCCGCGGTTCCGGAAGTTCTACCTTAAAGCTTTCTCAGGCCCAAGCGATAATCTTACTTCTTTCTGGGCTATACAATCTAAGAGTAAAAACTTTTAATCCTAAGGAGATAAAAAGTTTTTTAACCCAAAACGGGAATGCCAAAAAAAAAGATATGATGAACCGAATTAACTTGTTAATCCAACAAGGATTTCTTTCTTTTGCAGAGAAAAGTGAAGGGATTAAGTTAGACTCACATAGGGTAGACGCTTTATCCGTTGCGCTTTTCCTGTCTTTTGAAGTCGGGGGTAAAGGTTGTTTTTCTGTATAAACGGGGTTTTAAGAAGTGTTTTTCCTCCTAACAAAGTGATCCTTGAGCCTTTACCTTTTTTTAGTGTTGAAGTTTTTGTTCCTTTAAACTTAGTAGAAGTGCTTAGAGCCAACTTTATTAACCAAACCGTAAACCTTTATGTGGTTAGTTTTATCAGAAAAAACGAATTTTTAGAGCTTTACGGATTTTTAGATAAGGAGACCCGAGACCTTTTTATAAAACTTAATACCCTTTCTAAAATTGGGCCTAAGCTTGCGTTAAACTTACTTTCTGTTTTTTCTCCCGAAAGGTTAAGACAGGTAGTTCTCGAAAAACAGTGGAAAGAACTGGCTAAGGTACCTGGTATAGGACCTAAAAGGGCAGAAAAACTTTTTTTAGACCTGAAAAACCTTTTTTTAAAACCAACCTTTAAAGGAATGACCTTGCCTCCTGAAAAAGAAATGGTCCTTGAAGAGGCTAAAGCTTGCCTTTTATCTTTAGGTTTTGGTTCTAAAGAGGTAGAACCGATTCTGTATAAGGTTTTTGAAGAAGGAGATACCTTAGACGAGTTGGTTAAAAAAGCTTTAAAAGAATTAGCCCCAAGTCTTAAAGAAGAAAGTTTTGAATAAGAACGTCGGAAAATATTTCGGAGGTTTAAAATGGATTGGGAAAAATATTTTATTAGACCTGAAGAGGCGGTTTTAGTTATAGTAGACGTACAAGAAAAATTGGTTAAGGCTATGGAAGAAAAGGTAGTTTCAAAAGTAATAAAAAACATTTCTATCCTTATAGAAGTTGCTAAGGGTTTGGGTATTCCTATAATGATTACTGAACAATATCCTAAAGGGCTTGGTCCAACCATAGAAGAGATAAAAACGGTTCTTCCAGAATATACTTCTATAGAAAAAATAACCTTTGATTGTTGTGGAGAACAAAGGTTTTTAGAAAGTTTAGAGGCTTTTGGACGCCGTAAGGTAATCCTTACAGGGATGGAAACCCATATTTGTGTTTATCAAACCGCTTTAAGCCTTCTTAATAAAGGATATTGTGTGTTTTTACCTAAGGATGCGGTATGTAGCCGAAGGGAGGAAAACTGGAAAACAGGCCTTCAACTTAGCATCCTTGCAGGGGCTCTGCCTGTTGATACCGAAACCATTACTTTTCAACTTTTACAAAGAGCAGGAACCGAGGAGTTTAAAAAGCTATCTGTTTATTTTAAATAGGTTTTTGTCTATTAAAAAAGAGAAAGGAAAAAGTTATTGGAACTATAGATGAAGACGAATAGAAGAAGTGTTTTAAGACTTTTTTCTTTAGGGGTTTTAGGGTTTTTGACCTATGGGGTTTTTAAAAACCTTACCACTTTATCCTCTCCCCCTCCTAAGAAGGTTTGGATTTCCTTTGAAGAGATCGAAAAGGCTAAAGGGATCCTTTTTAAGGATAGTTTTATTATTTTAAAAACCGAGGGAGAGGTTCGGGTTTTTTCTAGAAGATGTCCACATTTAGGCTGTTTGCTTAACTATTCTTCTGAAGAAAGCTTGATTGTTTGTCCGTGTCATCAGAGCAAGTTTAACCTAAAAGGAAAATTTCTTTCAGGTCCTGCTAAAAAAGATCTTCAAACCTATAATTTTAGGCTTAACTCTAAGGGTTTAGAGGTTGAGGTTATTTAACCAGGATCGTTGTTCTAAAATAAATCTTTTTATAGCTAACCTTTCTTTGATAAGCCTTTTAATCTCGATTTTATCAGGTATAGTAGTAAGCTACCATTATTTTTACACCGACCCACTCTATAGTGTAATCAGGTTAGAAGCTACAGTCCCTTTTGGCAGATTTTTTAGAAATCTTCATTATTTTTCTTCTCAGATAGCTTTGGTATCCACCTTCTTTCATATGATAGACAGCCTTTTAAAGGGATGGCATCATAGAAAAAATTTTATCTCTTGGTTTTTTTTGGTTATAAGCTTTGTGGTCCTTCTTTTTTTAGTTTTTACCGGATATGTCATCAGGTTTGATGAAGTAGGAAAACTTGCAGGCAATATAGCAGAAAATCTTTGCTTAAGTATACCTTGGATAGGTAGTTTCCTAAGAGACCTAATTTTTCCTATCTCTAAAGGAGGTCTTTATAGAGTTTATTTAGCACATATCTATGGTTCTTTTCTCTTGGCTATCGGACTTTTTGTCTGGCATACCTCTCTAAAAAGGATTTTTAGTTTAGCTTATGTGCCTTATCTTTATTTAAACCTTATTTTATCTTTATTTTTATATATGCCTCTTGAAACCGAGAAAGGAAAGTTCTTGGTTACTGGACCTTGGTTTTTCTTAGGAGCTCAAGGCCTTTTAAAATTCTTCCCTCCTTTATCGGTCCTTGGTTTCCTTTTTTTGGCGTTGATTTTAGTTATTTTTTTAGGATTTAAACCTTTAAGAAGGTTTAATCCCTGGATGATGATTATCTTGATTTTATGGAGTATGGTTTACCTTATCTTTAGCCTTCTCATCTACAGAGATGCCAATTTTTAAAAAATTTTTAAAAACGAAAACCTTTTGGTTTTTAGCCGGTTTAATCTTTTTGATGGTTTTATATTATAAGGAAACCCATAGAGAAAAAAAAGAACCTTTTAGGTTAACCTCAGGGGAAGTAGAGTTATGTGTAGCCTGTCATCAAGAGGTGGTCCCAGAAAAGGTTCACGAGAAAAAAATTCTCGGCTGCGCTTATTGTCATTTAGGAAATCCTTATACCTTAGATTTTAAAGAAGCCCATAAAAGACTAATAAAAAATCCAGGAGACTTAAGGTATGCCCACCTCACTTGCGGTCAACCAGGCTGCCATCCTACAGAGATAAATCAAGTTAAAAACTCACTTATGGCTACCAACCACGGGATGATAAGACGGTTGCTTGAGGTTTTTGAAGAAAAAGAGATTTTATCTCTGTATCCTAACCTAACCGTAGAAAAACTTTACCAAAAAGAGGTTTATTATAAGACCCGAAATAGTTTAGGATTAGACTATTATAAAAAGCTTTGTGGTAGCTGCCATCTTTGGTTAGAAAAAGGAAAACTTCCTTATTTTTTAAAGGAAAAAGGAGGCGGTTGCACTGCTTGTCATTTAGTAAAACCTGAGAAGGAAAATAATTCGCAAAAACTACATCCTAAGCTTGT
Source organism: Thermodesulfobacterium sp. TA1 (assembly GCF_008630935.1). Lineage (NCBI taxonomy): Bacteria > Pseudomonadati > Thermodesulfobacteriota > Thermodesulfobacteria > Thermodesulfobacteriales > Thermodesulfobacteriaceae > Thermodesulfobacterium > Thermodesulfobacterium sp. TA1. Next base: position 215,524 of record NZ_CP043908.1, read on the forward strand.
AAAGTATCCTCCTATGGAAAACTGCGTGCGGTGCCATAACCGTAGTGGAAGGATAGGGTTTACTTATCAGGGACTTTATGAAAACGAACAAGGAGGTATTGGGGACACGGTTTGGATTGATGGAAGGTTGTTAACCCGGGTTTCTCCTGATGTGCATTTTGAAAAAGGCTTAGCTTGTATAGACTGCCATACCAAAGAAGAAGTTATGGGAGATGGAAATTTTTATGAAAACCTACACCAAGCCTTAGAGGTAACTTGTGAAACCTGTCATGATGGAACCGGGATTACCAAAAAAGGAAGGAGGCTTAAAAATTTTAAGAAAAAGGGCTCCCAAGTGTTTTTAGAAACCAAAGAAAAAAGTTCGTTGCTTTTAATAAAAAAGCCGGTTAAACCTTGTAGAATTTATTATCATAGGCGTTTAACCTGTGTTAGTTGTCATGCTAAGCATATTCCAGATTGCTATGGTTGCCATATAAAGTATGACCCAAGGGATACTCATTTAGATAAAGTTTTGGCTAAAGAAACCAAAGGACTTTGGATTGAGCATGAGTCTTATCGAAGGCTTACTTCTCCTACTTTAGCTGTAGAGGGCAATCAAACCATAGTTACCGTTACCCCTGGTTGACAAGACTTTATTACCATCCTCTCAGAAAAAGGAGAGGTAAAAAAAGAGATTAAAAGCCTTTCTTTTGCTAAACTTAACCCTCACAGCACCGATAAAAAAGGGCGTTCTTGTAGAAGTTGTCATCAAGACCCCAAGACCTTAGGTTTAGGATACGGGAAGGTGGTTAAGGGAAAAAACGGATTAGAGGTGATCAACTTAGAACAACCTTTTGTTAAGTCTCCTAAGGTTTGTCTTTCTCAAATGGTTAATTTAAACGGAACCACTTTGGTAAAGTTTTCTCGGTCTGGGTTGCGCCCGTTTAACCAAGAAGAACTTAAGAGGATCTTAAGAGTGGGTTTTTGCTTGAAATGCCATCAAGAAAATGACGTCATATTTAAAAACTGGCCTCCTAAGAAAACCTGCCCTTATGGAAGCAATTTCTAAAAAGGTTTAGAGTTTAGGTCTTTGGTTATTTTAGGTATCAAAAGAAAGGCAGGTAAAGAAATCAAGAAGGTTAGTCCAAAAAAGAAGGTGTACCCCAAATAAGTGGTTAAAAAACCTGATAGACTTCTTGAAAAGGTTAAAGAAAGGCTAAAGAGGGTAGAAAACACTGCATACTGAGTTGCAGAAAATTCTTTTTGGCAAAGTTTGGTAAGAAAGGTGAGAAAGGCTGCCGTCCCAAGTCCTCCGGTAAAACTTTCTATGATGGAAGCCAAATAAACAGTTTGCTTAGGTAAGGTAGGGATAGAGGCTAAGGTGTAGCCTAAGTTAGAAAAGGCCTGAAAAAAACCTAATATCAGCAAAGATTTTTTAACCGTCCATTGGCTTGAGAGATAACCCCCTAAAAGAGAACCAAGAATGGTAAGAAGACTCCCAATCGTTCCTGCTATCATCCCTATTTCTAAACGGGAAAAGCCTCGGTCTACCCAAAAGGGATAGACCATAGCCCCAAGAAGGGAGTCCCCAATCTTATAGCTAAATACAAACAAAAAAAGATAAAATGCCCCTTTTCTTTTTAGGATTTCCTTAACAGGCAAGATAAATTGCTCTTTTAAAGAGTGAGGCTTTTGTGATATTTTGTGTTTGAGAAAAGGATTTAAGGATAGAAAACTCCCTACTGATAAACCTATCATAAAGATGAGATAAAAAATGGGTTTAAAACCTAAGTAATGACTTATCGCTACCAACCCACCTCCAAAAACGATTAAGGATACCCGGTAGGCTGCAATCCTTAATCCATTAGCCTTTCCTAAGGCTTCTTGGGCTATCCATTCCACCACAAACCCGTCGGCTGCAGTATCAAAAACCGAAGAGAAGAAACAGAGTAGAAAAAGACAAGAAAAAAATAGTTCATCTTGAGGAGAAACAAGGCTTAAAAACAAGACACTTACTCCTATACCTACTAAAGAAAATCCCATCCAAAGGCTTTTATGAAGATACCGGTCTATAAAAGGAGCCCAAACAAGCCTTAAACTCCAGGGAAGGCTGGCTAAAGAAAAAAGGCCGATGTTTACTAAACTAACCCCTTCGGTTCTTAAAAATACAGGGATAAAAGTATAGAAAAAACCAAAAGGAAGCCCTGAAAAAAAGTAGATAAAACCTAAATAAAAAAGTTTTTTGGCTTCTGTAGATGTTTTTTTCATATAGGCACCTATTTTACAACCAATTTTTAGATTATCACAGATTAAACTATCGTATCTAACCACAAAAACAAGCTTATTGCGAGTTGGCTAAATTTTTCTGGTTTTTGTGTAAGAAAGGGCATAGTAGCTAAGGAGTTAAACCAAATTTTTTAAAGCTTTTGGGCTTTTGATCTGGGTAAAACAGAAAGATGGATTAAAATAATGTTTAAAGGGTGGAGGATTGGATGATTTATGAAATAGCGGTTAAAGCCCCTAAGGATAAAGAAGAAGAGATAGAAGAGTTTTTTTATCAAAGGTTATCTCAAGGTTGGGAAACCTCTTATCAAGAGGATGAAGTAGTTTTTAAGTTTTATTTTAAAGAAGATAGCCCAGAGTTAGAGGAAATAGAAAAAGCACTGGCTAAGTATCCTTTTGTGGAAATAGAATATAGGCTGCTTGAAGAAAAAAACTGGGCAGAAATTTGGAAGGCAAACTTTAAACCTTTAAAAGTAGGAAGGCATCTTTGGGTGGTTCCCCCTTGGGAAAAAGGTTTTAGCAGCCAAGGTGAGGTGATTATTTGGATAGAACCTGGACAAGCCTTTGGCACCGGCCATCACCCCACCACCCAGATGATGCTTGAACATATAGAGCTATTTTCTTTAACCAAAGAAAAAGAATATCCGTATAAGGTGCTTGACCTTGGTTGTGGCACAGGTATTTTAGCCATAACTTGTGCTAAGCTTTTACCTAAGGCTCAAGTCTGGGCAGTAGACATAGACGAAGAGGCTATTAAGGCATGTTTAGACAACCTTAAGTTAAACCAAGTAGAAGGAAGGGTGTTAGTAGGAACTAAGGTGCCGGTTGAAAAGTTTGATTTAATAATAGCTAACATAGGTTATAGAGAACTTAAAAACCTTGCCCCTAAAGTGGTTGAACTTTCCGAAAAAGATAAAACCAACCTTTTTTTGACGGGTATATTAAACGAAGACTCTGAAGAGATTGTCAAGCTTTATGAAAGTCTTGGTTATAGGTTGTTTAGTCAGAAAAGTTTAAAAGAATGGTCTTTTTTATGGATGATATTTTAAAGGCTTGTTAGCCTTTGTCTTACAGCCTTAGCTAAGCCTTTTATCCTTTCTATTTCTTCCCAATTAGGATTTTTTAAAACAGGAAAGATAGAATTATTATGAAAAATCGGGTCTTCCTCTATTTTATACCGAGAAACAGCCTTAGCCATTTCAAAAAAAGGAGTTCCTGGGATAGGAGAAAACTCTGCTAAATAAGGAGAGATTTCTACTTTTTCAAGAAAATAGATAGCCTTCTCAACCTCTTTAAAATTTTCTTCAGGAATACCATAAAGAAGATAAGCCCCTAATTCTTTGGGGCTAAACCCTGCTTTTTTTAGATAAGAGACAGCTTCTAAGAATTCATCTAAATTAACCTTTTGGTCAAAGCGGTTTTCCACCCTTTCAAGCCCAAGCCTTATGGTTGTAAACCCTGCTTGTTTTAAAAGCAAGGCTACCTCCTGGTTGATAAACCTTGCATGGACTGCATTAGGGGTATGAAACCTTAAGTGTAACCCAGAACTTATAACCTTTTCTAAAAAAGGTTTTAGCCTTTTTTCAAAGTTAAAAAGTAAAGCATCATCATAAAAAGCAAAATCTTTTACTCCATAATTTTGGTGCCAAAATAGAACCTCCTCCCATACCTCTTCAGGGGATTTTTCTTGATATGAAGGATAAATCCTTTTTGAGGCACAATAAGGGCAGTTAAAGGGACAACCCAGACTGGTCATAAGAACTACATAGGGAATCTGGGTTTGCAGGTCAAAAATTGGATATTCATTAGGAAAGGTTTCACCAGAAGGTAGAAATCTACTTTTAATATGGGTTAAAAACTCTGTGTCGTTTTGGGTTACTACATAAACCTCAAGGTCTTTATACTGAGATAAAAACTCAGCAAGGTGCTCTTTACAGAGTTTGGGGTAGATACCTCCTATGTAAATCGGTATTTTAGAATAGTTTTTAGCTAAAAAGTTTAACACAGAAAAAAGACCGGGATACCAATAAGTTAAGGTGCAGGTAAGAAGGACTGCTTTAAACTTAAGGCCAGATATTTTATGCTTAAACACCTTAAAAGGAAGTCCATATCGGTAAAACCTTCTTGGTACGTCTTGAAAAAAATAGGGTTTAGGCACAGGTTCTTTATAAAAATGCCCTGTGCCAAATTCTCGCCTTTTGGGAGCTTTAGGGAGGTCTTTATTAAAAGGGTCAAGTAGGTCTAAATAATAGAGTTTATATCCTAATTTTCTTAGCTTTCCTCCTATATAAAGAAGTCCATAGGGTTTTAGCCAAAAATCATAGGCAGAAAAATCATAGATCCAGGGGTTGATAAGTAAAAAATCTACTTCCAACCTTTACCAACTAAGCCCCACTACGCTTCTTCCGGCTGCTTTAGCAAGTTCAGAAATTCCACCGTCAAGAACCAAAGTTTTATATCCTAAAATGTTTAAAGGCAGGCTTGCAGCTACAGCCCTTGTTCCGGTATGACAAATTACCACTATTATCCGATCCTTAGGAAGTTTTTTTAGGTTTTCTTCTTTAAAAAGTTCGTGCATAGGGATTTCTATAGTATTAGGAAGAGAAACCTTGATGATTTGCTTTTCTTGAGGGGTTCTTATGTCTAAGACTACAAAGGGCTCTTTTTTCTCAAGCATTATAAAAAGGTCTTTTACGCTTATCATACAAGGTTTTTTAGCTATTACCTCTGGGGTAAGGTTAGAAAAAAAGGCATCAAATTTTTTAGCAAGGTCTACATCATAAGCCAACCCCTGCCCTAACCATATAAAAGATACCAATAAACCTAAAACTAATTTTTGAAAAATTCTTTTCATTTTTACACCCCCTCTTTCTGTGGTTTATTATTAGAATAAATTTAAAACACAAACTATTCAAGGTCAAGGGGATAGGGATTTAAAAAGGCTTGGTTGATAAGGTAAAGGTCTTCAAACCTAAAAGCCCAATTTCTAAGGATTTCAATCAAGGTAGTCTTAGGTATTTTGTTTTTTCTATAACGTTCTAACAACCATAGGAAATGATTTTTTTCTTTAGGTTTTAGTTTAGAGGAAAAATGTCCAAACACATGAAGAAGGGTATTTGTTTCTTTTCCTTTAGAAGGAGGTTGAGATAAGGCTTTTATAAAAAGGGTTTGGTAGTTTTGCAATACTTGCTTAAAAGATAAATCTTTAGCAGAAGCTACCAACTGTCCTAATCTTTTAAGCCCTTCTGGAGAACAACTCATAAGAAGGTACTTATACCTTTGATGAAATCCGATAAGGTCTTTTATAGATAATGCTTTAGTTAAAAATTCTCTTAGGTCTGCTAAAGCAAAAATTTTAGTAAGAAAATTTCCCCTAATAAAAGCGTCATGGAGCTTACCTTCATCTTCTATCGGAAGGTCTGGGTAGAGTTTTTCTGCTTCTATAGCAAAAAGGCCTTTTCCTCTTCCTATAGGCAAGGTTCCTTCTTTGTCTTTATACCAGCGGGTTCCTGAGACTCCACAGGAAGGAGAACGACTTTTTAATAAAAAACCATCTATATGTTTGAGCCCTTCAAGAAATTCCCGGGAAAAATTTAGCATTTCTTGAGTAAGGTCCTTTTTTTGGGCTGGTTGAAAAACACCAAGCTTACCTCTTTCTTGGTATACGATAATCCTATCCCTTGGTACAGGAAGCCCTATGGCTACTTCTGGACAGACCTTGATAACCTCACAGAATTTAGAAAGGTTTTTAGCCAGAGGAGATACGATAGGATTACCATCGTATCTTGTATTTTCTCCAAGAAGGCAGGCACTTACTACTAATTTAGGTTTAGGATAGTTGCTTGACATTTTTAAACCATAATTTTAAATTTTTTCTTATGCGAGACATTATAAAACAGTTTCAACCAAAAGAGAAGAGTTTCCAATTTTTCTTTCGGAAAAAAGACCTTTTACACAAACTTTCTATTTTGTCTCAAGCCGCAAGATATGACAACACTTGTAGTGGTTCAGGTAGAACAAGGGAAACCTATACTCAGGGATTAGAAGGGATTTGTTATGTATGGTCAGGAAACGGAAGATGTATGCCTCTCCTTAAAATCCTTATGACCAACATTTGTGTAAACGACTGCAAGTACTGTATAAATCGGATAAAAAACGACATTCCGAGAGCTATTTTTAGCCCCGAAGAGGTCGCCTTTCTTACCATGGAGTTTTATCAGAAAAATTATATAAAGGGGTTATTTTTAAGCTCAGGCATCTATCGAGACCCAGATTATACAATGGAGTTGATGTTGAGAGCAGTTAAAATTTTAAGGTTGAAATACCGGTTTAATGGTTATATTCATCTTAAACTTATACCTGGGTCTTCTTCAAAACTTATAAAAGAGGCCTTTTTTTTGGCAGATAGAGTAAGCTCAAACTTAGAGCTTCCTACCGAAAAAAGTTTAAAAAAAGTTGCCCCTCAAAAGAGTTTTGAGTTAGTTTACCCTCCTTTAAAAGTTATAAAAGAGGTATATCAAGAAAAAGAATTTAAAGCCTCTGTCTCTACTCAGCTTATCGTTGGAGCAACCTCTGACCCTGATAAAAACTTCCTAAAAATAGCTGAAACCCTTTATCAAAAAGGGATGGTAAAAAGAGTTTATTATTCTGCTTATGTGTCTGTTAATCATGATCCAGCCCTTCCTTTGTTAAAAGAACCTCCTTTCTTGAGAGAACATAGACTTTATCAAGCAGACTGGCTTTTGAGGTTTTATGGTTTTAATTTGGAAGAACTTTTTGAAGAAGAGGAAAACTTGCCACTTCACATAGATCCTAAATTAGCCTGGGCTTTAAGACATCGTGATTTCTTTCCTGTAGAAATTACCAAGGCAGACTATTGGGAACTTTTAAGGGTTCCTGGGATAGGCCCTGTCTCAGCTAAAAAGCTTATTCAAGCAAGAAAAGAAGGAATAATAACCGAAGATACACTAAAAAATATAGGTATTTCTTTAAAAAGAGCTAAAAACTTTATCGTTCTTAGAGGTAAGACTTTGACCAAATTCTCAAAAAATTTGGAAAAACTTCCTTTTAAGTTGGAGCAGCTCAGCCTGTTTTAAAAGGTAAACGTTGGCAAAATTTAAAAAAGGTATAAAATTTTAATTTAAAATTCTATCAAGGAGGGATACCTTGAACCCTAAAATAGTGTTTTTTGATACTACTCTTAGGGATGGAGAACAGTCCCCTGGGGTTTCTCTTGATTTAAAACAAAAAATAGAAATAGCTAAAGCCTTAGAGGAATTAGGTATAGATGTTATAGAGGCTGGATTTCCTATAACCTCTCCTGGGGATTTTGAGGCTGTAAAAACCGTAGCCAAGGAAATAAAAAAGTGTACTGTAGCTGCCTTAGCCAGGGCTAACCAAAAAGACATAGAGGTTGCTTGGGAGGCGATTAAACATGCAGTTTCTCCTCGTATTCATACTTTTATAGCCACTTCTGACATCCATCTTAAATACAAGCTAAAAAAGGATAGGGCTCAGGTGTTAGAGATTGCCCGAGAAGCGGTAAAGTATGCCTGTTCTTTATGTCCTAATGTAGAGTTTTCTGCTGAAGATGCTACCAGAAGTGATTGGAATTACTTGGCTGACGTGGTGATAGAGGTAGTAAAGGCTGGAGCTACCACTATAAACATCCCTGATACCGTAGGTTATACCGTTCCGCAAGAATATTATAATCTTTTTAAGTTTTTGGTAGAAAGGTTGATAGCCGCTGGATATGAGGAAGACCTTAGGACCGGGAGTTTAAGACTTTCGGTTCATTGTCATAATGACCTCGGCCTTGCGGTTTCTAATTCACTTTCTGCAATTTTAGCCGGAGCCACTCAGATAGAAGGTACGATAAACGGTATAGGCGAAAGAGCAGGAAATGCTGCCTTGGAAGAAGTGATTATGGCACTTAAGATTAGAAGGGACTTCTTTGAAAAATCGTTAGGTTATCCTTTAGAGGTAAACATAGCTACCGAAAAAATCGTCCCTACCAGTCAGCTTATTTCTAAATACACCGGGATGATGGTTCAACCTAACAAAGCTATCGTTGGGGCTAATGCTTTTGCTCATGAATCTGGTATCCATCAACATGGGGTAATATGTGAAAGAACCACTTACGAAATCATTAGACCAGAAGAGGTAGGTTGGACCGGTTCTGCCATCGTTCTTGGGAAACACTCAGGGAGACACGCTTTATCTTTTAAACTGAAAAGCAGAGGATGGGAATTTGACGATACGGTAATTACTAAAGTTTTTGAGAAATTTAGGGCAGAACTAAAAGACGTTCTAAGAAAGATAGATGAAGAATATATAGAAGGGATCCTGCTTGATTTGTTCTGTGAAAAAGAGTACCGGTATTCCTTGGTTTCTTCTCAGGTGATAAGTGTTTTTAGTGGATCGTTGAAACCGTTAGCTCAGTTAGAGATAGAAGACAGACTTTTAGGTAATAAGGTAGCGGTAGGTTTAGGAATAGGACCTATTGATGCAGCCTATAAAGCAGTGGCCCAGGCTTTAGGTTATAGTTTTAACGGAGAAGAACAGGGTAAAAAACATCTAAAACTTATAGACTTTAGCATTAGCGCCCTTACCGGTGGGACGTCTTCAGAAGGTGTATGTGGGGTTATTATAGAAGACGAGACAGGTATAAGAACCGCAGGACTTGGCAAAGACGGAGACATTGTAATAGCTAGTATAAAAGCCTTTTTAAAGGCCTTAAATCGTTTGGAAATTTTAAAAGAAAAAGGAGAAGAACTTAAGAAACAAGCATTAACTTTAGCTAATTAATAATTTTATTAGGCCTTAAGCTAAAGATTAGGCCTTTAGCTTAAGGTCTAATCTTTATTTGTTTATTGTCTATTATAAGCACGTTCTAAAAAGTATAATCTTTCTGCAGCTTTGTTTGCCCAAGGAGAATCAGGGTCAAGCCAAATGATAGATTGCCATAATTCTTTAGCCAGTTTTAAATTACCTTCTCTAAAGTTTATTTCCCCTAAGTAAAACCTTGCCTCACTGGAGTATTTATCTACGTCTAAGGCTTTTTTATAGTAAAATTTAGCAGCAGAAAGGTCGTTTTCATTAAGGTATACATAACCTAAATAGACTAAGGATTTAGGATATCGAGGATTTTCTCTAAAGGCTTCAAGTAAGGTATTTATTCCTTTTTCTTTTTGTCCTGCAAGATAGTAAGCCCAGCCCAAGTTAGTTTTAGCCATGTATGCATTTACATAATAAGGATTTTGGATAGCTATCTCTAAGTATTCTATGGCTTTTGTGTAGTTTTGTTGAAGGATCATTAAAGAACCAAGGTTGTTATAGGCTTCTGCATAGTCAGGTTTAATAGCAATAGCGTCTTTAAACGCTTGTTTAGCCTTTTCGTAGTCATTTTTTCCCATATAGGCCAAACCAAGAAGATTATAAACCTCTGGGTCGCATTTTTTTCTTTCATTTTGTAAAGCCTTTTTAAGCTCCTCTATCGTGCCTTGAGTGGTTGCGTTTTCTAAAAGCTGTAGATTTCTTCTTATACTACAGATGTCGCACTGGCTTGATTTTTCTGCTAATTCAAGTTCCTTTAAAGCCTCAGTATAACGTCGCTCTTGGATAAAGGTTTGGGCTATCTCTTTATGAGAGGAAATTTTTTGTTCAAAATACTGAGGACTAGCCCTACATCCTCCTAAAACTAAACCAACCCCTATCCCTAATAAAATCAATTGTTTTTTCATAGCCCTAACCCTCTAAAAATTTTAGAAAGACTTTTCTTGTCCTTGGTCCGTCATATTCTGCGAAAAAAATTCTTTGCCAAGTTCCTAAAACAGGTTTGCCCTTTTCCACAATAAAGGTTAGAGAAGGACCGGTAAGAGAAGATTTTACATGTCCTGGAGAGTTTCCTTCTAAATGTTTATATGGAAGATTTTCTGGGGCTATCCTTTCAAAAGCCATAATTAGGTCTTCTTTTACCGACGGGTCTGCCCCTTCGTTAATGATAATCCCTGCTGTGGTGTGAGGAACATAGAGCACACAAATCCCATCCTTAGGAGGAAGTCTTTTTACTACTTCTTCAGTAATGTCGATCAATTCAACTTTTTTATGGGTTTTAACAGTGATTACTTCCATATGTTTTTTGATATATACCAAAAATTTATAAAAGTCAATACACAAAAAAATTTAAATTCTTAACAAACCACCGTTAACATGAAAAACACAACCGGTGATGTAGCTTGCCTTTTCACTTGCTAAGAAACATACAAGATAAGCTACTTCTTCTGGTGTTCCAGGTCTTTTTAGAGGAATTTCTTGCAAAAAGGCCTCTTTAACTTTTTCGGGAAGTTTACTTGTCATATCGGTTTCTATATAACCTGGGGCGACTGCGTTAACGGTTATGTTGCGGGAGGCTACTTCTAAAGCCAAAGATTTAGTCAATCCTATGATCCCTGCTTTGGCTGCTGCATAGTTGGTTTGACCTGGGTTTCCGCTAAAAGCTACTACCGAAGAGATGTTGATAATCCTTCCCCACTTAGTTTTAGTCATCATCGGAAGAACCGCTTGAGTAACATAAAAGACTGAGTAAAGGTTGGTTTTGATGACTAAATCCCAGTCTTCTTCCTTCATCCTTAAAAACAAGGCATCTCTGGTGATGCCTGCATTGTTTACTAAAATCTCTATAGGACCTATAGATTCTTCTATTTCTTTTATTGCTTTTTTAACCTCTTCAGGGTTGGCTACGTCAAACTTAGAAAGATGGGCTTTTCTCCCTAGACTTTCTATTTCAGAAGCCAGTTCTTTAGCTTTGTCTTCAGACCCTTTGTAGTTAATGATTACCTCAGCCCCTTCTTTAGCCAGTTGATAGGCTATAGCCCTACCTATACCTCTTGAGGCTCCAGTTACTAAAGCCACCTTTCCTTCAAGTTCCATTTTTATCCCCTCCTTTGTAAGGTTTTGGTGTTTATATAATCAGCCAAAATAAAACCTATGGTGGCTTCTTCTTCCATTGTTTGCTGAATATAGGTTAGGTCTTGATGCCCTAAATGTTTAGCCAATTTATCGCAAAAAAAGTTTCTGCAAAAAATAGGGGTAAGGATAAGAACGCAACCTTGCTCTCCTAAAAAAAGGCAGTCTTCTTCTCGGTTAGTGTTGAAATCAAAAGGAAGATTATAGATTTCGGAGAGAAGAAGGTTCAAAAAAAACTCAGCAGGGCTTAGCTTCCACTCTAATCCAGCCTTACAGCATTTCTCTCCGGAGAGCGCACAAGCCTTACAAAAAGCAAAAGACCCTTTTTCAACAAAAGCCTTTCTGGTTTTATCTATAGCTTCTTTTAATAAAGGAATTTTTCGTTGGATAAAAGGGTCTTTCTTTAGTAAATCTTTATTTTCATTATAATAATAAATTAAACGGGTAAAATAGGCTAAACTTTCTCTCATAAATTAAAATCCAAGTTTTTTCCGCTTACCTCATTTAAGACCAAACCTGTAAGCACTTTAGGATAAAAAAAGGTGCTTTTGTGAGGCATCCTTTTTCCCTGCAAAGCCACTTCTTTTAAGATTAAAGGAGAAAGCTCAGGAAAAATCACTCCGATATCCCCAGGCTTTAAGTTTTTTAAAACCTCTTCTACCTTAGATAAAAACCTAACCTGTTTTTTTTCTTTTAGAATTTCTTCGTCCATTTGAAAAGCCTCTTCCATTAGGCTTAAAAAATTGTAAAGGGTTAGGTTAGCCAGTACCGGGTCTTTCTGTTTGAAACGTTCATAGACTTCATCTTTTATTCTAAAAACCATGATCTTATCCTTTAAACACAGCCCAAATTCTCTTTCTTTTAGTTTAAAGAGGTTTTCCGAAAAGTTAATAGGTTCTACGCTCATTATTTTTTCTGTAAAATTTTCTAAGGACTTGAGAAACCCCTCTATATCGTCTAATCGATAAACCCTGTGGGTAGGAAGCATAAGTAGGTTAGGTTCTTCTATAGGGCAAACATACATGGCTATGTAGTTGTAGTCCTTTTGGTTGTTTTTTCTTAAAAGGTTTTCCATATATTCCTTATACCTAAGGGCGGTGGTGTATCGATGGTGTCCATCAGCTATGTATATTTTTTGGTCTTTAAGATAAGCAACCACTTCTTGAATAACTTCTAAATCAGAAACCTTATATAACCGATGGGTTTGTTCTTGATAAGAAACCTCATAAAGAAGGTCTGTTGGGTTATAAGACAAGGTTTTAAGGGTTGGGTCTTCATATAATCCGAAAACCTGACTAAACTGAAAACCTGTAGCTTTAAGTAGTTCAAACCGGTCTTCGGTAACCTTAGGGAAAACTTTTTCATGAGGTAAAACCACTCCTTCTTCAAAAGGATGTAGTTTAACCAACAAAATCCATCCCTTTCGCGAAAACATCATTTCTTTTTTGGGAAAAGAAAGTTCGTAAAAATACAGACAAGGTTGAGGTTCCTTTAAAAGGATTTGGGAGTTAATCCAGTTCTCTAAAAGGAGTTTAGCTTTTTGATAACTCTCAGGAAGCTCAAGATGAAAGATGTTGTAAGGACTTTTTTTCCAGTATAAAACCTTTTCTTCTTCGGTAACTACATCATAAGGCGGGGCAACTACCGCTTCTATGTTTACTTTTTGTGAGTTATACCTCCAGCCAAGAAAGGGAAGACATTCAGGCATGACCATAAACTCCTATAAAAATAGATTTCAAAAAGTTTCCTTAAATCTACCAAAAAAATCGGGTTTAGCAACAAGTTTAAGCAGTTTCCTCTGGGAAAAAAACAGAAAGGAATTAAATTTTAATCATGCTCAAAAAAAAATGGGGACAACATCTTTTGGTTTCTTCAGGGGTTTTAGAGCGTTTGGTTGAGCTTGCCGAAATAAAAGAAGAGGAAACAGTGGTAGAAATAGGACCAGGTACAGGAAACCTTACTAAAAAACTTCTTTCCACCTCTTTAAAGCGTCTTTATCTTATAGAGATAGACTCAGACATGATAACAAGGCTTAAGAATAACATAAATGACCCTCGGGTGGTTATTTTTAATGCAGATGCAACACGGTTTGATTTTGATACATTGGGAGAAAAAGAGCTTAAACTTATAGGAAACCTACCATATAACGTTGCCAGCCTTATCATAGAAAACACGGTTTATCATAAACATCTGGTTTATCAAGCTTTTTATATGGTACAAAAAGAGGTAGCCGAAAGGCTTATCTACCTTAAGTCTTGGCTTTCTATTTTTGTTAACACTTTTTATCAGGTGGAATACCTTATGAGTATCCCCCCAAAGTTTTTTATTCCTCCTCCTAAGGTAAACTCAGCCTATCTTCGTTTTATTCGCAAAGATTTTGAAGAGATAAAAGACCTAAAATATTATAAAAATTTTTTGGTAAAACTGTTTAGCCAAAAAAGAAAAATGTTAAAACATAAGATAGCTCCTGAATTTTTAGAAAGAGCCTCTATTTCTCCAGAAAAAAGGGTAGAGCAACTTAGCCTTTCAGACTTTATAGCTTTGTATCGAAGTTTTTCTCAGTAGACAATTTTTCTTCAGAGGTTTGATAAACCAGATTTTCTGAGGTTTGATTAGAAGGTGAAGATTTAGGGGTTGATCTTATTTTGTTGATAGCTTCTAAGTGGTCTTTATAAGTTACAGAAAAAATGTGGCTTCCGTTTCCTGAGGCTACAAAATAAAGATAGGGAACTTTAGCCGGGAAAATCACCGCCTTTATACTTTCTTCTCCTGGGTTGCCTATAGGGGTTGGGGGAAGGCCTGGATTCAAATAAGTATTATAAGGACTTTTTACAGTATAGTAGTCTTTATAGGTTAAACGTCTAAAAGATTTAAGAGCATAATTGATGGTAGGATCCGCTTGAAGGGGCATTTTCTTTTTTATTCTGTTAAGATACACGGCGGCGATTATCGGTTTTTCTGAGTTTAGATAGGCCTCTTTTTCCACGATAGAAGCTAAAATTATAACTTCCTTTAAGGATTTTTTTTGTTTGTTAGCGATTTCTTCATATTTTCTCCAATTTTTCCAAAAGTTCTCTACCATGGTTTTTATTACTTGACCTGGATGAGAGTTGCGATAAAAATAATAGGTATCAGGGAAAAGGTAACCTTCCAAAGTAGGGCCAGGTAAACCATATTGCTTAGCTGTCTGAGGATTTTCAGCCAATTTTAAAAATTCTTCTTTACTACAAATTTCGTTTTTTTCGAGTAGGTCTGCGATTTGCCAAAGGGTATAGCCTTCTGGTATGGTAACCTTTTTAGCTAAAACTTTTCCTTCTACTAACATCTCAAGGATTTCAGAAAGAGGCTGATTGAGATAAAAACCATATTCTCCAGGTTTAATTTTGTGATAATATCCTTTTCTAAAAGCTTCAAAACAAAACACTAAAGAACTTTTTATGACACCTTGTTTTTTAAGCTTTTGGGCTATAGTCCAAACCCCTTCTCCCTTTTTGATTTCTACTACTTTAAACTCTTTGGTAGGACCTTTTATTATCGGTTCTAAGCCTTCAAAATAATAACCTAAAAACCATACAAACAAAACGAGAAGAACTATTAATCCAGAAATTAACACCCATTTCTTTTTTTTATGTCTTGAGAACTTCATAATTAATGTTATCCTTTAAAGAGTTTCAGAAGGAGGAAAAGATGATAGACGAAAAAGCTTTAAAAATTTTAGAAAAAGAAGCCATGGAAAACCCTCATTCACCTTTTGCACAACATAAGTTAGCTATAGCTTACTTTAATTTGGGAAAATTACAAGAGGCTAAAGAGGCTTTTAAGCGGGTTTTAAAGCTTGACCCTTACCATTTTGAGGCTATGGTAAACCTTGGCATCATCCTCGCTCAAGAAGGGGAATTAGAAGAAGCTAAAAAGGCCTTTAGCTTTACCCTTAATTTTTATCCCAAATCTGTAGAAGCTTGGGTAAATTTAGGTCTGATAGAATTTCAATTGGGTAACCTGACAGAGGCAGAAAACTGTTATAGAAAGGCCTTGGAAATCAACCCAGAGTTTGTACCTGCTATGATAAATCTTTCTACCATTTTAATAGAAAAAGAACTTTTTGCTGAAGCTGTAGAGGTGTTAGAAAAAGGAAAAACCTTTGCTCCTCAAATGGCTACCCTTTATAACAACTTAGCAGTAGCGTATTATTATTTAGGAGATTTAAAAAAAGCTAAAGAAAATTTATTTGAGGCTAAAAAATTAGGTTATCCGGTAAGTCCAGAGTTTGAGGAGCTTTTATATGAAAAAGCCCGTTCCTAAGCCTCCTACTTGTCCTTTTTGTGGAAGGTTTATCAAAAAACCCGAATTTTTACCTATAGGACTTTCTGACTTAGAGGCAGGTGTTTGTGAATGTGGCAGTGTATATGTATGTGATGTAACCGGGCACAACAGAGGTAATGCCTTTATTGAGGCCCTTTTTCTTGCCACTGCAGGTGATTGGGACTTGATGTGGGAATTAACCTCTGAAGAAGATTATCAGGAGGTCTGGATAGAGGATTATGATTTAAAAACCCATACCATTCTTCCTATGCCAGTGAATCCAAGGGTGGTTTCTAAAGGAGCCCTTTGTTTTATAAAATTAGCAGAGGATATCAGAGAATTGAAACGACAAAAGTTAAAAGAAGTACTACAAAAAGAAAATGTTTTGAAAAAGGTTTCTCCTAAATTTCAAAAGAAACTTTCTAAACAGGAAGTAGAAACTTTATTGCAGAAGGAAGATTTTAACACCCTTGCCTCTTACATAATTTCTGAACCTTTAAACCTTAACATACTGCAAAAGTTTTTTTATCATCCAGACATAGTCTTTCGTAGAAAAGCAGTGGTTGCTTTGGGTAAGGCAGCTTCTCCTTTAGCCAAGGTTCGTCCAGAAAAACTTTTAGATTTTATCAAAAAACTTCTTTATGCTGCCGCAGACTCTGCAGCTTCTGCCTGGGGCGCTCTTGAAGCCGTAGGTGAAGTCATTAGAGAAACAGGAGATAGATATGCGATCTTTATAAAAAATTTGTTTGCTTTCCTAAAGTTTCCAGAATACCATCCTTACGTAATTTATGCCCTATATCGTATTTCAGAGAAAAATCCAGAGGTTTTAAAAAAACATAGCTATTTTTTGCTTTTAGACTTGATAGAAGGTTCTACTTCTGAAATTAAGGCTGTGATTTTAAAAATTTTTGCTAATCTAAAAGCTAAAGAAATTTCTCCTTATTTAAACCGAATAAATCCTGACGAGGAAGCAGAGATTTTTGACCATACAAAATTTGTTTATCAAAGAATAAAACTAAAGGAAATCATAGAACAGATAGAAAGGGGTTAACATGGAAAACAAAGAATTGCTTGAGAAAAGAAAAGAACTTTATTTTCAACAAATGGGGGTTTCAGAAAAGTTAAAACCTGGTTACGAGCTTTGTATAGAAGCTCATAAATGCTGGACAGAGGGTAGGGTTCTTGATACCATAGAACTTATGGAAAGAGCTTTAGAGTTTTTCCAAAAGCATGAGGCCTATAAAGAAATGGCTAATATATTAGACTTTTTAGGAGATGTTTATTATATGAGAGGAAACATAGAAAAAGCCCTCAGGTGTTATAAAGCTTGTTTAGATGTTTGTGAAACCGTAGAGGACGAGTTTAGCGTAGCAGTTATGGTAGAGAAAATTATACATGTCTATCGTACCAAAAACGAATATGATAAAATGTTGCCTTACCTTTATAGAAACTTAGAAATAGGAGAAAAATACAGGGACGCTCATAGGGCAGCCCGTGCTTTAGTAGGAATAGGGGATGCTTATCGATTTCAGAAAAATTTTGAGGCAGCTAAAGATGCATATTCTTTAGCTTATAAAATCTATAAAGGAATGGGGGCAAGAGAATTAGCAGAGAAGGTAAGAGAAGGCTTAGACCTTTTAGAAAAAGAAAAAAACAACCTTAAAAGGGATAACGAAGACTAATCTCCATAGCCAGGCAATTCTATATGGGTACAACTACCTGTAGCACAAGAATGAGATTCTGTAATCCTTGGTTTATCTGAAGAACTTCCTGAATCACTGATTATAGAATTGACCACACTTATCAACCTTTTTACCCTTTTACTTTTACATTTTTTACATTCAACCGAACTAAGCTCCTCTTTGTTTTTTAAAAATACCTCAAACTCCTCTTTACAGTCCTCACACCTAAACTCATATATTGGCATTTGAGATAACCTCCTATATTTTCGAATTTTTTTCTTTTTATTATAACAAAGATTTTAAGAAAGCCAAAACTTATTTAACACTACAGTATATTTTAACCCTAAGATAACTATGATCTTTAACCTCTCCAAGGATTTCTTTTATTACCACCTTTTGTCCCAAGTCTAACCTTAAAGAACTTAAAGGGAATAAAACAGCACTACATCTTTCATTTTCAATCTTAACCATGATCCCTTCAGGTGAATATTTTAAGTTGGTTATGGTGCCACCAATAGGGGCTTTTATAATACAAGGAGGAGTTAGGCTTAAGGTATGTTCTCCTAAGTTTAGAGGTTTTTCAGAAATAGGGTTTATAGCTTGAGAATAAGTTTGGTTAGAAAGTAAAGAAATCCTTAAAAATTCGTTTTTTTTGGCGATTAAGGCTTGTTTTTCTTGATCTAATTTGATAATTTTTTTAATTAAGACCTTCTCTAAAAATCGATTTAAAGGGTAGTCTTTTTCAGAATGAGCAACCTTAGGATGATGGTTTTTGATAAAGAGGTTTAAGTAAGCCCTTAATATTTCTTTTTTAGCGTTTTCTATGTTCGTAAGGTTTTTATCTATTTCTTTTATATCATGTAAAGAGGCTAATAAACGATTAGTTTGTAAAGCCATAAAAATAAAAAAAAGAAAGCTTAAAAAGGTAAAAAAACTTTTATATTTCATAACTCCAATAGCTTATCCAAACACTTATAAGAGGGATTAAAAACACTAAGAAAATAAAATAGAGACACCAATATAGAGAATAATCAAAGAAATTTGTTAAAAGAGGAAGTCCTATAATATTACTTAAAGTAGTAATTGCTAAATAAAAAAGCACAGAAGACCCAAAAAAGCCTAAGATTAAAAGTAGAAACAAAAGGCCAAACCGTATAGCTTTCAAAGAAAAAGCCTTACCTCCTAAAAGAAGGATGACTTTATACTGTTGATAAAGCAGGTTGTTTAAAAAAGTATTTAAAAAGAAGATAAAACCTAAATAAACCATAATCCAGCTAATCCAAAGCCCCAATATCCCTGTTTTAAGGAAGAGGCTTAGTTTTAAAAAGTTAAGGTACTTAGGATTATAGATTTCTAAATTATGGTTTATTTGGGCTATTGGTTTTAGTCGGTTTGCAAGTTCTACATAGTTTGGCAAAGAGTTGGGGTAAAGTTTTATCAGAAAAGGTAGATTTTCCTTAAGCTCTTCTTCGGTAAAAAGGGTGGTTATTTCCTCAGGAAGAAACTTCTGAGAAGTTTTTAAAAATTTTTCTGGATCGATTATTTCAATTTTTCCTATCAGAGAAAAAAAATTGTTTTGCAATTCCTTAACAAAAATTTCTAACTGGTGTGGATCTTTGGAATAAAAAAAAACATCTAAACTTATCTTGTTTTTCCAAGAGTTTTCTAATAAAAATAGCCCAAAATACAAATGGATAAGGATTAAAGAAAAAAGATTCCAAAAAAAGAAAAATAAGGTAACAAAAATGTAGTAAAACAACCCTTTCTTAAATTCTAATTTGGTTAAAAGTTTATACATTTTCTACCAGCCTTCCCATTTCTAATCTGATGGTCCTGCCAGGGTTAAGTTGTAAAATAAGAGGGTCGTGGGTAGCAAGGATGATAGTTTTTCCTGCCTGTTGGTATTCTTTAAAGAGTTTTATAGTCTCTTTTACACTTTCAGGGTCAAGATTACCTGTAGGTTCATCGGCTATAAGCAGTTCTGGATCTCTAATTATAGCCCTTATTATACCTACTTTTTGCTGCTCCCCTCCAGAAAGTTCTTTAACCTTTTTAAAGGCTTTAGGGGCAAGGTTAAACCTTTCAAGATAGTTTAAGATATAAAGCTTAGGTTTAGGCACTTTTTTGGAACTTAGATATAATGAGATTTGTATGTTTTCAAAAAC
Source organism: Thermodesulfobacterium sp. TA1 (assembly GCF_008630935.1). Lineage (NCBI taxonomy): Bacteria > Pseudomonadati > Thermodesulfobacteriota > Thermodesulfobacteria > Thermodesulfobacteriales > Thermodesulfobacteriaceae > Thermodesulfobacterium > Thermodesulfobacterium sp. TA1. The sequence goes on from NZ_CP043908.1 coordinate 234,902, forward strand.
AGTAAGGTCTAGTATCAGCTTATAATCTTGGAAGATGATCCCCCAGTTACGTCTAAATTCAGAAAACTTTGAGCGATTAAGTTTAGAATAGGGTAAATTTTTATAAAAGATTTCGCCTTCAGTGGGTTTTTCTTCTCTATAAAGAAGTTTTAAAAGGGTGGTTTTGCCTGCGCCTGTTGGTCCGGTTAACAATAAAAATTCGCCTTCTTTGATGTTAAAGGTTGTTATATCTAAAGCTTTAAAATAAGGATTATAAATTTTGGTTATTCTTTCTAACCGAAAAAGATCCATAATTTTTGAGTATACCTAAAATTTTTTCTAAGGCAACAATAAAACCATCGTCTAATCATTATGATTTAACCGAATAAATTTTAATTTTAAAATGAAGATACCACATAATAATCTGTGTTTGGATTTTTGTTTTCTTTAAGAAGCATAGAGTTATAGTTTTCTCTCGTCCTCTTAAGGGTTTCAAGGAGAAGATCTATAGGGTGTACTTCAAACTCGATACCTTTTTGAGCCGCAACCTGGCAGCCTTCCTTTACGACTTCTGTAGCCAGAGTAAAAAGATGCTCGTTTTCCAGTATGTACCCGTTTTTAACATCTATGATAGCACCAATTGGATTTATCGCTGAGTTAACTATAGCTTTCTTCCACTTCCATCCAACTATGTTCTCGCTGATCTCTACCTCTAATCCGACTTTCATAAATAGGGAAGCGACTCTTTCGGCGAATTGCCTTTTCCCAGCAGATAGTTTCCGATTATCGTTATCCCCTTTCCAGCCCATCTAACAACTCCCCAACTTTCAAGGGCAGCTCCATTGGTAGTTATCCCACCAAGGATGTTTTTGGTGTATTTTAATGCCTCGTCCTTGGTTTCAAGCCCGTTTTGAATGCTTAATATCCAAGAGTTTTCGCCTATGCTTTCCTTTGCACACTCCAATGCGTGGGCTGTGGAATAGGACTTTGTTGCTAAAATTATCAAGTCTGGTGATTTGGGAGGAACTTCAGTAACAGCTTTGGGGTAAACTGTGAACTCTTCAACGCCAACAACTCTAAGGCCGTTGTTATTTATTGCTTTTATATGCTCTTCACGACCTATTAGCGTCACATCTTTACCTATTTTAGACAAAAGCGCTCCAAAAAGGGAACCTATAGAACCAGCACCAAGAATATAAATTTTCATCTTTGCTCACCTTCCGACAAACACCGTAACCATTTTAACACAACTTCCTTAAATATCTTGCAGTCATGGGGCTTGCGGTAATTAAACTGGATAAGGATGGAAATAATATTTTCGCTTAAGCGATACTTTCATAAAAAGTTTAAAAAACTAAAAAACCAAAGAAAAAAAGCAAAATTTAAAGTATTAATCGAAAATTTAGCGATAATTCAAATTTTTTATTCTTGACATAAAATTAAAGATAAATAAAATGTATTCTATACAAAAACTGTAGGGAGGGTACAATGGGCGAGGTAAAAAAGCATGATACACCAAAAGTAGACCAGCTTAAAACTGGTCCTTGGCCAAGTTTTGTGGATGACATTTATTCTTATGCAGAGAAGCACAAGAAACAAGCATGTTATGACATAATGGGTCAGATGGAGCTTTCTTACACCAACAGGGAGACCCATTGGAAACATGGTGGTATTGTGGGTGTGTTTGGTTATGGTGGTGGTGTTATTGGACGTTATTCTGACCAGCAGGAAAAATTTCCTGCAATTTGGGCATTTCATACCATCCGTGTTCATCATACTGCAGGAAAGTGGTATCATGTTTCAGCTTTAAGAAAGCTTTGTGATCTGTGGGATCATCGTGGAAGTGGTATTGTAAATTTTCATGGATCCACAGGAGATATTATTCTTTTAGGTACGGTTACTGACCAGCTTGAACCTATTTTCTTTGATTTGACCCATCAGCTTAATTGGGACCTTGGTGGTTCTGGTTCTAATTTGAGAAGTCCTGCTTGCTGTGTAGGTAAGTCTCGTTGTGAGTGGGCTTTGGTAGATGTTCAAGAATTAGATTATGAATTAACCATGGCTTTTCAGGATGAGTTGCATCGTCCTGCATTTCCATACAAGTTCAAGTTTAAATTTTCAGGTTGTCCTTTAGACTGTGTGGCTTCTGTGGCAAGAGCTGATATGTCTTTTATTGGTACATGGAGAGATGATATTAAAATAGACCAAGAAGCTGTAAGGGCTTATGTAAGGGGCGAGCTTAAGCCTAATGCTGGAGCCTTTTCTGATAGAGATTGGGGTCCTTTTGACATCAAGAAAGAGGTGATAGACCTTTGTCCAACTAAATGTATGTATTGGGATGAAAATGAGCAGAAGCTTTACATCAACAACAGTGAATGTAATAGATGTATGCATTGTATAGCCGTTATGCCAGAGGCTTTAAGGCCAGGAGATGATACTGGTATAGCTATATTGATTGGAGCTAAAGCTCCGATCTTAGAAGGAGCTCAGCTTTCTACCCTTATAGTTCCTTTTATGAAGGTTGAACCACCTTATGATGAGCTTAAAGATTTTATTTATAAGGCATGGGACTACTGGATGGAAAACGGAAAGAACCGTGAACGTATTGGTGAGCTTATTCAAAGGATAGGGTTGAATAAGTTTATTACCGATGTTCTTGGTCTTACTCCTATTCCGCAGCATGTAAGAGTACCTCGTGACAACCCATATATCTTCTGGAAAGAAGAAGAGGTTGAAGGTGGTTGGACTAGAGATGTGGCTGAGTTTAGAAAACGTCACCCCGCTTAATAATAGTTTGTAAAATGAAGGAAGACCAAAATATTTAAAAATAAAAGGAGGGTAAGATGGGAATTGAAAAATTTAAAGAGTTAGACCCAATTTATACAAAACCTTATGACCCAACATTGGCAGAAAAGTTATATAATCCTGAAAAACCTATGGAAAACAGAATTACTGATATAGGTCCTCCTTACTTCTGGCAGTTTATGCCTCCTGTTATTAAGAAAAATTTCGGCAAATGGGTTTCTCACGAAATCATTCAACCAGGTGTTTTAAAGTATAAATCTGAAACAGGGGATGTGGTTTATGTTGTTAGGTGTGGAACTCCTCGTTTAGAAACTACAGATTATATCAGAGAAATCTGTGAGATTGCTGAAAAATATTGTGATGGTTATGTCCGTTGGACTACTCGTAATAACGTAGAATTCCATGTAACAGATGAAGAAACTTTAAAGGCACTTATCGAGGATTTAAAAAACAGAAAACATCCTAATGGTTCTTATAAGTTCCCTATTGGTGGAACTGGAGCTGGTATTAGCAACATCGTTCATACTCAAGGTTGGATCCACTGCCATACTCCAGCCATAGATGCTTCTGGTGTAGTTAAGGCAATCATGGATGAACTTTTTGAATACTTTGGATCTCATAAGCTTCCTGCTAAGACCAAATTAGCTCTTGCTTGTTGTCTTAACATGTGTGGTGCTGTACACTGTTCTGACCTTGCTTTAGTTGGTATTCATAGAAAACCACCTTTGGTGGAAGATGAAAGGTTAGAGCACGTTTGTGAAATTCCTTTGGTTATCGCTTCTTGTCCTTTAGGTGCTATAAAACCTGCTACTGCTGAAGTTGACGGAAAGAAGAAGAAGACCGTAAGAATAAACGTGGATCGTTGTATGTTCTGTGGTAACTGCTATACGATGTGCCCAGCTTTACCTATTGCTGACGGCGAAGGAGACGGTATTACCATAGTGGTTGGTGGAAAGGTTTCTAACAGAATTTCTCCGCCTGAATTTTCTAGGGTAGTAATTCCTTATATACCTAATGAACCTCCTCGTTGGCCAACTACTGTTAAATGGCTTAAAAAGATTATTGAGGTTTATTCTCAGCATGCTAATAAGTATGAAAGGATTGGTAATTGGATTAATAGAATTGGTTGGGAAAGGTTCTTTGAATTAACTGGCATTCCATTTACTGAAAAATGTATTGACGATTATAGGCTTGCTTACAACACTTACAGAACATCTATGCACTTTAAGTTTACTAAACACGTAGATGAGGTGTTTAATGCTCCAGAAAACTATAAAGTAGAACTTTTTAAGTAAAAAATTCTTTAAAAGGGGTGTGTTATGGATAAAGAAGAATTGAAACAAAAAATAGTTCAGATAATGGAAGAAAAAGTAAAAAAAGGTGGAAAGACTAAAATCTATCTTAAAGATCTACAAAGAGAAATACCTGATGCCAACCCTCGTGAAATTAAAAACGCTGCTAATGAGTTGGTAAGAGAAGGAAAATTAGAGTACTTCTCTACCGGTAGTACGGTTATGTTTGGATTACCAGGAGTAGGAATGGGGTTGGAAGCAGGGGTAGAAAAGCCTGAAGAATAAGAAAATTGAAATCCCTTAGATAAAAAAGGGGGCTTTTAAAAGCCCCCTTTTTTATTTTTTTAATTTAGAAAATACTTTAGAAAAGATAAAAATTAATTTATAGAGCTTAATTTTAAGCTTTAGCAGAAGGTTCTTGGTCTTTAGCTTTTTCTTCCTTTTTAGTTTCTAATTTTTCTAAGTCTTCTTTGACGTCTGCAGACTTAAGGGCTTCTTTAAAAGACCTTATCCCTTTACCTAATCCTGCTCCAACTTCAGGTAATCGTTTGGCTCCGAACAAAATTAAAGCTAAAAAAAGAATTATGAAAAGCTCTTGACCCCCTAAACTTGGCAACATCAAAAAACCTCCTTTGTTTATCTAAGTGGTTTAAACATCCTAACTAAAATTATACCTATTTCATACAGCAGTGTCAAGGGTAGGGCTAAGATAATTTGATTAAAAGGGTCTCCTCCTCCGGTTAAAATGGCGCTTAAGAAAAAAGCAATGAGGATGGCATAGGGTCTAAATCTTTTAAATCCTTTATAATCTACTATTCCTAAACGGCTAAGAAGAACCATAAAAGAAGGTATTTGAAAGACCGCTCCTATTATTAAAAAAAAACGCAAACAAAAGTTGATATAATCTTTAAGAAAAGGTTTAAAGACTAAAAATTTTTCTCCAAAAGAATATAAAAATTTGAGGATAAACGGCAAGAAAAGAAAATAGGCTAAAAGGTCTCCCAAAATAAAGGCAAAAGAGGTTAAAAAAACCGCGGTTTTTACCCATTTTTGTTCATGAGGATAAAGCCCAGGTGCAATAAAGGACCAGATTTGATAAAAGATGTAAGGACTGCCTAAGATAAACCCAAAGATCATAGAAAGTTTTAGGTATGAAGTAAAGACCTCAGGAAAGGTACGAAAAAACACAGAAGTTTGTTGAGGGATAGCCTTCAACAAAGGACTTAACAGAAAATTTATGATGTAATCTGCTAAGAGGTAAGCAATCACAGAGGCTATAGCCCAACCAATAAAAGCCTTGATTATACATGACCTAAGCTCTAAAAGATGTTCGATTAATCCTAATTTTTTTTCTTCAGTCTCTTTAAGTTGATATTCCATTATTTTATTAAGTTTTTCATCGCTTGGGCGATGCTTTCAGGGTCTAAACCTGCATGTTTAAAAAGTTCTGCTGGTTTGCCTGAAGAACATATGGTTTTATGACCTAAAAGGATAAGATTTGCTTGTATTTTATTAATGCTCAAAAAGCTAGCTATTTTTGCTCCAAGCCCTGTTTCTACTAAATGATCCTCTACTACTAAAAGATTCTTAAGTTTGGAAGCTTCCCAAAGGTCTTGTTCTGGTAAGGGTCTTATAGAGGCTATGTTTAAAAGACTAACCTCAATGCTTTCAGAATGTAAAATTTCCCAGGCTTTTACTGCATAAGGAACCATCGTTCCGTAAGTGATGATAACCCCTTTGTCTCCACGCCTTATCCAGTCGCCTTTACCAGGAATAAAGGTATATTTTTCATCAAAATAAGGGGTTCCATCTTCTTTGGTAATTATAGGGAGTTTAGAACGTCCCATACCTACAAAGACATTATAAGGTTTATCTGCTATATACCTTATGATATGGTCTGTTTGATTAGGATCGGCAGGAAGATAGATTTCGAAATCATAAAGGTTTAACAATAGCCCTATATAATCTATACATTGATGGGTTGGTCCGTCTTCACCTACATCAGCTCCAAGATGGGTGGAAACTACTTTAAGAGCTGTACGGTTGATGCTATTTATTCTAAGTTGATTATAAACCTCATCTACAGCAAAAACACCAAAAGTAGAAAAAAATACCGAAAAACCTTCTTTAGAAAGAGCACCAGCTACAGAGGCGGTGTGGTGTTCTTGTACTCCTGATTCAAAAAAGGCCTGAGGAGACCATTTCTTAAAATCTGTCATCTTAACCGATCCTTCTAAGTCGCAGGTTAAACCTAAAATTTTAGGAATTCCTGTTTGAGGATTGTTTTCTTTAGCTAAGTTTAATAAAGCTTTACCATAAGCACTTCTACAGTCTGTTTTAACCTCCGGGGGATAAACCGTAGGTCCTGGGATTTTTAAGTCTATCGGTAAAGGTTCATGAGGTTGATGCTTAAAACTAACTTTCCAAGTTTTTCTTTTTTCTTTTAAGAAGTCAAGTTCTTCTGGGTCAAAACCTAATTCTTCTAAAGCCTTTTTGGCTAAATCGTCTGGTAGAGCCATTCCATGCCATTTAGGGTCGTTTTCCATAAAGGAAATACCTTTACCCATTACTGTATGAGCTATGATAGCGGTAGGATGTTCAGGATAGGGGACTTTTCTCTCGATAGCAGTTTTAAGTGCTTTAAAGATTTCTTTAAAGTTATGTCCGTCTATCTCTAAAACGTTCCATTTAGTGGCTTCTATTTCGGCTTTTAGATCTTGAGGCATTACATCAAAAATATTTCCTCCTATTTGTAGTTTATTGTAATCTATTAACGTGATAAGATTATCTAATTTAAATTTGACCGCCCATCTTCTAGCTTCTATTACTTGTCCTTTTTGTTGTTCTCCATCTCCCATAAAACAAAATACGCGATTAGATAATTCTTTGAGTTTCAAAGCTTTAGCCATCCCGCAGGCAGCTGAAAGTCCTTGTCCAAGGTTTCCTGTGTTCCATTCTACCCCTGGAACAGCCTGCTCTACATGTCCTGCAAAAGCAGACCCAGCTCGTCTAAATTCCATCAAAAATGGATCTTCAGGAAAAAATTGATACTCACAGAGGACACTGTAAACTCCAGGACTTATATGCCCATGACTTACTACTATCCTATCTCTATCAAGAGATCTTGGCTCTTGAGGGTTTACTTTAGCTATAGAGTAAACTACTAAAAGTAAGCTTAAAGAAGAAAGAGAACCTCCTGGATGTCCACATCCTGCAAGCGTAGTAGAAAGAATGATCCTTCTTGCACATCTTTTAAAAGCTTGTTCAAACCAATTTATTTGTTCTTCGGTAAGATTTTCTTGCTTTAAGTCAATTTTAAGCATTTTGACACCCCTAACGTAAAATTGATTTAACATTTATAACTTGAGAAAAAGAAAAATCAAGAGGAAAAAAACTAATTTTTAAACAGATTTTTTTTCTCGTCTGATAGCAATAACTCCAGTTCTTACTATTTCTTTAATTCCCATAGGTTTAAGTAATTCTATAACCGCTTCTAATTTATCTCTATCTCCTGTTACCTCTAATACATAAGTTTTAGGGCTTACATCTACTATTTTACAACGAAAGATTTCACATATCCTAAAGATTTCATCTCGGTTTTCTTTTTCAGCTTTTACTTTAATAAGAGCCATCTCCCTTTCTACATGATCTCCTTCTTCGGTTACATTAACTACCTTATAAACGTCTATAAGTCTGCGTAATTGTTTTATGATTTGTTCTAATATTTGGTCGTCTCCATGAGTTACTAAAGTGAGATGAGAAAGGGTAGGGTCTAAAGTTTCAGCTACGCAAAGACTATCTATGTTAAATCCTCTCCCGCTAAAAAGTCCTGCTATTCTGGCTAAAGCTCCGGGCGTGTTTTCTACTAAGACTGAAAGGGTATATCTTTTTTCTTGCATAAAAATCCCCCTTAATCGATGTTATAGTAGTATCATTTCTGTGGTAGCTTTTCCTGCAGGTACCATCGGGAAGACGCCTTCTTCTGGAGCTATATGTACATCAAGAATTACTAACGAGTTGGTTTGGAGGACCTTTTTTAAGGCTGGTTCTACTTCCTCAGGTCTGGTTATGCGCATACCTACTGCTCCATAAGCTTCTGCCAATTTAACAAAATCAGGAATAACCCCAAATTTAACCGAAGAATATCTTTTTCCATAAAAAAGTTCTTGCCATTGACGAACCATCCCCAAAAATCCATTGTTGAGAATGATGATCTTAATAGGAAGCTTCTGTTCTACAGCTGTTGCCAGTTCTTGAATGTTCATCTGGATGGAACCGTCTCCAGCTATATCTACTACTAATTTACCAGGATTACCCATTTGGGCTCCAATAGCTGCAGGAAACCCAAAACCCATGGTACCCAATCCACCAGAGGTTATCAGCGATCTAGGATGTTTAAATTTGTAAAAAAGGGCAGTCCACATTTGGTTTTGTCCTACTTCAGTAGCTACTATAGCCTCTCCTTTGGTGAGTTCATAAAGCTTTTCTATAACAAACTGAGGCTTTATGTAATCTCCTTCTTGTCGGTAGGTTAAAGGATATCTCCTTCTCCAAATATTTATCTGTTCCCACCAATCATTGAATCTTTCTCTCCAGTATTTATTTTCTTTTCCACCAAGTTTAATAAATTCTAATAAGCGTTTCAAAGCTTTTTTACAGTCAGCTACTATAGGAACATCAACTTTGACGTTTTTTTGTATAGAGCTTGGGTCTATGTCTATATGAATAATTTTTGCACTTGGAGCAAAGGAATCTACTTTGCCGGTTACACGGTCGTCAAACCTTACCCCAACGGCTAAAAGCACATCGCAGTTAGCTACCGCCATGTTAGCATAATAAGTACCATGCATTCCTAACATTCCTAAACTTTGCTCATGGTCTCCAGGGAAGGCACTTAATCCCATAAGGGTCATAACAACAGGTAAGTTCAACTTTTCTGCTAATTTTACAGCTTCTTCGTGAGCGTTGGCTGAAATTACGCCTCCTCCTAACATCAAAACCGGTCTTTCAGCCTTTTCTAAAAGTTGATAAGCTTTTTCTATTTGCTTAACATGAGGTTCATAGACAGGATTGTAGCTTCTTAATTTTATTTCTTCAGGATAATTAAATTCACCTTTTGTCTGCTGTATATCCTTTGGTATATCTACTAAAACGGGTCCAGGCCTGCCTGTTTTGGCTATGTAAAAGGCAGCTTTTATAGTATTAGGGAGATCTTCTATGCGTTTTACTAAAAAATTGTGTTTAGTTATAGGCCTGGTTATCCCGGTAATATCTACCTCTTGAAAGGCATCGTTCCCGATTAATCTCGTTGGAACCTGTCCGGTTAAAACAACTATCGGAATAGAATCCATGTAAGCAGTAGCAATCCCTGTAACTGTGTTGGTAGCACCAGGACCTGAGGTAACCAATACGACCCCTACTTTTCCTGTTGATCTAGCGTAACCATCGGCAGCATGAGTAGCTCCTTGTTCATGTCTTACTAACACATGTTTTATCTCTGGTGCCTTGTAAAGTTCGTCATATATGTCTAATATAGCCCCACCAGGATAACCAAAAAGAACCTCCACCCCTTCTCGTTTTAAGGCTTCTATCACCATTTTTGCACCAGTCATAACTTCACCCAAAGCAAACCCCCTTCTTCCATTTTTAGACTTTCAAAAAGTTTTTTATTATTAATTAAAAAGACAAAAATTTTTAGTCTATCTCTATCCCTTCATTAGTTTTTATAATTTTGTATATTTTTTCTTTAATATAAAGTTTTTCTCTTTTAAGTTCTTTTAACTTAATCTCTTCTTCGGGAGTAAGATAAGCTTTTTGAGAAAGTTCATCTACCTTATTTTCTAACTTCTGATGTTTCTCAAAAAGGTCGTTAATTTCTGGATACTTCTCAGCAAACCGTTTAACCAAATCCTTATTCATACTTCCTCCTCCTTTTTTAAAAAATAATATAAACATTTAATAAAAAACATGTTTTGTGAAAAATTTATCAAGTCTGATTTTTACATACTTTACTTTCTTGTTATTTTGGGTTGTTAGTCAAAGCCTTTAAAAGTTCAATAGGTAAAGGAAAGAGGATTGTGGAATTTTTTTCACTTGCAATCTCTGTAAGAGTTTGTAGGTATCTTAGCTGAAGGGTAATAGGGTTTTGTGCCATAATTTGGGCAGCCTCAAGTAAAGTTTTAGAAGCTTGATATTCACCGTCAGCACTGATTACTTTAGCCCTTCTTTCTCTCTCTGCCTCAGCTTGTTTAGCCATAGCCCTTTTCATTTCTTCTGGTAGGTCTATTTCTTTGATTTCTACTTTAGAAACTTTGACCCCCCAAGGTTCTGTGTCTGCATCAAGAATTTCTTGGATTTTAAGATTAAGTTTTTCCCTTTCTGCCAACACTTCGTCAAGTTCTGCCTGACCACAGATACTTCTTAAAGTAGTTTGGGCTAATTGACTGGTGGCATAATGGTAATCTTCTACCTGAAGAAAAGATTTTTCCGGGTCTAAGACCCTGTAATAGACTACTGCGCTTACTCTGATAGAAACGTTATCCTTAGTGATGACCTCTTGAGGTGGAACATCTAAAGTTACCGTTCTTAAATCTATTTTAACCATACGATCTATTACCGGAAGAAGGATGATTAATCCAGGGCCTTTGACTGCTAAAAATTTACCTAACCGAAGTACTACCGCTCGTTCATACTCATTAATTACCTTTACTGAGGCTTGCAGAAACAACAAAACTAAAATTACGATAAAAATTAGCGTAAAACTCATAATAAACCTCCTTATTTTGGATATAGAATTTTAAATAAAAAGTTAATTCTTGATAAGGTGAAGAAAAGTTTAGAAGACCACTTAAACAATTTGGGTTAACAAAACAAAAAGACACAAGGTAAAAATTTTTATTCATATTATATTTTCAAATTATTAACTAAAACCTTAAAAAGGTCAAGGGTAAAAGTTAATTCAGAAATCAGTTTAAATTTTAAGCTTAAACTGGATTTTATTTTGCTTGACAAAATAAAATTTTGGCATAAAGTTATAAAACTACATTTTTTAATTTTTAAAGGCAGGAGGCGGGAAATATGTCCTCAGTTTTAACCCCTCAGACTCCTTGGGTAAAAAAGGAAGAAGTAAAAAGAGATTGGTATTTGGTAGATGCCAAAGATAAGGTGCTTGGAAGGCTTGCAAGTAAAATAGCTATTCTTTTGCAGGGTAAAAACCGTCCTGATTATTCTCCCCATGTAGACCAGGCTGATTTTATAGTAATAATAAATGCCGCTCAGGTTAGGCTTACTGGAAAAAAGCTTGACCAAAAGGTTTATTGGCGTCATACAGGTTATATGGGTGGTTTAAAGTTAGAGACAGCCAGACAAGTTTTAGCTAAAGACCCTGCAAAACTTATTTTTCTTGCAGTTAAAAGAATGCTTCCTCGTAACAGGATGAGAAATAAGCTGCTTAAAAAACTTAAAATATATTCAGGGCCTAACCATCCTCATATATCACAAAACCCTAAACCGTTGGATTTTTAAGGAGGTATTAAAACATGGAAAGAATTTATGCTACAGGAAAAAGAAAAACCTCTATAGCTAGGGTTTGGATTTATCCAGGTACGGGTCAGATTGTTGTAAATGACAAACCTTATAATGAATATTTTTATGACCATATAGTAGCGGAAGATGTTTTGTTCGCTCCGTTTAAAATTACCAACCTTTTAGGCAAGTTTGACGTAAAGTGTACGGTAGAAGGTGGAGGTAAGTCTGCTCAGGCTGAGGCTATAAGACATGGGATAGCCCGTGCTTTGGTCCTTTATTCTGCTGACTTGAAACCTATATTGAAAAAGGCTGGTTTTATCACCCGCGATCCACGTGAGAAAGAAAGAAAGAAGTACGGATTAAGAGGAGCCAGAAGGGGTCAACAGTACTCCAAACGTTAAGGTTATTTTTGGGGGCTATCTTCTGTTAGCCCCCTTTAAATTTTATATTATCCTAAAAATCATCTATGATAAAAGCTGCAATAATAGGAGCCACTGGTTATACAGGTCTCGAACTTTTAAGGTTAGCAGAAAATCATCCTGAGTTAAAAATCGAGGTTATTACCTCTCGAGAAAAGCAAGGTAAGTCTTTAGCAGAAGTTTATCATTGGAAAGGTAAATATAAAGACCTTATCTTTGAAGAGCCTGTAGTGGATAAAATAGCTCCTAAGGTAGAGGTAGCTTTTTTGTGTGTGCCTGCAGGTAAGGCTCAAGAATTAGCCTATCAGTTTCTAAAGTATAAAGTAAAGGTTATAGATTTTTCAGCTGACTTTAGGTTTAAGTCTATTTCTCTCTTTGAAGACACCTATAAGCTTACCTATCTTTATCCAGAGCTTAACGAAAAAGCTGTTTATGGGCTTTGTGAAATTTTTACTGAAGACATCAAAAAAGCTGATTTGATAGCTAATCCAGGATGTTATCCTACTTCTATCCTTTTGCCTTTGATACCTTTGGTTAAAGAAAGACTTATAGATATAGATTTTATCATTGCAGATTCAAAAAGTGGGGTTTCAGGAGCAGGGAGAAAGGCAGATCTTTATTACAGTTTTTGTGAAGTAAACGACGATTTTAAGGCCTATAAAATCGCTTCTCACAGACATAATCCTGAGATAGAAGAAAAGCTTTCTCTATTTGCAGAGAAGGAGATAAAGGTCGTTTTTACTCCACATCTTTTACCGATAAACCGTGGAATTTTTTCTACCATTTATTTAAGGTCTAAACATCCTCTTAAGGTTTTGCGCGATTGTTTGGAGAATTTTTATCAAAAAAGGCCTTTTGTATCCATATGTGCTGAGGGGATAATTCCTACGATCAAAGAGGTTAGAGGAACCAACCTTTGCAAAATAGGGCTTTTTGAAGATAAAAAAAGAGGTTTCGTAGTAATAGTTTCAGTGATAGATAATTTAATTAAAGGGGCAAGTGGTCAGGCTTTACAAAATTTTAATCTTATGTTTGGTCTTCCCGAAGAGATGGGATTATCTTTTTCTCCTTTTTTTGTTTAAAAAAGATGTCTGAGATCAATATAAGAAACATTCGGTTATTTATAGCTTATGATGGGACAAATTATTTAGGATGGCAGATTCAACCTAAAGGACCTACGGTCCAAGGAGTTATTCAAGAAATTTTATCTAAAATTCTTGGTCATAAGGTAACCTTAAAGGCTTCTGGTAGAACTGATGCTGGGGTACATGCTCTTTGTCAGGTTGCTCATTTTTTAACTACTTCAAATAGACCTTTAGAGGTGATTTTCAGGGCTTTAAATAGTCTTTTACCTCAAGACATTTCGGTATGGAAAATAGAGGAGGTGGATTTTAAGTTTCATGCCCAAAAACATGCCCGGAAAAAAACCTATGTTTATCAGATATATAATTATCCTGTAAGAAATCCTCTTTTAAGGCTTTATTCTTGGTGGGTGCCAGAGCCTTTAAATTTAGAAGATATGAAAGCCTGCTTGCCTTTTATCATCGGAGAAAAAGATTTTGCCAGCTTTAGAAAGGCTGGGACAGACATTAAGACCACGGTAAGGACTATATATCAAGCTACTTTAGAAAGAGATTCTCAAAATCCTAATTTGATCCTTTTTACGATAGAAGGTCGAGGGTTTATGCGGTATATGGTGAGGAACATCGTTGGAGCCTTGGTTGAAGTAGGAAAAGGGAGGCTTACGGTAGAGGATTTTGAAAACATCCTTAAGGCCAGAGATCGAAAGATAGCCCCTCCTCCAGCACCTCCACAAGGTTTGTTTTTAAAAAAGGTTGAATATCTTGACATTCAAGTTTTAGAGAGTTATCCTCCTTTTGAGGTGAAAATTTAAACAGTTTAAGGGGTTAATCATGAAAGCGGTCGAGAAAAGACGTTATACTTTAGAAACTGAAGTAGAAATAAAGTTAGATTTAAATGGAGAGTGGTTAGAGGAAAACATTATTAACACTGGGATAGGGTTTTTAGACCATATGCTTGAGCTTTTTGCCTATCATTCAGGTATTAAGCTCCAGATAGAAGCAAGAGGAGACCTTGAGGTAGATTATCATCATACGGTAGAAGATATAGGTATTACCTTAGGTGAGGCTTTAGAAGAGGCTTTAGAAGATAGGAGAGGTATGGCGCGTTATGGAGAAGCTACCATTCCTATGGAAGAGGCTTTAACCCAAGTAGTGATAGACCTTGCTAAAAGACCTTGTTTTATTTTTTTGGTCTCTTTTCCCACTGAAAAAATCGGAGGTTTTGATACAGAACTTATCGAGGAGTTTTTAAGGGCTTTAGCGATGAACGGAAAGTTTACCCTTCATGTAAGAAATTTTTATGGTAAAAACTCTCATCATATTGCCGAAAGTATATTTAAAGCTTTAGCCCACGCTTTTAAGAAGGCTTTAAGTCCTGTTTCTCAAGAAGTATTTTCCACTAAGGGTATCCTCTAAGTTAGAAGACCTCGTTCTTTAAGAAAGCTTTTCCAGCTTTTAGGAATTAAGGGAGAAGAAATATTTATAGTCTTTTCTACGATAGGATAGGTTAGGGCAGTTCTTAAGGTATTTTTAGAGGCTGGATAGGGTATTATCAAAACAAGATAAAAGAAGGTTATAAAAAGAGAGGCCTTAACAAGGCCTAACAAACCTCCTAAAATCCTGTCTGCTAATGTAAGATGCATTTTTCCCAAAAGAGTTACTAAAAGGAAGCCACCTAAAACAAAGCTAAAATAGATCATAGCGAAGGCAAGGATAAAACTTAAGACAGGAAGGACCTTAGGGTTAGTAGTGGTTAGGCTGCCAACAAAAGGTGCAATCTTTATAGAAAACCATCCTGAGTAAAGAAAGGCAACCACCATACCTAAAAGGGAAGCTATGGTTCTTACAAATCCAGATAAAAAACCTCTTATCGTAAAATAACTTAAAATAGCTAAGGCAAAATAGTCAAACCATATCATTTTATTCTAACCACCAAAAGGTTTCAGTTTTAGTATCCTTTAGAAGGATACCTTTTTCTTGTAATTCTGTTCTTATGCGGTCTGCTTTTTCAAAATTTTTCTCCTTTCTTGCTTGTTCTCTTTCTCTTATTAGTTTCTCAACCTCTTCTAAGGTTATTCCTACTGATTTAAGTTTCCTTTCCCTTTCGTTTTTCCAAAAAGAAAGAGGGTCTGTGTAAAAAAGGCCTAACAACTTAAAAGCTTCATCTCTTAGGTTTTTAGCTATAGTTTTAACTAAAAGTTCTTCTTCTGAGGTAAGCTGTGGGGTTTTACTGACAAAATTGTAAAGTTCTCTTTCTAACCCAAATAAATAACCTAAGGCCATGGCTGTATTTAGGTCGTCTAAGAGTGCGGAGAAAAATTTGTTTTTGAACTCTTGATAAGCTTTTTCTAAGCGTCTAGCTTTTTCTGAAAGAAGGCCTTCTTTTAAGCTTTGGGCTTTTTCAGCCCAGTATAAGGTTTCATAAAATCCATAGACTGCCTTTTCCATATTCTTAAGGCTTTCTTCAGAATAGTCTAAAGGACTTCGGTAATGCATAGAAAGAAGGAAGGTTTTGATCACCTCAGGATGGAAACGTTCGAAAAGCCAATCCATCGTTACAAAATTCCCCAAACTTTTAGACATTTTTTCTCCGTTAATGGTTATCAACCCGTGATGGACGAAGTACCTAACAAAAGGTTTTCCGGTAGTTCCTTCGCTTTGTGCTATTTCGTTTTCATGATGAGGAAAGATAAGGTCAAGTCCACCTCCATGGAGGTCTATCGTTTCTCCTAAGTATTTTAGGGCCATTGCAGAACACTCTATATGCCATCCAGGACGTCCTAATCCCCAAGGACTTTCCCAAAAAGGTTCTCCTGGTTTAGCTGCCTTCCATAAAGCAAAGTCTAAAGGATGTTCCTTTTTTTCTGAAACCTCAATCCTTACTCCGGCAAGCAGTTCGTCGATTTTCCTTCCTGAAAGTTTTCCATAATAAGGAAATTTTTCTACTCTAAAATAGACATCCCCATTGCTCTGATAAGCCAGACCTTTTTCTATCAATCTTTGGATAAGATAAATGATTTCTGGAATATGTTCTGAAGCTTTAGGGGTATAGGTGGGTTTTAATAGGTTTAAGCTTTCTATTGCTTTCTCATACTCTTTTACATATTTTTCTACTAAGTCTTTCCAGAAGATCCCTTCCCGATTAGAGCGGTTGATAATTTTATCATCTATATCGGTAATGTTTCTTACATAGATTACCTCATAACCCAAGGCTTCTAATACTCGATAAAGAACATCAAAAACCACCGCAGACCTTATATGTCCTAAATGAGGTGAATCATAGGCGGTGATACCGCATACATACATCGTAACCTTAGGTGGGTTTAAGGGGACAAATTCTTCTAATTTTTTGGTAAGGGTGTTATAAAGTTTTAAAGTAGGTTTTTCCATCTCAATTCTCCCAAAGTTTATCAAAGATTTGGTAGGCATAGGTTTTAAAATCAGAATCCCATTTAAAAACAGGAAAAGTTTTTAGTTCATACTCAAGCAGGTCTTGTTCTTCTGGTAAAAATCCCAAAAGGTTTAGATTTTTAGCTTTTGTGGTTTTTTTTACCAAATCTATAAACTTATCTTCTAAACTGGTTGGAGCTTTATTTACCAACAACCAAGATTTTTTCACCTCAACCTTTAAAGCTTTTACTAATTCCCAAATCCTTTCTGCGGTAACTATCCCTCGGGGATTAGGGTCAGATACGATAATAAGATGGTCCATCTGAGTAAGATTTAATCGAGAAATATGTTCCATACCTGCTTCGTTATCGATAATCACATAAGGATAGTTTTGGAATAATCTAGTTAAAGCCTGAGAAAGAAAAGAATGGATAGGACAATAACAGCCTGCAGTTTCAGGATAACCCATCACCAATAAGTCAAAACCTTCTTTTTCTACTAAAATTTCGTTTACTTTTATCTCTACAAATTCATATCGTGACATGAAATCAGGTACCTTTTGGGCAAGGACTTCTTCTCTTATTTCGCTTAAGGTTTTAACTTCTTTAATCCCTAAAAGTTCGTTAAGGTTATAGTTAGGGTCTGCGTCTACGGCTAAAATAGGTGTGTATTGTTTTTCTATCAAATAGTTTATTAACAAAGCACTTACCGTAGTTTTCCCTGTTCCACCTTTACCTACTAAGGAAATTTTGACAGACATGTTATTTTTTTCTTTTATCTAAGAAAAGTTTATAGGTATAGGAATCTATCAAAGCTTGGCAGCTTGCTTCTAAAATATCTGTTGACACTCCTACAGTGCCCCATTTTCTATCTTTGCTTTTAGAAAGGATAAAAACCCTTACTTTAGAAGAGGTACCTGGAAGCCCTGGCAATACCCTTACTTTATAGTCTTCGAGCTCCATTTCTTTGATTTGAGGATAAAATCTTTCTAAAGCCTTTCTCAAGGCATTGTCTAAGGCATTAACCGGACCATTACCTAAGGCTGCGGTGTGTTCTACTTCTCCAACTCCTGGAGGTACCCTTACAATAACCGTAGCTTCAGATTGAGCTCCTTCTTTGTTAGATTTAAAATCAAACACCTTGTAGCTTAAAAGCTCAAAATATTGTTTAGGTTCACCCATCAGACGATAGATTAAAAGTTCTAAGCTTGCCTCTGCAGCCTCAAACTCAAACCCTTCTGCTTCAAGCTTCTTGATTTCCTCAACTATCTTGCTTAAAAGTGGGCTATCTAATTCTAAATCGATGCCTAATTCTTTAGCTTTATATATGATGTTGCTTTTTCCTGAAAGTTCTGAAACTAAAACCCTTCTGGTATTACCTACTAAGACTGGGTCTATATGTTCATAGGTAGACGGAGATTTTAGCACTGCAGAAACATGGACCCCTCCTTTATGAGCAAAGGCAGAGCGACCTACAAAAGGAAGCCTGGAAGGATGAGAAAGATTAGCCATTTCAAAAACATATTTTGAGACCTCGGTAAGTTTATAAAGCACCTCAGCAGAGCTACAGGTATAACCCATTTTAAGGACTAAGTTAGGTATGATAGAACAGAGATTAGCGTTGCCACACCTTTCTCCTATCCCGTTTATCGTGCCTTGAACCTGGGTAGCCCCTAATCTTACCGCTTCTAAACTGTTGGCTACGGCACATTCAGAATCATTATGGGCATGTATTCCAAAAACTAAATTTTCTCCCAGCTCTTCTTTTACTTTTTTAATGATTTCTGCAAGCTCATAAGGTAAGGTGCCACCGTTGGTGTCACAGAGGATCAAACAATCTGCCCCGGCTTCTTTGGCTTTTTTAAGGGTAGCTAAGGCATACTGAGGGTCTGCTTTAAACCCATCAAAGAAATGTTCTGCATCGTAAAAAACCTTTTCTACATGAGGCTTTAAATATCGGATAGAATTGGCAATAAGTTCTAAATTTTGTTCTAAAGAAATTTTAAGAGCCTCTTTTACGTGGATGGTCCAGGATTTACCAAAGATGGTAACCACAGGCACTTTAACCTGTAAAAGCTGTTTGAATATCTCATCTGTTTCAGGAGATTTTTTAGGATGATAGGTGCTTCCAAAAGCAACTATTTTGGCATGTTTAAGATGGTAGTCTTTTATTTCCTTAAAAAATTGAAAATCTTTAGGGTTAGAACCAGGCCATCCGCCTTCGATGTAATCTATTTTAAACTCATCCAGTTTAAGAACTATTCTTATTTTATCTTCTAAAGAAAAATTAATCTCTTCAGCTTGACTACCATCTCTTAAGGTGGTATCGTATATTTCAATCCTTTTCATAACTCTTAGTTAGCTTTTTTAGTCTTTTTTCGAGTAGTTTTTTCCTCTTTTATAACTTCTTGGTCTAAATTAAAAGCCTCGTGCAAAGCCCTTACAGCAAGTTCGGTATACTTTTCGTCTATTACACAGGAAATTTTGATTTCAGAGGTAGATATCATCATAATGTTAATCCCATGTTTAGCCAAGGTTTCAAACATTTTGGTAGCCACCCCTGAATGAGTACGCATCCCAGCTCCTACGATCGATACCTTAGCAATCTTATCGTCTCCTTCCACCCTTTCGGCCTTAAGTTTTTTGGCTACTTCTTTTATTATTTCCATAGCTTGAGTGTAATCTGTTCTGGGGACAGTGAAGGTTATGTCTGCTTTATTATCAGGATGAACCGTTTGGATGATCATGTCCACTATAATGCCTTTTTCCCCTATAGGACCAAAAATTTGGGCAGCAATACCTGGTTTATCTGGAACCCCATAGATGCTAATACGAGCTTCATTTCTACTATAAGTTATACCTGAAACTACTACCTTTTCCATCTCTTCATCCTCCTCGGTTATTAAGGTTCCCTCTGTTTCGGTAAAACTTGATTTTACTACTAAATTTACTTTATAGATCATCGCTAATTCTACAGAACGCATCTCTAAAACCTTAGCCCCACTGCTTGCCATTTCAAGCATCTCTTCATAAGAAATCTTTTTAAGCTTTCGTGCGTTGCTTACGATCCTCGGGTCAGCGGTGTATACCCCTTCAACATCGGTATAAATTTCACAGAGGTCAGCTTTAAGAGCAGCTGCTAAAGCTACCGCCGTAGTGTCAGAACCACCCCTTCCAAGGGTGGTAATGTCCCCGTCTTCTGTAACCCCTTGAAAACCTGCTACCACTACTATTTTCCCTTGGTTAAGCTCTTTTTTTATTTTGTCTACTTTAATGTCTTTTATTTTAGCTTTAGTAAAAAGATTAGTAGTATAGATAGGTATTTGATATCCTAAAAAAGCCACCGCATCATAGCCCATGCTTTGAAGGGTTATGGCTAAAAGGGCAGAAGTAACTTGTTCTCCTGTGGAAACTAAAAGGTCTAATTCTCTTAAAGGAGGATTAGGAGTAATTTCTTTGGCCAAATTAATCAACCTGTCTGTTTCTCCTGCCATCGCTGAAACCACTACAACTAAGTCGTGTCCTTCGTTCTTATACTTAATCACCCGTTCTGCTACCTTTCTAATTCTTTCTAAATTAGCTACTGAAGTTCCGCCATATTTTTGAACTATTAACATTCTTTTACCTCCTTTTACCCCAGATAGGGTCATCTCCAAAATGGTTCAACCACCAATCCTCCGGATTAGTTATATTATCATTAGGTTCCAAATTTATCAAGTAATTATCACAATACTCCATCAGCAAGGCGTAAGCTTCGTTGATTTTTTTTATCGTTGCATCGTCTCCGCCTAAATCAGGATGGTGTTTTTTTGCCAATCTATGATAAGCTTCTTTAATCTCTTTTCTGGTGGTCCTTTTAGGTAAGTTTAAAACCTTTCTTGCCTCTTCAAGCCTTTCCCACTTTTTTCCCCAGTCCATACTAAATATTAATATTAAATAGATTTTGTTTTTAAGCAAGAGAAAAAACTAAAATAAATTTAAAATTATTAATCCTGCCAAAATAGATAACACAGTTAAAGGAAGTCCAATTTTTAGATATTCTAAAAACCCAATTTTTACCTTAGAAGAAGCTCCTTCTATAACAATAATATTGGCAATAGAACCAAGGATGGTTAAGTTTCCTGCAAAGGTAGAAGCCATCGCCAGATAAAGCCAAGCCTTTTCTGTGTTAAACCAATTAGTAATAAGAGGTTTAAAAATCAACACTGCCGGAACATTGCTTACGATGTTTGATAATAAAACACAAGAAAACACCAATGATAAAGGTGTGGTGACCAATAGACGAAATCGATCTATAAGTTCATTAAAAAGTACCGACTTTTCGAATCCTTTTATCACGATAAAAAGTCCTATAAAAAGGATTAAAAGCCTAAAATCTATAAAGTTATATACCTTTTCAGGCTTTATCCTTCTGGTAATAAGTAAGAACGAACCCATACCAATAGAAACTATTTCCATCGGGGCATTTAAAAAGAAAAGAACCATCGTTAGTATAGCTATCAAAGAAGATTTTATTACCAACGGCTTATTATATCTATATCTTATTTCCGGGATTTTATTTAAGGGAAAGTTTAAATCTTTTCTATAAAACCAGTGTAGTAAAAGGGCACAAATAAGAAGTCCTGTTAAGGCTACCGGAAATAGTTTGATAAAAAAAGTGCTATAAGGTATTTTTGAAGTAGCTCCGATAATGATGTTCTGCGGATTACCTGTGATGGTAGCCACACTGCCAATGTTAGCTGACATACAAAGGGCTAAAAGATAGGGTTTAGGGTTTAGTTTTATCCTTCTGGTTAAATCTAAGATAAAAGGGGTAAAGATTAAACAAACCGTATCGTTTATAAAAAAGGCAGATAAAATCCCAGAAACAAAGACAATAAGATAAAGAAGAACTAAAGGACTTTGTATCCTTTGGACTAAAAATTTGAGGATAAGGTTAAAAAAGCCTGATAATCTTAAATTAGCGATTAAAATCATCATACCGAAAAGGATTAAGATGGTCTTATAGTCTATGGCTTCATAAGCCTCGTAAACCGATAAAACATCAAAAATTACCATGCAGGAAGCACCGATGATGGCTGCACCTGTGCGGTCAATCCTAAACAAAGGGGGTTGCCCTATAGCCATAAGAAGATAGGTAAACACAAAGATTAAAAAAGCAACATCCATAGGCTCATATCCTGAAAATTCTAAAAATAGATTTTTAATTATATTTCTCCCTTATGTCTTTTCAATAAATTGTTTAGATATTTAAACGTTTCTGATTTTTAAATCAACCTTGTCAAAATTAAGAAGTGATAAAACCTTTAGAATAAACCCCTTTTTAGAAACTATTTTTAAGTGAATTAATTTACAAAGGGTGATAAGTTGTTTCTATTTAAAAGGCTATTTTAAAAATTCACTTTCTCTAAAGACTTCAGCAGTAAAAAGATAGAACTCAACGTCCTTATCTTTATAACAATCCGGCTTAAGACCTGCTTTAAGGCAAACATGCTCTAAAAAGGTTTTTTTATCCCAGCCATACTCTACAGGCACTTGAGGAAGTAGAACTCCACGATGAAAATCTTTAACCAAATATATTCCGTGTTTACCCACCTCTATCTCTTCTATCGTCCCTTTTTTTAAAGGGGAAAGCACAGAAATTTCTATTTCTACTAAAGGAAGCTCGTCTTTAGACAAAGGAGGAAACCTTGGGTCTTTAAAAGCTGCAGAAATAGCCATTTCTTGAATCACTTGATAAAGAGGATACCAAGGTTCTATAATTCCTATACAGCCCCTAAGATGCCTGTCCTTAAGCAAGGTAACAAAAGCCCCACTCTTTTGTCTAAGAGCGGGGTACCCTTCTGGAGGTTCTATCAGCTCATGAATTCCTTCAAAATAGTTTTCTAAAGTCTTTCTTGCTAATTTTAGGCAATAAATTTTTTCTTGGACGGTAAGCATGATTATTTTAGTTTAAACTTGTTAAGTATAAAATCTGGACCTATCAACCCTACTACTACTTCTCCATCAGGAAAAATAAACGTAGGTGTTCCGGTTATTCCAAGCTTATTAAACATAAAATCGATGTTTTTTTCTATCTTTTCTTTTCCTGAAGCACAAAGGTTAGATCCTTTATACCCTTGCATAAGTTCTTGAAAGCCTTTTTTATCGCAGATAAGAGCAATAGACTTGTTTTTTGCCTCTGAATGGAGAGATTCTAAAGGTAAAAGGATGGTTTTCACGGTGATTTTTCCTTCTTTAACTAGATTTTCCAACATAGGTTCAGCACGTTTACACACAGGGCAATCAGGGTCGGTGATAAAATAAACTACATTAGGGGAATTGCCATAGGTAAAATCTGTAAGTTTTTCTATCTCCGATAAGGTGTTTTTATCAAGAACCCTTTTGTTAATCTTTTCCATTTCTT
Source organism: Thermodesulfobacterium sp. TA1 (assembly GCF_008630935.1). Lineage (NCBI taxonomy): Bacteria > Pseudomonadati > Thermodesulfobacteriota > Thermodesulfobacteria > Thermodesulfobacteriales > Thermodesulfobacteriaceae > Thermodesulfobacterium > Thermodesulfobacterium sp. TA1. The sequence goes on from NZ_CP043908.1 coordinate 257,801, forward strand.
CCCTCACTATGTCTTTTTTTTGGGCTATATCTATGATGTTTCCGGTGATGATGTAATTGCCTTTATTGTCGGTATAGAAAACAGCCTTGTTAAACTCCGAAAGTTTAATTATTACCTTGCATAGCCCTTGAACAGGGGATTTTTCTATCTTTTCTATCTGGATCCCTGGTTGAAGGGTATCAAGCTTTTTTTGAAACTCTTCTACTTTGGGACAACTAACCGAGCCTCCTAACCCATTGCTACAACCTCCTAAAAGGAGCCCTAAACCTAAAATCCAAGAAAAACTTTTTTTCATAAAATCCCCCTTCTTTAAAGTTCTTTAAGTATAAAACTTTCCAACGGATGTCTTGAAGTTCTTTGACTCTGGTCATTAGGATAACCAAGAGCAATAAAGGCAGACAACTCATACTTATCCTTAGGTAAAGAAAGCACTTCTTTAACTTTTTCTTCGTTTTTTAAGATTTCACCTAACCAGCAAGCTCCAAGTCCTGAGGCATGGGCTGCAAGTAAGATGTTTTGTATACAAGCCCCTGCTGATTGATGGTCCTTTATTTGATGGTACATTTTCTCTCTATCTAAGAAAACACCTATTAAAACCGGTGCTCTTTTAACGATTTCTTGATATCTGGTAAGTTCTGCCAATTTTTGTTTGATTTCGTCAGACCAAACGATCACAAACCTCCAAGGTTGGTTATTTAACCCAGAGGGAGCCCAAATACCAGCCTCTAACAACCGATAAACCAACTGCTTATCAGGTTTTTCTTCTAAATATCTTCTTATACTTCTTCTCGATAAAATAGCTTCAAATACCGCTTTTTTTAACGATTCTTTTCCCATAGTCTTCTCTGCCTGGAGTTATAAGGCCTAATTTTAGGATAACCTCTTTTCTGATGGTTTCAAGTAAGTCTATGTCATAAACAAAAGTTAGGTCTGCTGGTATTCCTTTTAGTCTGGCTATCATTCGTGCGGTTAAGATACCGATGTTTATCGCATCCATCAAGGCTTTATTATCGTAGATTGCTTTTTCAGCTTTATGAGAGTAAGCAATACCCCAAGGTGGTACTATAGCTCCCATAGAGGTCATAGTAGTAATGATGTACCCACCAACCCAGGCTCCTCCTTCATCTGCTCCAACGGAAATCGCTCCTACTACCTTTCCTTCAAGATAGCTTGGCTCTCCATAGGCTACCATGTTTTCAAGAGAAGTCATACGGTCTATCAGGTTTTTTAACTGGCCAGAAGGAGCAAACCAATAAATCGGGGTAGAAAAAATAATCCCGTCTGCTTCGTAGATTTTTTCTAAGATGATTTTGCCATAGTCCTCAAAAATACAGGGAAACTTACATTGAGGCTCCTCATCATGGATACAACCTATGCAAGGTTTTACCTCCCCATCATAAACGCTTACCAACTCTGTTTTAGCTCCTTCTCTTTCTGCCCCTTTTAAAGCAGCTAACAAGAGTTGAGCTGACCCTCCTGTTTTGTGAGGTGAACCTAACACCCCTAAGACCTTCATACCGATAAAGCCTCCCTCCAAAATTTAGGAAGACCAAAAGCTGAACGATGTATTTCATGAGAATAGTAGTAAACATTAGGTAATTCTTTCCATTTTGGATTTTCTGGATTAGGATAAGAACATCTCAGCATAAAAGCGTTATCACTACCAAAAGATGGGATGTTAGCTTTATAGCAGAATATTTCTTTTTCAGGATAGACCTGTTTAAAAGTTTTATAGGTTTCGGTAAGAATGTTTTTCATCGTAAAGGGGGTTCCACACTGTTGGACTATTACTCCTTGAGGACAAAGCTTGTTAAGCATCTGATGAAACTTTACCCCAAAAAGCGCATGAGAAAGTTCTTGAGTTACCCCTTTATCGCTTATATCAGGGTCCGTAGAATCTATGATAACAAAATCAAAGGTTTTGCCCTCCTCTAAATACCTTTGAACCATTACAAAGGCGTCTTCAATTATCAGCTTAAGCCTTGGGTCTTTTGGGTCTTCAGGTAAAAGTTCAGGAAAATATTCTTCTACCAATTTAGGGATTTTAGGGTCTATGTCTACGATAACTACTTCTTCTATATTAGGGTATTTTAAAAGTTCTCTTGCTGCTCCATAGTCTCCTCCGCCGCAGATTAAAACCTTTTTAACGCTTCCTTCAGGGGTCGATTGGACAGGTATATGTACTAAGGCTTCGTGGTAAATAAATTCATCTCTTGTGGTAAACTGAAGGTTGTTGTTAATAAAAAGCATTTTTCCCCAAAATTTATTTTCCAAGATGAAAATGTTTTGCATCCCTGATTCAGCATATATAATAGTTCCTAAATAAGAATAAAGATAATCTGTATTAACAAATTCTCCAAAAAGCACCCTTACTCCTTTAGTTTCCGTAGGAAGAGCTTTTTCCATTATATCTTTGACCATAAGAAAACCCCTTTTAAAGGAATGTTTATAAGAAGATTTTTTTATTTTATTCAAATTTTAAAACTTTTAAAGGGTTTGTCAACAAAAATAAGGATTAAAGGCCTAAAGCTTTTAACTTTTCTATTAAATTTTTCTGCTCTTCTGTAAGTTTTTCAGGAATTTTGGGAAGTAAAACTACATAAAGGTCACCTCTTTTTTCTCCACTTATTGGTAATCCTAATCCTCTAAGCCTCAGTTTAGCCCCTGGTTTAGTCAAAGGAGGAACTTTGGTCTTTACTCTTTTACCGTCAGGTATTTGTATTTCGATTTCATCACCTAAAAGAAGGCTGGTAAGAGGAAGTTCCTTTTCTATGATAAGATTACTTTCCTCAACCTTATATCCTGAAGAAGGTATAATCCTTACAGTAAATAAATACTCCTTAGTGGTTTTTCCGGATTTCTTTTTTACCCTAAGAATTTGCCCGTCCTTTATGTTCTGAGGAATTTTTATTTTTATAGTTTCGTATGTTCCAGGAATGATGACCTCTTTTTCTCCACCTTTTATGATTTCTTCAGTAGTAAGGGGGAGGTCTACCTGGATGGTTTCATAAACTTCTCCAAAAGGACTAAATTCTTCTTCAAAGTGGGTTCCAAAAAGGTTACTAAAAATGTCTCCTAAATCAAAAATAAAAGTCCTGCTTCTACCACTTCTTTTACCCTTTTTAAAAAAGCCACCTAAGTCAATTCCTATATCTTTAAAAATATTTTCAAAATCGAAATCTTTAAAGATGTCTTCCTGGGTATACCTTCTCTGAAATTCTGTTGAGCCATAGAGGTCATAGAGTTTCCTTTTTTCTGGGTCTGATAAGACTGCATAGGCTTCGTTTATTTCTTTAAACTTTTCTTCAGCCTCTTTGTTGCCTTTGTTTCTATCTGGATGATATTTCATCGCAAGCTTGCGATATGCCTTCTTGATTTCTTCCTGAGTAGCATTCCTTGGTACTCCAAGGATTTCATAATAATCCTTAGCCATAAAGGCTTTCCTCCATTTCCTGTTTTTAATACAAAAAATAATGTCTTTTAAAGAAAAATTCAACAGAAAATAAACGAAAAGAGTAGAGGTTTATTCTGTAGGGGGAAGTCTTCTTTGAGAGGTAGGATAAGGAAGAATATCTGAAAGGGATTTTAAGGTTTCTCCAGAGACAACGATTTGTTTAAAAACTTTTATCCCTGCCTCTTTGATGGCTTCTTTCCAAAAAAGGTCTCTTTCAAAATCTCTGCTTTCGTAATCATATTCATAGTATACCTCTTTGATCCCGGCAGAGGCGATCAGCTTAAGACAAACATAGCAAGGAGCCAAGGTACAGTAAAGACTGGCTCCTTCTACTGAAATGCCAAACCTTGCTGCTTGAGCTATAGCGTTAGCCTCTGCATGGGTAGCCCTACAAAAATTATACTTATCTATATCTGGGATTCCTTTTTCTCTCCTAAAACAATAAGTAGGCCCTTTATCTGTGCAATGCCAAGCCCCTGGCATCGGCCCGTTATATCCAGTGGCTAAAATCCTTTTATCTTTAACGATAACCGCTCCTGTAGGCCTTGAATTACATCCAGACCTTAAGGCCACTATCTTAGCTATAAGCATAAAATATTCGTGCCAACTTGGGCGTTCCATAAAAAGCTACCTCTTATAAAAAGGGAACCTTTCGCAAATTTCTTTTACCTTTTGCCTAATTTCTTTACGTAGACTTTCTTTATCTGGTTTTTTCAAAACAGCGCACATGTATTGAGCTACCTCTTCTACTTCTTTTTCTTTTAAACCTCTAGTAGTAATAGCGGGGGTTCCTATTCTAATCCCACTGGTAACTCTTGGAGGACGTGGGTCAAAGGGAATGGCGTTTTTGTTAACCGTAATACCTGCCTCTTCTAAAAGTTTTTCAGCCTCAGCCCCGGTAAGGCCGTTTACTGAAACATCTACCAAAACTAAATGATTGTCTGTTCCACCAGAGACAATCCTAAAACCTTCTGCTTTAAACACTTCAGCTATAGTTTTAGCGTTTTTTACCACCTGCTGTTGATAGGTTTTAAACTCAGGTTCTAAAGCCTGTTGAAAACAAACAGCCTTGGCGGCTATCACGTTCATATGAGGACCGCCTTGGATTCCAGGAAAAACGGTTTTGTCGATAATCTTAGCAAACTTTTCTTTACAGAGGATAAAACCTCCTCTTGGCCCCCTTAAGGTTTTATGAGTGGTTGAGGTTACAAAATCTGCATAAGGAAGAGGAGAAGGATGAATTCCTGCTGCTACTAATCCAGCTATATGGGCCATGTCTACCATCAAAAAAGCTCCTACCTCCTTAGCTATCTGATGAAAGGCTTCAAAGTCTATCGTCCGAGGATAGGCACTAGCCCCTGCTACGATGATTTTAGGTTTATGTTCAAAGGCTAACCTTCTTACTTCTTCATAATCGATGGTTTCTGTTTCTCTTGATACCCCATAGTGAACTATTTTATAAAGCTTACCTGAAAAATTTACTGAGGCTCCGTGAGAAAGATGCCCTCCGTGAGAAAGATTCATCGAAAGGATGGTATCTCCAGGGTTTAAAACCGCAAAATACACCGCCATGTTTGCCTGGGTTCCAGAATGAGGTTGCACGTTAGCATGTTCAGCCCCAAAAAGCATTTTTACCCTTTCTATAGCAAGTTTTTCAACCTCGTCTACATAAGTACATCCACCATAATACCTTGCCTCTGGATAACCTTCAGCATACTTATTCATCAAATAAGAACCCTCTGCCTCCATGATAGCTTCATGAGCCATGTTTTCTGAAGCTATCATCTCTAACTGATATTCCTGTCTGTCCCTTTCTTTTTGTATTAAATCCCAAATTTCTGGGTCAACCGTTTTTAAAAAGGACATTTCTCTATACCCCCTAAATTTTTTCAATAGATAGATAAATTTTACCAGGTTTTTAAATTTCTTCTACTTGAAAAACCCCTTCTTTTTGAGCCCTGTTAAATCGGGCAAGATTTTTCCAGATTAAATAAGAAATACCACCATAACCTATACTTAAACCCTCTAATATCCAGAATTTAGGAGAAAAACTTAAGGCTAAAACTAAAAACAATCCTGTAAGTAAGATAGAACCCCAGAAATTAAGTTTAAAAAATTTTTCGTAAAAATACGAATTTCTAAGCACAAAAGGAATGGTAAACAATTCTCTTATTACCTCAAAAGTGCGTTTAAGGTTATAATGGGATTTACCGTACATCCTTGGTCGGTCAACGATCGGAACCTCACAAACTTCGTGATTTTTCACTCCAAAAAGGGCTGGTAAAAATCGGTGAAAACCGTGAGGGATTTGATATTTTTTGGGTATAGGGGATAGATAGGCTTTCAAAGAACAACCGTTATCTCTTACTTTAAGACCTGTAAAAAGACTGATTAACCAATTAGCTATTCGAGAAGGAAGAACCCTTAACCAGAAGTTTTCCTTTCTTTTCAACCTAAATCCAGTGGCAACTTTATATCCTTTTTCTAACTTGGCTATTAGATCTTTTATGTATTTGGGGTCGTTTTGTCCGTCTCCGTCCATAGAAACGATTATATTACCCGTAGCTTTTTGGAAACCTGCAGTAAGGCCTGCAGCTTCTCCGCGATTGCGGTCCATGTTTAAAATTCTTAAGAGCGGGTCTTTTTGCTTTAGTTCTTTAAGTATCTCTAAAGTTTTATCAGTGCTTCCGTCGTTAATAAAGATGATTTCGTATTGATATCCTTTAGCCTTTAAATCTTCAAGCACTGCCTTAGCTTCTTTATAAACGATGGGAACGTTTCCTTCTTCGTTATGAACTGGTATTATAAGAGAAATTTTCATAAAACCTATCCTTTATTCTGATAGAAATCCCTTATACAGTTGATGATATAAGTTATCTCCTCTTCGGTAAGCTCAGGATACATGGGAATGGCTACAGATTCTTTAGCCAGCTTTTCTGCTACAGGAAGGTTTAAAGGGGTTGGATAGAAGGTTTGATAGCTCTTTTGTAAATGTAAGGGTATAGGATAATAATATCCTGTTTCTATTCCTCGTTCTTTTAAAAAGGTAACCAGTTCATCTCTGAAAGGGGTTCTAATTACATATCTATGATAAACACTTTGCTTGTATTCTGGGTCAAGGGGAGGTAGGGTTAAGTTTTTTAGGTCAGAAAGCCCTTCGTGGTATTTTTTAGCTATTTCTCTTCTTTTTTCGTTTTTTTGGTCTAAGGTTTTTAACCTTGCATTAAGGATTACTGCCTGAAGTTCATCAAGCCTTGAATTAAACCCAAAAAAATGAGAATGGTTTTTTTCTACCTGCCCGTGTACTCTTAGAAATTTAAGCTTAAAAGCTAACTCATCATCATTAGTAACTATAACCCCTCCATCTCCTATACAGTTAAGGTTTTTAACCGGTCCACAGCTAAAACAGCCAACCTTTCCAAAGGTACCTACCTTTTTGCCTTTATAGGTGGCTCCGTGGGCATGAGAACCATCTTCTATAAGGATAATTCCATATTTTTTACAAAACTCTAAGATTTCATCCATCTCAACAGGATGGCCGTACATATGGACTAATATCAAAGCTTTGGTCTTAGGACTTAGTTTTTTATACATGTCCTCTAAATCGGGACCAAAGGTGTTTGGGTCTACCTCTAATAAAACAGGGATTGCTCCTGCTAAATGGATAGCCTCTAAATCTGCAATAAAAGCATTGGCTTGAAGTAAAACCTCATCTCCTTTACCTATCCCACAGGCTATGAGAGCCATAAGTAAAGCGGTACTCCCACAACTACATCCAAAGGCATGTTTAACCCCTAAATATTCAGCCCAGTTTTTCTCAAATTCTTGTAGATATTTTCCGTTTAAAATCCGCATAGAGCTAAAAACTTCTTCCCATCCTTGATATACTTCTTGTTTTATCTCTTCCCAGGACCTTTTTAAGTCTAAAAGAGGTATTTTTTTCATTTTAAATCTCCTGCAATTTTTATGTTAAGGTTTGTTTAACACATTTTGTTTTGTATAATAAAACAAAAGCTTATAAGTTAGAGAGGGACAGGGACTCCATTTTTGGTAGGCCTTTGAGCCTCTTAAGGAGTATGTCCCTCTGTCCCTCAACACCCGATAAGTTGGTTGGGCTACCAAAGCCCCAGCTACTCGGGAGGATGGTGTGAGGGACAAAAATCTTAAAAAGGAGGTAGCATCATGACCCATTACATCGGTGTTGACATTTCTAAAGATAACTTCCACTTCTGCATCCTTAACCATGAAGCTAAAACCCTCTCCTCCGGCAAACTCTCTATGTCTCTTCAAGGCTTCTCTGATTTCTTTAACCTTCTCAAAACCCTCTCTGACCCTATCGTTGTTATGGAATCCTCTGGTAGGTTCCACATCCCCCTTTACTGCTTCCTCGTTGAAAAAGATATCCAAACCTTCATCCTTAACCCTAAAATCGTCCACAGATTCTTTGAATTTATCTCCGCTAACAACCCCTCTAAATACGACACAAAAGATGCCAAAATCCTTGCACTCTTCGCTCTTAATAACCCTGAATTCCTTAAATCCTATCCTGAAAACTCTGAACTCCGTAGTGCTTCTCGTCTTATCCAAAAACTTAAACATGAACTTGCTGAAGCTAAAACTCAAATCAAATACGCCCTCACTGTTCTTTTCCCAGAAGCTGAAAAGCACTTTAATATTTACTCCCACTCCTTCCTTAACATACTCCTTAAATTCCCCTCTGCTAAAACCCTTAAAAAAGCTAAACCAAATGAAATTTCCGAAATTATTAAATCCTCTGTTCCTAAAGGTAAAACCCCTTCCTTTTCTCCCGATGAAGTCATAAACCTTGCTAAAAACTCTATCGGGGTTGACAATCCTTATCTCTCTCAAACTCTTATCATCTACATCGAAAAACTCTTTTTCCTTGAGCCAAGAATAAAAAAGCTTGAAGAGATGCTTGTAGAGAAAATGGATGAAGACCAGCAAGAACAAATTAAGCTCATTTCCTCTATAAAAGGTATTTCCTCTAAACTTGCAAGTCTCTTTTTGGCTGAAATCAGAGACGTAAAAAGATTTTCTAATGCCAAAAAGCTCATAAAGTTTGCGGGCACAGACCCAGTAACAAAACAATCTGGTAAGTATAAAGCTAAGATGAGCATATCTAAGCAAGGGTCGAGCTTTCTCAGAAATGTTCTTTTCCAGATGGCGGTAGGTGTAGTAAAATGGAATTTTTACTTCAGATCCTATTTTATACGTAAGAAGAAAAACTTTGGCAGTTATAAGAAAGCTATGATAGCAGTTGTAAACAAACTTATAAGAGTTATCTATGCAATTTGTAGAAAAAAAACTTTCTTTAATCCTGCTTTTTCTAAGTTCCCTGTTCTGGAGGTCTCTCATGTTTAATTCCTATTTTCTGATAGTTGACTCCTTTTGTTTTTTATCTTTTACCTAATTTGCAGGCTACAGGTTCAAAAGGAAACTTTATTTCTTTTCTTGTTTCTGCCGATTCGTAAAGGCCTATGATAGCCTCTAAAGAAGGAATAGCTTCTTCTCCTACCACTAACCAAGGGTCTTTTTCAGAGGTTTTAAAATACTTTATGGCTGACTTTAAGTAGGTAAAATGAGAAAAACCTAAAGGATGATCTGGGTTTTTTTCAAACCCTGAGACAAATTCTTCTATTTTTTCAACCCCTTCTATGGCTAAATGGTCTAATCTGTTCATCGCAAAACCGCCAAGCACAGCCGAACCTTTTTCTGCCAACACCACTAATTCAGCCTTTAAATCTTTTGGACGAGAACAGGTTGTCGCCTCTATCGTACCTAACGCCCCGCTTTTAAACTTTAAAATTCCAACCAAAAGGTCTTCTGCCTCTATGTTTACCAAATAGGTTCCCATTCTAGCAAACACGCTTTCTATAGGTCCGCCTAAGTAATAAAGCATGTCTACAAAATGGCATCCTTGTTGAGCTAAAGCCCCTCCGTCAAAAGCCCAGGTGCCTCGCCATCCGGCAGAATCGTAATATCTCTGGTCTCTACTCCAGTAAAATTTAGCTGAAATTAAGATAGGGGATCCTAAAAGGTTTTTTGATAAGACCTCTTTCAGTTTTTGTACCGGAAGATTAGCCCGGTTTTGAAAAATAGTAACCAGTTTAAGCTGGTTTTTTTGAGCAAGGTTTACCAAATTTTCTGCTTCTTTTAAAGTAAGAGCAAGAGGTTTTTCTACCAAAAGGTGTTTTTTAAACTTTTGAAGGATAACTTCACCTACTTCAGCATGCATGCCAGAAGGAAGACAAAGGTCTACCACCTCTACTTCTTCTTTAGTAAGCATTTCTTGATAATCTGTATATGGTTTAGCACAAAGGATTTCTGCAAATTTTTTAGCCCTTTCTGGTACTACGTCAGAAACCCCTACTACCTCTACTTCATCCTGTAAAGCTTGATAGATTTTTAAGTGCCTTTCTGCAGCTTTTCCACACCCAACTATAGCTAACTTAAGTTTCATCTTTAGCCTCTCTTTAAAATGTTTAAACCTATACTAAAATATACCTAAAAATTTTCTTGTAAAGGTATTATGAACGTTAAAACTCAAGTTTTTGTAGTATTAGGCTTAGCTATTTTAAGTTTTTTAGTGCTTTCTTTTTTTCAGCCGCCAACATCTTACCAAGAGTTAAGAAGGGCTATTTTGGTAAAAGAAAACATAAGGGATTTTAAGTTTTTTCAAACCTATAACGGAGAGCCTTACTTTACCAAGCCTCCTCTTTATACTTGGTTGGCTTCTGTTTGGAGCAAACCTTTTTCTTCAACCCCAGAAATGTTGGTTTTTGCTTTAAGAGCCTTTTCTATTTTTTGTTATGCTCTGTTGTTTTTTTTTATTGTGAAGTTTTATCAAAAGAACTGGGAAGCAATCTTTTGGGCTATACTTGCTTTGTTAGCTAACTTTCGGTTTTTTTCTTTTATTAATAGGATAGACTTAGAACCTTTATTTGTGCTTTTTTCTTTTTTGATGTTTTATTTTTCTTATCTTTATTTGTTTGTAGCCCCTAAAAGGATTTATCAACACCTTTTCTTTGTTTTTTTAACTGCAGGTTTTTTAACTAGAGGTCCTTTAAACCTGTTCTATATTCCAGGACTTTTAGTTTATGGGCTTTTAACTAAAGAAAAGAAGGTTTTAAGACTCTTTTTAGACCCTTTAGGTTGGTTAATTTCAATAACCTTGTGCTTGGGTTGGTATGCTTACGGATATTTGATGTTTGGAAAGGAGTTTTTTCAAGAATTTTTGGGAACTGACATTAAGACCCGCTTGGTTTCTCAAGGAAAAGACCCATGGTATTACTATTGGAAGCATTTTTTACTGAATTTTTGGTTTTGTTTCGTTTTTCTTTTTTACCTTTTTTGGAAAAATAAAGTTTATTTAAAAGAAAGGTTTTTTGCTGTTTGGGATAAACTTAAGAAAGATAAAGAACTTTTATTTTTGTTGACAATTTCTTTAATCCCGGTTTTTTGTCTAAGCCTTACCGGAAAAAAGTTTAATAAGTACCTTCTATGGGTCTATCCTTTTTGGGCTTTGTTTTTTTCTAAGATTATCTTTAACAACTTAGGTATTTTTTCGATTTTAAGAAAGGTTTTTATCGTCCTTGTGGGATTAAACGTTGTAGTTCTTGGGGTGATAACCTTTAAAACCTCATTTGAGTTATCTTACCAACTAAGAATCATTAAAGAAGAAATTATCCAAGGTCCTTTAGCGTTTTGGCAAAAGGAAAACCCGATTATCATTTTTTATGGTCCTTCTCCTATTAAGGTTTTAACCAAAGAAGAAGAACTTTTAACCCTTTTAAACCAGGGATATAACATTCTTTCTGAAGAAAAACTTCCTCAAGGTAGATTAAAAAAGAACTTTGTAGATCCCTATCAAAAAACAGTATGGTACATTTTTTCGCAGAATTAGCCGGGTTATTCAGGGTATTGTTTTAAGCCTTTCCAAAGAGATTTTAATCGATCTTTTATTTTTTTCTCTACACCGCGACCTGAAGGGAAATAAAACTGTTTGTTTTTGATGGCTTCAGGTAAATAGAATTGAAAGACAAACCCTGATTCAAAATCGTGGGCATACTTATAGTCTTTTCCATACCCAAGTTTTTTTAGTAGATTGGTAACAGGGTTTCTTAAATATAAAGGCACAGGAAGGTCTTTAGACCTTTCTATTTCTTCATAACTCTTTTTGAGGGCCTGATAGACCGAGTTGCTTTTAGGTGCACAAGCTACATAAATAGCTGCTTCTGCTAAAGCTAACTCACCTTCAGGCTGTCCTAAAAATTCAAAAGCCTCCTTTGCAGCCACCGCAATGACCAAAGCCATAGGGTCGGCAGGTCCTACATCCTCAGCCGCACAGATTATGATTCTTCTTGCTATATAAAGGGGGTCTTCCCCAGATTTGAGCATCCTTGTAAGCCAATAGATAGTAGCATCAGGGTCGCTTCCACGCATGCTTTTATGAAAAGCAGAAATTAAATTGTAATGTTCTTCTCCGGTTTTGTCATATTTTATAGGTTTAAAAAGAAGGCCATCGGTTAAATCTTTTAAAGACAGAACTTTTTTACCAGAGGCTTTAATTAATTCTACAGAAAGTTCTAAAAGATTTAATCCTGCCCTTGCGTCTCCACCGCTTACCTCCGCGATCTTTGCTAACACATCATCTTCTATGGTAATCCCTTGTTCCTCAATCCCTAAAAACCCTTTTTCTAACGCCCTTTTTAAGATTAAAAGGATTTCTTCTTTAGATAAGGGATTTAAGATAAAGATTTTTACTCGGGAAAGAAGAGGGGGTATTAACTCAAACGAAGGGTTTTCGGTAGTGGCTCCTATTAAAAACAGGTCTCCCTTTTCTAAATAAGGTAAAAGAAAGGATTGTTGGGTTTTGTTAAACCGATGGATTTCATCTATAAAAAGTAGAGTAGGCTTGTTTAAAGATTTCAGTTGTTTAGCTTTAGCTACTATGTCTTTTAAATCCTTGATAGAGGTGTCTACCGCACTTACCACGACAAACTCTGCTTTCAGGGTTTTCCCCACAAGAAAAGCCAAAGAAGTTTTGCCTACCCCAGGAGGACCCCACAGAATAAAAGAAAAAGGTTTTCCTGTAGAAACTAAGGTTTTTAATATCCCCCTTTCACCTACTAAGTGAGGTTGCCCTACAAATTCTTCCCAAGTCTGAGGCTTTATTTTTTCAGCAAGAGGTGTATAATCAAAATTCATAAAAATAATATTAAAATATCTTTAACTTTTTTCAAAAGGCCTTAACAAATTTTTAAAAGATGGTATAATATTTAATTGCCACTTATTAAGTGTGGTTTTTAGGTTTTGTTTTTTACCTCTTGACAAGAAAGAAAAAAGGTATTATATAAAGGGCTTGTTGCTTTAAACTTAATTTGTGTGTAGAGGGAGGATATGCCTACAATCAATCAATTAGTTAGGTTAGGCAGAGAAAAGAAGGTTAAAAGGTCTAAGTCTCCTGCTTTGCAGGGTTGCCCTCAAAAAAGAGGGGTATGTGTGAGGGTTTATACCGTTACCCCTAAAAAGCCGAATTCAGCTTTAAGAAAGGTGGCAAGGGTTCGTTTGACTAACGGAGTTGAAGTGACTGCTTATATTCCAGGTATAGGGCATAATCTGCAAGAGCACTCTGTGGTTCTGGTTAGAGGTGGACGTGTTAGGGACTTGCCTGGTGTTAGATATAAAATTATTAGAGGTGCTTTAGACGCCGCTGGGGTTCAAAACAGGAAAAAATCTCGTTCTAAATATGGAACCCCCAGACCTAAATAAAGTGAGAGAGGAGATTTGGTATGCCACGCAAAGGACCAGTGCCTAAAAGAGAGACCCCTCCAGACCCTAAGTATGGAAGTGTGCTAGTGGCTAAGTTTATAAATAACTTGATGAAAGACGGAAAGAAAAATGTGGCCAGGAAGATTTTTTATGAGGCTTTGGAGAGGTTGAGAGAAAAATCTGGTGGAGAAGATCCTTTAAAGATTTTTGAAAAGGCTATAGATAATGTTAAGCCTCTTATTGAAACCCGTAGTCGTAGGGTGGGAGGTGCTAACTATCAGGTTCCTGTTGAGGTTAGGCCAGAGCGACAGATTTCATTGGCTATTAAATGGACGATCAACGCTGCCCGTGCTCGTAGCGAAAGAACTATGGTTGAGAGGCTGGCTAACGAACTTTGGGATGCTTATAACGAAAGAGGCGCGGCTATAAAGAAAAGAGACGATACCCATCGTATGGCTGAGTCTAACAGAGTTTTTGCTCATTATCGTTGGTAATAGGTTTTTCTTTCTGTTTTTTTTGCTACTTTTTGTTAGTTTGATTGTTTTTTTATTTTTTTAGAAAAATTAAAGATAGGGTGAGAGAGGATGACGCCTGAAGAGTTAAAGATATTAAAAACAACCAGAAACATTGGTTTTGTGGCCCATATAGACGCAGGGAAAACTACTACTACTGAAAGGGTGCTTTACTATACTGGTAAGACTTATAAAATAGGTGAGGTTCATGAAGGAACCGCTACGATGGACTTTATGGTCCAAGAGCAAGAAAGGGGTATTACGATTACTTCTGCTTGTACCACCACTTTTTGGAGAGGTCATAGGATAAACATAATAGACACTCCAGGTCATGTGGATTTTACCATTGAGGTTGAAAGAAGTTTGAGAGTGCTTGATGGTGCGGTGGTTATTTTTTGTGCGGTAGGTGGAGTCCAGCCTCAATCTGAGACGGTTTGGAGGCAGGCTAACAAGTATAAAGTGCCTCGTATAGCGTTTATAAATAAAATGGACAGGCTTGGGGCCAATTTTGAAAATGTGGTTGATCAGATTAAGCAAAAATTGGGTGCAAATCCTTTGCCTTTACAAATACCTATCGGTGCTGAAGAAAATTTTGTAGGTGTGGTAGACCTTATAGATATGAAGGCTATTGTTTGGGAAGAAGAAACCTTGGGAGCAAAATATCATTATGAAGAAATACCTGCGTCTTTAAAGGATAAGGCTGAAGAATACAGGATTAAGATGCTCGAGGCTTTGGCTGATATAAACGATGAGATCATGGAAAAATATTTAGAGGGTAAGGAGATAAGTCCTGAGGAGATTAAAAAGGCTGTAAGAGAGGCTACGATAAATTTTAAGGCAGTTCCGGTTTTGTGTGGTTCAGCTTTTAAAAATAAAGGTATTCAACCTTTGCTTGATGCAATTATAGACTATTTGCCTGCACCTATAGACATTCCTGCTGTTAAAGGGGTTAATCCAGATACTGGTGAGGTAGAAGATAGGCCTACAGACCCTGATGCACCTCTTTCTGCATTAGCGTTTAAGATTATGACAGACCCTTATATAGGTACTCTTACTTTTATCAGAATTTATTCGGGAAGGCTTGATAGCGGTATGCCTGTTTATAATTCTACTAAGAGAAAAAAAGAAAGGATAGGTCGTTTGGTAAGAATGCATGCTAATCAGAGAGAAGAAATATCAGGTGCTTTTGCCGGAGATATTGTTGCAGCTATTGGGTTAAGAGTTACCACCACAGGAGATACTTTGTGTGATGAGGCTCATCCTATAGAGCTCGAAAAATTAGAAATTCCTGAACCAGTTATTTCGGTAGCTGTTGAACCTAAGACCAAGGCTGACCAAGAAAAACTTTCTATAGCCCTTCAGAAATTGGCAATAGAAGACCCATCTTTTAGAGTAACGGTGAACCACGAAACGGGTCAGACCCTTATTTGGGGTATGGGAGAACTACATTTAGAGATTATTGTAGACAGATTGATAAGAGAGTTTAAGGTGGGAGTTAATGTTGGAAGGCCGGAGGTAGCCTATAAAGAGACCATTACTACTTCTTCTGAGGCAGAGGGTAAATATATAAGGCAAACCGGAGGTAGAGGGCAGTACGGGCACGTAAAGCTTATTGTTGAGCCAAATCCTGGAAAGGGAATTGAATTTGTGTCTGAAATAGTAGGTGGCGTTATACCTAAAGAGTTTATTCCCTCTGTGGAAAAGGGTGTTAGAGAAGCTACTAATGAAGGTGTTTTAGCAGGTTATCCGGTGATAGACGTTAAAGTAAGGTTGATTGATGGAAGTTATCACGAGGTAGACTCTTCAGACCTTGCTTTTGCTATAGCAGGCTCTATGGCTTTTAAGGATGCTTGTAAAAAAGCAAATCCTGTATTGCTTGAACCTATCATGAAGGTTGAGATAGTAGTGCCGGAAGAATATTTGGGAGAGGTGTTGGGGGATATTTCTTCTCGTAGAGGAAGGGTAGAGGGTATGGACCTTAGAGGGAATGCACGCATTATAAATGCTTTTGTCCCTTTAGGAGAAATGTTTGGTTATGCTACTACCTTAAGGTCTTTAACTCAGGGTAGAGGGACCTTTATTATGCAATTTTCTCATTATGAGAAGGTTCCAGCCCATTTAGCAGAACAGATTATTAAGAAAGCCAAAGGAAGTTAAAATTTTTAGGATAGGAGGAAGGTGAGATGGCTAAGCAGAAGTTTGAGAGGAAGAAGCCTCATTTAAACGTGGGTACGATTGGGCATATAGACCATGGGAAGACTACGTTGACCAGTGCTATAACCAAGGTTTTGTCTACGAAGGGTTATGCGCAGTGGATACCGTTTGATAGTATAGACAAGGCTCCTGAGGAGAAGGCGAGAGGTATTACGATTCAGCTTGCGCATGTTGAGTATGAGAGTGACAAGAGGCATTATGCGCATATAGATTGTCCTGGGCATGCTGACTATATTAAGAACATGATAACTGGGGCAGCGCAGATGGATGGATCTATTTTGGTGGTTGCGGCAACGGATGGACCTATGCCTCAGACGAGGGAGCATGTGTTGCTTGCGAGGCAGGTTAACGTTCCTGCGATAGTGGTGTTTATGAACAAGGTTGACATGGTAGATGATGCGGAGTTATTGGATTTGGTGGAGTTAGAGGTTAGGGAGTTACTTAGCAAGTATGGATTTCCTGGGGATGAGGTACCTGTGGTGAGGGGGAGTGCGTTGAAGGCGCTTGAGTGTGGATGTGGTAAGGAGGAGTGTGAGTGGTGTGGTAGGATATGGGAGTTGATAAAGGCGATGGATGATTATATACCTGAGCCTGTGAGGGATGTGGAGAAGCCGTTTTTGATGCCTGTAGAGGATGTGTTTAGTATATCTGGTAGGGGTACGGTTGTTACAGGCAAGGTAGAGAGGGGGGTGCTTAAGCCTGGGGAGGAGATAGAGATAGTGGGGCTTAGGCCTACGGTGAAGACGGTGGCGACTAGTATTGAGATGTTTAGGAAGATATTGGATGAGGCGTTACCTGGGGACAATGTAGGTGTATTGTTGAGGGGGATAGGCAAGGATGAGGTAGAGAGGGGTCAGGTATTGGCGAAGCCTGGGAGTATAAAGCCTCATACGAAGTTTAAGGCAGAGGTATATGTTTTGAAGAAGGAGGAGGGTGGTAGGCATACGCCGTTTTTTAACGGGTATAGGCCTCAGTTTTATTTTAGGACGACTGATGTGACTGGGGTGGTGAAGTTACCTGAGGGTGTGGAGATGGTGATACCTGGAGACAATGTGGAGTTAGAGGTTGAGTTGATCAAGCCTGTGGCGTTGGAAGAGGGGTTGAGGTTTGCGATTAGAGAAGGTGGAAGGACTGTTGGTGCTGGTGTAGTAACTAAAATAATAGAATAAGGGAGTGTGAGGTTTAGAAGATGATACCCACACAGAAGATAAGAATAAAATTAAAAAGTTTTGATTACAGAGTTTTAGACAGGTCTGTGGCTAACATAGTTTCTACAGCTAAAGAAACTGGGGCTAAGGTGGTAGGTCCTATACCTTTGCCTACTAAGATAAGCAGATGGACTGTGTTAAGGTCTCCACACATCGATAAAAATTCAAGAGAACAGTTTGAGATGAGGGTTCATAAAAGGCTGATAGAGATTTTGGAACCTACACAGCAAACCATCGATGCTCTTATGCAGTTAGAGTTGCCTGCTGGTGTGGAAGTTGAAATAAAGGTGTAAGAGGAGTGTTAGCCATGAAGGTTGAGGGTTTGATAGGTAAAAAATTAGGAATGACTAGAATTTTTGATGCCGATGGTAATGTAGTACCTGTAACGGTATTACAGGTGGGGCCTTGTGCGGTAGTTCAGGTTAAAACAGTAGATAAAGACGGTTATAATGCCGTTCAATTAGGTTTTGACCCTAAAAAATTAAACAAATGTACTTTTCCGATGATAGGGCATTTTTTAAAAGCAGGGTTAGATACAGGCTTTTATTTTTTAAAAGAATTTAAGGTTGAAAACCCTCAAGATTTTGCTCCTGGACAGGTATTAACCTTGGCTGATTTAGGTTTAGAAAAGGGTATAAAGGTAGATGTAGTTGGTATTACTAAGGGAAGAGGTTTTACCGGAACGATTAAGAGGTGGAATTTTCAGCGTCAACCTATGAGTCATGGTGCTAAGAAGGTCCACCGTAAGAGAGGTTCAAGTGGTGCTAATACGTTTCCAGGAAGGATAATTAAAGGTCTAAAAATGGCAGGTCATTATGGAACTGAGAGAGTCACGATAAAAAACCTTACAGTAGTGGATATGGACCCAGTAAAAAACCTTCTTTTGGTAAAAGGAGCTGTCCCTGGATGGAATAATGGATATGTAATGGTTTATTTTAAATAAAGGGGAGTTAGAAGATGGAGGCTATAAAAGCTAAAGTAATCGATGCTAATGCCAAGGTAGTAGGAGAGTTGGAGCTGCCTCTTGATATTTATGGTGTTTATCCTAAAGAAGGTCTTTTACATGAGATAGTGAGATGGCAAATGGCCAGATGGAGAGCCGGAACAGCCTGCACTAAAACAAGGGCTGAGGTTAGAGGTGGAGGAAGAAAGCCTTGGCCTCAAAAGCATACAGGAAGAGCTCGTCAAGGTTCTATCAGGGCTCCGCAATGGGTTGGTGGAGGTATAGTTCACGGTCCTAAGCCAAGAAGTTATGAGTTTAAGCTAAACAAAAAGGTTAGAAGATTAGGTTTAAAGATGGCCCTTTCTTCTAGGGCTTTAGCTAATAAACTGTTTGTGGCAGAATCTTTTCCATTAAGCGAGCATCCTAAAACCAAGATGCTTAAGTCATATTTAGAAGGGCTTGGGGTAAATGAGGCGCTTATCGTAGTTCCTGAGAGAAACTTAATTTTAGAAAAAAGTGCTTCTAATCTTCCTAAGGTTAAGGTGTTGGCAGTTGAAGGATTAAACGTTTATGATATTTTAAATCACGAAAATTTAATAGTATCTAAGGAAGCCTTAAATAAAATAGAGGAACGTTTAAGGAGATAAAAAATGAAGGACCCAAGAAAAATCATTTTAGCTCCTATAATTACTGAAAAATCTATGCTTTTAAAAGAGAGGAATAATCAGGTTTCGTTTTGGGTTGATCCGGCAGCCAACAAAATAGAAATAAAGCAGGCAGTAGAAAAGTTGTTTGATGTAAAGGTGTTAGACGTACAAACGATAAGGGTAAAGGGAAAGCCCAAGGGAGGATATAGAAATCCTGGAAAAACTTCCTTAAGAAAGAAGGCTATAGTAAGGCTTCAGCCTGGGCAGACGATAGAATTTTTTGAAACCATATAAGGGGTGAAAAAAGATGCCTATAAAGAAGTGTAAACCTACCTCACCAGGAAGAAGATTTCAGACCTATTTGATTAACCCTGAACTTTCTAAAAAAGAACCTGAAAAGTCTTTGGTCGAACCTTTAAAGAAATCTGGTGGTAGAAATAATTATGGAAGGGTTACTGTAAGGTTTAGAGGGGGAGGGCATAAAAGACTTTATCGTATAATAGATTTTAAGAGAGATAAGGATAATGTCCCTGCTAAAGTGGTAGCTTTAGAGTATGACCCTAACAGATCAGCTAATATTGCTTTATTACAGTATGCAGACGGAGAAAAAAGATACATCATTGCTCCTGTAGGGCTTAAAGTAGGTGATGTGGTGATGTCTGGGGAGAGTGTGGAAATAAGGGTTGGAAATGCTTTACCTTTGAAAAACATCCCTGTAGGTACGATGGTACATAATATAGAGCTTAGGCCTAAAAAGGGTGGGCAATTAGCTAGAAGTGCTGGGGCTTTTGCTCAAGTACTTGGTAAAGAAGGAGATTATGTTATTTTAAGGTTACCCTCTGGTGAGATAAGAAAAGTGCATGGTAATTGTAAGGCTACCATCGGTCAGGTTGGTAATTTGGAATGGGAAAATGTAATGTTAGGTAAGGCTGGAAGGTCTAGATGGCTTGGAAGAAGGCCTCATGTACGTGGTATTGCTATGAACCCAGTAGACCATCCCCTTGGGGGTGGAGAAGGAAGGTCTCATGGTGGGAGACATCCTTGTTCTCCGTGGGGTTGGTTGTGTAAAGGTCGTAAGACCCGTAAGAAAAAAGCTTCTGACAAACTTATACTTAGAAGAAGAAAGGGCTAATTAGTTAGGAGGTGTACTAGATGCCAAGGTCTAAGAAAAAAGGTCCTTTTGTGGATGACCATTTGTTAAAGAAGGTTTTGGTAGCAAGGGAAACAGGCGATAAAAAACCGATAAAGACTTGGAGCAGAAGGTCGACCATCGTTCCTGAAATGGTAGGTTTAACCTTTGCCGTCCATAATGGGCATAAGTTTATTCCGGTTTATGTTACAGAAAATATGGTAGGGCACAAGCTGGGAGAGTTTGCGCCTACTAGGACATATAAAGGACATCCTGCAGATAAAGGTAAAGTAAAAGGAGTAAAGAAGAAATAAAAAGGAGATAGGATATGAAGGCTCGGGCTACAGCGAAATATGTATTGATTTCTCCCTACAAAGCAAGATTAGTAGTAGATTTAATTAGAGGTAAAAAAATAGATGAAGCTTTAAATATTTTAAATTTTACTCCTAAAAAAGCCGCGAGGATAGTAAAAAAGGTTTTAGAAAGTGCTATAGCTAATGCAGAAAACAACTACGGTATGGATGTGGATAATCTTTATGTAGTAGAGGCTTACGTAAATGAAGGTCCTAGGCTTAAAAGAATTTGGCCAAGGGCATGGGGAAGGGCAAGTAGGATTTTAAAAAGGATGAGCCACATCACCGTGGTAGTAGAAGAAAAGGAAGAAAAAAGTAAAAAGAGGAGGTAAGCCTTGGGGCAGAAAGTTAATCCTATTGGATTGAGAATTGGTATTACTAGGACATGGGATTCTCGTTGGGTAGCAAAACCTTCAGAGTTTCCTAAGTATCTATATGAAGACTATTTGATAAGGAAATTTTTAAAAGAAAAATATTTTCATGCAGGTATAGCTAAGATAGAGATAGAAAGGGCGGCTAATAAAGCAAGGGTAATCATTTATTCTGCGCGTCCTGGGATTGTGATAGGAAAGAAAGGTGCTGAGATAGAAAAGATAAAAAGTGAATTAGGAAAGCTGATTAAGGATAGGGAGTTTGAGGTTTTAGTTAATGAAGTTAGAAGGCCTGAGCTTGAAGCACAGTTGGTGGCAGAAAACATTGCTAATCAAATAGAGAGAAGGGTTTCTTTCAGAAGGGCGATGAAAAGAGCTGTTTCTTTGGTTATGCGTTTTGGTGCGCAAGGAATTAAGGTTCAATGCTCTGGAAGGCTTGGTGGTGCTGAAATAGCTAGAAGTGAATGGTATAGGGTTGGAAGGGTTCCTCTTTCTACTTTAAGGGCTGATATAGACTATGGTTTTGCTACAGCAGTAACCAAATATGGGAGTATAGGAGTAAAGGTTTGGATTTTTAAGGGAGAGGTTTTACCTGAAAGAGAAGGACAAGAAAGGTTAGTTATTTAAAAAAAAATATAGGGGTGAGAAGAGATGCTGCTTCAACCTAAAAAAACGAAATATAGAAAGCAACAAAAAGGGAGAGTTAGAGGAAAGGCTACTAGTGGTCATACGGTAGAGTTTGGCGAATATGGGTTGAAAGTGCTTGAAGGTGGTTGGTTAACTGCCCGGCAAATAGAAGCAGGACGTGTAGCTATCGTTAGGGTAGCTAAAAAGGGATCCAAGGTTTGGATAAGGGTTTTTCCAGATAAACCGATTACTAAAAAACCTGCAGAGACCCGTATGGGTAAAGGTAAAGGGGCGGTTGAAGAGTGGGTCGCTGTGGTTAAGCCAGGGAAGGTTATTTATGAGATTGCAGGTGTTCCTGAGGAGGTAGCTAAAGAAGCGTTAAAAATGGCTGCTAGTAAGATGCCTTTTAAATGTAAAATAGTTAGTAGGGAGGAGTTTTAATGAAGGCTCATGAGTTGAGGGAGCTGTCTATCCCTGAGTTAAAAGAAAAGTTGGCTAACTTAAGAGAAGAGCTTTTTAACCTTAGATTTCAGAAAACCATTCATAGATTAGAAAACCCTATGAGGATTAGGCAGGTTAAAAGGGATATTGCTAAAGTTTTGACGGTTATTAGAGAAAAAGAACTTAACATACGATAAGGTGGGGATGGTTATGAGTGGAAAAAAGAAATTTATAGGAACGGTGGTTAGTGATAAGATGGATAAGACCGTGGTAGTTATGGTAGAGACTTTGGTAAAACATCCTCTTTATGGCAAGTATATTAAAAGAAGAAAAAAATATATGGCTCATGATGAGAATAACGAGTGTAAGATAGGTGATAAGGTTTTGATCGAGGAGACAAGGCCCCTTTCTCGTAGGAAAAGATGGAGAGTAAGAGAAATTATAGAGAAGGCTAAAGTTTTAGAGGTTAAAGAGGATTTGGAAGGGGGTGAGTAAGGATGATTCAGCAACAGACCTATTTAAACGTGGCTGATAATTCTGGTGCTAAGAAGATAATGTGTATAAGGGTTTTAGGTGGGTCTCATAGGAAATATGGAAGTGTGGGAGACATAATAGTGGCTTCAGTCAAGGAGGCTATACCTAATTCTAAAGTAAAAGAAGGTGATGTGGTTAAAGCTGTGATTGTTAGGACGAAAAAAGAAGTTTCAAGGCCAGATGGGACTCATATAAGGTTTGATGAAAACGCAGCGGTTTTGATCAATCAATATAAAGAACCAGTTGGAACTCGTATTTTTGGACCTGTAGCAAGAGAGCTTAGGGCTAGAGGTTTTATGAAAATCATCTCTTTAGCCCCTGAAGTTATATAAAAAGGAGTTTAACCATGATAAAGCGCGGGGTTAATAAGAAAGCACTAAAACCTCATGAAGTGAAGCTTCATGTAAGAAAAAATGATATGGTAGTAGTCATTGCAGGTAAAGATAAGGGTAAGATAGGTAAGGTTTTAAAAGTTTTTCCTCGTAAGGGAAGGGCTGTAGTTGAAGGAGTTAACATAGTTAAAAGACATATGAAGCCTACCCCTTACAGCAGCGGAGGTATAGTAGAAAAACCAGCACCTATACATATTTCTAACCTGATGGTTTATTGTCCTAAATGCAAAAAAGGGGTAAAGATAGGTAGGAAGTTTTTAGAAGACGGAACCAAGGTTAGGTTTTGCAAAAAATGCGGAGAAATTATCGAGGTGAAGGAGTAGGACATGAGCTGGTTAAAAGATTATTACAAAAATGAAGTGGTACCCAAGTTAAAAGAAAGGTTTGGGTATAAAAACATAAACCAAATACCCAAATTAGAAAAGATAAGTGTTAATATGGGTTTAAACGAGGCAGTAGCCAATCCTAAGATTATAGACCAGGCTTTGGTTGAGTTAGCTCAACTTACTGGTCAAAAACCTAAGGTTTGTAAGGCTAGAAAGTCTATCGCAGGTTTCAAGTTGAGAAAAGGAATGCCTATTGGGGTCATGGTAACCTTGAGAGGACAGAGAATGTATGATTTTCTTACTAGGGTTATAAATATTGCCCTGCCTAGAACGAAGGATTTTAAGGGTCTTTCTAAGTCGGGTTTTGACGGGAGAGGAAACTATACTTTTGGGATCACCGACCATACTATCTTTCCCGAGATAGACAGTAGCAAGGTAGATAAAATAAAGGGTTTAAGCATAACCATCGTTACCACTGCTAAAAACGATGAAGAGGCTTATGCGTTATTAAAAGAATTAGGAATGCCATTTAGGGGGTAGTTTTATATGCCAAGAAAAGCTCAAAGAGAAAAGGCAAAAAGAAAGCCTAAGTTTCAGGTACGCCACAGGAATAGATGTTCTGTTTGTGGTCGTGCTCGGGCTTACATAAGAAGGTTTGGACTCTGTAGGATGTGTTTTAGAAAATTAGCTTCAGAGGCTAAAATCCCTGGGGTTAGGAAAGCTAGTTGGTAAGGAGGAAATAGTTATGATGACAGACCCTATAGCAGACATGCTAACCAGAATAAAGAATGCTCTACAGAACAGGCATAAAAGGGTGGTAGTCCCCTCTTCTAAGATAAAGCTTGCCATTTTAAAGATCCTTAAGGAAGAGGGTTATATAGAGGATTTTATCTATCATGATGAAAAACCTCAGGGTAAGATAGAAATAGTTTTGAAATATGATGAATTCAAAAGGCCGGTTATTTCTGGAATAAAAAGGGTAAGTAAACCAGGAAGAAGGATATATAGAAGGTATAAGGATTTAAGCAAAGTATTAGATGGGCTTGGGATTGCTATAGTTTCAACTTCTCAAGGTATTATGACTGACCATGAGGCAAAACGCCGTAAAGTAGGTGGTGAAGTTATTTGTGAAATTTGGTAAAGGGGTGATTGGTTATGGGAGAAGTTTCTCGTGTAGGAAGAAAACCAATAAAAGTGCCTAACGGTGTCAAAATTTCTTTGAAAGAAGATGGTATTATGATAGTTGAAGGTCCTAAGGGAAAGCTTGAAAAGAAATTACCTCCTCTGGTTAAAGTGCTGATGGAAGGTGATACTATAGTGGTTCAGCAAGATGAAGTAAGGAAAAAGCTTAAAAATAAAGCTAAGGCTTTTCAAGGTTTAGCTAGAGCTTTGATAAACAATATGGTTATAGGGGTTACTCAAGGCTTTCAAAAGGTCTTAGATATCGTGGGGTTAGGTTATAAGGCTGAAGTGAAGGGAGAAGAGATAATTTTTAGTTTGGGGTATTCTCATCCGATAAATTTTAAGCTTCCAAAAGGGATTACTGCTAAAGCAGAAAGAGGAACTGGAGAGGTACAGGTTCGTTTAACTTTAGAAGGTATAGACAAAGAGTTGTTGGGACAGGTGGCTGCTAATATTAGAAGGTTGAGACCGCCAGAGCCATATAAAGGAAAAGGTATTAGGTATGCTGATGAAGTTATTTACAGAAAGGCTGGTAAATCTGGTAAAGGTAGTAAAAAGTAAAACCCTTAGAGAGAGGTAATCCATGGCAGAGTTGAGAAAGAGAGAAAAAAAAGTTGAAGCAAGGTTAAAAAGAAAGAAGAGGGTAAGAAAAAAAGTTTTTGGTACTCCTGAAAGACCAAGGCTTAGTGTATATAAAAGTTTGAAACATATTTATGCCCAGATTATAGATGATGTAACAGGGCATACCTTGGTGGCTGCTTCTTCTCTTTCTCCTGAAATAAGAGAGAAGCTTGCTGAGCTAAAATCTCAAGGGGGAAAAACAGAAGTAGCTAAGGCAGTAGGAGAGCTTATAGCTAAGAAGGCCTTAGAGAAGGGAATCACTAAGGTGGTTTTTGATAGAGGTGGATTTAAATATCATGGTAGAATTAAAGCCCTTGCTGATGCAGCCAGAGCTGCAGGCTTACAATTTTAAAAGGAGGGGAGGCTTTGGTTAGAGGCACTGAAGAATTTGTAGAAAAGATTATACAGATAAGCCGTGTTACTAAGGTAACTAAAGGTGGAAAAAAACTTAGATTTTCTGCCTTGGTTATAGTTGGAGACGGAAAGGGTAGGGTTGGTTATGGTTTAGGAAAGGCTCCTGAAGTACCTGATGCTATCAGGAAGGCTATAGAAAAGGCTAAAAAAAGTTTAATAAATGTTCCTATAATAGGAGGAACGATACCCCATTCTATCGTAACCAAATTTGGGGCAAGTACCATTCTTTTAAAACCTGCTAAGCCTGGTACAGGAGTTATTGCAGGTGGTACAGTGCGTGCTATTATGGATGCAGTAGGTATTACCGATGTGGTTACCAAATGTATTGGAAGTAGTAATCCTCATAACTTAGTCAAGGCTACCTTTAGAGCCCTTTCACAGCTTCAAAGCCTTGATTATGTGGCAAAAAAAAGAGGAAAAACCTTTGAAGACCTAAAGAGGGAGATGAGGGTATGAAAAAGCTTAAGATTACATTAGTTAGAAGTAAGTACGGAAGAACGCCTAATCAAAGAGAAAATTTAAAAGGGTTGGGTTTAAAAAAGATCGGTCAGATAGTAATAAGAGAAGACAACCCTATGATAAGGGGTATGATAAATAAGGTAAGTCATTTAGTAAAGGTGGAGGAAGTCAATGAGTAAGTTTATAACTTTAGACGAGTTAAAACCTTTTGCTGGTTCAAAGCATAAAGATAAAAGAGTTGGTAGAGGTCATGGTTCTGGTCATGGAAAAACCTCTTGTAAAGGGCATAAGGGACAAAAAGCCCGTAGAGGCTTAGATATCGCTCCTTGGTTTGAGGGTGGTCAGACCACCATCATCAGGAGGGTACCTAAGAGAGGTTTTACCAATATCTTTAAAAAAGAATACGAATTGGTGAACATTAAGGATTTGGCAGAAAGATTTGAGTCTAACGATTTAGTAGACTTAGAAAGCTTACAGTTAAAAGGCTTGGTTAAGGGAAAAAACAAGTTGGTTAAACTTTTGGGGGATGGGGAAATAGATAAGCCTTTAGTGGTTAAAGTGCATGCGGTCTCTAAAGCTGCTAAAGAAAAGATTGAAAAAGCAGGCGGTAAGGTAGAGATAGTTAAGGTTTAAGGTCTGGAGTTAATCAATAGTGAACGGAAGAGAAAATCTTTTAAGTTTGGCTAATATTCCAGAATTAAAAAGGCGCCTTTTTTATCTTTTTTTAGGGCTTGCCTTTTACAGATTTTCTATCCATATACCTACTCCTGGGATTAATGGAGAGGCTTTTCTAAGTCTCTTTCAACAAGCAAGTGGGACGATTTTTGGGTTTATGGATATTTTTTCTGGTGGAGCTTTACGAAGGTTTTCTATCTGTGCCCTTGGGGTTATGCCTTATATTAGTGCTTCTATCATCTTGCAGCTTATGACAGTTGTTTATCCTACTATAAAGGAGCTTTATAAAGAAGGGCCTGAAGGTAAGAGAAAAATAGCCTACTATACTCGTTATTTGACAGTGCTTATCTGTTTAATACAGGGGTTTGGGATAGCCATCGGTCTTGAAAGGATGACAGCTCCTAATGGAGAGCCTATAGTTTCTGATCCAGGTTGGACTTTTAGGATAGTGACTACTATTAGTTTGACTGCAGGAACGATGTTTTTAGTTTGGTTAGGCGAACAGATGACTGAGCATGGAATCGGAAACGGGATTTCTATGATCATTTTTTCTGGTATTGTAGCCGGTATTTTTCCTGCCATTTCGAGGACGATAAAATTTGTTCAGACAGGTGAGTTTTCTATTTTTTATTTATTTTTAATTTTATTGTTATTGATAGGTATTTTAGCTTTTACTTGTTTTATGGAGATTTCTCAAAGAAGGATTCCGATCCATTATGCAAGAAGGCAGGTAGGTAGACAGGTAGTAGGTGGGCAGACGAGTTATTTACCTTTAAAAATAAACACTGCAGGAGTTATACCTCCTATTTTTGCCTCAGCTATTTTGATGTTTCCTGCTACGTTGGCAAGCTTTATTCCTGTGGCAGCTTTCAAAACAGTGAGCGATTTTTTGAGACCTGGAGCTTTAATTTATGAAGCTATTTTTGCTGGTTTAATCATTTTTTTCTGCTATTTTTATACTGCTGTGGTTTTTAACCCCAAGGAGGTAGCTGATAACCTTAAAAAATGGGGAGGTTTTATTCCGGGGATAAGACCAGGAAAGGCTACAGAGGAATTTTTAGACCGGGTGCTTTCAAGAATTACCTTTATAGGAGCTCTTTATGTAGCCTTTATTTGTGTTATTCCAAGTTTTTTTATCACTAAACTTAATTTACCTTTTTATTTTGGAGGCACTTCTTTACTTATCGTAGTTGGTGTAGCTTTAGATATCATGGGACAGATAGAGGCTCATCTTATCTCAAGACAGTATGAAAGTTTTATCAAACAAAGCAAACTAAAAATTAAATAGGGGGTGGGGTTATGAATATAGTGTTTTTAGGACCACCGGGAGCAGGTAAGGGAACTCAAGCTAAAATTTTGGTAGAAAAGTACGGTATCCCTCAGATTTCTACGGGAGATATGTTGAGAGAACATGTAGCAAAGGGAACAGAGTTAGGCTTGAAAGCTAAGGAATATATGGAAAAAGGACAGCTTGTGCCTGACGAAGTTATTCTTGGGATGGTTAAAGAACGTCTTAGCCAACCTGATGCTCAAAAGGGTTTTATTTTAGATGGTTTTCCAAGAACGGTAGCTCAGGCAGAGGCTTTAGATAAGATGTTAGAAGAAATGGGTAGAAAGCTTGAGGTAGCATTAGCTTTGATAGTACCTGATGAAGAATTAGTATTAAGACTTACTGGAAGGAGAACTTGTAAAAATTGTGGTATGATGTATCATATAAAATTTAAACCTCCTAAGGTAGAGGGTAAATGCGATGCTTGCGGGGGAGAGCTTTATCAAAGGGCCGATGATAATGAGGACACAGTAAGGAATAGGTTGAAAGTTTACCATGAATCTACTGCTCCTCTTATCGAATATTATAAGAAAAAGGGCATTTTGGCTGAGATTGATGGAAGTAAGAGTATAGAAGAAATAACTCAGCAAATTATTAATATTTTAGAAAAGAAGTAAAATTGTATAATTCTTATTTTAAAAAACGAGCAATACTTAAGACCCAGGCTGAGATAGAGCTTTTACGTAAGGCTAATGCTATAGTTATGGAGGTTCTTTTTAGACTTAAAGAAGAAGTAAGGCCTGGGGTTAGTACTTGGGAGTTTGAGGAGTTAGCTTTAATTCTTTGCGAAAAAAGAGGTGTTAAGCCAGCTTTTAAAGGGTATAGAGGTTATCCTTATGCCCTTTGTGTGTCTATAAACGAAGAAATAGTGCATGGAATGCCAAAGAAAGATAAGATTTTAAAAGAGGGTGATATTGTTAGTTTTGATTTTGGGGTAATTTATGAAGGTTATGTAGGTGATGCGGCGTTGACGGTGGGTGTGGGAAAGGTTTCTGAAAAGGCAGAAAGGTTGATGAGGGTTACTGAAGAAGCCCTTTATAAGGGTATTGAAAAAGCTCATTTTGGTAATAAAATAGGAGACATATCTTTTGCAATTCAATCCCATGTGGAAAAGTATGGCTTTAATGTGATAAGGGAATTTGTTGGACATGGGGTAGGCAGGAGTTTGCATGAGCCACCAGAGGTTCCTAACTGGGGGAGGCCAGGAAGAGGACCTAAGATAGAGGTAGGGATGGTTTTAGCGATAGAGCCTATGGTATCTGCTGGAGATTATAGGGTAGAGATTTTATTAGATGGATGGACTGCTGTAACTAAGGACAGAAGTTTAGCAGCTCATTTTGAACATTCTGTAGCAATAACCCCTAATGGGCCAGAAATTTTATCAAAGGTGTAGTTATGGCAAAAGATGACGTAATCCTTTTAGAAGGAAAGGTTATAGAGCCTCTTCCTAATGCTATGTTTAGGGTTGAGCTTGAGACAGGTAACAAAATTTTGGCACATATTTCGGGAAAAATGAGGATGCATTATATAAGGATTTTACCAGGGGATACTGTGGTGGTAGAGTTGTCTCCTTATGATTTGACAAGAGGTAGGATCGTTTATAGAGGTAGTTTAAAAGATTATAAAGGAGGTTAAAGTTTATGAAGGTTAGTCCTTCGGTAAAAAAAAGATGTAGAAAATGTAAGATTATAAAGAGAAAAGGTGTGGTAAGGATAATTTGTGAGATACCTAAGCACAAACAAAGGCAAGGTTAGGAGGAAGGATTATGCCCAAAATCGCTGGAGTTGACATTCCAGAAAACAAACCTGTAGAGGTTGCACTTACTTATATTTATGGCGTGGGAAGGACTTTAGCTCAAAAGGCTTGTACCAAGGCGGGGATAGACTGGTTTAGAAAAGTAAGGGACCTTACGGAGGAAGAGATTAATCGTTTAAGACAGATCATTGAAAAGGAATATGTGGTAGAAGGTGATTTGAGGAAAGAAGTTAGGCAAAACATTCAGAGGCTTATGTCTATAGGTTGTTATCGGGGATTGAGACATAAGATGGGTCTTCCTGTAAGAGGCCAAAAGACAAGGTCAAATGCTAGGACAAGAAAGGGTCCCAGACCCGGTTCATTAAGAAAGAAGAAATAAGGAGGGATAGACGGTGGCTAAACCTAAAAAGAAGAAAATTAAAAAGTCTGTAGCCGAGGGGATAATTCATATACACTCTACCTTTAACAATACCATCATTACCATTACAGACAAACAAGGCAATGTTCTTTCTTGGGCTAGTGGTGGAACTGAGGGGTTTAAAGGTACTAGAAAAGGGACGCCTTTTGCCGCTCAATTAGCCATGCAAGCAGCTTTAAAAAAGGCTCAACCTTATGGTTTAAAAGAGGTTTGGGTTTATGTGAAAGGTCCTGGGCCAGGTAGAGAAGCAGCTTTAAGGGCTTTGCAAGGTTCTGGTCTTAGGGTAACCCTTATAAAGGATGTAACTCCAATACCTCATGATGGATGTCGCCCACCTAAGAGGAGAAGGGTATAAATATAGATAAAAAAGAAAAGTAAGGAGGTTGGGTAAGGTGGCTAGATATACTGGAGCAAGATGTAGGCTTTGTAGAAGAGAAGGAATGAAGCTTTTTTTGAAAGGTGATAGGTGTTATACAGATAAATGTGCCTTTGAAAGAAGAAGTTATCCTCCTGGACAGCATGGTCCTCAGCAAGTAAGAGTAAAACTTTCAGACTATGGTGTTCGTTTGAGAGAAAAGCAGAAGGTAAAGAGGATTTATGGAATTTCAGAAAAACAGATGAGGATGTATTATGAAAAGGCAACCAATATGCCTGGACAGGCAGGTCATAACCTTCTTCAATTTTTAGAAAGAAGGTTGGACAATGTAGTTTATCGTTTAGGTTTTGCGGTTTCAAGAAACCAGGCAAGGCAATATATTAATCATGGATTTTTTAAGGTTAACGGAAAAAATGTAGATATTCCCTCTTATTTGGTGAAACCTGGGGATGTGATAGAGCTTAAAGAAAAATACAGAAATAATCCTCAGATTATAGAAAGTTTAGAAACTGTTATCAGAAGGGGTGTTCCTTCTTGGCTTGAGCTAGATACAGAGGGTTTTAAAGGAGTGGTTAAAGGATTGCCTACAAGAGACGAAATTACTATGCCGATACAAGAAAGCTATATCATCGAGTTTTACGCCAGGTAAACCTCAAGTTTATAAGGTGTTAAGAATATAAAAATAAAAGAGGGTAAAACACCGATGAAGAAGGAAATAGAGCTTATTAAGCCTGAAGAAATTAGAGTACATAAGGATAGTCAGTTTCCTTATTATGGAAAGTTTATCATCGAGCCCTTAGAAAGGGGATATGGCATTACCTTGGGTAATGCGTTAAGAAGAGTTCTTCTTTCTTCTATACCTGGTTATTCTATCACTGAGGTTAAGCTAGAGGGTGCTCCCCATGAGTTTACTAGTTTACCTGGAGTAGTTGAGGATGTGACAGAAATCATTCTTAATCTAAAAACAGTAAGGTTTAAGCTAAAAGAAGATGGTCCTTTCTATTTTAGGATAGAAAAGGTTGGAGAGGGAGAGGTTAAGGCTGGAGATATTCAGGTTGGAGATAAAGGGGAAATAGTAAATCCTGAGGCTCATATAGCTACTTTAACCAAAGATGGAAAGTTGTTTATGGAAATCAAGGTGGAAAAAGGTAGAGGTTATGCGCCTGCTGAGTATAATAAAAATAATGAAATAGGTGTTATTTTGGTTGATGGTCTTTTTTCTCCTATTACTAAAGTTAATTTTAATGTAACTCAGGCACGTGTTGGTAAAAGTAGTGATTACGATAGTTTAGTGTTAGAGATATATACTGATGGCACGATAGACCCTAAAGAAGCTTTGATAAGGTCTGCTAAGATTTTAGTAGAGCAGTTTATGGTCTTTTTGGGTGAGGAAAAGATAGGTTTAGAGCCTGCTCCTGTAGAGGCTATTACTACCCAAAATGTGCTTAATCTGCCTATAGAGGAACTTGACCTTTCTGGTAGGGCATATAATTGTCTTAAAGCAGCTAACATAAACTATGTAGGACAGTTGGTACAAAAAACAGAGTCTGAGCTTTTAAAACTTAGAAGTTTTGGTAAAAAATCTTTAGACGAAATAGTAGAAAAGCTTAATAGGTTTAACCTAAAACTTGGGATGACAGATGTTAAATGGAAATCTCCAAAAGATTAGAAAGTAAGGAGAGGAGAAGATGAGACATAGGAAGGTTAGCAGAAGATTAGGAAGAGACACAGAACATCATTGGGCTATTGTGAGGAATCAGGTGAGAGATCTTTTTAAACACGGTAGGATTGTTACCACCATAGCTAAGGCTAAAGAGCTAAGAAGGGTTGCTGAGCGGATGATAACTTTAGCTAAAAGAGGAGATCTTGCCTCTAGAAGAAGGGCTTTAGGTTTGATTAACGATAAAGAGGTGGTAAGAAAACTTTTTAAAGACTTAAGAGAAAAATTTTTGGATAGATCAGGGGGTTATACAAGGATTATTAAGGTTGGTCCAAGAAGAGGTGATGCCTCTATGATGGTGGTGGTGGAGCTGGTAGAAGAAAAGATTTCTTCTAAGCCTGGGAAAAAGAAAAACGAAAGACTTAAAAAGATATCAGAGTTTATAGAGAGAAAAAAGAAACAATACGGAATACTCTCTGAAGAAGGAAAGCCAGCGGTTGAGGAAAACACTCAAGAAGAAAAATCTATTGAGGAAGCACAAGAAGTTCAGGCTTAACCATAAATTTCTCTTTTCCCCCTTCGGGGGGTCTTTTTTATGAATGTTTTAATTTTAGGTCAACAAAGAATTGCAGATTTTTTAAACTTTCTTGCTTTTCCAGCAGAAGATAAGGAGCATCTTATTTCATTTTTGAGAAAATTTCAGTATAGAGAAGATTTTTTTATAGTCGGAGGAGCAGTAAGAGATTTTTTTTTGGGTAAAAAGATCTTTGACCTGGATTTAGCTGTTGGGGAGGAGGTAGAGGACTTAGTCTTTTTTGCTAAGGATTTTCTCGGTTATCATTTAGTTCCTCTTGCCCCTGATTTGGGCATCTACAGATTGGCTAAGGGAGAAAATAGTTTAGATTTTACCGAATTTAGAGGTAAGACCATAGAAGAGGACCTTAAGGCTAGGGATTTTACTTTTAACGCTATGGCTATTCCAGTAGGATCTCTTTTTTCTGATAATTTAAAGGTAGTAGACCCTTTTTATGGTTATCAACACCTGTTAGAAGGAAAAATTCAGCTTATAGATGAAATAAACGTAATAGAAGACCCACTCAGGGTACTTAGAGGTTATAGATTTTTTGCTCAAGGATTAGGAGAGATAGAGAAAGAGACTAAAAGGATCTTTCAAGTTCATAAGAACTTAGTCCTTTCTTGTGCTAAAGAAAGGGTGTTGCAAGAACTTATATATATTCTTCTTTCAGATAAAACCTATGATACCTTTAGACTGATGGATGAAGATGGTATTTTAGTAGAGCTTTTCCCATTTTTTGAGAAGACTAAAGGAATAAAACAACCGGGATTTCATCATTTAGATGTTTGGGGACATCTTTTGGAAAGTCTTAGGTGGGCTGAAGAAATCATTAAAGATCCTAAAAGATATATAGGATTAGAAAAAACTCAAGATTTTACTAAGGAAGATTTTATTATTTCTGTCAAGCTGGCCAGTCTTTTCCATGACTTAGGTAAGGCTTTTACTTTGGGAATGAACGAAGAAAGAATAACTTTTTATGGACATGAAAAGGTTTCAGCCGAAATCTTCAAAGAAAGTTTTGAAAAATATCGATTAAAAAGAGACCTTATTAACAAGACCTATGTTTTGATAAAAAATCACATGAGGCCCTTTCATTTGCTAAACGAAAAAGAAGTAGGTAGGCTTACGCTTAGGGCTAAAAGACATCTTTTAGCTGATGTGCCTTATTGGCTTGAGCTTTTTGTGGTGGCTATGGCTGATTCTCTGGCAAGTCAAGGTCCTGATAAAGAGCCAGATTATGAAGAAAGGTTAAAAGCCTTCTTTTTTGAGTTAAGGGAACTTAAAAATGATATGGAAAATATATCTCAAAAGAAAAGGTTTATTACAGGTAAGGACTTGATAGCTTTAGGTTTAAAACCAGGACCGATGTTTAAAGAAATTCTACAAGAGGCAGAGCTACTGTTTTTAGAAAAAAAAGTACAGACCAAAGAGGAAGCCTTAGCCTTGGTTAAGGCAAAGTATTTAAGCTTGTAAAAATGAAAAATTAAGTTAAGGTAAAAATAAAACTCTTTATAAAGGGGTAGAAAGATGAGGGTAGAAGTAGAGAATTTAAGCGAGGTTGAAAAGATTTTAAAAGTAGAGGTTCCTGAGGATGTGGTTCAATCAACCTTAAAGGAAGTTACCAACGAGCTCAAAAGGAAGGCTAAGGTTAAAGGATTTAGAGAAGGTAAAGTTCCTGATTATTTAGTAAAAAAACTATTTAAGGAAGAGATAGAAGGAAAAACGATTGATAAGTTGATAGAAAAAACACTTTATGAAGCCATAAAAGAAGCTAAATTAGAGCCTCTTTTAAGACCTAAGTTAGAAGACTTTGGAGAACTTAAAGAAGGAGAGAAATTTAAATATTCTGTATTGGTTGAGATAAGACCTGTTTTTGAGCTTAAAAAAGAAGATTATCTCGGAATTGAGGTAGAAAAAGAGAAAGACGAAGTAAAAGAAGAAGAAGTAGAAAGATTGGTAGATGAATTAAGATACTCCTTTTCCCAACTTAAAAAGATAGAAGATGAGGAGCCTATTGCTGAAAGATATGTAGCGGTTATCAGTTTTGAGGCGTATGATGAAAACGGGCTTATTCCAGGACATCAGGCAGAGGCTCTTTTTGTAGACGTAGGTACCGGAGAGTTTAACAGAGAAGTAGAAGAAGCTTTGATTGGGAAAAAGGTCGGAGACAAATTTTCTGTAGAGGTAGAGTATCCTCAAGAAGGTTTAAATCCACTACTTGCCGGCAAAAAGGTAAAATATGAGATAGAAGTAAAGGAGATTTATAAAAGAGAACTACAAGACCTTACCGATGAGTTTATAAAAAATCTTAACATAGGGTTTGAAACGGTTGAGGCTTTAAAGGAATCGGTAAAAAAGAGACTTTTAGAGGAGAAAAAGAGAAAAAATGAAAACGCGGTTAAAGAGAAGGTTTTAGAAAAAATTCTTGAGAAGGTGGATATAAAAGTCCCTGCAAGGTATGTAGAGTTAAAGCTTTATCAGTTGATAGAACAGGTTAAAGAAGGTTTGGAACGAGATGGGTTTAGTTTTGAGGCTTTAAACATTTCTATGGATAAGTTAAAGGAGAGGTTGCAACCTATAGCAGAAAGGCAAGCTAAGGAAGAACTTCTTCTTGAAAAGATTTCAGAGGTAGAAAACATAGAGATCCCACAGGAAGAAATAGATAAAACCATAGAGTCTATTGCTCAGGGATTAAAGGTTCCTGTAGAACAAGCAAGAAACATCGTTTTTTTCAATATTTTACCTAAAAAGCTTGCAGAAAAGACGTTAAACTTTTTGATAGAAAACGCAAAAGTGGTGGAGAAGGAGAGTTAAGAATGAGTTATTATGTTCCTATAGTAGTTGAACAGACAGGAAGAGGAGAGAGGGCGTATGATATTTATTCTCGACTTCTCAAAGAAAGAATCATATTTTTAGGCACAGCGATAGATGAACAAGTAGCTAATTTAGTAATAGCCCAATTGCTTTTTTTAGAGGCTGAGGATCCTGATAAAGACATTATGGTTTATATAAACTCTCCTGGCGGATTAGTTACTGCGGGCCTTGCTATTTATGATACTATGCAATACATAAAACCAGATGTTTGCACTATCTGTGTAGGGCAGGCTGCTAGTATGGCTGCTGTGCTTTTAGCTGCAGGGGCTAAAGGTAAGCGTTATGCCCTTGCTCATTCAAGGATTATGCTTCATCAGCCTATAGGTGCTTTTCAAGGACAGGCAACGGATGTAGAGATACAGGCTAAAGAAATTCTTAGATTAAGAGAAGTACTTAACGAAATTTTAGCCTATCATACCGGACAATCTAAGGAAAAGATAAGTCAGGATACAGAACGGGATTTTTACATGTCCCCTCAAGAAGCCCTTGAATATGGAGTTATAGACAATATTTTAATTAAAAGAAAAGGGTAGGTGAGGTTATGAGGTCAAAAGACCAAGATCTTAGATGTTCCTTTTGTGGGAAACCACAGTCTGAGGTGCTTAAGCTTATTGCTGGTTCTGCGGCTTATATCTGTAACGAATGTGTTGAGCTTTGTAACGAAATTTTAGAAGAGGAATACGAACGATTAAACCTTAGAGAGGAAAGTGAATTACCTAAACCTTCTGAAATCAAGGCTTATTTAGACCAGTATGTGGTTGGGCAAGAAAGGGCCAAAAAAATTCTTTCAGTTGCGGTTTATAATCATTATAAAAGGATAGAATACGAAAAAAACTTGAAGCGCAAGCTAAAAGATGTAGAGATACAAAAAACTAACATCTTTTTGATAGGTCCTACTGGTTCAGGGAAAACCCTTATGGCTCAGACTTTGGCTAAATTTTTGAGAGTCCCTTTTACAATAGCAGATGCTACTCCTTTGACTGAGGCAGGTTATGTAGGAGAAGATGTAGAAAACATTTTGCTTTATCTTTTGCAAGCAGCCAACTATGACCTTGAGTTGGCTCAGAAGGGAATTGTTTATATAGACGAAATAGATAAAATTGCTAAAAAAAGCGAAGGACCTTCTATTACCCGAGATGTTTCTGGAGAAGGGGTGCAACAAGCCTTACTCAAGATTTTAGAAGGTACCTTAGCTAACATTCCACCTAAAGGTGGTAGGAAACATCCCCAACAAGAATATATTAGGATAGACACTACTAATATCCTTTTTATCTGTGGTGGGGCTTTTGTAGGCTTAGAAGACATCATTAAAAAGAGGATAGGCAAAGGGTCTATTGGTTTTGGGGCTGAAGTAAAGAGTGTTAAAGATTTAACTTTGGGAGAAATTCTTTCTCAGGTTCAACCAGAAGACTTGATTAAGTTTGGTTTTATACCTGAGTTTGTGGGTAGGGTCCCGGTAGTGGCAACACTGGACGAGCTTTCTGTGGATGATTTGGTTAAGATTTTGGTAGAGCCTAAAAATTCTATCATTAAACAATACCAAAAGCTTTTTGAGATGGAAGGGGTTGAACTTAAGTTTACTGAGGGTGCTTTAAGGTTGGTAGCAGAAGAAGCTTATAAGAGAAAAACCGGAGCTAGAGGTCTCAGGGCTATAATAGAAGAAGTAATGGTAGACGTAATGTATGAACTCCCCTCCTTAGTTGATGTAAAAGAATGTGTGGTGACAGAAGAAGTGGTCTTGAAAAAGGAAAGACCCATCTTAATTTTTAATAGAAAAAAGATAAAGGAGGGGTAGATAAACTTATGGAAACACAACTTAAAACTTTACCTTTACTCCCGTTAAGGGAGATAGTAGTTTTTCCGAATACAGCGGTGCCTTTATTTATAGGAAGGGCTAAAAGTATCCTAGCTATAGAAAAAGCCTATGCAGAGAACAAAATACTTTTCCTTTCTGCCCAAAAAGAGGCAAAAATAGATAATCCTACCGAAGAAGACATCTATAAAGTTGGGACTATCTGTCGTATTTTACAACTTCTTAAATTACCTGATGGTACCTTAAAAATTTTGGTAGAAGGTCTTAGCCGAGGAAGGATAGTCAGGTTTCTCAGTAATACAGATTTTTTTGTGGTTGAGGTGGAGCCTAAGACCGAAATTTTAGAAAATGACGTTGAAACCGTTGCCCTTTTTAAACTTTGTAAAGAATCTTTAGAAGAATATTCACATTATAACAAAAAGCTCAACTTAGACACAGTATCTAATCTTTTAGAAATAGAAGATATAGCAGAGTTTACAGACCGTTTGGCTGCTATATTAAACCTTAAGTTAGACCAGAGACAAAAATTACTTGAGACAATAAGCGTTAAAAAACGTTTAGAGATTTTACTTAATTATCTGAGAGGCGAGATAGAGATTATAAAAACTGAAACTCGGATTAGGGAAAGGGTCAAAAAACAGATGGAGAAGACCCAGAGGGATTATTATTTGCAGGAACAGATGAAAGCTATTCAGAAAGAGCTTGGAGAGCGCGAGGATGGAAGAAGCGACCTTGCGGAGTTGGAAAAGCGTATTAAAAAGAAAAAACTGCCTAAAGAAGTAGCTGCAGTGGTAAAAAAGGAATTCAGTAAACTTTCTATGATGTCTCCGATGTCTGCTGAGGCTACCGTAGTAAGAAACTATATAGATTGGTTGTTAAATCTTCCCTGGTATGAAAAGACTAAAGATAATATAGACTTAGAAAGGGTTGAATACTTACTTAACAAAAACCACTATGGTTTAGAAAAACCCAAACAGAGGATTATAGAGCATCTTGCCGTACAAAAACTTACTAAATCTATCAAAGGTCCTATCCTTTGTTTTGTAGGACCTCCAGGTGTGGGAAAAACTTCTTTAGCTAAGTCTATAGCAGAGGCTATAGGAAGAAGGTTTGTGAGATTGTCTCTTGGTGGGGTAAGAGATGAAGCTGAGATTAGAGGACACAGAAGGACTTACGTAGGGGCATTACCTGGTAAGATTATCCAAGGGATGAGGAAGGCAGGAACCATTAATCCTCTCTTCTGTTTGGACGAAGTGGATAAAATAGGTATGGACTTCAGAGGTGACCCTGCGGCTGCCTTGTTGGAGGTTTTAGATCCAGAACAAAATTTCGCCTTTCAGGACCATTACTTAGAGGTACCTTACGACCTTTCTAAAGTGCTTTTTATCACTACGGCTAATTCTCTTTATACTATTCCTGCCCCACTTATTGATAGAATGGAGATCATAGAACTTCCAGGTTATACTGAAGAAGAAAAACTTGAGATAGCTAAAAATTATCTTCTTCCAAGACAGATTAATGCCCATGGATTAAAACCTGAGATGGTACCTATTACTGAAAAGGCTTTGCTTGAAATTATAAGAAAGTATACCAGAGAGGCCGGAGTAAGAAACTTAGAGAGAGAAATTGCTACTATTTGTAGAAAAATAGCCAAAGATGTAGCTAAAAATCCTGATGAATTTAAGCCGATAAAAATAGGGGTTTCTAAAATAGAAAAGTTTTTAGGTGTACCTAAATATCGGTATGGTATGGCTGAGGAAAAACCTCAGGTAGGTATTGCTACAGGCCTTGCATGGACTGAAACCGGTGGTGCATTGCTTCAGATAGAAGCGGTTATCATGCCTGGGAAAGGTAATCTCCAGATAACAGGTAAACTTGGAGAGGTGATGCAAGAGTCTGTTCAAGCAGCGATGAGTTATGTAAGGTCAAGGGCACTTCAACTTGGGCTACCTTTAGATTTTTATAAAAAAGTAGACATACATGTACATGTGCCTGAAGGAGCTATTCCTAAGGATGGGCCAAGTGCAGGCATTACTATCGCGACTGCTATAGTTTCTGCACTTTTAAAAGTGCCTGTTAAAAATACTGTAGCTATGACAGGGGAAATTACCTTAAGAGGTAGGGTCCTTCCGATAGGTGGGCTTAAAGAAAAATTGCTGGCAGCTATAAGAGGTGGCATCAAGACCGTGATTATTCCCAAGGAAAATGAAAAGGACTTAAAGGAAATAAATCCTAAGATATTAAAAGATTTAGAAGTTATCATGTTAGAAAGTGTAGACGAAGTTTTAAAGCTTGCCTTAGACTTGGAAGACAGTTCTAAACTGTTTAAAGAGGCTCCTACCTTAGATGTGTGGGAATTGGTTGACTTGCAGCAAAAACTTGCAGAAAAGGCT
Source organism: Thermodesulfobacterium sp. TA1 (assembly GCF_008630935.1). NCBI lineage: Bacteria > Pseudomonadati > Thermodesulfobacteriota > Thermodesulfobacteria > Thermodesulfobacteriales > Thermodesulfobacteriaceae > Thermodesulfobacterium > Thermodesulfobacterium sp. TA1. The sequence goes on from NZ_CP043908.1 coordinate 297,291, forward strand.
ATAGCCTTAGAACACTAAAATATAATACTTTGATAGACATTTAGGGCCTTGACAGGGTAACCTGTCAAGGCTTTTTTTATTGGTTCATCTTGCTTAAAAAGTCTTGGTTGCTTGAGGTGTCTTTCATTTTTTCAATAAGAAACTCCATACATTCTACCGAAGAAAGAGGCGATAACACCTTTCTTAATAGCCAGACTTTATGTAAAATATCAGGAGGTAGAAGTAGTTCTTCCTTTCTGGTACCACTAAGATGAATGTCTATAGCAGGCCAAATCCTTCTATCAGCCAAACGTCTGTCTAAAACTATCTCCATGTTGCCGGTTCCTTTAAACTCTTCAAAGATTACCTCATCCATACGGCTTCCGGTGTCTATCAGGCAGGTAGCGATGATGGTAAGGCTACCTCCTTCTTCTATGTTTCTTGCAGCGCCAAAAAATCTTTTAGGTTTGTGAAGGGCGTTTGCGTCTATACCTCCTGAAAGAAGTTTCCCACTTGAAGGCACTACCACGTTGTAAGCTCTGGTTAAACGGGTAAGACTGTCAAGGAGGATAACCACATCATACTTGCATTCAACCAGTCTTTTAGCCTTTTCTATTACGATTTCTGCTACTTGGGTGTGTTTTTGAGGAGGTTCATCAAAGGTAGAGCTCACAATCTCAGCCTTAGGGACGATCCTTTGCATTTCTGTAACTTCTTCTGGTCTTTCATCTATCAGAAGAATGATTAGATGTACGTCTGGATAGTTGGTTACAATGCCGTTTGCGATGTTTTGTAATAAAACTGTTTTTCCTGTCCTTGGAGGGGCAACAATCAAACCCCTTTGTCCTTTTCCTATAGGTACAAACAAGTCTATAATTCTGGTTGAAAGATTTTCAGGAGAGGTTTCTAACTTAAGCCATTGGTTAGGATGAATAGGGGTTAGGTGGTCAAAAGGAGTTCTAGTTCTGACTACCTCTGGTGAGAGATAGTTGACCTTCTCGACCTTGGCTAAGGCAAAATATTTTTCTCCTTCCTTAGGTTGCCTGATATAACCGAATATGGTATCTCCGGTTTTAAGTCCGAACTTTCTGATTTGCGGAGGGGACACATAAATGTCTTCTGAGCTTGGAAGATAGTTGTAATCATTAAACCTCAAAAAACCAAAACCTTCTGGTAAAACCTCTAAGACTCCCTCTACGATGATTTCTGCCCCTTTATTAAGAAGGGTGCTTATGATGTTATAGATTACGTCAGATTTTTTGTAGTAGTTATAGATGTTTTCTATGTTTAACTGCTCTCCTATATAATAAAGCTCTGTTAGGTTTTTCCTTCTAAGTTCAGAAAGATAAATCGGGGTTCCTAATTCTTCAAGAATTTTTTGTAAGTTCTCTTCTGAAGAGAAACCATTTTTTTCTTTTTGAATTTCTTCCATAAGTAAACTCCTTTAGGTTAATTTTTTTAGAGAATTAATCTTTTAGACATCTAAAGAAACCTACTGGTGAAAGTTTTTAGATTAATCCAAAGATAGGTTCTCACAAGCTTTAAATAAGCTCCCCGGGCAGGACTCGAACCTGCAGCCTATGGGTTAACAGCCCACCGCTCTGCCGATTGAGCTACCGGGGAATATTCTATCAGAGATAGATAAAAAATATATTAAAATCAGATTTTGTCAAGCCCTATCAGGGGGTGTTTATAAAAAAATTTGGTAAAAAGTTTTTTTTTATAAGGATAAGTTTTGCTGTAAGCAAAAAGTTATACACCCTTGCCTTGATGGATAGAAATAGCAAGGGTAACTCTTAATTTTCAAAGAAATAAAAACTAAAGTCTTAAATTTAAGATCGTTTTTTGTTTAAAAACAAGATAAGACTACATAGGCAGAAACTTCTATGGTTTGTTCTCGTTTTGGACTGGGAGCTTCTATCTTTTCTTTTTCTTCAGGAAAACTTTTGAGAGAAAAGGCTTTTTGTATGATAATCCCTTCGTTACGTTGGTCGAGGTTTAAAGTAGTAATATAACAAGTTTTGTTTAAGGTATTAGAAACCTTCTCCGCAAATTTCATGGCCTTAGTAATTAGGTTAAGTTTTAACCCTTCTATAACAGCTTCCAGATCTTTTTCTGCTATACTCCAATAACTGTTGGTTACAGAAAACTCAAAGGTGTTTCCATAATCTTTTTTTACTTCATTAAGTAAAGAGTAAACCTTGGTTTGATCATTAAGGTCTTTCAATTCAAATAAATAAGAAAGATTACCCTTATATCCATCACATATCTGTTGGTTTTCTATCCACTGACAATGTTTGTAGAGGTTATACCGTCCTCCTTGATAGTTTAGTCCTAAACCCTTTATCTTTTTATCGATTGCTCCTAACAGGTTTATCACGTCTACTTCTTTAGGAAGGGGTTGAGTAGAGATTTCGATCGCGAGCTTTAATAGGTTGGGGACTACCTCTTTTTTTTCTTTAAGAGAGGTTGAAACCGTGGTTATTTTAGGCTGAGGCTTTTTGGTTTCAGCGTTAGCTAAATCTTTAATTAAACCAAAAAATAACCCGGTTATACCTAAAAAAATTAAGACTCTATAAAGATGTCTATACATAAAGGGTAACCTCCTAACAGGGCTTTTGAGGTATTTTGAGACTAAAATCTCTTTTTGTCAACTCGATTTTTTATTTTTGTTTTTATGGCAAAGTTCCTTTTCCTATTCTTTTCAAGATTATATTTTCACCCTTATAGAGAAAAAAACGCTTGTTTTTTTGAGATATTATTATATTCTAATTATAATGGACTGGATAAAATTGATAGATCCTCTTAAAGAACTGGTTTTAGAAGTTGGTAGTTTTCAAAGGGAAGCATATTTTTCTTCTAACGAGGTTTTTTATAAAGGTAAGATAGACCTTGTAACTTCTGTGGACTTAAAGTCTGAAGAAAAACTTAAGCAAGGGCTAACAAAAATCCTTCCTTTTGTTCCTGTTTTGGCAGAGGAGAGCTATCATCCTCAAAAGGATTTACCTGAGGTTTTTTGGTTGGTGGACCCTTTAGATGGCACTACCAACTTTGCCCATCGTCTTCCTTGGTTTGCCATTTCTGTGGCGTTAATGCAAGGGAAAACTCCGGTTTTAGGGATGGTTTATAATCCGATGACAGCAGAGCTATTTTACGCGGTTAGAGGACAAGGGGCCTACTTAAACGATCAACCTATTAAGGTTTCTTCTGTAGATAGTCTATTAGGTTCGTTGTTATGCACCGGTTTCCCTGTGTCTAAGATTATGGACAATCCTGACATATTTATCCCGTTGTTTAAAGAATTTATGACCAAATGTCAAGGGGTTAGAAGGTTTGGGTCTGCGGCTTTAGATTTAGCATATGTTGCCTGCGGAAGATATGAAGGCTTTTGGGAGCCCTATCTTAAACCTTGGGATACCGCAGCAGGTGTGCTTCTTGTAGAAGAGGCTGGAGGTAAAGTAACCGACTATCGGGGCAACTCTTATAATCCTTTTTTAAACACCATCGTTGCCTCAAACGGTTTCATCCATCAGGCTATGATAGAGATTACCGCAAAATATCATCCAGACACCTTTAAACCTTATAGGAACCCATTTCCTACGGTAGATATAATCATCAAGTTTGCAGAAGGGATTGTGCTGATTTCCAGGAAAAATCCGCCTCAAGGCTGGGCTTTACCAGGGGGTTTTGTAGACTATGGAGAAACCCTTGAACAAGCAGCCATAAGAGAGGCCAAAGAGGAGACAAACTTAGACGTGGAAATTCAATACCTTCTTGGATGTTACTCAGATCCTAAAAGAGACCCAAGGTTTCATACCGTCTCAACTGTTTTTGTAGCTAAGGGTAAAGGAGAACTAAAAGGGATGGATGATGCCAAAGAGGCTAAAGTTTTTAAATTAGAAGAAATTCCTTGGGATTTTTTAGCCTTTGATCATGCGCAGATTCTTAAAGATTTTTTAGAAAAGGAAAAGAAAATCAGCGATGAAGTTAAATAATTGGATAACCCTTATAAGAGAAGAGCTTAAAGAACCCCTTAGGGTTATAGTCTATGACCAGAGTAAGGTAGTAACCTTTTTCTTAGAGGAGGTTTTAGAGACTTATCAAATAGAGTTGATATCTGTTGAAAAGTTTTCTTTTGCAGAGGATAGCCTTTTTCAGATAGCGGTGTTGGTGGTTCAAGGAGGAGAAGATTTTTCTTTTCTTTTAAAAAAGATAAAAGAAACCTATGAAGAGGCTAAAGTTTGTGTGATTTTAAACTTTTTAAAAGAAGAGGATATAGGGCGTTATTTTGATTTAGGGGTAGATGAGGTTGTGTTTAAGCCTTTTAGCCTAAACGAGCTTAAAGCCAGACTGTCTAAGCTTTTTAAAGAATATTACTTAGATAAAAAGATAAAACGCTTCTTGATAGAAGACCCTCTTACCGGAGTTTATAATCGAAGATTTTTTGAGGAAAAAATAAGGGAAGAAGCCTATAAAGCCCTTAGACAAAAATATCCTCTTAGTTTGATGATGATAGACCTTGACAACTTTAAGTGGTATAACGACTATCTTGGTCATAAAGAAGGTGATGCTCTGTTAAAGCTGGTGGGAGAAACCTTGTTGCATAGTGTAAGATTAGGGGTAGACCTAGTGTTTAGGTATGGGGGAGACGAGTTTGTTGTTCTTTTACCTTATACTACAAAAGAACAAGCTGAGCAGGTAGCAGAAAGGATTAAAAAAAATTGGGAAGTCTATAACATTCCTAACGTTAAACTTTCTATAGGAATAGCTCAACTGCAAGATAAAAAGAACTTAGAAAAGTCTATAGAAGAAGTAATTACTAAGGCAGACGCTTTGATGTATGCCGAGAAAAAAGCTAATAAAGTATCGGTCTAAACAAGTTTTAATCTTAAACTTTCTAATCTGGGGTTTACCTTCTCTATCTTAACGGTGATTTCTTGTCCAGGGGTAAGGTTTTCTTTGCAACCTACTAATTCTCCTGTAAGGTTAAAATCGATTAAATAGACCTTAGCTCGTTTATTTTGAACCTGCAAAACCAAGCCTGGTAAAGGTTGTTCCTTGGCTTGAGTTTGCAGGTATTTAAGAAGAAAGTATTTTTCTCTTTTGTTTTGAAGAAACATAGCTCTTTGGAGATTGGTTTGTAGCTCTGGTAAGAGTTCCTTAAGATCTTTTTCGGAAAGAGGGTTTCCTCCGGTAAGAAAGGCCTTTAACTGATGCTGGTTTATTAAGTCAACAAAACGTCTTATAGGAGAACTCAAAGTGGCGTAGGCCTCAAGCCCTAATCCAGAGTGGTACTCTGGATAAAGAGAAAGCTCTGATTTAGCCAAATATCTTAGCTGAAGGAGTTTAAGATAGAGACTTTCTTCAGGGTTTTCTATTATCTCTGAAGGTTTAGGCTGAGAACGAAAGATGGCAGGAAGTTGGTTTTGGTGTAAAAATTTGGCCCCTAAATAGTTGGTAAGAACCATCGCTTCAGCCACCAACAGTCTGGCAGGGGTCATCTCTATTTTAAACACAGAAATCGTCCCGTCTTTTGCTACTTTAACTTCAACCTCAGGCAAAAAGATAGCCAAGGCACCTCTTTCTTCTCTTTGTCTTTTGAAATTCATAAAAATTTGATAAAGTCTTTGCCAGAAAGGGTCTCCTGAGATTAAATAAGAGTCTACCTCGTTATAGGTGAGTCTTTTTTTTACTTTTATAAGAGAAAGTACTACTTGAAAGTCTTTCAGCTCACCCTCTTTCCCCAAGTAAATTTTAAAGGTCATAGCAGGTCGAATCTCTCCTTGTTTTAAGCTAAACCGCTCATGGGAGAGAGAAAAAGGAAGCATAGGAATGATTTTTTCTGGAAGATAAAGAGTTAAAGCCCTTTCTAAAGCAGCGTTCCAGAGAGGAGTACCAGGGTTAATAAACTCAGCAACCTCTGCGATATGCACATAGATTAAACATCCGTCTTCTTTTTCTTCAAAACTTAAAGCATCGTCAAAATCTTCTGTATCTTCTGCGTCTATCGTAAAGGTCTCTAAATGGGTTAAATCTTCTCTTGGTAAATCATCTAAAGGTGACAAACAGATGTTTTCTGCTTGATTTAATTCTTCTGGTGTAAACTCTAAAGGAAATTTAGTTTTTAAGAGGTCTACGTTTTCGTCCTCATCAAACTGGTTTAGTTTAACCAAAAGGTCAAAAATTTGGGTTTGGTCTGTAATTTCTGCCTTTTCTAATACTTCTTTTATCAGCTTATTAGAAGAACTTTGATCTTCCCATAAAAAGTAGTCTTTTAGACTAGATATCCAGAAGTCTACGATGTCCTTTTCAAACCTTTCTGTGTGCCCTGATTTTAAGGCCTTTAAAACTTCTACTCCTTGGTTTATTTTTTTTATTTTTTCAAGCTCCTTTTCTCTTCTGTGAAGTTCCTTTTCTACCTCTTCCCGAGAGGTTATCTCAACTAAGTTTGGTTCCTTTAGTTTAAAGTAAAGTTTTTCCTCACAAACCTTCCTTAAAAAACCTGCTATCTCGTCCTCATTTGGCAAAGTTCCTAAGAATAGTTCTACCAACTCTTTGGCTGAAAAGACCTCTCCTTCTTCAACCACTACTTCCCATAGGTCTTTAAGGTTAAATTTGTCTTTTAGTTTTTCTCTGTTTGCGTTTTTTTCTTTGAGAAATTGTAATATTTGGTTTAAGTCTTTAAAAGAAACAGGTTTTTCTTCAAAGGATATCAAGGCTTGGTGGTTTATAAGTTCCTCTTTTCCTGAGGATAAAACTACGTGCAGGCGTTTTCCTTTTATGTCTTTTACATAGACGGTGGTTATTTTTTCTCGATAAAAGAGATCAACTATTCGGTTTTTAAGAAGGTTAAGGTCCATCACTGGGCAATTTGTAGGGCTTCTTTAAGGTTTAAGGTACCTTCATAAAGGGCTCTTCCGGTTATGACTCCTATCAAACCTTCTTTTTCGTAAGCTTTAAGTTTTTTGATGTCCTCTAAGGTTGAGACCCCTCCTGCTAAGATGATAGGATGGGCAGAGACTTGAAGAGCCTTTTCTAACCTTTCTGTCTCTACTCCTTTTTGGGTTCCGTCTCTTTCTATAAGGGTTAAGATAATAGCAAAAAGGTCAAGCCCGTTTAAACTTTGGATAAATTCTAAATAATCAATATCCGAAGTTTTTATCCATCCTGCAATAGCAACTTTATCCCCTCTTACGTCTACGCTTACGATTATTTTTTTAGGATGTTTACTACATAAACTTTTTAACCAATCAAGTGAGGATACCGCCTTGGTTCCTAAGATAACTTGAGAGACTCCCTTTTTAAGATAGGTTTCTACGTGTTCTTCTGTTCTTATTCCACCTCCTACTTGCACAGGGATATCAAGGTTTTGAGTTATTTTGATGATCAAGTCTTGATGGACCGGGTAGCCTTCTTTAGCTCCGTCAAGGTCAACTATATGGAGTCTTTTTGCTCCTTCTTGTTTAAAAAAACGGGCATATTCTTCGGGATCTTCCCCATAAACCTTGGTTTTTTCATAGTCTCCTTGAAAAAGTCTTACTACTTTGTGATTTCTTAAGTCTATAGCAGGAATTACCAACATGTTTTACCTCTTTTCTGCTGGAAATTTTTGAACAAGGATTTCTATCCCGTTTGCAGCCAATTCTTTAGCGGTAAGCCATTTAATTTTTTTGTAGATTTTGAAGTTTAACAAGTTTTCGCTCAAAGGTTTCTGGGTTTCGTCAAACAGTTCAGACCAAATAATCCTACCTGAAGCCCCGTCATAAAGCACTAAGGTAAAGGCTACGCTTGCCGGTTCATTAACAGAAAAACCGCTTCCTTCTCTCTCTTTATAACGATAAACTTTTCCATAAAGGATAGCATCTGCGCTGGTTTTTAAGGATAAATTTTTAATAAACTCAGGGAAACTACGAGTTTCTGAAAGACTTTCTGAGATAAGGACTTCTGCTTCATGTTTAGAAAGAAATTTAAACTGATAAGGCAGGTTGGCAGCTTGCAATCTTTCTTTCAGTATCTGGGTAAGGGTTTCTGTAGCTGAAAACATGATAGGACCAGAAATTATACCTTTAAAAGGCACATAGAAAACTTCCTTTTGCTCTGGACTGTAAACCTCAAAAGGAAGGACTAAGATGGTTTTCAAAGAAGTAGGAGTATAAGTAGGTTGGGAAGGAGAAGAGGCGCATCCACCAAAAACTAAACATAAACTTATAAGAAAAAACAGTTTTTTCATAAAAAACCTCTCTAAGGCTTTTTGTAGTATTATAACACATTAACCGGGTTTATGCACTAAATCCAAAAATAAAGGTCTAACTTAGACCAGTTTTTTAGTTGGTGGCTTAAGTTGACGAAAAGGTTTTTTAACACTATATTTGCAGTATATTACCATAGGATTTAGAGAGAATGTGGCAAAACTTGGTCAGACGGATTTTTAATCTGGATAAAAAAAATACCAACGTTAAGACAGAGTTTATAGCAGGTTTTACAACCTTTATGACGATGGCTTATGTGCTTGCGGTGGTTCCTTCCCTTCTTTCTAAGACAGGTATGCCTAAAGAACCACTTTTTACCTCTGTTGCGTTGATGTGTATGTTTTCAACTTTTTTAATGGGGGTCTATGCTAATCTACCCTTTGCCTTAGCCCCTGGAATAGGACTATGTGCTTTTTTTACCTATACCGTAGTTTTAGGTATGGGATATTCCTGGCAAACCGCCCTTACTGCTGTTTTTTTAGAAGGGATAATTTTTATCTTTCTTACCGTTACTAACCTTAGGACCGCTATTGCCAAAGCTATTCCCGAAAATTTAAAAAAGGCGGTTTCTGTAGGTATAGGGCTTTTTATAGCTTTTATCGGACTCCAGAACGCCCACATTGTAGTCAAAAACCCTAATGTACTTGTACAATTAGGGGATTTAACTCAGGCAGAGGCTATTTTAGGTCTGATAGGGATAATCCTTACGGGGGTATTGCTTTTTTTTAGGATAAAAGGGGCCTTACTTTTAGGAATACTTATTACTGCAGCCTTGGGAATACCTTTAGGAATAACCCGTTTAGATGGTTTTCAATTGATATCTTTTCCCTCTTCTTTGTCTTCGGTCTTTTTTAAATTTGATTTTAGTCAGTTTTTTTCAGGAAATTTCTTAATCATCGTGCTTACCTTTCTTTCTATAGACCTTTTTGATACCATAGGAACCCTTATTGGAGTTTCTACTAAGGCAAAGCTTGAAGAAAGGTTTGGAGAAGGTATAAGCTTTAAGCGAGGGCTTTTGGTAGATGCCATAGGTACAACCTTAGGGGCTATGTTTGGTGTTTCTACGGTTACGGCTTACATAGAAAGTGCCTCTGGGGTTGCAGAAGGGGGCAGGACAGGTCTTACCTCGGTTTTTACTGCTTTCTTTTTTCTTTTAGCCTTGTTTTTTTCTTCCCTTTTTTTATCTATCCCCCTTTGTGCTATAACCCCTGCTTTGGTTTTGGTGGGACTTTTTATGTTAACCACCATCAAGGAGATAGATTTTGAAGATTTAACCGAAGGGCTTCCCGCCTTTTTAACCATCATGTTTATGCCTTTAACCTTTAGCATAGTAAATGGTATTATCATAGGGGTATTAAGCTATGTAGGTTTAAAACTTTTATCTGGAAGGATAAAAGAGGTACCATTTCCTACCCTTTTGATAGCTTTATTTTTTATAGCTAAATTATGGGTAGGCTTTTAACTCTTTAATGAAGTTGGTTTACAACGGGTTAGGTTAGGGTTATAATTATTTTTAGGTTTGTTTGGTATGGATCCTTTAAAACTACTCGAAAAGTATGGCAAAGAGAACCCTGAGTTTTTAAAAATTATAATCGCTCATTCTCAGGCTGTTGCGGAAAAGGCGTTAGAAATAGCCAAAAAGTTTAAGCAGATAGACTTAGAGTTGGTTTATCAAGGGGCTATGCTCCATGATATAGGTTGTTTTTTTACTTATTTTCCTAAGCTTAACGAAAGCACCAAAGAACCTTATATAAAACATGGAGTGATAGGTAGGATCATTTTAGAAAAGGAAGGGTATCCAGGGCTTGGATTAATTTGCGAAAGGCATATAGGAGTAGGGATAACTAAAGAAGAAATCATAAAACACAATCTACCTCTTCCTCCAAGGAATATGGTTCCCCAGACTTTAGAAGAAAAAATCATAGCCTTTGCAGATAAGTTTTTTTCTAAACTTCCTGAAAGGCTTAATAAAGAAAAATCTATAGAGGAAATAAAAAGAGAGCTTGGAAATCATGGAGAGGAAAAGGTAAGAATTTTTGAAACCTGGTTAAAAGAATTTTCTTAACAAGGGGGAAAGGATGAGTAAATTAGCTATCATCGGGGCAGGTGCAGTAGGAACAAGTTGTGCCCATTGGGCTATGGTAAAAAATACCGCCCAAGAAATCGTGTTGGTTGACATCATTCCAGATTTAGCCAAAGGTAAAGCCTTAGATTTAGCTCAAAGCTCACCGCTTTATGGTTTTTCAGGAAAAATTGTAGGAACCGAAGATTTTTCAGCCATAGAGGGTGCAGATGTAGTGGTAATTACAGCCGGTAAACCCAGGCAACCAGGAATGTCAAGAGAGGACTTGATAAACATCAACGAAAAAATCGTAAGCTCTTGCGCAGAAAACGTTAAAAAATATGCTCCTCAGTCTATATTGATCGTAGTTTCTAATCCGCTTGATGCTATGGTTTATGTAGCTTTTAAGGTAACAGGGTTTCCTAAGGAAAGGGTGATAGGGATGGCTGGGGTGCTTGATTCAGCCCGTTATCGTTATTTTTTGGCAGAAGCTTTAGGTGTAAGTCCTAAAGATGTGCAGGCCTTGGTAATGGGAATCCATGGAGACCTCATGCTTCCTCTGGTGCGCTTGGCTAACATCTCAGGTATACCTGTTACCGAACTTCTTCCCCAAGAGAAAATAGAGGAGGTAGTGCACAGGACAAAGTTTGGCGGTGGAGAAATCGTATCTTATCTTAAAACAGGTAGCGCCTTTACTACCCCAGGGCTTTCCGTAATAGAAATGGTAGAAAGTATCTTAAAAGACGAAAAACGGGTGCTTACCTGTTCGGTATATTTAGAAGGTGAATATGGAATAAAAGGAGTTTTCCTTGGGGTTCCTGTAGTTTTAGGGAGAAAAGGGGTAGAAAGGGTGATTGAAATTAAGTTATTACCCGAAGAGGAAGAAGGTTTAAAAAAATGTGCAGAATATTGTCAGGAACTTCTTTCTTTTTTGACCATTAAATAATAGGAGGTGAAATGCTTGGCAGTAAGCATTTTTTCCAGTTTTTGTTTATATTAGTTTGTACGGTTTTTGGGGGAGGCATTTTGTTTTATTTTTATCCTGATAAAGGTTATTTTTTCCCAGCTTTAGGAGGTGCAGCCGGTTTGTTTTTGGGGTTGTTGGTAGTCTTTATCGAAAAAAAAATAAAGGACCTTCCTTTTTTGCAGCTTTTGGGTAGTTCTATCGGTTTGTTGGTAGGGTTGGGGGTTGCAAGGCTTATTTCTTCTGTTTTTAATCAAGTGTTAGGCAATACTGTTTGGGAAATCTTTCTTTACATCATGAGTATGTTAGGGTTAGGATATTTAGGTCTCGTTCTTGGGGGAAAAAAGTTTCAAGAATTAAAAGTCTCAGATATGATAGAGAAAACTTTAGATAAACTACTTGCCAAGGCTCTTACTCCGATTTCTACGGTTTCTAAAAAACTTTCTAAAAAAGACGCATTCAAAGATTTTTCTAAAGAAAACCTTAAGGTGCTTGATACTAGTGCCATTATAGACGGAAGGATAGTAGATATTGCTAAGGTAGGTTGGATTGAAGGAACGGTGGTAATTCCTAAGTTTATTTTAGAGGAGATCCAGTTTTTAGCAGATAGCACAGAACCTATAAAAAGAGAAAGAGGACAAAGGGCTTTAGACCTATTAAATGAATTAAAAAAACTATCTAAGGTAGACCTTAAGATTGTGGAAACTAATTATCCTAAAGGACCTACCGACGAAAAGCTTATCAAGTTTTGTAAAGAAACAGGGGCAAAGTTGATTACTACTGACTATAATTTGAATAAGGTTTGTCAGTTAGAAAAAGTAGAAGTCCTTAACATAAACGACTTGTTTTTGGCTCTTAAACTGCCGGTTCATCCAGGAGAGATACTTAAGGTTCAAGTAGTAAAAGAAGGTAAAGAGAAAGGGCAAGGTGTAGGTTATCTTGAAGACGGAAGTATGGTGGTGATAGAAAACGGAAGGCCTTTTATAGGAAAGGAAGTAGAAGTAGTAGTAACCCATCTTTTACATTCTTCAAGTGGAAGAATAATCTTTGCTCAAATCAAAAGATATGCCTAAGATCTCAATTTTGCCAGAAGAAATAAGGGGAAAGATTGCAGCCGGAGAAGTGGTAGAAAGACCGGCTTCTGTAGTAAAAGAGTTGGTAGAAAACTCCTTTGATGCCCAAGCTTCTTACATCCGAGTAGTGCTTAAAGAAGGTGGTTTAAGAGAGATTGCGGTTTATGACGACGGAGAAGGGATGGATTTAGAAGACCTAAAGGTTTGTTACCATCACTTTGCTACCAGTAAAATAAAAAACCTGGCTGATATTTTTAGGGTAGTAACCTATGGATTTAGAGGTGAGGCCCTTGCTAGCATTGCTCAAGTTTCAAGAATGAATATTGCAAGCCTAAGAGAAGGGCAGGAGATAGCTTACCAAATAGAAATAGAGGCTGGAAAAGAGGTAGGAATTAAACCGGTTCCTTTAAAAAAGGGGACCTTGGTGGTGGTAAAAGACCTCTTCTTTAATCTACCTGCCAGAAAAGCTTTTTTAAAGTCTCCTCGCACAGAAACCCTTAAGGTATTAGAGGTATTTAAAGGCCTTTGTCTTTCTCATCCAGAACTTAAGTTTGAACTTAAAATCCAAGATGAAAAAGAAAAGGTGCTTTTTTCTTGGGAAGGAGGTTCATTAATAGGTCTTTTGCAAAAAATTACAGGAATTGAGCAAAAACATTTTCAAGAGATTAGGTTAGAAAACCCACCTTATGTGGTAGAACTAACTCTTACCGATACCTCCTATACCCTTCCTCATACGAGATACCTTTGGGTTTTTGTTAACCAAAGATGGATAAAGGATGAAAAGTTGGTTAAGATGCTTATCAATGCCTTCAAACCTTTTTATGGTAATCTTGGTTTCCCGGCAGGGGTGGTTTCGATAAAGGTTCCTTATCATTTGGTGGATGTAAACGTCCACCCTGCTAAATGGGAAGTAAGGTTTAAGGATGAAAGAGCCTTGCACCATCTTTTAGCTTTAGCTTTAGAAAAAATTTTTGCGGAAAAAAAGACCTTTTACCGCCCTACTTTTTCGGAAGAGGGTTTAAAAGTAAAAGAGGACCTCCCTTTAGATTATACAGAATGCTCAAAAACAATCTTCTATCCAAGAAAAGAAGGTTCTACTTTTCGGGAGCTCAACTTATCTACCTTTAGATCCAGGGATTTTAAATACTTAGGTACCTTTCAGCAGACCTATTTTTTGGTAGAAAAGGAAGATAAACTTTACTTGATAGACCAGCATGCCCTCTCAGAAAGATTGATTTTTGAAGAACTAAGGGAAAAATATAAAAAAGGGGGTTCACAGAGCTGCCTTTTCTCCTTACCTTTAAGGTTAAGTCCCGATGGGTTTGTTAACTTTCAAAACCAGCGTAAGGTATTAGAAGAAATAGGGTTTGGTTTTGAGGTTTCAGAAGAGAAGGTTTTTTTAACAAAAGTGCCTACAGTTTTTAAGGAGGATGTAAGGGAGCTTTTAGAAGAACTCTTAGAGGGAGGTTTTTTAGACCCTAAGGTTTTACTTAAGGAGGTTTTAGCAGGTTATGCCTGTAGGCTTGCCAGAAAAAAAGGGGATTTTCTTTCTGAAAACGAAGTCTATGAGTTATTAGAAGTTTTTTTTGAAAAAAAGGTTCAGACATGCCCTCATGGGCGACCGCTTTACTGGGTAATCGAAGCTTATGAAATAGAAAAAAGGTTAAGACGTAAGGTATGAAGCCTCAAGGTTTGGTAATTTTAGGTCCCACTGGGGTAGGTAAGTCTGAGGTGGCTTTGTTTTTAGCTAAGCATTTAGAAGGGGAAATTATAAACTTTGACTCCCTTCAATTTTATAAAGATTTAAACATAGGTACAGCAAAACCTACTGAACAGGAAAAGAAAGAGGTCCCTCATCATCTTTACGATATTTTAAACTTAGAAGAGGAATTTAACGCTGCTAAGTTTGTAGAGTTAGCCGACCAAACCATCGCCGAGGTTTTAGGAAGAAATAAACTTCCTATTTTAGTTGGAGGCACGGGGCTTTATCTTAGGGCTTTAGAATATGGTTTGTTTCCTTTAGAGATACCAGAAGAGATAAGAGCAAAGGTAATGAAAAGAGCAGAAAAAGATTTAGAGGGATTATATCAAGAGCTAAAGAACCTTGACCCAGAATATGCAGACAAGATTTCTTGTAGAGATAAAGTAAGGATTACAAGAGCAATGGAGGTTATCTATACTACCGGAAAACCTTTTTCTTTTTTTCATAAAGAACACCCTTTTTTCAAAAAAAAACGATATAATTTTTTTAAAATCGGTTTGATTTTATCAAGAAAAGAACTTTATCAAAGGATAAATCAACGGGTTCTTAAGATGATAGAGGTAGGTTGGATAGAGGAGGTAAAGAGGCTTTTATCAAAAGGTTTTGGACCTTATTTAAAGGTTTTTAAGGCTATAGGTTATGGATATTTAGTAAGATATTTAGAAGGGGAACTTAGCTTAGATGAAGCTATAGCTCTTATTCAAAGAGATACCAGGCGGTATGCTAAGAGACAGATTACTTGGTTTAAAAAAGAACCGGATGTATTTTGGTTTTCTCCAGAAGAAAAAGAAAGGATTCTAATTTGGGTAAGGGAGAGGCTATCATGGAAAGCATGACAGGTTTTGGTAAAGCAAGTTTTCAAATAGAAGGACTTAAGGTTACCGTTTATATAAAAAGTGTAAACTCTAAGTATTTAGACCTTTCTCTAAAACTCCCTAAAAGATATACTTTTTTAGAAGAAAGGATACGAAAAACGGTGGTAGAACGTCTTTCTCGAGGAAAGGTGGAAATACAGATAAAACATACAGGACTTCCGTTAGAAGGAAGAGAGGTTTTTTTAGACCTGCAGACAGCGTTAAACCTTAAAGAGGCTTTAGAAAATCTAAGGAAAACTTTGGGATTTTCAGAAGGATTAACTTTTTCCGATTTTTTAAGGTTTAGAGAATATCTTATGTTAGAAGACAAAGAAGAGGAACTTGATAAACTTTGGGAAGAGGTCTATCCACCCCTTAAAGAAGCTTTAGAACAACTTAAAACCGCGAGGTTAAAAGAAGGTGCCTATTTAAAAGAGGTGTTAAAATCTCATTTAGAATGCTTAAAAAAAGAGGTAGATAAGATAGAAGTCTTGATGCCTCAAGTGACCAAAGAAAACCTCGAAAAGTTAAAAAATCGACTACAAAAACTGGCAGAAGAGGTTAAGATTAAAGAGTTAGACGAAAACCGGTTTTATCAGGAAATGGTTTATCTTCTTGATAAAATGGATTTTACTGAAGAACTAAATCGTTTAAAGGTCCATCTTAAGCATTTTGAAGAAACTTTAGAAGAAGATTTTCCGGGGAAAAAACTGGATTTTTTATGCCAAGAGATGTTTAGAGAGGTTAATACTTTGTCTAACAAGGCTCAGTCTTCTGAGGTATCTTTAATAGCAGTAAGAATAAAAGATTTGATAGAAAAATTAAGAGAACAGGTGCAAAACATAGCCTAAAAACAGGAGGTTAAGGTTGTTAGAAAGACTTAAGGTTTATTCAGACCTTTTAAAGTTTGAACATACCGTTTTTGCCCTTCCTTTTGGTTTGGCAAGTTTGTTTTTGCTTTATCAAGAGTTTCCACCGTTTAGGAAAATAGTTTTTATTTTGGTAGCGATGATAGCAGCCAGAACCCTTGGTATGGCTTTAAACCGTTTGATAGACAAACCCTTTGATGAAAAAAACCCCAGAACCAAAGTCTGGCCCCATGCAAGTGGGCTGGTAAAGGACTGGGAGATAAAACTTCTTATATTTTTTAGTGGTACGGTTTTTGTGATAAGTTGTTATGCTATCAACTTTTTGGCTTTAGTCTTAAGCCCGGTGGTAATTTTTTTTCTATGGTTTTATCCCTATGCTAAAAGGATAACCTATTTTCCTCATTTGGTCTTAGGGGTGGTTTATTTTCTTATTCCAATAGCCATAGACGTTGCTTTAAATGAGAAGATTTCTCAACTTGCGATTCTGTTAGGGATAGCGATGGGTTCTTGGGTATCAGGTTTTGACGTGCTTTACAGCCTTCAAGACTATGAGTTTGATAAAAAAATAGGGCTTAAATCTATTCCAGTAAGGTTTGGAATACCTAAAGCCTTACGTATAGCAAGACTTTTTCACGTGATTACTTTTTTGGCTTTGGTTTTTGTAGGGTTGGTCTATCCTAAAATTACTTGGGTTTACTATTTAGGGCTTTTTTTGATAACCCTGTTTTTGGTATACGAACACAGGTTGATAACCGAAAAGGACCTTTCTAAGTTAAATAAAGCCTTTTTTACGGTAAATGGGTTTATCAGTTTCGTGTTTTTACTGGTTGTTTTACTAAACGAATTGTACTTTAGTTTTTTTAGGTATTAGATGAAAACATTGGCTTTTATCAACCAAAAAGGCGGAGTGGGTAAAACTACGGTATGTGTTAACCTTGCCAGGGCTTTAAGCCTAAAAGGCTTTAAGGTTTTAGTAGTAGATTTTGACCCTCAGGCTAATGCTTCAAGTGGTCTTGGGATTAGGGTTAAAAAAGAGCAAAGTATCTATCAAGCTATCGTGGAAGGAGACCCAACCCCTTTTATTAAACAGCCTTTCCCTGAACTTTATCTTTTGCCTTCTTCTATAGACCTTGTAGGCTTAGAAATAGAGTTAGTAGGCTATTCTAAAAGAGAATATGTGCTTAAAGAGTTGTTAGAAAAAGGAAATTATAACCATCAACCTATAAAAAGTTTTTTTGATTTTATTTTTATCGATTCTCCTCCTTCTCTTGGTTTGATTACCGTTAACATCCTTACTGCTTCAGAAGGTGTAGTTATACCTCTTCAGTGTGAATACTATGCCTTGGAAGGGCTTTCTTTATTGGTTAGAACGATAAAAGGAATTAAAAAAAGTTTAAATCCGAACTTGGTGCTTTTTGGTTTGGTTTTGACGATGTATGACAGTAGGAACCGTCTTTCTCACGAGATAGCAGAAGAGGCAGAAAAGCATTTTAAGTGGATTATTTTTAAGACCAAGATCCCTAGAAGTGTAAAAGTTAGCGAGGCTCAAAGTTTTGGAAAACCTGTGTTAGATTATGACAGACAAAATAGGGTATCTCTTGCCTTCCAAGATTTAGCCTTAGAATTTCTTAGTCGGATAAAAGAAAGAGAAGGTTTAGGATAAGTTTTTGCTATTGAAGATTTCTAAGTTTGTGAAATAATATAAAACAAACGAAATAAAGGTAAGTTATGTCAAAAATAAACCTAAGTGAAACTGCCAGAAATTTAGCTCAACCCATTTTACTTCCAACAGTTAAATTTCTTTCTGGACTTAACGTTCATCCCAACGTTATTACCCTTCTTTGTTTCTTTGGTTTTGTTTTAAGTTCTCTTTTTATAGCCTATGGAGAGTTTTTTATCGCAGGGGTGTTGTTAATTCTCTTTGCCCCTCTTGATGCTTTAGATGGGGCTTTAGCCAGGTTTAGCAATAAGGTTTCCTCTTTTGGGGCTTTTTTAGATTCTACCTTAGATAGATATGGTGAGATTTTTGTTTTTTTTAGCCTTTGTTATTATTTTATCGCTTATAATCAGCCTTATCAAGCACTTTTAAGTTTTTTAGGAATTACAGGGTCTTTGATGGTAAGTTATACACGAGCTAGAGCCGAAGGCGCAGGTTTCGAATGTAAAATCGGGATGTTTACACGGTTTGAAAGGATTGCTTTTTTAATCATAGCCCTGCTTTTTGACCTAATAACCTTATTTTTAGTGGTTATTTCAGTTTTTACGCATTTAACAGCTTTGCAAAGGATTTTATATGTGTATAAAAACCAAAAGAGGGGTTAAAGATGTGTTTGGCCTATCCTTATAGGATTGTGGAAGTAAAAGACGAGTGGACAGCCATAGCCGAGGTGCAGGGGGTAAAAACCGAGGTTGCCCTACATCTTCTTCCAGAAAAAGTGAAAGAAGGAGATTGGGTGCTTGTGCATGTAGGTTTTGCCATCAAACGACTTAGTGAAGAAGAAGCCCAAGAAAGTTTGAGGTACTGGGATGAAATACTTAGGCTCACTCAACCAAACGTGGAATAGTTTTAAAGACCCTCAGAGGGTAAAGCTTTTAGCTGAGCTTATCAAAAAAGAAGTAGAGGCAATAGGAAGGCCTATAAACATCATGGAATTTTGCGGAGGCCATACTCACGTTATCTTAAAAAATGGGTTAGACGAACTATTAAAAGGCTATGTAAACTTTTTACACGGGCCTGGATGCCCTGTTTGTGTAACCGCTTTAGAAAGGGTAGATTTAGCCATAGAGTTGGCTAAGCTTCCAGGGGTCATCCTTTGCACTTATGGGGATTTGATGCGGGTACCTGGGTCAAAAAGAACCAGCCTTTTAAACTTAAGGGCTGAAGGCTATGATGTACGTCCGGTTTCTTCATGTTTAGAGGCTATCAAAATAGCTCAGGAATTTCCTGGGAAAAAGGTGGTGTTTTTTGCGATAGGTTTTGAGACCACTGCTCCCCATACCGCAGTCCTTATTAAACAAGCCTATCAATTAGGAATTTCAAACCTTTGGGTGGTCTCAAACCATATCTTAGCGATAGAAGTGCTTGATTATCTTCTAAAAAGCGAAGAAAAACCTTTTATAGAGGCCTTTATCGGTCCAGGACATGTAAGCACCATCACCGGTACTAAAGTTTATCAACCGATAGTCCAGAAATACGGAACCCCTATTGTGGTTTCAGGGTTTGAACCTTTAGACCTGCTTCAGGCGGTTTATTTAATAGCTAAACAAAAGAGAGAAGGGCGTTGTGAGGTAGAAATTCAGTATACCCGTTCGGTTGACCAACAAGGCAACCTTAAGGCCCAAGAGCTTTTAAAAGAGGTTTTTGTAATAAGGGACTTTTTCCCTTGGAGAGGATTGGGGGAGATACCTAACAGCGCCTATGCCATAGCCCCTAAATATGAAACTTTAGACGGAGAAAGGGTTTTTAAAATAGACCTTTCTATTTCTAAAGAACATCCTCAGTGTTTATGCGGAAAGGTTATAAAAGGGCTTAATAAACCTACTGATTGTAAACTTTTTGGTAAAGCCTGCACCCCTCAAAATCCTGTAGGTCCTTGTATGGTCTCTTCAGAAGGTGCTTGCTTAGCTTATTTTAAGTACAGAAAGATTTCTTAGAAAGCTCTTACTTTAAAGGATTAAGAAGAAATGAATAATAAAAAAGGGGCCTCAAACGAGGCCCCTTTTTTAGGCTAAAAGTTTTTATATTAGAGGACCTTTACTCTTTTAATCTCTTTACCTTTTGCGTCTAACAGATGAACAGCACAGGCAATACAGGGGTCAAAGGAATGGATGGTTCTTAATACCTCAAGAGGTTTTTCAGGGTCGACTATCGGATTGTTGATCAAGCTTTCTTCATAAGGTCCTCTTTTACCTTTTTCACATCTTGGGCTCATGTTCCAGGTAGAAGGTACTACTGCTTGATAGTTTTTAATTTTCCCTTTTTCTATGACTACCCAGTGAGAAAGGGTACCTCTTGGGGCTTCGTGAAAACCTACGCCTTTGATTTCTTTAGCAGGAAATTCAACTTTATTCCAAATGGCATAGTCTCCTTTAGCGATGTTTTTCTCAAGGAGGTTAAGATGTTTCAAGGCAAGATCAGCCAACATGGCAGCCCTGATAGCTCTGGCTAAGTGTCTTCCCATCGTAGAGTGGAGGTCATCAACCGTTAAGTTAACCCCTAAGGCTTTAGCCTTTTCTACTGCATAGTTTACCCATTTCATCGTTAGTTCATGTTTACAAGCAATACCCACCAATACTTGAGCCAAAGGCCCGACCTGCATAGGTTCTCCTTTAAAACGAGGAGCCTTAGACCAGCTGTATTTACCGTTAGGGTTAAAGTCAGTGTAATTAGGAACGGTTTCACCCTGCCAAGGATGTCTTGGTCCAGTATCTTTGTACCAAGAATAAGCAACACTTTCAGTGACGTTATCTCTGAAATAGGGATCATTAAAGCTTTTAATCGGGGTGTAAGTAGCTAAGTTACCGTTAAAGATGGTTCCACCAGGAAGGTCAAACACCGTACCTTTGGTGTCAAGAGGAAGGTCAGGAACTGCTAAGTAATTATCAACTCCTCTTCCAATCTTAAACCAATCTTTATAGAGACAACCGATGGCGATTACATCATTAAGGTAAACTTCTTGAATAAAGGTTTTTACCTTCATAAGCAATTCGCGGGCAAAGTCTAATCTTTCTGCGTTAAGAGTGGCTAAGTTGTCAGGATTTATGGCTAAGGCTACTCCACCTACCACTAAAGTCTGAATATGAGGAGTTTTAGCACCAAAGATGGCTACCACCTTATTAGCCTCAAATTGGTAGTCTAAGGCTGTAAGGTAATGGGCTACAGCAAGTAGGTTTACCTCAGGAGGAAGCTTCATCTGAGGATGTCCCCAATATCCGTTGGTAAAAGGTCCGATCTGCCCTCTTTCTACAAATTTTTTAAGGGTATCTTTTACCTTTTTAAAATAGGTAACAGAGTTTCCTTCCCATGGAGAGATGCTCTGAGCAAGTTCAGCGGTTTTTTTAGGGTCAGCCTGCAAAGCAGAAACGATGTCTACCCAATCAAGGGCTGATAAGTGGTAAAAATGCACCATATGATCGTGTAAAGCATGGGCACAAAGTATGATATTCCTTACATACTGGGCGTTTAAGGGAATTTCCATCCCTAAAGCGTTTTCCACAGCTCTAACAGAAGCCATAGCATGAACAGTGGTACATACTCCGCAAAATCTCTGGGTAAAAGCCCAGGCATCTCTTGGGTCTCTACCTTTAAGTATAACTTCTATACCTCTCCACATCTGACCAGAAGACCAGGCATTTACCACCTTTCCTCCGTCTACCTCTACGTCTATTCTTAAATGCCCTTCTATTCTAGTTATTGGGTCTATGGTAATCTTCTTAGCCATACTTTAACCTCCTTATTTAGTCTATTTTATGTTCAGTTTGATTATTCCATGATAGGCTTGTAAAATGGACTCATCTCATCCCAGAAGTTGGGCTCTACACAACCTATACATCCATGACCTGCTCCAACCGGCCAAGCACCTACATCACAGAACTTGATAACACTACAGTTAGCATAGGTGATAGGACCTCTGCATCCAACTTTATAAAGACAATAACCTTGTTTGTGCCCTTCATCTCCAAAGGCCTCAGCAAAACGGCCTTCATCGAAATGTGGCCTTCTCTCACAATGATCGTGGATAAGTCTTCCATAAGCAAACTTAGGTCTTCTCATTTTATCAAGTTCAGGAAGTTTACCAAATGTAAGAATATAACTAATGGTAGCAAAGAAATTGTAAGGATTAGGAGGACAACCAGGAATGTTGATTACCTTTTCGTTACCGATTACCTCTGGAACACCTACCGCTCCGGTTGGGTTAGGTTTAGCGGCTTGAACCCCACCAAAGGCAGCACAAGTCCCCATGTTGATTACTAATTTAGCATCTTTGGCTACTTCTTTTAAGATTTCGATAGCAGGTTTTCCGGCTATTTTACAGTAGATACCACCATCTTTGGTAGATACCGCACCTTCTACTACACAGATGTATTCTCCTTTATAAGTTTTAATGGTTTCATGAAGCACCTCTTCTGCTTGATGACCTGCTGCTGGCATTAAAGTTTCGTGATACTCAAGGTTAACTATATCAAGCAAAAATCTTGCTAAAGGTGGATGAGAAGACCTGAGAAGTGATTCAGTACATCCGGTGCATTCCATAAAATGAAGCCATACCACCGTGGGCTTAGGACCTTTTTTAAGGGCAGCCTCTACTTTTTCTACCATAGAAACAGGAAGACCCATAGTAGCGGTAACTACAGTACATATCTTTAAAAAATCCCTTCTACTAAGTTCTTTAAAGTTAAACATACGCATACCTCCATTTTTTAATATCTTATAAGATATAAGAGTATATTAATTTGCGAAAAAAGTCAACTTTAACTTGCTAAGTTTTTTGATTAATAAGCAAGATAATTTAAATTTAACAAAAGTTTTTTAATAAAATTTTTAAGATTTCTTAAGTTTTTAAGTTTTTAAGTAATCCCTATTAAAGAGAGGTAGGTAAGATAAAATCGTTCAAACCATTCCAAATAGGCTCTTTTTTTATTTTTAGTAAACTTGGTATACCATTTAGAAAGGCTTAACTCCTCTGCTAAGGTACAAAAGATGTCAATGGCTTTTTCGCTTTCTAAAGGTTGGGGTAAGTTTTTAGCTTTAAGACTGTAAAGGGCTATGTTTTGGTAGATTTTTTTTATTTTTTCTTCATAATCAGGTATATCTATTTGTTGATAAAGGGCTGGAATAAGGGTTTCTGACCAACCTCTATGAAATCTACAAAAACCAGCGTTAGAGATCTCAAGTTCTTTAATGGCTCTCTGATAAACTTGTTTAGCAAACTCCTCTGGAGAGGTAAAGGCGAGACAATAGTCTGTCCAGTATTTTCCGGTGATAAAGATGGGAATAAGAAAGCCTTTAGTCCAATAGAAGTTTGGGGTCATATAGCCTTGTTCTCCGTAAGGCTGATAAAGGGTTAAATTTTTAAAAGAAATCCCTATAGAAACTATCCTCTCTTCGTAAAGAGTTTCTAAATGTGCTACTGCCTGTCTTAGTCCTTTTTCTGCGATAAGAGAAAGAATTTTATTTTTGTGGCTAACTAAACCTTCGATAATCTCAAGGGCTAATTTTCCGTTAACCTCCCAGGCCTTAGGGTTTAGTTTGAAAGGGTCTAAACAAGGCGGTTCAGAAATCCCTACCTCTTCGCAGGTTAAAAGACCTTTTTGGACAGCCTCTAACAGAAACATAACGATATGTCCTGCTTCTATAGCGTCAAGCCCTTTTTGATCTATTAGGTCAACCAGGGTTGAGGCTAAATCTAAGTTAAAAACCCCTATTAAAGGGCCTATACCCTGAAAAGGTTCGTAGTCAACCTTTTTCCCTTTCCAGACTTTTTTACAGGCTACTGGACAAGGTTCCCCGCAGGTTTTCCAGGTTTTAGCTTGTTCAAAGGTTAGTTCTTTAAAGGGTTCCCAATAATGAGAGATTATAAGCTCAGCTATTTTTTTACGAAACTCTCTTTTAAGATAGATACTGTTAAAACAAAAGGTGGGCAACCATTCTTTATAATAGGGATAGTTAGCCCCAAAAGTGCCTCCTGCTCCGATCTTGGGGTCAAACCTATACTTTAAAGTAGCAGAATTAACGGCTGAAAGATAGTCTCTTGAGGTAATCCTTTGAAAAAATTCCTTAAATTTATTTAAATCTCCAAAAATCTCAGGGACCTTTACATTAACCGTCCCTCCTACTATCAGCCCTACTACCCCATGGGCTTGGGCTAATACTGAACCTGGACCTGCCCTTCCTGCAAAGTCTTCACTTCCTTGGATCAATTCCCTTTTTTCAGGGTTTACGTCTATTGATACCAAGGCCCCAAGTTTAGTAGAAAATGCCCCTTCTCCTACTAAGACCGCTCTTGCTCGGTTTTTGACAAAAAAATCTGTATAGGTGTCTAATAAGTATTTGGTAAGAGCATAAGCCCCCTTGTACCCTTGATAATTAGCATAAACTTCGTAAAGTTTTTCTTTTTCTATGTATTCAAACCTTACCTTTATGCCTTCAGGACCTCCTTCTACAAAGATTAAAAGAGGCTTAGAACTTTTTCCAAAAATAGCAAACCCATTTACTCCAGACCTGATAAACTTATAAGCTACACCTCCCATCTCTGAGACATGAAGTCCGAGGCTTTCCGGACTCCTAAAAACAGCTACCAACCTATGGGATCCAAAGAGTTTGCCTCCAGCAAAAGGACCAGCCCCTAAAAACAGTACGTTAGTCCCTGAAAAAACCTCTTCTTTAAAGCTTTCTAACTCCTCTAGATGGATTTTAACCCCTATGTCTACGGGCCCTAAATAAGGAGGTATAGGATATTCTTTGACCTTCCAGGTCTTGGTGTTTGCATCTATCCAGAGGACTTTATAATCATTCATTTTAAAAACCTCTAATAAGTTTGGGTTGGTAAAAGAAAACTAAAACGTTACGACGCAGTTTTTACCTTTGATTTTACCTTGATATAAAGCTTTATCAAGTCTGTTTAAAATGGTTTCTAAGTCATCACCTTCATTATAAGAGGTAACCCCAAAAGAAGCGGTTATTTTAAGCTTGTTTTCGCCAAAGGTGTGGTTTGCGATAAGCTGTCTTAGGATTTCAGCCAGGGTCTTAGCACCTTCTAAGGGGGTTTCTGGACAAAGGAGGAGAAATTCCTCACCTCCCCATCTGCCAAAAACATCCTGATTTCTTATCCTTTGTTTTATCAATTCTGCAAATTCTTTTAAGACTCTATCTCCTTCTGTATGTCCGTAGATGTCGTTAATTTGTTTAAAGTCATCAAGGTCTATAAGAATTAAAGAAAACTGATAGTCTTTTTTGGCTTGTCTTTTTAAAATCTCCTGCTTTAACCTGTGAATTTCATATCTTCGGTTATAAACTCTGGTAAGAGGGTCTATGATAGAAAGGTTGACCGCACGTGCCCAAAAGAAAATTATCAATACGTTGAAAATAAAAAGGATTAATAAAATGAGATAAGGGGTAAGTATGGTTAAGTAAAATTTATGTTTAAGTGGTTCAAACTTTGCAAGCGGTATTCCTGTATAAAGAATACCTATAATTTTACCTGAAGGGTCTTTGATAGGTTTATAGGCTGTAACGTATTTTTCCCCTAAGATGTCTGCAACACCATAGTATTCTTTCCCTTGAACTAAGACCCTTTGGGCCACAGGAAGACTTACCTTGGTTCCTATGATGCGGGCCCCAATTTCATCTCTTATGGTGGTGGTAACCCTGGTATCACCTAAAAAGATCGTAGCGGTATTTCCGGTTATCCGTTCAAAAAAGTCTACCATCTCAAAGTTTTCATTGACTAAAAATATACCTTTATATAACTTGCCGTCCACTGCCTTCCATTCTCCAGGATACTTTAGGTTTAATAAGTTTTCAAACATTTTTAGGTCTTTTTCAACGTGAGAAATGGCTACTTCTAAGACATTATGATAAGAACAACGAGCTGATATCCATCCTACTAAAAGGGCTAAAAGGATAGAAACACTGATCAAAATAAAAAATATCTGAGATTTAGAACTTAAAAACTTTTCTGAAATATAACCAGCGATACGGTATTTCATTAAAAAAAGCCTGTAGGTTTTTAATAAAAGTTATGTTATAATTTAAACAAATTTTTGTCAAGTGCTGATTTTATGTATAAAACTTGGTTAAAAGTTTAAAAATTGATTTCAAAAAAGTTTTTTTTGGGATATCTTTTATTTTTAAGTTTTTGTCTTTTTTTGTTGGTAGCGGTCTATTCTTACAATCCTTATGATCCAGGAATAGGGGTTTCAGGGGCAACAGAAGTAAACAACTTTGCCGGTCTTTTAGGGGCTTACGTAGCCTCTGTTTTTTATTTTCTCTTTGGGATAGTTAGCCTTTTGATACCTCTTTTTTTAATCTTTGGTTTTTTCTTGAAATTGACGGGGGTTTCTGGTAAAAGGCTAATTTTAAGTTTTTCTTTGCTGGTAATATCTCTTTGTATGTTGACTGGCTATACCTTAAGCCTATTAGGGGCTCAAAATTTCTTAGTTTTGGGTCGGTTCCCTTTAAACGGCGGGTTTTTAGGGGAGTTTTACTTTTATCTTAAATACTTGATAGGAGAACCTCTTTTTTTAATCCTAACTCTTGGCTTTTTGGTTCTCTCCTTTTTAATAGTGATAGGTTTTAACTTGACATGGATTAAATCAAGGTTGCAGAAAGTTTTTCAGAGAAAGGAAAGCCAAAAATTTCAACCCAAACTTGAAGAAAAGAACGAAAATCTCTTGTTGTATGAGATAAACTCTCAAGAGTTAGACAAATTTGTAGGGTTGGAAAAAAAGTCTCTTATCAAAAAAAACAAAATGAAAGAAAAGTCTTGTAAAAAAGAAGAAAAGCTACAAGAAAAAGGGTTAGAAAAACAGCTTCCTCCACCTATAGACCTACTTAAAGAACCTCCTCTTTCTTCTTACAGGGTAAGGCCTGAAGAATTAAAAGAACGTGCCTTAATCTTGGTTTCCAAGCTTAAGGAGTTTGGGATAGAGGGAGAGGTGGTAGGAATTTCTCCAGGTCCGGTGATTACGGTGTTTGAGTTTAGGCCAGCCCCAGGGATTAAAATCAGTAAGATACAAAGCTTAGTAGATGACCTAGCTTTAGGACTTTCTGCTAAAAGTGTAAGGATTGTTGCGCCCATCCCAGGAAAAAGCGTTATAGGTATAGAAATTTCCAATCCTAAGAGAGAATGGGTTTATCTTAAAGATATTTTGCAAAGTGAGGCTTTTATCAATTCTAAGTCTCCTCTGACTATCGCCTTAGGAAAAGACATTTCAGGAAACCCTGTGGTAGCAGACCTCAAAAAAATGCCTCACCTTTTGATAGCAGGAAGCACCGGGTCTGGTAAAAGCATTTTTTTACATAGCGTGATTTTAAGTCTTATTTACAAGTCTACCCCTGAGAACGTAAGATTTTTGATGATAGACCCTAAAAGAATAGAACTTTCGGTTTATGACGGTATTCCTTATTTGTTACATCCTGTAGTTTTAGAGCCTAAGATGGCTACTAAAGCCTTAAGATGGTTGGTTGGAGAGATGGAAAGAAGATATTCCCTTTTTGAAGAAGTAGGGGCAAGAAACCTTGAATCTTATAACGAACAGTTTGACGAAAAACTCCCCTATTTGGTGATGATAATCGATGAATTAGCAGACCTTATGGTGGTATCTTCTAAAGAAGTAGAGACCTTACTTACCAGACTGGCTCAGATGGCAAGAGCAGCAGGCATTCATCTTTTAGTAGCCACCCAAAGACCTTCAGTAGACGTAATCACAGGATTAATCAAGGTCAACTTCCCAGCTAGGATTTCCTTTCAGGTTACTTCTAAGGTAGACTCAAGAACTATCTTAGACACCCAAGGAGCAGAAAGACTTTTAGGGGCAGGAGATATGCTTTTCATGCCTCCAGGGTCCTCTTATCTTCAAAGAATTCATGGTCCTTATGTTTCGGAAGAGGAAGTTAAACTTCTGGTAGACTATCTCAAATCTATGGGAGAACCTCAATATTTAGCCAACTTAGAAGACGTAGAAGATGAAGGGTTAGATTTTTTTGAAGACGTGGAGTCTGAAGAAGAAGATAAACTCTATGAATCTGCCTTGAAAATTGCCTACCAATATGGTAAAATTTCTGTATCTATGCTTCAAAGGAAGCTTAAGATAGGATACAACCGAGCTGCAAGGTTGGTAGAACGTATGGAGGAGGAAGGGATTGTTGGTCCAAGTGATGGGGTTCGTCCTCGTCCTGTTATCGGTCCTCGTAAACCCCTTTAGTCTTAAAGCACAGACTATAGACGAGGTTATAGACCACATCCAAGATTTTTACCAAAAAATACAGACCATCCAGGCTGATTTCATTCAGGAAACTTATTTTCCCCAAGGACCAAAAGAGATTTCTTCAGGAAAACTTTGGATTAAAAAGTCTGGGAAATTTCGCTGGGAATACCATAACCCACAAAAGCTCTTTATCATTTCAGCTGGTAACACCATCTATTTTTATTATCCTGAGGCTAAGCAAGCTTTAGCCTATCCTTCAGGCACAACCCTTGGTTCTAAATTAGCCCTTGGTTTTATGACAGGAAGAGGTAACATCAAGACAGACCTTAAGGTTGAAAGTTTTCAAACTCTGGCTGATAATTTTTGGAAGATAAACTTTTTAACAGTGGTTAACGACCCTAAAGTAAAAAGGATTTCCTTGGTGGTAAACCCTGAATCTGGAGAGGTTAAAGAGTTTAGCTTTGTCAATGCCTCGGGAGAGGTTATAAGAGTAATCCTTGAGAATTTAAAGTATAACCAGGCTTTAAAAGATAGCCTTTTTCATTTTTCACCTTCTAAGGAGGTAAAAATTATCAACGCTCAAGCCCAATAATTTTATTTTCTTTTTAACTTATACCATCCATAGACTACCAAAAGAAGGATACAAAAAAGGATTATCCCTACAGATCCACGTTCTAAGTAGGTTTTTAAAAGGTCTTCGTTTTTTCCAAAAAAATAACCGCAAAAACCAAGAAAGCTACACCAGATAAACGCCCCCAAAAGGGTATAAAAAGAGAACAACAAAAGTCCCATTTTGGCAAACCCAGCTGGTATAGAGATTACATGCCTAAGTCCTGGGAGGAGTCTTCCGATGAAAGTACTGATATGACCATGTTGGTGCCAAAATTTTTCCATCTTATAAAAGGAATATTCTGTTAGAAGAACATACTTTCCATAGCGTTTGACAAACCTTAAAAACATCGGACGTCCAAACTTAAGGGCTAAGAAGTAGTTAAAAAGAGCCCCAGCCAGACTTCCAAGCGTTCCTGCTATAATGACCCCCCATAAGGAAAGCTTGCCTTGGTAAGCAAGATAAGCGGCTGGGGGTATGATTACTTCGCTAGGAATAGGCACTAATGTAGACTCAAGAGCCATCAACACAAAAACACCTAAATAACTGCTTTTTTCAAAAAAAAGTAGAAAATACTGAATAAACTCTTTTATAAGTTCCATAAAAATTCCTCCTAAAAGTTTGGACGGTTTTTGCTTTTAAAGGCAATATTTTTAGAACGAACCCTAACAACATGTCTTGACAAACTCAAAAAGAATAATATATTAGTATTTAGCGCGCCGAGGTGGCGGAATTGGTAGACGCGCTGGCTTGAGGGGCTAGTGGACATCCGTCCGTGCGGGTTCGAGTCCCGCCCTCGGCACCATCGAATTTTCATTTTTCTTTCCTCTTTGGGTTTAGTACTTCTTGTAAAGTCTCGCCTAAAATAGTAAAAGCAAGAACAGTGATCAAAATAGCCATTCCTGGAAAAAAGGAAAGCCACCAAGCTACTTCTAAGGTTTCTTTGCCTTCTATTAGCATGTTTCCCCAAGAAGGAATTGGGGGTTGAACCCCGATACCTAAAAAAGAAAGGGCTGATTCTATCAAGATGGCTTGTCCAAGCCCTAAAGAGGCTGAAACCAAGATAGGAGGAAAGGCGTTGGGTATAAGATGTCGAAACAATATCCGTAAGGTAGAGGCTCCGTAGGTTTTAGCTATCAATACAAAATCCCTCTCCTTTAAGGATAAAATTTCAGCCCTTACCAAACGGGCTACTCCCATCCAACTGGTAGCCCCTATTACCACCATAAGGGTAACGATAGAGGGTTCTAAATAGGCTACCATAGCCAAAATCAAAAAAATGGTAGGAAAACAAAGCATGATGTCTATGAACCTACATACGATTAAATCAACCCAACCTCCTAAATAACCTGCTATCGCCCCTAAAAACACCCCTATACCTAAGGATATCCCTACAGCTACTAAGCTTACTTCTAAAGAGATTCGAGAGGCGTATATCATCCTACTTAACACATCCCTTCCTAAAAGGTCAGTGCCTAAGGGATGGGCCAAAGAAGGAGGCTGAAGGATAGCGTCTACGTTTATTTCAAAAGGGTCATAAGGGGTTAGGTAAGGGGCAAAAACCGCTAAAAATACAAGCAAAATTATAAACATTAAAGAGAAACTTCCTAACCGATGTTTTAGTAGTTTCTTTATAAAGTACATCTTAACGTTTTTCTCCAAGCCTTATCCTTGGGTCTGCTAAGGCATATCCTATGTCAGCTAAGAAATTTCCTACTAATGTAAGCACCGCTACCAGAAAAAGATTAGCCATAATCACAGGATAATCTCTTGCCATCACCGCTTGCCACATAAGTTGTCCTACTCCAGGTATTCCGAAGACGGTTTCAAAGATTACACTTCCTCCTATAAGACCTGGTAAAGAAAGCCCCAAAAGAGTAATCATAGGTAAAAGGGCATTTCTTAAAGCGTGTTTATAGAGGATCTCCTTTTCTGGAAGGCCTTTAGCCCTGGCAAAAGTAATGTAATCAGCCCTTAGCACCTCTATCATAGAATTTCTTACATACCTTGAAAAACCGGCTATCCCCCCAAAGGTAGCTACAAATAGTGGACAAATAAGATGTTTGGTCCAGTCCCAAACCTTTTCTAAAAAACTCATTTCTTCATAGCCTAAGGTTGAATGAAGCCCAGAAACAGGAAGCCATTGGAGTTTTACTCCAAAAATCATCATAAGAATGATGGCAAGCCAAAAGCTTGGCATGGCATAACCGATAAAAACCA
Source organism: Thermodesulfobacterium sp. TA1 (assembly GCF_008630935.1). NCBI lineage: Bacteria > Pseudomonadati > Thermodesulfobacteriota > Thermodesulfobacteria > Thermodesulfobacteriales > Thermodesulfobacteriaceae > Thermodesulfobacterium > Thermodesulfobacterium sp. TA1. The sequence continues at coordinate 327,861 of NZ_CP043908.1, forward strand.
TCACCGTTAATATCCGGTCTGCTAAACTTCCAGCCTTTACCGCCCCAAAAACCCCTAAGGGGATAGAAACCATCAGGATTAACATCAGCGAAATAAAGTTTAAAAGCAAGGTAATCGGAAGTCTTTCTTTGATTTTGTCCCAAACAGGCCTTTGGTCTGGAGAAAAGGAACGGCCAAAATCAAGCTTAGCTACCCCTTTTAACCATTGCCAATATTGAACATAGAGAGGTTTATCAAGTCCATACATCTTTACCAATCTTTCTCGGTATTCGGGGGTAATTTTAGGATTAAAATCCGTAAGAGGGCTTAATGGTCCTCCTGGGGCTAAGTGTATAACCGAAAAGCTGATGATAGTAATTCCAAATAGAGTTATTAAAAATATCAAAAATCTTTTTAACAGAAAAGAAAACATGTTTATGACCTCTTTTTTCTTTCTGCTTCAGAAGGTTTTAGATAAAGAGGTAAAAGCTCTTCTGCTGTTTTGGTTTCAAAGTAGTTACTTTTGAGTTTTAGATAAACCAATTTGGCAAGGTTTTCGGTGGTAAGGCTTACAGGAAAAGGCCATTTTAAAAAATTTTTACCTAAGGTTTGTTTAAAATAATCCTCCCATTTTTCTATAGTCTCACTTACAAACCAAGCAGGCTCTTTTATCAGCTCAGGTATTTTCTTAAAAGGGATACAAGAAGGATTAATCTCAGCCTTTAACCGACCTTCTTCCCATCGATAAACCGCCAAAAAAACCTCTTGGCTATAAGCGTCGATCAAAGAAACCACAGGTAGCTGGGTATTAAAGGTTTCTACTGCAAGGATTTCAAGGCTGATTAAGGGGATTATTGGTTTAGGAAACGCTAAACTCAAACCTTTTAACACAGATAGTCCTATCCTTAGACCTGTAAAACTTCCTGGACCAATGTCTACAGCATAGTAGTCTAAGGTTTTTAAGTCTAAGTTTAGATTTTTTTCAAAAAACTCTAAACACCTAAAGACAATCTGCGAATAAGATTGTTTCGAACTTAGGGTTACAGCACCTAAAAGTTTTTCTTTTAAAAGGGCTATTCCCCCAGATTTTCCTGCAGTTTCTATGGCTAAAACTAAGGGAGCTTCCATCCGCTAAGAAGTTTGAGGATGTCGTTATAAAATACAGCGATGCTTAGGGCGATGATGATAAAAAAACCGATTTTAAAGATAAGCTCTTGGGTTTTTAAAGAGAGAGGTTTTCTTCTAATGGCCTCTATACTAAAAATAACCAAATGTCCTCCGTCAAGCATAGGCAAAGGAAGAAGGTTGATAATACCTAAATTTACTGAAAGAAGAGCAGTAAAAGAAAGTAGAGGATAAAACCCTAATTTTGCCGTATCTCCAGCCATTTTTCCTATAGTAATAGGACCTCCTAACGTAGAAAAAGGTAAGTCTCCTGTAAAAAGCTTAAAAAGGGCTATAAAGGTGAGGGTAGTTATGTCTATCACTTTTTCTATCGCAAGCTTAAAGGCCTCTATAAACCCGTGTTTTTGGTGAACTATCTCTTGGGTTGACTTAACCCCAATAAATGGCACATGAGTTTTTTTACCAAAGACATTATAACCTTCTTTGGTCTCAGGAACGAGTTTCACCTCTAAAACTTGAGAACCTCTTTTTATCTTTAACAAAACTTCGTTTACCGTTTCTTTGCTTTTAAGATAAAGCACAAGTTCATCAAAAGATTTTACCCTTTTTCCGTTTACTTCTATGATTTCATCCCCAGGAGCAAGACCTGCTTTTTCAGCAGGAGAGTCAGGTAAAACCTCTCCTATCTTAGTAGAAAGAAGGTAGGAACCAGAAACCCAAAATAAAAACCAGAAGAGAAGGACAGGCAAGATAAAATTAGCCAAAGGACCTGATACTACGATAAAGGCTTTTTGCCAAGTTTTTTTAAAGGCAAAAGCCTTGTCTTTTTCTACTACCGAAGGTAAGGTTTCAGGATGTTCTCCGTAGAGTTTAACATACCCACCTAAGGGAAAAGCAGAAACCCTGTATTCTGTCTCTCCTTTTTTAAACCCCAAGATTTTAGGGCCAAAACCTAAGGAAAAAACCTCAACTTTAACCCCCATAAGCTTAGCTGCTATAAAGTGTCCAAGCTCATGGACAAAAATAAGCACACCGATAACCAAAAGGGCTATAATTACAGTTAGCATGTTTTATTTCCTTTTTATTAGTTTTTCAGTATAACGGCAAACCTCTTGGTGTAGGTTTAAAAGTTGGTGTAAATCTTCAGCAACAAAGGAACTTTCTGTTATTTTAAACCCATCAAGGGTTTTTGCAAGAAAATAAGGTATCTGATCAAAGGTAATCAGTTTCTGTAAAAAGGCCTCTACTACCACCTCATCTGCTGCTTCAAGAATAAGAGGATAAATACCCCCTTTTTCCCCTACTTCATAAGCCAGCTTGAGACATGGAAATTTCTCCAGGTCAGGGGCTTCAAAAATCAAACTACCAACCTCAGCAAGGGTTACCTTAGGTACAGAAAGTTCTACCCTTTCTGGGTAGTTTAAGGCATAAGAAATGGCTATCTGCATATCAGGATAACTAAGGTGCATAAGTATGCTTCCGTCTATCAATTCTACTAAGCCATGGATTAAACTTTGAGGATGGATAAGCACATCGATTTGGTCTAAAGGCATGTCAAAAAGCACCTTAGCTTCAAGCACTTCAAACCCCTTGTTCATAAGGGTAGCCGAATCAACCGATATCTTAGCCCCCATCTTCCAGTTAGGATGCTTTACCGCTATTTCAGGGGTTACCTTAGAAAACTCCTCCTTAGGTAAACGATAAAAGGGACCACCTGAAGCAGTAAGGATGATCTTTTTTACTTGGTCTTTTTTTTCTTTTAGCAAAAGCTGAAAAATCGAAGAATGTTCGCTGTCAACCGGTAAAAGCTCTGCATGGTTTTCCTTAGCAACTTTCTTTAAAATTTCTCCGGCAACGATAAGGCTTTCTTTGTTAGCTATAGCTACTCTTTTTCCAGCCTTTAAGGCATGATAGGTAGGCAAAAGGGCGCTTATACCCGAGATACCTACCACTACTATGTCAACCTCTTTTAAGCTTACCAACGTTTTAAGTCCTTCTTCTCCTATCCAAACCTCAGCTTTATAATCAAGAGACTTTTTTAACTCCTCGGCACCAGAAGCCTTTTCTACCACCAAGTAAGGAACTTTAAAAGAACTTGCGATTTCAGCTAAGGCCTTTAGGTTGGCACGGCAGGAGATTCCTAATAGTTTAAACTTTTCAGGATGGGATTGTACTATTTTTAGGGTAGAACTTCCTATCGATCCAGTAACTCCAAGAATTACTAAATTTTTCATTTTGTTTAGTTTTTAGACTTTTCTGGAGTAGAAGGAAAATTTTGCGGAGGCACAGGAATGCCTTGCGGAGCTGTTGGGGTAGGAATAGTAGGGTTTGAGGATGGTTGGGTTTGGGTCTGGGGAACAGGAACCATGGGGATTTTGTTTTTGTTAGTATGGAGCTTAGTAAGTAGTATAGAGTTTAAAAAAAACACCAACACCAAAATCATCGTTACTTTGTTTAAAAAACTGGTTGGGCCTGCCCCACCAAAAATGGCTTCAGCTCCTCTAAAAACCGCACCATATTCTGAACCTTTGGTTACGTTAATCAAAACGATCAACACGATAAGTATAGCGATTATTAACTGTAAAACCGTTAAAATGGTTTCCATCTAAAGTCCTCCTTTTTAACGTCTCTTTTAATGTTTAATTAAAACTATCTCATCGGAAAAAGTTTAGCCCCTGGTAGAGGGTTAACCGGCTCTGTCAACAACATCTCTCCTTGTTTTATCCAGTTTTTAAGGATTTCGGCTATTTCCCTAGCTTTAGGAAGACTTGAAATAGGAAAGGTGGGGACTTCTTTACCTAAGACGGTAATTTTTCCGCTTTTTAGTTCTGCATAGCTTACGATACCATAGTTTCTTTTGACCCCATTAGGATAGTCGTAAGAGTAATCTATTATCTGAGTAAAAAGGTCTTCGTCTGAAAGCCCTGCCCATTCAGCTACCTGTTCATTAAGGATAGGTATAGGTATACCTATACCTACTGCTAAAGAGCATCCATACCCTATATGGCTTGTACCTATCAGCCATTCAGGAGACATCTCTTTTAAGTTCCCTATGACCATAAGGGTAGCAGCAGGTTGCATCGGTGCTCCCTTAGGGGTTCGTTTTACTTCGGTTTTATGCTGGGTACCAGCCCAGACTACATATCCCTTAGCACCCCCTAAGAAAATTCTCGTTCCTATACCGATGGTTTTTAGATATGGGTCTTTAAGCAACGGAGAAAGACAGCCTGCGGTAGCGTAGTTAGCATTACCAAGGTTAGGTTTTAAAACCCCCATATAGGTATAAAGAATTTTATCAGAAAGGTTGATGGCGCAATTATAATTTTGATAAGCATTTCTTGGATTGCAAAGCACCGCATCTACTAAGTCGTGAATGGTTATTTCTTTTTCAAAAGACTTTCGAGGATAACAATGGGTGCCATAACCTAAAGCCTTAAGATGTATTTTTTTACCTGCGACCAAATCATGGATGACATGCCCTCCACCATAGAGAAACTGTCCTGGAAAGACCTTGTTAAGAGGATCGTCTTCCCTGGTTTCAGTAGCTCCAATATAAACGTCTACCGCTGCAAGCCCGCCATAAGCAGGTACATCGTTTAACCATACCCTATAAGCTTTTATCGTAGGAGAGGTATGACCAAAATTTAAGAAAGCTCCAGAAGAGCACATCGGAGAAAAAGTGCCGGTAGTTACTACGTCTACTTCTTTTGCCGCGGTAACAGGGCCTACTTCTTTAACTAAGTTGACGAATTCTTCAGCCGTAAGAACTACTACTTCACCCTTTTCTATTTTACGATTTATTTCTTCTATCGTTTTTTTTACTTTAAATTCTCCTTCCATAAATACCTCCTAATCTATAAGGGAAATGATTTTGTGTCCTGCTACCTCAAGCTCAGAGGCTATTTTATCTAAAGACATCTTTTCTAATCTTATAAAATAGACCTTTTCTCCTTCAAAATTTATATCCATCCCAATAGAGATAACTTTACCACCGTTTTTTCGTATAGTTTCAAGCACCTCATCCAAGTTTCCGTTTTTAGGGATTACATCTAAACGAGAAGAGGCCCTTAAAATCCCCATCAACTCTATAAAAGATTCTAATATATCGGTAACGGTAATAATACCTACTAATTTACCTTGGCTCACCACAGGGAGACCACCGATTTTATACTTATAAATTAACTTAGCTGCCTCGTCTATGTAAGTATCTGGGTCTACGGTAATAGGGGTAAGTATCATTACCTCTTTAACAGGAAGGTTAAGTTTTTCTGGACTAAGATAGGCCCTTAACTCACTCTCTGTTACCAACCCTATTAACCTTTCTTTTTCCTTATCTACCACAGGAAGATGCCTAATAGAATGTTTTTTCATCAGCTGAATTGCTTTTTCTACCGTATCTTCAGGAAAGGCTACTACCACATCGGTAATCATCCAGTTTTTAACTTTCATTTTTCCTTCCTATCATGAGGATTTATAAAAAGTATACCATAAAAATTTAAATAGCCAAACGGAAAGGGATATGTAACTTCTCTTCTCTATGTTTAATTTTTAACAAAATGATTTAAATTTAAGATACCTAACCAGGAGGTGTTAATAGAAAATGTCAGAAAGAAAAGAAGCGGTGCTTATAGATGGTTCATCTTTTATCTATAGGGCTTATTTTGCAATTCCTGGTTATTTAGCTACTTCTAGAGGTCTACCCACTAAGGCTGTTTTTGGTGTAACCCAGATGATCTTTAAGCTTTTAAAAGAATGGAACCCTGAGTATATCGTTTGGTTTATGGATGAAAAAGAACCTACTTTCAGGCATGAGGTTTATGAAAGATATAAGGCTACTCGTCCTAAAATGCCTGATGATTTAAAGATGCAGATTCCTTATATAAAAAAAATCATTCCTGCTTTAGGTATTCCTTTGGTTTCGGCTCCTGGATATGAAGCAGATGATCTAATAGCTTCTTTTGTAAAAAGTTTTGTCTTTGATACTTCTACAAGCCCTTTTTTGCTCAACCGGGTAATTATCGTAGCAGGAGATAAAGACCTGTATACCCTTATTTCTGATAAGGTGGTTATCTATGACCCGATAAAAGAGACTTTTTTAGACCAAGGTAAGTTTTTAGAAAAATATGGTTTTCCTCCTGAGGTTTTTCCTGAATTTAGAGCATTGGTAGGAGATAGAAGCGATAACATCCCTGGGGTCCCTGGAATAGGAGAAAAAACCGCTAAGGATCTCTTTATTAGGTTTAAAAACCTAACAGGAGTTTACGAGAACCTCTCAAAGATTCCCTCTCAAAAACTAAGGGAAAATCTCTTAAAATATCGAGATCAGGTGTTTACTAACCTAAACCTTCTTAAGCTTCACTCTGAAGCTCCTCTTCCTTCTAAAGATTTAGAGTTTTATCGTAAGAAAGAGCCGGATTTTTTTGCGCTTAAAAGTCTGTTTAAAGAATTAGAATTTAGAAAGCTTCTTTTCGAACTTTGTTTGCCAGAAGAAAATTCATATAAGTTGCCCACATTAAAAAAAGCCTCCCAAGATTTGATAGAAAAGGTGAGAAAAGACTGTTGGGTGTCAGTTTTACCTGTAAACTTAGAAAGTGTGCTCTTTGCTAACTTAAACTCCTCAGAAATTTTTCTTGCCCTTTCTGAAGAGGAGGTTTATAGAGGTTCCTTAGAAGTAATTAAAAAGTTAGCCGAAAGACATAATAGATATGTAGTTTATGATTATAAGAATTGGTTAAAAACCTACCAAATATTTTTACCTCAGCCTTTAGACGTCAAGTTAGCTGGCTATCTTTTAAATCCAGGGCTAAAGTCCTATGAATTATCTGGTTTGTTTCAAGAGTATATAGATTTAAACTTAAACGGTTTAAAAGGAACACCTGAAGAATTATCAGGATTAAAAGCGGTTGGATTAAAAAGGTTAGGAGAAGATCTTTTAAAAAGGTTAGAGGAAGAAGGACTATCTTATTGGTTTTTTAAGGTAGAGGTGCCATTAAGCATAGTTTTAAGCGAGATGGAAAAAGCAGGTATCAAAATAGACTTGGATTATGTAAAAACTTTAGTTCGGCAATATAGGGAAAGATTAAAAGACCTTGAAGAGGAGCTTTTTAGATTGGCAGGAAAAAGATTTAATCCTCGTTCAAGTAGAGAAGTAGGGGAGATTCTTTTCAACAAATTAAACCTTCCCTCGTTAAAAAAGACCCCAAAAAGTGCGGTCCCTTCTACAGATGCAGAGGTGCTTGAAGAGCTTGCTCCACTTCATCCTTTTGCTAAACTTCTTCTTCAGTATCGAACCCTTCAAAAAATATTGAGTACCTATCTAGAGGCCCTTTTAAAGTATGCAAAGCCTTCTACATACCGTATCCATACCGAGTTTAATCAAACAGGGACAGCTACAGGAAGGATTAGTTCCCAAAACCCCAATTTACAAAACATTCCTATTAAAGGCGAAGAAGGTTTAGCCATCCGAAGGGTTTTTATAGCAGAAGAGGGATGGTGGCTTTGTAGCTTAGACTATTCTCAGATAGAACTTAGAATTTTAGCCCATTTTTCTGAAGATGAAAACTTGATAAGGGCTTTTGAAGAGGGACAGGATATCCATACCTTTACTGCTAGCGAAGTTTTTGGGGTTTCTCAGGATAAAGTAACTCCAGAGATGAGAAGGGTTAGTAAGGTCATCAATTTTGGTATTGCCTATGGGATGAGTCCCTATGGCCTAAGTAAAGAGCTTAAAATTTCGGTTAAAGAGGCAGAGGGTATTATAGAAAGATATTTTCAGAGATATCCTGGAGTGAAACGATACATAGAAGAAATCATAGAATTTGCTAAAACCTATGGTTATGTAAAAACCTTAGCCGGTAGAAAACGTTATATACCTGAAGTTTTTAGCTCTGATAAGAACATAAGGGATTTGGGTTTCAGGATGGCAGTAAACACCCCAATCCAAGGTTCTGCCGCAGACCTTATCAAAGTAGCCATGGTAGCCCTTTATCAACTACTTAAACAAAAAAAGCTGAAAACTCAGATCCTTCTTCAGATCCACGATGAACTCCTTCTTGAGGTACCTGAAGAAGAGATAGAGGTGATTAAGGATTTAGCTCCCACGGTTATGGAAGCCCCTTTTGAGTTTTTAGGCCTTAATCTAAGATTAAAAGTACCTATTAAGGTTAATTTTGCCTTTGGTAAGTCTTGGGCAGATTGTAAATGAAGATGAAAATGCGTTTAGACAGATTTTTAGCTAACCTTGGGATAGGTTCAAGGAGAGAAGTAGTAAGTTTAATCAAAAAGGGTAAGGTAACGATAAACGGCCAAAAGGTAACAGCCACTGATTTTAAGGTCGACCCTGAAAAGGACTTAATCCAAGTAGAAGGTGTTTATGTGCAGGTTAAGCCTCAAGGGTTTTACTATAAGTTTTATAAACCTAAAGGTTGTATAACCTCTAAAGCAGATAAAGACCTTACAGTAATGGAGTTTTTACCTAAGGACTTGCCTGGTTTAAATAGGATTTTTCCTGTGGGAAGGCTTGACAAAGATACTGAGGGGCTTTTGATTTTTACAGATGATGGGCTGCTTGCCCATCGTATTTTACATCCTAAATGGAAGCTTAGCAAAACCTACCAAGTTTTGATTGATAAAGAAATAACAGAAGAGTCTTTAAAAAAGATAGAGGAAGGGGTTAATCTTTCCGACGGTAAGACTTTACCTTGCAAAGTCTTTTGTTTAGATAAAACTAGAAAGTTTCTGCAGATTGAAGTTATAGAAGGAAGGTATCATCTGATAAAAAGGATGTTTGGAAGGTTAGGATATAAAGTAGTAGGTTTAAAAAGGACAGCCATAGGACCTATTGAGTTAGGAGATTTAAAACCTTCGGAAATAGTTCCTCTTTCTTTCGAAGAAATTCAAAGTTTAAAAAAGGCTTTAGGACTATTAACGGGTTAGTATAAGTTTTTTAGCTTTTTGCCAACCCAGTTTTTCTATAATAGTCCCTGTTCGCTCGCCTTTTTCGTTATATTCTTTATAAAAAGACAGCAATTTTTCTAAATACACAGGAATTTCTTCAGGTAATGCGTAGGTTAAAAAAGAAGCCAGTCTTGGATGCCTTCCCAGTTTGCCTCCCACATAGATTTTATAACCTTTAAAGGTTTCTTTTAACACTCCGTTAGGACAAGCCTTTATACATGCTCCACAGCCTACACATTTTTTCCTGTCTATGCGGATCTTTTGATCAACCCTTTTAAGAGCCTCTTCTTCACAAACATGCACGCACTCTTCACAAAAATTACATAACTTGCTATCCCATTTTACTTTTACAAATCCATGTAATCCAAAATCGGCGATGTATAGTTGAGAACATCCATTAGGACAATCGGAAACAGAGACTTTAAGCCTATGATGAGGCCTTAAAGGTTGATTTTTTAACTTATTTTTTATGAATTCATCAAGCTGGGAATTTTTAACCACCTCTTCTAAGGCTGGTATCAAATCAAAAGAGCGATTAAGGGAGTTGGGACAACCTTTGGCTCCAAAACAAGTTTTGATTTCATATGCTATAGGAATAGCACCTGAAGATAATCTTTCTTCTGGTTTCACCTTTTAAACCTCCTCGACGTTTTTAATTTTTCCGTCTATGGTTATGGTGTAAACTTTAAAAGGAAAATTTGTAGGTATCGTTTCTCTTATGTTTAAAAGCATTTTTACCAGAGCCCTGCAGCAGGGGACTTCCATGATGGCTATTTCTAAACTTTTAGGCTGGGCTTTGGTAAAAATTTCTGTAAATTTTTCCAAGTATAATTCAGGAGGGTCGAACTTGGGACATCCTGTAAGGATTTTCTTTTCAGGTAAGAGTTGTGTATGAAGCATAGGATAGGCTACAGCCACACAGTCTGCGCAAACCAAAAGGTTTGCTCCTTTTAGAAAGGAGGTTGAAGGAGGAATTAATCTAAGTTTTACCGGCCAGTGAGAAAGGGAAGAGGCTATCTCCTGTTGGTTGTAAAGGTTTTCCTTAGGTAGGAATTCTTTTAGCTGATGAGAAGGGCATCCGCAAGGAAGGGAAGGGGAAGAAGCTATCTTTTTTTCTACGATTTTTATGGCACCGGTAGGGCATTCCCCTATACAAGCTCCGAGTCCGTCGCAAACCTCTTCAGAAACAAGTTTAGCCTTTCCGTCTATGATAGCTATAGCACCTTCATGACAGACAGATACACATTGACCACAACCGTTACAAAGCTCTTCTTCTATCTCGATAATCTTTCGAACCGCCATTTTCAAAAAACCTCCTTTATTTTTTTAGATCAGCTTAAAAGATAACCTGGATGGTTAGAAAAACCTTGATTTAAGTCAAATTGAGGTAATTTTTTAGCACTTTAGCGGTTATGGTGTCTGCTTTTAAGAAGTCTTCTATAGGACCTTGGAAAAGTATTTCTCCTCCTTTTTCTCCGCCTTCTGGCCCCAATTCTATAATCCAGTCAGCCCATTTGATAAGCTCAAGGTTGTGCTCTATGACGATTACCGTATGTCCTTTTTCTATCAGCCCCTGTAAAAGTTTGGCCAGTTTCTCTACATCTTTTATGTGAAGCCCGGTGGTAGGCTCGTCAAGCAGATAAAGATTCCCTGGGTGGGAAGATTTGATAAATTCTTTGGCAAGCTTTATCCTTTGAGCCTCTCCTCCAGAGAGGGTTGGGCTTGGTTGCCCTAAGGTTAGGTAATCAAGACCGATGTCACAAAGGGTTTTTAGTTTATGATGGATTGAGGGATAATGATTAAAAAATTCTACCGCTTCGGCAAAGTCCATCTCAAGCACTTCTGCAATATTTTTCCCTTTTAGCAGTATTTCTAAGGTTTCTGGATTATAGCGTTTCCCTCCACAGTATTCGCATTTTTGATAAACCGCAGGCAAAAACTTGATTTCAATTTTTTCATATCCTTGACCGTTACAATAAGGGCATTGTCCCTCCTTGGTGTTAAAAGAAAACCTACCTTCTTTATACCCTCTTTGTTTAGCCAACAAGGTGTTAGCAAAGGCCTTCCTTATGTCGGTAAAAACCCCTATGTAGGTAGCAGGGGTTGATTTTGGGGTGTTTCCTATAGGTTGAGGGTCTACCAAATAAACCCTTTTTATTTTTTCCCAGTTTTCTATGACTTTTACTCCGAAAAGTTTCTTTTTTTCTTTTTCTAAGAGGTTTTTAAGATTTTCGTAAAGGCAATCTACTACCAAGCTTGACTTGCCTGACCCTGAAACTCCTACAACTACGGTGAGGGCGTTTAAAGGGAAAGATACGGTAAGGTTTTTAAGGTTTCTTAAGGAGGCACCTTTAACGGTTAAAAATTCTACAGGTTTCCTCCTTAAACTTTTTAAGGTTTTTCTGTTCTGGTCTTTGATAGCCTCGGCGGTAGGCGAAGAAGCGTTTAAAAATTCTGAAGACCTTCCGGCAAAGGTAACCTTTCCGCCTCTTTTTCCGCCTTCTGGGCCCAAGTCCACCACAAAATCACTGGCTAAGATGGTCTCTTCGTCGTGCTCAACTACTATCACGGTGTTTCCTTTATCCCTCAATTTTTTAAGGACTCTTATCAATTTTTGAGTATCCTTAGGATGAAGTCCGATGGTTGGTTCATCAAGAATATAGGCTACACCTGTTAGGTTGTTTCCTATTTCTGCCGAAATCCTTACCCTTTTGGCTTCACCCGAAGACAAGGTGTCTGCAGACCTTCCCAAGGTAAGGTACCCTACCCCTAAGTCTATAAGATATTCAAGCCTTGATAAGGCCTCAGAAATAAGCTCCTCTGCTATCTTTTTTTCTATGCCTTCAAATTGAAGCCTTTGTAAGAAATCTTTCAGTTCATACAGACTAAGGTTAGCCACTTCAGGAAGAGAAAGTCCGTTTATTTTATAAAAAAATACCTCTTTACGGTATCTTGAACCCTGACAATTAGGACAGGTCTGCCCCTCCACCCTGCCAAGCCCACCGCAGGTGCTACAGGCACCTACTTTGGAATTAAAAGCAAAAAGCAGTGGGTCTGGTTCAGGAAGACTTATCATACAAGAGGGACAGGTCCTTTTTTGACTAAAAAGCACCTCCTTTTTATCGGTTTTTATCAAAATTTCTCCTTTTCCAATCTCAAGCCCTTGGTAAAAAGTCTTTTCTAACCAATCTCCCCTCCAATCTATATCCTGAGCTAATACCACCTCTATCGTATATTCCTTAAACCTTGAAAGCATTGGAATAGGAGGAATCTGGTAAAATTCCCCGTTTATCCTTACCTTATGATAAAGGGAAGCAAGGAGTTTTTCAAAAAGGGTTTTGTATACCCCTTTACGATGTTTTACCAACGGGGCAAGCAGAGTTATTTTGTCAGGGTTTTCCTGTTTTAAAAACACTAAAGCCAGGTTAAAAAGTTCCTCAGGGTTGCGAGGTTTAAGCTCTCTTCCACACCGGGGACAAAAGGCCTTGCTAACCTTGGCATAAAGAAGCCTGAGGTAGGGTAATATCTCTGTCAAGGTGCCAACCGTTGACTTTGGGGAAAGTTCCCCTGACCTCTGTTCTAAAGCTACCGTAGGAGGAATACCTGAAATCAGGTCATAATCTATTTCTTCATGAAGTTTAAAAAACTGTTTCAGATAGGTTGGTAAGGTTTCTAAAAACCTCCTCTGCCCTTCAGCAAATACCACATCAAAGGCAACGGTGGACTTGCCTGAACCTGAAACACCGGTAATTACGATAAACTGTTTCCTCGGTAGGTCTAAGTCTATGTTTTTTAGGTTGTGGTGTCTTATACCCCTTAGTTTAATAAGGTCTTCTTCGTAGTGATAGGTTTTTGGGTTTTCAGCCTTTTCTTTAAGGTTTAGTCCCTGCAGATAATCCTTTAAATAAATAGAGGTTGGGGTCTGAACTTTACGGTTTTGAAGAAATTCAGCGATGGTCCCTTGAAAAAGAAGTTCTCCTCCTTCTTCCCCTCCACCAGGACCGAGCTCTAACACCCAGTCAGAATTTAGGATAAGTTCAGGGTTATGTTCTACCACAACAACCGTGTGCCCTAAGCTTTTTAAATATTCTAAGGAAGAAATCAGGTTTTTAACGTCTTTAAGATGCAACCCCACCGTAGGTTCATCAAGAAGGACCAAGCACTTTTCTCCTTTTATTTTAGAAAGCAGTTCCGCTATCTTTAGTCTTTGTGCTTCTCCTCCTGATAGGGTAGAAAGGGGTTGCCCAAGCTTGAGATAACCTATCCCAAGGTTTTTTAATACAGTAAGGGTTTTTTTTAGAGGTTCATGCCCTCCAAAAAACTCTAAAGCCTGGTCTACCGTAAGGTCTAACATCTCGGCGATGTTTTTACCTCTCCATCTAACCTCTAAAACTTCTTCTTTAAACCTTGTTCCTTTACAAACTTCACAAGGAATGGTGAGGTCTGATAAAAATTGCATCTCTATTACTTCAAAACCAAGACCTTTACACGCAGGGCATTGGGCATACTCAGAGTTAAAAGAAAAGAAAGTTTCGGGATATCCTAACCTTTTGGCGGTGTTAGTGCTGGCAAGAAGTTTTCGTAGATAAATCATGATGTCTAAATAGGTGGCTACTATCGAACGCGGAGAACGGGCTAAGGGCTCTTGGGTGAGATATAATACCTGGTCTATGTGGTTAGCTCCTTCTATTTTTTCGCAGGTCTTTAACGAGCTTTGGTTTTTTATGTCAAGAAGACCTTGGTAAATTATTTCTTCTAAAAGGGTAGACTTACCAGATCCAGACACTCCCACAATACAGATGATGGTTCTAAGTGGAATAGAAAAAGAAAACCCTTTAAGGTTATGTTTTTTAGCCCCATAAAATCTAATAAAACCTGAAGGGTTAAAGTCGTTTAAAGGAGGTTTTCTTCTTTGGGTAATTTCTTTTAAAGCCTCAGAGGTGGGGGTTTGTCGGGCAAAAATTTCCTTTGGAGGTCCAAAAAATAGGAGATGCCCTCCCTGTTGTCCTCCTTCTGGACCAAGGTCGATTAAAAGATCAGCTTGGGTTATAATTTCAGGGTCATGCTCTACCACTACCACGGTATTTTTTTTAGAGACTAAACTTTCAAGTAGAAAGAGCACTTTTTGTGTGTCCTTGGGATGAAGTCCGGTAGTTGGTTCGTCTATTAAATAAAGGGTCTCTACCAAATTAGAGGAAAGCGCCCTGGTAAGAAGACATCTGCTAGTTTCACCCCCAGAAAGGGTTTTGCTTGCACGGTTAAGAGAAAGATAAGAAAGTCCTACTTCTTCAAGATAGGAAAGACGTCTTAATATTTCTTTAGCAAGCCTTTCTTCTGCAGGCTGAAGATTTTGTCCTAAAAAGTTTTTAATAAAATTGACAGCCTCTTTAACCTCTAACCCATAAAAATCCCCTATGGTTAAGCCGTTAACCCTAAACGTTAAGGCTTGCGGGTTAAACCGAGTCCCTTTACATACAGGACAAACCACCTCTCGTCTTAATTTAGAAAGAAGAATTCTTATGTGAGGTTTATAACGTTTACTTTCAAGCCAATCTATAAGTTCTTTAAGTCCATACCATTCTCCTTCTCCCCAAAAGATTTTTTGTTTAACCTCTTCAGGAAGGGATTTAAAAGGGAGGTTTAGGTTTATACTTTGGGACCTTAAAAATTCTATCAGGTCCAGTTTTACCTCAAACAAAAAAGGAAAATCAAGAATAGGTATAGCACCTTTAGTAACAGGTTTTTCTGGATGTTTTACCAAGGCATCAAAGTCTAAGACTAAAAGATTGCCAAATCCTTTACACTGAGGACAAGCCCCTAAGGAACTATTGAAAGAAAATAAGTTAGGGCTTTTCTCAGGAACCTTAAAGCCACATTTAGGACAGGCTTCTTCTTGGGTATACTCTATCTCTTCTCCATAAACACTTCTAACTTTTATCCAAGGAGCAAGCTTAAAAGCCATCTCAACCGAGGATGACAAGTCAGGTAGATCCTTTTCTGTAGGCTTTAATCGGTGAACTATCACGTCTATTTCTTCAGGAGCTTCTTCTAATTCGTCTATTTCACAAACCTTTCCGTCTAAAAACACCCTCGAAAACCCTGCAGAAAGCAAGCCATCTTTAAGATATTCAAAGTTTGTTTGGGTTTTTTGAGGTGCTGTCAGATAAATAGGGACTTGATAAAATCTTTCGATGATTTCTTTAGCTATAGCTTGGGGTGTTTTAGGAAGAAGGTATTCTTTACAATTGGGGCAAAAAGGAACCCCACTATAGTAATAAAGCATTTTGGTGAAATGGCTAATTTCGGTAAGTGTAGCTACCGTTGAACGTGAGGTTTTGATGTAATTACCTTGAGGAAAGGCCAGAGCAGGCGGGATGTTTAAGATGGCTTTAACCTTAGGCCTAGGGAGTTTTTCAAAAAATTGCCTTACATAAGAAGAAAAGGTTTCTATATACCTTCTTTGACCTTCAGCAAAAAGGGTATCAAAAACTAAACTGGATTTGCCAGACCCAGAAACTCCGGTAACCGCTATTAAACGATAAAGAGGTAGCCTTAAATCAAAACCTTTAAGATTATTTTGAGAAACCTCAAGAAGTTCTATAAACCGTTCTTGCGATTTCACAAAGGTTGAATTTTCTACTCTCCTCTAATTTTTTCTATTCTTTCTTGTGCTTTTTTACATTCGATACAAAGAGTAGCCTCAGGTCTTGCTAATAGCCTTTTTTCGTCTATCTCATCTCCGCAGGCTTCGCATATACCATAAGTGCCCTCTTCTATTTTTTTTAAGGCTTTGTCTATTTTTTTCAGCAGTTTTTGTTCCCTATCCCTTAACCTTAGTTCAAAAGCTAGGTTGCTCTCACGGGTAGCCTGGTCTATAGCATCTGCTAAAGGTTCATATTCTTCTACCAGTTCTTTTTTAGTTTCTAATACCTCTTTTAAAATCTCTTCTCTACGTTTTAGCAAAAGTTCTTTAAACATGGCTAATTTTTCTTTATCCATTAAAACTCCTCCTGCAATTTTTATGTTAAGGTTTGTTTAACACATTTTGTTTTGTATAATAAAACAAAAGCTTATAAGTTAGAGAGGGACAGGGACTCCATTTTTGGTAGGCCTTTGAGCCTCTTAAGGAGTATGTCCCTCTGTCCCTCAACACCCGATAAGTTGGTTGGGCTACCAAAGCCCCAGCTACTCGGGAGGATGGTGTGAGGGACAAAAATCTTAAAAAGGAGGTAGCATCATGACCCATTACATCGGTGTTGACATTTCTAAAGATAACTTCCACTTCTGCATCCTTAACCATGAAGCTAAAACCCTCTCCTCCGGCAAACTCTCTATGTCTCTTCAAGGCTTCTCTGATTTCTTTAACCTTCTCAAAACCCTCTCTGACCCTATCGTTGTTATGGAATCCTCTGGTAGGTTCCACATCCCCCTTTACTGCTTCCTCGTTGAAAAAGATATCCAAACCTTCATCCTTAACCCTAAAATCGTCCACAGATTCTTTGAATTTATCTCCGCTAACAACCCCTCTAAATACGACACAAAAGATGCCAAAATCCTTGCACTCTTCGCTCTTAATAACCCTGAATTCCTTAAATCCTATCCTGAAAACTCTGAACTCCGTAGTGCTTCTCGTCTTATCCAAAAACTTAAACATGAACTTGCTGAAGCTAAAACTCAAATCAAATACGCCCTCACTGTTCTTTTCCCAGAAGCTGAAAAGCACTTTAATATTTACTCCCACTCCTTCCTTAACATACTCCTTAAATTCCCCTCTGCTAAAACCCTTAAAAAAGCTAAACCAAATGAAATTTCCGAAATTATTAAATCCTCTGTTCCTAAAGGTAAAACCCCTTCCTTTTCTCCCGATGAAGTCATAAACCTTGCTAAAAACTCTATCGGGGTTGACAATCCTTATCTCTCTCAAACTCTTATCATCTACATCGAAAAACTCTTTTTCCTTGAGCCAAGAATAAAAAAGCTTGAAGAGATGCTTGTAGAGAAAATGGATGAAGACCAGCAAGAACAAATTAAGCTCATTTCCTCTATAAAAGGTATTTCCTCTAAACTTGCAAGTCTCTTTTTGGCTGAAATCAGAGACGTAAAAAGATTTTCTAATGCCAAAAAGCTCATAAAGTTTGCGGGCACAGACCCAGTAACAAAACAATCTGGTAAGTATAAAGCTAAGATGAGCATATCTAAGCAAGGGTCGAGCTTTCTCAGAAATGTTCTTTTCCAGATGGCGGTAGGTGTAGTAAAATGGAATTTTTACTTCAGATCCTATTTTATACGTAAGAAGAAAAACTTTGGCAGTTATAAGAAAGCTATGATAGCAGTTGTAAACAAACTTATAAGAGTTATCTATGCAATTTGTAGAAAAAAAACTTTCTTTAATCCTGCTTTTTCTAAGTTCCCTGTTCTGGAGGTCTCTCATGTTTAATTCCTATTTTCTGATAGTTGACTCCTTAAACAGATTTTTCTAAAACTACCTCTCCACTTTTTCCTCCGGTTTTATAAACCAATCTAACATTGGTGATTTTTATGCGTTTGTCTAATGATTTACACATGTCATAAATCGTAAGAGCCGCTATGCTTACTGCGGTTAAAGCCTCCATTTCCACTCCCGTTTGTCCTACGGTTTTCACCATACCTTCGATTTCAATAGAAAATTTTTCAGGGATAAACTTAAATTGTAGGTCTACTTTGGTAATCGGTAAAGGATGGCAAAGAGGGATAAGTTCTGAGGTTTTTTTTGCCGCTAAGATACCTGCTACTTTTGCACAAGCCAAAAAGTCTCCTTTAGGTATGTCTTGAGATAATACCTTGGGATAAACTTCTTCAGGAAAAACTACCTCAGCCTTAGCTATGGCTATCCTTTCGGTATATGGTTTTTCACCAACATCTACCATGAAGAGATTACCTTTTTGGTCTAAGTGAGTAAAATCAGCCATTATTTACTTCCAAAGATAAACCTTTTCCAGAAGCTTTCCTTTTTCTTTTTTTCTTGTTTTTGATAAGGTTCTAATCTGTTGGTGGAACGGTCGATATTTTCTTTTTCTGCAATTTGGTAAAGAAGGTTTTTAGTTTCTTCTTTAACTTTGTTAGGAAGCTCTACTTGTAGCTTAAGGATAAAGTCTCCTCTTTTTTTGGTTTTTGGGTCAGGGAGGCCTTTACCTTCTATCACGATTTCATCCCCTGGTTGGGAACCAGGGGGAACCTTAACCGTTAATTTTTCATGGAAAAAAGGTACTTCTACTTCATCTCCTAAGATGGCAGAAATAAAATTTACCTTTAAAATCCCTATAAGATTAGACTTTTCACGATAGAATAAAGGATGAGGTTTAACCTTTACTCTTATATAGAGATCACCTGGCCTACCACCATAAAGCCCAGCCTCTCCTTCTCCATAAATCCGAAGGATGGTTCCATCCTCTACCCCGGCAGGAATAACCACTTTTATCTGCTTTTTTTTCCATGCTCTGCCTGAACCGTTACACCTTTTACAAGCCTCTACATAAGTTGAACCTTTTCCTCTGCAATCTGGGCAGGCATAGGCTATCCTAAAAAAACCTTCTGTATAAACTACCTTACCCTTACCTTTACAGGTTTCACAGACCTTTATTCCCTTTTCTGGATTATAACCTAAGCCTCCACAATCATCGCATAGGTCAAGTTTTTCTATATCAAGCGTAACCTCTTTTTCTGAAAAGAGGTCTTCTAAATCAACCGCTACTTCATAGGAAAGGTCAGCCCCATCTCTGGGTCTGGTATGACTTTTTTCTTCAAAGGTAAAACCAAAAAAGTCTTCAAAAATGTCAGAAAAAGTCTTAAAGATATCGTTTATGTCTTCAAACCTTCTATGTCCTGAAGAACTGAGCCCTGCATAACCGTAGGTGTCATAAATAGCTCTTTTTTCTGGGTCAGAAAGAACCTCATAAGCCTCAGAAATTTCTTTAAACTTTTCTTCAGCCTCTTTGTTACCAGGATTTTTGTCTGGGTGATATTTAAGCGCAAGCCTTCTATAAGCCCGTTTTATCTCTTCTTGAGAGGCGTTTCTTGGAACCCCTAAAATTTCGTAAAAATCTTTGTAAGACATTTCATCCTTTATTTAGAAGAGCCTCTTTGCTTTAAAATCTCGGCAAGCTCATAAGGTGAGGTAGTTTTTTCTTTTTTGCCAAGCTGTTTTATGTTTTCAAAATTAACCAACCCAGCGGCTATTTCCCTAAGCGATAATACTATTTCTTTGTTGTCAGCTTGTAAAAGCGGCTCAGCCCCTTCTTTTAGTTGTTTAACCCGCTCTATAGCTAAATGTACCAATTTAAACCTGCTTGGTACCTTTTTTAAACAATCTTCTATCGTAACTCTTGCCATACCTTTTTCACCCCTTTTGAGATTAAGATGTATAAAAAATTAAACTGCTACTACCTCGGTTACCTCAGGGACTTCTTTTTTAAGGTATCTTTCGATACCCATCTTTAGGGTCATGGTAGACATAGGACAAGACCCACAAGCGCCTTTTAGCCTTACTTTAACTACTCCTTCTGGAGTAACCTCTACCAATTCTACATCTCCCCCATCAGCCTGCAACATAGGTCTTACCTTAGCCAAAGCTTGTTCTACGGCTTCTTTAATCATTTCTAAAATCCTCCTGAAAAAGTTTTTCTAAAATTTAATACATTTTTTCTTGACATCAAGATTTAATTTCATAAAATAACTTATATCGTTATTTAAAAGTGGAGGAAAAGATGAGAAGCAACCGTATCAAAAAGGGTATAGAAAGAGCTCCTCATAGGTCTTTATTGAAAGCTTTAGGTTTTACTGAAGAAGAGCTAAACAAACCTCTTATAGGAATCGCTAATTCTTTTAATGAAATCATTCCAGGACATATCCATCTCAGGCAGATAGTAGAAGCGGTTAAAGCAGGTGTAAGAGAAGCAGGAGGGGTGCCTGTTGAGTTTGGAGTGATAGGGGTTTGCGATGGGATCGCGATGAACCATGAAGGAATGAAATATTCTCTCCCCAGCAGAGAAATTATAGCAGATTCTATAGAAATCATGGCTCATGCCCATGCTTTTGATGGGTTAGTTCTTGTTACCAGTTGTGATAAAATAACCCCTGGTATGATGATGGCTGCTTTTAGGATAAACATTCCTGCTATCATGATAGCAGGTGGTCCGATGCTTACAGGGATTTATAAAGGGCATAAGGTTAATCTTATTTCCGTTTTTGAAGCTATTGGGAAGGTTCAAAAAAAAGAGATGACAGAAGAAGAACTTAAACAACTTGAAAGCTGTGCTTGTCCTACCTGTGGTTCTTGTGCAGGTATGTTCACCGCTAACTCCATGAATTGTCTTTCTGAGGCTATAGGGATAGCTTTACCAGGTAACGGGACTATACCTGCGGTGTTTGCTGATCGTATCCGTTTAGCTAAAGAAACAGGAAAAAAAATCATAGAATTGGTAGAAAAAGGACTTACCCCCAGGAAACTTATTAACAAAAAATCTTTTGAAAATGCCATAGCGGTAGATATGGCCCTTGGGTGTTCTACCAACACAGTTTTACATCTTATGGCTATAGCAAAGGAGGCTAAAGTAGATTTAGATTTAAAGGTTTTTGATGAGATTTCTAAAAAAACGCCGGTTCTATCTAAGCTTATTCCAGCAGGGCACCACAGTGTAGTAGATTTACATTTTGCCGGTGGTATTCCTGCGGTTTTAAAGGAGCTTTCTAAGTTAGGTATTATACATTTAGACGTAAAAAACGTTTCTGGAAAGCCCTTAAAACAGCTTTTAAAGGATGTAGAGGTCCTGGATAGAGAAGTGATAAGGTCGGTAGAGAATCCCTATCAGAAAGAAGGTGGAATTGCTATTCTTTATGGTAATTTGGCCCCTGAAGGGGCGGTGGTAAAAACTAGTGCAGTTTTGCCGGAAATGTTAAAACACACCGGTCCTGCTAGAGTGTTTAATTCTGAAGAAGAGGCGTATCAAGCCATTTTAGCAGGAAAAATCAAAAAAGGAGATGTAGTGGTTATAAGATATGAAGGTCCTAAGGGTGGACCTGGAATGAGAGAAATGCTTTCTCCTACTTCAGCTATAGTAGGGATGGGGTTGGGTGGTTCTGTAGCCCTTATTACTGACGGTAGGTTTAGCGGAGGAACCCAAGGGGCTTGTATAGGCCATGTTTCCCCAGAGGCTGCCGAAGGAGGTCCTATTGCTTTGGTTAAGGATGGGGATTTGATAGAAATAGACATCCCTGAGAGAAGGCTTGAGCTTAAAGTTTCAGAAAAGGAGCTTGAAGAACGTAAGAAAAAATGGAAGCCACTTCAGAAAAAAGTAGAAGGAGTATTGAAAAAATATCAAAGTTTAGTACAATCAGGGGCAAAAGGAGCTATCTTAGAATGAACTTTTTACAGTATCTGGGAAAAAGATTTTTAAAAGTTGTTGAAGATGCCGGTGGAATTTTTCTCTTCTTTTTAAAAAGTCTGGTTTATTTTTTTATTCCTCCTTTTAGGTTTAGACTTTTGATTAAACATATGGAGTTTATAGGGGTTAAATCTTTTTGGGTGGTTTTTCTTACTGCTCTTTTTTCAGGGATGGTAACCGCTTATCAAGTAAACATTGCCCTTGCCAAAGTAGGTTCTCAAAGTATCTTAGGTGGAGCAGTAGCCTTAACCCTTACTCGAGAGTTAGGCCCTGTGCTTACCGCCATAGTAGTGGTAGCCAGAGCTGGTTCGGCTATCTGTGCAGAGCTTGGAAGTATGAGGATTACCGAACAGATTGATGCCCTTAAAATTATGGCGGTTAACCCTATTCAGTATCTTCTTAGCCCAAGGCTTTGGGCTTCTATCTTGGTTTTGCCTTTGCTTACCGCAATAGCCGATTTAATCGGTATTTTAGGTGGATATGTGGTAGGGGTTTTTTTGGTAAAGATAGACCCTGGGCTTCTTACTGCCAGAATGGTTGATATGGTAGAGTTTAAAGACATCATGAGTGGTATCATAAAGTCTATCTTTTTTGGGGCCTTTTTGGTAAGTGTATGCGGGTATAAGGGATATAATGTAAGAGGAGGAGCTGAAGGGGTTGGCAGGGCTACAACCGAAGCGGTGGTAGTTTCTACGGTAGGTATTCTGGTGATGGATTATATCTTAACCACTCTTTTCTTTTAGAGGTATAGATGATAGTCATCAAAGGTCTTAAAAAAAGTTTTAACGGGTTTGAAGTTTTAAAAGGGGTAGACCTTACCATCCCTGAAAACAGCATCACCTTTATCATGGGACAAAGTGGAACCGGTAAAAGCGTTCTTTTAAAGCATATAGTAGGGTTGCTTAAACCTGATGCAGGAGAGATTTGGTTTGAAAATCAAGATATAACCAAGCTTTCTGAAAAAGAATTGCAAAAGGTCAGAAAAAACATAGGATTCTTGTTTCAAGAAGGGGCTTTGTTTGATTCTATGACGGTAGGCGAAAATGTGGCTTTCCCTTTAAAGGAACATTTTAAATTAAGTCCTAAAGAAATAGATACCCAAGTGGATGAGCTTTTAGAGGCAGTAGGACTTCTTACTTCAAAAAACAAATTTCCGTCTGAGCTTTCAGGAGGAATGAAAAAAAGAGCAGCTTTAGCCAGGACCCTTGCCTTAAAACCTAAAGTCATCCTTTTTGATGAGCCTACCACCGGACTTGACCCTATTTTACAGGTTTCTATTTTACAACTGATAAAAGAAATAAAGGAAAAATATCAGCTTACCTGTGCGATTATAAGCCATGATGTAGCTTTAGCTTTAAAGTTTGCAGACTATATTGCTTTTTTACATCAAGGGGTTATCCTAAAAATGGGAACCCCCGAAGAGATAAAACAGGCAGAAGAAGAGTTTATTAAAACCTTTTTAATAAGCGCGTTGTTATAGAAAAGAGGAGGTGAAGACATGACAACTAAAGGGTCTACAGAAATAAAGGTGGGTTTTTTTGTTTTAATAGGTATATTAGCCCTTTTTTATCTTACCTTTAAGCTTGGGGAGGAGTTTTTTACCCCTAAAGACAGTTATAAACTTTATGCAGTTTTTGAAAACGTTTCAGGGCTGGCTAAAGGAGCTAAAATAGAGATGGCTGGAGTAAACATAGGTAAGGTAGGGAATATAGAGCTTACCCCTGAAGGAAAGGCAAAGGTAGAACTTTTAATCTATAGTAAGTATAAAGTGCAAGATGACGCAGAGGCTTACATAAAAACTTACGGGGTTTTAGGGGATAAATTTGTAGAGATAAAACCAGGTTTTTCAAAAAACTATCTTGCACCCCAAAGCATGATAGCTAATACCCATAGTGCGATTTCGGTAGATGATTTGTTGGCTAACTTAGGACCTACAGTAGAAGGGTTGAAAGAACTTTTAGGTACTGAAGAAGGAAAACAAAATCTTAAAATTTTGGTGGCTAACATAAAAGAAGCCTCTGAAAGTTTTAAGGGTATTGCTTCTAAGATTGAAAAAGGACAGGGAACTTTGGGTAAACTGGTTACAGACGATAGCCTTTATGCCAATCTTAAGGATACGACAGAGCATTTAAAGTTAATCGCTAAACAGATAGAAAGTGGGCAAGGAACCCTTGGTAAATTGGTTAAAGACGACCAACTTTATAAAAGTCTTACCCAAACGGTAGCCAATTTAGAAAAGGTTTCAAAAAAATTGGAAAGAGGAGAGGGTACCTTAGGGAAACTAATGCATGATGAGAGCCTGTATAAAGATTTACAAGAAGTATCTCGAAATCTAAAAGATATAACCGCAAGGATAGAAAGGGGAGAAGGGACTTTAGGTAAACTTTTAAAAGATGATTCTCTTTATGTAGAAGCTAAAAAGACTTTAAAAAGCGTTAATAGAGCAGCGAAAGGAGTGGAAGAACAGGTTCCTATTAGTGTGTTGGGAACGGTAGCTGGGGCAGCGATGAAATAAGGATTAAAGGTTAAAAACTGCCTTAGCTTTAAATTTCTTTATTGCAGGAAAAGTTTTGATTTCTATCAGATATTTTTGAGTTAAAGTGTTTATTAAATCTTGAAATTTACTTTCTGAAGGGGTAACTACGGTAAACCAAAAGTTTAGTCTATGTTCTCTAAGATAGGCATGGGTAACCTCTGGAAGTTCAGCGATTTCAAAGGCTATGTTTATTTTATCTTTAGGAATAGAGGCTGCACAAAGGCAGGTAAAATATCCTAATTTAACCGAGTTTACCGTGGCACCAAAATGTCTGATGATTCCCTTATTGTGTAAGTTTATTAAAACTTCTATGATTGTTTTTTCTGAAAGATTTAACTTTTGAGCCAAGCCTTGAAAAGGTCTTTCTTCTATCGGAAAGTCTTGTTGTAATAGGTTCAGCAAAGCCTTTTCTTGTTCTTGAGAAATACAAAACTTTTTTTCCATTTAATTTTTTCCTTCTTTTAAGATTTGTTTTTCTATGATAATATAAAAACTAATTCTTACAACGGAGGATAGTGATGGAAATAAAGGCTAAAGAAATTTTTAGCTTCCTTCCTCATCGTTATCCGTTTTTACTAATAGATAAAATTTTAGAACTTGATAAGGAAGGAGAGTATATAAAGGTTTTGAAAAACGTAACCATTAATGAGCCTTTCTTCCAAGGCCATTTTCCTGGGAATCCTATAATGCCGGGAGTTTTAATTTTAGAGGCAATGGCTCAAGCGGCTGCTGCAGGACTTAAGGTGATTTTTCCGGAATACAAAGATAGGCTTTTTGTGTTTGCAGGGGCTGATAAGGTAAGATTTAGACATCCGGTATATCCAGGAGATACTTTAATCTTAGAAGCTAAAGGTTTTAAGAAAAAAGGTCATATTATTAAAACTTATGCCGTGGCTAAGGTGGGTGATAAGGTAGTAGCCGAGGCAGAGTTGATCGCAGGCTTAAAAGAGGAGGATTAAACATCATGGCTAAAATCCATCCTACCGCTTATGTAGACCCTTCTTCGGAAATAGACGAAGGGGTAGAAATAGGCCCTAATGTTTATATTGGTCCTAAAGTTGTTATAGGAAAAGGGACGGTTATCAAGGCTAACTCTTATATAGAAAAAAACACCACAATAGGCGAGAATAACGTTATAGGTCCTTTGGCTGTTATAGGTACTGACCCTCAACATTTAGGTTATAAGGGCGAGGAAACCTTGGTAGAAATAGGAAATGGAAATGTTATCAGGGAATTTGTTACCATCCATAGAGGAACTTTGTATGATGATGGTATTACCAGAATAGGAAATAATTGTCTTTTAATGGCTTATGTTCATATTGCCCACGACTGCAAGATAGGGAATTATGTAGTGATGGCAAACGCTGCAACCTTAGGAGGGCATGTAAGGGTAGGTGATAGGGTGGTTATGGGTGGTTTTTCTGCGGTACATCAGTTTTGCAGGATAGGTTCTTATGCCTTTATAAGTGCTATGACAGGTATCGATAAAGATGTCCCTCCTTATGTAAAGATTTTTGGGGTGCCCGGTAAGATACAAGGAATAAATTTAGTAGGTTTAAGGAGGGCAGGGTTTACTAAAGAAGATATAAGAAAAATTTCTCAAGCCATAGGTTTTTTCCTTGACGCACCTGCTACTATTAAAGAAGTGGCACTCGAGTTAAAAGAGATTTTTAATGACGACCCAGTGGTTAAGGAGCTTATCCAATTTTTAGAGAACCCCTCGCGTCAAGGTATTATGCGGAGAAAACCTTTCGAAGGCGAAGAGGCCTTTTAAGGCTTATGGAAACCCGATCGATAGGTCTTATCTCAGGTGAAGGTGAGTTTCCTTTGATTTTAGCCCGCACTTTAAAAAAACAGGGATATGAAGTGGTAGCGGTTTGTTTTTCTAAAGAACAAAAGGGAAAGCTTGTTCCTTTGGTAGATAAAGTAGAAGAAATTGGGATAGGACAGTTGGGAAAACTTATTAGTGTTTTTCGAAAAGAACAGATAAGAGACTTGGTTTTCTTAGGAAAGATAGATAAAAGTAAAGCTTTAAAGATAGGAATACCAGACCTAAAGGCTTTTTTTTTGTGGAAGCGGCTTAAAAATAGAGAAGATAACGCCATATTAAAGGCTGTAGTGGAAGAGTTAGAAAAAGAAGGGTTTAAGGTAAGAGGTCCTGCAGAGTTCTTAGGAGAATTTTTGACCCCAGAAGGAGTTTTAAGTAAAAGGATCCCTAACGAAGAAGAATGGGAAGATATTAAATACGGTTTTTTTATAGCTAAAAAGATAGGGGCTTTAGATATAGGACAGTGTGTGGTGGTAAAAAACAAGATGACTGTAGCTGTGGAAGCTATGGAAGGCACAGACGCTACCATTTTAAGGGCTGGTAGCTTAAAAAAAGATACGGTCGTGGTTAAAGTGGCTAAACCCATACAGGACTTGAGGTTGGACCTTCCGGTAGTAGGGTTTAAGACTATAGAAAATCTTGTAAAAGCTAAAGCTAAAGTTTTAGCTTTAGAAGCAGAGAAAACCTTTTTTCTTCAGCAAGAAAAAGCCTTAGAACTTGCAGATAAACATGGGATAGTTATCATAGGCTATAGAGGAGAAAATGGAGAAACTTAGGGTAGGAGTAATCGGTACAGGCCATTTAGGAAGGTTCCATGCAGAAAAACTTTCGCAAATAGAAAAGGCAGATTTAGTAGCTTTAGTAGACATAAACCCTAAAAAAGCTCAAGAAGTGGTTAAGAGATTAAGAGAAATAGGAAAAAGTCCTAATGTATTTTCTAACTATCAAGAGATCGTTCAGTTGGTAGATGCTGTAGCTATAGTTACTCCTACTTTTACCCATTATGAAATAGCAAAATTCTTTATTGAAAAAGAAAAAGCGGTTTTTTTGGAAAAACCGATTACTAATGATTTGAAATTAGCAGAAGATTTGGTAAATCTTGCTGAGAAAAAAAGAGTGCCTTTACAGATAGGTTATATAGAAAGGTTTCAAGGGGCGGTAAAAGAAGCGGTTTCCAAGGTAAAAAATCCGGTTTTTATAGAAGCCCACAGGCTTTCTCCTTTTACTGAAAGGAATTTAGACATAGACGTGGTTTTAGACTTGATGATTCATGACTTAGATTTAGTGCTTATGTTAAAACCTGGTAGAAAGGTTGAGTTTATTCATGCGGTAGGGGCGCCTTTTTTTACCAACCTTCCAGATATAGTAAACGTTAGGTTGGTTTTCGATGACGGCGCTACTTGCAATCTTACCGCCAGCCGTTTGTCTTTAACCAGACAAAGGAAACTGCGTATATTTGAAAAAGGAACTTATTCAGTGATTGACACCCTTGAAAAAAGTTTCCTATATGTAAAGGTTAATCCTATCACCCGAGAATATATACAAGAAAAAAAGAGTTTTCCTGAAGATGACCCTTTAAGAGAGGAACTTGTTTCTTTTGTAGAAGGGGTGTTAGCTGGAAGGCCTCTTTCTCCTAATGGAAAAGACGGTTTGAAATCTTTAGAGTTAGCGTTTAAGATAAGAGACCAGGTAGACCAAAACCTTAGAAGGTTTCTATGACTTCAGAGGCTTCTTGTAGGATTTTTATCCTTACCGGGGAATTATCTGGAGATTTATATGGTTCTCTTTTAATCAAGAGGATAAAAGAGATCAATGCAGCTTTTCAGTTCGTAGGTGTAGGTGGACCTAAGATGAGAAGTCTTGGAATAGACATACTTTTTTCTGCTGAGCCTTTAGCTTTAGTAGGGCTTCCTAATCTATCTGAACTTAAAAAATACTGGTTTGTATACAAAAAAATAAAGGAATTTTTAGCCAAAAAATTAGTAGATGTGGTAGTTTTGGTAGATTTTCCTGGATTTAACCTAAAGATAGCTAAATTAGCTAAAGAAATGGGATATCCGGTTATCTATTATGTAGCCCCACAGGTTTGGGCTTGGCATAAAAGTAGGATTAAAGTTTTAAAAAGGTATGTAGACAGGCTTTATGTGGTTTTGCCTTTTGAAAAGGAATTTTTTAGTTCTCAGGGGATACCTACTGTTTTTTTAGGCCATCCTATTTTAGACCTTATTAAGGTTAACCTATCTAAGGAGATGCTTTTTGAGATTTATGGTTTAGACTTAGAAAAACCTATCTTAAGTTTTTTTCCTGGAAGCAGAGAAAAGGAAATTCAAAGACATGTTCCCCTTTTCTTAAAGGTTTATCAAATAGTAAAAGAAAGAGTACCTGAAGTTCAGGGGATAATGGTTAAGGCTTTGGGATTAAAGGATTCCTTTATTTGGGAAGGCGCAAGGAAAGAATTAAAAGTAATAGAAAATACTCAGTATGAGGTTTTAAAACACTCAACAGCAGCCCTTTTGGCTTCAGGAACCATAACCTTAGAGGCTGCGGTTATCGGAACCCCTGCTGTAGTAACCTATTCTCTTCCTTCTTGGATGTTAACCTTGGCTAAAAGGTTGGTTAAGGTGCCTTTTATCAGCCTTCCTAATCTTATATTGGGAAAAGAAGTTTATCAGGAAATAGTTGGGATTAAAGAGCAAGAAAAGGTAATAGCCCAATCTTTGATTGAACTTTTGAAAGACCAAGATAAACAGAAAAAAATAAAGGAAGATCTGTCGGTTTTAAAAAAAGAAATAGGTCCTCCTGGGGCTAGTTGGAGGATAGCTGAAGATATGGCAAGGTATTTGATATCTTTAAAACGAAGGGTTTCTTGACAAATTAGATAAGTTTTTATATTATTTATTTTAATTTTTTTAGGGGGTAAACTATGGCTGAGGATTTGAAAAAGATGTATCGTACGATAGTTACAGACCATTTTCCTTCTGAGATAAGGATAACTTTTGGGGACCAAACTTTAATATATAAAAAGAGAACCTGGGAGATAGAGGTTGAACCAGGGGTTTGGGAAAGGCGAGGTTTAAGATATGGAGAAAATCCAGACCAAGAAGCGGCTCTTTATGAATTGGTAGCCGGTAATTTGGTGCTTGGAGAATGCGAGTTTATCCATCCTAACTTAGGGTTGGTTTCATCTTTAAAAGAACAAGATTTTATTCAGTTTGGGAAACATCCTAGTAAGACCAATCTTACGGATATAGACAGTGGTTTAAACATCATTAGGTATCTTAACGAAAAACCTTGTTGTGTTATCATAAAGCATAATAATCCCTCTGGAGTAGCCTATGGCAGTAGTTTGGAGGAAGCCTTTTTAAGAGCCTTTAAAGCTGACCGAATTGCAGCTTTTGGTGGGGCGGTGGTGTTAAACAAACCGGTAGATAAGGCTTGTGCTGAGGCGATAGCTTCTCAGTATTTTGAAGTAGTGGTAGCACCAGAGTACGAAGATGGGGCAATAGAGGTTTTAAAGGCTAAGAAGTCTTTAAGGATTGTAAGGATAAAAAGGATGGATAAACTTCAGGATTACCGAAATTATAAGACAGTAGAGTTTAAAAGCCTGATAGATGGTGGTCTTATAGTGCAAGTTTCTCAGAGTAATAAGATTAACCGTCCTGAAGATTTAAAGCCTGCGGTAGTGGTAAAAGATGGTATAGAATATAGATGCCTAAGGGAACCTGATGAGAGAGAGGTTAGAGACATGCTTTTTGGTTGGGCGGTAGAACTTGGGGTTACCTCTAACTCGGTGCTTTTCGTAAAAGATGAATGTACGGTAGCCATAGGAACTGGAGAACAAGATAGGGTAGGCTGTACTGAAATAGCTATTTTTAAGGCGTACACCAAGTTTGCCGACCTTCTTTGTTATGAGAAATATGGTATTCCGTACAAACAATTAGAGTTAGAAGTTGATAAGGGTTTGCGTCCAAAAGAACAAAAAGAACAGATAGATGAAGAGACTAAACAAAAAAAGGCAGGTTTGATTGGGGCAGTCATGGTTTCAGACGGTTTTTTGCCGTTTAGGGATTCGGTAGATGTGGTAGCTAAACAAGGGGTTACTGCGATTTTACAACCAGGGGGTTCAGTAAGAGACTGGGAGGTTATAGAGGCTTGTAACGAATATCAGATTGCTATGAAATTTACAGGACAAAGGGCTTTCAGACACTAAGTAAATTTTCTTTTTTGAGTTTTCAAGACTAATTTTACTAAGTAAAAAAGAAAAGGGGGAGGAATTTGTCATGAACAAAATACCTTTTACACCTGAGGGTTTAGAAAAAATAAAAAAAGAGCTTGAGCACCTCATCAAAGTAGAGAGGAGAAAGGTAATTAAAGCCATAGAAGAGGCAAGGGCACACGGAGACCTTTCAGAAAATGCTGAATATGAGGCAGCTAAGGAAAGACAGGCCCATATAGAAGGTAGGATACAAGAGCTTTCAGGGGTTTTGGCTAATGCTGAAGTGATCCCACCTTTAACTAAAACACCTGAAAGAGTACAGTTTGGGGTAAAGGTTAAACTTCTAAACTTAGATACTGACGAAATAGTGGTTTACAAGATAGTAGGACCTTATGAAACCGAACCTTCAAAGGGTATCATCTCGGTAAACTCTCCTATAGCTAAAGCACTTATAGGAAAAGAGATAGGAGATGAGGTGCAGGTAAAAACTCCTTCTGGAATAAAAAATTTTGAAATTTTAGACATAGAAATTTAAGTTTTCTCTTGTATTTTGATGTAATACTAATAAAATAGTGTTTAAACAACTTTAAGGGAGGT
Source organism: Thermodesulfobacterium sp. TA1 (assembly GCF_008630935.1). NCBI lineage: Bacteria > Pseudomonadati > Thermodesulfobacteriota > Thermodesulfobacteria > Thermodesulfobacteriales > Thermodesulfobacteriaceae > Thermodesulfobacterium > Thermodesulfobacterium sp. TA1. The sequence continues at coordinate 358,517 of NZ_CP043908.1, forward strand.
TCAAATGGATTTTTTGTCTAAAAAATATCTTTTTACCCCTGGGCCTGTTCCTGTTCCTCCTAAAGCTCTTTTAACGATGGCTCAGCCTATGACCCATCATAGGCTTCCAGAATTTTCTGAGATTTTAAAAGAGATAAGAGAAAATTTAAAATATCTTTTTCAAACCAAAAACAATGTTTACTTTTTTGCTTCTTCTGGAACCGGTGCGATGGAAGCAGCTATTTTAAACCTCTTTTCTCCAGGAGATAAGGTAGTGGTGGTTTCTGCAGGGAAGTTTGGACAGCGCTGGTTTGAGTTAGCTAAAACTTATGGACTTAATCCTATAGTAATAGAATTACCTTGGGGGAAAGCAGTAAGACCTGAACAAGTAGAAGAGGTTTTAAACTCGCATCCTAATGTTAAAGGTGTTTTATTACAAGCCTGTGAAACTTCTACAGGGGTTAAACATCCTGTAAGAGAAATTGCCCAACTTACCAAAGATAGAGAAACGGTGATAGTGGTTGATGCTATTACTGGTTTAGGGGTTTTTGACCTTCCTATGGATGAGTGGGGACTTGATGTGGTAATCACTGGTTCTCAAAAAGCTTTAAGCCTTCCTCCAGGACTTTCTTTTATAGCTTTTTCTGATAAAGCCATAAGTTTTTCAGAAAGGTCAACCTTACCTAAATATTATTTTTCTTTACAAAAGGAAAAAAAAGCCTATGAAAAGGATACTACCTCTTTTACTCCAGCAGTAAGTCTTCTCTTGGGATTACAGGTAGTTTTACAGAGGATAAAAGAGATAGGTCTTAAAGAGCTTTTTACTCATTATCACGTACAGGCTACCGCTTGTAGAGAGGCGGTAAAAGCCTTAGGACTTAAAATTTTCCCAGAGGTGCCTTCTGAATCCTTAACGGTAATAGAGGTTCCAGAAGGGGTTAAAACAGGAGACCTAATAAACTTTCTTAAGAACAAACTGGGGATTATTTTTGCAGGAGGTCAGGACCATTTAAAGGGAAAGATTATAAGAATAACCCATATGGGAGACCAGTCCTTATTTGACCTGCTTATAGCTATCTCTGCCTTAGAGGTAGGGCTAAATCTTTTTGGGTATCAGGTAGAATTAGGTGTTGGGGTTAAAGCATCTGAACAAGTTATTTTTGAACATTTAAGACAAAAATATTTTCAGGCTTAAAACAAAAAGGTTTTTAATTTTAAAATTAAAGTTTTTAAAGGAGGAAAAAGAAAGATGAAAGTTCTTATTTCAGACGCCCTTTCAGAAGAGGGTATAAAAGTTCTTGAAGAACAAGGTTTAGAAGTTATTTATAAACCTGGGCTACCTTATGAAGAGCTTTTAAACCTTATTGCTGAGGTTGACGGGCTTATTATAAGAAGTGCTACTAAGGTAACTAGAGAGGTTTTAGATAAAGCTAAAAAGCTTAAGGTCATAGGTAGGGCAGGCACAGGGCTTGACAACGTAGACCTTCAGGCAGCCAATGAAAAGGGAGTAGTGGTAATGAATGTGCCTGGAGGCAACAGCTTGGCAGCAGCTGAACATGCTTTAGCCCTTCTTTTTGCTTTAGCAAGAAAGATCCCACAGGCAGTAGCTTCTATTAAAGCAGGAAAATGGGAGAAAAAAAAGTTTATAGGAATAGAGGTAAACAATAAAATCTTAGGCATCGTTGGTTTAGGAAGGATAGGTGGAATCGTAGCAGAAAGGGCTTTAGGGCTTAAAATGAAGGTTATTGCCTATGACCCTTTTGTAACCCCTGAAGCTGCAGAAAAAAAAGGTATTGAGTTGGTCAGTTTAGAAGAGTTGTTCAAAAGAGCAGATTTTATTACTATTCACACCCCGTTGACCAAAGAAACCTATCATTTAGTGGATGATAAAGCCTTTGCTTTAATGAAAGACGGTGTTTATCTTATTAACTGCGCCAGAGGTGGTATTGTAGACGAAGAAGCTTTGTATAGGGCTATGGTTTCTGGTAAGGTAGCCGGTGCAGCCCTTGATGTTTTTGAAAAAGAACCTGTAGACCCTAACCATCCTTTGTTGTCTTTAGAAAATTTTATAGGCACCCCTCATCTTGGGGCTTCTACTGTTGAAGCCCAAAAGGTAGTAGCTGTAGAGATAGCTAAACAGGTATCAGATTACTTGACAAAAGGCATAATTAGAAATGCGGTCAATGTGCCCTCGATTAGTCCAGAGGCTTTAAAGGTCATAGGCCCTCTCTTTACTCTTGCAGAAAAGATGGGTCTTTTAGCTTCTCAGATTACTGAGGGGGCTATTAAGGAAATAGAGATAAGCTATAAAGGTGAAATATCTAATTTAGACATAAGACCGGTTACCATAGCCCTGGTAAAAGGACTTCTTTATCCCTTTTTAAAAGAAGATGTCAATTATGTAAATGCCCTTATCAGGGCTAAAGAGAGGGACATCAAAGTTATAGAATCTAAGATAGAGATGGCAGAAGACTTTACATCCCTTATAAGCCTTAAGGTAGTTCATACCGAAGGAACTACCATCGTAGAAGGGACCCTTTTTGGTAAAAAAGAACCTCGTATAGTTAAGATAAACGGTTTTAGGTTAGACGCTTTACCTGAAGGCCACATGCTTTATATTTTTAATGAAGACAAGCCTGGGGTTATAGGACAGATTGGAACCATATTAGGTAAACACAACCTTAACATCGCGAGAATGTATGTAGGACAAGACCCGATGAAACAAACCAACGTTATTTTGCTTAGCTTAAACCAACCTCCCACCATAGAGGCTTTAGAAGAACTAAGAAAATTAAATACGGTTTATTTGGTAAAACCTTTAGAATTGTAAAAAATGGAAAAATTAAACTTAAGAAATTATACCTTAGAAGAACTTGAAACTTTAATTTTAAGCCTTGATGAGCCTAAATATCGTGCAGAACAAATTTTTCATTGGATTACCTGTAGAGAGGCTACAGATTTTGATCAGATGACCAATCTCCCTAAGGGATTAAGGACAAAGCTTTCTACCCATTTTTCTTTAGAATTGCCAGAAGTAATAGAAAAAATCTCAGATACAGAAGGAACAACTAAATTTGCCTTAAGGCTAAGAGACGGAGAAATCATCGAAACTGTGGTTATTCCTGAAAGGGATCATTATACTCTTTGTGTATCCACCCAGGTAGGCTGTGCGATGGGTTGTAAGTTTTGTCTTACTGCTAAAGGGGGTTTTAAAAGAAATTTAGAGGTGTATGAGATACTTGCTCAAGTAGTTATAGGACGTTTATATCTTAAAGAAAAAGGCAGTGTTTTACCTTTAAGAAATATTGTGTTTATGGGAATGGGTGAGCCTTTAGCTAACTATGAAAACCTGATAAAGGTTTTAAAAATCCTGGCCCATCCTTTAGGGTTTAATTTTTCCAAAAAGAGGTTGACCATTTCTACGGTAGGGTTGGTAAAGGAAATCCGAAAATTAGCCATCGATTTCCCGACTGCTTTAGCGGTTTCTCTCCATGCTCCTAACGATGAATTAAGAAAGAACCTTATTCCTGTAGCTAAAAAATATCTTCTTAAAGAGCTGTTAGAGGTTATCAAAACTTTCCCCAGAGTAAAAAACGGACGTACTACTATAGAATATATTCTTTTAAAAGATGTAAACGATAGTCTTCAACATGCTAAGGAACTTGTAAAACTTTTTAAAGGACTTCCTATTAAGATTAACCTTATTCCTTATAACCCTCATCCAGAACTTCCTTTTGAAAGGCCAGACGAAAAACAGGTAGAAAGGTTTCAACGGTTTTTATTAGACCATGCCATCCTTACTACCGTAAGAAAAAGTAAAGGCCTTGAGATTTCTGCAGCTTGTGGTCAGTTAAAAAGAAGACTATCGACTAATGCCATATACCTGCAATAGAAAATCCGCAGACAGGGCAAAGTCCATCGTTTTGCAGGTTAATCCTTAAAGCTCGTAAACTTCTTCGTTCTATTAAAAGGGTTTGACATTTAGGACAATAGGTGTTTTCATAAGGATTGCCTGGAACATTACCTATGTATACATAGTTTAATCCTACTTCTTTTCCTATTTCATAGGCCCTTTGTAAGGTTTCTATAGGGGTAAAGTCCTTGTCAAGCATCTGGTATTGGGGATAAAACCTTGAGAGATGCCACGGGGTGTTTTCATCAAGTTCAGTTTTTATAAAGATAGCCATGTCTCTAAGTTCAGAAGGGTCGTCATTTTCTCCTGGTATGATAAGAGTAGTTATTTCTACCCAAATACCTTTTTTCTTTAGATACTTTAAATTATCAAGCACAGGTTGAAGTTTAGCCTTGCAAAGCTTGCGATAAAAATTTTCTCTAAAGGATTTTAGGTCTACGTTTATTCCGTGTAAGTAAGGACTGATATAGTCTATGGCTTCTTTGCTCATGTAACCGTTAGAAACAAACACGTTTTTAAGTCCATATTTAGAGGCTAATTTAGCACAGTCATAAGCAAACTCAAAGAAAACCGTAGGCTCTGTATAGGTATAAGATATACTTTTTGCTTCTTCTTTTAAAGCCCTTTCTACTACTTCCTTAGGGGAAGTTAATTTTCCGGCGATACCGTCGTAAAGATGAGGATATTGAGAAATTTCAAAGTTTTGGCAAAAGGTACACCTAAAATTACACCCTACCGTAGCGATAGAGTAGCTCCAGCTTCTTGGTAAAAAATGATAAAGTGGTTTTTTTTCTATGGGGTCTAAATGTTGAGCTATTACTTTTCCGTAAACTAAAGAATAGAGTATGCCTTCTTCGTTTTTTCTAACCCCACAAAGACCTACACCGTTTTTAGGTATTATACATCGATGATTGCATAGATTACATTGGACTTTTTTTTCTGTTAAAGTTTTATAAAAAAGCGCTTGTCTCATTTTTAATCCCTTCTATATTAAAATAAAAATTTTTTTAGAAAATTCAATCTAAGAATTTTTTGATCGTTTAAAAAGAGTTTTCATTTTTTAAAAAAAGGTTAAAATGAAAAAGCTATGAAGGGGATAGACACAAAGCCTTGGGGTGGAAGGTTTCAAGAAGAGGTTGATAAATTTTTTGAAGAGTTTTCTGAGTCTGTTTCTTTTGATCACGAATTAGCTCAGTATGAAATAAAGGCAAGCCTTGCATATGCCGAAGCTTTGAAAGAGGCAGGCGTGGTTTCAGAAGGAGAATTTCTTGCCATCCAAAAAGGTCTCCTTGAGATAGAGGAAGAACTTAAGTCCGGAAAGTTTGTTTTTCGTAAAGAATATGAAGACGTACATATGAACATAGAAAAGGCTTTATTTGAAAAAATAGGGGAGGTAGCTTACAAACTTCATACAGGAAGAAGTAGAAACGAGCAGGTGGTAACTGATTTTAGGCTTTATTTAGTTGACCGAGTAAAGGAATTAAAGGTTGAGCTGAAAGGTTTGATGGAGACCATCGTAGCCAAGGCAGAAGAGTATTATGGAATAGTAATGCCTGGATTTACCCATCTTCAGCATGCCCAACCGGTTCTTTTTTCTCATTGGATAATGGCTTATTATGAAATGATGAGGCTCCATTTTCAAAGGTTAGAAGACTACGAAAAGCGTCTCAAAATCTGCCCTCTTGGGAGTTCTGCTTTTGCTGGTTGTGCGTTTAGGATAGACCGAAAAAAGCTTTCTCAGAGGCTTGGATTTTTAGAGCCAACCAGAAATAGTGTTTTCGCGGTTAGTTCTCGAGATTTTGCTTTAGAGCTTCTTTTTATATTGAGCCTTATTATGGTAGACCTTTCTCGTTGGTGTGAGGAGATTATTCTTTGGATGAGTCCTGAGTTTTCTTTTATAGACCTCCCTGATAGGTTTTGCACCGGAAGTTCTCTTATGCCTCAAAAGAAAAACCCTGACGGAGCTGAGCTTATTCGTGGTAAGGCCTCCTCAGTAGAGGCAGCTTTTACCCAAGTTTGGGGATTGATGAAAGGACTTCCGTTGAGTTATAACCGAGACATGCAAGAAGATAAACCTCCGGTTTTTAGGGCTGTTAAGACTACCTGGCAATGTTTAAGGCTTATGTCTTTGATGGTTGCTGGGCTGGTTTTAAAAAAAGAAAACATAGAAAAACATCTTCCTCAAGGATATCTTTTGGCTACAGAATTGGCTGATTATTTAGTTTATAAAGGCATTCCTTTTAGAAAGGCTCATCATATAACCGGACAAATAGTTTACTATGCTGAAAAAGAAGGTAAAAACTTAGAAAATTTAACCCTTCATGAATTTAAACAGTTTTCTGATAAAATAGAAGAAGACGTTTATGAATGGCTTACCATAGAAAACGCCATAAAAAGAAGAGAAATCTGGGGTGGTACAGGGTTTAATGTAGTAAAGCAGGTTATAGAAGCCGCTAAAAAAGAACTTTCTGAAAGTTTACATGTTTAACGAAAAAAAAACGGAAGAAAAAAAAGACCTTTCCAAGATTATTCCTCATGTTTTATTATGTTATGACGGAAGCCCTTCAAGCTATCGTGCTTTATCTTATTTAAAACAGGTTTTTCATCAAACAGAGATAGACATAACTATCCTTAAGTTGATAGAACATCCGGATATAGGTTCTCTTCAGTGGGAGACTAGTCTTATTAAAAAGTTTAAAAAAGAAGAGGAAATAGAAAAAAGGGCTCGAGAGGTTTTTCTTAACGCAGAAAAAGAATTAAAAGAGGTAGCTAATTCTTTGGAAAAATACGTAAAAGGAAAGGTTTCATTTAAGGTGCAGTTTCGTGTAGGACATCTGGCGGATGATATTTTAAGAGTAGCTCGAGAAAATCTTTTTGATACGATAGTAGTGGGAAGAAGGGGGCTTTCTAAACTGAGTACTTATTTTATCGGAGGGGTAACCCATAGATTGCTTGAAAGATGTTGTATACCGGTGTGGCTAATCAGAGGAGAACAATGGAATAAAAAGTTTTTAGTAGGGTTAGACCTTGGGGAAATGGGTTTAAAAGTGGTAGATTATGTAAGTTTTATCCTTTCTTTTCATCCAGAGGCTGAGATTACTTTCTTTCATATTTTTTATCCTTTTTCATCTAATCAAACTTTTGAAGGATCCTTTGTTGAGGCTTTAAAAAAAATAACCCATCCTGAATACCAAGATTTTTTAGTTAAAGCCAATAATCTTCTTGTAGAAAATGGTTTAGACAATAAAAGGGTAAAACTGGTCATGAAAAGAGGACTTTTTGGCCCGGCAGGAGAAATCATCAAGATGGCTAAAAAAGAAGGCTATTCTAATATAGTTCTTGGAAGAAGGGGAAGAGGAGGGCTAACCAAGTTATTCCTCGGTTCGGTAAGTCATAAGGTAGCTACCTATTTTGAAGACCGTGCGGTCTGGTTGGTTATATAAACTTCATATTATCGGGAAAACATATGAAATGTCCTGTCTGCAAAAAGAAAACAAACCTAAAGGATAATCCTTATCGCCCCTTTTGTTCTAAGGAATGTAAATTTGCAGACCTTTACAACTGGCTAAACGAGGAGTATAAAATAAAAGAGGAAATAGAATGGTTAGAAAAGAATCTACCTAAAAATGTAGATGAAGTAAAAAAGGAGGAATAAAACTCATGAGTTTAGCCTATGAATATGAGATAGCCGTTATCGGAATAGGCCCTGCTGAATACAGGCAGGGTTACATTCCGGCAGAAGGAAACATAAGGTAGTTTTATTGGGAAAGTTGGAAGAAAGTGCTCTTTGGCAGGCACATATAGAAAACTACTTTGGTTTTTCCGAAAAAATAGACGGAAAGGTTTTGCTTGAAGAAGGTTTGAAGGCTATAAAAAAGGTAGGCGTAGACCTAGTTTTTGAGGATTTAGTAGCTATAGAACCCTTAGAAATAGGTTTTAAGCTTACTACTGAAAAAGAAAAAACGATTACTGCTCTTTCTTTAGTGCTTGCAATGGGAGTGAAAAGAAAAAAGAAGGTGTTTAAACAAGAAGAGAAGTTTGTAGGTAAAGGGCTCTCTTATTGTGCTGACTGTGATGCCTGGTTTTATAAAGGGAAAAAAGTTGTGGTTTTAGGAGATGGTAGTGCTGCCATCCACGGAGCTAAGATTTTAAAAAAATTTGCTGAAAAAGTTTATTTTTACGGTTTAAAGCCTTTTTCTGAAGGGGAACTTTCTGAATTAAGGACTGTGGGGATAGAAGTTTTAGAAAAAAAACCGGTAGAGATTGTAGGAGAGACAGAGGTAAAAGGAATTTTTTTAGAAGATGGGTCTCAAATAGAATTAGACGGAATATTTATAGAGATAGGCGCAAAAGGCCCTATAGAGCTTCTCGCCCCTATAGGTATTGAGCTTGACCCAGAGACCTTTAGCTATGTCAAAGTAGATAGAAAAATGCAAACCAACATTAAAGGGGTTTTTGCCTGCGGAGACCTTACCGGTCCGCCTCTTCAGTTGGCTAAGGCAGTAGGAGAGGGATGCGTAGCAGGACTTTCTGCCTCAGATTACGTGAAAGAAGTATTAAAGAAAACTAAGGAGGGATAAAAATTATTTGGTATAAAAAATTAGAAATCTCTTTAGAAAATCTAAAAAAGAACCTAAAAGCTTTAAAAGGGCTTTTACCCGAAGGGACTAAAGTCCTTCCTGTTATCAAAAATGATGCCTATGGGCATGGGCTTATAGAAGTGGCTAAAACCCTTGCTAAAGAAGGTGTTTGGGGTTTCGGGCTTTCTGAACCTCAAGAGGCTTATTTTTTAAGAAAGGCAGGTTTTAAACACCCCTTACTTCTCCTTTCTGGATTTGAAAAGGACTGGTTAGAAGAAATGTTTCGCCTTGAGATAACCCCGGTGGTTACTAATTTTAAGGCCTTAGAATGGCTTGAGGAATTAGGTAAAAAAAACGAAAAAAAAATTAGTTTTCATCTCAAAGTAGATACGGGAATGCATCGTTTTGGAATAAGTAAAGAAGAGTTAACGAAGACGATAGATAAGATTAAAAACAGCAGTTTTTTACATTTAGAAGGGATTATGACTCATCTTGCTTGTTCTGAAAAACCAGACTCAGAACTTACCCAATCGCAACTTTCTAATTTTAAAAAGGCTTTAGAGATTTTACATCAGGCAAACCTTGTTCCTTCTTATGTGCATTTTGCAAACTCAGGAGGGATTATTTTTTCATCTGAAAAGGGAAATTTAGTAAGGCCAGGAATTAGTCTTTATGGAGGGTATCCAGACCTTTCCGCTAAGGAGAAGATTAAATTATATCCTGTGATGACTTTAAGGTCACGTATCGTTGAGTTAAAAAAACTTCGAAAAGGAGATTATGCAGGCTATGGTCCTACGTTTAAGGCAGAAAGGAATACCCTTTTAGGTATAGTACCGGTAGGCTACGGAGATGGATATTTAAGAAGTCTTGGAAATAAAGGTTTTGCCTTTTTTAGAGACAGAAGGGTGCAGGTAGTAGGTACAGTTTCTATGAAAGCCCTTTATGTTGACTTAACTGAGATTGAGTCTCCTCAAATAGGAGAAGAGATTATACTTCTTGGTGGAGACAACCGAGAGGTTCCTGCTGAGGAACTGGCTATGCTTGGAGGAACTATTTGTTATGAGCTTCTTTGTGGTTTAGGAAGGGCTATACCAAGAGAATATCGATAAGGACAGGCTTATGTTTAACATAGGTTTTTCAGAGTTAGTAGTTCTTTTTTTGGTGGCACTTATTGTGCTTGGACCTGAAAGACTACCAGAACTGGGGAAATTTTTGGCAAAACTTTCTATAGAGCTTAGAAAAAGTATAGAAGAGATAAAGAGAGAGCTTGAGGTTGACGAGGTAGGAAAAGAGATAATAGAGGCTAAAAAGGAAATAGAAACCTTAAAAGAAGAGGCAACCTCTGTTATAGATGTACCTATAAAAGAAATTTACGAAGATCCTTTAAAAGGCCTTACGAAAAAGGATGAGCAAGATAAACCTTCCTAAAATTTTTGCGGTAGATGTTTTAGCTAAAATAAGAAGAGAGATAATCTTTTATGGTTTAACTTTTTTATTGCTGTGGTTTGGTTTTTTTTTGGCTTTACCATATTTGTTCCCTTATTTACTTTTTCCTTATTTTAAAGTAATCGAAGGTCAGCCTTTAGTATTTACTTCTTTAGAAGAGGCTCTTTTTGTGTTGTTAAGAGCTTCTTTTTATTTAGCCCTTATCGTAATCTTACCTTTTTTTCTGCTAAAGCTTTGGAAGGTAATTTCTTCAGAGTTTTACGAACCAGAAAAGGTATTTTTTAAAAAAGTTTTTTTTCTTTCTTTAGGTCTTGCTTTATTGGGGCTTGCGGTAGGATATTTGGTTTTTATCCCCTTTATTATAAAAATTTTTTTATTTTTTGGTAGCAATTTTGAGGCTAATCTTAAGATAAATTATTTTTTATTTTTTGTTTTAAGGGTGCTTCTTTTTTCGGTAGTTTTTTTTCAACTTCCTTTGCTTTTTGCTTTACTTATTAAAGAAGGAATCATAACCAAGGAGTTTTATCAAAGACGTAGACTTTATTTTTTAGGTTTTTGTTATGGGTTATCTTTGCTTATTGCACCTACCGATTTTTTTTCTCAGGTCTTGTTAACTTTAATTTTTTTCTTATTTTTTAAACTATCCTTTTTGTTAGCTAAGATTTTTTAAAAACGGAGGGATTTATGGGAAGAAAAAAGAAAAAAGAACAAGATGGGTTAGAAAAAGTTGAATTAGAAGAAAAAGAGTTAAACGAAGAAAGTTTAGAAGGTTATAAGTATGTAATAATTATAGGAGACGGGATGGGAGATTTTCCGGTAAAGGAGCTAGACTGGAAAACCCCCCTTGAGGTAGCCATTACTCCTGGAATGGATTTTATAGCTTCTTATGGGATGATAGGGTATTGTCAAACCGTTCCACCTGGAATGCATCCTGGTTCAGATGTAGCCATCATGGGGCTTTTAGGTTATCCTCCAGAGGAAAAGTATACAGGAAGAGGACCTATTGAAGCAGCCAGCCGTGGTATTATTCTTAAACCAGAAGACGTAGCCTATAGATGTAATCTCGTAACCCTTAAGCTTGAAGGAGATGAGCTTATCATGGAAGACTATTCTGCAGGGCATATTTCTACAGAAGAGGCTATAGAGTTGATTGAGGCAATCAACCGCAACCTATCTAACGAAAAGATAGAAATCGTCCCTGGTGTAAGTTATAGGCATATTTTAATTTGGAGAGGTGGCTCTGGAGGTCTTCATACCTATCCACCACATGACCTTTTAGGCAAAAACGTATGGTTTGCGTTTAATTCATATGACGAAGAACCGTTTTTGAAAGACTATATTTTAAAAGCCATAGAGATTTTAGAAAAACATCCTATAAATCAAAGAAGAAAGCTAGAAAATCTGCTCCCTGCTAATTCCATCTGGCCTTGGGGACAGGGTAGAACTCCTTCTTTAGAGCCGTTTGAGGAAAAATGGCAATTGAAAGGGGCGGTTATTTCAGCGGTAGATTTGATAAAAGGATTGGCTGTGCTTTCAGGTATGACAATTATAAATGTTCCAGGGGCTACAGGATATTTGGATACCAATTATGAAGGTAAAGTAGATTATGCCATAGAGGCATTAAAAGAACATGATTTTATAGTGATACATGTTGAGGCTCCTGATGAGGTTTCCCATGAAGGTTCTCTTGAAAAGAAGATTAAAGCCATTAATGAGTTTGACCGAAGGGTTGTGCGTTATTTTATGGAAAGGATTATAGAGATTACAGACAAATATAGAATACTTGTTTGTTGTGATCACCTAACCCCTATTTCTATCAGGACTCATTCATCAAAACCTGTGCCTTTTGCTATTTTTGATTCTGTAAAGGATAAAGAAAAGAAAAAAGAGGTGAAATTTTGTGAAAAAGAGGCCTATCGTTCGCCTAATTATATTAAAAGTGGACCAGAACTCCTTGAAGTGTTGCTTCAGAGGAAGCCACACTTAGTTTATCAAAAAGAGGAATAAAGGATGGAAGTTAAAAAAACCGATATTTTGATAGTAGGCACTGGTATTGCCGGATTAAGCTTAGGTTTAAAATTGAAGGATTTAGGACATATTACTGTGCTTGCTAAAAAACGGGTTTTTGAGACCGCAACCTCTCTCGCTCAGGGTGGGATTGCCTGCGTGATGGGAGAAGATGACAGCTTTGCCCTTCATATTCAAGATACCATGATAGCAGGTGACGGCATATGCAAAAGGGAAACAGTAGAACTGGTAGTTAGGTCTGCTCCAGAAAGGATAAAAGACCTAATCAACTGGGGTGTTTGTTTTGACCGAGACCCAGAAAATCCTCAAAAATATCATCTTACTTTAGAAGGGGGTCATTCAAGGAGACGTATTCTTCATGTAGGAGATTATACCGGAAGGGCTATAGAAAAAACCTTGCTGGAAAGGGTTTTTGAGGAAACCAATATCGAGATATTGGAAAACCATTTTGTGGTAAAGCTTCTTACTGAGGATGAAGAGAGAGGTTCTAAAGTAATAGGTGGATTAGTGCTTGACCTTAACCAATCTAAACCTTTGATGATATTGGCTAAAGTAATAGTGCTTTGCACCGGAGGGGTAGGTAAGGTTTATCTCTATACTAGCAATCCTGATACTTCAACCGGAGATGGTATCGCTATAGCCTATTCTTTAGGATGTAGGATAGCCAACATGGAGTTTATTCAATTTCATCCTACCTGTCTTTATCATCCTAAGGCCAAAAATTTTCTTATTTCAGAGGCTTTAAGGGGTGAAGGTGCAGTCCTTCTTAATGCTGAAGGAAAAAGGTTTATGCACAAATATGATCCTGTAAGAAAAGAGTTAGCTCCAAGAGATGTGGTTACCCGAGCCATAGACATGGAATTAAAAAAGACCGGAGCGGAGTGTGTTTATCTCGATATTACTCATTTACCTTCAGATTATATTAAAAAAAGATTTCCTTATATCTACGAAACCTGTTTGAAATATGGAATAGATATTACCTCTCAACCTATTCCTGTAGTGCCTGCTGCCCATTACCTTTGTGGAGGAATTTACACCAATCTTTGGGGACAGACTGATATACCTAATCTATTTGCTATAGGAGAATGTGCTTATACAGGCCTTCACGGAGCTAACAGATTAGCCTCTAATTCTCTTTTAGAAGGAATTTGTTTTGCACATCAGGCAAGTCTTAAAATAAGAGAACTTTGGCCTAATCTAAAAGAAAGTGCCCTTAATGTACCTAAAATTAAAGACCCCGTCATCAAAGAAATTAAAGAAGAGATGGTTTTTGTTTCCCATAACTGGGATTTGATAAGAAAAGTGATGTGGGATTTTGTAGGTATAGTAAGAAGCTTAAAAATGTTAGAATTTGCTAAAAAAAGACTTGAGTTTATCCAAAAGGAATTAGAGGAAAACTGGGGAGGTCTTTATTTAGACCTTGATGTAATGGAGTTGAAAAACCTATGTACCGTAGCTGAGATTATCGTAAAATCTGCCCAAAGACGTTTGGAATCGCGTGGCACACACTATTTGATAGACTATCCAGAAAAAAGGGTAGAATATTTGAAAGAAACAGTCTTTACAAAAGATGAATAAAAAATTTAAAAAACCGGTGAAAATTAGCTTTACAAAATGAAAAATTTTGATAAGATTAATTAAAAATTGAACTCTTAGGAGGTTAGGGTGAAGGTTATTTTTGACCCAGATATCCCAGAGGATTTTAAAGAGGATATTATAAAGGCGATAGAAGAGGAAAATATAGCAGACCTTTGTAAGGTCTGCGGTGGAGATACTCTTTATGTAGCTTTTTTAGAGGGCGTGTTAGATGTAAAATGTTATGAATGCGGCCATTCATATATAGAAATAGAACTTGCTGAGGAGTAATTTTATAGAAAAAAAGTCAATATATCTTTAAAAGGTATAGCTCCTGTTCTTATCAGAGAAAGTTGATTGTTTACCACAGAAACTACAGTAGAGGGAGCGTTAGTTTCTAAATATCCATAGTCTACTATAAAATCCAATCCTGAAAGTTGATCCATAACTTCTTCAGGAGAAGAACAGGCAGGTTGGTTTGAAAGGTTGGCGCTAGTTCCGGTAATAGGTTTGCCAAAGGCTTTAATGATGGCTTTTACTATTGGAGAAGAAGAAAGCCTTATACCGATAGTTCCTGTTCCAGCGGTTAAATAAGGAGAAAGATTTTTTTTAGCAGGGAAAACTATGGTTAAAGGTCCTGGCCAGAATTTTTCTATAAGTTTTTCTGCTATAGGTGGAATTTCTTCGACCAAAAAGTACAGTTGTTCTATATCTTCTATTAAAAGAAGAATAGGTTTTTTTTGCGGTCTTTTCTTTATCAAAAAAAGCTTTTCTAATGCTTTTTGGGAAAAGGGGTCTGCAGCCAATCCATAAAGGGTTTCTGTAGGTATTACACCTACATTATGCTTTTCTAAAAATATAGCTACCCTTTGGGCTATATCTTCTAAATTAGAAAGGTCTTTTTCAAGTTTAAGAAGCTGAGGAGGCATTTTTCTCTTTTAGCACGGGTTCAGCACTTTCTTCAGGAAAATAAAATTTTTTATAAAAAATAAGTCTTTTACAATGAGGACATTCATAATATCTATTGTCTCTTTGGATCTCGTTGTAGAGTTGCGGAGGAATAGCCATATAGCAACCTTCACATACATAGTTGTCAACAGGTGCTATCCCTAATCCTCCTTTTCTTTCCCTTAAAAGTTCATATTTTTTAAGAAGTCTTGACGGAATTTTTTTACTTAAACTTATCCGTTTTTCTAAGAGTTTTTCTTTATCTTGATTTAGTTGGCTACAGTAATCATCAAACTTTTGCTTTTCTTGGTTAAAAATATCTTCTACTTTAGTAAATTCTTCTTCAAGTTTGGCTTTTTCTTGCTCAAGCTTTTCTATTTCCTCCATCAGCTTTAAGAGTTCCTCTTCTTTTTGCTTGTTAGCTTTTTTAATTTCTTCTATTTCTCTTAAAAGCAGTTGGTATTCCCTAGTACCCCTTATCTGGACCAACCGTGCTTGAGTGCTTTTAAGTCTTTGGTATTCTTGTTTTAACTCTTCTTCAAAAAGATTTTTTTGTCTATTTTTTTCGTCTAAGAGGCTTTTAAGGTTTTCTATCTTGTTTAGTAACTGGTCTTTTTCTTTTTGAACTTTCTGAAGGCTTTGAGGAACCTCTTGAACAGCTTTTTCTATCTTAAGTATTTCTAAGTCTAAATTTTGAAGCTCTATCAATCGTAAGATTTCTTCTTGCATTTAACCTCCTCCGACAATATTTTATATGGACTTGGTTCCTTAAAGATTTCTATTTTGAGGTTAGTTTGTGAGGTGTTTATAAACTTAACAAGAACTTCTTTTAACCAATCAAGCACCAAACTTTCTGCTACTCCATGGTCGACTATGATAAAATTAAAACCCTCTTCCAACGAATCCTTAGCTGTATGATATTTTACATCTGAGGTTATCAGGGTGTTAATCCCTAAGGTTTTAAGCTCATCCTTTAAAAAGGCTCCAGAACCTCCACATACCCCAAAAGCCTTAATCGGGGTTTCTAAGTCTCCAACTACCATGACCCAGCTTTTAAGAGCCTTTCCTATTTTTTTAGCTAAGTCTTGCAGTTTAATAGATTTTTTTAAATATACAACCCTTCCGAGCCCAAAAACTTTTTGATTTTTTTCCTGTTCATAAATAAACCTGTCTCCTTTTAGGTTTAAAGCTTTTAGAAAAGCCTCTGAAACTCCTTCAGCTATCTTGTCTAAAGGGGTATGCCAAGAAATAAGGTTTATTTCTTTTTGAATTAATCGGTAAATAAGCCTACCTTTTAGGTCTTCCTTGATGATAGAGTTTAGCGGTTTAAAAATAAAAGGATGATGGCTTATGATAAGGTTGAGCCTGTTTTTTATAGCATAGTCTATAGCTTTTTCTGTAAGGTCTACTACTAACAAAACTCCCACGACATTAGCTTCAAAGGATCCAACTTGTAGGCCGTTATTATCTTGTGGTTCTGCTATGTAAATAGGAGCAATTTGATTTAGAAAGTTATAAAAATCTTTTGTTTTTAAAGACATATGAAATTTAAATTTTAATGGGCCCGCCAGGAATCGAACCTGGGACCTTCCGGTTATGAGCCGGTGGCTCTAACCATCTGAGCTACGGGCCCTTATTATAATAACAAAAATAATATAAATTATCTGTTTGTCAAGGTGTTAAAAAGGTGTTTTAATTTTATTTATTTACCTTTTAGAAAACGTTGAGTTATTTTATTTCTCGCATATTTTCTGGGGAAGCCACCTCAAACTCGTCGTTTTTTATTTCTGTTATGATATTTGTTTTAAGCAACATTTTGGAAAGAAATACCCCTAATTCAAAAAGCACATAAAGAGGAATAGCTAAAAGAGCCATGTTAAAAGCATCTGGGGTAGGGGTTATCATGGCAGAAATAACGGCTATTCCAAAAAAAACTTCTCTACGGTATCGGGTGATTTTATAAGGATTTAAAACCTTTATTATAGAAAAAAAGGCTAATACAAGAGGTAACTCAAAGATTAACCCAAAGGCAAGCACAAAGAAAGAAAAAAAATTAACAAAATGTCCTAAGGAAATGGAAGGTTCTATTTTTTCTGTGCGAAAGGAGAGTAAAAATTTTATCCCATATGGAAGGGTAATAAAGTAAGCAAACAAAGCCCCTAAGTAAAAGAGCCCTAAACCTAATAGATAGAATATCAAGAAAAACTTTTTTTTAAGGTTAAATACAAGGTTTAAGCCTCTAAGAAAAAGATAGAAAATCAAAGGAAAGCTAACGAGAAAAGTAAGGACTAAAGAGAATTTTAGGAAAGAAATTAGAGGTTCTGAAAGGCTATAAAAAACAAACTTTTGTCGGTAAAAGTGCTGAAGAAAGTTTAAAAGGTAAGGTGAGGCCCAAAAAAAACTTAAATAAAGTCCTAAAAACAGAAAGGTAATTAAAAAACCTCTTTTTTTCCAGTGGTGTAAAAAAAACTTGATAAACTTGGCTATTTTTTTAGCTGACATTAAAGTAGATGGTCTTTAACCCAGTTTACGGCATTTTTGAAAATTTCAAGCCCGGCAACCGCTAAGTTTTTTTCTCGGGTCCAACGAGGATGGTTGGTAAGGTGGTTAAATGCCTCTGGATGAGGCATAAGCCCAAAGATACGTCCTGTAGGGTCTGTTAACCCTGCTACTGCCTCAACCGCACCGTTAGGGTTGTAAGGATATTCTAAGGTAGGAATTTTAGTTTCAGGATGTATATACTGAAGGGCAATCAGCCCTTGAGACTTTATTTCTTTAAGTACTTCTATATTTTCAGGAATAAACTTGCCTTCGCCATGTCTTACCGGAAGATAAAGTTCGTCTAAACCTTTTAAAAAAACACAAGGAGTTTTTGGGTTTACTTTTAGGTAGACCCATCTGTCTTCAAACCTTCCAGAGTCATTATAAGTGAGGGTAACCTTTCTTTCTCCTAAATATTTTCCTCCTGGTAAAAGTCCCATCTTTACCAACAACTGAAACCCATTACATATTCCAAGGATAAGCCCACCTTTTTCTAAAAAGGCCATCAGTTTTTCCCAAAGATAGGTTTTATCTTTTAGTCTTAAATGTCTAAACCTGTGGGCACAGGCTTGGGCGCTTCCTAAATGATCTCCGTCTAAAAAACCTCCTGGAAAACAGATGATTTGATAGTCAAGAAGATTTTTTTCCCCGGAAAAAATCTCAGAAAGATGTACTATCTCCGGAGATCCGCCCACTAATTCAAACGCATGGTAGGTCTCTATTTCACAGTTTATTCCATAACCCCAAAGCACAAGCACTCTTGGTTTTTTCATAACCTTTACAAATCTCCTGAGTTAAGTTATAGTATTTCTAATTATATTTCAAAAATTTTTTTTTTCAAAAAGAGGCAACATGTTAAAGCTGAATAAAAAAATTTTTTTATTATTTTTACCCCTTTGTGGAATATTTTTAAGGTTAACCCCATTATATGGGGCTAATTTTAATCCTTTGCACCTTACAGTTTATTTAGAGATAAAACCTAATACCATAGTAGGTACTCTACAAACCTTCTTACAGGAAAAAAAAGTTTATACTTTTAGAACGAAATCTCTTATAATTAAAGAAGGAACCTTAGGCGAAAATTCTTTATCTCTTACCTCTCTTAAGGAAGGAGTTTTTAGCCTTTTATCCGAGAAACCAAACAGTCCTTTACTGTTATCCTTTGAACGTCCTGTTAATTTTATAGTAGTACCCTTTAACTTAGTAGAACAGTTTATCCCTTTACCTGAAGAACCTTTTACCTATGATATAGTTTTAAAGATACCTAAAAAATTGAGCTATTTTGCCTTTATTTTTTCAGAAGATTACAAAGTAAAAGAAGAAGGAGAATTTTGGATATATCAGTTTAAAAATTCAAAACCGATAAAATCTCCGGTTCTTATCCTTTCTAAAGAACCTATAAGCCCTTCGGTTTTAGTTTATAAAAACTTGAAGTTTTCTATTTGCTTCATAGACAATAAAAAATTTTTTTCTAAAGATGAACTTTCTTCTTGGTTCCAAAAGGTTAAAACTGAGTTAGGACTATTAGAGAAAAATTTTTCTGAGGTTTATCCCTTTTCTAATCTATGGGTTTTAGTAGGAAAGGAACAAAAAAACAAAATAGATTATGCCAATACCCTTTTGGTTGATTTTTCAAGTTTTAACTCCCCTTGGGATTTTGTTTCTTTATTAACCGAAAAACGTTTAAGAGATGGAATATTTTACGATGATGATCATAAGGTAAAGGGTCTTGTTTGGTTTTTGAGAGACTTAGCCAAAGGTAAAGAAGAGGAGCTTAGAAAAAAACTCCTTATTACTTCATCTTTAGATGGACAAAGTTTTTTTTATTTTTTAGAACTTAGCCAAAAAATAGGAGAAAAACCGTTTTTAAGTAGGTTAAAACATTTTTACGAAACCAAACTTTTTACTCCTCATACTTTTAAAGACCTTTTAGCCTATTTAAAGTCCTCTTTTCCAGAGGTTTTTATGTCGTTTCCAGAGTTTTCTCAATTTAAAAAACTCTACCTAAAGGGTGAGGTGGTATTCTTACAGCCTAAGGAAGGAGGATATGAGCTAACCTTAGCTTTTAGGAAGTCTAACTCTCCTTATACCCTTACTCAGAATGAAAGAGAAGTGGTGCTTAAGTTTTTAGTGGTTTGTAAGGACAATACCTATTCTTTTGAAAGAACCCTGCTAAGTCCTTATCAGATTTTTCAGGTATGGATTAAAGAAAGACCTGAAGAGGTATACTTAGACCCAAACTATAGTATATGGAGATATTTAGAAAAAAGAGAAGATTATGTGGCTTTAGAGAAGTTGTTAGAAATTCCAGGAATAGTGTTTTATCCAGAAGAAGAATTTCCTATTTATCAAAAAATAATAGAGGTTTTGAGAAACAAGGGATATAAGATATTACCGGTTAAAGATCCTGCTCAAGTGCCTATCGAGGAAGGTAAAAATGTAATTTATTTGCATAAATTTCCTTTATCTTGGATGGTAAAAGAGATAGATAAAGGATTTTATTTTAAATTATTTCCTTGCCCTTTTGAAAAAGAGGGTTTGGTAGGTTATTTTTTTTCTTCTTCTGCTAAGGAAACAGAGTTGGCTATCAACCTTTTGTTTAAATTAAGTTCTCTTTCTGAAGCCTATATAAAGTCAGGTAAAATAGTTTTTAAAAGGTCTTTAGGTTCACAAAAAGGCATATTAGTCCCTGTAAGGCTTAAACCTGCAGGTTATTATTCTAAGGCTAAGCTTAACACTTATGAGCTTGCGATCCAATTAATAAACACTCAGTTGATCTTAATAGGAGAGGAAAAACAAGATCCTTCCCCTGATTTTACCCAGTTTTATAAGGAATTTTTAGAAAATCTTCATCAGCTAAACGAAAATCTCATCATTACTTTAGATCTTCCTTTATCTTATCAAGTTTTAATAGACCAGTTTTTTGAAAATAAAATTTCTATCGATATTTTAGAGAAAGAATTATCCAAGGCAGGATCTGATGTAAACTTTAACAACTTAATTGAAGTTTTAAGGTTAGCTAAAACCAAAAAGATAAAGGTTTTAACCATAGGAGTAGAGGAAGGGCTTTTTCAGAAGGTGTTGACTAAAGGTCTTTTAAACCTTTCTCAAGAGGAAATTTCTAACCTGCCAGAAATGGACTTGATGAACCCCCTTTTTAAAACCTATCTTTACGAAAAATATCAACAAGAAAAAAAAGCCTTCCCTCCTTTTGAAAATTTTTATCAAGCCTATTTCTTAAAAAAAGAAGCCCTTACTGAAAATCTACTAAAGGTGTTAGATAAATATTCCCATTTTCAAATCATCCTTATTACTACTAAAGAGGTACTAAACAATATTTCTGGAATTACTCAAGGATTAGAAAAGAAAAACTTTTTTAACTTTAAAAAGATAATTCTTGATAACCAAAACAAATTATCAGCTGAAACAGGAGATTATTTTTTTAACGGGGGAGAGAGCATCCCCCGTTAAAAATTTTAAAAGACTTTTAAGTTTTATGCTTTAGAAGCGGCATCTTCTAATTTTTTACCAGGTTTGAACTTAACAATTTTTTTAGCAGGAATTTTGATAGGTTTGCCTGTTCTGGGGTTTCTACCTTCCCTTTCAGCTCTTTTAAGCACTTGAAACGTTCCAAAACCTACCAAAACTACTTTATCTCCTTTAGAAACGGCTTCTCCTACAGCCTCCATAAAAGCATCTAAGAGCTTTTCAGCAGTAGACTTGGGAACTTCTGCAAGCTCTGCCATCCTTTTTACTAATTCTGACTTATTCATAATTCCCTCCTTTAGAAGAATTTTCTTATTTTTCAATTTTATAAAAGATTATTCTTTATTTGTCAAGGGTAAAAACTAAGTTTTTTTAAGACTTTTTTAAGATTGACAGTTTTTACAAAAGGTGGTTCCTCTTTGATTGACTTTAATATATTGTAAGGTCTCCCCACAAATCGGGCATATTTGACCTTTTTTCCCATAAACCAGGTGCTCTTCTTGAAACCTACCTTTTTGCCCTTGGGCGTCTATATAGTCTTTAACCGAAGATCCTCTCAATTCTATAGCCCTATGTAAAAGGGCTTTGATGGTATGGTAAAGCCTGTTTAGCTCTTCTTTATTAAGGGAAGAGGCCTTTTTTAAAGGATGTATACCAGCCCTAAAAAGGGCTTCGTCTACGTAGATATTTCCAAGGCCTGAAATCTTAGTTTGGTCTAAAAGTAAAGTTTTTACTGGTTTTGAAGAATTTTTTAAAAGAAAACCAAAATTTTCTTGGTCTATTTCTAAGGCATCTTTTCCTAAAGTAGATATTTCTTTAGGAAGATGTTTTGGGTCAAAAACCTTTATTCTACCAAACTTTCTTATATCGAAATAACCTAATGTGTCTTTTTCAAAGTTTAAAGATAAACGTAAAAATTTAGGATTAATTTGAGTTTTACATCGGTTTAAAAGGATTAAACCTCCGGTTAATCCAAGATGCCATAGTAGATTCTTTTTTTCAAACACAAACCATAAATATTTTCCTTTTCTTTTTATATCTAAAAGTTTTTCTCCTTTTAAACTAAATAAATCTTCAAGTGAGATTTTTTTTACAAAATCAGGGTCTAAAACCTTTACTTCAACCAGTTTTTGGTTTGTTAAGGCTTTTTTTAATTGTTGTTTAATGGTTTCTACTTCAGGTAATTCAGGCATTTTTTATTCATTTTGATTAACATCAGAATGATCGGTTAAGTGATTAACCAGATGGTGTTTGTAAATTTCTATGATAGATAGAAAAAGGGCAAGGATAAGTGGCCCTAAAAAAAGCCCTAAAATCCCAAATTGAACAATTCCCCCAAGCACTGAAAAAAAGATAAGAAGATTATGTATTTTGGTTTTTCCTCCGATTAAAAATGGTTTTAAAAAGTTATCTAAGTTAGAAATGATAACTCCACAGAAAACTAAGAGAATTATTCCTTTTATATAGCTTCCGGTTAAAAACAGATATCCAACCAAAGGTCCCCAAATAAGAAAGGTCCCAAAGGCTGGTATAAAAGAGGCTAACATCGTAAGGATAGCCCAAAATAGGTTTTGAGGTATACCCAAAATAGAATAGATAAAAAAGGCTAAGATCCCTTGGATCAAGGCAGTTAAAACATTACCATACAGCACACCTTTTAAGATCAAACTTACCCTTTCTAACATTTTCTTTTTTTCTAAATCTTGTCCAGGGATAAGGTACAATATCTCTTTAATGACCTTCTCTCCATCTATCAAAAAATAGTGTAAAGTAAGGATAGTAAAAGCTGATTGAAACCCAATGGAAAATAAAAATTTGGCTAAGTTAGTTATCGAAAGAAATCCTGCTTGAACGATCGAAGAGATTAATTGGGTAAGCTTTTCTTGGATTTGAGGTAAGTAGGGTTGTATTTGATCCAAAATTTTAGTAAACAAAACATAGAGCTTGGGATATTTCTTAGTTTTTTCGATAAACTCATAAATACTTTGATGGGTAAAAGGTTTAAGCCAATCTAAAATCGAAAGAATTTGTTGATAAAGATTTAAGAGAACCACAGAAAGCGGGCCTATTACAAACAGCACTAAGAAAAAAAGGACTATAAAAGAAGATAAATTTTTTCTTTTGGTTTTTAGGTAGATTTTTTGGTAACAAGGATAGACAAAAAAAGCGATAATCCCAGCCCAGCAGATGATATAAAAAAGAGGAGTTAATAAATAGACAAATCCAAGGATGATAACAAAGGCTAAAAAGAAAGAAAGAAAAAATCCTATTTTAGGATAAAAGCTATTTTTAACGATTTTCATTTTAAAAAAATATAGCTTAGATTGTTTTTTTCTCAAGATCTTTTATGTTGTAAACTTAGAAATAGATATTATAATTAAGTTATGCCAATTTATGAGTTCAGGTGCGAAAATTGTGGTGAAATTTTTGAAAAATTGCAGAGGATGGATGAAGACTATCCGCCCTGTCCAAACTGTGGAAGTTTTGATGTGATGAAACTTCCTTCTATTTTTGGTTTTCAGGACAAAATAGCCCAAAAATCCCAGAGAGAGATTTCAATCTTGAAAAGAGCAAGAGATTATTTAATAGATGGTAAAATCGGAGAAGCCCGTCGTTTTTTAGAAAAAGCTAAAGAGTTTCATCCATCAGAAAGGATAAAGAAACTTTCTGATGTTCTTTCAGAAAGAAAAGCAGTAAAAAGTGTTTATGCAAGCCAGACCGAATATGTTATCACCAAAAAGAAGGAGAAAAGCTAATATGAGTAGAGACCAAGATGACTTTTTTTCAAACTTGATAACCTTTAGTACGTTTATTCTTTCTTTAAATACCGCAGCCCTTATTCATTTAGGAGAACTTCCAGACCCGATTACTAATAAAAAAGAAATTAATCTGCTTTTAGCTAAACAAACGATAGACACCATCGAAATGTTAAAAGAAAAAACTAAAGGCAACTTAACTCTTGATGAGGAACGCCTTCTAAATACTATTCTTTATGAACTTAAGCTAAAATTTTTAAAAGTTGCAGACTAAGGGATATAATTTTTATGAAAAAATATCTCTTTTTATCACCTGCTAAGCTAAACTTAGTTTTACAGGTATTAGGTCGCAGAGAAGATGGTTATCATAATATTTATACGATTTTTCAAAAAATAGACCTTTTTGATGAAATAGAAATTAAAAAAGGTGTCCCTGATTTTAGATTGGAATTTATAACCAAGGGAATTAACATTCCTCTTGAAGAAAATTTGGTTTACAAGGCCTATGTTAAATTTAAGCAGGCTTTTAACTTGAGAGAAAATCACCATATAACGATTAAAAAAACTATACCTATAGGTGCTGGTTTAGGGGGAGGAAGCAGTAATGCTGCTACTGTTTTGAAGGGGTTAGCTTATATTTATGGTATCGATCAGCAAACTCCGGTTTTATATGATATAGCTAAGGAGTTGGGGGCAGACGTACCTTTCTTTTTAAGTCCTTATGCTACAGCCTTAGGCGAAGGGATAGGAGAGGTTTTGACCCCTTATCCTACTTTTTCTGCATGGTATTTATTGATTTGTCCTGACTTTGAGATAAGTACTAAATGGGCGTATCAAAATTTAGGATTGACAAAATCCAAAAATCCTGTTTATTATTCTACCGAACATTCTCCCTGGAGACAGCCTCAGGGATTAATAAACGATTTTAAGGCCTTAGTTTTTGAGAAGTTCCCCTTTTTAAAGGAGCTTGAAGCCCAGCTTAAAGCCTGTGGCTGCTGTGCTGTGGGCCTTAGCGGCACAGGTCCTACAATTTTTGGAGTTTTTGAGAAAGAACTTCCTTTTTACGTTTATGAAGCTTTAAAGAAAAAGTTTAGAAAAGTAAGAGTTTTTTTAGTACAAAACTTGGAGTAGGTTAGGAGGAGAAAAAAGCTATGGGGGGCTATAATTTTAAAGGAATTTGTGTTTTATCTGGTAATGCTAACCCTGTATTAGCAGAAAAGATCTGTAGTTTTTTAGATATACCTTTGGGAAAGGCGGTGGTAAAACGTTTTAGTGACGGAGAGATATTTGTAGAAATAAAAGATAATATAAGAGGGGCAGATGTTTTTATCATTCAGCCTACTTGTCCTCCTGTAAATGAAAATTTGATGGAACTACTTATCATGATAGATGCTGCTCGCAGGGCTTCGGCCAGAAGGATTACTGCTGTGATTCCTTATTATGGTTATGCCAGGCAAGATAGGAAAACCGCTCCAAGGACACCCATTTCTGCTAAATTAGTAGCTAATTTGATAGTAGTAGCCGGTGCCAGAAGGGTTTTAACCGTTGACCTTCATGCCGGTCAAATCCAAGGTTTTTTTGACATCCCTGTGGATCATCTTTATGCCCTGCCAGTTTTTTTAAAACATATAAAAGAGAATTTTGCTGGAAAAGACCTGGTAATCGTTTCTCCAGATGCTGGAGGAGTGGAAAGGGCAAGAGAGTATGCCAAAAGGTTGGAGGCCTCCATCGCTATCATCGATAAAAGAAGAGAACGTCCAAACGAAAGTGCTGTAATGAATATCATCGGAGAGGTAAAAGATAAAGTAGCCATCATCGTCGATGATATGATAGACACAGCAGGCACTATGTGTCAAGCAGCTGATGCTATCAAGGAAAGAGGTGCTTTGGAGGTTTATGGAATGGCTACTCATCCTGTGCTTTCTGGAAAGGCTTTAGAAAGGATTTCTAACTCTTCTTTAAAAGCCCTTTGGGTAAGTGATACCATACCTTTAAGCGAAGAAGCAAAAGTTATAGAAAAGATACAAGTCCTTTCTTTGGCAGGTTTGTTAGCCGAGGCTATAAAAAGGATAAATACCGATGAGTCTATAAGCTCACTTTTTGTATAAAAAATGTCAATTAAAAGGAGGAGGAGATACAATGAGGCAGGTTAGTTTGTCCGCTTTGAAAAGAGACAAAACAGGTAAAGAGTGTGCCAAAAAGTTAAGAAAACAAGGTTTAATTCCCGCCGTAGTTTATGGCCACAATTTTAACCCCGTTTCTATTTCAGTTAAAGCTAATGAACTTGAAAGTATTTTACACAAATACAAAGGAGAAACTTTGCTTTTTAACTTGGAGGTTCAAAACGGAGAGGTTCAAAAGATACAAGCTATTTTAAAAGATTATCAAC
This sequence comes from Thermodesulfobacterium sp. TA1, assembly GCF_008630935.1. NCBI lineage: Bacteria > Pseudomonadati > Thermodesulfobacteriota > Thermodesulfobacteria > Thermodesulfobacteriales > Thermodesulfobacteriaceae > Thermodesulfobacterium > Thermodesulfobacterium sp. TA1. Next base: position 384,158 of record NZ_CP043908.1, read on the forward strand.
TTCATCCTGTTACCGATAAAATCATTCATCTTGATTTTGTAGCGATTAAGGAAGGTGAAAAAATAAGTATTGATGTACCATTAGAGTTTATCGGGCGTCCTGTAGGACTTACTAAAGGTGGTGTGCTTGAGGTTTTTATGCATACCATTACGGTAGAGTGTTTACCTTCTGACATTCCAGATAAAATTCAGATAGATATTTCTGGTTTAGATTTAGGAGATGTTTTACACGTGAAAGATATAAAAGTCCCTGATGGGGTAAAGATTTTAGACAACCCTGAGGAGACTGTTATTACTATAGTGGCTGAAGGTGCTGAGAAAGAAGAGGCTTCTTCAGAAGAAGCTTAATAATTTTGTGCGATGTGGCTTTTTTGTGGTTTAGGTAATCCCGGAGAGGAATATAAAGAAACGAGACATAATTTTGGATTTTTAGTTTTAGATGCCTTTGCTAAAAAGCATAGACTTAAGTTTGAGTTTTATAGAGATATGGAAAGTGAAGTAGCTTATTTTAAAGATAAAGCCATTTTAATTAAACCTCAGACATACATGAACCTCTCCGGTAGAGCGGTCAAGAAGTGGATGATAAAAGAACGAATACCTTTAAACAATCTGTTAGTAATCTATGATGACATGGACCTTCCCTTAGGAAAGATTAAGATTGCTCCTAAGGGTGGGGCTGGTGGGCATAAGGGGATGGTTTCGATCATAGAAGCTTTAGGATCCTCTGATTTTCCGAGGATGAAACTTGGGATAGGCAAACCAGACCATAAAGATACAGTAAAATTTGTTCTATCTCCTTTTAACGAAGAAGAAAAAGAGAAGGTTAAGAAGGTGATAGAGATAGCAGTCCTTGCTTTAGAAGACCTTATTTATAAAGATCTTCTAAAAACCATGACTATATATAATTCCCAAACAGCGATTTAAGATGAACTTAGAACGTTGGAACTACTATGTACAATCCTTTTTCTTAAGGCTTGAAAGAGCTCTTTATGTTTTTATTGGTTTAGGAATATTGGTTGCTACCGCTTTTATTATTTTTTATGGATTTAAAGCCATTTGGAACCTTCCTTCTTATCCTAATTTTACCGAAGGTATCATCTATGTTTTAGACAAGTTTTTAATTGCTATGATGTTTTTAGAGGTTTTCTATACCCTTCAGGTAATTTTTGGGGAAGAATACAAGATTAAGTGCTTAGAACCATTTTTATTGGTAGGTATCATTGCTTTAGTGCGAAGGCTTTTGATCGTAGGTTTTGAAATAGCCCATACTCCTTCTTTTGAACCAGAGCGGTTTAAATATTATCTTTTTGAGATATTTACTATAGGAATCCTTATTTTGACCTTGATAGCAGGTATAGCTATTTTAAGAAAATTGAGGGTAATGAAATGAAAAACAAAATATTGATCCTTGATTTTGGTTCCCAGACTACTCAGCTTATTGCAAGAAGGATTAGAGAATTAGGTGTTTATAGTGAGATTAAACCTTGTTTTATTTCTTTAGAAGAGATTAAAAGTTTTAAACCGTCAGGTATCATTCTTTCAGGGGGACCAAGTAGTGTCTATGATATAGATGCTCCTACTATAACTCCTAAGATTTTTGAGCTTGGTGTTCCTGTTTTAGGAATTTGTTATGGAGTACAGTTAATAAGTCATCTTTTAGGTGGGAAAGTGGAGAGAAGCGAAAAACGTGAATTTGGGCCAGCTTTTATCAAAATAGTAGAAGAAAACGCCCTTTTTAAAGGGTTGAAAAAGGGCGGAGTTTATAAAGTATGGATGAGCCATAGCGATAGGATTGAGGTTTTGCCAGAAGGTTTTTATGTGTTGGCTGAAACAGAAAATACACCATTTGCCGCGATAGCTCATAAAGAAAAACCTGTTTATGGGGTTCAGTTTCATCCTGAAGTTATCCATACAGAGATAGGACAAGAAGTGTTAGGAAATTTTGTTTTTGAGGTGTGCGGTTGTGAGGCAGACTGGAGTATGCCTTCTTTTATAGAAAGAACCGTAGAAGAGATAAAAGAACTGGTTAAGGAAAATGAAAAGGTGATTTGTGCTCTTTCTGGGGGTATAGATTCTACCGTTACCGCACTTTTAGTCCATAAAGCCATAGGAGATAGATTGATACCTATATTTGTAAACAATGGACTGTTGAGAAAAAATGAACCTGAAGAGGTCTTATCTTTGATGAAGAGTTTAGGGCTAAAAGTGGATTATGTGGACGCAAGTTCTCTTTTTCTTGAAAGGCTTAAAGGGGTTGAAGACCCAGAAAGAAAAAGAAAGATTATAGGGGAAACCTTTATAGAAGTTTTTGAAAAAGAAGCTAAAAAATTTGAAAATGTAGTTTATCTTGCTCAAGGCACTTTATACCCTGATGTGATAGAGAGTGTTTCTTTCAGAGGTCCTTCTGCTACGATAAAGTCTCATCATAACGTAGGTGGACTTCCTGAAAGGATGCATCTTAAACTTATTGAACCACTACGGGAGCTGTTTAAGGATGAGGTTAGAAAGATAGCCGAGCTTTTGGGTTTACCTAAGCATATCATCTGGAGACAACCTTTTCCAGGTCCAGGTCTTGCTATAAGGATTATAGGCGAGGTTTCAGAAGAAAAGTTAAACATCCTTAGAGAGGCAGACGCAATAGTTACCGAGGAGATGCTTAATACAGGTTGGTATTATCAGGTATGGCAAAGCTTTGCTGTGCTTTTACCGGTAAAAACTGTAGGGGTTATGGGTGATGCAAGAACCTATGAGTACGTAGTGGCTATTAGGTGTGTTGAGAGCCAAGATGCTATGACCGCTGACTGGGTAAAACTTCCTTATGAACTTTTAGAAAGACTTTCTAATCGTATAATTAACGAAGTAAAAGGGGTTAATAGAGTAGTTTATGATATCTCTTCTAAACCTCCAGCTACGATCGAATGGGAATGAACTTTTATAGAAAGGTTTTTCATCTGTTTTTTGGTGTTTTTCTTTGGGGATTATCCTATGTTCTTTCTTATAAAACGTTTAGCTGGGTCTTAGTAGGTTTGTTGATAGCATCTTCTCTTTTTGAAATTTTAAGACTTTTTTTATATGATTATCTTCCTTTAAAAAGAATTTGGATACCCCTCCTTAAAAAAGAAGAATTTTATAAGATAAGCGATGGTTGGTTTTATCTTGTTGGGATAACCTGTCTTTATGGTTTAGTAGGTATTCAAGATTTTAGATTGGTGGTTTTAGTGTTAACTTTAGCCGATCCGATGGCCTCTTTGGTTGGATTTTATATAGGAAGAATAAAAGTATTTAGTGGAAAGACCTTGGAAGGAGGAGTAACTTTTCTTTTGATAACGCTTTTTATAGTTTATACGGTTAAAAGGTCTTTAACCCTTGTAGATATAGGATTTAGTACTCTTCTTGCTTTTACAGAACTTTTAACTAAAAGAGACAACTTTTGGATTCCTTTAATAGGAGGTTTGTACTTAAGATATTTTAAAGGTTAATTTTTAAAACGTAATCTTAAGAAAGTTTAAAAACTCTTTTTGTGTCATCCTTTTGTCTAATATTTGACTTTTTTAGATTAAGAGTTATTTTAAAAACAAACAAAAGCGAGGTTTAAGAAAAACATGGAAGAACTTAAAAATTGGGGCATTAGTTTAGATGATATTCCTTTAGAAGGTTTAAAGGTTGAGTTTGGCGATATAAAAAATTTAGAGGGTTTTAAAATAAAAGAACCCCTTTCTGGTTTTTTAAAATTGAAAAAATTAGGGATTGAGGTAAAATTAGAGGGCTTTATAAAAGGGTCTTTAATTTTAGAGTGCGATAGATGCTTAACTGAGTTTGAGTTTGATTTAGAACATTCTTTTGAATTAGATTTAAAGCCGTTAAGTAGTCTTAATTTTGAGGAAGAAAAAGAACTTTCTGATGAAGAGATGGAGGTTAGTTTTTTTGAAAACTCTTGGATTTCTTTTTATGACCTTTTAAGAGAGGAAATTTGGTTGTCTTTACCTTATAAGAAACTTTGTAAAGAAGATTGTAAAGGACTTTGTAACTACTGTGGAGCCAATCTTAATGAAAGAAGCTGTAGCTGTGGGGTTTATAAAAAACATAGCCCTTTTGCAGTATTGCAAAAATTATTAGAAAAGGACAGTTTGGAAAAAAGAGGAGGTAAGTAACATGGCTGTACCTAAGAGAAAAACTTCAAGGTCAAGGAGAGGGATGAGAAGGGCTCATAAACATTTAGACGCCCCTTCTTTTTCTGTGTGTCCAAGATGCAAGTCTACTAAGCTTCCCCATAGGGCTTGTCCCAGCTGTGGTTATTACAAAAGCAAACAGGTTTTGGAAAAAGAATCTTCTTAGGTTTTTTATCTAACCTATGTATAGGGTAGTCTTAGATGTGATGGGAGGGGATTTTGCTCCCTCCCAAATCCTTAGAGGTGCAGACCTTGCTCTTAAAGAATTTCCAGATTTAGAGCTTATTTTAGTAGGGAAAGAACAGGTTTTGCGGGAGTATGTGGGGAAGCCCAGGGTTTCGGTGGTTTTTACTGAAGAAGTGGTGGATATGGATGAGAGTCCAGGGGATGCTTTAAGGAAAAAAAGAGAGGCCTCAGTTTTTAAAGGGATAGAACTTTTAAAGACCAAAGAGGCAGAGGCTTTTGTTTCGGCCGGAAACTCAGGGGCAGTAGCAGCAGGAAGTATTTTTATTTTAGGGAGGATAGAAGGGGTTAGGCGTCCGGCTATTGCTACCTTACTTCCTACTGTTAAAGATCCTTTTGTTTTGATAGATGTAGGGGCTAACGTGGATTCCAAACCGATAGACCTTTTTCAGTTTGGTATCATGGGTAAAGTATTTTTAGAGAAGGTTTGGGAAAGGGATAACCCTAAGATAGCTTTATTGTCGATAGGAGAAGAGTCTGGTAAAGGAAATCTTCTGGTAAAAAAGGCCCATCAACTTTTTAAACAATCTAAGCTTAATTATGTAGGAAATATAGAAAGCAGAGATATTTATCGTGGAGAAGTAGACGTAGTGGTTTGTGATGGTTTTATTGGGAATGTTTGTCTTAAACTTTCTGAAGGTTTGGCTGAGGTTATCTTAGAGATGTTAAAAAACGAGGTAAAAAAATCGATGCTTTCTATTTTGGGACTTTTAATGGCTAAAAAGGCGATAGATGGGTTTAAGAAAAAGTCTGATTGGAGAGAATACGGTGGAGCTCCACTTTTAGGGGTAAAAGGAAATGTAATCATCGCTCATGGAAGGTCTGATGCCTTGGCAATCAAAAACGCTATTAAAGTAGCTATAAACACCATCAAAATCAACCTGGTAGAAAAATTAGAGAGCGCCATTAAGGAAAATTTAGTTGAGGAGGAAAAGGAGTGTGTTTAAATGCGGTTAGGTCTGCTGTTTTAGGGATAGGGATGGCTGTTCCTCCTAAGGTATTAACCAACCAGGACCTTGAAAAGATGGTTGAAACCTCAGATGCATGGATTACCGAAAGAACAGGAATTAAAGAAAGACATATTTTGGAAGACGGAGAAAACATCAGTCAATATGCTATCAAAGCCTCCAAAGAGGCTTTAGAAAAGGCAGGGATTTCTCCAGAGGAATTAAACCTTATCATTTGTGCTACCGTAACCCCAGACTATTTAATTCCTTCGCTTGCGGTGTTGGTTCAAGAGGGATTAGGTGCTTCTAAAGCCGGTGCTTTTGACCTTTCTGCTACCTGCTCAGGTTTTATCTATGCTTTAAGTGTGGCTGACCAGTTTGTAAGGCTAAACCCTGACTGGAAAGTGTTGGTAATAGGGGCTGAAGCTCTCTCGCGGAAAACCAACTGGCAAGATAGAACCATTTGTGTGCTTCTTGGAGATGGGGCAGGGGCTGTAGTGGTAGGAAAAAGTCCAAACCCTTCCCAAAGAGGGCTTATAGATTTTATTCTCGGAGCAGATGGTTCCCAATGGCCTTTACTCACGCTTAAAGGAGGTGGAAGTGCCTTTCCTCCCTTTGATGAACGTTTACCTAAAGAAGAATATTATATAAAAATGCAGGGTAGAGAGGTTTTTAAGTTTGCTACCAGGATTATGGAGAGGTTGGCTTTGGAACTATTAGAAAGAAATGGCTTTTCTAAAGAAGACTTAAAACTTTTGGTGCCTCATCAAGCTAATCTAAGAATTATAGAATATCTAAGAGAAAGGCTTGACCTTCCTAAGGAAAAAGTTTTTGTAAACATCCAAAAGTATGGTAATACTTCAGCAGCAAGCATCCCTATAGCCCTTTATGAAGCAGAAAAAGAAGGGAAACTTAAGGAGGGAGATTTGGTTTTACTGGTTGCATTCGGAGGAGGTTTTACCTTTGGAAGTGCATTGTTAAAATGGTAAACACAGAACTTACCATAGGTTTTTCCACTCACAGGATCGAAGTTCTCCCCTTAGCTGAAAGATTTATAGAGAATTCAGAAATTATCGTTCTTGAAGAACCACCAAACGAAAAATTAAGAGAGGTTTTTGAAGGAAAGATTTCAGAAGAAGAATATGTCGCAAACGTAGACTTCTGGTTTCCAGAGTTTATTAAACAAACCCTTAAGCTTCTTAAAAAATTTTATCGCCAAGGAAAGAAAATTTTTCAGATAGAACCATATCTGGAAGGGGTTAAATTTTTACAAGAAAAGGCAGAAGGAATTAATTCTTTAAAAACTATAGATGAGGCACTTTTAGAAAGGATAGCTGAGTCAGAAAAGAAAGCTATAGGAAAGCTTTTAGAATTCTATGAAGTTTCCTTAAGCCGAAATTTTGAAAAAATCATCGAAAGTGTAAAGGCTTTTTCTAAGGCAGATGCCGCAAGATTTAGATTAAGAGATCGATTAAGGGCCGAGGCAATTTTAAACATCCTGTCTGAAGGTAAAAGGATTTATATAGAAGCAGGTACTATCCATCTTTATTTAAAAAAGATTTTACAGGTCAGAACTAAAAATTTAGGTAAGGTTTCTCATGTTTTCTTGCTTCAAGACATTTTAAAACCTCTTACTGGAAAGCCTTTTTTGTTTCCTCCAGGGGAACTCTTAACTTTAAGATATATCTTCAAGTTAAAAGAAAATTCTAAGCTTGAAAACCTGCTTGCTGCCAGGTCTTTGATTTATATTAAAATCATTCCTAAAGAAGAATTAATTCCTACAGAAGAAAATCGCTTTCCCCATCTAAACGAAGAACTTAAGGCCATAAAGCTAACAGAACATTTAGGTTTTGAGGACTGCAAAAGGCTTTATTTTACCCTTTTTTGGATAAAAGATTACAAAGAGGCAAGAAAAATAGTAGAGAACTATCTAAAAGGTTTATAAAGGATATAATAGGTTTTTGATGGGTCTTTTTGAGCTTTAAAGGTAGTAAGCTTGTATCCTTTTTCTGTAAGGTTTGTTATCTCTTGAGGTATCTTTTTTCGAATGAGTATAATATCACAATCTTTACCCTCGACAAAAGGCTCTACTTTTTGGTTAATTTGAGCATAAAAGTAAACATTAGCTACCGGTTGGTTAAGTTGACAAACCGTAGCGTTTTGCTTTTGAGAAAGAAGAGTGTTTAAAAAAATACCTGCTTCTTTTTCTGAGCTTTTAGAGTGATAAGGTATAAGGAGACCATAGACCAACCATTCAATCACTGCAAAATGTAAGATAAGACTAAAAAGGTTTTCTTTTTTAAGTAAAAAAAAGATGAGACCCTGTATCAAAAAACCTAAGATTAATCCTAAACTTATGCCAAGAGAAGGTTTTAGACCTAAAGATAGAAGGATAAAAAAAGCCCCTAAAGGTAGTAATATTAGAGGATATTTTAGTAGCTGGTATGTTTTTAGCAAAAACTGATGGCAATGGTTTTTTAAGTAGTAGGTAATCAAGATTATAGAGAAGGGTAAAATAGGAAGAAGGTAGTAACCTCTTCGGGCTTTAGCTATGGTAAAGATAAAAAAGATGGCAAGAGAGGTTAAGAAAAAGAGTTTTTCTTCGGTAGATAGTTTTTGGAAATTTGAGGTAAATTTAACCAAAGCCCCTATTAAAAGGAGAGACCAAGGAGCTAACCATAAAGGCCAAAAATAAAGATAGATAAAAAAGGGTCTAAGGTTGTCATAAGGGTCTACTGCTTGTTTTAGGTTTTCTCTAAACCATAGATAAAAGGGAATTTCGCTTTTTAGTTCTTGAGAGGTTAAGTAATAAGGGAGAAAATATAGACTTAAGGCTATAAGGGCTGCTAAAATGGATTTCCAATTTAGATGAAAAAACCTTTTTTCAAGGATTGAGTCTATCAGAGGTAGGGTAATTAGCACCACAAAAGACGTTATTCCTTTAGAGAGACCACCTAAAACCATTCCGATAAAAAATCCTAAGTATCCCAAAAAGCTTTTTTGATTTCTAAAGCAAACATAAAAGGTAATCCCTACGATAATCCCAAAAAGTTGATAAATCTCAGATTGGGCTAAACGAGAAAACTCTATAAATCCTATTGAAGTAAGCAGAAGTCCAGTAGCTATAAGGTTCCAAGGATAAGAAAAAAGATGGGTTACACCTCTATAAAAAACCAATAAGCTTGCAAAAGCAAGCAATGCCCCAGGTAACCTTACGAAAAATTCGTTAAACTGTTGAAAAAGCATTCCAGAAAGTTTGATCAACCAAAATGGTATCAGAGGTTTGGTTATATGAGGGTCAAAGTTAAGGGTTGGAACAAACCAAGAATTTCTAAGGACCATTTCCCTTGCTGCTTCTGCCCATCTACCTTCTACTCCAAATAAAGGCCTCTCTCCCAAGTTCCAAAAGATCAAAAAAAAGGCTATTACCAATAAAGCTAAAAAAATAACGTTTTCTTTTTTCATAAAAAACTCTGCTAAATTAGCGCTTTTTTTAACTTTTCTTCTTTTTGGTTAAAGGGTAAAAAACTTGCCTTTTAAGGATACACCTCAGCTTTGTTTTAAACCTAAAAGGGATAAGGATCTTCTATGTTAAAGCTTTTACCTTTAAAACACAAATTGTTGCCTCCTTGCTAAGATTGTTAGATAATTTAAAATGTAATATGCTTTATAAGTTTAAGAGATTTTTATGAAAAATAAAGTCTTTTTAAAAATCAGTCTGTTTTTAATCATTTTTGGAACAGTTCTTTTCTTGCCTTTTATAGGAGAAAAAGAGTTTCAAGGAGAAGAAGGAAGAAGGGTTTTGCTTGCCTTACAAATGCTTGAAACCAAGGAATTTCTTTTTCCTAAACTTTTTGGAGAACCATATTTTTTAAAACCATCTGGATATAATTGGTTTCTTGCCCTGTGGTTTTTTCTTACCAAAGACTTTTCAGAGTTTACAGCCAGAGCTAGCTCTGCATTTATAATAATTCTTACTTCTTTAGTTTTAACTTGGTTTTGGATAAAAATCCTTCGAAAAGAAGGATTTGATAAGGAAGGACCTGCTCTTTCCTTGTTACCTTTTTTACCAGGTTTAATTTTTTTAACCATACCTGAGGTTATAGATAAGGGGCTAAGGGCTGAGATAGACGGTTTTTATACCTTTTTGGTCACAACCGGTATTTTTTCTTGGTTTTATTTTTATGAACTGACCAAAAGAAGATGTTTGGGCTTTTTGTTATGGGGCATTTTTATGGGGTTTTCTGTTTTAACCAAAACCTTTCATGCCTTACTTTTCTTTTATTTAGCCTGGATACCATATCTTTTTTATTTTAAAAAGTTAAAAGAGCTCTTCACCTTTCCTCATTTTTTAGGTATAGGAATAACCTTAGGGATTTTTGGAATTTGGTTTTTCTTTAGTTTAGGTTTTGATTTAAACCTTTTTTCTGCCTGGTTAGGAGAATATAAAGACGCTTTGTCAGGGGCTGAAGTCTCTTTGGGGGAACATTTTGAATTCTTTACCTTGGGTTTTTTGACAGGATATGCTCCTTGGATCTTTGTTTTGTTTTTGTTTAAAGACCCTGGTTTTATCCAGGTTTTTCTTAAAAAGCATCCTAATTTTTTTAAGTTGATAATATTTTCTCTGTTTTTGTTTATGTTTTCTTATATGTTTCATTTTTTCTCTCTGGGTGCAAGACTTAGGTATATGCTTCCAGCGATAGGAGGATTGGTTTTTATTTCTGCTATCGGATTTTTGTATCTTATTGTATATAAAAAAGAAATTTTAAATCGGTCGCTAAGAATTTTTGTAAAGCTTTTACCTTGGATTTTAGCAGCTTTAGGAGTGATGTTTTTAGGTTATTTGATCCTTAGAAAGTTTTATTATTGGGAGGCTTTGGTAGTTGTTTGGGTTTTGATAATAGGGAGTTTGGCTTTTGGGTTTAGGTTTTGGAAAAAGGTTTCTTACCAAGGATTTTTGTGGTTTTTAGTCTTTTGTGTTTTTTCTGTTAAACAGGTTTATGCAGCTTTTTATTATTCTTACCATAAAGAAAAGGTAGATTATTTTAGAAAAGCATCCCAAAACCTTGTTTTAGCCGTAGGTAAAGGAGAAGTGATATACCTCTGTGAGGAGGCACCCCATCATTTAATTTACTACGGAAAATATAAATACAAGACTTTAGATTTTAAATACCTAAAGCCTTGTGATAAACGTTTGATTTTTGAGCTCAAAGACCGATGGGTTTTACTATCTAAAAAAAGGTTTGAATCTTTGGGTTTAAACGAAAAAGATTTTAAAATTTTTCAAATTTTACCGGTTAGAAAAAAGGTTTATTTGTTGGTGAAACCATAGCAATTTTTAAGTTAATCAAGAAATAAAGCAAAGATTTTTAGAATAACTGTTTTAAAGATTAATTCTAATGTAAAACTACAAAAAGTGTTGAAGCCTGTCTTACTTAAAAAGGGATTGCGAGGTGTTGCTAATCTTAATAATAAAAGTTTTTTAACAACCTTATAAAAGGTTAGTAAACCTGATATGGAGGTTTTATTTCATTTTTTGAAGTATTGATTTCTATTTTGTTGATGAGGTTAAGTTTATGTTTTTTTGAATCCCTACCATAGATTGTAGCATAAGTGGAGTATTTTGAGTGGTTAAATTTTTAAAATAATTATTTTTTTACCAAGAGCCACCTCCACCACCACCTGCACCACCACCGGAAAAACCACCTCCACCACTTCCAGAGGATGAAGAACGAGGTGAGGTTGTAAAAATTTGGGATGCTTGACTGGTGAAATTATTTAAGGAATGGGCAAAATAAACGGTTGAAAAACTGTCTGTTCCTTCATACCATCTTGGTGGTTTAGTAAACAAACTTTCAAAGGCTTCTGCCCATTTATCACCTTCTCCGAAGACGATTGCAAAGGGTAAAGTGACTTCAAAAACTTCAGGAATTTTTTCAGGGGAGAAAAGTTTTTCTATAACATCCCTTTCTACCTTAGTAATAAATTCTTCATAACCTTTTAAGTACTCTAACATCTCAGTGCCTTTGGAGGTTTTTCGTGGCATAAACCGTCCGAAAATAAGAAGACCAAAGGCAGTAACTAAACCTGACAGTAAAATGGGAAAAGGAAGAGTAGAATATAAAAATTGAGACCCAATCATAATCCAAATTGTAAAAATAAAAACTATTGCTCCAAGCCAGGTATATTTATTTCTAACATTAAGAGGGTTTTTAAAGAAAAATCCTTTAGAGGTTAGGGAAGAAAAAACATGTTTTTTTATAAGTGGAATAAAGCGATAGAATTTTTTGTTAAGTTCAGAAAGTTTTACTCTACTTTTATCTTCAAAAATACCTGATAGAATTTGTAGGTCAAAGGGATTATTCTGAATAACAGTATCAAACTTTTTAGTTTGCTCCAGGATATAGTTTATTTTTTTACCAAACAGGAATTTAGGTTCTTCAATTTCTATTATTTTTAAATATCCTCGCCTTGCTAAATCTATGATTTCAGCAACTATGTCACGCCCATCCACTTTTTCATCTATTAAAGTTCCTGCTTCAAGTGGTGTTAAGTTTTCTGGTGGAAAATACTGAGTCTGTATTGCTCCTTTGCCTCCGATATCTCTTCCTTTGGTCCACCATAACCATATCATAAAACTTAAGAATAATATTATGTATAAAAACGTATATATCCAAGGATTTTTCCACCATGGTGGACCTTCAGGTATAGGTATTAATCCTGCCTTCCAACCTACAGCTATCGTCATTCCTTCATGGGCAGATAAAGGTTGAGTAAGGGTAAATAAGATGGCTTGTTTTTCTTTTTTTATTTTACAATTCTTATCAATTCTACCAAAGGCACCTGTATAGCAGGTAAATTGAATAGAACTATCCTCAAAGGGTAGGATTACTTTAGCGGTTACATTTTTTATAGGGACATTCCAACCTGTTCCTATAGCATTCCAGTAAAGCTCATCTATAGGGCCAAGATTATAAAGAGCGTATTTTACTTTATAGCTGATGATGTAAAATTGAGTTCCGTTTACCAATTTATTGGGATCTCCGATTTTAATCCTCAAAGTATTTTTATGTTTAGAAATTTTAGTTTGATAAGAGTTAAGATTTTGATTGGTTACCAAAATGTCTTTAATTTCTATCCTATGTTTTTTCCCTGAAGGGTCATAAAAATCTAACGGAATATCACGATAGATTCCATGTTTATTTTCATCTTCAAAATCAACGACCAATTTTTCTACGATTTTTAATTCACTACTTGGCTCCACTTTTATTTCTACATCGTAATATTTTATGTACCATGCCCAAGATGAAAAAGGAGAAAAGATTATTAATAATAAAGTCAAAAAGATAAGTCGTCGCATTTTATTTCTTAAAATTTAATCTGAGGGACTTCTCTTTCTCTATCATCTGTTTCAAAAAATATCTTAGGGGTAAAGTTAAAAATCCTTGCAAGGATAGAATTTGGAAAAATCGAGATAGCGGTATTGTAATCTCTAACTACTGCATTTAAATATCTTCTCGCCTGACTTATGGTTTCTTCAACTTTGGCAAGCTCATTTTGTAGGGCTTGAAAATTGCTACTTGCTTTAAGGTCAGGATAACTTTCTGCTAAGGCAAAGAGTTGTCCTAAAGCCTGAGTTAACCTATTTTCAGCTTCTATTTTTTCTTGAGGGGTTTGGGCAGTAATTGCTGTATTTCTTAGTTTTACTACTTCTTCAAGAGTTTTTCTTTCATGCTGTGCATATCCTTTTACAGTTTCTAAAAGATTGGGTATTAAATCATGCCTTCTTTTTAATTGTACGTCTACATCAGACCAAGCTTGTTCTATCATTATTTTTAGCTTGATAAGCTTGTTATAAACCCAAATTGCCCAAAAAACTATTAGAATAAAGATAGTTAAAAGAATGAAATATAACATTTTTATCCTCCTAAGGAGGATTTTAACATCAAAGATTTTTCAAGTCAAATTTATTTTTTACGTTTGTAAAAAATGCAATTTTTGCAAAGATTTCTTTAAAAATATTAGAAAACTTTAAGTTTGTTGAAGATTTCAAGATTTTAATTTTAGGTATACTTTTTGAAATAAAAACTAATAAAAAAGACCACAGGAGGGGGAGACATGAAAAAGCTGGTAGCTATTTTAGCAGGTGTTTCTTTATTGGGGTTTTCTGCGGTTTATGCTAAGGGGCCTCAAGGAGGTCCTGCTGGTCCCAAACCTTATCAAGGGGCTGGGATAGGTAAAGAGGTTAGTAATGCTACTAAAGAGCTTAAAGGAGAAGAAAGCAAAAAAGGATTTGGAAAGACGGTTAGAGAAAGGGCACGGGAAAAATCAAGAATTAGAGAACATAAAGAACTAAAAAAACAAGAAAAAATCAGACAACACCAAAAAAAGTTGTCCCTAATAACGCCACTTCTCAATAAGCCATTTCTTTGGTATATTTAGAATAAATAAACTTTTTAAGTAGCAGGCAGGTATTCCTTCCTGCTACCAGTTTTTGTTTTAGGGAGACCTTATAAGTGCAGGAAGAATATGTATTTCGTGTTATTGGATATGTAAAAACCGAGGCTAAGGAAGTTCCTCGACATTGGTCTATTTCTGAGGTAGAAGGTTATTTAGAAATAAACCCGGAATATCAGTTAGGGCTAAGAGATTTTAAAAAGGGAGATAAAATCGTGGTGCTTTTTGTGTTTCATCAATCCCCTCCTTTTACTTCAGACAAACTTTTACAAAAACCTCCTCATAGAAAGGAATTGCGAGGGGTTTTTAGCACTTGTTCTCCTATCAGGCCCAACCCTATAGGTCTTTCGGTAGTTGAGGTTTTAGAAGTTTCAGACAACAAGGTCAAGGTAAAAGGGCTGGATATGTTTGATGGAAGCCCTATTCTCGATTTAAAACCTTTTAAAGCCTATCAAAAAAATTCTACCTAAAAATTTAAAAAGGAGTTTTCTATGAAGCATTCAGAACAAGAATGTATTTTTTATCCTTTTATTATAAGGCTTGAAATGCCTAACCTATTGGGTAGGTTTGGAGAGGTTGTAGGTTTTATCAATAGATTGGGTGGAGAGATAGGAAGTGTAAAATTAATCAAAGTTTCTAAGAATAAGGTTGTAAGAGAAATTGAGGTAATATGTGTAGATGAAAGAGAGAGAAAAAAGATTATAAAGGGGTTAAAAGGTTTAAAAGAGGTAAAACTGCTAAAGGTTGTAGATAAGATCTTTGAGTTGCATGAGGAAGGAAAGATAGAAATGGTAAACAAAGTAGAGGTAAAGGATCAAGAGACTTTGGCTAAGGTTTATACCCCAGGGGTTGCTAAGGTTTGTTTATACCTTAAAAACCATCCGGAAGAGGTATATAAATACACGATAAAAGGACACACCGTTGCGGTGGTTACCGATGGGTCTGCGGTTTTAGGTTTGGGCAACATAGGGCCTTTAGCTTCTTTGCCGGTTATGGAAGGTAAGTGCATGCTTTTTAAAGAGTTTGCAGGGTTGGATGCCTTCCCTTTAGCGATAACTACTCAAGAGATAGACCAGTTTGTTGAGGTGGTAAAACATCTATCTTTAGTGTTTGGTGGGATAAATTTAGAGGATATTTCTGCCCCAAGATGTTTTGAAATAGAAAGAAGGTTAAGGGAGGAGCTTGATATCCCTGTTATCCACGATGACCAGCATGGGACGGCTATTGTGGTATTAGCAGGGCTTATCAACGTAGAAAGGTTGTTAAAAAGAAGTTTAAAAGATATGAAGATAGTTATTTCAGGAGCAGGGGCTTCGGCTATAGGTACGGCTAAACTTCTTTTAAAATATGGGGTTAAACACCTTATTTTATGCGATACCGCAGGGGCTATCTATCAAGGAAGAAAAGAAAAGATGAACCCATATAAAGAGGAACTGGCAGCACTTACCAATCCAGAAAAATTGAAAGGATCACTTTCTGAAGTTTTGGTAGGGGCAGATGTTTTCATAGGGCTTTCAGCTCCAAACATCCTTAAACCCGAAGATTTAAAAATTATGGCTAAGGACAGGGTGGTTTTTGCTTTATCTAATCCCGACCCAGAAATAGCCCCAGAACTTGCCTTACCCTTAGTAAGGGTCTTAGCTACAGGGCGTTCAGACTATCCTAACCAAATAAACAATGCCTTAGCTTTCCCCGGTCTTTTTAAAGGATTGTTAGAGGCTAAGGCTAAAAAGGTAGATGAAGAGGTTTTTATTGAAGCAGCCAAGGCTATCGCCTATATCATAAAGGATGACGAACTAAAAGAAGATTATATAATCCCTAGCATTTTTGATAAAAGGGTAGTAAAAGCAGTAGCTAAGGCTGTGGTAGAAAAATTGACAAAATCAGTAAAAAGTTTAAACTAAACTTTATCTTTTGAGATTAAAAAGTTTGAGATAAAAAGGAGGGCTAATGGCTAAAAAAAAGGTTAGTTCTAAAGAAAAATCAGAATTGATAAAAAATTTGGTCTGGAACCCTAAACATGTGTTTGAAGTATTGAAGGAAGAGGAAAAAACTCAGGTTGAGTCTTTAAGCCAAAAATATCTTGAATTTCTTTCTCAAGCAAAAACAGAAAGAGAAACTATAGAAAAGGCTTTAAACCTTTTAGAAAAAGAAGGTTTTTCCGAAAAAGGCAATAAAAAAGGATATGTAGTTTACAAAAATAAACTACTTTTTGCTTGGCATCAAGGTAAAAGAGGAATAACCGAAGGACTTAGGATAGTAGTTAGTCATATAGATACCCCAAGACTTGACCTTAAACTACATCCGCTTTTTGAAGACACCGATTTAGCCTTTTTGAAAACCCATTATTATGGGGGAATTAAAAAATATCATTGGGTAGCTCAACCTTTAAGTTTACATGGAATAGTGGTTAAAAAAGACGGTAGCTTGATAAAAGTGGTGCTGGGTGAAAGGGAGGATGAGCCTGTTTTTACTATCTGTGATCTCCTTCCTCATCTTTCAAGAAAGGTTCAGTCAGAAAAAAAACTTTCTGAGGCTATCTTAGGGGAAAAACTAAACGTTCTTTTTGGTGGCATACCTTTGGAAAAATTAGACGAAGAAAAAGACCTAAAAGAAAGGGTTAAACTAAATTGTTTAAGGATTTTACATCAAACTTATGGGATAAAAGAAGAAGATTTCGTGTCAGCAGAGCTTTATGTAGTTCCTGCCGGTAGGGCAAGGGAGGTAGGTATAGATAGAGCCTTTATAGGAGGATATGGACAAGACGACAGAATATGTGCTTTTACCTCTCTTAAAGCGTTTTTAGAAGTAAAAAATCCAGAATATATTAACATTTTGCTTTTTATGGATAGAGAAGAAATAGGGTCTGAGGGTAATACCTCAGCTAAAAGTAGGGTTTTTGAAAAATTTATCTACGAACTTATTAAAAAACAAGGATTTTCTCCTACTCCTGATGTGTTTTTTGAGGTTATGGCTAATACCCAGGCTATTTCTGCAGACGTAACCGCTGGGATAGACCCTAATTATATAGAGGTGCATGACAAGCTTAATGATGCTAAGATAGGTTATGGTATTGCGGTAAACAGGTATACGGGGCATGGCGGAAAATATATGGCAAATGAGGCTCATGCCGAATTTTTAGCGCAGCTTTTAAAAAATTGGGATGAAGACGGGGTGGTTTACCAAGTAGTTTCTATGGGGAAGGTAGATGAAGGAGGAGGAGGCACGGTAGCTAAGTATTTTGCTTCTTATGGGATGGACGTAGTAGATGCAGGCCCACCTTTGCTTTCTATGCATTCACCGTTTGAAGTGGCACATAAAGCCGACCTTTTTATGTGTTATCGTGCTTATAAAAGTTTCTTTAGACATTAATACTTTTGTGGTAAAAAGGTTGAGTTTATGAAGATTGCAGAAGGAGATTATGTTTTGGTTTTAACCTCAGAGGAAAAAAAATATTTGGTAGAGGTTAAAGAAGGATTTTTTCATACTCATAAAGATTTTTTGGACTTGAAAGATTTAGTAGGCAAGACTTATGGAGAAATAGTTTACGGAAAAAAAGGAGAAAAATTTTATGTGTTAAAGCCTTCGCTTTATGATTTTTTGATGAAAATAGAAAGGGCTACCCAGGTAGTTTATCCTAAGGATATAGGGTATATTTTGTTAAAGCTTAATATAGGTCCAGGAAGTGTGGTTTTGGAATGTGGAGGTGGGTCTGGGGCTTTAACTACTGCCCTTGCTTTTATGGTTGGTCAAGAGGGTAAGGTAATCTCTTATGAAAGAGAACTGAAGTTTCAACAAATTGCTATAAAAAACCTTAAAAGACTTGGACTTTTAGACAGGGTAGTTTTTAAAAATGTAGAAGTGGTTGAGGCCTTTGAAGAGGAAGAAGTAGATGCGGTATTTTTAGACCTAAAAGAACCTTGGTATTTAATTTCTGCTGCATGGAAGGCATTAAAAGGAGGACATTTTTTAGGAATACTTGTGCCTACTGCTAATCAGGTTTCTCAATGTCTTTTAGAAATACAACGTCTTCCCTTTTTAGACATAGAAGTTTCAGAAATCTTGCTTAGAAAATATAAGCCTAATCCCGAAAGATTAAGGCCAGAGGATAGGATGGTAGCCCATACAGGGTATTTAATTTTTGCTAAAAAGGTGGTTGAAAAATAATGCCTGTTTCAGTTTTGGTGCTTAGAAGGGATCTTTTATCTGCAGAGCTTGAAAAAAAACTGGTTGCAAGCCTAAACAAGGCCTTAAAAGAGTTAAAGCTTGTTAAAAAAGAGGTTTCTCTAACCTTAGTGGATAACCAAACCATTTGGGACTTAAACCGTAAATATTTGGGAAGAGACTATCCTACCAACGTCCTTTCTTTTTCGTTTTTTGGTAAGCAGGACTTAAACCACAAGCTTTTAGGAGAGATTATCATTTCTGTAGAGAAGGCTAAAGAAGAGGCTGAGTTTTATGGTTTAAACTTTGAAAACTATTTATTAAGTTTAGCCATCCATGGGTTGCTACATTTACTTGATTACGACCATGAAAAAGGGGTTTTTTCTCCTTGGCTTATGTTAAGAAAAGAGATACAATTGTTTGAAAAAATAGGTTTTTCAGAAGGTAAAGAGGAGGTTTTAAACTTTTTAAAAAGGAGGGAATATATGCCCGCTAAACTTGCGGTAAACGTAGACCATGTGGCTACGGTTAGAGAGGCAAGAAAAGCCCCTTATCCTGACCCTGTACATGCGGCTGTACTGGCTGAGTTAGGTGGGGCTGACGGAATAGTGGTTCATCTAAGATTAGATAGAAGACACATCAAAGAAAGGGATGTAAGATTGATAAAAGAGGTGATTAAAACTAAGCTTATTTTAGAAATGGCTATAGATGAAGGGTTGATAAAGTTTGCTAAAGAGATTAAACCTTTTCAAGTAACCTTGGTGCCAGAAAGAACAGAGGAGATAACTACTGAAGGAGGGATGGTTTTAGAAGGTAGAGTAGATGAAGTAAAAAAGGCAGTAAAAGACCTAAATAAGGCAGGTATCAAGGTAAGTTTATTTTTAAATCCAGAAGAGAAGACTATAAAGCTTGCCAAAAAAACAGGGGCTCAGATTATAGAAATCCATACAGGAATGTATGCCGAAGCAGAGGATGAGGTTAAAAAAGAGGAAGAACTGGCTAAAATTGAAGTGGCTGCGAGGTTAGCTAAAGACCTTGGGTTTGTTGTGCATGCAGGACATGGTTTAAGCTACGAGAACATAGGGCCTGTAGCTGCTATTCCAGAAATAGAGGAGTTTAGTATCGGACATAGCATAGTTTCTAAGGCTATTATGGTAGGAATGAAAGAGGCAGTGAGGGAAATGAAAGAGGTTATTTTAAAGGCTCGGGGATAGAACAGAGGTCTTTTATCGGAAATTGAGAGGTTAAATTTTTAAGGTTTTCTAAGGTTAAGTCTTTAGAACTAAAAAGGATTAAAAATCCTTGAGAAGGGGTTTCTAAAACAGGGATGATTACTACCTTTTTTTCTCCTTTTTCGTAAACTTTTACTTTTATTTCGTTTATTTCTTCATCTTTTAAGTCGTTTTTATCGATTTCTAAAAGATTAAGCACTAAGTCTTGCCAGTTAGGCATTAAATTTTCTCCCCAAAACACCCTAACCTTTAGTTTAACCTTCAGGTTTTTGTAAACCCTCTCTTTGTTGCGAATAGTTCCTAAGAAATTAGTTTTGGTTTCTTTGATTTCAGTAGCTTGGAATCCCGGAAGGTTGATAAAAAATTTCTCATCAGCTTGGTATAAAAGTTTGGGGTCGCAAAAACTTTTTCCTTGAGAATGGTTGGCGAAAACTATGAAAAACAATAGACTTATCAAAGAAATTAAAGTTTTTTTCATTGGTCTTTTCTCTTTACTTTTAGTCTTAAGCCGTCTTTTTCTAAAATTACTACTTTTTCTCCCTTAGGTATGGTCTCCTCTGCATAAGCCTGCCAGATTTCTCCTTCGACAAACACCTTTCCTCCTTGAGGTCCTACTTCTTCTAAAACCTTACCTATTTTCCCGATTATTCCTTCTCGTCCTGAAACAGGCTTTTTCCTAACGGTTTTTAAGGCGATATAGGTGATACCTCCTAAAATCGAGGAAAAGATAAGGACCAAAGAGTATAAAAGAGGGGTTGAAACCTTTAAGGCCGGAGGGTTTTTACCAAAAAGCATAAGAGAACCTAAAAAAAGACAAATCACCCCGGCTAAGGTTAAAAGTCCATGCGAGGTTACCTGGAGTTCTAAGAAAAAAAGCACACCTGCTAACAAGATAAAAACAAGCCCTGCATAGTTTACAGGGATGATGCTTAGACCCACCAAGGCTAAGATAAGACAAACAGCCCCTAATACACCAGGAAAGATGCTTCCAGGATGGGAGAGCTCAAAATACAACCCTGCAAGCCCTAACATAAGCAAAAAATATACCAAGTTAGGGTTAGTAAGAATTTTAAGAATCTTGGTTTTGAGGTCTTCAGGTATTTTTTCTATTTGGGCGTTTTTAAGGTTTAGAATTCTTTTTTCTTCTCCTACCAGGACTTGCCTTCCGTGGGCTTTATTTAATAGGTCGTTTAAATCTTTAGCTATAAGTTCTATCACCCCTATTTGGAGAGCCTCGTTTTCAGTGATGCTTTTACTTTTTCTTACTGCCTCTTCTGCAAAGGTTTCGTTGCGGTTACGCATCTGGGCAAGATTTTTAGC
This sequence comes from Thermodesulfobacterium sp. TA1, assembly GCF_008630935.1. Taxonomy (NCBI): domain Bacteria; kingdom Pseudomonadati; phylum Thermodesulfobacteriota; class Thermodesulfobacteria; order Thermodesulfobacteriales; family Thermodesulfobacteriaceae; genus Thermodesulfobacterium; species Thermodesulfobacterium sp. TA1. The sequence continues at coordinate 404,689 of NZ_CP043908.1, forward strand.
CCAGGCTACCAGGTCATTGACTACTTTGTTCATCACCTCTTTATCTGCTTTTCCGGTAAGTTCTACAGGGTGGGCAGCACCTACATGGGTTCCAGGGGCCATGGCTGCCAAATGGGAGGCAAGTAAGATAAAAGTGCCTGCAGAGGCAGCCCTGGCACCAGATGGACTTACATAAACTATCACAGGCACTCGACTTTGTAAGATGTCTTTTACTATGTCTCTGGTAGATTCAACCAGCCCTCCAGGTGTATCAAGTTCTATAATAATTGCTTCGGCCTTTTGTTGGTTGGCAAGGTCTATGCTATAACTTATAAAATTGGCAATAACAGGAGTTATAGGAGCATCTATTTTTACATGATAAACCTTTTTAGTCTCTGCTCCTTTTAGAAAGGAAGTCCATAAACAAACTAAGATTAAACTAACTAGCCAAAAACATTTCTTCATAAAATTTCCTAAATTTTTGTAAATCTTCCCATACGGCTCGTTTTATCCCTGGATTTTTTAACACAAAGGAAGGATGATAGGTAAAAAATATGTTGATTTCCTTAAGTTTAAAAATCTTTCCTCTTACTAAAGTTAAGTTTTTACCATCTAAAAGGACCTTAGGTGGGGTAAAACCTAAGGCTAAAATCAGTTTAGGTTTTAAATGTTTTATCTGTTTTAATAAATGAGGTTTACAAGCTTCGATTTCTTCTTGTTCCGGAGGTCTTCCTCCTGGAGTCTTACATTTAACCGCATGGGTAATAAAAAAACTTTCGCGTTTTAGATTGATGGCGGCAAGCATCCGTTCAAGAAGGTTACCTACTTCTCCTATAAAAGGCTTTCCGTAAAAATCTTCGTCCCGGTCTGGATATTCGGAGATTATCATCAAACCATTAGGTTCGGTAGGTCCTTCTCCCCAAACTACCCCTTTTCTAACCCTATGAAGAGTACATTTCACACACCGAAGGACCTTATTTTGTAATGAAAATAAGGAATCTTCTTCTAAGGGAACCTCTTGTTGAAGAAGTTTTTTAATAGCTTCAGAAATCGGTATAGCTTGTAATCCTATTTCTTTCAAGTAAAAAAGATTTTTGATTAGTTCTTTTCTAATGTCCATTTAGGGTTTTCTCAATATTCTTTTATCTCCCACCCTAAGGGTAACCTTCTTTTTGTCTAAATATTCTACCAAAGGTATCAAAAATTTTCTACTCAGCTGAACCTTAGGAAGATTTTTAAAATCAGTAATCTCTAATTCTTTTTTCTTCTGAAAGGCTTCTCTCACCAAATTTTCCCATTCTTCTAATATTTTAGCATGAAATACTAATTTGTCTGTAAGTTTAACTAAAATACCTTCCCTTAAAAGGGTTTGAGCCAATTCTTTAGCAGCTTTATAATTTTCTTTAAAATCAAGAAGGATGGTTTCAAAATCCCTTGGGGTATAACCTTCTGATAAAAATTTTTCTTCAAGTTCTTTTTTTAGTCTTTCTTTCTCTTCTGAGTTTAAATACTTAAACTCGGTTAAATAAAGAATTTCTTTATTTCTTCCTATAACCCCTTTATTTATCAAGTCTTCGAGTACATACTGATAAAATCCCTCAGAAATAAAAGAAGAAATCCTAGCTTTTAAAAGCTCTTTTGTAAGTCCAGGACTAAAAGGATTGTTGGTATGAAAATTTTTTAAAGTAGCAACGACCTGTTCTTTAAGCTCTTTTTCAGCCTTTTTGCTAAAATAAAAAACCTTTTCTCCTTCTTTTATCTTTATTAAGTCATTTTCCAGTTTTTCTACGATTTTTTTGAACTTTTCCCCGAAAATAGAGACCATAATTTGTAAGTCCTTTTCATAAATCCCTAAAAATTCTCTTTTTTCTACCCAAAACTTAATGAGGTCTTTTTCAGAGGCTTGAGATAAATATTCAAGTTCTTTTCTTTCCCAAGGTTTAGTCCTTTTTCTACGATAGGCTACAGGGTTTAAAACCTCACCACCTCCGACCGTCTGGTTGGTAGAGGTTCTCCTTAAAATAAACCTATCTCCTCTCCAAGCAACTACCGGCTCTTGAACAAATATCTGGGCTATATCTGTTTCTCCTGGATTTAGTTGGTCTTTTCCTAAAAGAAAAATTTTAGCTAAAGTTTCTTTGGTTCCTATATAAAAAAGAAGGGTTTCAAAGTTTTTAATAGGTGGGGTTACACTTTTTAAAGAATTAAGCTTAACATCTAACCACTGAGAAGGTTTTAAGACTTCAAGGTCTGCTAGAACGTCTCCTCGCTCTATTTCTTCTTTTTCTACTCCTTGTAGGTTAAGGGCTGTTCTCATGCCTGCATAGGCTACCTCTACATTTTTACCGTGGACCTGAATGTTTCTTACTTTGGTAAGAAGATTTTTAGGATAAACCATCAAGGTTTGGTTAAGGCTTACTTTTCCTGAAATGGCAGTCCCACGAGCCACCGTTCCAAATCCTTTGATGGTAAAAACTCCGTCTACCGGTAGTCTAAAAGGTTGGTCTTCAGCCTTTATAGAAATCTTTAAGGCCTTTTCATCTAAGGTTTTGAGAATTTCTTCTTTACCTTGGCCTGTAACCGCTGAAAACTCTAAAATAGGAGCATCTTTTAAAAAGGTATTTTTTAAAAACTCTTTTAGGTCTTCTTTTATCAATTCTAACCAGTCTTTTTCTACTAAATCTACCTTGGTTAAAACTACGATACCGTCTTTAATCCCTAAAAGTTCGCAAATTTCTACATGTTCTATCGTCTGAGGCATCACCCCTTCGTCTGCAGCTACTACCAACATAACTAAGTCTATTCCTGAAGCTCCTGCTACCATGTTGCGAATAAATCTTTCATGTCCAGGAACATCTACTATTCCTACAAGGGTTCCTGAAGGTAAAGTCAGATGAGCAAAACCTATGTCTATGGTAATCCCACGCTCTTTTTCTTCTTTAAGTCTGTCTGTATCAATTCCGGTAAGGACCTTAATCAAAGTGGTTTTACCATGGTCTATATGACCGGCTGTTCCGACGATGACCCTTCTCATATTCTACCATTTAAATAAAGGCTGTAAAATCACCAAAATTTTCAAAAAGTTCAGCTACCCTTTTTAATACCTTTAATCTGTTGTTCCTGGTAGCCTCGTCTTCTACCATCACAAATACTTTGTCAAAAAATTTATCTATAGTTTCTTTAAGGCTTACCAGCTTGTCTAAATAGGAAAGATAATCTTTTCTGTCTATTAAGCTAAGTAATATAGGCCTTAAACTTAAGGCCTGTTGGTAAAGTTGTTTTTCTTCTTCTAACTGAAAGAGTCTTTCTTCTACTTCTTCTAAAAGCGGTTGTTGATCTACGGTTTTTAAAAGTTGGGCCACCCGTTTAAACCCGATAATCAGGTCGATAAAATCTTTTCTTTCTTGAAAATCTGAAAGGGCTTTTAGTCTTAGATATTGGTCGTAAGGATTAAGAGGTAAGGGGAGAACTACCCCCAAGATGTTTTTACTAAACCCTAAGGTTAAAAATTCCCCTTCTAGTCGCTTTTGGATAAAACCTCTGATTTCTTCTAAAGCCTTTTGATTTTTTAAGAAACCTTGTTTTTCTAACAGTCCTAAGGAAAATTCTATAGCCTCTTCTAAGTTTAAAAACTTTTCTTTACCTATTAACAATTTTACTATGCCATAGGCTGTCCTTCTTAGACCATAAGGATCTTTTTCTCCAGAAGGTTTTTCATTAACCCCAAAAAGGGCAGAAAGATGGTCTATTTTGTCGGCTAAAGAAAGGATAAACCCCTCAAAAGACTGAGGAAGGGTTTCTTCCTTAGGATAGGGCAGATATTGTTCAAAGACTGCCTGTGCCACCTCTTTTTCTCCAGCATGTTCAAGCAGGATTTTTCCCATAACTCCTTGCAGAGAAGGAAATTCACTTACCACTTCAGAAGCTGCGTCTATCTTTGCATAAAGACAGGTTTTTTCTATCTTAGAAAGAAGGGAGGGATATTCTAACTTTAAAGCTAAGTATTTACTAAGGTCTACTAACCTCTGAGTTTTTTCCCATAGGGTACCACATTTCACGTGATAAACTATCCCTTTTATCTTTTCTAAGAAATGATTAAGTGGTTGAGATAAATCCTTTTCAAAATAAAACTTAGCGTCTTCAAGCCTAGCTTTAGTTACCCTTTCATGTCCCTTTTTTACTATTTCCCAGTTTCGTGGGCGGTTGTTGTTAACCGCTATAAAGTAATTAAGAAGATTTCCCTCAGGATTTCTTAGACAAAAGTACCTTTGATGTTCTTTTAAGGCAGTGATGATTAAAGGTTCTGGTAAGGTTAAAAATTCTTCAGAAAATTTACCTACTATAGGAAAGGGATATTCCACCAGATTGGCATTTTCTTTTAAGAGGTCTTCGTCTATCTCAGGAATGCCGTATGGTTTAGCTACTTCTAAAATATTTTGCTCAGTAAGGTTTAGTCTTTTTTTAAGAGTAACAACTACATAGTTATTTTCAAGGATTTTTTCATATCCTTCCCAATCAGCCGAGCTAAGCGGAATGGGATCAGGAGTTAAAAATCTATGACCTAAAGTTTGATTTGAGGCTTTAACCCCTGCTATTTCTATCGGAATAACCTTTTGACCAAAAAGGCAGACCATCCATCTTATAGGACGTCCGAACCTAAGCTCATAAGAGCCCCATCTCATGGTTTTAGGAAAATAGATTTCTTTAAGAAGAGAAAGAAGAAGAGAAGGTAAAAGGTCTTCTGTGTTTTGTCCAGGAATGGTTCTTTTTAGATAAAAATACTCACCCTTAGGGGTTTTTTTGACCTTTAACTCCTCTATGTTTACTCCATATTTTTTAGCAAAACCTACCAATGCTTGACTAAAACCACCATCCTGGGTAAGACCTACGGTTACAGATGGCCCTAAAATCTCTTCCTCTCGGTCTTCTTGTTTTTCTGCCAATCCTTTTATAAAAAGGACCAGCCTTCTAAAAGTCCCTGCGGTTTTTATGTCTTCATAACTTAAGGAAAGGTCTTTTAGTTTTTTTTCTGCTGCTTTTTTTAAACTTGTGATAGCAGGTTCTATAAACCTTGCCGGCAGCTCCTCAGTTCCTATTTCCCAAAGGAGGTCTTTAGCCATCGTTTCCTTCTCCTTTGCTTAACCAAATTTCTGCCGCTTTTTTAGCCAATCCTCTTACACGTCCTATGTAGTTTGCCCTTTCTATAGGAGAAAGAATTCCTCTTGCATCAAGAAGATTAAAGGTGTGAGAACATTTTATCACAAAGTCATATCCTGGAAGGGCAAGACCTAAATCTAACAATCTGTTCCCTTCAACTTCATATTTATCAAAAAGGTCTTTTAATAAGGCTACATCGGCTTCATCAAAATTATAGATCGAATATTCTACCTCTCCTCGGTAATGAATGTCTCGATAGGTATAATGTTCGTTCCATTTTAAGTTAAAAAGGTTTTCTACCTCTTGAAGATACATCGTAATACGTTCAAGTCCATAGGTTATTTCTACAGTAACCGGAAAGCAGTCAAAACCTCCTATTTGTTGGAAATAGGTAAACTGGGTGATTTCCATTCCGTCAAGCCATACCTCCCAACCTAATCCCCAAGCTCCTAAGGTAGGTGATTCCCAGTCATCTTCAACAAATCTTATATCATGTTCTTTAGGGTCTATACCCAAAGCTTTTAAGCTTTCCAGATAAACATCCTGTATGTTATCAGGAGAAGGTTTGATTATTACCTGATATTGGTAGTAATGTTGTAACCTGTTAGGATTTTCTCCATACCTTCCGTCTGCAGGTCTTCTACAAGGTTGAACATAGGCACAAGCAAAAGGTTCAGGACCAAGGGACCTTAAAAAGGTAGCAGGGTGGAAAGTTCCTGCTCCTACCTCCATGTCATATGGCTGCAAGATTACACAACCTTTTTCTCCCCAAAACTTGTTTAAAGTAGCGATTACCTCTTGAAAATACATAGCCAAACTCCTCTAAACCAAAATCACCTGTGGTTCATTTTCTTCTCTTTTCTCTATATAGCCTATCACGTGATAACTTTCACCTAAAGCAGCGATGAGGCTGGTTATCTCTTCTAAATCTTGCTTATCTACTATCAACACCAACCCAATCCCACAGTTAAACACCCGATACATTTCTTCTTCAGAGATATCACCCCAGGTTTGAAAAAGCTTAAATACCGGAGGTTTTTCCCAGGAATTTTTTTCTATCACTGCCTTACAGTTTTGAGGTAAAATCCTCGGTAGGTTGTCTATAAAACCACCTCCTGTGATATGGGCGCATCCTTTAATATTATAACCCTTGTTAGTAAGGGTTACCATAACCGGTACGTAAATCTTAGTAGGGGTAAGGACTACCTCACCTATGGGTTTCCCTAACTCTTCTGGGATATAGTCTAAGTTTATATTTTTTTCTTCTAAGATTTTTCTTACTAAAGAAAAACCATTACTGTGAAGTCCGCTTGATGGTATGCCAAGCAACACATCACCTATAGAGACAGTAGAACCGTCTATGATTTTATCTCTTTCCACTATTCCTACGACAAACCCTGCACAGTCATAGTCTCCTGGGGCATACATTCCTGGCATTTCTGCCGTTTCTCCGCCTAAAAGGGCGCATTGAGAAGTTTTACACCCTTCCACTATCCCTGCAATCAATTCTTCAAAAATCTTTTCTTCAAACTTACCAAAGGCCAAATAGTCTAAGAAAAAAAGTGGTTTAGCCCCACAGGTGATAATATCGTTTACACACATAGCAACCAGGTCAATCCCAATACCCTTATGAAACCCAGCTTTGATAGCCAGTTTAATTTTGGTTCCTACTCCGTCGGTAGAAGAAACTAAAACAGGGTTTTTATAGGTATTAAGGTCTAAGGCAAAAAGTCCAGCATAGCCTCCAATACCTGAAATTACCCCTTTTTGAGAAAGACCAACGGTGTGTTTTTTGACGATGTCTACCAAAAGGTTAGCCTTTTCTAAATCTACCCCTGCTTCCTTATATTTTTCAGCCGCCTTCATAGACATCTCCTGGGTAAATAAGTTTGATGATTTCAAAATTTTATATTATATTTTCCTAAAAACAAGTTTCTTTTTTTACAAAGAGGTCTAAAAAATGCAAGGAAGATTTCCTAAAAAAGTAACCGAAGAAGAAAAGAAAGAAATTTTAACCTATCTTGAAGAAAGGTTTGGATTATTACCAGAGCTTTTTGAGGACTATGAAATACTGAAAGGGGTTTCTAACTTTTGGCTTTTTCCTAAAACTTCATATCTAAATTTTTTAACCTCTCTTGAGGTTCAAACCGTTGGGCTTCTTTTTTTAAGAAAGGTTTCTTCGTATCTTAAACCTACGTCTGCTTTCTTACAACGTTTTGGCGATCTTGCTACTAAGAACGTAGTTACCCTTTCTTCTGAAATCATAGAAAAGCTAAAAGAAAGAAAAAAGGTAGAAATAGACTTAGATTTATCTCCAGGATATGTAATCCTTAGAGACGAAAAATGGGTTTTAGGTTGTGGACTTTATCTACCAGGTAAACTTTTTGCGTATTTAGAAGAAAAGGTTTTAAGAAACTTGTAAATTTCTCTAATAAAAAGTCTTTGGAAGGGGGAGGATTAACCCCCCTTTAAGATATTAAAAGATTATTTTTGAACAGCCTTTTTGATTCCTTTAGCAAAACCTTCTGGTTCTCCGGTCTCTATAGGCTGTTTAGCCTCTTTCCATCCGTCAAAACCACCTTTTAAGTTGTATACATTTTTATATCCTAATTTTTTTAGGTCACAAGCAGCTACTACCCCTCTTCCTCCGGTTTTGCAATAAACTAAATAAACTTTTTCTTTGTCAGGAAGCCATTCATAGGCTTTAAAGTCTAAAAGTCCTCTTGGAGCCCAGATAGCACCAGGAATGTGTCCTGCTTTGTATTCTGTATATTCTCTTACATCAAGAAGAATCGCACCGTTAGCTATAAGCTTTTTAGCACCCTCTACGTCTACCTCCTGTACTCCACAAACAGTTTTTGCTTCTTTTACCCTTTCATCGCTTAAAGGAGTGCCTGTAAAACCTGTGCTTACTGTTAAAAAGGTAAAAACCAAAAGACTTAAAACCCAACTTAAAATACTTTTCCCTACTTTCATACCTCTACCTCCTTTTTTAGAGTTTAAGTTGATTAATTAATCTTAATAGATAATATTAATCTACTTTATAAAAAAATCAAGAGACATTTTTAAGATAAACCGTCCTGATGGGAAAGGGAATTTCTATTCCTTCTTCACGATATCTTTGATGTAGCCTTTTTATAAATTCGTGAATAATAAGATGCCTATCAATATAAGTTCTAACCCTTAAGACCACATTAAAGTTAATACTTGAGTCTCCAAAGGAGTAATAACGGATAAATGGTTCAAACTCAGGAATACCTCCTTGGATTTCTTTGAGCACTTCTTTGGCTACTTCAATCGTTACTTGTTCTACTTTTTTTAAATCGCTACCATAACTTACACCAACAGGTATTAAAATGTTCAATTCAGGTTGAGGCAAGGTATAGTTGGTAATAACCGAAGAGGAGATTTTTGAGTTAGGCACGATGATAAGGTTGTTTGTAGGATGACGAAGAAGAGTGTTTCTCCAAGTTATGTCTTCTACAAAGCCTTCTAAATTACCGTCTAACATAATGTAGTCTCCGGGTTTAATTTGTCTTGCCATCAACAGGTGAAGACCAGAAAAGAAATTTTCAAGGGTGTCTTTCAACGCTAAACCTACTGCAAGACCTGCTATACCCAAGGAGGTAATAAAAGGGGTAACGTTTATTTTAAGGATGTCTAAAACTAAGATAAGTCCGATAAAAAATATTATAATTTTAATCAATAATTCTATGATAGAAACACTGGGTATTACTCCTATTTTCTGGATTATATGCTGAGTAAAAAGGTTTATTAAAAGTTGAGAAAAAACCCATACTAAGGAAAGGATGAAAGATATGGCTATTAGTTTATTAAAAAGGGAGGTTAATCTTGGCAAAGGATTTAAAAATTCATTTATAAGATAAAAACCTAAGATTAAACACCATAGAAAAAAGGCCCAGGAGAGGAGGTTTATAGTTTTTTCTTTTAGGTTTATACCAAAAAATTTCTCTAATAATTTAAATTTTTTTTGGGTTAACCACTTGATTAAAAAAGAAAACCCTAAGGAAAGGCCTATCAAAAGAAAAGTTTTAAGATAGGTCGGAAAAGTTTCCCACATAATACTTATTATTTATAAAAAGAAATTAATTAAAAGTCAAGAACTCAAATATTACTTTGTTATCTGCAAGGAAATAAACGGCATTTCTTGATCTTGTAAGAGGTTTCTGTCTATTGTTCAAACAAAAAGGGATTTCCTCTAAGCCGTCAGGGAGAAATTTTTTAAGATAATAAGATGATTATTTTTAAAATTAATCTGTATTCAAGTGTATCCAGTGTAGTTTGAAGGTTTAACAATTTTTTAAGTTTGGTATAATAAAGTTTTAATCTCAGGTTTTTTTAAGGTTTGAGGTATGGTGAAGGTAAAGTTTTTACCCTTTGAGGAAGAGTATGAGGTTTTTGAAGGTGAAACACTTTTTGATGTAGCTTTAAGAGCAGGAATACATATTAATGCTTCTTGTGGGGGGGCAGGGGGCTGTAATCGTTGTAAGGTGCGCTTAATAGCAGGAAAAGTTGAAGGAGAGATTATAGAAGGTTTATATTATAAGGCTTGTCAGACCTATCCTTTAACCGATGTGGTGGTAGAGGTTCCTTTGACGGCTATTTTAGATAAAACCGCCCTTTATCGTCAGGTAAAAAAAAGGGCTAAGTCATTAGAAATCTCTGAGGTTAAATCTATATTATCCCCGCTAAGAGAAGTCTTTTTAAGACTTAAAGAACCAACCATAGAAGAAAACACTTCAGACTTTACCAGGTTAAAGGATGGACTGGCTAAACAGGGTATATCTGAGCCAGAGGTTCCTTTAGAAGTGTTAAGAAAGGTTCCTTATGTACTTCGTCAAAAAAAGTTTACCGCCACGGCTTATGTATACCAAGATCCAGGAACGTCAAAAAATTATCTGGTAGACCTAACCGCAGAACCTTTAGAACCTTTTTTAGGGGTTGCAGTAGACGTTGGGACTACCACCCTTCAGGTAGAGGTTATCGACTTAAGAAAAGGAGAAACCTTGGGGTTTGCTTCAGATTATAACCCCCAGATTAAGTATGGTGATGATGTAATCACCAGGATAGAATTTTGTAAAAAACAGGAGGGGTTAGAGGTTTTATCTAAGGTTTTAAAAGAGAAAATAGTTCTTTTGATAAAAGAGGCTTTAGGTACAAGAGGACGTTTGGAAGATATAAAGCTTATTTCCTTAGCAGGCAATACAGTTATGACCCATCTTTTCCTTGAGCTTGAACCAAGATATTTAAGAGAATATCCCTATGTACCAGTAGCTACTGAGTTTCCTGTTTTTAGGGGTGAAGACTTAGGGTTTAAAGGGTTCAATCCGGTTGTGCAGTTAATTCCTTGTAAAGCGAGCTATGTAGGAGGAGACATAGTGGCAGGGGTGGTGGCTTCTAAGATGTGCGAAGAGGCACCGATTACCCTTTTTATAGACCTTGGGACCAACGGAGAGGTGGTGGTAGGTAATCAGGATTTTTTAGTTTGTGCTGCTTGTTCTGCTGGTCCGGCTTTTGAAGGAGGAGGCATAAAACATGGCATGAGGGCAACCTTAGGCGCGATAGAAATGGTAAATATCGACCCCTATACTTATGAACCTATGGTAGTTACCATCGGTAGGGTAAAACCTGTAGGGATTTGCGGTTCAGGCATCCTTTCTCTATTAGCTTCGCTTTTTAGGGTAGGACTTATAGATAAATCAGGCAAAATAAAAAAAGACCTTTCTAACCCCAGGATAAGAGAAGGATCTGAAGGCTGGGAATATGTAATAGTTTTTAAGGAAGAGGCTCAAACAGAAGAAGACATAGTTTTTACCGAAGCTGATATAGAGAATGTGATAAGGGCTAAAGGGGCTATTTTTGCAGGATGCCAGATTTTGGTCGAATCAGTAGGGTTATCCTTAAAAGATATAGAGCGTGTTTATTTAGCAGGCACTTTTGGAAACTATCTTGATGTAGAAGACGCTATCTATATAGGGCTTTTGCCTGATTTAGAAAGGGACCGGTTTTTCTTTTTAGGCAATACTAGTTTAGCAGGGGCAAGATTAGCCCTTTTTTCTCAAGAAAGGTTTGCTAAAATGAGAGAAGTGGCTAATACTATGACCCATTTTGAGCTTTCAAACCATCCTGGTTATATGGACGCTTATGTAGCAGCCTTGTTTTTACCTCATACAGATGAAACCTTATTTCCTACTATTAAAAAATAAAAAGGAGTAAAAGCATGATACACAAAGATGGGTTCCCTTGGGTTTTTTATCCATTGCTGTTTGCTGGAACAAACCTTTTGTTTAAGAAAAGGAAAGCAGCTATCATAGGTTTAGGGATCAGTTTGGCTAACGCCTTCTTTTTTAGAAATCCTAAAAGAGAACCTGTGTTAGACCCTGAGCTTATCATTTCTCCTGCAGACGGAAAGGTGGTTACTTGTGAAATAGAGGAGAATCCTTCTTGGTTTCCGACCCCGCTTTGGAGGATAGGGATTTTTATGAGGTTATGGGATGTTCATATCAACCGAGCACCCACTACCGGAAAAATTTTACGTATGCAATACATAAAAGGAGAAAAACTTCCAGTTTTTAAGGAAGATGCTTTTGAAAAAAATGAAAAGCAGCTTTATTTGATAGAAAGGGAAGATGGTACTCCTTTTTGGATGGTACAAATAGCCGGCATGGTAGCCAGAAGGATAAAAAGTTTTGTGCTGCCAGGAGACGATGTGGTGGCAGGAGACCCTATTGGGATTATAAAGTTTAGTTCAAGGGTTGAACTTTTCTTTCCGGTTGAAAGGGCTGAGATTTACGTAAAAGAAGGTCATAGGGTTTTTGCCGGAGAAACGGTTTTAGGACGGGTTCTTTTAAATAAAGGTTAAGATGATAGCACTTGTACCTAATATTTTTACTACTTTTAACCTTTTGTTTGGATTCTATTCTATCATATCCTCGATAAACGGAGATTTTACTAAAGCCGGCTGGGCTATATTTTTGGCGATAATTTTTGATGTGTTTGATGGTCGGATTGCCCGATATTTTAACCAAACCACTAAGTTTGGGCTTGAATATGATTCTTTAAGCGACCTTATTTCTTTTGGGGTAGCCCCTGCTATTCTTATATATCAGTTTGTGCTTGCTGAGTTTGGTAAGATAGGTTGGTTGACTTGTTTTTTATACACTACTTGTGTAGCTTTAAGGCTTGCAAGATATAATGTGAAAACACATTCAGGCCTTGGTTATTTTGAAGGCTTACCTTCTCCTGCAGGGGCTGCTATCTTAGCTTCTTCTGTGCTTTTTATCCAAGCTTATCATCCAAGTTTTGAGGTTCCTAAATGGGCTATTATCACTGCTGTAAGCGTCATATCTTATCTTTTAGTATCCCCTATACAGTATCCTAGTTTTAAAGACATAAAGATAAAAAAGGCTCAAAGTTTTTATCTTTTGCTTCTTTTTGTGGGTGGGCTTACTATAGCGGCTTCTAACCCTTCATACTCTCTTTTTATTTTGGTTATAATCTACACCCTTTTGGGTCCTGTTTTATTTTTAAGGTACAAAGGGGCTAAAGTGGTAAAAAAAATACGTAAAAGAAAGGATTTTGGAGAAAAATTGACAAAATAAAAAAATGTTTTACAATAATCAAAAATAAACTTGTTTTTTTTCTTTTAAAAGGAGTTAGTACTCTTTTAAGGAGGTTTTTATGGGATGTAGTTGTAAACTTTTAAACATAGGTTTTGGTAATTATGTGGTAGCAGATCGAATTATCGCTATCGTAAACCCTAATTCAGCTCCGATGAAGAGATTAAAAGAGGAGGCTAAAGAAACAAGAAGACTTATTGACGCTACCCAAGGTCGTAAAACCCGTTCTATCATTATCACTGACAGCAATCACATCATCCTTTCTGCTATACAGGCTGAAACTGTAGCCCAAAGATTGATGACTGACAGTTTAGACCGGTTAGACAGAGATGAAGAAGAAGAATAATAAAGGTTTAATCATCGTTGTTACCGGTCCTTCTGGAGCTGGTAAAAGTACGATTCTTAAAGATTTACCAGAAGATGAGTTCTATTTTTCTGTTTCTCATACCACCAGAGCACCTCGTCCTGGAGAAGAAGAGGGAAAACATTATTATTTTGTGAGTCGTTCTACTTTTTTAGAGATGATAGAAAGGGATGAATTTTTAGAATGGGTTGAAGTTTTTGGAACGTTTTACGGGACGGCTAAAACAGAAATAGAAAAGGCTTTTTCTCAGAACAAACATTTGGTTTTGGACATAGAGGTAGTAGGTGCTACCAGACTTAAGTCCTATTTTGGTTCAGATGCGGTTTTTATCTTTATCGCTCCTCCTGACCTTCAGTCTCTAAAAAATCGTATCATTCAAAGAGGTACAGAAAACGAGAATGAGGTGCAAAATCGTTTAAGAAGGGCTAAAGAAGAGCTTAGGTTTGCTTCTTGGTTTGACTATGTAATAGTTAATGAAGACTTGGAAAAAAGTAAAGAGCTTTTTTTCTCCATCATTAGAGCAGAATTAAGCAGACCTTATAGAAACCTTGAGTGGAAGAACTTTTTATCTTCTTTTAATCTTAATCTATGAACTTTTTAATCTACGGTATAAATCCTGTTTTAGAAGCTCTTAAAAGTAATCCTAAGTCTATCGAGAAGATATGGCTTGAAAAAAAAAGTCTTTCAGGGAAAAAACATCAAATTTTAGAAAAGGCCAAAAAATTGGGTATACCGGTTAAAGTTTCGGAAAACCCTCCGCCCAAAGTACCACCTCATATAAGCACCCAAGGGGTAGTGGCTTATCTTTTAACGTTTGGCTATGCAGATTTAGAAGATATAGTAGCTAATTGGGAAAAAAGGAAAGAGGTCCCATTGGTGGTGTTATTAGATGAGGTAGAAGATCCACACAACGTAGGGGCTATCATCAGGAGTGCTGATGCAGCCGGAGCTCACGGTGTGGTTATCCCTAAGGTTAGAGGATGTGAAGTGACCGAAACGGTGGTTAAGGTTTCTTCAGGGGCGGTTTTTAATCTTCCAATAACTAAGGTAACCAACCTTAAACATGCCATTAAGTTTTTTAAAGAAAAGGGGTTGTGGGTTTTAGGGCTTACCCATAAAGCCGACCAGTCTATCTATCGACTTGATCTTAAAATACCTTTGGTATTGATAGTAGGTAACGAAGGTAGAGGTATAAGGCCTGGGATTTTAGAACAGTGTGATTTTTTAGCCAAAATCCCTATGAAAGGCAAGGTAGAAAGCCTTAATGTTTCTGTAGCTACAGCCATAGCCCTTTTTGAAACTTTAAGACAAAGAAGTATGGTCTAAAACAGACTTAAAGCCTGTTTATTAAGCCCCTTCAACCACCTTTTAGGTATAGGTTTAAAATTTTAGTTTCTATTTCTGGATTAAACGGTTTGGCTGGGCTAGGAGAGTAGGTTTTTATCTCGGTATAATGGGGTATGATTTCTGTTTTTCCTTTATATGTTTTATAAACATAAAAATCTATCAAGATAAACTCAGTAAGGTTGGTTATTATACCAAAATAGGGCAAAGGATTGGTTAAAAGTCTTGCTAAGCTTAAAAAACCTCTCTCAAAGCAGGACAAAAAAGTTTGAGGCTTATAATCTACCCAGAAATATGTTTGGTCTTTTTCCTGTATGATCAAAGGTAAAATTAATTCGTGGTTTATACCTGATAAGGAAAAAGAAAGTTTGAAGTTAAAGATAAACAAACTTTCCGGATAGCCTAAGGTTTTAAAGATTGAAACAAGATTTTCTAAGACCCGGTCTTGAGGAACTTTTTCTGGGCTATTTCCCATATTTTTTCTACTTCTTGGGGAGTTAAGCCAGCACCCAACCCTACTTTAAAAGCCATCTCCTTAGACATAAAATCTGAAGGGCTATGTCCGTCTGAGTTTATTATCAAGTTAGCTTCATAAGCCTTAGCCAGGTTAACCACATGTCCGTTGGTAAGACAATGACCTTTTCTTCCAGAGATCTCTAAGAATACCCCTTTTTTAGCAGCAAGTTTTACCTCTTCAGGTTTAATAAGACCAGGATGTGCAAGAATGTCTGCCTCTCCGAGAATAGCAGCAAGGTTGGTTCCTTCAGCAACCGGTTCTACTATTGTTTCTCCATGGACTACTACGATTTCAGCCCCAGCTTTTCTACATTCTTTGATGAGAGGAGGAATAAGGTCCGGGGGAACATGGGTTATTTCTACCCCTAAGATAAATTCTGGGGTAAAGCCTTGTAAGGCTTTTTTAAACTTAGAAAGATTTTGGATAATATGTTCAAAGTTTGAGTGGTCTACATGGTCGGTAATGGCTATAGCTTGATAACCTAAGGCTTGGACTCTCCTCCAAAGCTCTGCTGGTATAAGCTCTCCATCGCTAAAAACCGAATGGCAATGAAAATCAAACATCGATAAATTCCTTACATTTTGTATTTAAAAAGTTTTGGGTCTAACGTTTCAAGCATTTCTTTAAGTTTTTCTTTTTCTTCTTCGGTAGTTACTACCATTTCTCCTTGTTTCTCAGCTACAGGGGTATCAGAATAAAGCTGACTCTTTTTCAGCACTTCTTCTTCTACAAAAATCTCAGCGTTGAGCCTTAAGGCTAAGGCTATGGCATCGCTTGGGCGAGAATCTATTTCCAAGGTTTTATCACCAGTAGCTACAGTAATCACCGCATAATAAGTGTTATCTCTAAGGTCTACTATTTCTACCTTGGGAATGGTTATGCCTAAACTTTCAAAGATGTTTTTCATCAGATCATGGGTTAAAGGTCTTGGAAATTGTATGTTTTCAAGTTTGGCTGCGATAGAAGTAGCCTCTAACACTCCAATCCATATAGGAAGTATTCTATCCCCTTCTACTTCTTTTAACAACATTACCGGGCTGTTAGACATGGGATCCATAGCTATCCCATGTAACACCATTCTTATTTTCATAAGAACCAACCCCCTTTAGGCTTCTTTTTTAAAAAGTTTAATTATATGTTAAGGCTTAATCGTTAAAAAGTCAAGCAAAATTGAGGGTTTATGTGGTTACTATTTTAAAACGTCGTTTTATTAAAATGACCTCCTATAAAACCATTAAGGAGGTCAGCTTCATGGGAAAAGCTACATCAGGCAAACTCACCTTTAAATAGGCTTCCTTAGCCCTCGGCTTAACCTATAGACATACCCTCAGGCTCAAAGAAAGACTTAAAAACCTCGGTCTCATTGGAATTCAAAGAACAAAACCCAAAAACCTCTTAACCTTAAAATCACACCAGAACTAAGAAATACCATCATCTCCCTAAGACAAAAATACTACTTTGACTTCAATGTGCTTCACTTTAGAGACAAACTCATTAAGGACCATAATATTACTCTTAGCTACGAAACCCTAAGGAAGCTTCTGATAGAAGAAGGACTACATGAACCAAGAAGAAAAAGGAAGGTATATCGGAGACTAAAAAGGATGCCCAAAGTGGAGATGCTTGTTCAGATGGATTTTTTGCTTCAGCTAATTCACCACAAGCCAAAGGCAGGATAGAAAGGCTTTTCGGTTTTCTGCAAGATAGATTGATTAAGGAGCTAAGGCTTAAGAAGATAAAGGATTATGAGAGTGCGAACAAGTTTTTGGAGGAAGAGTTTTGGCCTTGGTATAATAACAGATACATGCTTCAGACAGAGAGTGTTTATAGGGAATTACCAGAGGGGTTAAATCTTGAGTTGGTATTTAGTGTGAAACAGATTAGGGAGGAAACGATATTATTAAGGCTGACTATTCTGAAAAGCTTTTATTTTTAGAAAGATTGAAGAAAAAGTTAGGATCTTTAAAAAATTATCCGGATAGGTAATTTTTATATGAAAAATGAAATCAAAAAAATAGTTAAACATGTTACAATCTGTTAAAATAAAGAACTTTTAATCAGAGGTTAAAGTTATGCCTAAGGTTTTTGTTTATGGCACTTTAAGAAAAGGAGAGAGTAGAAGTTTTCTTTTAACAGATTGCAAATTTCTCGGTTATGCCAAGGCTAAAGGCTTTCTTCTTTATAATGTTAGTTCCTTTCCAGGGATGGTTCCAGGTGAGGGAGAGGTCATAGGAGAGGTCTACGAAATCCCAGAAAGTTTACTGGAAAAGCTGGATAAGGTTGAAGATGTGCCTAATCTTTTTAGAAGAGAACTTATAGAGGTTGTGCTCGAAGATGGAATAGGTATTTTGGCTTATGTTTATCTTTATAATAAAAAGGTAGATAACAAGCTTCTTATACCTTCGGGTGATTGGAAAGATGTTAGTAAATTTTAGCGAGCTAAAGAGATTGCCTTGCGTTTTAATAGTTTATCTAAGCTTACATATGGTTTTTGAGTAAAATATTTAAAATGATCTAAAAACACCGAAATAGGTTTATCTTAAAAATAGATAGGTTTTTCTGATAAGGTTAGTTTTTTAGCTTATTAAGTATTAGGAAACTATTTAACTCTTTAGGAAATCGATAGGAAACTACCAAATTGATTTAGTTGCTTTGAGGGTTAGCTGTGGTACAATTTTAAAAAATTATGTAAGGTAGGTAAGGTTTATGGAAACAGTCGTAATAGACGGGGTTACCCTTTATCTTAGTCATCCTGATGAACTTGACATTCCGGTTTATGAAAGAAAAGAGATTTTAAACCAGATACTTGCTTGTTGGCTTACGGTAGATGAAAAGGACCTTCCTCTTACTCCCAGGTTGATAGGTAAACCAGGGGTAGGGAAGACCACCCTTGCCTACTTAGCTGCCAAAAAACTTAATAAAGAGGTTTATATTTTTCAGGCTACGGTAGACACCAGACCCGAAGACTTGATAATTACTCCGGTTATTTCAGAGGATAAAAAGATAAGGTATATAGCAAGCCCTATCGTTTCTGCGATGATTAAAGGAGGAGTAGCTATCATCGATGAGGCAAACAGAATGAGCGAAAAATCTTGGGCATCCTTAGCCCCTTTACTTGATAGCAGAAGATATGTAGAGTCTGTGATTGCAGGTATAAAGATAAAGGCCCATAAAGACTTTAGACTTTGTGTTACGATGAATGAGGATGCCTCTACCTTTGAACTTCCTGAATACATCCAATCAAGGCTTCAACCCCAGATTTTTATAGATTTTCCCGAGGCAGAAGAAGAAAAACACATTCTTAAAACTAACCTTCCTTGGCTTGAAGACACAACGATTAACTACCTTGTGGACTTTCTTCAGATAACCCATCAGTATGGAGAACCGTATAGTGTTAGAGACGGAGTGAATATAGGAAGGTATGTAGCTAAAAAACTGGCTTTTTTAACCCAAACCTCTCCCTCTACCCAGATAGCGGTTTTAGAGGTGTTAAAAGAGGCTATTGGTCTTATTTTAGGGCCTCAGGCCTTGGTTTATTTTAAAGAGTTTATCGAAAAAGGTAAAAAGTTTAAAAAACCTGTGCTTTTTACCATAGACTGATGTTAAAGCTTAACCTAAATAAAGAGGGGTCTTCCCTTTTTTTATTACCTTTTTTACCAGAAAATCTTGAGATTACTCAGGCAATATCCAAAGAGCTTATCCGTTTAAACCCTGATGGGATTGCTTTGGTCCTTCCTCCTTTTTTAAAGGAAGATTGGGTTTCTGCAGTAAAAGCCCTACCTACCATTACAGTTTTAGAAATACATTATAAGGACGAAACGGTAGAGTATCTCATAGTTTCTCCTTTATGTCCTTTGGTTGAGGCTACACGTTATGCCTTACGGTTTAAAAAAGACCTATATTTTGTAGACCTTCCTTGTAAAGAAGAAGAAATTTTTGAAGTAAAAGGTCTTGTTTCTTCCTGTTTTTTGCCTGCAATGGGATATCAAGCTTATACAGAAACCTTTCTTTCTGGACTGATTAATAGAGGGTTAAGCTTTGAGGTTAAGCCTAAGCATCGTTACATAGCAAACAAATTACTTCATTATTCAAAAAAAGGGCTGGTTGCTGTGGTATTGCCTTATCATTTTGTTCCTGGCGTTTTAAAGGCCTTAGAACATCCTGATAATCTATATTTTTTTCCTGAAAAGCAGGCAGTAGAGATAAACCTTTATTCCTTGCATCCCCAGAGCATAAGGGAGGTTCTTGCTGAACCAGGATTTTTTCAACAGACTTACGAAGAAAAACGAGAAGAAATTTTTGCAAAACCTGATTTTTGGTTAAATAGAGTTTCCCTTTGGGAAGATGTCTTAACCAAGGCTATAGCTAAGTTTAAAGATGAAACCGGCACAGTGCTTTCTCCTAAAGATTTAAAGGTGTTAGGGCAATTTTTAAAGAATTATCTTTTGGTAAGAGGAAACTATTTTCCTGAACTTTTTGATTTAGTGGTAGCAGCAAGGGGGGTAGGAGGAGATGAACTTGCCTTTTGGGTTTGGGAGATAGCTACTGCTTATGAATTAAAAAGGGAAGAAATAGCCTATCCAGAAATCAAGCTCTCTCCAGAGGAGTTAAATCTGTCTGTAAAAAAGCTTAGGTTATTTAGAAAGGTAAAAAGTTTAAGGGCAGGATTAAAGTTTTTACAAAAGTTTGCTTCTCGCGAGGAAAGGAAAAAGTTTGCCCAACGATTTTCAGGTAAAACTATCTGTTCTTTCCCTCCTGAAGACATAGTGGTTGAAACCTTTGGGAAAAAAGCCTCAGAAAAGGGGATAAAGGTAATTACCGAGAACTTAAGAAAAATAGAACCCTTTATTTCTTCTCTGAAAGATGGACTGGATATAAGAGAGACTATTAGAAACTGGTTCTTTAAAGAGATGATTTATATCAGAGAAGAACCTAAAACTAATGCCAAGATAGGGTCTTTAGTTATCATATTTGAAGAAGACCCAGACCCTATTACCGGAGAAGAAAAATATCCTTGGAATTTTACTTGGCACGGAGAGCATCATCAGGAATCAGACATGGCTTTTTATGCTACCGACCCTAAAGAAAAGGTAATCGGTCCAGGTATAGCCAGGGCTAAATATGGAGGGTTTATGTTGACCTACCCTCCTAAAAGGGTATATGATATCTGGACAGACCCTCTTTTTTCGTTGGCTGAAAACAAACCAGAAAGGTTGCTTTTAGCTGCTATAGACTACAGCCTTGAAAAATATGTGCTGTATATAGCCAAAAAACCTCCTACTTCTTTTGCCAAAAACTGGGCGTTTAGACAGGGTAAAAAGGTGATTTTTCTTCCGATCGGGTCTTTCTCAAAGAATTTGTTAGAAAAAGTAAGAACCTTTCATGTGCTTGAAGGGGCTCATGTAAGAGAATATGCCCATAAATTCATAGATAAATAGTTTTATAAAAAACTAAATTTTTAAAACAAGCTACCGGCTTCATGACAAAGGATTGGTAGTTTAACAAAGCACATCTTAAGTTTATAAACTTAAAAATTTTCCTAATAAAAAAATCTTGAAAAAAATTTTTTTAAATTTTTCAAAAATTTGACGTTTCTGTCAAAAATATGATATAATAACTTTCATGAGCTACTTAATAGAAAGCAAAAATCCGGTGATGAAAGAAGTCTATCGATTAGCTAAGAAGGTAGCTCCTTCAAGTAGCACGGTTCTTATTTTAGGTGAGTCAGGTACCGGAAAGGAAGTCTTGGCTAAATACATACATTTTAACAGTAAACGTCAAGGACCTTTTGTGGCTATTAATTGTGCAGCCATACCAGAAGAACTGCTTGAAGCAGAGCTTTTTGGGTATGAAAAAGGAGCTTTTACCGGTGCAATCAAGACCAAACCAGGTAAGTTTGAAATAGCTAATAAAGGTACCCTTTTCCTTGATGAAATAGGGGATTTAAGCGCCAAACTTCAAGCCAAACTTCTTAGAGTCCTTCAAGAAAGACAGGTAGAAAGATTAGGGGGAGAACATTCTATTAAAGTAGATGTAAGGATTATTGCTGCTACCAATAAAGATTTAGAAAAAGAGGTAAAAGCCGGTAGGTTTAGAGAAGACTTGTTTTATAGACTAAACGTTATTCCTATAAAACTCCCTCCACTTAGAGAGAGAAAGGAAGACATTCCCCTTTTGGTTAATTTTTTTCTCCAAAAAGTTTGTGAAAGAGAAGGGGTCCAGGTTAAAAGGTTGTCTGAGGAGACTTTACAAAGACTTTTAGCCTATCATTGGCCAGGTAATGTAAGAGAACTTGAAAATTTAGTAGAAAGACTGGTGGTATTGGTTGATAAAGAGGTTATAGAGCCTGAAGACCTTTCTTATCCTTTTGGTACTTCCTTTACTTCTGAAGAAGATAAGCTGCTTAAAGAGACTCTATCTCTATATACCACCATTTCTTCCAACCAAAATGGGATAACCCTGCCTGAACTTACTGAGAGAGGGGTTGATTTAAACAACCTTATAAAAGAAATAGAGCTTTTTTACCTGAAAAAAGCTTTAGAGAAGACCTCAGGGGTTAAAACCAAGGCTGCTAAGCTTCTTAATCTTAACCGTACTACCTTTATAGAAAAGCTAAAAAAATACAATCTGGCATAAAATTTGTTTAATTTTTAAAGGATGTCTAAGGGGTTAAAATTTGTTTGCTTATTTTTGGGTTTGTTTTTAGCTTACTTTATTCCTAAGGTGTTTTCTCAGCCTAAAAATTTACAAAACGCAACCCTTATTTCTTCTAACTTTACCTTGACCTATCAGCAAAAAGGAGAAGAAATTTTACAGGAAATAAAGAACGCTTATGCTCGAAAAGAGTATGAAAAAGTAGTATTTCTTGCTAAGTCTTTACCTGCTCTCTTTTCTGTAAGACCAGAAGAAAATTTGCTTATAGCAGAAAGCGCTTTAAAAGAAGGATTTTTATCAGAGGCAATCGATTTTGCTCAAAAGGTAGCTTCTGTAACCAAAGGCAGAAACGAAGCCTGTGTGGCTAATCTTATAAGGTTTAAATCCCTTTTTTTGATGGGAAAAGGCCCTTTAGTGGTTAAAGAGGTAAAAGAATTTCTTGATTCTTATTGTGATGATGCTATCAAAAAAGAGGCTAAAATTCTTTTGTATCACTTTAAAGTTTTGCCTGAAAAGGAGATAAAGGACCTTTCAGCTACAGAGATAAAAAAAAATATAAGAGAGTTTTATAAAACCCAAATAGTTTATCTCTTGCGTCAGGGTAAGGTTGATGAAGCAAGGTCTAAGGTTTTTTACTACATAAACGTATATGGGGCTCCAGAAGAAGCCCCAGAACTTCTGTTAAAACTTGCAGAAGCTTATTTTAAAAAAGGAGAGCGAGAAAAGGCTAAGAACCTTTATCAACTTATCATTACTTTTTGGGATAAAGGCAACCCAAGTTTGGTTTCTAAGTTTAGGCTTTATCAGATAGCTTATGAAAAAGCGCCTTTTAAAGAACTTTTACCAAGACAAACTAAAGAAGACCTCCTTTCTTTTTCCGCACAGGTAAAGGCTAAATTTTCTAAAACCCCTTTGGCTGAAGAGGCGCACTTAGTAGAGTTAAGGGTGCTTTCTGACCTTAAAAACTATAAATTTTTAAGAAAAAGCGCTTTAGAATTTTTTCAGCAATTTCCTGAAAGCTTAAACCTAAAAGAAGTAAACCAATTTTATTGCATGGCTGTGTCTCAACTTTTTAAAGAAGGTATCGAGGCCCAACGCATTTCTGAGGTTTTATCCTTAGAAAAAGAAGATAAAGAACAATTGGCTAAGGTAAAATGTGGTGAACCCTTTTATGTTTTAGGAAACATGTTTTTAGATTATAAGCTTTATACGAGAGCTGTCTTAGAATACATCAAGGCCTTTGAGGTTGGGGTGCCTGCTGAGATAAAACCTTCTCTACTTTTAAACCTCAGCTTTGTTGCGGTTGAAACAGAAGAACCTGAGGTGTTCTTTTCTGTTTTTGGGTACTTGCTCTCGACTTATCAAGAGAAAAGTTTAGCTACCTATCCTTTTTATCATTACCTTAGGACTTTATACGAAGGAAAAAAAAGTTTATCTCAGGCAGAAAAATATCTTACCCAAGCTTTATCTTCTAACCTTTCAGATTTTTATAAAAAAAGGCTTATTTCTTTTATGTTTAATCAGGCTCTTATTACTAAACAATATGCCAAAGCCTGGGGATATCTGCAAAATTCCTATTTTCAACCAGAGCTTAAGGATTACCTACTGATCCTTTTAGAAAGTTTAGGTAAAGACAACCTTACCTTTGAAAGGGCTCTTGAGGTAGCTAAACAAAGGTTCCCTAAAGAGCCTAAGATAGCCCTGATAGAGGTTTATTATTTAGAAAGCAAAGGAAAGATAGGAAAGGCAGATACCATATGGCAGGGATTGACCGAAGCCTCGAATTTAGAAAAAGAGCTGGCTGAAATTTATAAAAAAAATAAAGAGCTGGTAGAAAGAGCACAAAAGTTAGTTTTTTAGGAGAAAAATGAGAGGAAAGGTTGTCTTAATAGGAGATAGTTTAGAAATAAAACTTTTAAAAGACTTTTTGGAAGAAAGAGAGATAGAAACTTTTTGGTCTTCTAAAAAGGAGGCTTTCCCTAAAATAGACCCAAACGAGATAGATGTCATGGTTTATGAACTTGATTATCCCCAAACTAAAAGCTTAGAAATACTTCATCAACTTTTTAACCAAGGGGTTAAAAACATCGTTTTTTTAGCAGAAAAAGCAGACTTAGAAGATGCGGTTGAGTTTGTAAAACATGGTGCCTATGATTTTAAACTCCTTTCTACCCCTCTTGAGTTAATAGAAAAAACCGTGCTTTTCGCTTTAGAGGACAAAAGGATTTTATGGCAGGAAGAAAGTTTTATCACCCGAGATCCTTATATGTTAGACATCTTAAAAAAACTTGAAGTAGTATCCCAAAGTAAAGTTCCTGTTCTGTTGATAGGGGAATCAGGCACAGGAAAAGAGCTACTTGCCAAGTATATACATCAAAAAAGTCCAAGAAGGTTTGGTCCTTTTATAGCTATAAACTGTGCCGCCCTTCCTGAAACCCTTCTTGAATCAGAACTTTTTGGCTATGAAAAAGGAGCTTTTTCTGGAGCTAACTTTAGGAAAAAAGGAAAGATAGAACTGGCAGAGGGAGGGACTCTATTTTTAGACGAGATAGCTGAGATGAACCCTAATCTTCAGAGCAAACTTTTACGTGTATTGCAAGAAGGGGAAGTTGATAGACTCGGGGGATACCATCCGATAAAGGTAGACGTTAGGTTTTTGGCAGCTACCAATAGAGACATTGAAAAAGAAGTTCAAGAAGGTAGGTTTAGGTCAGACCTATACTATAGATTAAACGTTATTACCGTTAAAATACCACCTTTAAGAGAAAGAAAAGAGGATGTCAAATTTTTGTCAAGTTTTTTTCTGGAAAAATTTTCCCGTTTATACCGAAAGACTTTAAAAGGTTTTTCTGAAGAGACACAAAAATTTTTGTTGGAATATCCCTTTCCTGGAAACGTAAGAGAACTTAAAAACATGATAGAAAGAGCAGTTCTTATCTGTGAAAAGGACGTGATAGAGGTTAAACATCTGATAGACCCTTTTTCTCAAAACGAAAAAAGAGAAATGAGCTTAGGCATGAATTTTGATAATAAATCTTCGGATTTAGTGGTAAAACCTTTGGAAGAGCTTGAAAGGGAAGCTATCATGAAGGCTTTGGAAGTGGCTAAAGGTAATAAAACACGGGCGGCTGAGCTCCTTGGGATTACGGTTAGAACGTTGAGGAATAAGTTAAAACAATATCAGGCTACCAAGTTTTCTGAAGGGAGGATTTAAGGATGTGGGGGTTGTTTGAAAAGACATTTAATACCGTAAAATTAGCTCTGAACTTAAGGGCTAAAAAACATAGCTTACTTGCTTCAAACATAGCCAATGTTGATACCCCTGGTTATAGAAGAAGAGACCTCCCTTTTGAAAAAATTATGCAAACCTACCTTTCAAACGAGTCTAACCTTAAAACTACCAGACCTAAACATTTTACCGGTAAAGAAAACCTTGTCAAAAAAATGACGGAAGAAATGGAGAGGGTACAGACTTTAGGTACTCCGAACAATGTAAGTTTAGAAGAGGAGATAAGTTTATTGACTGAAAATCAGTTGATGTATGAAGCTACTTTACAGGCCTTGGCTAAAGAGTTGGAAAGGTTGAAAGAGGCAATTACTGAGGGAGGTAAGTAAAAATGAGACTTTTAGATATTTCTAAGGTTGCTGCAAGTGGGCTTTTTGCTCAGAGAACCAGATTAAACGTAGCAGCCACCAACATAGCCAATGCTCAGGTAACAAGGACTTTGGAAGGAGGTCCTTATAAAGCCAAAAACGTGGTGTTAAAGGCTGTTCCTCTTAAGGACAGAGAAAATCTTTTAAGGTTGGTAAAAGTAGATAGAATAGAAGATAGTAAAGCCCCGTTTAAAGAGGTATATGACCCAGGACATCCAGACGCAGATGCAAGAGGAATTGTCAAATATCCTAACGTAGACGTAATAACTGAGATGGTTGAGCTTATTTCAGCCGGCAGGGCTTATGAGGCAAACCTTTCTGTGCTTTCTACTTCTAAAAGTATGACCCAAAGAACTTTAGAGCTTTTAAAGTAAAAAGGAGGTGAAGGGATAAGATGAAAGTTAATCCATCGTTGTTAAATAGTTATCAAAAAGTGGGTAGTCTCACTCAAAAAGAAAAGGTAGAGGTTCCCAGTTTTAAAGATTTTTTAGTAGAAAAAATAAAAGAAGTTGACCAGGCTCAAAAACAGGCTTTAGCCTCCATCGAAGCCTTGGCTAAGGGTGAGGAAGTAGACCTTTCCGATGTGGCTCTTACCATTTCCAAGGCTGACACCAATTTTAAACTGCTCTTAAGGATAAGAAATAAAGTGCTTGAGGCCTATCAAGAAATCATGAGAATGCAAATCTAAGCTTAGGGGAAGACTGAAATGGCAATGCCTAATCTTAGGGAACTCCCTGATCAACTAAAAGAGTTTTGGTCTAAGTTAGATACCAGAAAACGTTTGATGCTTATAGGAGGAAGTTTAGGTCTTACTCTTTTGTTGGTTTTAGGGGTATGGTTTATTTCTAAACCAAGCTGGGGATTGCTTTATCGGAGTATGGATGAAGTTTCTAACAGTCAGATTATACAGTATTTAAAAGAGCAAAAAATCCCTTATAAAGTTGAGACAGACGGAAGTATTTATGTTCCTAAAGATAAGGTACCTGAGCTTCGTATGGAAATCGCTGGTAAAGGATTAGTAGGGGGTTATCGCGGTCCTGGGTTTGAACTTTTTGATAAAGAACAGATGGGTCTTACTGAATTTCAAGAAAAGGTAAACTATCAGAGGGCTTTAGAAGGCGAGTTGGCAAGAAGTATTCAAGGAATAAAGGGAATAAAATCGGTCAGGGTCCATTTAGCCATGCCTAAGGAAAGTCTTTTTATCGAAGAAGAAAAACCTCCAAAAGCCTCTGTTTTGATAGAACTTCTTCCTGGGTATGAACTTTCTCCTAATCAAGTAAGGGGGATTGTAAATTTTGTAAGCGGTGCTGTTCCTAAGCTTGACCCTAAAAATATAACCATCGTTGATGCTACTACCGGAAAAAGCATTAGACTTCCCTCTGAAGAGGAAGAATTTACTACTACTCAACTGGCTTATAAGAAAAAGATAGAGGATGAACTAAAAGCCAAGATAGAAGATATGTTAGAAAAGGCTTTAGGTCCGGGAAAGGCGGTTGCTCAGATTGCGGTAGACCTTTCTTTTGATAAAGAAAAACTGATGGAAGAGACCTACGACCCAGAAGGCACTGCGGTAGTCTCTGAAGAGGCAGAAGAAGAACAAAAGACCTCTAAGGGACCTTCGGAGGGAGGGATAGCAGGGGTTAAAGGTGCTCTTGAGCAAAAATTTGAGGCCACCTCTCCAGAGCAACCCCAAGGCGAAACTTACTTTAGAAAAAAGGTAGTAAGAAACTACGAGGTAAGTAAAAAGGTAAGGAACCTTGAAATTTCTCCAGGAGGTATTAAAAAAATAAGTGTAGCAGTGTTGGTTGATAAATCAGTGCTTACTGACAATTCTACCGAAAAAGTGGTATGGTTAGAAAATTTAGTAAAAGGTGCTATTGGCTATAATCCAGATAGAGGAGATGAAGTTAAGGTTGAGGCTAAAGAATTTACTAAACCACCGATAGTTAAACCTGGGGTTATGGATTACGCAGCTAAGTTTTATAAACCATTACTGATAGTTTTAGGTTTGATAGTCCTTTATCTTTTGGTGATAAGACCACTACTTAAAAGCCTTGCACCTAAGCCTACCCCAGCTCCTGAGTTAGAAAAGGTTGCTGAAGCTGTTCCTCCTACCTTAGAGGCTAAGGTTCCTGAAGAAGAGGGCCCTTTACCTCAGGAGGTTGCTTTAGGTATTATACACAGTCAGCCTGAAAAAGCTGCTATGTTGGTTAAAAAATGGCTCTTAGAAGAAACCTTAGAAGAAAGAAAGAAAGCTTTGGCAGAGGCTGGATAAATAGGTTATGGCTAAGATAGACCCTGATAAACTTACCGGTCCTCAAAAAGCAGCTATTTTTCTTATGTTAATGGGAGACGAATTTACCTCCGAGGTGTATAAGTACTTAGATGAAGACGACATAAAACGCATCGGTATAGAAATGGCTAAGATAGAATATATTCCTGCTGAAGCAGTAAAGAAAGTACTTGAAGAGGCTAACATTGAAGCCAAAGAAATGTTAGGAGATGTAACCATCTCTCCTGAAGAGTTTTTAAAACAGTCTCTTATTCGGGCTTATGGAGAAAAAGGAAAGGAACTTTTTGAGGAAATAAAAAAAGAGATAGGTCCAGAGACCTTTAAAAAACTTAAGAAACTTGACCCTAAAACTATAGCCAGTTTTTTAGCAAACGAGCATCCCCAAACTGTAGCCATCATTTTAGTCCACTTAGACCCAGAACTTTCAGGTCAAGTTATGCAGTTCCTACCAGATAAGCTTAGAGCAGAGGTGCTTTTAAGAATAGCCCTTTTAAACAAAGTAGACCCAGAGATAGTTAAAGAGATAAGCGATGCTTTGGAAAGTGAACTTCAAAGCGTAGGCGGGGCGTTGGGTAAAAAAATCGGAGGCCCTGAAAAGGCTGCAGAGGTGCTTTCTCATGCAGGAAGAGAGCTTGAGGATGAGATTTTAAGCGAGATAGAGGACGAAAATCCAACTTTGGCAGAGGAAATAAGAAAATACTTGTTTACTTTTGAGGATTTCCTCAATGTGGATGACTTCGCTATTCAAACCTTGCTTAGAGAAATCTCTACTGATGACTTAAAATTAGCTTTAAAAGGAGCCTCCCCTGAGATTAGAGAAAAATTTTTCCGCAATATGAGTAAAAGAGCGGCAGACCTTATGAAAGAAGAGCTTGAGATGATGGGGCCTGTAAGGATTAGCGAAGTTGAAAAGGCTCAACAAAACATCATTAGGATTGCTAAAAAATTAGAACAAGAAGGTAAAATCATCCTTAGCAAAGGCGAGGAGGAGTTTGTCTAAGGTACTTAAGAGCCATAAAATTTCTGTATTAGAACTTTTAACCCCAGATTTAAGCCCTACGGAAGAGGAAAGTTTTAAGTCCATTTTAAAAGATTTGGAAGAAAATCGTGGAGTTTCTATTAAAGAAGAGATTAATGCTTTATCGCCTGAAGAACTTTTAGAGGAAAGGCTTAAAGAAGGTTTTGAAAAAGGATATCAAGAAGGTTTGGATTTAGGAAAAACCGAAGGGTTTAAGCAAGGATATCAAGAAGGGTTAGACAAGGGATATAAAGAGGGAAAAGAAAAGGCTGAGCAAGAACTTAAGGCTAAATATAAAGAGTTAGAAGAGGCCCTTAAGAAGGATTTTGAAAATAAAGTAAAAGAGGTTTCTCAGTTTCTCCAAAAACTTGAAGAAGAGACCAAGACTTTAGTTTTAAACTTAGATAAAGAGGTGTTAACTTTAGCCTTAAAAATCGCCCAAAAGATAGTATTAAAAGAAATAAACATAGATAAAGAAACTACGCTTAACGTGATAAAAGAAGCTTTAAACTATGTAGCCGAAGGTATAGAAATTAACCTTAAGGTTAATCCTGAAGAGTTAAGTTTTTTACAAGAAAAACTTTCTCAGTTGATCGGTCCTTCTTCTAAGATAAACCTTATCCCAGATCCTACGATTTCTAAAGGAGGGGTTTTTATAGAAACCGCTTTAGGGGTGGTTGATGCTACCATAGAAAAAAGATGGGAAAGATTGTTGCAGGGGATTTTTAAAGATGAGGGTTAAAGATTTAGAGTTTTACCATAAAAGGATTGATAACCTTCTTCCTTTTGAGGTTTATGGTTATGTAACTAAAGTTTTAGGTTTAACCATTGAGAGTACAGGTCCCTTTTTAAAGGTAGGTGACCTTTGTAAGGTTGAGGGACAACAAAAAAGCATACTTGCTGAGGTGGTAGGCTTTAATGACAACCGTTTTATCCTTACCGCTTTAGGAGAGCTGAAAGGGATAGAAATAGGGGCTAAGGTTTATCCTTTAGGGTCTTCCTATGCTCCTGTAGGAGAAAAATTCTTAGGGAGGGTAGTTAATGCCTTGGGAGAACCTTTAGACCAAGGATTAGCCCCAAAGGCCTCAGATTTTTATCCACTTTATGGAGAACCTCTTAAACCTTTAGAAAGAGCACCTATTAAAGAGATTTTGGATGTAGGGATAAAGGCTATAAACGCCCTTTTGACGATAGGCAGAGGACAAAGAATGGCTATCATGGCAGGCTCAGGGGTTGGGAAAAGCACCCTTCTTGGTATGATAGCAAGATATACCGAGGCTGATGTTAACGTTATAGCCTTGATAGGAGAGAGAGGAAGGGAAGTAAGGGAGTTTATAGAAAGAGACTTAAGAGAGAGTATTAAAAAATCGGTGGTAGTAGTGGCAACTTCAGATGAAGCCCCTTCTATGAGGATAAGAGCAGCTTACTATGCGATGAGTTTAGCTGAATACTTTAGAGATAAAGGCTTAAGAGTGCTTTTATTAATGGATTCTCTTACAAGGTTTTGTATGGCAGGAAGAGAAATAGGGTTAGCCTCAGGAGAGCCTCCTACTGCTCGAGGTTATACCCCTTCGGTCTTTGCGATGCTACCCAAGGTGCTTGAAAGGGCAGGGGCTAAAGTAGGAGGGGGAGATATCACCGGTATTTACACCGTCCTGGTTGAAGGAGACGATTTTAACGACCCGATAGCAGATGCGGTTAGAAGTATCGTAGACGGACATATTGTACTTTCTAGAGACCTTGCCCATGAAGGGCACTATCCTCCGATAGACGTTCTGGCAAGTATTAGTAGGTTGATGAAAGATATAGTCCCAAGAGAACATTTAGACTTAGCTTATCAAACCATTTCCGTGCTGGCTACCTACAAAAAGGCTGAGGACTTAATTAACATCGGTGCCTACGTAAAAGGTTCTAATCCTGAAATAGATAGAGCTTTAGCCTTGATAAAACCTTTAAAAGAATTTTTAAAACAACATTTAGACGAACGCTATGACTTGCTAACCTCTTTAACCCTTCTTAGAAACATTTTAGCAGGATAAAATGAGAAATAAACTTAGAGCCCTAAAAACTTTAGCCTGGTATAAGGAACTAAAAGAAGAGCAAGCTAAGGCTACACTTTTACAAGCTAAACAAGTTTATCAAATCCTTTTAAAAGAAAAAGAAAATTTGATAAAGGAAAAAGAAGAGGCCTTTAAAGGTTTAGAGAATAAAAAGGTATTAACCGCAGAAGAACTAAAGACCTATCTGGAAATTTTAGAGGTTTTTTTTGTGGCTAAAGAAGAGCTTGAAACAAAAATAAAAACTCAAGAAAGAGAAATAGACTTACTTTTAGAGGCCCTAAAGAATGCCTATCAAGAAAAAAGAGTAGCTGAAATCTTAAGAGATAAAACCTACAGGTTATTTTATGAAGAAGGTTTAAAAAATTTTTATCGACAGATGGACGACTTGATGGTGATTAGAAGAGGGAAATAGATGAAAAACAAGTTTATCAAGCCTCCTAAAATTAGGTTAAATTTAGAAAAATTTAAAAAACTTAAGTTTCTATCAAGGACTAAAAACCTTTTTTGGGTTTTGTTTGGTTTAGGGGTTTTTAAAGTTTTTTTAGCTTTGTTGATTTTTGGGGTTTATACTTATGAGTTAAGCGCTAAAGAAGAAAGAATAACTGCAGGTTGTCCTCCTGATTTTGCAGATTTTTTACAGGTAGAAAGACAAAGACTGAGTGATAAAGAAAAGGAGTTAAAGATAAAAGAAGAGGAGTTAAAGCTTTTAGAGGCACGTATTCAAGAACAACTTACCTCATTGAAAGAATTAGAGGCCTCGATAGAGGACAAACTAAATAAGATACAAGCAGTTAAAGACCAGAGAACGATTCTTCTCGTAAGAGCTATCTCAGAGATGAAACCCTCTAAAGCTGCTGACATGCTGATAAACATGGACAAAGACATGGCTGTTAAGATTCTTTCTCAGTTAAAGAGTTCTCAAGTAGCAAGTATTTTAAGCGCCATGCCTCCAGATAAAGCTGCTTCCCTTTCAGAGGCCCTTTCAGGCGAAGGAAGTAAGGAATAGCAATAGATTTAATCTGCTATTACCCGGTTTTTACCAAGGTTTTTAGCTTGGTAAAGCCTTTGGTCTGCTATCTTATAAAGTTCCTCTAAAATTGTACCGTCTTCTGGTAGGCTTGCTATTCCAAAACTTGCGGTGATGTTTATGATTGTTCCTCCTTCTAAATCAATAGACATCCTTTCTATGAGAAGCCTAAGTCTTTCAGCCAGTTTTTTGGCTTCTGCCTTGGAGGTTTGAGGAAGAACTATGATAAATTCTTCACCTCCCCAGCGTCCTACCATATCCATTTCTCTTGTATTTTCTTTAAGCAATTTGGCTATTTTTTGAAGTGCTAAATCCCCGCTAAAATGACCAAATCTATCGTTTATAGTCTTAAAGTCATCAAGGTCTAAAAGTATGATAGAAAGGTTGCCCCCTTTTCTTTTCCAAAGGTTAAACTCTTTTTTTAAAAATTCTTGCACACACATCCGGTTGTAAACCTTGGTAAGATAGTCGGTATAGGATATTTCTTTTAGTTTGTTTATAAGGTAAAGATTAATGAAATAGAAAGAAAAGTTAGTAAGCATTTTCTTTAAGTTTTCTTTTTCCAGGTCATTAAAAGGACTCTTTCTTATAAGACTAAAAACCCCAACTACTCTACCTTCTAAAATCAAAGGATAACAGAAGAAGTAGATGTTTTGTTCGTTTTTTAAAATTGGACAAAATGTTTCCTTATGTTCTATCAAAGTACCTGTTCGGTAGGCTTTACATTCGTTTATGTTGCCCTCTACACATCCTTTCCATAAAACTTTGTCTCCTTGGACTTCAATCGACAGGATTTCTCCTGTTTCAGCGTTTATTTCTATAAACTGTAAGGTATCTATAAAATCAAGCAGATATTTATAAAGCACAGATAAGGCTTCTTCTTTAGACTTGCAAAGGCTTAGCTCTCGGTTTAAATTTTCTATCTGATAGATAGGTTTAACCTTGCTTGATATTACTACATAAGGTTTGTCAAGGGTAATTTTAAAAACATAAGTTTCTACAGGTATTTTGTCTCCGTTTTTGGTAAGATAAAGCCTCTCACTTTTTATTTCTTTTCCTTCTTTTACCACCATATTAAGGTTTGTTTTTATTTGCTGATAAGGTAGGTAAACGAGGTCATAGATAGTTTTTTGGTTTATCTCTTCTTGATTATACCCAAGAATAGATAAAACCATCTGGTTGTAAAACCTAAAAGTTCCGTCTTCAGGGTCTACTACTAAAATCATACTATCTATCGAGTTGATCAAGGTTTTTATGACTTCTATCTGAGTTTGCAAATCGGTTAAAAAACGATGATTTTGGGTAATGTCTCTTAAAATTAGATGGATTTTTCCTTCCCCTTCAACCTGAAGTTTAAGATAAGAACCTGAAGCTTCAAAAATCTGTCCTTTAAGGGTTTTTATCGGTTCTTTATGGACCTTGTTTAATTTTTTTAACTTCCCGAACAACCGATACCAATCTTCTTGGTCGAAGACTTCATACACACTTTTTTCATTTATCTGTTCTCCCAAAAGTTCTTGGGCTTTGGCACTTCCCCAGTAGACGACCTGGTCATATCCTAAGTCTAAAATTTCAAGCACTACCTCAGGTAAGATATAGAGTAAATCTTTGGCTTGTTTAAATTTGTTTTCTATATAAGAACTATAAGTTTCTTTTGCCATAGACAATAAATCCCTAGTAGAAAGGAGACCTATTGCCCTTTCCTCTTCATCAACCACTACCAAATGATTAACCCCGCATGCCTTGAACTTGATTTTTACATAGGATATTGGCTCGTTTTTAGAAACGGTATAAACTTTTTTTAAGGCGATGTTGCGCAATTTTTCTGAAAGGTTTTTTAGCTCAAAATTAAAGATAAAATCTTTTTCTGTCAGTATTCCTACCGTCTTTCCCGTATCTTCAAGAATAGGAACAGCACCGATGTTTTTTTCTACCATCAAATTCAAGGCATCTTGTAAGGTATGGTCTGGGCTAAGGTAATAAAAAGGTTTGTTTTTGATAAAATGTCCTGCAGTTATTTCTTTTTTAAAAAGGTCTGGGTCTAAAATTTCAAAAATATCTTTGTGAGTTATTACGCCCCTATAGTTTCCCTTTTGGTCTACTACTATCAATCGCCTTATTCCATATTCTATCATAATGGTGAGTGGTATAGCTAAAGGCCTGTCTTCACGAATTTTTACTAAGTTTTTTTGTGCATACATCCGTACCTTTTCATCTAAGGAAACCCCTGCAGCTAAACATCTTATCAGGTCTCTTTCGGTAAAAATACCGGTAGGAAAGTGATTTTCCAGAAGGATTACAAAGGTCTCTCCGGTTTGATTCATCTTTTCTATTAATTCTTGAAAAGTCGTATTAACGGTGATGGTTAGAGCAGACCTTGGGATTAAACAGGCCAAAAGTTCAGTAAAAACCATTTTTTAATCCCTCTTTTTTAAAATAATATCTCTTACCAAACTTTGGACCTCGTTACAATCTATCCCAGATTTTATCAAAAACCTAACATTTTTATAAGGATGTTTGTTTAAAAGTTCTTCTACCTTAGACTCTGCTGAGATTAAAATTACAGGGATTTTTGAGTTTTTTTCGCTTAAATAATCTAAAATTTCTATCCCAATCCCGTCGGCTAAAAAATAATCAAGGATTATTAAATCTATTTTTTCTTCTTGTAGTATCTTAAGCCCTGTCTGAGAAAAGTTAGTCAAAAAAAGAGTAAACTCGTTTTTCAAGCATTCTTTAAGCTGATGCATAACATATTCAGAGTCTTCTAATATGAGGAGATTTTTAGCACCTGATATTTCGGCTTTTAAAACCTCAAGGATTTTTGAGTCTTCTCTTACAGGTATGGAGAAATGAAAACAGGTGCCCTTCCCATACTCACTTTCAACCCAGATTTCACCTTTATGAAGCTCTATTAATTTTTTTGTGATAGCAAGACCAAGGCCTGTCCCTTTTGTAGATTTATAAAAAGGATTATCCAGTTGGGTGAAAGGATTAAACAGCTTAGGGATATCCTCTTTTTTAATCCCTATTCCGGTATCACAGACGCTAAAGATATAGACCTTTTTTGATTTTGACACTTTAATTTCAATCCAGATTTTACCCCCTTCAGGGGTAAATTTAATAGCGTTAGAAATCAGGTTGAGAAAAACCTCCTTTATTAGTTTAGGGTCTACATACAAATTAAAAGAAGAAAATTGAGGGTAGTAAAATTCAAGTTTTTTATTCTGGATAAGGGGTTTTACTATCTCAATAACCTGAAATAACACATCTTTTATGTTTATCTTTTCGGGTTTGAATTCAATTTTTCCAGCTTCTAATTTTGCAAAATCAAGGATGCTGTTCACCTGTTCAAGTAAGGTTTTTCCGGCTATGTAGATTTTTTCAACATAAGGCTTTATATGCTCGGGCACATCTTGTCGCATTTGCAAAATCTGAGAAAACCCTAATATGGCGTTTAAAGGTGTTCTGAGTTCATGACTCATATTGGCTAAAAACATGTCTTTAGCCTTACTGGCAGCTTCTGCTCTATTTGCTAATTCCACAAGGTCGAGTTCTCTTTGCTTTAATAGAATTAGCAGTTTGCTTATACCTAAAAGTAGTTGAACAAGGTCCTTTATGTAAGGTTTGTAAGGGTGGGGATATAGTCTTATGCAAAAATAAACTTTTCTATCATCAAAGACACCAGAAAAACCGTGAACTATATCATAATAGTTATCTTTGGGTTTTTCATACAAAAGACTTAGGTCTTCAATAGCCCATAAAAGAGTGTCTTTTAAAGTTTCCTTTATCGTTTCCGTAAGGTTTATGAATGTTCCTTCTCTAGTTTCTTTTAACTCTTCGTCTTCATAAATCATTTCTGTGATTTTATACAGGAGTTTTATTCCAGAGTTAATTAAAAGCACCATGCCGCAGGCTGTGTCTTGAATAGGTCTGAATAGGGCTTCCAAAATTTCTCGAGAGGTTTTTAAAAATTTTTCATAAATAGTATCTAATTCTTTAAGTTCTCCTTTTTCTACCAGCACTGCCATTTTATATAGATAAGAAAACCAATTTAATTTTAGATTTTTTACTTTTTTTAAAATTTCCTTATCTAACCCTATTTCTTCTTTTTCTATTTTTTGTAAATGTATTAGGAGAGGACATTCTTCAGGGGTTAAAGGGATGTTTTTTTCTTTTAAAACTTTGGTTAAACCTTCTTTCTCATTTAAGTCCCACCAAGCCCGAACTACCTTGACCGCTTTTTCATGAATTTTAACGGCTTTAAAAAGTTCGTTAATCTCTTGCAGTATGCTCTCATAGAAAAACCTATTTATAGGATTTTCATAATATTTTTCGTAAAAAGACAGTTCTACAAATTTGAAAAATTTAGTAATAAAAAGAAAGTTTTCTTTGATAAATTCATCTTTTTGTGCTATTTCATAGATTATAGAATTAAACAAAAGGAATCCGTAGCCTAAGTCTGCAGGTTTAAGTCCTTTTTGGAAATGAACATAAGATGTTTTTTCTATTAAAGCATCTAATTCATTTTTGAGGTCTGGCGAAAACCACAAATTCCTCCAAAATTCTTTCAGTTTTTTTTCAACCCTCGGTAAACCTTTTGCCGGAGATTTATCCTTAAACTCTGGGCGCTTTAAAATTTCTGTAAAAAATCTATAACAAATAAAGTCTTCATATAACCGTAATCTTTCTCCTATTTCTTTTCTTTTGTTTAAGTCCTCTACCTCAGAAAGTAGAAGTTCTTTAACCATCGCTCTCTTCCTGATTTATCAAATTTTCATAAAATACCGAGTAAGATTGTTTTATTAAAAATCCTAATTTCGTCATATCCTATGTTTGATATTTCACCGATACTGGTAAATCCATATATATCAACCTCTTTTTTCTTAGCACATTCAAAAACTTTATCTAGCTCTTTTTGAAAACCATCTTTTCCTAAAAATAACACCCTGGAAACACAGTCAAAAAGAAATCCTAATTTTTCTTTTGAACGCTGAAAGGCTCTTCGAGAGATTTCACAAGCCGAATTTATAAGTTTTTCTGGTTCTCCTTTCATTATAAATATCGTAGAAAACGAGGGGATAGAGCTAACGATCACAAGAGAATTGTTTTTTCCGATTGCTATAGGGTCTCTGATGATAAATTCGTCGTCTTTAAACGAAACCATCCCTAAAGGATATGCCTTGGTGAATTCTTTAAAATTTTCACGGTTTAATTCTATCCCTTCTTTTTCTTTTATCGACTTTTTATAAACCTGAAAAGCAGGCTCTCCGTTGATTTCATACACCACATTTTTTTCGCTTTTTGTTACTACCAAAGGACCATAGATAGGTTCCCAGCCATGTCTAACCTCAGCATTTAGCTTTAAATTTAGTCCTATAAGCAACGCAGAGTCCTGATATGTCCCATTAAAATCAAAAATACAAGGTTTTTGGATGAAATCTTTACTTCCAACCCCAGCTCCTACAATCCTTGAATTTTTTAATATTTTTTCGATCTGTTTGATAAAATCTTCTATATAAGGACTTAACCCGTCTACAAACAACAATATACTTTGATAATCTTTGAGTTCCTCAACTAGATTCAAATCTGGTTTTTCCATGGAAACGACCACAGTTTTTGCGTTTTCGTCTAAGGGGACCAAGATCACCCCTTCCTTGATAAGCTCTCTGTTTGCGATAAGATAAGGGGCCATTATTCCGGCAATCTTAACTTTTTTATTTAAAAATTTATCTATTGTGCTTGTTAAGTTTTTAAACATTCCCTCTGTTAAAAACAACAAATAGTTACCCTTTTCTAACAGCTCAAACTCTTTTTTTGTTTTATATACCTTTATATTAAACGTTTTTCTCTTTTTAATGTATTTATCAAGTGCGTTTTTTACGTCTTCTATGTTTATAGGTTTGGGTATATAATCATCAAACCCTTCTAATAGAAATTTTTCTTTATCTCCTATAATCGTAAATGCAGTATAGGCAATGATAGGAACAGAAGGATTTTTTTCTTTTATTTTTTTTAAAAGTTCAATCCCACCTATTTCAGGTAATGCGATATCAGAAATCACTAAATCAATCTTTTTTGATGAAAATAGATTCAGGGCTTCTTTTCCGTTACCTACTGTTTCTACTTCGACAAAAGGATATAACAATAGGATGATATCTTTTAGAACCGTTTGACTTAATTCATCATCCTCTACTATCAAGACCTTCATTTTTTTCATCCTTATCAGAAAATCGTTCTTTTATTTTTAGAAAACTTTCTATGTTATTTAAAAATAAGTCCAAAAGTTCCGGGTCAAATTGGGTGCCTTTTCCTTCCCTCATTATCTCAATCGCTTTTTCTAAAGGAAAGGCTGGTTTATACACACGAGGAGAGATTAAAGCATCAAAGACATCTACGATAGCTACAATCCTTCCGTAGATATGTATTTCTTCCCCTTTTAATCCATAAGGATATCCCTTCCCATCCCATCTTTCGTGATGCTGAAGTGCTATAATCTTCCCAGCTTTTAATACAGGATACTTCTCTCCTCCATCAAGGATTTTTGCACCTATTATCGTGTGTTGTTTCATAATCTCAAACTCTTCAGGGGTAAGCCTTTCGGGTTTCAAAAGTATAGAATCTGGAATTCCTACCTTTCCTACATCGTGCAAAGGAGAGGCATAAAGGATTAACTCTTGTTCTTCCTTAGGTAGTCCATAAAGTTCTGCGAGTTTTTTAGAACCATGGCTTACCCTCATGATGTGCATACCTGTCTCTATATCTCTAAATTCTGCGGTTTTACCAAGTTTTAGAGCTATTTCATATTCTAATTCTTTGGAAAGTTTTAATGCCTCTTGAAGTTGCTTTGTCCTTTCTTTTACTTGTTCTTCTAAAATAGTAGTAACATTTCTTAAAAAATCGTTGTAATGCTTTATATCAACATAGTTTTTTGTCCTAAGCTTTATCTCTTCGATGTCAAAGGGTTTAGGTATGAAATCGTTTGCCCCTAAGGAAAGAGCCTTTTTCTTCTCTTCTGCGTTTGCGGTTATTACTATCACAGGAATGTATCTAAATTTTTCGTTAGATTTTAAAACCTTTAAAGTTTCGAAGCCGTTCATAACCGGCATCGAAAGGTCAAGAAGGATTACGTCAACGTCCTTCCCAGAATCTAATATTTCTAAAGCCTCTTTACCGTTTTTAGCCCTTAAAAATTCAACCCCAGTATTTTCAGCAAAAGCAAGTTCCAGAAGGTCTAAATTGAGCGGTTCGTCATCAACCGCCAAGATGACCATCTTATTCTTTTTTTCCATCATATAAGCTTAATTTTTTTATCTTAAAATTAATATTAAACTTAAAATATATTTTTACAATCCCAGATTAACGGTAATTTATGGTAGATAGATGTGAATACCGGGAAAACAGACCCTAACATTCGGGATGAAATCCCGAATGTTAGTTTATTAAAGGAGTTCACAAAAAAGATTTTTGATTTTAATTTTCCTTAGCTTTACATTCAGGACAAACACCTATAAACACTACTTGAAAATCCTCTACCTCACAACCTTTAAGTTCATTGGGCAAGGAGAATTGAATTTTTTGAGAAACATCTATTACTTTTTTACAGTATTTACATACAAAATGATGGTGGTTGTGAGTAAAGGCATCAAATCTCTTTTTATAAGGGTCTACTATAATTTCTTTAATGAGACCTTTTTTTACTAATACTTCTAAGGTGTTATACACTGTAGCAAAAGACATACTGGGGAAATTTTGTTTTAAAGCGTTATATATATCTTCTGCCGAGGGATGAGTCTTGTTACCTTCTAAATACTCTAAAATAGCAATCCTCTGAGGGGTTAGCTTTAAACCCAAACTTTTATAAAATTCTAATTTTTTTTCTTCCATCTTTCTCACCTCGTTTGTTTTTGATCTTTTTATTATTTTAAAACGTTTTTTAACTTATTCAAGATTTAATTTTATAAATTTTTAACTCCTAAACAATGATTTTTCAGAATTTCTAAATTTGTAGGGTCTTTAAACAGCGCCTCTACTAAAGGCCATTCTTTGCATTTTTTAGGTTTAACCGGGTGTATGGTACAACTTCTTGTTTTTTTATCAAAAAAAATACAATAACCTTGTTTAGTTTTCATTTCAGTTCTATACTTTCCTACTTTAACCGTATATTTTTGCTTAAATTCTTCCACCGAGAGGTTTAAAAAATTAGCTATCCGATAAATTTCTTCTTCGTTTAAGGAAACGGTGCTTTCTCCTTGGCAACAATTTCCGCAGCGTTGGCATTTAAAATTTTCTAAATTAAGCATATTCTATCGGGTCCTTTACTCCAGCTTCTTTAAAAGCATTAAGTCTTATACGACAAGAGTCACATCTTCCGCAGGCTTTTTCTGTTTGTCTGTAGCAAGACCAGGTAAGATGAAAGGGGGTATTAAGCTTTATACCAAGCTCTACGATTTCCTTTTTAGAAAGATTGATAAGAGGAGTTTCTATAGTGATTTGAGTTTCCGGTTTGGTTCCTTTGTTTACCGCCTGGTTAAAAGCTTGAATAAACTCTTTTCTACAATCTGGATAGCCTGAAAAATCTATTTCATTTACTCCTATAAATATTTTTTTAGCACCTATTACTTCTGCCCAAGCTACCGCTAAGCTTAGAAATACACCGTTTCTAAAAGGCACATAAGTAGAAGGAATCCCCTGTTTTTCGGAACCATTAGGTATTTCAAGCTCTTCTGAAGTAAGGCTTGAACCTCCTATTAGTTTGAAAAAAGGAAGTTCTGCAACTAAATATTTTTGTGGTTTAAAATAATCAATCATTTTATAAAAACAGGTAAGCTCTTTTTTTGCCGCCTTTTGTCCATACTGAAAATGTAAAAAGGCTAACTCATATTCCTGAGCTGCAAGGCTTGCACAAACAGCACTATCCATCCCCGAACTCAACAAAACCACTGCAAATTCTTTTTCCTTTGGTTTAAGCAAAGACATTTTTAATCTCAGGATAAAGCTTTTATTAGAATTTTTCCAAATTTACCACATTTCCTTTTAATTTCAATAATTTTAATTTTTTCAAAAAGCTTTGTTTATAGATTAGGATTCTTTATCTCTGGTTTGTAGTGTTTTTTTGTGTAAAGACTCTTTTGAAGAGGGCATGTTAGTCCCCGATTTAACCTCTATTAAATCCTCAAGTATAATGAACCTTTCAGCTGCCCTCTCATCTGGAAACACTTCTACCACCCTTACCCTTCTTTTTATCTTTTTGCTAACCTCTCAAAGCCTGATTCGTTGCAAACAGCAAAGCCTTTACTTTCTCATCACACAACCAAAATCCCCTTTTTCTAACTCGAGGTACTTTTAAACCTTCTATTTCCCCATATTAATACTTCTTTCCTCAAACATAAAGTTTTCCAAAAGGTTTTTAAGCACCTTATAAAACAAGTTTAAAATCTCTTCTAAGAAAAAGGTAGGTAATCTTCGTTTGTTTCCCTTTGGGGAAGTTATCATACCCTTGGGTATTCTTCAAGGATTTATACACACAATAAAAATAAGTTTTTGGACTGAATGCAAAAAGTAGGGATAAGAGACTTTAGATTTCACG
This sequence comes from Thermodesulfobacterium sp. TA1, assembly GCF_008630935.1. Lineage (NCBI taxonomy): Bacteria > Pseudomonadati > Thermodesulfobacteriota > Thermodesulfobacteria > Thermodesulfobacteriales > Thermodesulfobacteriaceae > Thermodesulfobacterium > Thermodesulfobacterium sp. TA1. Next base: position 445,982 of record NZ_CP043908.1, read on the forward strand.
ACCTAAGACATACTTTTGCTTCTCATCTTGTTATGTCTGGGATAGATTTAAAGAGCGTTCAGGAGTTTAAAGACATATTAATGACTTTGAGGTATTCCCATTTAAGTCAAGATCACAATAGAGAGGCCGGGGAAAGGTTAGAAAGAGTGATTTATCAAAATTCTATCACAATGGAAGGAGTTAAGTTTTTGAAAGCCTTGGAAGTACAAATCGGGGCGAGAGGATTTGAACCTCCGACCCCCTGCTCCCAAGGCAGGTGCGCTCCCAAGCTGCGCTACGCCCCGATGATTATTTAATCAATTATAACTTATTCCTTAAATTTTACAATAACGAAATCAAAAACTCTTTAAAAATTAATGCCATAACAATTTCACCTAAAACATAGCGGAAACAACTTTTATTACTTTCTAAGAAGTTTAAGAGAGAAATGTTAATTGGCTGTTATGTTGAGGGACCAGAGTTATTTAGTGTTGTTTATTTGATAGGTCCCTTGACAATCTAATATATATGATTATAATTCTCATTATCAGTTAAAACGAGTTTAGGGGGTTAAAAATGAGGATTGCTGTGGCTACAGAAGAGGGTTATGTGGCTCAACATTTTGGAAGATGTCCTGGTTTTACGATCGTGGACGTAGAGGATGGTCAGGTGGTCAGTCAAAGCTTTGTAGAAAATCCTGGTTATAAGGCCCATCAGCCAGGGCTTGTGCCTAATTTTTTGAAAAGTCAAGGAGTAAACTATGTGATAGCAGGGGGGATGGGACCAAACGCCATCATGATGCTTGAATCCTTTGGTATAAGGGTTGTCCTTGGGATAATCGGTAGGGTTGAAGAGGTTATAGAAGCCTTTTTAAAAGGTAATCTCAGGGGTGGAGAAAGTCTTTGCGAACATGGAGACCATGAATGTAGGCATTAATGGTTTTTGCTCGGGTTAAACTGTAAGGTTTTTACACAGAAAAAGATGGCTTTTGGGGTAAAAAAGTTGGTTAGAGGAACTTAGACCAAGAAGGAAGATTTAGAGATTGATGCCTAAGACCTATTAAAGGACTTGACTTTTAAAAGTTAGAGGTTATATTTAAAAATGATAATGATTTTCAATAAAAATTTTAAAAAGGAGGTGAAAGGGTATGCCTTGGGGAGACAGAACAGGACCGCTTGGATTAGGTCCAAGAACAGGTAGAGGTTTAGGATTTTGTTCTGGGGCAGATGCCCCAGGATTTATGGTTCCAGGGCCAGGTAGAGGTATGGGGTTTGGTTGGGGAAGAGGTAGAGGTTGGAGATGTTTTAGATGGTTTGGAGGTTTAGGAAGAGGCTGGAGATGGTTTTGGAGAAGGACTTTTTGGGGAGGGGCTTCTCAGGTAGATGAGACAGAGATCTTAAGGCAAGAGGCAGAGGTCTTAAGAAAAAATCTGGAGGCTATAGAAAGGCGTTTAGGCGAAATCGAAAAGAATAAGTAAAAAAAGGTATGGCCTGCGTGGAGGCACAAGCCTCCACGCTATAACTTTAAAGGGGGATTTTTATGAAAATTTGTATTACTTCTCAAGGAAAAGAATTAGGTTCAGAGATAGACCCAAGGTTTGGGCGTTGTAAATATTTTATATTTTATGATACAGAAACAGACCAATATGAGGCAGTAGAAAATCGCTGGAGAGAGGCTGCTCAAGGTGCTGGAACTCAGGCTGGTCAATTTGTTGCCTCGAAGGGAGTTAGTGTTTTAATTACTGGTAAAATAGGACCTGGAGCAGAAAGGGTGATAAAGGCTGCAGGGATAAAAGTGATAGAGGCCCAAGGTATGGTAATAGATGCGATAAATAAAGTTAAGCAAGGCTAAAAGGAGGAGGATATGGCAGAAGAGAAGACCTGTCAATGTGGAAGTCAATGTGAAGAAGAAAGCATAAAAGATGAAAGTGAAATAAAATTGCAAAAAACCGTATCAGACATTAAAAGAAAGATTTTAGTTTTATCTGGTAAAGGTGGGGTTGGTAAAAGCACGGTTTCTGCTAATATTGCTGTAGGGTTAGCACAAAAGGGATATCAGGTAGGTCTTCTTGATGTCGATATACACGGTCCTAATATTCCTAACATGCTGGGGTTGCAAGGACTAATTCCTTTAATTACAGATATAGGGCTTTTTCCTATAAAAGCTTATGAAAATTTACAGGTAATCTCTATCGGGTTTTTTTTAGAAGGAAAAGATACCCCTGTGATCTGGAGAGGTCCTTTAAAGCATAACATGATAAAACAGTTTTTAACCGAGGTGCGATGGGGAAAGCTTGACTATCTGGTGGTAGACTCTCCTCCAGGAACAGGAGATGAGGTTATCTCGGTGGTGCAACTTCTTAATAAAGTAGATGGTGCGGTTATCGTGGCCACCCCTCAAGAAGTCGCTTTGGCAGACGTACGCAGGTCTATAAGGTTTTGTCTTGAAGCCTCCGTCCCGGTCCTTGGGATTGTTGAAAACATGAGTGGTTTTGTCTGTCCTCGTTGTGGGGATGTTATAGAAATATTTAAAACCGGAGGGGCAGAAAAGCTTGCCCAGGAATACAACGTTCCATTTTTAGGAAAAATCCCTCTTGACCCAAGGGTTGTGCAAGGAGGAGATGAAGGAAAACCTGTTTTACTTTATTATCCTGACAGTGAACCTGCTAAGGCTTTTGCTAAGGTGGTTGACCAAATTGCAGAGGCTTTAAAGATATGATAGAACTTATCATAGTTTTTGATAATTATCTTGGAGAAAAGGGGTTTGAAACCGGATGGGGATATAGCTGTCTTATCAAAAGAGATGAAGAATTTCTTCTTTTTGATACAGGAGAAGATGGACAAAAGCTGATAAAAAATCTTCAAAGAGCCGGGTTAGACCCTACCTCAATTTCTAAAGTTGTTATATCTCACGCCCATAAAGACCATACCGGGGGTTTAAAAGAAATATCAGGTTTAAACCTCAAAGCTGAAATTTATGTTGGAGCTTCGTTTTATGAAGAAGCCAGAAGACTTTTGCCTGAGGCAAAACTTTATAAAGTTTCTTCAAACCCTTTGGAAATAATCAAAGGAGTTTTTGTTACCGGAGAGTTAGAAGGACCGATAAAAGAAACTTCTTTAGCTATAAACACTAAAGAAGGTTTAATCATCATTACAGGTTGTGCCCATCCTGGAGTAAAAAAGATCATAGAGAAAACAACTTCTGAGATTAACCCTAAGGTTTTTGCCCTTTTAGGTGGGTTGCATCTTTTACATAGAAAACGAGAAGAAATCCTTGATTTGTTGACTTATTTAGAATCAAAAAATTTTAAACACCTCGCCCCTTCTCATTGTACCGGAGATTTAGCCTTAAAGCTTTTCCAAGAACATTTTAAAGATAAGTTTTTAAAGGTAGGTGTAGGTACTCATATTTGTTGGAGAGAAAGAGATGGATACATCCTCACCTTATGAGGTTTTTGTCAAAAAATATGATGCTTGGTATGATTCGGAAGAAGGTAAGATTTTGTATGAAAACGAGAAAAAATGTATTGAGCCTTTGATTAAAAGTTGTGATAAAGTTTTAGAAGTAGGTGTGGGAACAGGAAGGTTTGCCCTTTTAGCCAAGCATGCTGTCGGAATAGATATAGCCTTTTTCCCTTTAAAAATGGCGAAGAAAAGAGGAGTTTGGGTTATCCAAGCAAAGGCAGAGGAATTGCCTTTTAAAGATAAAAGTTTTGAGTGTGTAATGTTTGTTTTGTCTTTAAGTTTTATAAAAGATGGGTTCAAGTCCTTACTTGAAGCTAAAAGGGTTTTGAAAGAGCAGGGTAAAATAATCATTTGTGAGGTTTTTAAGGGGTCAAAGCTTGGCAAGGTTTATGAAGAAAAAAAGCAAAAAGGGCATCCCTTTTATAGTCATGCCAATTTTTATGATTTCATTGAGTTTAAAAAAATGTTAGAGGCTTGCGGTTTAAGAATCGCTAAGGCTTACGGAACCCTTGTAAATTATCCTTGTAAGCCTGTAAGATTAGAAGACCCGTCAGAAATTTCTTTTGATACTCAGGTTTTAGCTCAACTACCTGGTTTTGTGTGTTTAGAGGTTAGGCCATGATAATTTCAATTGCCAGTGGAAAGGGTGGGACAGGAAAAACTACCGTTGCAGTTTCTTTAGCTTTAAGTATAGGAAATTCGCAAATCATCGATTGCGATGTAGAAGAACCAAACGTTCATTTGTTTTTAAAACCAGAGGTTAAGCAAACGTTTGAGGTAAATACCCTTATTCCTGAAGTAGATTATCAAAAATGTACATATTGTGGTTATTGTGCTAAGGTATGTGCATACAATGCCCTGTCTGTGTTAAATTTTGAACAAAACGGACAGGTTTTATTGTTTCCTCATCTGTGCCATGGTTGTAAAGGCTGTATTTTACTTTGTCCTGAGAAAGCTTTGTTTGAAGGTTTTAGGCCTATTGGAAAAATCATCGTAGGTTTTAAAGAGAAAGTAGAGTTTATAGAAGGACGGTTAAACGTTTCAGAGGTGCTTGCTCCAAGGGTGATTGAAGAGGCTAAAGAATTGATTAATCCTAACAAAATAACCATCATAGATGCACCCCCTGGAACTTCTTGTCCGGCAGTAGCTGCGATTAAAGGCTCTGATTTTTGTTTGCTTGTTACCGAACCAACTCCTTTTGGGCTTCACGACTTGGAGCTTGCTTATGAAGTAACCCAAGTCTTAAAGGTTCCTGCAGGGGTAATCGTTAATAAATCACAAGAGCAAGAAGATGAACTGGTAGAAACCTTTTGTGAGAGAACTAACCTTCCTGTTTTAATGAAAATTCCTTTTAAAAGGGAGATCGCCGAGGTTTATTCAAAGGGAATCCCTTTGGTGGTTGCTATGCCAGAATATAGAGAAAAATTTCGGAACCTTATTAATTTAATAAAGGAATTAAAACGATGAAGCAGATTTTAGTAATCAGCGGAAAAGGTGGAACAGGAAAAACCTTTTTTACCGGTTGCCTTGCGGTAGCCATCTCAAATAAAGTGATTGTGGATTGTGATGTAGATGCAGCCAATCTACATTTACTTTTAGATCCTAAGATAGAACAATCTTTTGAGTTTATCGGAGGTAGGTTTGCTCTTATAAACAAAGAAAACTGTATTGAATGCGGGGTTTGTAGAGAGACTTGCCAATTTGGAGCTATCACAGAAGATTTTCAGGTAGATCTGCTTTCTTGTGAAGGTTGTACCGTCTGTAGTTATGTTTGCCCTACTTCTGCGGTAAGTCTTAACGATAGAATTTCTGGACATTATTTTATTTCAAACACCGAGTACGGAAAGATGGTTTATGCACGTTTAGGTATTGCCCAAGAAAACTCAGGTAAATTGGTTACTAAACTCAGGGAGTTGGCTAAGGAGATAGCCGAGGTTAATAACGCAGATTTTATAATCATCGATGGACCACCTGGGGTAGGTTGTCCGGTGATGGCTTCTATGACAGGGGTTGACTTGGCTATAGCGATTACTGAACCTACGGTTTCAGGCCTTCATGATTTAAAAAGGGTTATAGAACTTGCTAAGCATTTTAAAGTAGAACTAAAAGTAATCATTAATAAGTATGACTTAAACCTGCAGATGAGCGAATACATTACCGAGGAAATAAAAAAGGAAGGGATTGAAGTTATAGGTATCCTACCCTTTTCTGAAGAAATTTTAGCCTCGGTAAAAGCTGGAGTTCCTTATTTAAAATTCTCTAAAAGTAGTTTAGCTCAAAAAATCGAACAGATAATCTATAAAATCATCTAAGCCTAAACTTTAGGTAATCTGTAAAAACTGGACAGAAGTTTAGTTTAGAAGCCTAAAGGAGCCTCTCACAAGAGATGGAACAGAATTGACAGGATAAGCTTTATATTCTTTAATTACCTTTTTAAAAATTAATCAGATAATTTTAATGACATAAGAAGCCGAAGATCATAGTGTCCCTTTTATTGTGTAAAAATTTTTCCAGGAAAGGCATGGTAGTTCCCCAATTCAATTTTATTAAACCCTCTTAACTTCCTTGAGTTTAACCTCTCATTCAGTTCTTTCAAGATTAAATATAACAACCTCTCAACAGAGCCTTCATCCGGAAATACTTCTATTACCTTTATCCTCCTTTTTATCTCTTTCGCTAACCCCCTTCCCTTCAGACCCAAATATCCAAAATCCAAGTATTTCTCTTCTCCCATCAGGCTTTATCCCTAAAGCTAAATATACTGGCTCCTTTGCTACCTCATTTCGCCGAATAGACAAATAAGTTCTTTAACTTCATCTTCAGTCACCTTTATTAACCGAGAAATGCTTTTCAGCCCTCCTTCTTTCAGGAAGTAGGAAGGCACGAAAAGTAAATCTCTTGTATAAAAACCGTTTGCATAGTCTTCTTGCTCTTCTAAATAAATCCTTCTTTCTTCAAGCATAAGGTTTTCTAAAAGGTTTTTAATAAGATTGTTGACTTCTTGCTGAAAAAGGTTTAGAATTTCTTCTATAGGTTGTTTTGTTAAAGTTTTAGTTTTTTCTTTCACGGTAGCTTCCCCTCCTTTCTGGTAGTTTTGGTTATTATGCATTGGGGAAGCTACCATACCCTTCCCTTTCCCTCAAGGCTTTACACAATTAATGAGACACTATCCTCGGGTTTCTCTACTTCAAGTTCTTCTGCTCTTTTCAGCATAGTTGTATCTACAGGTTTTTTTGAAGCAAAGGGAAAATTGCTTTCTTCTTACCGAGAAAGCTAAAAAGGAGCAATCTCTAAAGGTTAGTTCAAACGGGTGGCTTTAAGCCCCCTTCTTTATTTTAAAATTCCACAAAGAATAATCAGCCAAAAATTGGAATCAAAATTCTAAATTAGAATATATTTTTTTATAAAAACAAGAAGGAGGGGGCTATGAAAAGGATTTCTATTTTTATGTTTTTATTTTTTATTATCTTTTTTATTAGTTTAATTTTAGGGTATTCTCAAGAAAGGATTAAGATTGCCAATGAAGAATGGATACTTTTAAACATCGGTCCAAAAGAGGAAAAGCTTTTTTATTCTCCGAGTAGTATTAAAAAGATTACAAAAGATAAAATAAGAGTAAATATTTTATATTATCCTTCTTCAGAAATAGTTAATATCCAAGAGATATTAAGCTAACCTTAACATAAAAATTGCAGGAGGTATAATAATGATAGATTACATTAAAAGAGGGGTTGAGCTGATTTTAAGGATTGAGTGGGAATCGAAACTTGCTAAACATGTTGATGAGTATTTTTGTAAGGTGAATGTTTGGAGGGAGTGCGACCTTTTCCCTGAGGAATTACGTGGTCTTGTTAGAGATGGAGCAGTTGGGGAAAGCATTAAGGTTAATTATCAAGCTGGGAAACTTTTACCTTTCAATAAGGAAAAGGTCTTTGAGTGTAAGGCTTGGCAATGCAGCCCACCAGATAAACTAAAACATATCAAGTTAAGAAAGGGAAGATTTTATCCTCTTGGATATTTCCGTGGCATTCCAGGGATTTATGCAGGAAATCCCTATCCAGGAAGGATTTTAGCGATAGAAAATAATGGAGATTTCATTCTTGATGCAAACCATCCCCTTTCTTACTACGATTTAAAGTTTGAGGCAAAGATTTTAAATATCTTTGAAAAAACATCGGAACTTGGTGGAAGGTGCAAAGATCACATGGAAATCTTTCTACTTGGACCTGGGATGCAGGCTCGGTATTATAATGAACCAACTGATTTTGGTATAGATGAAAAAGAGGCATTCTTGCGAGAGGATAAGTCCCCTGATACTATCTTCTATGCTGAACCTCGTTTGATAGGACATATTGACAGAGTATGCCATGAAAACCTCGTTAGATTCTATGCACAAAACCTACCTAAATCTGGTAGAATACTTGACCTTATGAGCTCCTATGAATCCCATTTACCGAGTGGTGAGTACGAGATTTGGGGTCTTGGAATTAATGAGATAGAGCTTAGAGAAAATTTACAGCTTAATGAGAGAATTGTTAAAGATTTGAACGCAGAGCCTTCGCTTCCTTTCAAGGATGAATTTTTTGACGCAATTGTCTGTGACCTCTCGATTGAATACGTTATTAAACCTCTTGAACTACTCAAAGAGGTTAAAAGAGTATTAAAAAAGGGTGGAAAGTTCTTCTTTTCCTTTTCAAACAGATATTTTCCATCCAAGGTTATAAGAAGTTGGATAGACATGCATGAATTTGAGAGGATGGGATTTGTGCTTGAGCTTTTGACAAGAACTGAAGGTTTAGGAAATTTAAAAACTTACTCCCTAAGGGGATATACCCGTCCGATTGATGACAAATGGAGCATAGCTTGTAACCTATCAGATCCTCTCTACGTGGTTTATGGAGAAAGAGTTTCGTAGGAGAAGTTAAAGAATGGAGGTTGCAGTCGTTGGTGCTGGAATAGGAGGCATATTCGGGGCTTTGGTTTTTAGACACCTTGGATACGAAGTTTCTTTACTTGAAGCGAGGGATAAAATCGGAGGCTGTGCCGAAACTTTTCAAAGAAATGGAGTAATGTATAATGCTGGAGCAACAACTATTCCAGGTCTTAACCCCAACTACCCATTAGAAAGACTTCTCACCTTACTTAATCTTCACGATAAAGTGAAAAAGAGCTATAAACTTTTAGATGTTGTATGCGTGGTTAGCTTTGAAGATGGAAAGATGGTAAGAATATTTGCAGATCCGGAAAGGACTTGTGAGGAATTCTCACAAGCCTTTCCCATAAAGGGGCACAGGACATTCTTTTCCTTTGTTGAAAGAACAACGAGAACATTACTTACAACACCTTTTGAATTTAATCTAAACGGAGGAATAATCTCGCCTCTTAAATCTCTCTTTAAGATTCAAAACTTAAGGTTACTGCCCTATCTTCCTTTAGCAAAAAAGAAAACTCTATCCCTTTTAAGTGCTTTTTACAAGAATGTGCCTAAAGAATTATTAGAATACTTTAAAGCTCAAACTTTTATCGTTGGGCAGGTTGAACTTGAGAAGGCAAATGCCCTTGCTTTAACCTTAGGAATTGGTTACAACTTCACGGGAATTGCTTACTCAAAGATAGGCGTAGGAGGATTTCTCGAAACCTTAGCCAAAGGATTAACCGTAAATTTCAACTGTCCTGTTAAAAGGATTGAAAGGCTGGGAGAAGGATACCTAATAAATATTATAAATGAAAAGATATTTTCGCAAAAGATCATCATATCCTTTCCTTTCTTAGAAAATCTTTCAGTGTTTGATAGTGAGAGTTACTTGTACAGATATTTTAGTAGGTTTACTTGTAAGCTCAGTCCCTACTCTGCCTTTGTGGTCTATGGTAAGATTAAGAAGAAAGTTTTAGCAAACTTTACAGCAAAGCATTATTTGATAATCGGAGACAGGGATAGTCTTAAAGGAACTTCAAGCTATTTACATTTATCAATCCTTGAGCAGGAAAATGGAGAATTCGCAACCTTTACCGTTTCTACGCACACACCAATTAAGCTTTGGGCAAATCTTGATGAGGAAGAGGTTAAGAAGTTGAAAGTTGAGCTTGAAAGAAAAATTATAAAAATAATAATAAAAAGATTTGAAATAAAGGAAAGTGATTTTGTTGAAGTCTTTTCAGCAACACCTCACACTTTTAAACGTTATGTACATAGAGTTAGCCTTGGTGGTTTTTCGGCAAGCGTAGACACACCCTTTTGGAGCATACCTAATAATTTTACCCCTTTTAATGGAATGTATCTTGCTTGTGACCATGCCTTTGCCGGACAGGGATTTATGGGAATAGCCCTCGGTTGTTTGAACCTCTACTACAGCTTGAATAGAAAGGCAAAGGACTAAGGGGGTGAAAGATGTTAGAAGTTGAGGCAAGGAATTTAGAATTTGTTGAACCCTTTGTTGACCTAAAGATTAAAATAACTGATGGTATGTTATTACTTGTCATTGGACTACTTTATGGAGGAGTGCTTGTAGGGCTTTTCTATTCTTTGCTGGGAGAGGGATTTTCAAGAGGTTTACTTCATGGATTCCTGCTTGGAATGTACATTGGGTTGCTATCTTATATTGTAATTTACTTTAATAATCAAAATGTCCTTCCAAAGATTAAGCAAGTTCTCCTCTGGTGGGTTGTTTGGGGGATACTATCCTTTGTGGTTGGGCTCTTTGGTTTCCTTTTAGCCTTTAAGACACTCCTTCTTTTTAAAGTTAAGGTCCCTGTTTTTCTTACGCAGAAAGAGAAATTTCTAATTGCCTCACTTTCCACTGGGATTTTAACCTACTTAACGGGATTGATGGTCTATCAATTCGTAAGAATGCGTAATCGCAAAGAAGCTATTGAAAGGATAACTCTTGAAGCAAACTATAAGCTAACTTTAAGGATGCTTAATGCTCACTTTCTTTCAAACTCCCTTCACACCCTACTTGAGCTCATGGATATGAATAAAGAGGTGCTTGAATGTTATGTGAAACATTTAGTAAACTACCAAAGAAGGGCTCTAACCTCTCCTAAAATTATTCCTTTGAAAGAGGAAATTAGCATGGTTAATTCTTACGTTTTCATTGAAAAAATTCGCAAAGGAAGGGATATTGTTTTTACGACAGATGTAGATGAGAATTTAGAGAACGAGCCTATTCCTGCGCTTATCCTTCAGCCCATCATTGAAAATGCAATTCAACATGGACTACCCGAAGATAAAAGCAAGCACTTTGAGATTTCTATAAGTGCTAAGAGGAATGGACAGTATATCATTCTATGCGTGCTGAATAATGGAAATCCCATATCTAATTTTCAACCAGGGATTGGATTGTCTTTACTCGCAAAAAAGCTTGAATCTCAAGGAGGCAAACTTATACTTAAAAGTAAAAATCCACCTTGTTTTATGGTTAAACTACCAATACTATCCATAAAAGGTTATAAAATAGCCTATGAAAGTTCTAATAGTAGATGATGAACCTTTAGCTTTAAGAAGGCTTGAACGTCTTCTTAAGGAGGCTGGTCTACAAGAAATATTAAAAGCTGAGAATGCTTATGAAGCAAAAAGAATACTGGAAATTAATCCAGATGTAGATGCAGTTTTTCTTGATGTCCGTATGCCTGGGAAAGATGGTCTTAAACTTGCTCGAGAGATCCTAGGAGAAAGGGATGATGTATTCATAGTTTTTCAAACCGCCTACGATGAGTATACTTTACCAGCCTTTGAAGTCGGAGCTGTTGGCTATTTAATAAAACCCTTCTTTTTTGACGATATAGTAAAGGTTTTGAATCGAATAAGAAAATTCAAAGGAGAAAAACCTCGAATCTTTGTTTTCAATAAAGAGGGAAAACTTGTTCCCACAGCATTGAACGAGATTTATTACTTTGAAGCACAGCTAAAACACAGCCAATGCGTTAAAAAGGAAGGAAGTTTTCACTGCCCAAAAAGTATAGGGTACTTAGAGGAGGTATTGAAACTCTATGGGTTCTTGAGAGTGCATAAGTCCTACCTTGTAAACTTAGAAAAGATTAAGAATATAACTTCACTTCCTGACGGAAGGATAGAAATTACCTTTAAGGAGATAGAAAAAAACATCATAACAAGCAAACTTGGGGCTAAAAAATTGCGGGAAATTTTAAAAATATAAAATATCATAGCAAGAGAGGTGGCTTATGCACGAAAAACCCTGTCCAAAGTGTGAAATTTTGCCAAAATTTCCAGAGGGTAAAGTTGACGTGGTTATCTTTTCCTCCATAGATTTCCTAATACAAAAAATTGTAAAGCTTCTTTTTGAAAACAACTTCTCGTATACCCTACTTCAAGGTCAGATACTAATTCCAGAGGTGAATATGGAAAAATTAATATCGATCCTTACCAATCAACCTCTCAGTGAAGTTGAAAAAGAAGAGTTGAAAGTCGGATTTCTTACAGAGGGAGAAAATTTATTTTCTGTTATCCCTCGATTAAAACCCTTGAGCATTTATTTAGCTATTTTAAGGTATACTGAATACCTTGAGATTTTAGAAAGGAGGAGACTTACCGTTTACTTTCATCCTATTGTGAACTTGGAGAGAAAGGAAATTTATGGTTTTGAATGCTTGATAAGGGGTGTTAAGGGAAGCGGAGAGATTTTAAATCCATCCTATCTTTTTGAGGCTGCTCGGGCAACTGACACGCTTTTTTTTCTTGACCGAATTTGCAGAGAGATTTGCATAAAGACCGCCGCTGTTAAAGGTCTTAAAGATCATAAGATCTTCATTAACTTTATACCAACTGTAATCTATGATCCTGCTTTTTGTCTGCAAACTACAATAAAATGGGCTTTTCAATTAGATTGGAATCCTGAAAATCTAGTCTTTGAGGTGGTAGAAACCGAAAAATTAAAGGACTTTGAACATCTTAACAAAATTCTTGAATACTACAGAAAGCATGGATTAAAAACCGCTTTAGATGACGTTGGCACTGGTTTTAGCTCCCTTGAGGCCTTAATAAAATTACAACCAAATTATATCAAAATTAGTAGAGAATTGATTGAAGGAATAGATCGAATCCCTATCAAGTTTGATTTAATAAAGGCACTTATCCATGCGGTAAGCTCCCATGGAATTGAAGTAATAGCTGAAGGAGTGGAAAGGGTAGAAGAAGCCAAAACTCTTTACAAACTTGGTGTAAGATTAATGCAAGGATTCCTTTTTGCAAAACCCTATCCAGAGCCGATATATCAGCTCGACTTTAGCTGGCTCAAATAATGAAAGAAAAAGAAAGGTATAAAAGGGCTATTGTTTGGTTTAAAAGGGATTTAAGAATTGAGGATAATGAGGCTCTGTTTGAAGCTTCTGTTTTTGCAGAGGAGATTATCCCTATCTTTATTTTTATTCCAAGCCTTTTTGAAATATTTGGCAAAAGAAAAGACAGACTTGGATTTATTGTATCAGCCTTAAAAAAGCTTGACAAAGATTTAAGGAATCTTGGAGGTAAGCTCTATGTCTTTGTTGGCGAGCCAAGAGAAATCTTCTCAGAGATAATTAAGACCTCTCAAGCTCAGGGAGTTTTTACTAATAAAGACTTTTCCTTCACGGGAGAGGAAATTGAAAGCGAGATAAGGTCAATCTGCCTTTCTTTTGGCATAGATTTCCATGTTTACTTAGGAAACTTTCTTTGCGACATAACAAAAATACCTTTCAAGAGAATTTATAGCCACTTTTTAAAAGAATGGTTAAAAAATTTAAGGCTTGATTGCAAACCAATTCCTACCAAAATCAACGTTCCAGAAATGCCTTTTAGCACTCTGGATAACCTCTTGCAAAAATTGGAGTATGAAGAAAACAGACATTTTACCTTAGATTTTGGTTTTCAGAGATTGAACAACTTTGATTTTAGAAGATATAATGAAACAAGAAATAGGCTTGACCTTGACGGCACATCAAAGCTTTCGCCCTATATAAGATTTGGAGTCCTCTCCCTTCGAAAGATATTTAAGAAGGCTGAAGAGGTTGCTGGAAAAGACTGCCAATTTATTAAAGAATTAGCCTGGAGAGAGTTTTGGTATCATATAAAGCACTATTTTCCTCAACTTAAAGAATTAGAATTTCAGGAAAAGAGAAGGAACATTCCTTGGGAAAATGATGAAAAACTTTTTAAAGCCTTTATAGATGGAAGAACTGGATATCCTATTGTTGATGCTGGAATTAGGCAGTTACTATTAGAGGGGTTCATGCACAATCGGGCAAGGATGATCGTTGCCTCTTTCTTAACTAAAGACTTGTTTATCGATTGGAGGCTTGGTGAAGCCTTCTTCAAAGAACATCTTATCGATTACGATGAAGTAGTGAACACAGGAAATTGGCAATGGGTAGCTTCTGTGGGAGTTGATCTAAAGCCTTTCAGGATGTTCAACCCCATCCTTCAGGCTAAAAATTTTGACCCTGAAGCAAAGTACATAAAGAGATACCTTCCTGAGTTAAAGAATTTACCTCCTTATATGCTTCATAACCCCTTGCGGTATAAACTTCCCTATCTTCAACCCATCGTCAACCATTTTGATAGGGCAAGAGTTGTAAAAAAATACTTTCTGCTATCCTCTGTAATTCCAAAAGCAAGAGCCTGAAGCATCTTTAGTTAAATATTGCTTAACCAGATTTTAATAGAATAGTAGGAGCAATTTTATTTACCTTGAAAGCTCAGTAAGTGATGCTTTTACTCTTTGATAGGAATCATTGACTTTGTTATCAGGTTGATTTTCAAGGAAGATGTTTCTTTCAGCTTTCATGAGGTGTTAATAAACTCTTCAAGAAAGTACTGAATAGCAAGCTTTTAGGTAAAAAGATCAGTAAAAAGGTTGTTATATTAAAAACGAGAATTGAAGAACATTTTATGGATATCCAATCTAACCGGTTATATCTTAAAGTTTTGTTAAATATCCATGCTTCACAGCACTAAATTTTTTGAAGGCTAACTGACTTAACATCTAAACTTATGTTTAGATAAATTCTCATTTAGAAAAATATTTTATAAAATATTTTTTTAAATTTAAAAAATTGGTCTTGACTTTTAATGAGTTTTTAATATTGTAAGTGGTATATAGTGGTAAAAAGTGGAATAAAATGTTTAGAGGAAAGTTTAAACATAGTTTAGATGAAAAAGGGCGGTTCAGTCTTCCTGCTAAGTTTAGAGAAGTTCTAAGGGTTAAGTATGGGAGTGAAAACTTAGTGATTACCAACTATCCTGAGTGTTTAGTAGCCTATCCTGTAGAGGAATGGCAAAAGATAGAAGAAAAGTTGTTAAGTCTACCTTGGGACGTACCTGAGGTAAGAGAATACATAAGGTATTTTTTAGGCTCTGCTGAGGAATGTCAGCCTGATAAGCAAGGAAGAATCCTTTTACCACAATCATTGAGAGAAGAGTTTTCTTTAGAAAAAGAGGTAGTGCTGTTAGGTATGCTTTATCATTTTGAGATATGGAACCCTGTTCAGTTAGAGGCCAGGTTTAAACAAACGAAAGACAACTTTAATCAGATTATGCAGATGATAAACCCTTATCTTACCAGGGGGTAAGGTATTTTTTTCCATGAGCCTGTGCTTTTGGAGGAGGTTTTAGGTTTGCTTCAGGTAACCAAAGATAAGGTTTATGTAGATGGAACGGTAGGGATGGGGGGGCATAGCGAAGCCATTCTTGAAAGATCCTCTCCTACAGGGGTTTTATATGGTTTTGAATGGAACGAACCGTCTTTTGAGTTGGCTAAAAAAAGATTAAGTAAATACGGAAATAGGGTAAAACTGTTTAATAAAAGTTTTATTTATATAAAAGATGTTTTAGAAAAAGAAGGGGTTTTGGCAGACGGAATAGTTTTAGACCTTGGCCTTTCTTCTTTTTTGTTAGAACATTCTGGAAGAGGTTTTTCCTTTCAAAAGGATGAACCCTTAGACATGAGGATGAACTTAGAAACAGAGATTACCGCCGAAAAGATTTTGAATACCTATGATGTAAAAAGACTTGCGCAAGTGTTTTTAAAAGGTGAAGTCCCAAGCGCTATAAGATTTGCTCAGTTTATCGGTGAAAAAAGAAAAAGAAAATCCTTTAAAACCACCCAAGATTTGGTAGAGGCGGTCAAAGAGTTTTATAAAACCACCAGAAAAAGTCTTTTGGCTGTTATTTTTCAAAGTTTAAGGATAGAGGTAAACGAAGAGCTTAAAAACTTAGAAAAGGTTTTAAACGAGGTGCCGGAGGTTTTAAAACCAGGGGGAAGGATAGCGATAATTTCTTTCCATTCTTTAGAAGATAGGGTGGTAAAAAACTGGTTTAAATCAGACCCAAGGTTAAAACCGGTGTTAAAAAAACCGGTTGTGCCAACCTTAGAAGAGATAAAAAGAAATCCAAGGGCACGTAGTGCCAAATTAAGGGTGGGAGAAAGGATATGATGGCTAACAGAACTTTGGTATATAGGCCCCATTTAGACTCTAAAAGCAATAAGACCTCAACCGATCAGAAAAAAAATACAGAAAAAGTTTGTCTTAAAGATTGGATAAAGCAATGGGTGTTTAATGTCTCTTTAATTTTAACCGTAGTTTTGTTGTTTGTGATGTCAGTCGCCACTGCTTATAAAACTTACGTATGGATTAGGTTAAAAGTAGAAAAACATCAGCTTCTTAGTAAAAATAAAGAATTGAAAAGCCAGTTTTATAGCTTAACCAGCAGAGAGGTGGTATTAGAAAAGGCTAAAAAACTTGGATTAAGACCACCTCAAGAAGGAGATTACATTTCGCTAAAATGAGTAAAAGAGATTATTATAGTTTATGGGGTTTTTTGTGTGCCTTTTTTCTTTTCTTGATTGTGGTGCTTAATTTTTCTGTAGAAAAGGTTACCGGTAAACCTTCTGTCCCTGAGGTAAAACGCGGCTACATCTTTGATAGGAACTTAGAACCTTTGGTGATTACCTTGGAAAATCACAAGGCCTATTATGTAATTAAAAACGATAATTGGATGGCTAACACCATCCCTCCAGTCGTTAAAAATTATCTACCCTCAACCTTAAACCTACCCAAAAAAGGAATAGTTCTTCTTTCTGAAGACCTGACCTTAGATGAGGTAGAAAAACTGGCTAAGGAAGAAAATGTGCTTATAGAAAGGTCTTTTAAGAGAAAAAACCTTGTCCCAGAGATGGACTTTCTTATTGGAGAGACTTTTAACGGTTATGGAGTATCTGGTTTAGAAAAAAAGTTTGATCATCTCTTGCAAAAGGGAGAACCGTTGGTTTTATCGTTAGACTTGAAAAAGGAAAGAAAGTTTATAAATGTTAAAAAACAATTAGAAAGTAGGTATCAAGTGGGTTTAGCTGAGATAGACCTTTCTACCGGTGAGGTGTTGGCTTACATAGACGATAAAGAAAAACCATTGTTTGAAGAAACCTATCTTTCATCAATTTTTGGCATCCCTAATAAGAATCAAAAAATAAGTTTATGGGATTTGGGCGGATACTTTTTAACCAATCTTTGTGGAAAGGAGATGTCTGTGGATTTTGTTAAAAAATCGAACAGGATTTGTAATCCTGATTTAAGCAGTTTTCCTAAAGAAAAAAGAATGTTTTTTATTGATAAAACGGTGGTGAGGGTTTATTTTAAAGACGGAAAGATGTTGATAGCGGCTTTAAAGGAAAAATCTGGTGCTCCCGAAGGTAACAAGGAAGATAACAAACTTAGTCCAGCTTCTGAAAAATTTGATGCCTGGTTTGCAGAACTGTTATGAAACCATTAAAAGAGATACTAAAAGAAGTAGAAATATTAGAGGTTTATCCAAAGGATGAGAGTTGGTTAAATCAACCGGTTTATGGTGTTTCAGACAATTCCAAGGAAGTTTCTGAAGGTTATGTTTTTATTGCCAGAAAAGGGACTTCTTTTAGAGGAGAAGATTTTATAGATGAGGCGGTTGAAAGAGGGGCTAAAGTTATCGTTAGAGAAACACCTGTAGAAACCGAAAAAAAACTGCAAGGGGTTTATCAAATTCGGGTAAAAGACGTTAAAAAAGCCCTTTCTCAGATAGTGCTTAATTTTTTTGACCACCCTGAGAAAAAATTAACCCTTATAGGAGTTACCGGAACTAATGGAAAAACATCTGTATGTTATTTTACTAAAACCCTTTTACAAACCTTGGGGATAAAAACCGGTTATGTGGGAACTATTTTTTATGAAATAGAAAGGAGAATTCCTGCTACAGAGACTACGCCTTCTCTCATAAGATTGGCGGGTCTGATGAAAGAAATGGTAGAAAAAGGGTTTAAAGCTTGTGTTATGGAAGTTTCTTCTCATGCCTTAGATCAAGGAAGGATAACAGGGCTTAAGTTTGAGGTAGCCGGCTTTACCAATCTTTCAAGAGATCATTTAGACTACCATAAAACGATGGAAGACTATTATCAGGCCAAAAAAAAGCTTTTTACCGAATATTTAGCCCCAGAGGGAAAGGCAGTTTTGTCCTTCGAAACAGAATCTGGTAAGAGACTTTATCAAGAATTAAAAGACTTCTTGTCTGAAGATAGGATTTTAGTTGTAAACAACGGGACTTTAAGGGTAGAAATTTTAGGTTTAGAAGAGGGCCTTGAGGTAGAGTTAAAGTTTTTAAATACAGGGGAGGCATACAGGGTTAAAACTTCCCTTTTTGGAGAATATCAAGCCAAAAATTTGGCTACGGTTGTTGGGATTTTGATGGCCTTGGGCTATTCTAAGGAAGAAATATGTTCCAGATTAGAAACCCTTAAAAATCCAGTAGGAAGGTTAGAGCTGGTTGCAGAGTTTAGAGGGGCTAAAATCTTTGTAGATTATGCGCATACCCCATCTGCTTTAGAACATGTTTTAAAAAGTTTACTTCCTTTAAAAAAGAATAGGCTTATAGTGGTGTTTGGTTGTGGAGGCAACCGAGATCCTGGCAAAAGGCCTCTTATGGGGGAGGTGGCTGAGAATCTATCTGATTATTTAATCATTACTTCTGATAACCCACGATTTGAAGACCCTGAGCGTATAATTCAAGATATCAAACAAGGATTAAAAGGGGTAAAACCCTGTAAGGTTATCCCTGATAGAAAGGAAGCCATAGAGGCTGCTATAAACCTTTTAGAAAAAGGAGATATATTGGTAATTGCAGGTAAAGGGCATGAGACTTACCAAGAAATTCAAGGAAAAAGATATCCCTTTTCTGACCAAGACGAGGTTTTAGAGACTATTAAAAGACTAAACAAGGAGTATCTAAAATGAACATAGATAACCATTTTTTGACTGAAGAGATTGTAAGGGCTGCTTCTGGGATTTTGCTAAACGGAGACATGAGCTCAAGTTTTAGAGGGATTTCTACCGACACCAGGGTTATAAAGCCAGGGTATTTGTTTTGGGCTTTAAAAGGGAAAAACTTTGACGGACATGATTTCTGGAAAGAGGCTTTAGATAAAGGGGCTAAAGGGTTGGTTATTTCTCGTTTTCCTTCAGGTTTTAGATTAGAAGAATTGCCTAAAACGTTAACCGTTATTTTGGTAAAAGACACTTTGCAAGCTTTAGGAGATTTTGCTAAATTTTGGAGAAAAAAGCTTAACTTTGTAGGAGTCGCCATAACCGGTTCTTGCGGAAAGACTACAACAAAAGAACTTTCTTTTGAAATTCTTTCCAAGTTTTTTAAAACCTATAAAAACTTAGCCAACTATAATAACTTGATAGGGGTCCCCCTTTCTATTCTTTCTATCAAAGAAGGTACCGAGGTAGCTGTTTTAGAACTCGGGACTAACGTCCCTGGCGAGATAGCACGTTTGTCAGAAATAGTGTTCCCTCAGGTTTCTGTGATTACCTGTGTATACCCTGCTCATTTAGAGGGTCTTAGCTCTTTGGAAGGGGTTTTAGAAGAAAAAGTATCTCTTTTTAAAAACACAGACCCCAACGGAAGATTGGTCTATTTCTATGATCAAGAAAACCTAAGAGAAAGGGTAAAGGTTTTTAATCAAGAAAAGATTTCTTTTGGTTTTGAAGAAGGGGCAGACTTGAGGGTTCAAAATCTAAGTATAGAGGGAGATAGACTTAAAGGGGAATGGATTTTTAAAAATCAAAAGCAACCCTTTCACTTGCCAGATATAGGTAAGCATAATCTTTTAAACCTTCTTGCAGCCATAGGGATAGGTTTAAGCCTTAACTTAGAGTGGGAAGCTATTTTAGAGAAAGTAGAAAAAGAAATTTCTTTTTATCAAAGGGCTAAGAGTTACAAAAAGGGAAGGTTTTTGGTGATAGACGATACTTATAATGCCAATCCAGGCTCTATGAGGGCAGCTTTAGAGCTTTTAAGAGACCTTTCAGGATATCTAAAGAAGGTGGTTATTTTAGGAGATATGTTAGAGTTAGGTCCTGAAAGCAAAAAGTATCATGAGGAGATAGGAGATCTGGCTAAGGAAGTAGCTGACCAAGGCTATTTTATAGGAAGAAATGCTAAATTTTATGCCTGCACCTTTTCCCCTAAGCCTTGTGAGGTTTTTGAAACTACAGAACAATTTTTGGAAAACCTCAGGTTTTTAAAACTTAAAGAGATGTTTACTGAAGATACCGCTATTTTAGTAAAAGGCTCAAGGGGATTAAGATTAGAAAGGGTAGTAGAAAGACTTTTGGAGGAGCTTGAATAGATGCTTTACTATTTTTTATATTCTTTAAGCGACTATTTTTCGGTTTTTAACGTTTTTAAATACATTACTTTTAGAATGATTTGCGGGGCTATTACCGCTTTCTTTTTGGTCTATTTTTTGATGCCTCCGTTTATCAGGTTTATGAAACTAAAACAGTTTGGTCAGATAGTAAGAGAAGAGGGACCTGAACATCATAAAAAAAAGACTGGAACTCCTACGATGGGAGGGACGATAGTTCTTTTTTCTATTCTAATTTCTTGTCTTCTTTGGTGTAGGTTTTCTAATCCGTTTGTATGGTTGGTTCTTTTGGTAACCATAGGTTTTGGTTTGATAGGATTTTTGGATGACTATCTTAAGATCAAAAGAAAGAAAAATTTAGGACTTAAGGCTAGGGAAAAAATTTTACTTCAACTTTTTTTGGTAGGGGTTTTCTATCTCTTACTTTTTAATGGGCTTAATTTTTCTTCTCAGTTGGTTTTTCCGTTTTTTAAAAACTTAGCCTTAGACTTAGGGGTAGGGTATCTGCTGTTTAGTATGTTGGTTATTCTTGGCAGTTCTAACGCGATGAACCTTACAGACGGGCTTGATGGATTGGCCATAGTGCCTTTTATAGTAGTTGCCGGGGTTTACAGTGTTTTAAGTTATGTAGCAGGAAACATGAAGTTTTCTACCTATCTTTTGTTGCCTTACATCCCTTATGCCGGTGAATTAGCCATCGTTTGTGCCATATTTATAGGAGCGGGATTAGGGTTTTTATGGTATAATTCGTATCCAGCAGAAATTTTTATGGGAGATGTGGGTTCCTTAGGTTTGGGGGCAGGATTAGGGGCTATTTCGATCTTAGTAAAACAAGAATTTTTGTTGGTGATAGCTGGAGCTCTTTTTGTTATGGAAGCCCTTTCGGTGATGCTCCAGGTAGGTTATTTTAAGCTTACTCACGGGAAAAGAATTTTTAAGATGGCTCCACTACACCATCATTTTGAGCTTTTAGGATGGCCAGAAAACAAAGTAGTGGTAAGGTTTTGGATTATTTCTATAATTTTTGGACTTTTAGCCTTAAGCACTTTAAAAATTAGGTAGGTGAAAGAAAATGGAAGTTGAAGGTAAAAGGGTTGTAGTCATCGGTTTTGGTAGAAGTGGACAGGCGGCTACTAAACTTTTAATAAAAAAAGGTGCTCAAGTTTTGGTTTCTGAGGCTAATCCAAGAGAAAAGTTTAACCCTACTCTTATCTCTCAGTTTGAAACCCAAGGGGTTGAATTTAAGTTTGGAGGGCATGCTTTAGAAGACTTTTCCCAGGCTGATTTAGTAGTGGTAAGTCCAGGTATTCCAAGAGAGGTTTATAGAGATTGTTTAAAAAAGGGTATTCCCGTTTTAGGGGAGCTTGAGCTTGCTTGGCAGTTTTTAGAAAAAAAAGACCAGGCTATAGCTATTACCGGGACCAACGGTAAAACCACCACCACCGCTATGGTTTCAGAACTTTTAAAGCTTTCAGGCTATAAGGTTTTTACCGGAGGTAACTATGGGATACCTCTTTCGGAGTTGATTTACCTTAATACCAAGGTAGATAAATTAGTGCTTGAAGTCTCAAGTTTTCAGCTGGAAACCATCTATACCTTTAGACCTAAGGTAGGGCTTTTGCTTAACATTACCCCTGACCATTTAGAAAGGTATGAATCTGAAGAAGAATATGCCTATTTTAAATATAGGCTTTTTGAAAATCAGACCTTAGAAGATTATAGCGTCCTTCCTTTAAAAGAACCTTGGTTTTCAAAGTTTAAAGACTTGGTAAAGGGTAAAGTTTATCGGTTTTCGGAAAAAGAGGAAGACGGAGCCCAAGCCTATTTAAAAGATGAGAAGCATTTTGTGTTAAGGATAGAGGGAAAAGAGGAGGTATATTCTTTAGAAGGATTTAGGCTTTTAGGTTTACACAATAAACTAAACTATATAGCTGCAAGTTTAGGGGCTCGACTGATAGGAGCTTCTCAAGAAAGTATAGAAAAGTTAGTAACTGAGTTTGAAGGCTTTCCTCATAGGATTGAATATATCACCTCTGTGGGAGGGGTAAGTTTTATTAACGATTCTAAGGCTACTAATGTAGACGCTACCCTTCAGGCTTTAAAAGGGCTTGAAGGCAGGTTTATCCTTATCATGGGAGGAAAACATAAGGGAGCTTCGTATAGTCCTTTAATTCCTTATATTAAAGAAAAGGTTAAAGCTTTAGTTTTGATGGGGGAAGCAAGGTATGTGATAACTGAAGAATTAGGACAGGTAGTAGAAACTTACCTTGCAGAGACTTTGTCCCAGGCTGTAGCCATAGCTTTAAAATTGGCTGAACCAGGAGATTGTGTACTTTTATCCCCTGCTTGCTCTAGTTTTGACCAATTTAAAAACTACGAAGAAAGAGGAGAAGTTTTTAGAGAATTAGTTTTAAAATACGCCCCCCTCTTCCTTAAAGAGAAAGAAATAAACGAGGTGTACCATTGAGGTGGTTGATAGTTGCTGGAGGAACAGGAGGCCATCTTTTCCCAGGGATAGCTGTGGCTGAAGAATTGCAGAGGCTGGGTAGGGAGGTGTTTTTTGTTTCTGGCACAAGAAGGATAGAAAAAACCATCCTTAAAGACAGACCTTTTAAAGTTTATGAGCTTGAGGCAGAAGGATTTTTAGGAAGGTCGGTTTTAGATAAATTTAGGGCTGGGTTAAAGATGTTAAAAGCTATTTTAAAGGCTGACCAGATTATAAAAACCCTTAATCCAGACATTATTTTTGCTACAGGGGGATATATCTCTTTTCCTGTGGTTTTTGCAGGTAAATTAAGAAAAAAAATAACCGCCCTTCATGAGCAAAACGTGGAGCCAGGATTAGCCAACAAGATACTTTCTCGTTTGGTAGACAAAGTTTTTATAAGTATTAAGGGAAGTGAAAAGGCTTTCCCCTCAAAAAAGGTAGTTTTTTCAGGAAATCCTGTGAGAAAGACTATTTTAACCAAAAAACCTAAGGAACATAAAGGTTTAGGGGTTTTGATTTTAGGCGGAAGTTTGGGGGCTAAGTTTATCAATGAGTTATCGGTAGAGATAGTGCCTCGGTTGTTAGAGGAATTTAAAGATTTATTGATTATTCATCAGACAGGCCTTGATGAGTACGAAAAGGTTAAAGCTGGTTATGCACAAAAAATTTCTAAAAGTTTTCAAGAAAGACTTAAGGTTTTCCCTTTTATAGAGGATATGGGATGGGCTTATTCTCAAGTAGACCTGTTTTTAGGAAGGGCAGGGGCTACAACCCTGGCAGAGCTTTTTGCGGTAGGATTACCGGCTGTTTTTATACCTTTTCCCTATGCTACCAGAGACCATCAAAAGAAAAATGCTTTAAGGGTAGCAGAAAAAGGAGGGGCAGTAGTTATAGATCAAAGAGAAGCTACCCCAGAAAGGGTTTTAGAGGTGTTAAAAGATATGCTTAAGGATAAGAAAAAACTGGAAGAAATGTCTGAGGCTATGAAAAGTTTTTATGTCCCTTTCCCAGAAAGGATTATCATCGAAGAACTTGAGAGGTTGCATAATGTTTAAGTTTTTGGGGCATAAAGAAGGACCTAAGAGGATACATTTTATAGGAATTGGCGGTGTAGGAATGAGCAGTTTAGCGATGATCCTTCATTCCTTAGGGCACAAGGTAAGCGGATGCGATATCAATAAAAGCAAATATACTGAAATGCTTGAAAAACAGGGTATCAAAGTCTATTATCAACATGATGAAGCCCATCTTAAAAAAATAGATGTAGTGGTCTATTCTTCTGCGATTTCTCAAGATAATCCAGAGCTTTCTAAGGCTAAAGAAATGGGCATTTGGGTTATTCCTCGGGCACAGATGTTAGCTGAGGTAATGAACCTTTACCCTAAAAGTATCGTGGTTGCAGGTTCTCATGGTAAGACTACAACCACCTCCATGATAGCAGAGATGTTGCTTAAATTGGATAAAAGCCCTACGGTAGTAGTAGGAGGTATCATAACCAACATAAAAACTCATTCTCTTTTAGGTAAAGGAGATTATTTAATAGCTGAAGCCGATGAAAGCGACGGCTCCTTTTTATGTTATAACCCTTACATAGAGGTAATTACCAACATCGATGTAGAACATTTAGATTTTTATGCAGACTTTAATGCCATTAAAAAGGCGTTTATCAATTTTATAAAAAAATGTTCTCCAGAAGGAAAGGTTATCTTATGCGGAGATGATCCAGGAATAAAAGAGGTGCTCCAAGAGATTAGGGGTCCCTTTTTACTTTATGGTTTTTCGGCAGACAATCAACTGAGGGCAGAGATTTTAGACGAAGATGAAGGGTATCCTTTAGTAAAGGTTATGTTTAAGGAAAAAGTTTTAGGACAGATGAGGCTTTCTATCCCTGGTAAACATAATGTTTGTAACGCTTTAGCAGCTATAGGGGTGGGTTTAGAGCTCGCATTACCTATAAAACAAGTGATAGAAATTTTACAGGAATTTAAAGGGGCAGGAAGAAGGCTTGAACATAAAGGTTTTTGGAGAGGGTCGGTTTTGATAGACGATTATGCTCATCATCCTACTGAGATAAAAGCTTCTCTTGAGGCCTTAAGAAAGGTTTATAAAGATAAAAAAATCGTATTGGTTTTCCAACCCCATCGTTATACCAGGACTAAGTTTCTTTGGGATAAATTTTTATTAGTTTTAAAGGAACCTGATATTTTGGTGTTGACCGAGATTTATCCTGCCAGCGAAAATCCTATTCCTGGGGTTTCGGGTTTTATTCTTTTTGAAAACCTTAAGAACTTAAGAGGAGGAAAGCCTACCTTTTTTGGAGAAAATCTGGAAAAGGTAAAAGAATTTTTAGAAGAGATTGTAGATGAAAACCAGGTGGTCATCACGATGGGTGCAGGAAACATTTATAAACTACATCGTTTGATTTTAGAAAGCGATGAAAGAAAAAATTAAAGAATTTTTAGAAAAAAATAAAATTGTTTACTTAGAAAAAGAACCTTTGGCTCCTTATACTACCATCAAGATAGGCGGGGCTTGCGATTTTTTTGTTTTTCCGTCAGAAGAAGAGAGTTTGATTAGATTGTTAAAGTTTTTAGAGAGTATAAAATTTCCTTATTATATTTTAGGTGGAGGAAGCAATCTTTTAGTAGCCGACGAAGGATTTAACGGGATGGTAATAAGTTTTAGAAAGTTAAAAGGGATAGAGTTCGTAAAAGAAGAAAAAGAAGAAGTAATTCTGAAGGTCAAGGCTGGTGTTGGTGTTAACGAGCTTTTAAGTTTGTGTTTGAAAAGAGGGTTTTCTGGGTTAGAGTTTTTGGCAGGGGTTCCTGCCACTATAGGTGGAATAGTTAAGATGAACGCAGGGGCTTTTGGAAGGAGTATTTCTCAAATAGTAAAAAAGGTCTATCTTTACCAAGAAGGAGTATTAACCTATTTTGAGCCCAAAGAAGAAGACTGGAGCTATAGAAGGTTTAAAAAAGAAGGAGTGATTTTAGAAGTAGAGTTTAGACTTAAAAAAACAGAGAAAGAGGCGGTAAAAAGTAAGGTGTTAGAGTTTTTAAATAAAAGAAGGCTTACCCAACCCCTTTCTAAAAGAACCTTTGGCTCGGTGTTTAAAAACCCTCCTTGTTATTATGCTGGACAGTTGATAGAGGCCTGTGGTTTAAAAGGTTATAGGGTAGGAGAGGCAGAGATTTCTAAAAAACATGCTAACTTTATCGTAAATTTAGGTAAAGCTAAGGCTAAAGAGGTTTTAGAGTTGATGAAAATAGCCCGAAATAAGGTTTGGGAAAAGTTTAGGGTGAGTTTAGAGCCTGAGGTAAAGTTCTTGGGGATAAAAAATGGGTAGATTTTTTAGTTTATTAAAACGTCCTTTTTTTTGGGGAACTATCGGGATATTAGGGTTGTTAGCCTTAGTGTTTTATGTGCTTTATTTTACCGACCTTTTTGTTTTGAAAGAGGTTAAGGTTTCTCCTACTAAAAGGGTAAGTAAAGAAGAAATTATTAAACTTGCTGAGCTTAAAGGAGGGGAGCGCTTTTTTACCATTTCTTTAAAAGACTTGAGGGCAAGGATCCTTTCTAATGAAAACATAGAGGAAGTAACGATTGTTCGGCGTTTACCTGGTACTTTAGAGTTTATTATTAAGGAAAGAGAACCATTGGCTATTTTAATCAAAAATAATAAAGGGTATTTAGTAGACAAAAAAGGCGTTATTATGGAGGGGATATTACCGGAAGATTACTTCTTTTATCCGGTGTTAGAAATTAAAAATGAGATGTTAAAAGATAAACTTTTTGAGTTTCTTTATTGGTTAAAAAACAATAAAAATTATTTGCCTGTTTACGAAAACATTTCTAAAATTGAATTAGAAGACAGTAAAATGATTATACTTACTAAAAATAAGATAAAAATCTATTTACCTTTGATTGCTGAAAAAGATTGGGTTTACTTTTATAAAAATTTAGACAAAATAATGGCATATCTGTATGAAAAAGGGCAGACAGAAAAGATAGAGTTGATTAGATTAGACTACCCTGTAGGACAAGCTTTAATTAAATTTAGGGAGTGATAAGATGGGCAAGGAAGTAGGGATTTTGGTGGTAGATGTAGGGACTACCAAGGTATGTGCTTTGATAGGAGAAGAAAGAGAAGGAGAACTTTGGGTTACTGGAATCGGTATAGCACCTTCTCAAGGTTTAAAAAAGGGTATGGTTTTAAACATTGATGAAGCCACCCAGAGTATTAAGAATGCTATAGAAAAGGCTTTAACACAGGCTAAAGTAGAAATAGGAAGTGTATATGTGAGTATAGCAGGTGCTCACATTAAAACCATTCCAGGAATGGGAGTTGTAGCTTTAAAGCAAAAGTGTGTAACAGAAGAGGATGTAGAAGAGGTGCTCCGTTCAGCTCAAAATTTAAACCTACCCCCTGAGACTGAAATCCTACATGTAATACCGCAAGAGTTTATCTTAGACCAACAAGGGGGTATTTTACAGCCTGTAGGAATGACAGGGGTAAGGTTGGAAGCTCATGTAAAACTTATCGTTTGTAATCGTTCTTCTTTGCAGAACTTGCTTAGATGTTTTGAGAACCTTAACTTAGGGGTTGATGGGGTTATCTTTCAGGGGCTTGCTTCAGCCGAGGCGGTTTTAACCCCAGAAGAAAAAGAATTAGGGGTAGTGCTTTTGGATTTTGGAGGAGGCACTACGGATGTGGTCATTTACTGGGATAACGTATTAAGAGATGTTTTTTCTATTCAGGTAGGAGGAGAGCATCTAACTAACGACTTGGCGGTTGGGCTTAGGACTTCAAGAAGAGAAGCAGAAAAACTTAAAATAGAAAAAGGGGTATGTTTAAGGGAACTGGTGGAAGAGGACGAAATTATAGAAGTAGCAGGTATCGGTAATCGTCCTCCGAGAAAGGTAAATAAGAAATTTTTGGCAGAGATTTTAGAACCAAGAGTCAAAGAGCTTTTTGAGTTGATTGAGAGAGAACTTCGGAAAGAGGTTGCAAGCCAGTTTAGAGGTTTTGATCTAAAGTCTAAGATAGGAAGTGGAATAGTAATTACCGGTGGTTCTTCTCTTATTCCTGGTTTAGTTTATTTGGCAGACCAGATGTTTGACCTCCCAGCAAGGATAGGTTATCCTATAAGACTTGCAGGACTTACAGAGGAAGTTTCTCATCCCCAATTTTCTACTGCAGTAGGTATGCTTCTTTATGCCTATAATTATGGAGAAAAAACGGAACCAACAGAAAAGGAAGAAGGATTTTTAGAAAAATTAAAAAAAATATACAAAAAATTTTTAAAAGGAGGATAACATGGGTATCTCTTTTGAGCTCTTAGATGAAGAAGTGAAGGTTCAACCTAACATTAAGGTAGTGGGAGTAGGTGGAGCTGGTGGCAATGCTATCGCTAACATGATTAGAAATAAACTTGTAGGGGTAGAATTTGTAGTGGCTAACACAGACTACAGGGTCCTTGAATTAAACCCAGCCCCGATTAAAATTCAATTGGGGAAAAAACTTACTAAAGGACTGGGAGCAGGTGGAAAGCCAGAAGTAGGTAGACAAGCAGCCGAGGAGAGCGAAAAAGAGATAAGAGATGTGTTAAAAGATGCAGACATGGTTTTTATAGCTGCAGGTATGGGAGGAGGTACAGGAACCGGTGCAGCTCCCGTGATAGCCAACATTTGTAAAGACCTTGGAATCCTAACAGTAGCGGTAGTAACCAAACCTTTCACTTTTGAAGGAAGACACAGGATAAAATTGGCTGAACAAGGCTTAGAAGAACTCTCCAAGTTTGTAGATACCTTGATTACTATTCCAAACGACCGTTTACTTACCCTTGGGTCTCCACAAGAAAGATTGTCGGATATGTTTAAAAAAGCAGACGATGTATTATATTATGCTGTAAGAGGTATTTCAGACCTTATTCTTTCTCCAGGTTATATCAACCTGGACTTTGCAGACGTTAAGGCAGTGATGAGTGAAAGTGGAGGTATGGCTTTGATGGGAATGGGAGAGGCTGTAGGAGATTCTAGGGCAGAAATCGCTACTCAGATGGCAGTTTATAGTCCTCTTTTAGATGACCTTACCCTTTCAGGTGCTAAAGGTGTATTACTTAATATAAGCGGACATTCTGAAACTTTGACTATTCAAGAAACTCAATTTATAACCACCATGATAGCCAAAGAGCTTCATCCAGACGCTAAAGTATATTGGGGTGTAGTTTTTGATGAATCCTTAGGAGATGCTTTAAGGGTTACGGTGATTGCTACAGGCCTTGAATCATCCAAAAAAGAAGAAAAAAACGGCAAAGTAGTAACCATAGAAGAGGGATTAAGAAGGAGAGAAGGCAAAGAAAAGTTTAATAAGATAGAGGAATATTCTTTAGAAGAGGAAGAAGTACTTGATATACCTACCTTTCTTAGAAGAAACGCAGATTAACGATTAAGATTAATTAGAGGGGGACTATGAAAGAGATAGCCACTTTTGATGACCCTGTTAGAAAACAACCCCTCACTTTAGCTATCTTTGATTTAGAAGAAATCCATAGACCACCTTTTCAGCGGGATATCTCAGAAAGTTTAAAAAAACATTTAGAGATGGCTATAGAAAAGTTAGGGTTTTTAACACCGATAGTAGTGGTAAATAAAAACGGAAAATATTATGTCGTTGACGGACAGCATCGTTTAGAGGCGATGAAGGACATAGGTGCAAGAGAGATAGTGGGAATAATCGTAGATGAAAGCCTTTATCATCATATTTTAGAATTTAACACCGAAAAGCCCCCAAACGTTAAAGAAAAGTCAAAACAAGCCTATCGATTGTATCAAGACCTGCTTAAAGAAGATGAAAATTTGATAGAAGAAGAGCTGTTTACCTATTTTAAAGACCCGATGTTTATTACTTTTGGTTTTGCTATAGAAGAGTTTGACCCAAAGTTTCCAGCCAGTTTTTATGAAAGTTTTGTGTCTAAAATAGACGAGTTTTTGAGAAAACCATTAAAAGAGTCAGCAGAAGAAAGAAGAAAGAGGGCGAAAGCTTTGATAGAGCTTAACCAAGTGGTTAATCAGAAATATGCAGAGTTTGGTTGGGATAACGCTCTTCTTAAAGGAGAGATCGTTAGAAAGGCAGTACAAAAAGCCTTTGGTGTAAGGGTAAGAACTATTGAAGAAGAGTTTTATTCAGCTATAAAATTGGTAAAACAGGCTTGCGAAAGCCTGACTCCACAAGATTTTGGAGAGGAAGAATGATGGAATTAGAATATCCTTTGGATTATAAGCCCATTTTAAGGTATGTAGATGTAATACCTGCTGAGCACGAAGGTCAACCGGTATTTTTTTTAAGAGACCCTTTAGGTTTTATAGATGAATTGGTAGTAGTGCCTCAATATCTTGCTTTTTTGCTTGCCTTGATGAACGGACAAAACGACCTAAGAGACTTACAGTCTGAAGCAACCAAACAGTTTGGTCAGATGGTACCTTTAGAAGAAGTAGTAAAAATAGTTAAATTTTTAGATGAGAAAGGTCTTTTATGGTCTAAAACCTTTGAAGAAATCAAAGAAAAAGCTTATTCTAAATGGTTTTCTTATCCTTTTAGGGCTATGGCTCATGCTAATTCAGCCTATCCTTTATCTGCAGCCGAGGCAAAATTTTTTGTTGAAGACATCCTAAAACTTGGTTCTTCTGAGTCTGCCAATCCCCCTAAAATTTTGATAGCCCCTCATATAGACATAAAAGCAGCTGCTAGATCTTATGCTGAAAGTTATAACAGGTTTAAATTACCTCCTGGGGCTAGAATAATAATTTTAGGGGTAGGACATCATTTAGACCTTCCTTTTTCTGTGCTTACTAAAGACATAGCTACTCCTTTTGGGTTGATAAAAAACGATAGGGGAGGCTTATTTTTTTTAACTAATTCTAAAAAGATAGAGGTTTTCCCTGACCACATAGCCCATCGGTTAGAACATTCTATAGAATTTCAAGCCCTGTTTTTGCATTATCTTTTAAAAGACCAGTTTATGGTTTTACCTGTTTTAGTAGGTCCTATGCCTACTCTTTTTGAAAATCCAGAACTTACAAATAGGTTTGTCGAGGGTTTAGCCCAGTTGATGGAAGATGAACATACCTATTTGGTTTTAGGTATAGATTTTTGTCATCTCGGATTAAGATATGGAGACCCCTTTGAGGTTTCTGAAGAACATGCCCAAATAGCCTTAGAAAACGATAAAGCCTTGTTACAACTTACTTTTGATGGAACCAAAGAGGAGTTTTTAGAAAAAGCTAAACAAACCTTACCTTTAAAAGTATGCGGTCTTTCTACTCTTTATCTTACTAAACTTATCATGGAAAAATTAGGGGCTAAAGGAAAATTAGACCTATACCATCAGGAGTTTGTTCCTTTTGGTCAGGGCTCGGCAGTTTCTGTATCCTCTGCAGGATATGTAGTTTAAATTAATTGGGCAAAGAGCTTTTTTATTTTTTGATGGTCTTTTATTCCAGGGGAGGCTTCTATTCCTGAAGAAAGGTCTATGGCATAAGGACATACGGTTAAAATAGCTTCTTTTACGTTTTCTGGGTTTAAGCCTCCTGCTAAAAAGACTTTATAACCTTGGTCGACAAGAATCTTAGCTAAACTCCAGTTAAAGGTTTGACCTGTTCCTCCAGGTATCCCCTTTACAAACGTATCGGTAAGAATGGCATAAGCTTTTTTCCAAGGTAAAACCTTTTCTGGTTCTATTTTATCTTTAACTCTAAAGGCCTTTATTACTCTTGTAAGCCCTATTTTTTGAGCAAATTCAACCGTTTCCTCTCCGTGAAGCTGAATTAAATCTATCCCAATGTCTAAGGCCTTTTTTACCTCTTCGTAATTAGGATTAACAAATACCCCTACTTTTTTAATCCCTACTCTTACACAACCCAAAAGTTGGTCTATATTTTCTCCTACATACCTTGGGGACCGAGGATAAAACACAAAACCTATATAATCTACCGGAAATTGATTTAAAAACAAAACATCCTCTTTACGGGTTAAACCACAGATTTTTATTTTGGGTTTCATCAAAGTCTTTATTTTAAAGGGGGCCTGTCAAAATAGATGTTCTTTCCTTTTACACTTAAGGGTATTCCCATGATTACGTTCCCTTTAATCAGGTTTAATCTTTTAGCTGCTACGCCTATGGTATACATGATCCGATTGTCTACACAAAGGTCTTTAGCCTTAGCCACAGCTGAACCTAAAGCAATTCCCATGTCTAAAAGTTTTATTCCGCAAACAGGCCCATCAAAATCAAGCTGACTTTTTTCTTGTTTCATCAATTCCTCGCATTTAAATCCGCAGATTCCACAGTCCATCCCTAAGGGTTTAGTAAAATTAAGGGCTATCAAGATAATCGCTTCCGAATTTCTTACATTGTCAGCATCTCTTTTAAAAAACTTAAAGGCTGCACCTTTTTCTTCAGCGATTTTTTCCATCTCTTGGGCCAGTTTTTCTTTTTCTGCGGGGTCGGTAATCAAACCAAAAACTAAGTCATCTACCCCCTTGGCTTTAGGAGCGGTGCGTGCTGCCACCAGTATTTGTTTAGCTAAAGCTTCTATTATTTCTAACTCTGGATTAAGCTTCATCTTCCCTCCTCCTGCAATTTTTATGTTAAGGTTTGTTTAACACATTTTGTTTTGTATAATAAAACAAAAGCTTATAAGTTAGAGAGGGACAGGGACTCCATTTTTGGTAGGCCTTTGAGCCTCTTAAGGAGTATGTCCCTCTGTCCCTCAACACCCGATAAGTTGGTTGGGCTACCAAAGCCCCAGCTACTCGGGAGGATGGTGTGAGGGACAAAAATCTTAAAAAGGAGGTAGCATCATGACCCATTACATCGGTGTTGACATTTCTAAAGATAACTTCCACTTCTGCATCCTTAACCATGAAGCTAAAACCCTCTCCTCCGGCAAACTCTCTATGTCTCTTCAAGGCTTCTCTGATTTCTTTAACCTTCTCAAAACCCTCTCTGACCCTATCGTTGTTATGGAATCCTCTGGTAGGTTCCACATCCCCCTTTACTGCTTCCTCGTTGAAAAAGATATCCAAACCTTCATCCTTAACCCTAAAATCGTCCACAGATTCTTTGAATTTATCTCCGCTAACAACCCCTCTAAATACGACACAAAAGATGCCAAAATCCTTGCACTCTTCGCTCTTAATAACCCTGAATTCCTTAAATCCTATCCTGAAAACTCTGAACTCCGTAGTGCTTCTCGTCTTATCCAAAAACTTAAACATGAACTTGCTGAAGCTAAAACTCAAATCAAATACGCCCTCACTGTTCTTTTCCCAGAAGCTGAAAAGCACTTTAATATTTACTCCCACTCCTTCCTTAACATACTCCTTAAATTCCCCTCTGCTAAAACCCTTAAAAAAGCTAAACCAAATGAAATTTCCGAAATTATTAAATCCTCTGTTCCTAAAGGTAAAACCCCTTCCTTTTCTCCCGATGAAGTCATAAACCTTGCTAAAAACTCTATCGGGGTTGACAATCCTTATCTCTCTCAAACTCTTATCATCTACATCGAAAAACTCTTTTTCCTTGAGCCAAGAATAAAAAAGCTTGAAGAGATGCTTGTAGAGAAAATGGATGAAGACCAGCAAGAACAAATTAAGCTCATTTCCTCTATAAAAGGTATTTCCTCTAAACTTGCAAGTCTCTTTTTGGCTGAAATCAGAGACGTAAAAAGATTTTCTAATGCCAAAAAGCTCATAAAGTTTGCGGGCACAGACCCAGTAACAAAACAATCTGGTAAGTATAAAGCTAAGATGAGCATATCTAAGCAAGGGTCGAGCTTTCTCAGAAATGTTCTTTTCCAGATGGCGGTAGGTGTAGTAAAATGGAATTTTTACTTCAGATCCTATTTTATACGTAAGAAGAAAAACTTTGGCAGTTATAAGAAAGCTATGATAGCAGTTGTAAACAAACTTATAAGAGTTATCTATGCAATTTGTAGAAAAAAAACTTTCTTTAATCCTGCTTTTTCTAAGTTCCCTGTTCTGGAGGTCTCTCATGTTTAATTCCTATTTTCTGATAGTTGACTCCTTGAGGATTAATTTTATCCAGATGTCTGAGTTTGTAGACTTTTTAAAACATAATATATAGCCGAAAAATCTTTATCTTTTAACCCTAAATTAATCCCAATTCTGTATAGTTCTTTTACCAAAGCTCCTTCTAAGGCTATTCCTGAAAAGGTTTTAAAAAGTTCTTCAGCGTAGTTTAAGTCTTTTATCAAGTTTTCCAAAGAAAAATGAGGGATGAAGTTTTCTTTTAGCAGGGCTTCTTTTTTAACCTTTAACACATAAGAATTTCCCGCCCCGTTTTCTAATATGTTTAAAAGTTCTTCTTTGTTAAACCCTATGTTTTCTCCTAAAACTATGGCAGAAGCTAAAGCCTCCATAATCAAGGCTAAAAGATAGTTGTTGATTAGTTTAGCTTTGGTAGCTTTACCAGGTGTTTGGAGATAAAAACACCGTTGGGATAAGATTTGTAAAAGAGGTTTAACCTTTTCAAAAACTTTTTCTTCTCCACTTATAAGAAGGGTAAGCTGTCCTTTTTCTGCTGGGATAACGCTTCCTAAAACAGGACACTCTAAATAAAAACCTCCTTTTTCTTTTAAAAAACGATGAAATTCTAAAACCTTAGAGAGGCAATTGGTAGAGGTATCTATGATAATTTTATCTTTTAGATATGGAGACATTTGGGTCAAAAGGTCTTCAACTGCTTGACTATCTTTAACACATAAGAAAATAGTCTCCTCTTTATCTATAAGCTCTTCCAAGGTTTCTACATAAGGTAACCCAGAAACTTTAGCTTTTTCTAAAGACCGGTTCCAAACCGTAACTTTTACCCCCTGAGAAGAAAGCCTTTTTACCATAGCTTGTCCTAAAAGTCCTAATCCTACAAACCCTACTTCCATGTTTAAACTCTCCAAGAGGTTATAAAATCAAAAAAATCCATGTTGTTTGAGAAACTCTATAGAAAGTTGAGAACTTTTTTCTGCCTTTTTTAGATAGGGAGAAAGCCATTTGTGCACCATTTTAGCTATCATATCTATCTCTATATTAATCAAATCTCCGGGCTTTAGGCGTTTTAAAGTAGTTACCTGATAAGTATGAGGGATAATCATAAGCTCAAAGGAATTTTCTATTACTTTGTTTATAGTAAGACTAATCCCGTCTACAGCAATAGACCCTTTTTCTATTAAATAAACCGCCAAAGTCTCAGGTATTTCTATCAAAAATCTGTAAAACTCTCCTAAAGGATTGACGGTTAAAACTTTACCTATGCCGTCTACATGGCCGGAAACAAGGTGTCCTCCTAACCTATCTCCTAAGCGGAGGGATCGTTCTAAATTAACCCAGTCTCCTTGTCTTTTGTATTTAAAGGTGGTTCGGTTTAAGGTCTCTGGAGAAACATGGGCTTTAAAGGTTTTATCTTTGACTTCGATAGCAGTTAAACATACCCCGTTTACCGCAATGCTATCGCCTATTTTAACATCGGTTATATCAAAAGGGGGTTGAATTTCGATAGTAAGCCCTCCCTTCTCAGGGAGAAGGGAGGTAATCTTACCTTCTCCTTCTATTAGTCCGGTAAACAAGTTTTAGGTTCCCTCTTCCCAAGAGGTAAGATATTTTTGTTGTTCTGGGGTAAGGGTATCTATTTTAATACCCATGGCTTCCAGTTTAAGTCTGGCAACCTCTTTGTCGATTTCCTCTGGCACAGAATAAACTGTTTTCTGAAGATTATGATGGTTCTTGACGATATATTCTACAGACAATGCCTGATTGGCAAAACTCATGTCCATTACCCCTGAAGGATGGCCTTCAGCAGAGGCTAAGTTTACCAACCTTCCTTGAGAAAGGACATAAATTCTTTTTCCATTGATTAAGGTGTATTCTTCTACCTCTTTTCTGACGGTTCTTATTTGGTTGGAGATTTCTTTTAATGAGTTAAGGTCTATTTCTACGTCAAAATGGCCTGAATTGCAGACGATGGCTCCGTCTTTCATTTTTAAGAAATGTTCCTTTCGTATTACCGATTTATTGCCTGTAACCGTACAGAAAAAATCTCCTATTTCAGCGGCTTCATCTAAAGGCATTACCAAATAGCCTTCCATCACAGCTTCTAAAGCTTTAAGTGGGTCTACTTCTGTCACCACTACCCTTGCCCCCATTCCTCTGGCTCTCATGGCAAGTCCTTTTCCGCACCAACCAAAACCACAAACCACAAAAACAGCTCCCGCAAGCAGTCGATTGGTAGCCCTCAAAATCCCGTCGAGGGTTGACTGTCCTGTGCCATAACGATTATCAAACAGGTGTTTTGTTAAGGCATCGTTTACTGCAATAATGGGGTATTTGAGAAGACCATCTTTAGCCATAGCTTTAAGTCTGATAACTCCGGTGGTGGTTTCTTCTGTACCTCCCCAAACTTTTTCAGCTTGGTCTTGTCTTTCTTTGTGAAGAGTGCTTACCAGGTCTGCACCATCGTCTATGGTAATTTGAGGGTTTTGGTTAAGCACTGCGTTTATGTGAGAGTAATAAGTATCTCTATCTTCGCCTCTGATAGCAAAGACAGGAATTTCAAAATATTTTACTAAGGCAGCAGCTACTTCATCTTTGGTAGAAAGAGGGTTAGAAGCACATAAAAACACCTCAGCTCCGCCTTCTTTTAAAGTCCTTACCAAATTAGCGGTTTCTGTGGTTACATGTAAGCATGCACCTATTCTGACCCCTTTTAAGGGTTTTTCTTTGGCAAACCTTTCTCTTATCTGCCTTAAAACAGGCATGTCCATTTCAGCCCATTCTATAAGCCTTAGTCCTTCGTCTGCTAAACTTAGGTCTTTCACATGATATTCCATCAGCAGTTATCCTCCTTAAATCAGTTATTTATCAAAACCAGCAAGTTCTTTAATCTTTTCTACCATATCTAATTTTTCCCAAGTAAACTCAGGCTCATTTCTACCGAAATGTCCATAACAAGCTGTTTTTCTAAAAATAGGCCTTCTTAGGTTAAGGTATTCTATCATGTGCTTAGGCCTAAAATTAAAAAGGGTATTGATGATGTCTAAAATTTTTTCTACAGGAATGTTTTCAGTTCCATAAGTGTTGACGTTTATCGCTAAAGGTTCTGGTACACCTATGGCGTAAGCTACCTGTACTTCAAGTTCCTTAGCTACTCCCGCTGCTACCAAATTTTTAGCTACATATCTTCCGTAATAAGAAGGTGTTCTGTCTACTTTTGTTGGGTCTTTTCCAGAAAAAGCACCTCCTCCATGATGCCCTCTTCCCCCGTAGGTGTCTACAATGATTTTTCTTCCTGTCATACCACAGTCAGCTAAAGGTCCTCCTATTACAAACCTTCCTGTTCCGTTTATGATGATTTTGGTATCTGGTCTTAAATGTTCGGGGACTATAACTTTTTTGATTACTTCTTCTGTAATGGCTTCTCTCAATTCTTTTAAAGTAACCGTAGGGTCATGCTGGGCTGCGATAACGATAGTGTGTACGTCTACCGGTTTTCTCGCTTCATACCGGACAGTTACCTGAGTTTTACCGTCTGGCCTTAAAAAGGGAAGAATGCCTTTTTTTCTTACTTCAGCAAGCCTCATGGCCAATCTATGGGCATACCAAATAGGCATAGGCATGAAATCAGGTGTTTCGTCACAAGCATACCCAAACATAAGTCCTTGGTCTCCGGCGCCTATCTCTCCGTCTCTGTCAACTCCCATAGCAATGTCTGGGCTTTGTCTATCTATACTAATAAGTACCGCACAGGTCTGGTAGTCAAAACCTAAGTCAGAATGGTTATATCCTATCTCTTTTACTACCCCACGGGCTATGGTAGGATAGTCAATCCGAGCTTCAGTAGTAATCTCCCCAGCAATAAGTATCATACCTGTGTTTACTAAGGTTTCGCAAGCTACCCTAGCATAGGGATCTTTTTCTAAGATAGCGTCTAAAATAGCGTCTGAAATTTGATCCGCTACCTTATCAGGATGGCCTTCGGTAACCGATTCAGAAGTAAACAAAAAGTTTTGTACAAGCATAGTATACCTCCTACATAAAGTGATTAACTTTGAAGAAAAATTTACTATATCTTTAAAATAAAGCAAGAATAAAGAAAAATTTTTTGATATTTTATTGAAAATTGCTGAAAAACTTCTAAAATAAAACTTCTAAAAAAACCTTAAAGGTTAAGCTATGTTTAAAAGTTAAGATGGGGTGAGAAGATGAAAGGTTCTGAAATAAGAGAGAAATTTTTACGATTTTTTAGGGAAAGAGGTCATGAGGTTGTCCCAAGCTCACCTTTAGTTCCTGTAGACGACCCAACCCTTCTTTTTACCAACGCAGGGATGGTTCAGTTTAAAAAGGTTTTTTTAGGAGAAGAGACTAGACCTTATAAGAGGGCTACTTCATGTCAGAAATGCATGAGGGCAGGAGGAAAACATAACGACCTGGAAAACGTAGGCTACACTGCAAGACACCATACCTTTTTTGAGATGCTGGGTAACTTTTCTTTTGGGGATTATTTTAAAAAGGAGGCCATAGCTTATGCTTGGGAATTTATTACTCAGGTTTTAGGGCTTCCTAAGGATAGAATATACGTTACTGTTTATAAAGAAGATGACGAGGCGGCAGATTTATGGAAGAGTATAACAGGATTTTCTGAAGATAGGATTATAAGACTTGGAGAAAAAGATAATTTTTGGATGATGGGAGATACCGGTCCTTGTGGGCCTTGCTCAGAAATCATCTTTGATCAAGGAGAGAGTTTTGGTTGTGGTTCCCCTCAATGTGGTCCTGGGTGTGATTGTGATCGTTTCCTGGAAATTTGGAATTTGGTTTTTATGCAGTATGAAAGAAACGAGAAGGGAGAATTAAAGCCCCTTCCCAAAGGTTGTATAGACACAGGTATGGGGCTTGAAAGAATAACCGCTGTCCTTCAAGGCTTATCTTCTAACTATGAGACTGACCTTTTTAAAGGAATTATGGATAAAATAGCCGAAATTACCGGGAGGGGTTTTAAAGACAGTAAGGACACTGAGGTAGCTTTTAGGGTTATAGCAGACCATATAAGAGCTGCTACCTTTCTCTTAGCTGAAGGAATAGTCCCTTCTAACGAAGGAAGAGGCTATGTTTTGAGAAGGGTCATCCGCAGGGCAGAGAGATTTGGTCGTCTTTTAGGTTTAAAAGAACCTTTTTTATATAAAATAGTTCCTGCAGTAGTATCAGAATATAATTCCGTCTATCCAGAGGTCTTACAAAACCAGGAGTTTGCAGAAAAGGTTATCAAGTTTGAAGAAGAAAAATTTTTAGAAACCCTGGAGGTGGGTCTTAACATCCTTGCAAGAGAAGTGGAGAAGCTTAAAGAAAAGGGAAGTAAGGTTATCCCTGGAGAACTTATTTTTAAACTATACGATACCTATGGTTTTCCTTATGATTTAGTAAGAGACTATGCTATAGGGATAGGTTTTAATTTAGATATTGAAGGGTTTGAGAAGTTAAGAGAAAAGGCAAGAGAGGAAAGCAGAAAAACCTGGAAAGGAACCCTTGAAAAACTGCCTGAAATTATAAAAGAAAAGGTAAAAGAGGGCTTGCAAACCCTTTTTATAGGGTATGATACCTTAGAAACTTCAGCCAAAATTTTAGTCTTAAAAGAAGACCAAGGGTTTTATTACCTAATTACTAACCTTACTCCTTTTTATCCAGAAGGCGGTGGTCAGGTTTATGACCAAGGATGGGTGATAGGTAAAGAGGGAAGGGCGCAGGTTTTAGAGGTCTATAAGGTAGGAGAACTTATCTACCATAAGATTAAGCCAGTTCAAGGAATGCTTAAAGAAAACGAAGAGGTTTGGTTAAAGGTAGATGCAGAAAGAAGAGCCCATATTGCCAGACATCATACAGCTACCCATCTCTTACATGCAGCCTTAAGAAAGGTTATAGGAAGTCATGTAAAACAAGCTGGTTCGTTAGTAGAAGAAGAACGCTTAAGGTTTGATTTTACCCATTTTTCTGGTTTGACCCAGGAAGAAATAACCCAGGTAGAGGAGCTTATCAATCGATGGGTATTAGAAAACCATCCTATAGAGTTTATGTGGGTTAGTCGTGAAGAAGCAGAGGCTATGGGAGCAATAGCCCTTTTTGAGGAAAAATATCAGGATATCGTAAGGGTGGTTAAAATCGATGAAATTTCTATGGAGCTTTGCGGAGGAACCCATGTTAAACATACAGGAGATATAGGTTTAGTAAAAATCGTTTCAGAAAGCAGTGTAGCCTCAGGAATAAGACGAATAGAGGCTGTAGCTGGGATGAAAGCCTATCAATGGGTTAAAAACCAAGAAAAACGGATTACCACCCTTGCCGATCTTCTTAAAACCTCTCCTAAAGAATTAGAAAAAAAGATAGAAGGTCTTTTAAAACTTATTGACGAACAAGAAAAAGAGCTTAGACGTCTTAAGAGTTTCGACTTAAAGCAAGACTTGGAAAAGAAACTTTCTGAGGTAGAAGAGGTAGGCGGGATTAAAATTTTGGTAACCTCATTTAAGACTGAAAAGATGGAAGACCTAAGAGAAATAGGTGATTGGTTTAAGAACAAATTAGGTTCTTGTGTAGTTTTGTTGATAGGAGAAAAGGAAAAAGGGGCTTTAGCCCTTTGTATGGTTACCAAGGACTTGGGAGAAAAATATCCAGCTTCTAAAATTTTTAAGGTTTTACAACCTTTTGGGCTTAAAGGAGGTGGAAAAGAACTTCTTGCACAGGGAAGTTTTAATGAAATTCCTGATATAAACCAGATTAAAGCAGAGATAAAAAAAGAGGTTTTAAAGTAGAGATGGGGTTTTATACCTTAGAATGGATAAAAGGGGTGTTTCAAAAATTTGTGGAGAGTGAAGGCAGTTTTTTTCTCGAAGAAAAGGAAGTAGGGTTTGGACCTCAACACTTCTTCTTAGCTTTAGTTCATATCTATCGAAAACAGGACCTCCCTGAAATCTTTAAAAACTTAGGGGTCAGTTTGGAAGAATTAGAAAACCTTTTTAATCATCAAGAATTTGATTTCATGTACTTGGTAGACCTTTTACGCAAAGAATTTTCCTTTTGGTTTCGTGAAGTCTTACTTCATAGGGACTTTAAAGAAGAAAACCTTTTGAGGATAGCTTGGGAGTTTTTACTTTTAGAGGAACAACTTAGGAAACAAGTGCAGATACCCCTTCTTGATAGATTGAAAAAACTTGTTCTTGAGGCTGAAGAAATTTTAGAAAAAGGCTCCTCTTTAGAGGGTTTTAACCAAAAACAATTTTTACGTTTACTTAAGTTTTTTGATGCTGTAGAAACCTTAGAAAGGTCTTTGACCGAAAGATTGGTTAATCGAGCTAAAGAGGTAGAACAAAAATTAAACCTTGGGTTTCAAGGTTTAACCTTTTCACTCTCTGACGAAGAAAAAAAAGCTTATCACCAAAAACTTATACAAGGGCTTATAGAAATAGGAGGCAAGTCTAATGGACCTTTACCAAAAAGTAAGGTTAATCGTTAAAAAACTTAAAGAGGCCTATCCAGAGGCTAAGATAGCCCTTAAATTTGAAAACCCTTTACAACTTTTGGTAGCTACCATTCTTTCTGCACAATGTACTGATGAAAGGGTAAACGAAGTGACAGAAAAGCTATTTAAAAAATATCGAACAGCCGAAGACTTTGCTAATGCTTCATTAGAGGAGTTAGCCGAAGACATTAAAAGCACAGGATTTTATCAGCAAAAGGCAAAGTATATAAAAGAGGCTTGCCGGATTATAGTAGAAAAACACAACGGTGAAGTTCCTAAAACCATGGAGGAGCTTTTAGAATTCCCAGGTGTTGCTAGAAAAACGGCTAACATCGTGCTGGCTAATGCTTATGGAATAGTAGAAGGTATCCCGGTTGATACCCACGTAAGAAGGCTTTCACAAAGACTTGGTTTAGTGAAGTCTAATCAGCCAGAAAAAATAGAAAAAGAATTGATGGAAATAGTGCCTAAGGAAGAATGGTTTATTTTTCCTCATTTGTTGCAGGCCCATGGAAGAAAGGTATGTTTAGCCAGAAAACCTAAATGTGAGAAATGTGTTATCAAGGAGCTTTGTGATGCTTATACATCCGCAAATTGATCCGGTTATTTTTAAAATAGGTCCTTTTGAGGCACGTTGGTATGGGTTGATGTATGTAATCAGTTTTTTTTGTGTATTAATGTTAACCAGGTATCAACTAAAAGAAAGAGCCCTTACCAATCTTTATCCTTTTTTAGAAAACCTCCTTTTTTACAGTTTTTTAGGACTGATAATAGGTGCCAGGTTAGGTTTTTGTTTTTTTTACTATCCTGATTATTTTTTAACCCATCCTTGGGAGATTATCGCGGTGTGGAAAGGAGGCATGTCCTTTCACGGAGGTTTAATAGGAGGGTTGTTAACCGGATATGTGTATGTTAAAAGCAAAGGGCAATCCTTTTTGTGGTGGGCTGATTTAATAGCTGTTTGCGCTCCTATCGGACTTTTTTTTGGAAGGATAGGAAATTTTATCAACGGAGAGATTTACGGAAAGCCCACCTCTTTACCTTGGGGTATGGTTTTTCCTGAAGGCGGTCCTGTTCCAAGGCATCCGGTACAGGTTTATGAGGGGTTGGTAACCGGACTGTTATTATTCCTTTTCCTCTGGAGTTTGAGAAAAAGAGATTGGGCTCCAGGAACAAAATTTGCCATTTTTATGATAAGTTATGGGATATTAAGGTTTTTGTTTGAGTTTTTAAGAGAGCCTGCTCAAAGCTTTGACCTTATTTTCGGTTGGATGACGATGGGACAGGTTCTTTGCTTGGGGATGATAGCCGCAGGAGGTCTATTACTTTATTTAGTTAAGAGACAGGGGTTTCAAAAGGTTTTCTAATTCCTTAGCTAAAGCTTTAACCTCCTTAAAGTTTGTCTCAAAAAGGGTTTGTGCTTGGTCAGAATTAAGGACCTTGATTAGCTTTTGGCACTGTTTATAAAAGAGATTCCTAAACCTTTTCCCGTAAGGGTTATCCAGTTGAATCTTTCCATAAAGCTTTTCGTCTTGATAGGCTAACCTCTGTAAAATTTCAAGCTGTTTTAAAAAACTGGGGGTGGCCAGAGATACTATTTCTTCAAGAGTAAAACCTGACTGCTTGATTAGGTTTCCTAAAAGAATTAACCAAAAATGGTTTAACACCTGTACCAAACCCATAATCTGGTCATGCTTCTTAGGGGGTATTTTTACTAATTTTAATCCTTCTTCACACATAACTTGGCTAAACCATTTTAACAAGTTTTTTCCTCTTATCGGAAAATAGGCGATGGTTTTGCCTTTTAACGAGGGTTCATAGGGACCAAAAAGCGGATGGGTAGCCAACACCTCAGGTTTTTTAAGTAAGCTCCTCATTACTTTATACGGCTCCAATTTTAGCGAACACACATCCAAAACCCAATGTTTTTCAGTAGTTAAGTTTGCTATTTCTTCTACTACTTGGGGAAAAACAGACATCGGCACAGAGAGGATGATAACCTTAGTTTCTTTTAAGAGGCTACGGTTATCAAGTTTGGTGTTTTTATCTGAAATAAGGACCTCATAACCCTTTTTTTGAAAAAACCTGGTAAAGAACTCACCCATTTTCCCCTTTCCACCGATGATACCTATCTTAAAGTTGTCATCCATTTTAAAACTCCTTCTTTAAATTTAAGCTATTTCAGAAAGTTTTAACCTTTCTTCCCACCTTCTGATCAATTCCTCTTTAAGGATGGGATGTTGTATAAGCTCAGGGTCTTTTTCTATTAAAGAAAAGGCGTCTTCTCTTGCCCATAAAAG
This sequence comes from Thermodesulfobacterium sp. TA1, assembly GCF_008630935.1. Classification (NCBI taxonomy): domain Bacteria; kingdom Pseudomonadati; phylum Thermodesulfobacteriota; class Thermodesulfobacteria; order Thermodesulfobacteriales; family Thermodesulfobacteriaceae; genus Thermodesulfobacterium; species Thermodesulfobacterium sp. TA1. The sequence continues at coordinate 489,458 of NZ_CP043908.1, forward strand.
GATCTGATAATCTTTTATCAGATCAGCCTTTTTGAATTCAAGATATCCAGACTGTTTGGTTCCTAAAAAGTCTCCAGGTCCTCTAAGTTTTAGGTCTTCTTCTGCTATTTTAAACCCGTCGTTGGTTTGACAGAGTATCTGTAAACGCCTGAAAGCTTCACTTTCCATAGAAATTTTATAAGCTATCAAAAAGCAATAGGACTGGTCTTCCCCTCTTCCCACCCTTCCTCTTAGTTGATGAAGTTGAGATAATCCAAACCTTTCAGCATGTTCTATCACCATCACCGTAGCGTTAGGTACATCTACCCCCACTTCTACCACGGTGGTAGAAATCAAAACATCGATTTCCTTCCTTTTAAACTGATGCATAACCCTTTCTTTTTCTAAGGAGCTCATTTTTCCGTGTAGAATACCTACCTTAAAATCTGGAAAAACTTTGCTCTGTAGTTCTTCCCCATAGGTAGTAACCGCTTTAAGGTCAAGCTTTTCTGATTCTTCTATCAGAGGAAGGATAACATAGGCCTGGTGTCCTTTCCTTAATTCTTCTTTAACGGCTTCATAGGCTTTGTGTTTGTTGTACTCTAAAAACAGTTTGGTTATGATGGGCTTTCTTCCTTTAGGCATCTCATCTATTATAGAAAGGTCTAAATCCCCGTAAATGGTAAGTCCTAAGGTCCGGGGAATGGGGGTAGCGGTCATCACTAAAGTATCAGGGGTTACTCCTTTTGCCTTTTCACGTAAAGCCGCCCTTTGTAATACCCCAAACCGGTGTTGTTCGTCTATGATAACCAGTCCTAATTTCTTAAACTCAACCTTTTCTTGGAAAAGGGCATGGGTTCCTATCACAAAATCTATAAAACCTGTAGTTAATCCGTGATAAATCTCTCTTTTTTTGGCAGGGGTAATACCTCCCGAAAGTAGGGCTACGTTTACCCCCATAAGTTGAGCATAACGTCTAAAGTTATGATAGTGTTGTTCAGCTAATATTTCTGTAGGGGCCATCATCGCTACTTGATATCCGTTTTCTATGGCTATAAGGGCTGCTATAAAGGCTATGACCGTTTTTCCGCATCCCACATCCCCTTGTAAAAGTCGGTTCATCGGCAGACCGCTTGCCATGTCCCTTCTAATTTCTTCTAAAACCCTCTTTTGGGCAGAGGTAAGCTCAAAAGGAAGTTTAGCTAAAAAGGACCTTACCTTTTCTCCGTCGGTTTTAAAAGAAATACCTTTTTCTTTTTTAACCTTGCCTTTTTTAAAGGCAAGAGCCAGCTCTAAGAAAAAGAACTCGTCATAAGCAAGGCTTTTGTGATAAATACTTTCTTCTTTTTTAAGTAGAGAAAGGTTTTCTTCGTTCTCAGGAAAGTGCAGGTTTTTAATGGCTACATTAAGCGGTAAAAGTTTTCTTTTTTTAAAAAAACTTCTTGGGATAAAATTTTCTAAAAGATCTGCATACTCTTCTACTGCATTTTTTATGATTTTTCTAATCTGTCTTTCGCTAAGTCCTTCTACTGAGGAATAAATCGGAACTATTTTTCCTAATTCTAACTCAAGTTTTTCTTCTTCTCCCTCTGGAATGATTTCAGGATGAACCATTTCGATAGTTCTACCAAACCTTGTGACTTCTCCTACTGCGTAAAAATTTTTACCAGGACGTAAAAGGTTTTTTAAATAAAATTCGTTAAAATTAAACCAACGCAAGGTGATAAAACCTGTGCCGTCAGTGAGGGAAGCTTCAAATACTTTTCTTTTTGAAGTATAGGCAATTCCACTTTTAATTACTTCTCCAAAAATTACGGCTTTTTGTCCTTCCTTTAAGTCTGAGATAGGGATTAATCGCCTACGGTCTTCGTAATCTCTTGGCAAGAAAAACAACAAGTCCTCTATCGTGTGAATTTCTTTTTTAGCCAGCTTTTTAGCTACTTTAGGACCTACACCTTTTAAGAACTGCACCGATTTTTTTAACTCTTCTTTAGCCTTTCTGTATTCCTCTAAAGAAAGTTTGGGCTCTTGATAAACCTCTAAGGAAATTTCCTTTAAAGGTTCTTCGTTTTTAGAAGGTTCTTTTCTCGAAAAACCTAAGGAGATAGCAACCTCAAGCAGAACTTTTATTCTTTCTTTTTTCTCTTCTAAAGAAGCCTCGTCTAATCCTTTACAAAGACTTAAAAGTCTATCTTTATGTCCCTCAAACTCTTGGGGAATCCTTTCTATTAAGGCTAAAAGTGTTTTACCTAAATCTTTTATTTTATGTAGATTTTGAAATTGGTTTTTAGAGGCAAATTCTAAGGGTTTTACAAAATTTAGCAACCAATCTTCTTTTGTGAGTGTTTTATCTTCTCTCATAAGGCTTTAAAAGGGCTAAACACTAAATCTTTAAAAGTTTCTTCAAAAAGTTTTTGCAATCTAAAGGCATGTTTTAAGTTTCCATGTTTTAAAGCACCTTGATAAAAGATGTTAAACTTTTTTTTGGCTTCTGCCAAGAGGATAAGTTTTTGTTCTAAACTTAAATCTTTTGATTGATTTTTAAAGAGTTTTATTAAAGCTAAAGTTCTGTAATAATCAAGCCCCTTGGTTGCAGAAAGCTGGTCGTCCCTTCCTCCGCTTTTGATTACTAAAGGTTTAGGGATCAATCCTACAGGGTATTTTACCGCTACCCTTAACCAAAACTCATAGTCTTCGCATACCCAAAAATCCTCATCAAAAAGCCCTATCTCTTCAAAAAGTTCTTTTTTTATCAAAACCGTAGAAATGGAAACCACACATAACTTAACCGCTCTTTCGAAAAACCACCCTTCAGCTTTTTTATGGATTTTTTTAGGATTAATCCTTTTCTCCCCTTTATACCAGATTTCTTCAGTCTGAACTATTTTATAATTGGGATTTTTTTCAAAAAAGGCTAATTGTTCTTCAAGTTTGGTAGGGACAAAAAGGTCGTCACTGTCTAAAAAAGCGATGTAGCTACCTTTAGCATGGAAAAGTCCTCGGTTTCTTGCATGGGCTACTCCTTTTCTGGGTTTTCTTACATAAACCACAGGATACTGAGTAATAAGTTTAGGTGTTAAGTCTGTTGATCCATCGTCAACTACGATGATTTCTAAGTTTTTAAAGGTCTGGTTTAGTACACTTTCTACTGCTTTAAACAGAATGTAAGCCCGATTATAAGTAGGAATGATTACGCTTATTAAGGGGTGTTTCATCGGGTTAAATTATACCCTTATTTTAGGAGATTGACAAAGTTGTGGTATATTAAACTTGAGATGAAAAGGTTAAAGCAAGTTTTAGGTCAAACAAGCTTTAAGTCTGTGTTGATTTTATGGGTGGTGTTGGTTTTGGCTATTGCTACCCTCTTTTTAAGTGCTGTTTTTTCTTATAAAAATTCAAAGGTTTTAGCTCAAAAAGCCCTTGAAGACCAGGCGATGATGATAGCTATTACCCTTCAAGGTGTTATGACCTACACTAACCTTGAGGAGATGAACTACAATGCCTTTTTAAACATCATTCTAAGTCAAAACTGGGAAAACCTTGAGTTTATCATGCTATATGATGAAGACGGAGACATTATCCTTCATTCTAATCCAGAATTGATAGGCTACAGGTTAGCTCCTGAAGAAATAAACTTTATCAAAAATTGTAAACTTCCCTATTATCGTTTTTATTTAGACCAAGAAGATGAAGCTTTAAACCAAAAAATATTTATCGCGGATTTTAACTTTTATACTCAGAAGTATAACCTTTATCTTAGGGTAGGGTTAAACATAGCTACTTTTTCTTTTATCATAAAAAGGGCACAATTTTTATTTTCTCTTAAGATGTTAGCCTGTTTAGGCCTTTTGATTGCAGGTTTCATAGGTACTAAGTTTCTTATTGGTTATGAACGCATGCAGCTTAAGATGAAAGAGTTAGAAAGCATCTCCACGATGGCAAAGATTTTATCGCACGAGATAAGGAACCCTTTAGGAAGTATTAAAGGTTTTTCTCAGTATTTAAGGGAAAAAATTCCAGACCCAAGTTTTAGTAGATATTTAGAGATTATTTTTAGAGAGGCTTTAAGGATAGAAAGGTTAACCGATGAGTTAATCCTTTATGTCAATCCAGTTAAAGTGGAACCTAAAAATTTTAACCTTAAAGAGTTGATAGAAGAGGTTTGGTTTAGCTTTAAAGATAAATACCCTCAGGTAGAGTTAAAGTTTTTTACTCAAGGAGAAAATTTTGAAGTAGTGACCGACCCTGATAAAATTAAAGAAATAGTGGTAAATTTAATACAAAACGCCCTTGATGCTGTATTAGAAACCAACCAAGAGAAAAAAGAGGTTAAAATAGAAGTTGAAGATTATGGTGAAAGTTTAAGGGTTAGAGTAGTGGATAACGGTCCAGGTATGGATGAAGATACCTTAAAAAAGGCTTTTGATCCCTTTTTTACTACTAAACCTAAAGGTTCAGGTTTAGGTTTGGCTATAGTAGAAAAACTTTGTGAGGCAATGAAGATAAAAATTAACCTTCAAACCCAAAAAGGGGAAGGAACAAGTATATGGTTAGAAATCCCAAGGTTTTTATCTTAGAGGATGACCTTTCTTTTGCTACCCTTTTAGAAGTTTTGCTTAAGGAAAAGGGTTATCAGGTGGAAACCTGTGAAGACCCTGAGGTTGCTTTGAAAAGGGTGGTTGATTTTAGTCCCGACCTTATCATTACTGACTTAAGGCTTCCTAAAATGAGCGGTATAGAGTTTATCGAAAGAGTAAAGGCACTTTTACCAGATACCCTTTTTTTGGTGATAACGGCTTATGCTACGGTAAGTTCAGCAGTAGAGGCTATGAAAAAAGGGGCGGTAGATTATATTACCAAACCCCTGGGGAGTCCTGAAGAGTTCTTAAGTTTAGTTCAAAACCTTTTATTCAAAAAATCTCAAAAGGAAACCTTCGAAGAAGAGCAGGAAGAACTTCCTCCTTTAGAAATACTTTTTTTAGATATAGAAGATGTATACGAAAAAGTGATAAAAGTGGCTCCTACCGATATTACCGTTACTTTATATGGTGAGACAGGCACCGGAAAATCTTTGATAGCCAGAGTAATCCATCGATTAAGCAAAAGACCAGGTAGGTTTGTAGAGGTAAACTGTGCAGCCATTCCCGAAACTTTGATAGAATCTGAACTTTTTGGGTATGAGAAAGGAGCTTTTACCGGGGCCTTAAAAACCAAACCAGGTAAAATAGAGACAGCTAAGGACGGAACGTTGTTTTTAGACGAAATTTCTGAGATGAACCTTACGGTTCAGGCTAAGTTTTTAACCTTTTTGCAAAATAAAACCTTCGAAAGGTTAGGGGGTCTGGCTCCTATCAAGGCTAACGTCAGGTTTATCACTGCTACCAACCAAGATTTGGTAAAGTTGGTTAAAGAAGGTAAGTTTAGGGAGGACCTTTTTTTTAGAATAAACGTGTTTCCTATCGAGATTAAACCTTTGAGAGAAAGAAAAGAGGCTATCTTGAAAATCGCTGAATATATTATCCAAAAGTTAGCTCAAAGGTTACAAAAAGACCCTTTACCCTTAAGCCAAAGGTTAAAGGAGTTTTTGTTAAACTATCCTTTCCCAGGTAATATAAGAGAACTTGAAAACCTATTAGAAAGAGCTTTTGTGATGGCAACAGGAAAAGAGATAGATTTAGACCAACCTGTTATTCCTTTAAACATAAACCACAAACCTTTAGTAGAAAAAGATATGTCTTCTAAAGAGGTAATAGACCTTAGGTCTTTAGAAAAAAACGCTATCATAGAGGCTTTAAAGAAAACAAAGGGTAACAAAAAGGAAGCAGCTAAACTTTTAGGTATTTCTTTAAGAACTCTTTATTATAAAATAAAAGAATACAACCTTAAAATCGAAGGAGAGTAAGTTTTTACCATCCGCAAAGTTTTCTAAAATTTAGACCTTTCCTTGGACCATAAGGTAGACCTTTCTCATATGCCTTTTTTTGGATTTCAACCCTAAGCCTTTGGATTTCCATTTCTTTTTGTAAAATAGCCTCCCAGTTAGGAGGATTTTGACCCCACAAATTAAGCACTTCAGAAGAAAGTTGCCATTGTTTTTGCCATAAAGGTTGTATTTCTTGGCAAAATTCTTTAACCTTACTCGGATTAACATTAGGAGGATAATATTTACCTCCTACCATACCTTCTTTTTTACCCCAAGATATTCCTGAAATTAACAATCCAAAAAGACTAATAAACCCAAAAACTTTAACTAAAGTTTTCATAAATTACCTCCTCACTTAATCGGTTTACAATATAGCAAAAAAAATGCCTAAAAATTATTTCCAAAAAATTTTATTAAAAGGTTGCGAAAAAAGAGATAGCTTAAATAAATACCAAACTTAAGTTTGCAAAAATTGCAAATTTTGTAAAGTTTTATAAAAATTACAAAATTTATTTTAAGGTTTGAAGGTAAATCCCTTTTAAGGAGTGTTTTCCTGCTTCCTCTATTTTGACTTTTACCAACCTCCCTTTAAGGTTAAGTCTTGGGGCTGAAAAGTTTACTATCACGTTGGTGGTGGTGCGTCCCATAAGTTTATCTTTAGACTTTGAGCTAAAACCTTCTACCAGCACATCTACTTCTTTTCCTACATATTCTTGATAGATTTCTTCAGTAATGGTTTTTTGTAATTTCTGAACCGCCTCAAGCCTTCTTTCTTTTTCCTCTTCAGGTACTTTATCTGTAAAGTTTTTAGCAGCCGTAAACGGACGGTCTGAATACTTAAAAGAAAAAATTTCATGGTATCTTACTATTTTTAGCATCTCTAAGGTTTCTTCAAAGTCTTCTTCTCGTTCTCCTGGAAAACCTACGATGATATCTGTGGTTAGAGCAATGTCAGGAATTAGTGCTTTAAGTTTAGCTACCTTTTCTAAATATTCTTCTTTAGTATATTTACGGTTCATCTTTTTTAACACTCTGTTTGAACCTGCTTGGAGAGGAAGATGGAGATGATGACATATTTTAGGATTTTCAGCCATGGTTTTTATCAAACGGTCTGAAAGGTCTTTAGGATGACTGGTGGTAAACCTTATCCTCCAAAGTCCTTCTATCTGTGAGATAAGGTTTAATAGTTCCGAAAAATCAGGATAACCTGTTTCTTTAAGGCCGTAAGAGTTTACGTTTTGTCCTAAAAGAGTTATCTCTCTTACCCCTAAATCTACCAACCTTTTTATTTCTTCGATAATTTCCTCTGGAGGTCTACTGGTTTCTCTTCCCCTTACATAAGGGACGATACAATAGGAGCAAAAGTTATCACATCCTTGCATGATGGTTACAAAAGCAGTAACTCTTTCCGGGTCCTTTATTAAACTTTCTTCTGGAAGGACCAAAGGAGGTTTAAAATTTGGGTTTAATTCAGTTAATACTATAGGGTTAGGGTTTTTTGGGAGTTGTTCTAATACTTCTTTTATTCGATAAAAACTTTGGGTGCCAAGTGCAAAGTCTATATAAGGAAGTCTGACGAGCAAGTTCTCTCCTTCTTGTTGAGCCACACATCCCATAACCCCTATAAGAAGCTGAGGTTTTTTCTTTTTTAAGGATTTATATCTTCCTACTTCACTATAAACTTTATGTTGAGGTTTTTCTCTTACAGAGCAAGTATTTATTATGATAAGGTCTGCTTCTTCTGGATTGTCAGTAGGTATATATTCATCCTTTAAAAGAAAAAGCACTTTTTCCGTATCGTTTTCGTTCATTTGACAGCCGAAAGTTTTTACATAAACCCTTTTTTTCATAGCAAATTTAATTATAATTCAAAATTAGGGAATTTTAATATTTTTTTAAAAGGTTTTAGAAAATGTTGATGGAAGAAATAACCTCTGTAGCCTTTGAAAAGGCTAAAAAAGAAGTAAAAACAGTTATTTTCCCTGTAGGTTCTGTGGAAGCTCACGGACCTCATCTACCTTTAGCTACTGACCTTTATACTATCTATGAGGTCTGTAAAAAAGTATCTCAGAAAAAGAAGGTACTGATAGCCCCGCCTCTTTACTATGGGCTTTGTAGAAGTACCGGCTCTCTTCCGGGGACAATCAGTCTTACAGGAGAAGTTCTGAAAAAATTGATGTTTAACCTTTTTCATCAGTTTTATCTTGCTGGTTTTAAAAACTTTATGGTTCTTTCTGGGCATGCCGGGGGCACCCACAATGCCTATTTAATAGACGCAGCCGAGTCTTTTATATCAATAGTACCTTATTGCAATTTTTTTGTAGCAGATATTTTTCAGTTGCTTAAACCCTGTTTAAAAGAACTTGGTATCCCAGAAGAAGATTCTCATGCAGGAGAATGGGAAACTTCTCTTATGCTTTATTTAAGACCAGATTTAGTCAAAGAAGGAGGTTTTGAAGACTACCCTAAGTTTCCTAAGTTTAGAATAGTTTCGGACAAAGAAAAATATTGGAGTACTGGAATATGGGGTGATCCAAGAAAAGCTTCTTTAGAAAAGGGGAAACAGATGGTGGACTGGTTGGTACAATTTTTGATAAAAGAAATCGAAAAGATGGAACAGGAACTTGAGGAAAAATGCTTTTTATAGATGGCGCTTACGGAGAAGGAGGAGGTCAAGTTTTAAGGACCGCTTTGTCTCTTTCGGTAATAACCGGAAAGCCTTTTAAGATTTTTAACTTAAGAGCTAATAGACCTAAACCAGGACTTCAACCTCAACATTTAGCCTGTGTAAAAGCTACAGCGCATTTAGCAGAGGCAGAAGTAAAAGGTGATATCTTAGGTTCTCAGGAATTAACCTTTATTCCTAAAAAACTTCCAGAAAGAAGTTGCTATCGGTTTAACATAGGAACAGCCGGTTCTACTTTGCTTTTGTTTCAGACAGTGCTTTATCCCTTAAGTTTAAGTAAAGGAGGAGAGGTTTTAATAGAAGGAGGCACTCATGTGCCTTTTAGCCCCTGTTATCATTACATCAAAGAGGTTTTTTTACCTACAGTAAAACTTTTAGGATTGGAAGGAGACCTTTCCCTTGAGTCCTATGGTTTTTATCCAGCAGGAGGAGGAAGAATAAAGGCTGTGGTTAAGCCCTGGGAAAGATTTTCTTTACCCAAACTACCAGAAAGCTTTATTCCTGGAGAGATTAGCGTTTACAGCATAGTTTCTGAAAGACTACCTTTTCATATCGTTGAAAGGCAACTAAACGGAGCATTAACAGAATTAGAAGGTTTTGAGAAAGTTTCAGTCTATAAAGAAAGAGTAAAGGCTAAATCTGACGGAACCTTTGTGTTTTTAGGGGCTACAGATCAAGAAAAGATCTTACATGCAGGTTTTACTGAGTTAGGTAAAAAGGGCTATCCAGCAGAAGAGGTAGGGAAAAAGGTGGGAAAAGAATGGAAAAATTTTTTGAGCACCAAAGCTCAGTTTGAAGAACATTTAGCAGACCAGGTTTTGATACCTTTAAGCTTAGTCTTTTTAAAAGTTCAACCTTCCGAGTTCTTTGAATTTTCTGTAGCTAAGATTACCAAACATCTTCTTACCCAAGCTTGGTTAATTCCTAAGTTTTTTCCAGAATTAAAAATTATTGTTGAAGGAAAAGAAGGAGAAAAAGGATATGTTAACCTTTACTTGGGATGAAAAAGAAGTAAAGCAATATCTTGTTGATTGTTGGAAAAACAACATAGAACTTAAAAGATACCCTTTAGAAGAATGGGAAAAGGGTTTACAAAACGGAAAAATCGTTTTTTTTGCCTGGAAGGACCAAGGTTTTTTTAGGATGAATAAGGATTTTAAAAACTTTCCTATGGGAACTTTTTTTAACGATAAAGTTTTGGTTAGGGGTTATCCTCAAATTCCTCGAGTTTATGTGTTAAAGACAGGATTGGTAAGATATATGACTTCTGATTTTTATGCTGAGGAAAAGGTAGAAGGATACAACGTAAGACTTTTTAAAATAGGAGACGAAATTTTAGCTTTTACTCGGAGGGGATATGTTTGTCCCTTTGCTACAGACCGTTGGGAAGATTTTTTACCGAACCTTCCTGAATTTTTTGAAAAGCATCCGAATTTGGTGATTTGTGCAGAAGTAGCAGGTCCAGAAAATCCTTTTGTAAGCGAATATCCTGCATATATCAAAGAAGATGTTAATTATTTTGTTTTTGATTTTATGAAAACAGGTAGAGGCGGTTTTCTTACTCAAAAAGAAAAACTAAAACTGCTTGAGATTTATGGCTTTAACTCCCCAGAAATCTATGGCCCTTTTAACCCTACGGAGGATTACGAAAACATAAAAGAACTTATAAGACGTTATCATCAAGAAAAAAGAGAGGGGGTAGTTTTTAAGTCTGAAGACGGAACATGTAGGATTAAATATGTGACCCCATTTTCTAATCTGGAAGATTTGAGGGTAGTTTTTCCCTATTTAGGTGAGATAGATCCACATTTTATTTATCTAAGGTTGATAAGACTTGCTTTAAATCTTTATGAATTTGAAGAATTTAAAGAAGAGGTTTATAATAAATTACCGGCTAACCTGTTTGAGGAGGTTTTACGGTTTTTTAAAAAAAATCAGGTGGTTAGCGAGACCTTTAGGGTAAGGTTTAAGAAAGAAAACAGTTATTTGGCTATGCTTGCTCATTTTAGGGCAGCTAAATTAAACATTGAGGTCAAACAAGTAGTCAGAGAAAAAGGATATTTAAAGGTTGAGTTTGTAAAACTATATCCTAAGTCTACGCAATTTTGGAGGTCTAAACTTGAGGGATGGGGAGAGGTTGACTAACGTGTATTTTCCTATTTTTCTAAATTTAGAAGGGAAACTTTGTGTAGTTATAGGTGGAGGAAAGGTTGGAGAAAGAAAGGTTAGGTCTTTATTAGAGGCTAAAGCATTAATTAAACTTGTTTCTCCTGAGGCAACCCCTGCGCTTCAAAAATTAGCAGAGGAAGGACAGATAATCTGGGAAAGAAGAGGATATCAACCAGGAGACCTTGAAGGAGCCTGGTTGGTGGTAGCCGCTACCAACGATCCTTTAGTCCAGAAATCTATCTACCAAGAAGCAAACGATAAAAGGGTATTTTGTAACATAGTAGATGTGCCTGAGTTTTGCAGTTTTATCGTGCCATCAGTTATTAAAAGAGGAAGTTTAACCATAGCTATCTCTACTTCTGGTGCAAGTCCTGCAGTAGCAAGAAGGATAAGAGAGGGCTTAGAACTCCAGTTTGGCTTAGAATATGAGGTTTATTTAAAACTTATGGAAAATTTAAGAAAACAAATCCTTGGGTTGAATCTTTCTCCTAAAGAAAAAGAGGAAAAACTACATAGGCTTGCTATAGCCCCTATACCTCAATATATAAGAGATGGAGACTTAAACCTTTTGAAGGTGATTATTGAGAAAGAAGGACTTATTTTCCCTTCAGAGTTTTTTGGGTCATAACCTTCCAATAAAGCTTCCATAGTATTTTAAAAGAATGAGTAAAATCTTCTGGGTTTTTTTGAACCCATCGGTCTACAACTTCTAAAGAGAAAAAATTCCCAGTTTCTATTTCTAAGGGATTGGGCTTAGGTATTTTATTGGTAATACCGGTAAAAAGAACTAAACAGTCTGTTTCGTTATTGGTATCCTTAGGGGCAATACGAAGCACTTCTTCTAATTTAGTTCGGATAGAAAGCTCTTCTTTAAGCTCTCTTTGGGCTGTGGTTAAAAAACTTTCTCCTACAAGCACATGTCCCGAAGCAGAAGAAGTCCATAACCCTGGATTTTCCTCTACCATTTTAGATTTTTTTTGGAGATATATTTCTCCTTGCTTGTTAAACAGAAAGATGTGTACTGTTTTATGAAAATAACTTTTTTGATGGATTTCCTCTCGTTTTAAGATGGTAATAGGGTTGCAGTTTTCATCTACAGCCTCCAACAGTTCTCTTCTACGGCTTTCAGGGGTCTCTTTAGGTTTCCTTCCTTTTTTAGATTTTTCATTCATTTTATAATATATACCTTTTTAATTATATTTAAAAGTATAAATATTACAGAAAAATAAAAAAAATAAAGACTTTGTCATTAATTTTTGATAACCAATTTTATAACCTCATCTAAACAAGACACCGGGATAAAGTTGATTTTTTCCCTTAGTTCTTTAGGAATATCTTCTAAGTCTTTTAGATTTTTGGTAGGGATAAGAACGTTTTTAATCCCTTTTCTTAAGGCAGCAAGGCTTTTTTCTTTTATCCCACCTACAGGAAGGACTTTACCTCTAAGGGTTACTTCTCCGGTCATCGCATAGTCCTTAGATATAGGTTTTTGGGTAAGGGCAGAAACCATCGCTACAGCTATGGTGATGCCTGCGCTTGGGCCATCCTTAGGTATGGCTCCAGAGGGAACATGCACATGAATGTCATATTTGGAATAAAATTTGGAGTCAATCCCTAACTCTTTATGTTTAGAACGAATGTAAGACAAGGCTGCTTGGGCGCTTTCTTTCATAACCTCTCCTAAGTGACCCGTAAGGATTAAGTTGCCCTTTCCAGGCATAACCACCGCTTCTACATAAAGAACCTCTCCTCCATTAGGGGTCCAAGCAAGGCCCGTAGCCACTCCTACTTCGTCTTCCTCTTGCTTGAGTTCCTCTATGTATTCAGGAGGGCCTAAAAATTCCACCAAATTATCTTCGGTTATCTCAAAAGGTCCTTTTTCTTTTTCTGCTAGTTTTCTAGCAATCTTCCTACAGATAGCTGCCAGTTTTCTCTCTAATTCGCGAACCCCAGATTCATAAGTATATTCTTCTATAATCTTAAGAATTACTTCATCGGAAATTTTAAGCATGTTTTTCTTAAGTCCATGTTCTTTTAAAAGCTTGGGTAGGATGTGCTTTTTAGCAATTTCTAATTTTTCCTGATAGGTGTATCCTGAAAGATAGATCACCTCCATTCTGTCTAAAAGCACTCTGGGGATAGGTTCTATCATATTGGCTGTAGCAATAAACAGGACCTTAGAGAGGTCAAAGGGTACGTCTAAATAATGGTCTACAAAGTCTTTATTTTGTTCAGGGTCAAGCACTTCTAAAAGAGCGGCTGCAGGGTCTCCGTGAAAATCACTACATAGTTTATCTATCTCATCAAGCAAAAACAAAGGGTTGTTTACTCCGGCTTGTTTTATCCCCTGAATGATACGGCCTGGTAAAGCCCCTACATAGGTTCTTCTATGACCTCTTATTTCTGCTTCGTCTCTTACTCCTCCTAAGGCTACCCTTACAAATTTCCTTCCTAAGGCTTCAGCAATAGATCTACCAAGGCTGGTTTTACCAACTCCAGGTGGTCCTACAAAACAAAGAATGGCGCCTTTAGCCTTGGGATTGATTTTTTTTACTGCTAAAAATTCTATTATCCTATCTTTAACCTTTTCTAAGTTATAGTGATCTTTGTCTAAGACCTTTTTAACATGCTTAAGGTCTAGATTATCTTTAGTAGATTTGTTCCAGGGTAGGTCTATTAACCAATCTAAGTAATTTCTTATAACAGCCGCCTCCGAGGAGTCAGGATGCATGTATTCTAAACGCTTAAGCTGTTTAAATGCCTCTTTTTCTACTTCCTTAGGCATCTTAGCCTTTTTAATTTTTTTCCTTAACTCTTCCAGCTCGTCTTCGATGTCTTCAAACTCCCCCAATTCCCTTTTGATAGCCCTAAGCTGTTCTCTTAAAAAATATTCCCTTTGAGACCTACCGATTTCTTCTTGAGCCTGAGCCTGTATTTTATTTTGAAGAGTAGTAATCTCTATCTCTTGTAAAAGTATTTCCGAAACTTTTCTCAGTCTTTCTATTCCGTCTAAGGTTTCTAAAAGGTCTTGGGCGGTTTTTATCTTTAGTTTAAGATATACGGTGATTAGGTCTGCCAGTCTTCCTGGTTCTTCTATAGAATTAATGACAGTTGAAATCTCAGGATTTAATATTCCTTTTAATACTAAGAGTTTTTCTATGTTTTCTTTAACCGTGCGAATTAAAGCTTCTACCTCAGGAGTGATGATTTCAGGCTCTTTTTCTTTGCAAGGCTCTATCTTAACCTTAAAACAAGGGTCAATTTCTAAAAATTCTTGTATTTCGCATCTTGAAAGCACCTGAACTACTACTTTAAGACGGTTTTCTGAGAGGTTTAGGGTTTTTAGAATAAGACCGATGGTTCCAATTTTATAAAGATCTTCTGGTTTAGGGTTTTCTATACGTGAGTTTTTTTGAGTAGAAAGAACGACTAGCTTGTCTTTAGCTAAAGCTTCTTCTATAGCCTTTAAGGATTTAGGTCTACCTACAAAAAGAGGAACCACCATCGAAGGAAAAAGCACGATATCCCTTATAGCCATCAAAGGCAATACTTCTGGAACGTCTATGATTTCTCCTTCTGAAACCTCAGCAAAATTGACCTCTAACCCTTCTTTCATATTACTCCCTTTTAATTAAAATTTTTATGCTACTAAATGTAAAACCTTATCCTGATTATTTCAAGAGAAATAGAGGAAAAATATTGCATTAATAAAGAGTTTGCTAAAGGAGCACTTTATCTTGACGCTTGCATTACCCCGCTTTATATGAGGTTAGTCTCCAAAGGACCTTTTCTTTGGTTGGTTGAGCAAAAGGAAGGATCTATTTGTCTTGTTGTTTAGAACAAAGTACGACTTTTTGATATTAAAATAATGCACAATTTTTTTATCAATATAAGCCCAAATATCAAGGTTTAAGCCTTTTCTTAGACAAAAGGAGATGTGTTAAAAAATTACTATTAAAAAACTTGCTAAAAATGAGGTTTTCGTTAAAATAGCCTTATGGAAATAACAGCCTGGGAACGTTTGATAGATTTTAACTCTTTTCCGTTTCAACCTCAAATTTTAAGGATAGTGCAAACTCATATCTCTTATGTTTTTATTACAGACCTTTATGTATATAAAATCAAAAAGCCGGTCAATTTTGGTTTTTTAGACTACACTACCTTAGAGAAAAGAAAATATTTTTGTGAAAGAGAAGTAGTCCTTAACCGTAGGCTTTGTCCTGAAATATATTTAGGGGTAGTTCCTGTAGTAAAAACCTCAGAAGGATATAAGTTTGAGGCTGAGGGTGAGTTGGTAGATTATGCGGTAAAGATGAAAAAACTCCCTGAAGAAGGGATGATGTCTCTTCTTTTAAAAGAAAAAAGTATATCTGACGCTCATATAGACTTAATCGTTTCTGTGCTTGTTCCCTTTTATCAACAAGCAGAAACAGGAGAAAAGGTAAATTCTTATGGAACCATAGAGGTAATAAGTTTTAATACCGAAGAAAATTTTGTGCAAACCAAAGATTTTGTAGGTATAGCCATAGCCAATTACAAATATGACCATATTATCCGGTTTACCCGTGGGTTTTTAGAACAGCAAAAAGACCTTTTTCAGGCAAGGATAGACCAAGGATTTATTAGAGATGGTCATGGGGACCTTTATTCAGCCAACATCTGCTTTGATAATCTTAAAAAGGTTTATATTTTTGATTGTATAGAGTTTAACGAAAGGTTTAGATGCGGAGATGTATGCTCAGACATAGCCTTTTTGGCGATGGACTTAGACTTTCATAAAGAAAGAGCCCTTTCTGATTACTTTATAACTCAATATGTTTCTCAAAGTAAAGACCAAGGTACTAAGGAACTTTTAAACTTTTATAAATGCTATCGGGCTTATGTTAGGGGTAAGGTAGGCTGTTTTACCTATGCCTCAAAAGAAGAGGGAGACCCTGAAAGGAACGAAGTTTTGGAGAAGGCAAGAAGGTATTTTGACCTTGCTTATCATTACGCGGCTGGTATTCCTAAGCTTATAATTTTTATGGGTCTTTCAGGCACTGGGAAAAGCTTTCTTTCCCAAAGGCTTCTTTCTAAACTTCCTGCAGTTTATCTTTCGTCAGACTTAATCAGAAAACGTTTGTTATCTTTAAATGAATCTCAGCACTATTATGCAGAGTTTGAAAAAGGTATTTATGCCCCTGAAATTACTGAGAAGATCTATCAAAAAATGATAGAAATGGCAAAGGAAGAGCTTTCTTATGGTAGAGATGTGATTTTAGATGCAACTTTTAGGGATATAAGGTACAGGAGCTGGTTGTTTGATGGGCTTAAAGGGGTAAAGGCTGAGGTTTTTTGGATATGGTGTACTGCTGAGGACGAAGTGGTTAAACAAAGAATGCTTTTGAGAAAAGAAGACACTTATTCTGACGCTTTGTGGGATATTTATTTAGCGCAAAAGACAAAGTTTGAGCCTCCTACAGAATGTAATCCATTGCTAAAATTAGACACCACTCAACCAGTCGAAACCCTTATGTTTGAGCTCACAAAATTTTTAAAAATTTAGTCTTTCCCCCACTTGTCTTTTAAAATTGAATGATTATTTTTTTTCTCGTGATTTAATCCTTTGAGTTTTTTAAAAATCTAAAATCATTAAGGAGGAGGTGGAAGTATGAAGATTAGGCCGTTACATGATCGTATTTTAGTTCAACGTATTGAAGAAGAACAGAGGACTGAATCTGGTATCATCATTCCTGATACAGCCAAGGAAAAGCCTATTATGGGAAAGGTCATTGCTGTAGGTGATGGCAGGGTATTAGAAAATGGCCAAAAGCAGGCTTTAACCGTTAAAGAAGGAGATAAAATCCTTTTTAGCAAATATGCTGGAACTGAGATCAAAATCAAAGGAGAAGAATATCTTATCATGAGAGAAGATGACGTCTTAGCTATCATCGAAGACTAAAAAGTAAAGAAAAAGATTTTTAAAAAATATATTATTAAAAATACCGAAAGGAGGGGATGTTATGGCTGCAAAAGAAATTATTTATGGGGCTAATACGAGGGACAAAATTTTAAAAGGTGTCAATAAGTTAGCTGATGCTGTAAAAGTTACCCTTGGTCCTAAAGGAAGAAACGTCATTTTAGAAAGGTCTTTTGGTTCTCCTTTGATTACTAAAGACGGTGTAACTGTAGCTAAGGAAATAGAGTTAGAAGATAAATTTGAAAACATGGGCGCTCAGATGGTAAAGGAAGTTGCTTCTAAAACTAACGATGTAGCCGGAGACGGAACCACCACCGCTACTTTACTTGCCCAGGCTATCTTTCAAGAGGGTATCAAGCTTGTAGCTGCCGGTATCAATCCTATGGCTATTAAACGTGGTATCGATAAGGCTGTAGACATCGTGGTAAAAGAACTTGAAAAAATAGCTCAACCTTGCAAATCTCGTCAGGAAATCGCCCAGGTAGCTACGATTTCTGCTAATAATGACTCTGCCATCGGAAATCTTATTGCCGATGCTATGGATAAGGTAGGAAAAGAAGGAGTTATCACGGTAGAAGAGTCTAAAGGACTTGAAACCTACCTTGAAGTAGTTGAGGGTATGCAGTTTGATAGAGGATATATTTCTCCTTATTTTGTGACTGATCCTGAAAAAATGGAATGTGTATTAGAAGACCCATATATTTTAGTTTATGATAAAAAAATCAGCTCTATGAAAGACCTTTTGCCTGTGCTTGAGCAGGTAGCTAGGTCTGGCAAGCCTATTTTAATCATTGCTGAGGATGTAGAAGGCGAGGCTTTGGCTACCTTGGTAGTAAACAAGCTTAGAGGAGTGCTTCAGTGCTGCGCTGTAAAAGCTCCTGGTTTTGGAGAAAGAAGAAAAGCCATGCTTCAAGACATCGCCATTTTAACCGGTGGTACTTTTGTATCAGAAGAACTTGGCATGAAACTTGAAAACGTTCAGCTTAAAGACCTTGGAAGGGCAAGAAGGGTGGTAATAACCAAAGAAAATACTACTATCATCGATGGTGCCGGAAAGAAAGAAGACATCGAGGCCCGTATTAAACAAATCCGTGCCCAGATTGAAGAGACCACCTCTGATTATGACCGTGAAAAACTTCAGGAAAGATTGGCTAAACTTGTGGGTGGTGTAGCGGTGATTTACGTGGGTGCTGCTACTGAGACAGAGATGAAAGAAAAGAAAGCAAGGGTTGAAGACGCCCTTAACGCTACCAAAGCTGCTGTAGAAGAAGGTATAGTTCCTGGTGGTGGCACTGCCTATATTAGGTGCTTACCAGCTTTAGAGGCTGCAAAGTTTGACGGAGATGAGCAGTATGGTATAGAAATCATCAAAAAGGCTTTAGAGGCGCCTTTGCGTCAGATTGCCTTTAACGCTGGATTTGAAGGGTCTATCATCGTAGAAAAGGTAAAAGAAGGAAAAGATAGCTTTGGTTTTGACGCTGCTACTGGAGAATTTAAAGATTTAGTTGCTGCCGGTATTATCGATCCTAAGAAGGTAAGCCGTTGTGCCCTTCAAAATGCCGCCTCTGTGGCTGGGTTATTGCTAACTACTGAAGCTATGGTGGCTGAGAAACCTAAAAAAGAAGAAAAAATGCCTCCTATGCCCGGAGGAGAGTTCTAACCTCTGAGTAAGGTTTAAGCCCCTGAGCTTTTACTCAGGGGCTTTTTTTATTTTTCTTCTACTAACTCTTTTAATCTTTTAAAGTTGTTTTTAACGTTTCCACAGTTAGGACAGGTCCAGGTTTCTGGAAGGGCTTCAAAAGGTGTGTTCGGAGGTATATGATTTAGTTTGTCCCCTTTAGAAGGAAGATAAATGTAACCACAGTTAGGTACCATACATACCCATGCATTTTTTAAATCTTTGCTTATCATAACCTCACCTCACTTTTAAAAGTTTTCTATAATAAATAATTAATCAAAAATAAAAAAACAGTCAATAAAAATTGTTTAAAATGTTGTAAAAAATTTAAAGAAGATTGAAGCCTGTCTGATTTTTTCTATTTTATTAAAAGCCTCTTCATGTTTACACAGGACAGTTAGAGGTTTTCATTTTTTATCCATCTAAGTTTTTAGACAAGGAAATTTCCCTAAAATCTTTATTTTTTTGTTGAAAAATTTCAGAGTTATAATAATTTAATATTAATCAAAAGATTAAGGATTGAGGAGTAGGTTATGAGGATATTGGTCCTTGGTGGTGGAGGTAGAGAACATGCCATCTGTTATGTGCTTAGAAAATCAAAAAGTCTTGAAAAACTTTACTGTATCCCTGGAAACGGAGGGATTGAAGAGATAGCCGAGGTTCCTAAAGGGGTTAAAGCCAACGATTTTTCTGAGCTTTTAGACTTTTGTCGTAAAGGAAACATAGACTTAGTTTTACCAGGTCCTGAAGAGCCCTTGGTAAAAGGGGTAAGAGATTTTATTGAAAAAGAGGGGATTAAGGTTTTTGGTCCTGATGTTTTTGGTGCAAGCCTTGAGGGTAGTAAGGTTTTTGCTAAAGAGATGATGGTTAAGGCTGGGGTTCCTACTGCAAGGTTTGAGGTATTTGACGACCCTGATAAAGCCAAACAATATGTGGAGAAAGTTGGCGCTCCTCTTGTGGTTAAGGCAGACGGACTTTGTGCAGGCAAAGGGGTTTTTGTGTGTGATGCCAAAGAAGAAGCTTTTCAGGCTATAGAAAAGTTAATGGAACAAAAGATCTTTGGAGAAGCAGGCAAAAGGGTGGTAATAGAAGAAAAACTTGAAGGAGAAGAGGCCTCTTATATCGTCCTTACGGACGGAGAACACTTTAAAGCCTTACCTACTTCTCAAGACCATAAAAGGCTTTTAGACGGAGACCAAGGGCCTAACACCGGAGGCATGGGTGCCTATTCTCCTACCCCACTTATTACCCCAGAGCTTAAAACGGAGATAGAAACTCGGGTTATTTCTCCTGTGCTTAAGACCTTGGCTAAGGAAGGTCATCCCTATCTTGGGTTTTTGTATGCAGGATTGATGATCGTAGGCAACACCCCTTATGTGCTTGAGTTTAACTGTCGTTTAGGAGACCCTGAAACCCAGGTTATCCTTCCAAGAGTAGAAAACGATTTTGTTGAACTCTTGACAGCAGCCCTCAAGGGTGAGTTATATAAAATCGACTTAGTTGAAAGTAGGAAGTCTTGCGTATGCGTGGTGATGGCAAGCAAAGGTTATCCAGAAAAATATGAAAAGGGTAAGAAGATAGAGGGGTTAGACGAGGCTAAAAAACTTGAAGATGTGATCATCTTTCATGCAGGCACCACAAAAGAAGGGGATGCCTTTTACACCGCAGGCGGAAGGGTGTTAGGGGTTACTGCCCTTGGAAAAGACATCCCCTCAGCCATAGAACGTGCCTATCAGGCGGTATCCTTAATTAAGTTTGAAGGAGCTCACTACCGGAGAGACATCGGAAAACGTTATTTTAAATATATTTCTTAAAAATTTAGCCTTCTAAATATTTTTTGTACCCTAAGGTCTCAAGTTTTTCAGCCTTTTTAAGCACCTCTTCTTTCATCTTTTGTTTGTAGTCTAATAGCTTTTGTTTTACCTCAGGATATTTTATCCCAAGGATTTGCAGGGCTAAGAGGGCTGCGTTTTTGGCACCGTTTATCGCTACGGTTGCAACCGGGATGCCAGGTGGCATCTGCACTATAGAAAAAAGGGCATCAAGTCCTTCTAAGGCCTTACCTTTAATAGGAACACCTATCACCGGAAGGGTGGTTAAGGAGGCTACCACACCAGGTAGATGGGCTGCCATGCCTGCACCTGCGATGATTACCTCTATCCCTCTTTTTTCTGCGGTGGTAACCCATTCATGAACCTTCTCAGGGGTTCTGTGGGCAGAGGCTATGATTGTTTCAAAGGGTATATCAAATTTTTCTAAAGTCTCTAAAGCGTCTTTCATCACTGCAAGGTCTGAATCACTTCCCATGATAACACCTACCTTCATTTTTATCTCCTCCTGCAATTTTTATGTTAAGGTTTGTTTAACACATTTTGTTTTGTATAATAAAACAAAAGCTTATAAGTTAGAGAGGGACAGGGACTCCATTTTTGGTAGGCCTTTGAGCCTCTTAAGGAGTATGTCCCTCTGTCCCTCAACACCCGATAAGTTGGTTGGGCTACCAAAGCCCCAGCTACTCGGGAGGATGGTGTGAGGGACAAAAATCTTAAAAAGGAGGTAGCATCATGACCCATTACATCGGTGTTGACATTTCTAAAGATAACTTCCACTTCTGCATCCTTAACCATGAAGCTAAAACCCTCTCCTCCGGCAAACTCTCTATGTCTCTTCAAGGCTTCTCTGATTTCTTTAACCTTCTCAAAACCCTCTCTGACCCTATCGTTGTTATGGAATCCTCTGGTAGGTTCCACATCCCCCTTTACTGCTTCCTCGTTGAAAAAGATATCCAAACCTTCATCCTTAACCCTAAAATCGTCCACAGATTCTTTGAATTTATCTCCGCTAACAACCCCTCTAAATACGACACAAAAGATGCCAAAATCCTTGCACTCTTCGCTCTTAATAACCCTGAATTCCTTAAATCCTATCCTGAAAACTCTGAACTCCGTAGTGCTTCTCGTCTTATCCAAAAACTTAAACATGAACTTGCTGAAGCTAAAACTCAAATCAAATACGCCCTCACTGTTCTTTTCCCAGAAGCTGAAAAGCACTTTAATATTTACTCCCACTCCTTCCTTAACATACTCCTTAAATTCCCCTCTGCTAAAACCCTTAAAAAAGCTAAACCAAATGAAATTTCCGAAATTATTAAATCCTCTGTTCCTAAAGGTAAAACCCCTTCCTTTTCTCCCGATGAAGTCATAAACCTTGCTAAAAACTCTATCGGGGTTGACAATCCTTATCTCTCTCAAACTCTTATCATCTACATCGAAAAACTCTTTTTCCTTGAGCCAAGAATAAAAAAGCTTGAAGAGATGCTTGTAGAGAAAATGGATGAAGACCAGCAAGAACAAATTAAGCTCATTTCCTCTATAAAAGGTATTTCCTCTAAACTTGCAAGTCTCTTTTTGGCTGAAATCAGAGACGTAAAAAGATTTTCTAATGCCAAAAAGCTCATAAAGTTTGCGGGCACAGACCCAGTAACAAAACAATCTGGTAAGTATAAAGCTAAGATGAGCATATCTAAGCAAGGGTCGAGCTTTCTCAGAAATGTTCTTTTCCAGATGGCGGTAGGTGTAGTAAAATGGAATTTTTACTTCAGATCCTATTTTATACGTAAGAAGAAAAACTTTGGCAGTTATAAGAAAGCTATGATAGCAGTTGTAAACAAACTTATAAGAGTTATCTATGCAATTTGTAGAAAAAAAACTTTCTTTAATCCTGCTTTTTCTAAGTTCCCTGTTCTGGAGGTCTCTCATGTTTAATTCCTATTTTCTGATAGTTGACTCCTTTTTATAGATTGTAATTAAAATAGCAAAGATTTTAAGAAAAGCAAGAATAAAAGGCAAAGGTTGTTTTTATCCCTATTGCAAGTTGCCTTTCTTTAAAAAATTTTATTAAAGACTTGACTTTTAAGTAAAAAGAGATAATATTTTTTTATAAAAAGTAAAAACAATAGGAGGTGGGTTATGGGTAGAAGTAAAGGTTTTACTTTAGTTGAGCTTTTGATCGTGGTAGCTATCATCGCTATTTTAGCAGCTATTGCCATCCCTCAGTTTACAAAGTACAGGAAAAACGCTGCCATCGCTGCTTGCCAATCTGATTTGAGAAATGCGGTTACCCAATGTGCAGCCTATCTTGCAGAAAATCCTCAGGCAACAAGTTGTCCTCAAGGAAATGCAACAGCTAGTATGGGAACACCTACAATATCTATTGATAACGCTACAGGTTCTATTAGTGCATCTGCCCCCTGTAAAGGGGCTGCTACTGGTGTAACTTGTACGATTTATTCTAACGGAACGGTTAGTTGTCAATAATGGTTTAGTTAAAAATCCTCCCCAAGAGGGGAGGATTTTTTATGTCTAAAGCCTTTACTTTAGTAGAGCTTTTAATAGTCATAGCTATTATAGCCATCCTTGTAGGGATGGCTATAATAGCTTATCATCAATATTTACCAAAAGCTATCAGAGCTTCTCTTCTTTCTGATCTCAGAAACTGTATTAGCGAACTTGTTATCGCTAAGCAAGAAAACCCTAATGCTTCTCTACCTCAGGTGGTAGCCCGATGTCCTAAGTCTAAATATACTCAAAGCCTAACTCTTGAGTCTGTATCTCCTATAAAGCTTACTGCAACCTCTATCTCAGGAGAGGTTTCTTGTAGCTACAACGAGACCTCTGGTGCTATTTCCTGCATCGATATTTAAAGATTGTTTCTCTGTTGTTTGGTCAAAACAAGAGTTTTCCTTAGTTCTCTTTTTAAAAACCTAAACGGTGTTATAATTTTTTAGTAAAAAAATTGAGAGGGTTTGATGGAGGAAAAGGAACCGAGGGAAAAAAAGCGTTTGCTCTTTGGTCCGGTTAGGTCAAGAAGGCTGGATAGGTCTCTTGGTATAGACTTAGTCCCAAGAAAGGTTTGTTCTATGGATTGTCTTTATTGCGAGGTAGGAAAGACCACCTTTCTTACTACTGAAAGGAAGTTTTACTTTACCAAAGAGGAGATAGAAGAGGCTGTTTTCTCTGCTAAAGAAAAACAGGATCTTTTTGATGTTTTTACCATAACCGGAAGTGGAGAGCCTACTTTAAACCTTTATTTTGAAGAGACCCTTTTTTTAGCCAAAAAACACCTTTCAAAGCCTGTGGCAGTGCTTACCAACAGCACTTTTTTACACCTCTCTTCGGTGAGGGAGGCTTTGTGTGAGGCAGACCTTGTTCTTCCCTCTCTTGATTCTGCAAGAGAGGAGACTTTTTTTCTTATAAACCGTCCGGCTAAGGAAGTAAGTTTAGAGAGGATAATAGAAGGCTTAAGGTGTTTAAGAAGAGAGATGAAAGGGGAAATGTGGCTTGAGGTGTTTTTTCTTGCAGGCATAAACGATACCAGAGAGGATTTAGAAGCCTTAAAAAAGGCTATAGAGGAGATAGACCCTCATAGGGTTCAGTTAAACACTGCCGTAAGGCCGGTGGCTTATCAAGGGGTGAAGCCTGTTTCTTATAAGAGGTTGCAGGAAATAGCAACTTTTTTAGGAGAAAAGTCTGAGGTCATAGTTAGTAAAGAAAGGCTTGAAAGAAGGCTTTTAGCCCTTAGTTTAGAAAACTTAGAAAAAGAGATAGTAGCTTACGTAAAAAGAAGACCAGCCCAGCTTGAAGAACTAAGTCAGGCCTTTGGGGTTGAACCAAAGGTTTTGTTGAAGGCTATAGAACATCTTTGTGAAAAAGGCCTTTTACACTTAAAGACCTTAGAGGGGCAAATCTACTACACAGCTTAATAAGGTATGTTTCACGAAAAAAAATTTTATAAAAAAGTGATAGAGGCTGTGCTTTTTGTGGCTGGAAGGTCGGTTAGTCTGAAGGAGTTGTGCCAAGTTTGTGACAACCTACCTAAGGATGATTTGCGGAGCCTTTTAGAGGAGTTAAAGAAGGATTATCAAGAAAGGGGGGTTAGGCTGGTTGAGGTAGCAGAGGGATACAGGTTAGAAACCGCCCCTGAATTAGCAGACTATCTTAAGGCCTTTTTAAAACCTAAAGGTTTTAAATGGACCAAAGCCCTTCTTGAGACCTTAGCGATAATAGCTTATTTTCAGCCGATTACCAGGGCTGAAATTTCTGCCAAAAGAGGAGGGGTGGATGTAGGGGCTTCTATTAGAACGTTACTTGAGAATAACTTTATCAGAGTGGTTGGTAGAAAAGACGTCCCAGGAAGACCTCTTCTTTACGGGACTACTCCCTTTTTTTTAGAGTATTTTGGTTTAAAATCTCTTAAAGACCTTCCGCCTATAGAGGAATTAAAGAGCTTGATAGGAAGGGAAGATTAACCAGATGGTTATAAGGCAAGAGGTTTTACAGGAAGTAGAGTTTATTCTTTATGAGGGAGGGGAAATCCCTGAGGTATGTTTTTGGAATTGTTTTTTTTATCTCACTTCTCCTCCTCCTGAAGGGTTAGGCCTAAGTCTTACCCAAGAAGAGCTTAAAGCCTTAAAAAAATCGGTAATAGAGCGGTATTTAGTTATTATAGAGCGAGACCTTACTGCTGAGTTTATAGCCAAGCCTTTTTATCGGGGCATTTCTCGAGCGGCTGTTAACGTAAGAAGATTGAAAAATTTTATTAAAAATTCTGGATTAGAGGAGGAATTTAAAGATGGAGTTTTAAGAAGAAAGCTAAAAAGGCTTTTAAAAAGGTTTGAAGCTGATTTGAAGAGATTGGGGCTTGGGTTAGAAAAGGTGGCTACCAAAGAGGAACTGCGAGAGTTTAAAAGAGAGGTGGAAAGGTTATGATAGGAATAGTAGATTACAAGGCTGGCAACCTTACCAGTGTAGCCAGAGCTCTTTCTTTTTTTGGGTATAAATGGATTATTTCTCACAAGCCAGAGGAGCTTAAAAAGGCAGAAAGGATTATTTTCCCTGGGGTTGGGGCAGCTAAAAGCGCTATGGATAGTTTAAAAGAGACAGGTTTAGACGAGTTTTTAAAAGAGGCTTTTTTAAGAGGGGTGCCTATTTTAGGGATTTGTCTTGGTACACAGGTGATTTTTGAAGAAAGCGAAGAGGATGGAGGAACAAAAACTTTAGGTATATTAAAGGGTAAGGTAAAGAGGTTTCCTGAACCTCTTGTTTTTGAAGAGGAAAAACTTAAAGTGCCTCATATGGGTTGGAACCAGGTAGTTTGGCAAAAACCTCATCCTGTTTTCCAGGGACTTGACCCAGAATACGAATATTATTTTGTTCACAGCTATTATATAGTGCCAGAAGAAGAAGAGATAATATATGGGATAACCTTTCATGGTATTTATTTCCCCTCGGCCATAGCTTATAAAAATTTAGTAGCTTTACAGTTTCATCCTGAGAAAAGCGGAAAGCCAGGTCTTCAAATCTTAAACCAGTTTTGTCGTTGGAACCCCTAAGTTTTTTTTGTTTAGTTGAAAAAATATAAATCTATGTTTTAATTAGAAAAATGCGTAAAAAAAGCACGTCTAAGGGTTGGGGTGCCCCGTTTTTATGTTAACGGGGTCTTGAGTTTTTCACACCACCTTAGACGGAAGCTAAAACCCCAAAAGGAGGAGTTTAGAGATGGCCCACATTACGATGAAACAGCTGTTAGAAGCAGGTGTCCATTTTGGGCACCAGACCCGTCGTTGGAACCCAAAGATGAAACCTTTTATCTTTGGGGAGAGAAACGGAATCCACATCATCGACCTTCAGCAAACCCTTAAGTATTTTGAGATTGCTTACGAGTTTGTGGTAAACTTGGTAGCTGAAGGGGGAAAGCTTCTTTTTGTAGGGACTAAAAAGCAAGCTCAAGACACCATCAGAGAAGAGGCGGAAAGATGCGGAATGTATTATGTGGATTACCGCTGGCTGGGTGGCACCCTTACTAACTTTAGGACTATAAGGCAGAGTGTAGAAAAATTAAAAAGGATTGAGTCTTGGTTTGAAGACGGAACTATAGAAAGGTTCCCTAAAAAAGAGAGGTTAAGGCTTGAACGTTTGAAAAACAAACTTGACAGGAATTTAAGGGGTATTAAAGAGATGGAAACCCTTCCTCAGGCGTTGTTTGTGGTGGATCCAGTGCATGAGGAGATTGCGGTTAAAGAGGCAAGAAAGTTGGGTATACCTATCGTAGCTATCGTTGATACCAACTGCGACCCAGACTTAA
Organism: Thermodesulfobacterium sp. TA1; assembly: GCF_008630935.1. NCBI lineage: Bacteria > Pseudomonadati > Thermodesulfobacteriota > Thermodesulfobacteria > Thermodesulfobacteriales > Thermodesulfobacteriaceae > Thermodesulfobacterium > Thermodesulfobacterium sp. TA1. The sequence continues at coordinate 515,994 of NZ_CP043908.1, forward strand.
TCGACTACATCATCCCTGGTAATGACGACGCTATAAGGGCAGTAAAGCTTATTACCGGAAAAATTGCCGATGCTTGTTTGGAAGGGTTAGAGATTTATAAAGAAAGAGTGACGGCTGAATCGGATAAAGAATTGAGTTTAGAGGAAGAGTTTTTAAAGAAGGATGAAGAGGCTACGGCTGAGGCTATTTTAGAGGAGATCCTTGCCGAAGAAAAGAAAGAAACCGAACTTGAAGATCTTGCTAAAAACATAGACTAAAAGAAAAGGAGGTTTTACAAGATGGCTCAGATTAGTGTAGACCTTATAAAACAGCTCAGAGAAAGAACGGCTGCGGGTTTTTCTGATTGTAAAAAAGCCTTAGAAGAGGCAGGAGGGGATATAGAAAAGGCAGTAGACATTTTAAGGAAAAAGGGGCTTGCTATCGCAGCTAAAAGAGCGGGGAAAGCTACCAGCGAAGGGGTAGTAGCCGCTTATATTCACAGCAACAAAAAAATCGGAGTTCTTGTTGAGGTAAACTGTGAGACCGACTTTGTGGCTAGGACTGAGGAGTTTCAGCAGTTTGCCCATGATGTAGCCATGCAGATTGCAGCTACCAACCCTGTAGCAGTTACCAGAGAAGAGGTGCCTCAAGAGGTCGTAGAAAGAGAAAAGAAAATTTATGAAGAACAGGTAAGAGAAAGTGGAAAGCCTGAAAACGTTATTCCTAAGATCGTAGAGGGTAAAATGGAAAAATTTTATAAAGAGAATGTTCTTTTAGAACAGCCATTTATTAAGAACCCTGAGGTTACCATTCAAGACCTTTTAAACGAGTTGATAGCTAAAACAGGAGAAAGAATAGTTATCAAGAGGTTTGCTAGATTTCAGGTAGGGGAATAAGGTGGTTGATTTAAAGTATAAAAGGATACTCCTTAAGATTTCAGGAGAGGCTCTTCTTGGAGGTAGAGCCTTTGGTATTGACGCTAAGGTAATTACCCAAATAGCAGAAGAGTTAAAAGAGACTTATCAGTATGGGCTTGAGATAGGGATAGTTATTGGAGGCGGAAACATCTTTAGAGGAGTAGCTGGAGAAAAACAAGGGATGGACAGGGCTCGTGCAGACTATATGGGTATGCTTGCTACCCTTATCAATGCCTTAGCCCTGCAGGATGCTATAGAAGCTCAAGGAGTGCCCTGCAGGGTAATGTCTGCCCTTGAGGTTATCGAGGTCGCAGAGCCTTACATAAGAGAAAAAGCTATCAGACATTTAGAAAAAGGTAGGGTGCTTATCCTTGCATGTGGTACAGGTAATCCTTTCTTTACCACCGATACAGCGGCAGTGTTAAGAGCACTTGAGCTTAAGTGTGAGGTTCTTTTTAAGGCAACCAAAGTTGATGGGGTTTATGATAAAGACCCAAAAAAACATCTTGACGCACAAAAATTTGATGAGCTTACCTTTGATGAAGCCTTACAAAGAAGGCTTAAAGTAATGGATGCTACTGCTTTTTCTTTAGCCAGAGATTACAAACTTCCTATTTTGGTGTTTAACTTGTTAGACTATGGTAATATTAAAAAAGCTGTTTTAGGAGAAAAGGTGGGAACTTACATAAAAGCTTAAGGGGAGGTGAGGTTTGTGAACCAAGCTTTAGATGATGCAAAAAACAGAATGGAAAAGGCAGTTAAAAACTTAAAAGAAGAATTTTCCCATATAAGGACTTCCAGGGCTTCTATAGCTTTGTTAGAGGGTATTAAAGTGGATTGCTATGGTACAAAGATGGCTATCCCTCAAATAGCAACCGTAAACATTATTGAGGGGAAGACTATAGTGATTCAGCCTTGGGATGCAAGTTTAGTAAAAGAGGTAGAAAAGGCTATACAAAAATCTGACTTAGGTATCAACCCCACTTCTGACGGAAAAACCATTAAGTTAGTGATGCCACCTCTTACTGAAGAGAGAAGGAAAGAGTTGGTAAAAATAGTCAATAAATTAGCTGAAGAGGCTCGTATCGCTATAAGAAACATTCGTAGAGATGTGCTTGAAAAGTTTAAAGCCGCCAAGAAGAAGGGAGAAATCTCTGAGGACGACTACAATCAGCTTGAGAAAAAGGTGCAAAAACTTACCGACGATTATATCAAAAAGGTAGATACCCATTTAAAGGAAAAAGAAAAAGAAATCCTTTCTGTATAAAACCGATGTCTTCTTGTTCATTTTCTTTGGATTTTTCTAAACTTCCTCAGCATGTGGCCATCATCATGGATGGTAATGGTAGATGGGCTAAAAAACACGGGTTGCCTCGGATTTATGGTCATAAAGTAGGGGCAGAAACCGCTAAAAAAATCATAGAAAAAACTTATGAACTAAACATTCCTTATCTTACTCTTTTTGCCTTTTCTAAAGAAAATTGGGGACGCCCTAAGGAAGAAGTAGAAGGTATCTGGGAGCTTTTTAGGATATATCTTCAAAAAGAAAGGCCTTTTTTGCTGGAAAAAGGTATTCGATTAAAGGTAATAGGCGATAGAAAAGACCTTTCTGAAGACCTAAGAAATCTTATAGCAGAGGTAGAGGAAGAGACCAAACATAACTCAAGACTTAATTTATGTTTAGCCTTAAGTTATGGGGGGAGGGATGAGATTTTAAAAGCCGTAAAAGAGATAGCTCAAAAAGCAAAACAAGGCTTATTAGACCCAGAAAAGATAGATGAGGAGGTGTTTAGAAAGCACCTTTATACTCAAGATATCCCTGACCCAGACTTGCTTATTCGCACAAGCGGAGAAGAAAGGCTCTCTAACTTTTTGCTTTTTCAGACGGCTTATACTGAACTTTATTTTACCCCGGTTTATTGGCCTGAATTTAACGAAGAAGAATATTTAAAAGCCCTTTACTCTTATCAACAGAGAGAAAGGCGGTTTGGTAAGGTTTATGAATTTTAAACGAGTGGTCACTGCCTTACTCCTTTTTCCTCTTCTTGTGTTCTTATTGATGAAAGGTCCTAAGTTTCTTCTTATAACCTTGGTTTGGGTATCTGGTTTGGTTTGTCTTTACGAATGGATAAAACTTTACGATTTAAATTTTCGTTGGTTTTTAGGTCTATCAGTTCTTTGGAGCCTTGCGTTTATAGGTTTTTATGGGCTAAAAAATCCTTTATTAAGTTTTTATGCCTTTTTAGTTTTTCCTTTTTTACCTTTTCTTAAAAATTACGAAAAAGATAGTTTTGCTAAAAGTTTTTTTCCTGGGGTTTTAGGTTTGTTTTACCTTGGGGTAGGGCTTTATCCTTTTTTAGAGTTTTTGTCTGGTTTTAGCAGAGAACATTTAGTCTATTTTTTTTCAGTAGTTTTTGCTAATGATACAGGGGCTTATATAGTAGGGAAGCTTTTAGGGAAAAGGACTCTTGTGCCTAAACTTTCTCCTAAAAAGACCTGGGAAGGATTTTGGGGAGGGGTTTTAGCAGGCATTTTAGTAGGGATTCTCTGTAATCAACTCTTTAAAATTTTTAGTTTTGAGTTAAATCTTTTAACAAGTTTGGTTTTGGTTTTGGGTGCTGTGGTTGGAGACCTTTTGGAATCTGCCTTTAAAAGAATGGTAGGTAAAAAGGATTCTGGTAAGATTATTTGGGGGCATGGAGGCCTTCTTGACAGAATTGATGGGGTGTTGGTGGCCTCACCTATCTACCTTTTTTGGCTGAAATTTTTAGGTTGATCGATAAAATGCTTTCTATAAACGATTGTTATTATTTGTTGAAAAAAGAAGGAGTTCCTGCTCATATCATCAGGCATTCTGAGAAAGTAGCCCTGGCTTCACTTTACTTAGGATGCAAACTAAAAAAAGAGACCAATTTAGAGCTTAACGTTCCTCTACTGGTGGTAGGGGCGTTATTACATGATATAAAAAAATACGAAGCCATCATAAAAGGGGTTAATCATGCGTTAGCAGGTTATAGTCTTTTAAAAAATTTAGGATATCCAGAAGTAGCTTCTATTATAAAAGCTCATGTATATTTAGATTTAAACACTCTAAAAGGTCCTGTTAATGAAGAAGAAATCGTTTACTATACAGATAAAAGGGTAAAACACGAAGAGATAGTAGGTCTTGAAGAGAGATTTTCTGACCTTAAAAAAAGATATGGAAAGACCTTAAGGTCTCAAATAAGGATTCATTTTTTAGAAAAGATTTCTTACGTAGTAGAAAACAGGATTTTTAAAGGGTTAAGTTTTGGACCTGATAAACTTTTAGAGTTAGAAAAGTTTAGTAAGGAGGTAAGGGATGTCTTCGAGGCCTGTTTTAAGGGTTGCTCTACTTGCAGGAGGGAAGTCCTCTGAAAGAGAGGTTTCACTTAAAGGGGCTCAAGCAGTAAAAAAGGCACTTGAGGCCTTAGGACATAAATATGAGTTTTTTGACCCAGCAACCGACCTTTTTGAATTAGCCAAAAGGGCTAAAGAGTTTGATTGCGCTTTTTTGGTAATGCATGGTCCTGGAGGAGAAGACGGGACCCTTCAGGGTTTTTTAGACTCTATAGGCCTTCCTTATCAAGGAGCAGGGGTCCTTGGCAGTGCTCTTGCCATGCATAAAGGAATTGCCAAGGAACTTTATCGGTTAGCAGGACTTAAGGTGCCAGAGGGTCAGGTGTTTACTCCGGAAGATGGGCTGGAAAAGGTAAAGGCCTGGGCTAAAACCTTGGGTTATCCTTTGGTAGTAAAACCAGCAACCCAAGGTTCAAGCATAGGTCTAACCATAGCAAAACAAGAAAGTGAATTGCCTCAGGCTTTAGAAAAAGCCTATGCTATCGATAAAGAAGTATTGGTAGAGCAGTACCTAAAAGGAAGGGAAATCACCGTTGGTATTTTAGACGAAGAGCCTTTACCGGTAGTAGAAATCGTTCCTAAAGCCTCTGAAACCTTTGATTATACCACTAAATATACTCCAGGGTTGGCAGAAGAAATTTGTCCTGCACCTATAGGGGAAAATTTGACCAAAAAAGCCCAAGAATACGGACTTAAAGCCCACAAAGCTTTAAAGATAAGACATTACAGCAGAACAGACATGATAATAAAAGACGAAGAAATCTATGTTTTGGAAACCAATACCATTCCAGGTATGACAGAAACCAGCCTTTTACCTCTTGCTGCTAAAGTGGCGGGCTATTCCTTTGAAGGTTTAATACAAAAACTTCTAGACCTTACTTTAAAAGAAAAATTCTAAGAATAAAAGCCTTGTTTTATCTTTTGGGCCTCAACCCCAAGAAGAAAAGCCCAATCTTTGATAAAATTTTTGGTAAAAGACTCAGGAAGAGAAGAGACGATTTTATCTATCTCTAAGGCTTGAGAAAGTAAAAAGTCCCCAACAGTTTCAGCTTTAGAAAGAGAAACCGGGCTGTTAATAAAGTGTTCTAAAACGGCTAACGTTTCTTCTAATTTGTTTAAAGCAAGGGTTGTTTTTTCTTCTTGGGTTTTTTGGATAAATTCCTCTTTTTCCAGCTCAGAAAGGGCTATCTTAAGGTGCTCTTCAAAGCCCTTCACTCTCTCTTCAGTTTTTTCAGGTTTTATGGTAAAATTAGAAACGGTTAAGTGTTTGTTTTCTATCTTCATAATGGAGGCTCCTATGGGTAATTATTTTTATTTTAAAAATAAAATCGGAAAAAATCAAGGAATCTTTAGTCAAAACCTAAAAAAGTTAGGGTTATTTTTAGCGGTTTTAGGGTTAGGTTTTAACCTTGTTGGCTGTGGATGGGTTTTAGTGGGTGGTGGGGCGGCGGTTGGATATAAAGCTGCTACTGACCCAAGAAGCATAGGCACCCAGATAGATGATGCTAAAATAACCTCTCAAGTTAAACTTAAATTGATAGAAGATAAGGATATAAAAGCCCTTTCTATAGATGTAGATACGGTAAACGGAGTGGTAACCCTTACCGGTATAGTAGAAAACGAATATCAGAAGGCTAAGGCGGTAGAAATAGCTAAAAGTGTGCCTGGGGTTAAGGCAATAATCAACAACCTGCAAATAAAACGTAAATAGAGACTAAGAATTATAGTTTTTCCCTTGGTAAAGCTGATGAGCTTGCATAAACTTTTGGATTAGAGCTACCACCTCTCTTTTTTCTGCAACCCATAAGGGGGCTACCAAATCTTCTTTGCGAGCCTCTGAGCAGAGTCTATGGATAACCGTATTTTCAGGTAGATAGGTTAGGGCCTCTGCTACCAAAGAGACATATTCTTCTTTGTCCAAAGGTGTAATTTGCTTTTGATGATATAGGACCTCAAGTTGAGAACCCTTAGGTATGTATAAAGCATGAAATTTAATACCATCAATCTGTAGTTTAGCCAGGGTTTTAACGGTCTCTAACATCATTTCTCTGGTTTCTCCTGGCAAACCAAAGATGATATGTACCACCACCGGGAGACCAAACTTTTTTAATAGTTGATAAGCTTCTAAAAAGTCTTCAAAAGTATGGCCTCGGTTTATTTTTTTTAAGGTTTCATTATGTATGGTTTGTAACCCAAGCTCAACCCATACATAATAACCTAAGTTTACATAACCGAGGAGAAGCTCTACTACCTCTTGAGAAATACAATCAGGTCTGGTTCCGATGGCAAGTCCAACGATTGAGCGGTCTAAAAAAACTATATCATAAAGGTTTTTAAGGGTTTCAGGGTCTGCATAGGTATTACTAAAGGACTGAAAATAGGCGATGAATTTGTTAAAACCTTTAGGTTTATATATATTAAGAAAATACAATACTTGTTTTTCTAAGGTTCTCCCTTCTGCATAAAGCCCTGTTCCAGAACCTTTACTATCACAGTAAATACATCCTCCGTATCCTTTAGTTCCATCACGGTTTGGACAACTAAGCCCTGCATCTAACGGAATTTTTTTTACTTTTTCGCCAAATTTTTGTTTTAAAAAGGAGTTTAAAGAACGATAAAATATAAGGTTTTTCATGTATTAAATAATAGAGTTTTTTTAGTTTTTTTCAACGTCAAATGGTCTATGGGCTTGTCACCCATATGTAAACAAGCTCTTTTGTGAGAAGAAGTATTATCTAAGGAAGCCTATATTTAGGCATGAACCTGATAACTAATTTCAAGACCATTTAAACTAAGAGCAATTTTTTCATTTAAAGATTCTTTGATGTAAAACTTAAAAATTGTGTTAATTTAATAAACTATGGGGCAAAACCTTGAGTTGGAGACTAGTCAAACAGTCGATAGTTTAGAGAAGAATTGTTTTACGGTAAAGGAAATTACTCAAAAGGTTAAAACGCTGATAGAAGAGGGTTTTTCTTTATTGTGGGTAGAAGGAGAGATTACCAATCTTAGGTATGCTCAAAACGGTAATGTTTACTTCAATCTTACCGAAGAAGATGCTGGTATCAAGGCTATCATTTTTAACGGCCAGAAAAACGGAGAGATATTTTCTTATCTAAAAAACGGGCTTAAAGTCTTATGTTGGGGTAAGTTAAATTTTTATCCTAAGACCGGAGAGGTCTATCTTATCGTAAGAAGGGTAGAACCTATAGGTAAAGGGCTTATTGAGCTTAGAAAAGAACAATTAATCCAAAAATATCATCATTGGTTTGATCCTAACAACAAAAGGTCTTTACCACCTTATCCGCAAAAAATAGCAGTAATTACTTCTCTTTTTGGGGCTGCCCTGCAAGATTTCTTAAAAATCGTTTCTGAAAGATGGGAATTACAAGTTTTGATCTATCCATCAAGGGTGCAAGGAGAAGGTGCAGAAAAAGAAATCGTTCAGGCTATAAAAGATATAAACGAATACTTTAGTGATGTAGACATCATTTTTATTACCAGAGGGGGAGGGTCTGCTGAAGACCTTGCTCCGTTTAATACAGAAGAGGTGGTGTTAGGGATTAGAGCTTCAAAAATACCTGTAGTTTCTGCGGTAGGCCATGAGAGAGATTACACTATTTGTGATATGATAGCAGACAAACGTTGTCCTACCCCTTCGGCTGCTGCTCAAGAGGTTATTCCTGATAAAGTTAAATGGCTTGAAAAACTTGGGTTGTATAAGAAGAAGTTGAAGCAGTTTTTAGATATAATCCTTTCAAGAAAACAAAACAGCCTCTATCAGGTAAGGTTAGACTTAACCGAAAAAAGCCCGTTAAAAACCGTGTACCATTTAGAAAATTTTTTAAAAAATAGGTCAAATAAGTTAGAACTCATATTTAATCGTTTTTTAGATTTCCAAGAAAAAAGGATTTTTGAGCTTAAAGGTGCGTTAAAACGACACCATCCAAAGGAAATCTTGCAGATAGAGTTTGAGCGTCTGCAAACCTATAGGCAGTTTCTTGATTTAAGCCTTGAAAATTACCTTAAGACCTACGAAAATAAAGTAACTAATTTTAAAAATCTTCTTCGTTCTCTTTCACCTTTAAATATTTTAGAAAGAGGCTATAGTATAGTAAGAAAGGTGGATACTAAGAAAGTGGTAAAATCTGCTAAAGAGGTGGAAGTTAACGAACCTTTAGAAATAAAACTTAGTAAAGGAAGTTTGATAGTTAAGGTGTTAAGAATTCAGGATGAGGTATAGAAAAGATGGAGAGAGAATTAAGTTTTGAAGAGGCTTTAAACGAAATAGAGCAGATCCTAAAGCAATTAGAAAATAAAAACCTTGATTTAGAAAAAGCTATAGAGCTTTATGAAAGGGGGATGTTTTTAATACGGTTTTGTGAAGAAAAGCTTAAAAAAGCCAGGGCTAAAGTAGAAGTTATCCTTAAAGATGAAAAAGGGTTTAACCTTGAAACCTTAGAGAGGGCTTCAGAGATTTTAAAAGATGGAAATTAAAGAATTTGATATTTTGGCATATCTTAAAGAAAAGGCCGAGAAGGTAGAAAAGGTTTTAACTGAATTTTTTCCTAAGCCTAAAGGGTATGGTAGTCGTGTAATCGAGGCTGCTTTCTATAGTCTTTCTGCAGGGGGGAAGAGAATTCGTCCTGTTTTATGTTTAGCGGGTTGTGAAGCAGTAGGAGGAAGGGATGAAGATGTAGTTTTTTTTGCTGCTGGGATTGAATGTCTTCATACTTATTCTTTAATTCACGACGACCTTCCTGCTATGGATGACGACGATTTTAGAAGAGGAAAACCTTCTTGTCATAAAGCCTTTGATGAAGCAACCGCCATCTTAGCTGGAGACGGGTTGCAAAGTTTGGCTTTTTGGTTTTTTACCCATCCTGAGCAGGTAAAACGAGTGAACAAAATTCGTCTTTTAAAGGCAGTTCATTTGGTTTCTCAGGCAGTAGGTCTTGAAGGAATGGTAGGAGGTCAAATGGCTGATCTTTTGATGGAAGGTAAGAAGGCAGGATTGAAGGTGCTAAAATGGATCCATCTTAATAAAACCGTAAAACTTATCGAAGCCTCGTTGTTAGCAGGAGCTTTGTTGGCAAAGGCTAAAAAAAAGGAGTTGCAAGCTTTAAAGTCTTATGGTAAACATCTTGGGATGGCCTTTCAGATAGTAGATGACCTTTTAGACATTATAGGGGACGAAAAAAATTTGGGTAAAAAGACCTTTTCTGATATAAAAAAACAAAAACTTACCTATCCCTCTACCTTGGGGCTTGAAAAAACCAAGGACCTTGCAGAAATACATACGCAAAAAGCCATCTCATCTTTAGAGGTTTTAGGAGAAAAGGCTCAACCTTTAAGGGCTATAGCTGAATTTGTTTTAAACAGGGTGTATTGATGAAGTTTTTAAAAAAGATAAATTCTCCTCAAGATTTAAAGAAACTTAAGCTATCTCACTTAAAGGCTCTGAGTCAAGAGATAAGGGAATATATTTTGGAGGTTACCTCTAAAAATGGAGGCCATGTGGCCCCTAATTTAGGGGTAGTAGAATTGACCTTAGCCTTACATTATGTATTTAATTCTCCTCAAGATAAAATCATCTGGGATGTGGGACATCAATGTTATACTCATAAGCTTATAACCGGAAGAAGAGACTTTTTTCCTACTTTGAGACAGTACGGAGGTATAGCGGGTTTTCCTAAAAGGTCAGAAAGTCCTCATGATATTCTTGATACAGGGCATAGTAGCACTTCTATTTCTGCGGGTCTTGGGATAGCAACAGCCTTACGACTTAAACAAGAAAAAGGCAAGGTAATTATCGTTATAGGAGATGGGTCTATCACCGCAGGTTTAGCCTTTGAGGGATTAAACAACGCAGGATTTTCGAAGGAAGACCTTTTGGTAGTGCTTAATGATAATGAGATGTCTATTGCTCCTAATGTAGGAGCCCTTTCCTCTTTTATCTCAAAAAGACTTACAGGAAATTTAGTACGATTTATTAAAAGAGAAATAGAGGCTATTAGCCATAAAATCCCAGGTGGAGAAAACTTACTGAACCTTCTTAAAAAAGGAGAAGAACTTCTTAAAGTAGCCATCACTCCAGGGGCTCTTTTTACTGCTTTAAACTTTGAATATATAGGACCGGTTGATGGGCATGATTTAGAGGATTTGATAAAAATAATGAATAATCTAAAATCGTTAAAAGGTCCTGTTTTATTACATGTTATCACTAAGAAAGGAAAGGGTTATCCTTATGCTGAAGCCGACCCTGAAACCTTTCATGGCATAGGGCCTTTTGAGGTTAAGACAGGTAAACCTTTAAAATCTTCTAATGCCCCTCCTTCTTATACAGAAATTTTTGGTAAAGCTATGTTAAGGCTCGCAGAAATAGAACCAAGATTGGTAGCTATCACCGCTGCGATGCGTTCAGGGACCGGCCTTAAAGAATTCTCTGAGAGATACCCTAAAAGGTTTTTTGATGTGGGTATTTGTGAGCAACATGCAGTTACCTTTGCCACAGGTTTAGCTTTAGAGGGTTTTATTCCCGTTTGTGCAATCTATTCTACCTTTTTACAAAGGGCCTTTGACCAGATAATCCATGATGTAGCCTTAAATAAAGTTAAAGTAATTTTTGCGATAGACCGTGCAGGGTTGGTAGGAGAAGATGGCCCAACCCATCATGGGGCTTTTGATCTTTCTTACTTAAGGCTTATTCCTAACTTAGTAGTTATGGCCCCAAAAGATGAAAACGAGCTTCAGCATATGCTTTATAGTGCATTAAAGTATCCTGGTCCTGTAGCCATAAGATATCCAAGAGGAACTGGGGTTGGAGTAAGCTTAGATTGGGAGTTTAAAGAAATACCTTTTGGTAAAGGAGAAGTAATAAAATCAGGTAAAGACTTAACCATCATAGCCGTAGGTCATATGGTCCATCCAAGCCTAAAAGCTGCTTTAGAAGCAGAAAAATTTGGTCTTTCTGTAGAGGTTTTAAACGCAAGGTTTATTAAGCCCCTTGACGAAGAACTAATCTTGCTATCCGCTGAAAAAACCAAAAAAGTACTTGTGGTCGAAGAAAACACCCTTATTGGTGGTTTTAGCTCAGCGGTAGTTGAATTATTTATGGATAAAGGGATAAAAGATATTCAGGTAAAAAGATTAGGGCTTCCAGATAAATTTATAGAACATGGAGACCTAAAGACTTTACGTTCTAAATATGGTCTTGATACTGAAGGAATTCTTCTTAAAATAAAGGAATTCTTGGTTTAAAAAATATCAATTATAGGCTTTTTTCCCAGCTTGTAAAAAAACATAACATGTTTAATATATTTAATTAACATGGTTACGTTAAGCAAAATTTTAGATCAGATACAGAGTTATTTACCGGGATGTAATACTCGTTTGGTAGAGAAGGCCTACTTCTTGGCTGCTAAGGTTCATGAAGGTCAGGTCAGGAAATCTGGAGATCCTTATCTTTCTCATCCTATGGAAGTTGCCTATATTCTTGCCCTTATGAAGCTTGACCTTCCTACCATAGCTGCTGGGTTATTACATGATGCGGTAGAGGATAGTAGCATAACTTTAGAGGAGATAAAAAAAGAATTTGGAGAAGAAGTAGCCTTTATCGTAGATGGTGTAACCAAGCTTAAAAACCTTCCTAATCCTGCAGACAAACCTACCTCTACTGATAAACTTACCAAGCAGGCAGAAAACATAAGAAAGATTATTCTTGCGATGTCAAAAGACCTAAGGGTCATTTTGGTAAAGTTAGCAGACAGACTTCATAACATGCGCACTTTAGAGTATCAACCAGAATATAAGAGAATAAGGATTGCTAGAGAGACCCTTGAAATATATGCCCCTCTGGCTGGTAGGTTAGGTATAGACTGGGTAAAAAATGAATTAGAAGATCTAAGTTTTAAATATCTATATCCTGAAGAATATCGTAGACTAAAACAAGAGGTAGAGAAAAGGGTAGAAGCCTCTCAACAGTATATAGAAAAGGTTAAAACCCTTTTAACAGACCTTTTAGAAAAACACGGTATCAAAGGTAGGGTCTTAGGAAGGGTAAAACACCTTTATAGTATTTACAAAAAATTACTTAAATATAACCTTACCATAAACGATTTAGACCAGATTTATGATATTATAGGTTTTAGGGTTATTGTAAACACGGTAGAAGAGTGTTATAAAACCTTGGGGTTGGTTCATTCTCTTTGGCCTCCTATTCCTGGGAGGTTTAAAGATTTTATAAGCCTTCCTAAGCCTAATATGTATCAAAGTTTGCATACTACGGTATTAGGTCCAGAGAGTAAGAAAGTGGAGATACAGATAAGAACTGAATACATGGATAAAATAGCTAATGAAGGAATAGCTGCTCATTTTTTATACAAAGAAGGGGTTTTTACTTCAAAGCATGGTCAGTACAAATATTTAGAATGGTTGAGTAAACTTATAGAACTACAGAAAGAGCTTAAAAATCCAAGAGAGTTTCTGGAATCTTTGAAGCTTGATTTTTTCCCTGATGAAATTTATGTATTTACCCCTAAAGGAGATATCATCACCCTTCCTGTAGGGGCTACTCCTCTTGATTTCGCTTATGCAGTTCATACCGAGGTGGGAAATAAATGTGTAAGAGCTTATGTGAACGATAAACTTGTGTCTTTAGATTACAAACTTCAGACAGGAGATGTAGTTAAAATCGAAACTTCACCCAACCAGACCCCCAGCAGAGATTGGTTAAAGATAGTGGTTACAGGAAGGGCAAAAAGTAGGATAAAACAATGGTTAAACCGAGAAGAAAGACAAAAATTGGTAGAATTAGGGAAAGAACTGCTAAACAAAGAGTTCAAAAAACAAGGGTTAAATCTTTCTTTGTTTAAAGAAGAAGACCTGATCAAGATTCCTCAAGAGTTTAAGATTAAAAACATGGAAGATCTTTATTTTCTTATAGGCTCTGGAAAGATTACCCCTAAGCAAATATTAAAAAATTATATAGAAACCAAAAAGGTAGAAGAACCTCAACCAGACCTTTCGATAGAGGAGCAAGTTGAGAAGTTAGGAATTAAAGAAGGGTTAGTAGAAAAACTTTTAGCCCAAAATCTAAAAGATGTAGTAGTAGTAGACGGGGCAGATAATGTGCTTTTTCATTTAGCTAAGTGTTGTAGACCTATTCCCGGAGATGAAATCATAGGTTATATCACTCGAGGTAAAGGTGTTTCGGTCCATCGGGCTGATTGCCCTAACCTAAAAGATTTAGACGCAGAAAGGTTGATAGAGGTAAGATGGGGAAAGATAGAAAACCGCTACTATCCTGTGCATATATCTATAGTTTGTTCTGACCGTAAAGGATTGCTTGCAAACATTTCTTCGGTTATTGCTGCTTCAGAAAGTAATATACTAAAGGCAGAGGTGAAAACCACCTCTGACCAAAAAGCCTTTTTTGATTTTTACATCGAGGTTAACAACAAAGAACATTTAGATAAAATTATTTCTAATCTTTTTAAGATAAATGGAGTCCTTTCCGTAGAAAGAAAACTGGTTTAACTTACCGCTTTTTTTACTTTTCCTGCCTTTAAACAACGGGTACAAACCTTCATCCTTTTAATCTGTCCATTTTCCAGTTTTACTCTTACACTTTGAATGTTAGGGTACCACCACCGTGAAGATTTTTTAGCAGAATGGCTTATCTGGTTTCCTGCCTGAGGCTTTCTTCCACAAATTTCACAAATCTTGGACATAACCCTTCCTCCATCTTTAAAATAGTCTTTTTAAGACCTTTAAAATATAAAATAAATTTGCAAAAAAACAACTCTATTTTTAATACAATAGCTTATTTTATAGTAGTGTTTGATTAATTGTATAAAGCCTTGAAGAATCCCAAAGGGTATGGTAGCTTCCCCAATGCATAATAACCAAAACTACCAGAAAGGAGGGGAAGCTACCGTGAAAGAAAAAACTAAAACTTTAACAAAACAACCTATAGAAGAAATTCTAAACTTTTTTCAGCAAGAAGTCAACAATCTTATTAAAAACCTTTTAGAAAACCTTATGCTTGAAGAAAGAAGGATTTATTTAGAAGAGCAAGAAGACTATGCAAACGGTTTTTATACAAGAGATTTACTTACAAAGTATGGGAAGGTCCAAGATTTAAAAGTGCCCCGGGTCAGGAATGGTGGTTTTCGTGTCTTCCTACTTCCTGAAAAAAGGAGGGCTGAAAAGCATTTCCCGATTAATAAAGGTGACTGAAGATGAAGTTAAAGAACTTATTTGTCTATTCGGCGAAATGAGGTAGCAAAGGAGCCAGTATATTTAGCTTTAGGGATAAAGCCTGATGGGAGAAGAGAGATACTTGGATTTTGGATATTTGGGTATGCCAGGGAGAGTGCCAGGAATTGGGAAAACCTTTAAGAGAGTTAAATCGGCGTGGGGTAAAGAAAGTTCAACTTTTTATTACGGATGATTTGCCTGGGATAGAAAATGCCATAAAGATGGTTTATCCAGCTTCGGAATGGCAACTTTGTGTATTACATACTGTAAGGAATTCTTTAAATAAGGTGCGGGCAAAAGATAGAGGTTTATTTGCAGAAGATTTAAAAAGGATATATAGAGCAGAAACAGAAGAAAGAGCTAAGGAGGGGATATTAAGATTAAGGGGAAGATGGGGTAAGATATATCCTAAGGTAGTGAAGAAATGGGAGGATAAAGCGTATGCATTATTAACCTTTTTGTTTGAGGTATCCGAGAGAGATAAGGCAGTTTATTTATACAACTAATCAGGTTGAGAGGTTAGCGAAAGAGATAAAAAGGAGGATAAAGGTAATAGAAGTATTTCCGGATGAAGGCTCTGTTGAGAGGTTGTTATATTTAATCTTGAAAGAACTGAATGAGAGGTTAAACTCAAGGAAGTTAAGAGGGTTTAATGAAATTGAATTGGGGAACTACCATGCCTTTCCCGGAAAAATTTTTACACAATAAAAGGGACACTATGAATTTAATTTGTATAGATTTAAATTAAGCAAATTTAAAACATAATTTATTTATAGGGTACACTTATGAAAGGAAAGGTTTTGGTTGTAATTCCGGTAACCTTTTTAAGAAAGGTGGTAGAAGATATTTTAAAAAACTATTTTGAGAAGATAGATCTGGTCTCTAACATAAAAGAAGCCATAGACTTGCTAAACAATCCGGAAGTTCCAGATTTGATAATTTCTTCTTATGTTTTAGAAGACGGAGATGTTTTTGATTTATTAAACGGCCTTGAAAAAAACCCAAAAACTAAAAAAATTCCTGTAATTCTATTGACTTCAGAAGATGACCCAGAGTTAAAAGAAAAGACTTTAAAGAAGGGTGTAGTTGAGGTTATTTTAAAAAAAGATTTGTGTCAAAAACTTCCTAAAGTTTTAAGAGATTTTGCCAAGATTATCCAACTGAAAAATTTGGAAGGAAGCATTCTTTATTTAGAATATACCAACCTATATATAAATTTTTTAACCAAACTTTTTGCAGAAACTAAACTAAAGATCTTTACTGTTAACACAGTAGAGGAGGCTTTAGAAGTTTTTGAACAAAACGACATAGACCTTGTGATTACAGATTTCATTTTGGATAAAGGAGAATCTGGGTTAGACTTGATAAGAAATATAAGAGAAAATCAAGCAAAAGGTGATGTTCCCATTATAGTTTTAACTGGTTATGATAACCCTGTAAGGAAGATAGAACTTTTTAAAGCAGGGGCAGACGATTATATTGTAAAGCCACCTCTTGAAGAAGAGGTTTTGATAAAAGTTTTAAATCATATTACTAAAAAGAAAATAATCGATCGTTTAAAAGAAGAATTACAAAATTTAAAAGGCCTTTATCTTATAGATCCTTTAACCGGGCTTTACAACCGCAATGTCGTAGACGAGTTTTTGAAAAAGGAGTTAGAAAAGGCTAAAAGATATAAGTATGGGTTGGGTTTTATCATGACAGACTTAGACAATTTTAAAAAAATAAACGATAATTTCGGTCATCTTACCGGGGACAAGGTGCTTAAAAACTTTGCTCAGATAATTTTAGCATGTATAAGAAAGACAGACTATGCTGTAAGATATGGAGGAGAAGAATTTTTGGTTGTGATGCCTCATGCTAACCTTGAACAAACCATAGCCAAAGCAGAAGAGATAAGGGAAAAATTGCAAGCTTCTGAGGTAGAGGGTATAAAAGTGACTGCAAGTTTTGGTGTAACCAATTTAGATCGCTATCCAGAAAAGTCTTTAGAAGAGCTTATTAAAATATCAGATGAAGCGCTTTATATAGCAAAATCTAAAGGTAAAAACAGGGTAGAATTCCTTTAAAATATTTTTAGCACTTGAAAATCTTGATTTTTTATCTATTATTTAAATAACTAAATTTCTATAAAAGAGGTGTAGTATTTTTATGAGTTTACAAGAGGTAAAATCAGAAGTAAGCACCAAAGAAATGGTGTTAGAGGATTATCCTATCGTTAGGACCCTTTATGGAGAAAGGGGTAGCAACTTTAAGATTTTAGAGAGTTTTTTTAGGGTGCAGATTTCTCTGAAGGGTAATCATATTTTTATTAAAGGAGAGCCTATAGACCTTGAGCTTGCAGAAAAGGCTATAGGTGAGCTTTATGGATTAGTCAAATCAGGTTATACCATCTATCCTTCTGATGTAGAGTATGCCTCTAAGATTATTTTGGAGAATCCTAAGGCAAATCTTAAGGATATTTTTTTGGATACCATTTTTGTTACTTCAGGTAGAAAAGTGATTACTCCTAAAGGAATAACTCAAAAAAAATATATAGAGGCTATAAGAAGGTCTGAGGTGGTTTTTGGTATAGGCCCAGCAGGCACTGGAAAGACCTATTTAGCGGTGGCTATGGCAGTTTCTTGCTTGATGAAGGGTGAGGTTAACAGGATTATTTTGGTAAGGCCTGCGGTAGAAGCAGGTGAAAAGCTTGGGTTTTTACCGGGGGATATTGCAGAAAAGGTTAATCCTTATCTCAGACCGTTATATGACGCACTCTATGATATGCTTTCTTTTGATAAAGTAGTAAAACTGTTTCAGAAAGGGGCGATAGAGATTGCTCCCTTAGCTTTTATGAGAGGAAGGACCCTAAATGAGGCTTTTATCATCTTGGATGAGGCTCAAAACACAACTTCAGAGCAGATGAAGATGTTTCTTACTCGTCTTGGTCAAAATTCTAAAGCGGTGATTACCGGGGATGTTACCCAGATAGACCTTCCAGACCCTAAAAAATCAGGTCTTCTTGAGGCAATAGAGGTGCTCGAAGGTATTCAAGGTATTTCTTTCGTTTATTTTACTAAAAAGGATGTAGTCAGACATCCTATAGTTCAACAGATTATAGAGGCCTACGAAAAAAAAGAACGAAAGGAGAAAGAATCATAAATGTTAGGGGTATTACTAAAATCACTTTTTCAGTTGATAGACCTTTTTCTCAGCGTTTATGTTTGGATAATCATCGCAAGGTGCATCATCTCCTGGGTGAACCCTTATCCCTATCATCCGGTGGTGCGGTTTTTATATAGGGTGACCGAGCCGGTGCTTGCACCAGCAAGAAGGATTATTCCTCCTATAGCTGGTTTAGATTTAAGTCCTATAGCCGTGATTTTTTTGATTTATTTTATCCAAAATTTGATGCAATATTTGTTGGTTAGATATTTAATCTTTTAAAGAATCTTCTGCTATGGTCTTAGAAGTAAAGGTTCATCCTGAAAAAAAGAAAGACCGAGTTTTAGGTTATAAGCTCCCTAATTTTTTAGAGGTAGAGCTTAGGGCTAAACCACAAAACAATCAAGCTAACGAAGCCTTAAAACAGCTTTTAAGCACAATTTTTAAAATATCAGAAGGACAAATAAAAATCATTAAGGGAAAAACTCAGCCTAAAAAGTTGGTAAACCTTGAAGGTTTAGACCAATCACAATTTGAGGTCTATATCAAAAAATTTTTAAAGAAAGAATAAAAGAGGAGCAAAGATGAAGCCCTTTGTATTTTTTGACCTTGACGGGACCCTTATTGACAGTATGCCTTATCATGCTAAGGCCTGGATAGAGGCTTTGGCTGAATATGGAATAAAGTTTAAAGAGGAAGAGGTTTATCTTTATGAAGGGGCGATAGAATTTGAAACAGTAAGGGATATATTCCAAAAAAAAGGGTTTAACATCGACCGAAAGTTTTTTGAGGACCTTTTTAAAAAACAAAAGACTATCTTTCTTAGTCGTTATGCTTCCAAGGTTAACCCTTTCCCTGAGGTTCCAACTCTTTTAGATAGTTTACGAAAAGAAAAAAAAATTTTAGCTCTGGTTACCAGCTCTCATGCAGAAATTTTAGACGAAGTTTTGCCTAAAAATTTTTATACCTATTTCTCGGTAGTATTAACAGGCGACAGGATAAAGAAAAGAAAACCCCATCCAGACCCTTATTTAGAGGCGTTAAAAGCCGTAAACGCAGATTTCAATCAGGCCTTGGTAGTAGAAAATTCACCTGCTGGGGTAACTTCTGCTAAAGGAGCCAACCTTTTTTGTGTAGCCATTACTACCACCTTACCAGAACATCACTTAAGGTTAGCAGACTTGGTGGTAAAAGATCATACAGAGTTAAAAGAGGTTTTATTAAATGGGAAAGATAAAATGTAAAAAACAAGAGCCTTTAGACCATAGAGATTATTTTGCTCAATATCAAGGCTTAATTCCTGATTATCTTGAGTTTTTGGAATGTTTAAAAAAAAACCATCGTCAGTATTTTTGCATAAATACTCTTAAAATTAAAACTTTAGAAGAAAAGGAGCGGCTTTTAACAGCTTTAAAACAACAAAACATCCATTTTGAGCCGGTTAAAGAGGTCCCTTATTTTTACAGGGTGGTTAACAACGAAGAGGTTTCCTTAGGGAATTTAGAGGAATATAGTTTGGGGCTTATTCATTCTATGACCTTAGCAAGCAGTCTTCCGGTGATAGCCCTTGAGCCAAAACCAGGCGATTTAATACTTGATTTGTGTGCCGCTCCAGGGGGTAAGACCTGTCTCATGGCTATCCTTACTCAAGATAAAGCTACTGTGGTGGCTAATGACAAAAGGGTAGACCGTCTGACTGCCTTAGTAGCTAACCTAAAACGTCTTGGGGTTGCTTCAGCCATTACCACCCGCTACCGGGGAGAACAGTTTCCCTTTGGAGTGCCTTTTAATAAGATATTGGTTGATGCACCATGTTCTGGAGAAGGAAGATACAGAGTAGGGTTAGAAGGGGAAATTCTTTATCAGAAAGGGCAGGGAAGAGCTAACCTACAGTCTATACAAAAAGGCTTGTTGGTAAGGGCTTTTGACCTTTTGGCTCCAGGAGGGGTTTTGGTCTATAGCACCTGCACGATAAACCCTAAAGAAAACGAAGAGGTAGTAGACTATCTTTTAAGAAAAAGACAAGCTAAATTGATAGACTGGAACTCTCCGCTACCTTATCAAGAAGGGGTTACTGAATGGGAAGGTAAACCCTATCATCCCGATTTAAAACTCACCAAAAGATATTATACCCATAAGATAGACGCCGTAGGGTTTTTTGTGGCAAAAATTATTAAATTAACGTAACCATTGGCTAATTTTAAAAATTCCAAAGTAAAGTATAATAACCTTTATGAAATGTCCGAGATGTAAAGAGGTAGAGACTAAGGTGATAGATTCAAGGGTGATAGAAGAAGGATATACCATAAGAAGAAGGAGAGAGTGCACCAACTGTGGTTATAGGTTTACCACTTACGAAAAGCTTGAGTTAGACATTATGATCGTTAAGAAAGACGGGAGAAGAGAACCGTACAATCGAGAGAAATTACTTACAGGCATAAGAAAAGCTTGTCACAAGAGGTCTATAAGTGAAGAAACCATCAGAGGTTTTGTTAACGAGCTTGAGCTTGACCTTATTCAACGTGGGGAAAAAGAGGTATCTTCTGAATATTTAGGAGAAAAAGTGATGCAAGCTTTAAAAGGATGGGATAAGGTAGCTTACATAAGGTTTGCTTCAGTATATAAGGAATTTAAAGATATTTCTGAATTTTTGGACCAAATAAGAGAGTTAAACCATGATGAACCCAAAGGATAAAATAGTTTTTCCTTTAGATGTAGACCGGATGGATGAAGCTTTACGATGGGTTGATAGGCTTAAAGACTTGGTAGGGGTGTTTAAGGTTGGTTTTGAGCTTTATACCAGTTGCGGCCCTAAGGTAATCGAAGAGATTAAAAAGAGAAGTGATAATAAGATTTTTTTAGATTTAAAACTAAACGACATTCCTAACACCGTTCTTAGGACGGTGAGAGTGGCCTCAAATTTAGGGGTTAACTGGATAACCGTGCATGCACTTTCTGGATTGGAAAGCTTGAGAAGTGCTGTAAGCGTAGCTTACAACGACTTAAGGATAGTAGCGGTTACGGTGTTAACCTCTCTTGAAAGGGCAGACCTCATGGAATTAGGTTTTAACGCTGAGTTAGTAAGAGAGGTTAAAGATTTAGTCTTAAGATTAGCCAGACTGGCTTATCAAGCAGGCTGCGATGGAATAGTTTGTTCAGCTAAGGAAGTTTCCAAAGTAAAGGAACTATATCCTGAATTTTTTACCGTAGTTCCTGGTATCAGGTTAGAAGGAGCAAAAAAGGATGACCAAGTCAGAGTAGTAACCCCTTATGAAGCAGTTCTTGCAGGTGCGGACTATTTGGTTATAGGAAGACCGATAAGAGAATCCTTTTCTCCTGAAAAAACTTGTAGAGAAATAGCTGAAGAAATAGAAAAAGCTTTACTCCATAAAGAAACCCCCAAAGAACCAGTATAAAGATTTATTTTTAAAAAATTTCTATGGTTTGTGCATACAGAAGTTCAAAGATTTTAAAGTTTCTTATACTAAAATAAGCTCCATAAAGGACCGGCAAATAGCCTGCGGTGTTAAGATAATAAAGCTTTTCTGGTTGAAGGCGCCTTAAAGTTTCGATGTTGGCGATAAGCACGTTTTTGAATTCAGCCCTCCCTAAAGGACCGTTCATCACAAAGGAAGTTTGGTTTATACAGCCTATTTCTAAGATTTTTTGGCCAAATTCCATAGCTTTTTTAAGGTCTAAAGCAAATTGAGTTAGTTCTTGTTTGATTTCAGAAAAAAAAGCGGTTTCTTCTCCGTTCTCTGTAAAAACAATCTCTCCTTCGTCAGTATAGGTGTTTTCTTCATCTACGGCAACCAAAAAGTTTTCTTGTTCACCCTCCTTAAGGTAAACTAGGCCAAAGGGATAGAGTTGAGCTAACTTAGGGATAAAATCTATTTTAAAAAAACCTTCTTTTGTTAAATAAGGATTTTTCCCTTGAACACCAAGCACGACAAAAGGCAATACAAAGCCTTCAGCCATACCAAAAAATACAGGATAATAGATTGTAGCCGGAAGGATTTCTGAATACCCCAAAGGTATCATTTCTACCCCAGACATAAAGCTATAGTTAAGGGGTTTAAAAATCCTTAAGTTTTTATGTTCCTCTGGCTCAAGGATAATAGGATTTTTAAAAAGTTGGGGCGGAGTAAACATGAAAACCTCCTTTTTTATAGATTTATCTTTTATCGTCTTTCCACATTATGTCTACTGCAGAGATTCTAATTGCCCTTTGTAAGATTTTTTCCCAGTCAATCCCACTTTTTCCTTTAACCCCTATGGCATACTGAAAGTTTCCAAGATAACGGGCATTGAGGTAAAGAGGTTTAAGGTTTTCAAGAATAAGATTTTTTATCAAGTCAGACGAAAGGATTATCTTTTGGTTATCTTCAGTCTCAACTTCAACACTCTGAGGATTTATTCCTTCAAGCACAGTGCCGGTAATTAAAGGTTCGGTAAAAACCACTACTTCCTCAAACCCAGCAAGTTTTAAACCATAATATAAAGTCCAGGGCTTGAAACGATTTAAATGGTGTGGAGGATAGTCATGTCCCCACCATTGATATTTTAAATAAGAGTTTGCTAAGTATCTGAAGGCAAAATAAGGAGGGCAACTAAGGATAGCAAAACCCCCATCTTCTAAAAGTTCATAGAGTTCTTTAAGAAAGACAAACGGTTCTTCCAAGTGTTCTATGATTTCAAAAGCTGTAATCACTTTATAAGGTCCTTGAAAATCTGGAGGAAGGTCCTTAAAGGTTAAAGCTTTAACCACTTTGAGCTTGTAGTTTTTTCTGGCAAGTTCGACCGCTTTATCGCTTGCATCCATACCATAGACATCAAAACCTTTAGCTCTGGCAATCAACATAAAATTACCACTTGAACATCCCACGTCTAAAAGTCTACCCTTAGGTAAAACCTCTAAAATAGGAAGCAGTACGTTAAACCTTGGCACCCTTTCCCATTTTTTCCTTTCTTTTATTTCATCCTTTTCTACCTGTTTGGCCCAATCATAATCTATGGACCCAAAACTTAAAAGGTCTTCAACCTCTTTTTCATAAGCCTTATCGTAGTCCATCGCCTTAGGAGGATAAGGAAACTGAAGCCCACAACTTGGACATTCAAAAATACGATGCTGGTTTATAACTTCAAAAAGGCTAAAAGGTCCGTTAAAACCACATAAAGGGCAATTTTTAGGTTTTTCAAAATCTTTTTGGTAGGCTAAAAGTGCATCTTTTAAAGCAAAATAGATAACCTTGGGAGGTATGCTTTCAATACAAGGACTGTAAAATTGATGATTACTCTTAGCCTCAGCACAAGGTTCATTAGTAGCATGGAGCCCACAAGGAGACTTGCAAATTTTCCCGGTATAATTAGGTTGGACAGGAATAACCGTTTTATAAGTATCAGCCCTTAGTTTAGCTTCAATAGGGCCGGTTATAAAAACCGTAGGTTTTTTCAGACCTCCTGCTATGTGTAAAGTAGAAGTATCTGCCGTAATAACAGCGTCAGCAAGATAAACAGAAGCCACTAAATACCTTATATCTTGCATAAAAGCAGAAAGGTTGGCTGCTTTTATTCCATAAAGGTCAAGGGCTACTTCAACCGTCAAATCTTCGTCAGGTAGGCTACAAATTACCGGCACAAACTCTTCAGAGATAAGGTCTTCTATTTCTTTAAGCAGTCTGGGAGGAAGGGTTCTGTGAACAGAAGAAGCTAAGTAATGAAAAAGTAGGACCTTATTTTTTCCTGAAACTTTTTTTATTTCTTCAAAAACTTTTTTCATTTCTTCAACCACCGCTTGGTCAACCCAAACATCAGGTGTTTCATCCTCAGCGAAATAAAGTCTAAACTTCCATAAAAACCATTCTACCAGGTTAAGGTGGTCAAAATGAGGGGCATTTACCATTTCTACTGCTTTAACCATATAGTTAGCTTTAACGATTTCTTTTACAGGAGCAGGATGAGGAAGAAGCTTGTCTATGTAAGGAAGGTTCTCTAAAATCGGGCGAGCCTTCCCTGAGACGCTTACCCACAACTTGCATTCTGGATAGCGTTTTTTTACTTCACGCAAAGCTACCGTTGAGCAAAGCACGTCTCCTATGGCTCCTTGCATAAACACAAAAAGGGTTTTTCCGTTTAGATCTTCTCCCTCATAAAAAGGCGGTAAGGCTGAATTGGTTTTTTCAAAATTAGTTTGAATTTTCTTAGGAAGAAGATTAAAAACATCGTTTGCAAAAAGAAGCTTTTCTCCAGGTTTTAAATTAAACTTATACCCGTTAAATTCAAAATCAAGTTTTGTTTTAGCTTGAACAGTAAGCATTTTTTCCTCCAACCTAATGGTTTTATCCCTTTTAACTATAACAGTTTTATCAAAAATTATACCTATTTTTAACTATTTTCAAAGAAGCCTTATTAGTTGGTTTGGGAAAATCAAGAACATCAAATTTTCTCTATATTGGGTTAAAAAGGCAATAAAACAAGGATTATTGTTAGGTGTTGAGGACTAAAGTTTAATCTTTTGGAAATAGGGAAATAAAGTGTGGTATTGGGTTAAAAGATGTTGAGAAATAACCCTTATTTCGTCAAGCACTGCCAAAAAATTGACATCTCCATCCCATCTTGGGACGATTTGTAGGTGCAGATGGTCAGGATATCCAGCCCCTGCGACCTTACCCAAGTTAAACCCTACGTTAAAACCATGGGGTTTGAAAACCTCTTTTAGTATTTTGATAGCCTCTTGTGCCATTCTCATCATGGCGGTTATTTCTTCAGAGGTCAACTCTTCTAATTCAGCTACATGCCTCCTTGGAGAGACCAAAAGATGGCCTGAGTTGTAAGGAAACTTATTCATGATAACCAAAACCAGGTGGTCTCTATAAAGTATGAGCCTTTCTTCGTCTGGCAATTCTCCCTCAGGAGGACAGAAGATACAACCTGGGTCTTTTTTGCCAGATACATATTCTCCTCTCCAAGGAGCCCACAAGATCTTTCGTTCCATAATTTCCCCCTTTCTAAAATGAAGTTTAAGGGTAAAATGATAAATACATAATCATAGCATAAAATGGATGGTTGTAAATTGTTAGCTTTTGATATTTATAACTTTATATGTATAAAAATATTGTTTACGGCATTTTTCTAACCCTTTTGGTAGTAGGCTTCTCTTTTCTATATATTTTTTTTAGACATATTCCTCCTAATTTAAAGGGGGTTCTTTTTTCTTTAAACAAAAAGCATTTGTTTTTTTCTTTTTTATCGCTTTTTTCTTATCATACTTTCGATAATCTGCGGGTGTTTCTAATTTCTAAGACCTTAGGTTTAAGGTATTCTTTTTGGTATGGGTATCAGGTTTCTTTAGTTAGCACCTTTGGGGCTACCATCACCCCTGCTCATCTTGGTGGTGAGTTTTTGCCTTTTTATACATTAAGAAGGGTTGGTGGCGAAATACCTAAAATCATGAGCATTATAACCCTTAAAGGATTTTCAGGGCTGGTTTTTTATCTTTTATTTTTCCCTTTTATGATACACAACCTCTTAAACCATCCGGAAGAGGGGCTACAACTTTTGTTAATAGTTGGGGTGATATTTCTGATCGGTGGTTTAGGTTATGTGATAGTAAAAGTTTTGTTTAAAAAAAGGCATCGTATCGTCTCTGAAAGTCTCTGGTTTAAAATCAAATTTAATTTCTTTAAGTACTTACTTACCTGTAAGTTCTTTGTAAAAGAAAATAAAAAGGTGCTTTTTTTAGCTATTTTGTTTAGCCTTTTAATGTATCTTTCCTTTCTTATGGTAGGTATTTTTTTAGTTAAGGCTTTTAATCAAAAAGTCTGTTTGTTAGAGGTTTTTTTTAACCAACTTCCGTTGCTTTACGCTATTTTTATAAGTCCTACACCTGGAGGAAGTGGGGTAGGGGAGTTGGGGGCGATAGTAATTTTTAAAGATTTTTTAGATGCCTCAGCCTTAGGGATTTTTGCGATGCTTTTGAGGATAATTAGCCAATACCTCAGTGCTGTAATAGGTGGTATCATCTTTTTTATTATGGGAGCTAAAGACCTTTTATGGAAATCCAATAATGAGAAATAGTTTTCATTAAAAATGCTAAACCTTCTAAATCCTTATTTCTACTTGATTACATTAAGAAACTGGCTTTATGACCATGGGTTTTTAAAAATATTTAAAGTAGAGGCCCCGGTTGTTTCTGTAGGAAACCTCTCGGTAGGGGGAAGCGGAAAGACCTCCTTAGTAAGATATCTTGCTGAGGAGCTTTCCTCCTTAAGGAAAGTTGCTATAGTTTCTAGAGGATATAAGAGAAGGTCTAAAGGGTTTCAGCTGGTTTACCATCAAAAAAAGGTAGTTCAAAACATAGAAAACGCAGGAGATGAGCCTTATCTTTTGGCTAAGGTCTTTGAGAAAAAGGGAGTAGACCTGGTGATCATAGTTGATGAAGACCGGGTAAGAGGGGCAAAAAAGGCAATTAAAGATTTTGGGGCAAACCTTATCCTTCTTGATGATGGTTTTCAGCACAGAAGGCTTTTTAGAGATATAGATTTCGTGCTTTTAAAAAAGAAAGATTTATCTCAACGGGTTTTGCCCTTTGGAAAACTAAGAGAACCTTTTTCTGCCTTAAAAAGGGCTACAGCCTTCATCCTTACCTATCAAGAACTCTCTCCCTTTGATTTTAGCTTTAACCAAAAACCGGTGTTTAAACTTTATCGAGAAAACTGGCAGATTTTAAACCATAGGTTGGAAGTGGTTAATCCAAAGGAGATGGAGTTTATAGCCTTTTGCGGGCTTGGAGATAATCAACAGTTTTTACACATCTTAAACCATTTAGGCCTTAAAATTAAGCGGTTTATTCCCTTACCAGACCACTACAACTACCGAGGGTTTAATCTATTCCCTTATGAAACCTATCTAACTACCTTAAAAGACGGAGTAAAACTACCATGGTCTGAGAACCTGTTTTTTTTGGATTTTTCGATAAGGGTGGAAGGGTTGTTAGCTTTTATAAAAGAAAGGCTAAATCTTTAGTTTTTGTTTTTTTAATTTAAAATGGTATAATACTTAAAAAAAGGAAAAAAGGAAGGAGGTTCAAGATGGTGGTTAAAAAGTGGGTGCTGATTTTGATTTTTTTGTTTTTTATTAGTTTTTCTTGCGTTTATGCTTCTACCCTTAACTTTGAATACTATACTTACCAAGGGGCAAAACAAAGCTTAGCGAACCATAAAGGAAGATATGTTTTGCTTAATTTATTTGCCAGCTACTGTCCTTCTTGCATGATAGAATTAAATTCCCTAAACAAGGTTTCTAAGGCCTGTCCTAATTCTAAGGTCCAAGTAGTATCTCTTATGGTAGATAGAGAATCAAGCTATCTTCTTCCTAAGCTTGTTGCTTCTAAAAGCTTAACCTATGAGGTTGGCTTAGCTCCAGCTAACGTTAACAAATTTTTTCCAGATTTTTCTAAAGTGCCCACAACCTATCTTTTAAACCCAGAAGGTAAGGTGATAGAACGAATAGTAGGTTTTAAGTCATCGAACGCCTTTTTACAACTTTTAAGTAAATATGTAAGCTGTAATTAAATAAAGTGAGGTCCTTTGATGGCACTAAACCCTGTGCTTGAGGTCATTAAAAACCGAAGAAGTATTCGGTCTTTTAAAAAGGACCCCATACCAGAAGAGTATTTAAAATTAATTTTAGAAGCAGGAATCTGGGCTCCCTCGGCAGGTAATCTACAACCCTGGTATTTTGTGGTAGTAAGGGATCCAGAGGTGAAAAAGCTTTTGTCTATCTCTGCTTTAAACCAAACCTTTATCTCTCAAGCACCTGTGGTTATCGTTGTATGTGCTTTGCCTTGGGTATCAAGCTCTCGGTATGGGAAAAGAGGAGAAGAACTATATTGCCTTCAAGATACAGCAGCCGCTATCCAAAACATGCTTTTAGCCGCAGCTTCCTTAGGCATTGGGAGCTGTTGGGTAGGAGCCTTTGACGAAGAGGCAGTAAGAAAAATTTTGGGTTTAAACAGCAAAGTAAGGCCTGTAGCTATTATCCCTATGGGATATCCTGCTAAAATACCGCCCCCTCCCCCAAGAAGACCTATTAAAGAGGTGGTTTTGGAGGAATAAATTTTAAAAAAATTATCCTTTACTTTGTTAGATTCTTGTTTTAAAATTTTATAAAAGAGATAAAAAAGGTGAAAAGGTTGGAAGTTCAAGAACTAAACCTCAAAGAATGTGCTCATCTCAGAGACATCGCTCAAGCTATCTTAAACGCCCCTGCTATAGGGGTGTTAATCTATCAAGAAAACATAGTTTATGCTAATGAGTTTTTCTTAGAACTAACCGGTTATTCCTTAGAAGAATTAAACAACATGAATATTTTAGAAATCTTTCCTCCTGAAGAGAGAGAACCTTTGAAGGCTGTGGTTGAAAGAAGGTTAAAAGGAGAAAAGTTTACCAGAGTTTATCATGAGATGAAAATCTTGAGAAAAAACGGAGAGATAAGACATACCCTTACTTTTGCTAATACCATCCTTTATCAAGAAAAGCCCGCAGGTTTTGTAGTTTTTATAGATTTTACCAAACAAAAAAGACTGGAAAACATAGTCTTAATGCTAAGAGAGGTTAATCAAACCATTACCTCATCACTTACAGAGGAAGAGGTTTTTGAAAAAATATGTAGAGCTTTAGTAGAAAAAATAGGTCTTCAGTTTGTTTGGATAGGTTTTCCTCAATGGGAAACAGGCTTTGTCAAGCCTAAATACTATTTCGGATATGAGGCAGGATATTTAGAAAGGATTAAAGTTTTGGTAACGGACGATGCCCCAGAAGGAAGAGGACCAGTAGGCACAGCTCTAAGAGAAAACAGGGTAACTATAATTCCTGAAACAAGGATCGACCCTAATTTTTCCCCTTGGAGAGAAGAAGCGTTAAAGAGGCAATATCTTTCGGTAGCAGCTATACCTATTTGTAAAGAAGATAAACCTTATTGTGTTTTAGCCCTTTATGTCAAAGAGCCAAATTTCTTCACAGATGAGACTTTAGACCTTCTGAAAGAACTAAAGGGAGACATAGAGTTTGCCTTAAAAAGGATAGAAGAGATCAAAAATAATATAATCATCTCTCAAGCGCTTATCAAATCTCCTTTGTTGATAATGATTTTAGATGAAAAAGGAAATATACTTTATGCTAACGAGACGATGTCAAACTTATGCGAAGTTCCCACTGAAGAAATTTTAAGAAAAAATGTAAAAGACTTATTTATCCAAGGAATTGATTATGATTTTTACCAAAGGTTTTTACAATTTGTATCCCAGGGAGAAGGAGTGTTTTCAGATGTTTTATATTGTCCGGTGCATGAAAGATTTTTAGAAACCAAAATATATGGGATAAATGTTTCTGAAAAGGAAAGAAGGTTCTTATTTATAGCAAGGGACATTAGTCGTGAAAAGGCTTTAATCGAGAAATTAGAACAGGTTACTTTAAACGATCCCCTTACAGGGCTTTTAAACTTAGAAGGATTAGAGAAAAAGTTTGCCCAAGTTTTGGATAAAGTATTCGAGGGATGTTTGTTTGTTGTAGACATTTTTTACTTTGCATATCTAAATCAGATTTATGGTTTTAAGGTTGGCGATGAAATCTTAAGGAAGGTAGGAAAGTTTCTAAAAGCTATTTTTCCAAAGAATGGTTTAATAGCTCGTATAGGTGCCGACTCGTTTGCCTGTTTTTTACCTAAAGAAGAATATAGAGATATTCAAGACTTATTAGAAAAACTTTCCCAGCTTAAGGAAATCAATGTTAAGTATGATAATAAAATATTTAACATATCTACCAATATCGGTGTAAGTTTTTATCCCAAAGATGGTAAGAATTTAAAAGATCTTATCGAGAAGGCCTCTCTTTCTTTAACTGAGGCTAAAAGAATCGGGGCAGGGGAGATAAAATTTTTTAATCCAGTAATGGAACTAAAAGCGCAGGAGTTGGTTTCCTTAGACCATCTTTTAGAAAAGGCTTTAAAAGAAAGGCTTTTTGTTTTTTATTATCAGCCTTATTTTAGAACAAAAGACCTTTCCTTGGCAGGGGTTGAGGCTTTAGTTAGAATAAAGGTAGATAATATGGTTTATACCCCTTATCAATTTATAGATTATTTAGAAAAAAGTCGATTTTTACCAAAGTTTGAGGAATGGATGTTAGAAGAGATAAGCCAGAAAACAAAGAAGTTTAAGGTTCCTATTTCAGTAAACATTTCTGGTAGGTCTTTTAGTCGGGAGGGTTTTATAGATAAATTTTTGTTGCAATTTAAAGGTAAGAAAGTTAATATAGAAATTACCGAAAGGGTTTTTATAGAAGACGTAGAATATGCTACAAACACGATAAATAAAATCAAAGAAAAAGACATAAAGATTGCTATAGATGATTTTGGAACTGGATACTGTGCGTTAAGCTATCTTAGGGAACTACCTGTTGATTTGATAAAAATAGACCGTAGTTTTATCAAAGATATTGCCCACAACCAAAAGGATAGGGATCTAGTTGAGGTAATAAGCTTTTTAGCTAAAAGATTATGCTTAGAGACCTTAGCAGAAGGTGTTGAAACGCAAGAACAGTTTGATATAATAAAACAGGTTGGTTGCGATTACGTACAAGGATTTTTGTTTGAAATACCTCTTCCAGAAGAAGAACTTCTTGCTAAATATCCTTTTATAGCTGTTTAATAGCCGGGGTGGCGGAATAGGCAGACGCGCTGGATTCAGGATCCAGTGGGAGCTAATCCCGTGCGGGTTCAAATCCCGCCCCCGGCACTTTTCACAATCAAAATTCTCCGTAACACCCCCCTGTGTAATATCTGGCTTTTTATCAGGTGTAGAAGGAACACCTGATCCTACCACACCACACCACCACACCACACCAAATTTTTAAATATATAAAAAAAGCCTTTTTTAGATTTTAAAAACTTAAAAAGATGTATATACAATGTATAAAGGTATAAAAAACCTTTACCTAATTAAAGGAAAATTAGTGTTTAGAGCCTACGTCAGAGAAAAAGGACAATAAAAACACTACCCCTTACCCCGCAAATACCTCTACCACCTTCTCCCTTTTCTTTATCTCTTTTGCTACCATCTCAAAGCTTAATTATAGGGTATATCTTACCCCATCTTCCCTTTAATCTTACTTTAGCTTTTTCTAGTCTATATATCCATCTTAAAATTTATTCCCAATTCTTAGCACTTTCCCCTTCAGACCCAAATATCCAAAATCCAAGTATCTCTCTTCTCCCATCAGGCTTTATCCCTAAAGCTAAATATACTGGCTCCTTTGCTACCTCATTTCGACGAATAGACAAATAAGTTTTTTAACTTCATCTTCAGTCACCTTTATTAATCGGGAAATGCTTTTCAGCCCTCCTTCTTTCAGGAAGTAGGAAGACACGAAAAGTAAATCTCTGGTATAAAAACCATTTGCATAGTCTTCTTGCTCTTCTAAATAAATCCTTCTTTCTTCAAGCATAAGGTTTTCTAAAAGGTTTTTAATAAGATTGTTGACTTCTTGCTGAAAAAAGTCTAGAATTTCTTCTATAGGTTGTTTTGTTAAAGTTTTAGTTTTCTTTCACGGTAGCTTCCCCTCCTTTCTGGTAGTTTTGGTTATTAAGCATTGGGGAAGCTACCATACCCTTCCCTTTCCCTCAAGTCTTTACACAATTAATGAGACACTACTAAAAAAACAACAACCTTCTTGACTTTTTTAAAAATGATGTTACATAATTTTTTATTATAATATCTTGATACACTAAAGTTGTAGAGGTTAACCTTGTTTTTAGCCCTATTACAAGGCAGAGATAGAGAGGCTAAAGAAGCTTCTTACTGGCAAGCAAATTGTAGAGATAGAAAGAGAGGGTATTAAGTGGACAAAAGATGAAGTCTCAAGGGAGAAATCCTAAGGTAGAGAGCCTCGAGGCAGTTGGTTGGGTATATCTGGCAATAGTGCTTGACTGGTACACGAAGAAGGTAGTTGGTTGGAACCTCTCGTTAAGAGGGAGGAAAGTTCTATGATAACGGTATTAGATATGGCAGTCCTCTGCAATCCGAAGGCCAAAGATGCTTGCTTCTGTAAGAATCATGAAATGAAGACAATAAAAGAAGATGTTATCTGGCTTAATGAATTTGCGACCTGACCTCTACAACTTTAGGGCATAAAAAATGTTTTAAAAAATGAGATGAAGTGTAATTAATCAAAAGAAGGGGGTTAGAATGAAAGTATTAACTTATTTAGCAGTCTTAATTTTATTTTTTTCAAGCAAAGCTTATCCCTTTTCAAATGAAAAGGTTAGTGCACGAAACCTTTTTATGACTACAGCAGGCTCTGTAGTAGAAACTGATAAAAAACAAAGTTCCTCACCAACAACTAAAAAAGATTCAAAGAAAGATACGAAAAGTATAGTAAAAATTCCAAGCGGTTTGAGTATAGAGGTTGTTAAATTTGAAAATGGTAAAGGTATTTCGGTCAATCCACAACAGTATCGTTTCAAAACCGGAGATGAATTTATTGTGAAATTTCAGACTAACGTTCCAGGAGTAGTTAAGGTTTATAACATAAATCCTAAGAATCGAATTAATCATCTTGGAACATGGATAATCAAAAAAGGTTTTATGATGACACAATTACCACCTAATGAAGGAACTTTTAAATTTATAAATACTAAAGGTAAAGAAAAATTAATTTTTGAGTTTTATCCTTGCAAAGTTGAGGAACAAATTCTTAAACAATATACATCAGTTAGAGACATCGTTCTTGTAGATAATACTGACCAACAGTCTATCAAATATAATGACGAATTTTCAAATTATCTTCCGGTATGTTATAGATTGAAATCACAAATTGAAACCAAAAGAGTAAGCAGTAGAGATATAATTCTTACTTCTACTGCAGATTTGATTAAGTTTGAAGATGGAGCTAATTTTGCGATTTCAGAGGTTCATAATAAAAATACAAAACCTATCGTAGCATTAATAGAGTTGAGGCATAAGTAAATCTTCAAAGTTGTGAAATGTTTATAGCAAAGAAATTCTTATGTTTTTTGATTAGTAATTTTTTAATTCTATCAACCCCTTTGTTGTCATTCGGATTTTCTAATAGTTGTGAAGACCTATTTAATAATAGTCCTAAGATTGCTCTTATAGATCGAGCATCAAAAGATATTATTAAAGGTTTGGGAGGAGGCTTAATTGTTTGTCTACTTGACAATATGCTTCACAAAGATAAAGACAAAGCTAAAGAAAGATGCGTATTTTACACGATCGCAGGAATGGGGGTAGCGGTAGTATACGCAATTAATGAGTATAACTTACTTCTTTCAAAAAGTCCTTATGAATTACCTAAAACATATCGCCCCCCTCTTTTACAAATAAACAAAATTGAGACAGTAGATCATTCTTCGCTAAGACCAAAGACAATCTTCAAGGAAAATGAATATGTTATGTTAGTCATAAAGCACACTTTACTTGATTTTGACCCTAAAAAGGCAGTAAATGTGAGATATCTATTTCATTTATATAGAAACTTTGATTACCTCGGAACATTTGAAGAATTAGTTCCCATAATTCAGGGAGAGACCGCAATATCATGGCTCTTTCCTGTCTGTCCTGGGGCTATCAAGGGAAAATATAAGCTAAAGTTAGAGGTCATAGCTTTAGGGCAAAAAACAAGTGGAGAAGTAGATTGGGAAATAAGATAGGAACATTGTTATTAATGGGTATTATTATTTTGGGATTAAAAACTCCTCTGTTAGGACAAGATTATGCCGAAATAGAGATAGAGAATTTGTTTGATGATATTAAAAAAGCATTTAAAGTTGCTGGAATTGAAAAGGGGGATATTCAACTTAATGAAGCTGACAAAAAAATTGAACTAAGGGGGGTGTATAAGGATTATGATGAGTTTTTATCAGCCTTCATGATTGCACAGGCACGAGCAGGTGTTGGGAAGGTTTCTCCTGCCTACGACCCAAAAGTTACGGTAATCAAAACTAAAACAGCTGAAAAATGTCTATCTTATTTAATACTTGGAAATCCTAAAGAATGTAAAACTTATTCATACTCGCCATATTTTGAAGAGAAGAAAACCTTTGTTTACTTACCACCTGAGAGAGAGAGGAAAGAAGTTCCACATAAAGAAAAGAAAAAAAAATGTTTAAAGGAGGCTAAAGAATTAAAAGAAAAAACAGCCGTTGTGATAGCGGTAGGAGAATATGAAGATACAAAGATTTCAAAGCTTGATGGTCCAACAAATGATGCAAACTTAGTTACTGAAGTTCTAAAAAAACAAGGATATAATACTATAGTGCTAAAAGATAAAAATGCAACTCTTAGGAATGTTATACAGACAATAGAAAAAGAAGTAAACGAAGTAAAACCATATGGGACTTTTTTATTATATATCTCAACTCATGGAGCACCTATAGAACCAAATGGCATAATCGGTTTCGTAATGTATGATACAAATATTAAAGAAGAAAAATGTAAAACACTTGAAAGAGCGTTAACTAATGTAAGTCAAAGAGAAAAAGGAGCAGCCAGAGCAAGAGATATAATAGTAACGGCAAACAAGATGTGCAGATTGTTAGAGAATTCCTTAAAAATTTCAGATGTATTAAGGATTATAACTTCTACGTATAAGCCTATGAGGGTTATTACAATTGTTGATGCTTGCTACAGCGGGACTGCATTAAAGCCTTTAATAGAAAGATTAAAGGATGAGGTGTATAGCCCTGAACCCAAGGTGGTTAGCCAACTTATTCATTCAATTGATAAAGATCTTATTTACATCTCTGCGGCAAGCGGCAATGAATTAGCCATGGAGTATGAAATGGGAGGGACTTCTTTCGGAGTGTTTACTTATTTCTACTTTGGCAAACTACCAAAGGGCGAGTATAACAGTGAATTAACTTATAGATTAACTTTTGATGACATAAAAAAAACTTCCTCCAAGGCTTGCAAAAGTATAAAGTCAAGGTATATAGAAAGTAAATGTTCTGATGAGGGGCAAACTCCGCTTTACATAAAGAACAAGAAGAATTTAGATCCGGTTTTTTAAAAAAAAGGTAAAGGAGGGGCTATGGGAAAGTTTGAGGGGATTAAACTTGAGCTAGGAGATAGGGCTGGTTTAGAGAATATTCCGCCAAATAAAAGAAAAGAATTTTGCAATGAGATGGATACTTTATATAAAATCGAGAGAAACTTAATAGATAATATAATCAAGCAAGAAGTGGATCAAAACATTTTGAATGATTCAATAGAAAATTTTTTAAAATTAAAAGAATCTCAGATTGATCAAGACCTTAACCTCATATTTGATCAGATGCAGAAGGAAAATAAAGAATTAAAAGTAGATGAGATATTAAAGAGACTGAAAGATCATTACGCTCCAGAATTAGTTAATGATATTTTGAGTGATTTGAATAAATATACAGAGGAAGACTCCAAGTGGCAAAAAGATATAAGTTACTATGAAACACTATATGGAGACAGGAATTTAGTCGAACTTTGTAGAGCAAATCCGATTAGGTGGCTTATTCTTTTCATTCTTGGTGCAATTGCAGAAGTAGTAATTCTTCTTATACAAGCTATATTAGGTGGGGAAGGTTTTAATCCTTTTGTTTTAATTTACGGTGGCTTATTAGCGGTTGGTAGCGGATTGCTTGGGTATGGAGCTGCTCATCTTGAAAGAATTGCGAATGAAAGAAGAGCTGGGGTTTATAAACCTAAGTCAAAAACTGAATTGTATTTTTCTATATATGCTCCCATACTCATTGGAATTATTCTTATCTTGTTTGTTGCTGCAGTTAGAGGTTTAGGGGACGAATTTGATGTAAGAATATTTCTTTTTACTGTTTTGTTAGGTTTAGTTGTTAGTTTTTTTGAGTATAAACATATTATGGTTAAAAAAGGACAAGAAGATGCTTTTGTTTATCTTAAAAAGAAGCAATTAGTATTGGCAACCCAAAAACATAAAAAATTTAAAGAAAATAATTTTAGCTTATATAAAGAAATTGAAAATAGAATAAGAACATCGTTTAGTTCAAAGTTTGAAAGAGAGGACAGATTAAAGATTTATAAAGACAAAATTAATCAAAAAATAGAGGAAATAAATCAAAAGATTCAAGCTCATAGTCAGAAGGGGGTGTGATATGTTGAATATAAAATCAAAAATCTTTTGCCTATTGATTTCCCTTTTTCTTATAATTTCTTGTACTTCTGATAAAGGTGCTAAGGGGAGAAGTGTTTTTTTAGCTGGTGGTAATGCCTGGGATTTATTTTCTAAGTATGTAGACTACTTAAAAGAACAAAATGTTAAGTATAGCCTTAGAAATATGAAAGTTCATTTCTTTGATGGAAAACAGGCGAAAGTCATTACCTATAATTGGCAAGATATGTTAAGAGGTGAATCTGACCTAAAGACCTGGGAGAAGAAACTAAAAAAATATGAGGCAGTGTATAACGAAACAGAACTAAATAAAGCAAAGAACATCAAAATGGATATTTTTTCCTTAGCTGAACAAGCAACCGTAATCATCATAGATGGGAAACCAATTATCGTTGCCTCAGCCCAACCTAAAAAAGATGAAATATCAGAACCCAAACCGACCTCTGAAGCAAGTAAGTCTGTAGCAAGTAAGAATGAATGCAGTCCAGACGCAAAGAGGTACATTGATTTAGGCGTTCAGTTTGCAAATAACAAGAAATTTGAAGATGCTATCAAGGAATTTAAAGAGGCTATAGCTATCTCACCAAAATGCACTCTGGCATATGCTAACTTAATTTCGGCATACATTCAATCCAAGAACTATAATTTAGCAGTAGATACCTATAAAGAAGGATTAGAAAAAGCAGGAGACGATGGGTTCCTTCATTACGTAGGAGCTATCGCTCACATTAATCGCAAAGAGTATGACTATGCCCTTATTTCAATCGAGAAAGCAATTAAATTTGGATTCACGGATCCAAATTTTTATAAAAGAGCTGATTTACAGCCTCTTCTTGTGCATAAAAAAGAACAATTTTGTTCTATTTTAAATCAAAACAAGGTAATAATTAAACCTTGCCTATGACCTAATAATTTAAGAGGAGTGCCCAAAATATTCCATAAAAACCTTTACAATGCAACATAAAGAAGGCGGTTTGGGAACAGGAGGAGATTTAAAAGTGCAAGATGAAAACACTCCAACGACTAAAAAACATTGATAGCCAACA
Source organism: Thermodesulfobacterium sp. TA1 (assembly GCF_008630935.1). Classification (NCBI taxonomy): domain Bacteria; kingdom Pseudomonadati; phylum Thermodesulfobacteriota; class Thermodesulfobacteria; order Thermodesulfobacteriales; family Thermodesulfobacteriaceae; genus Thermodesulfobacterium; species Thermodesulfobacterium sp. TA1. Next base: position 552,912 of record NZ_CP043908.1, read on the forward strand.
AAAAAGAATTTAAAACACGGCAAAAAAGTAATTGAAAATTCTTATGATAGGATTAGTTTAGTATAAGATGGAGTTATTTGAAGTTTATAAGGCACCAGTAAACCTGTAAATTTAAGAAAGTAAAAAAATATGGCTTGCGCTAAAAAAGTATTAAAACGATAAAATAAATATCAAAAGGAGGGCCTTAATGACTAAAAAAATCTCACCAGCACTTTTCGGGATTGTTATTCTCTGTTTTTTTCTTCCATGGTTTAGTGTCTCCTGTCAAGGACAAAAGATTATAACTGTTACCGGGATTCAGTTGGTTACAGGAACGACTATCGAGGAACCTAAGATGCCTCTGGAGTTGGGCGTAAACCAGAAAAATGAGAAAAGAAAGATAGAAGGCGAGCCCATTGCAATCCTCATTTTATTGGCTGCTATTGCTGGTTTAGGATTGAATTTCTTACTAAAGGGAAAAAGGAGGGCTGTAGGTAGCGTTGCAGTAGGAGGTGCTGGGATAAGTTTGCTTCTTATACTTAAATTAAAGCTTGATAAAAATATTATGAAAGAAACAGGAGGAATGTTACAATTAAATAGCGAGATTGGATTTTTTCTAACAGCTCTCCTCTTTATTTTCGCCATAGGAGTAAATATCTATTCCCTGATTCAGGAGAGAGAAATGTCTTTGATTATGGGGAAAGATAAACCGGACCAACCGGACCAATAATCAGTACTCAAAGTGTGACTTTTAAAACGATATAGACCATGAACTCTGGCAAAGAATGAAAATTTTATCATGCCTTTATTACTTGTCTATACCATAGCAGAAGTTGTATAAAAGACTAAGATCGCTGTTGAGGCAGAAGGAGCAGTATTAAGTGTTGTAATTGTCATTAAAAAAGAACTGTTATTTGAGGATAAAATGGAGAAAAACTTTCGCATTGATCCATTTACTCTGATTATACTTCCGAGTATGGTTTTTTCGAAAGGTAGTGTCTCATTAATTGTGTAAAGCATTGAGGGAAAGGGAAGGGTATGGTAGCTTCCCCAATGCATAATAACCAAAACTACCAGAAAGGAGGGGAAGCTACCGTGAAAAAAAACTAAAACTTTAACAAAACAACCTATAGAAGGGATTCTAAACTTTTTTCAGCAAGAAGTCAACAATCTTATTAAAAACCTTTTAGAAAACCTTATGCTTGAAGAAAGAAGGATTTATTTAGAAGAGCAAGAAGACTATGCAAACGGTTTTTATACCAGAGATTTACTTTTCGTGCCTTCCTACTTCCTGAAAGAAGGAGGGCTGAAAAGCATTTCCCGATTAATAAAGGTGACTGAAGATGAAGTTAAAAAACTTATTTATCTATTCGTCGAAATGAGGTAGCAAAGGAGCCAGTATATTTAGTTTTAGGGATAAAGCCTGATGGGAGAAGAGAGATACTTGGATTTTGGATATTTGGGTATGCCAGGGAGAGTGCCAGGAATTGGGAAAACCTTTAAGAGAGTTAAATCGGCGTGGGGTAAAGAAAGTTCAACTTTTTATTACGGATGATTTGCCTGGGATAGAAAATGCCATAAAGATGGTTTATCCAGCTTCGGAATGGCAACTTTGTGTATTACATACTGTAAGGAATTCTTTAAATAAGGTGCGGGCAAAAGATAGAGGTTTATTTGCAGAAGATTTAAAAAGGATATATAGAGCAGAAACAGAAGAAAGAGCTAAGGAGGGGATATTAAGATTAAGGGAAAGATGGGGTAAGATATATCCTAAGGTAGTGAAGAAATGGGAGGATAAAGCGTATGCATTATTAACCTTTTTGAGGTATCCGAGAGAGATAAGGCAGTTTATTTATACAACTAATCAGGTTGAGAGGTTAGCGAAAGAGATAAAAAGGAGGATAAAGGTAATAGAAGTATTTCCGGATGAAGGCTCTGTTGAGAGGTTGTTATATTTAATCTTGAAAGAACTGAGTGAGAGGTTAAACTCAAGGAAGTTAAGAGGGTTTAATGAAATTGAATTGGGGAACTACCATGCCTTTCCCGGAAAAATTTTTATACAATAAAAGAGACACTATGGTTTGCCTATTATTTTTGCTTTTCAAGATAGATACTTGTTAAATTCCTGATGAGACAAGTTTAATGTCTCTTCTAAGGAATGAAAAAGTAGGTTTAGCTTTTGTTGTTTCACGGTAGCTTCCCTTCCTTTTTTAGTAATCTTTACTTGTTCTCTTGAGGAAGCTACCAATCCTCCTATCATTTTTCAAGGCTTTACACAATTAATGAGACACTACCGAAAATAGGAATTAAACATGAGAGACCTCCAGAACAGTAAACTTAGAAAAAGTAGGATTAAAGAAAGTTCTTTTTATACAAATTGCATAGATACCCCTTATAAGTTTGTTTGCAACTGCTATCATAGCTTTCTTATAACTGATAAAGTTTTTCTTCTTATGTATAAAATAAGCCCTAAAGTAAAAATTCCATTTTACTACACCTACTGCTATTTGGGAAAGGACATTTCTGAGAAAAATCGACCCTTGCTTAGATATGCTCATTTTGAGCTCATACTTAGCAGGTTAAAGTTAAAATTCATCTTATCATGGTAAAAAATATTGAAATTACAGAGTCTAAAAGTATAATATTTGGAAAGGATTTAGAAAAATTTAAAAAGCATTTAAATGAAGTAATTAACTTTATTAAAAGATAAAGCTTCTGGAAGCCACCAAACCCTGTGTATTTGATTTCTTCCATTATGTCTTTACCTCTAAGGTTATTTTATAACAAATAATTGTTAATTTTACTTAGCATTCAAATAGGAGATTACATCCTTGACAATTTGGTTTTCCTTTAGGAGGTTTATCTGAAGAAAGTATTTCAAAAAGATTTTTACACAAGTCTTCTACCCATTCAGGTCCCCTAAGTTTAACTGGGACGATGGTTGGTTTAAAGCCAAAAAGGAATTGGTCTTTAGTTCGGTGTAAAATAATTTCATCTTGAAGGTCTTTGTGTTCTGGGACAAAGTATAATAAAGCTAAGCCTGTTATCGGTTTTCTAAATTTTTTCTGAGCTAAGTAGGCATAAGCATTAAGTTGAGCCTCGTATAAAGGTAGTAATTTTTTCTGATTTTCGGTGAGAGAAGCTAATTTGTAGTCAATGATAAACCAAGAGCCATCTGGAAATTCAAGGACTTCGTCTGCTTATCCTCTTAAAACGCAAGAATTGTTAAAAAGAAGAACTTCCCACCATCCAGTTTTAATTTGTTTTGAATTTTGAAAATCAAAATTAGGGTATATGGTATTTAATTGGTTTAAGATCCACGAGGGAAGTATTCTAAAATTTTGTATGTGCCATTTAACTACATTTTTAATATAAGAATCTGCTATACCCACAATTCCAGGCATTGGGGAACTAAAGGGGTGCTTATCTTCAAGAGGAAATTTTTTAGTAAACCAAAAACACTGAGGACAAAAATCTTCAAGCAAAATCTGCCCAAGATTACTGGGGTTCAATTTAATTTGAGATGTTTTAATTTTAGCCATTTCGTTACCTCCTGCAATTTATTATTTTTATTAAGCAAAGCTTGCAAATCCTGTTTCATAAAGTTGCCTAAGCATTAACAAGATTTTTTTAGCTGCGTTTTGATATTTAATTGCATCACGCTGTCCTGTTTGTTTTACTTGTTGGACAGGACTTTCAGATTGATTAGGTTCTTCTGATAGCTGTTGTTTCTGCTGTGTTGATTGATCTTGTTGGGTACTTTCTTGATAAACATTTTTTGAGGTTTTATCCTGAAATTTTTCAATGAAGAAGGCTAAATCATCAGTAATTGGTATTCTTTCAATCCCTGTTAATATTTTCCAGACTTTCTTTTTAAAGTCATCAAATTTTTCATTTTCATAATTTTCTACAGGATTTTTTAAACACCAATTCAAAATTAGCCACAAAGGTCTTTCTAATTTTTGCCTTGGTCCGTGAAATTTAGGTAAAACTTTCATTAAAACTGCATAGTCTAAGGCGGTATTTTCATCCAATTTCCCTACAACATCTGGTGCATTTGTAGCATATTTTACAAATAAGGCTATTTCATTTAAGACTCTATAGCCAAAGTGTAAATCATAGGGTTGTAAATTATTGTTTAATTTAATAAGTTCAGTTAGTTTTCCGTTGTTTTTTAAGTTCTCTATAGCCTCTTCAACTTCTGTTTTATCAGCTATAGCTCCGCAAAAATTTCCGTTATTTTTAAAATCTTGAAGTATTGTTTGACTAATTTCTTTGGCTGTTCGGTTTGATCCATCTTCGTCAATTTTAGAAAAAGCATATTTATCAAAATCAATCTCTCTAAACTCTAAAGTAAAGGCCCGGTCTAAAACTTTTGGACTAAACATGTAAGTTGTTTCGTCTATATTTACAGTTCCTATGATGTAGAGGTTAGGCGGAAGTTTAATTTCCGAAGGAATTTCATTTTCCCTTAGGTCTTTAACGTTTTCAAGTGAGTGAAGTTTTATGCTTTCCTTTGTCCAACCATTTTCATCTCTTCCAGATTCTAATACACTTAAAAAATCCGAAAAGTAATATTCAACATGTGAAAGGTTCATTTCATCAAGAATGATGAAGTATGGATTAGCATTTTCTTTATTTTTCTGGTAATCATTTTTTGCTCTCAAAATAAATTTAAGAAATGGTGTACTTTCATAGTTTTCTGTGATTGGATTGTAATATCCAAGCAAAGCTTTTCCATCTCTCCAATCGGGTCTAACAGAAAGAAAGATATGAGTACAAGTATCACATTCGGTATCAGGTTTAATTTCTGTTTCTTGACTGTTTTTTTTATGGCATTTATCACAGGGGCACAATAGTTCAGCAAAAAGTTGAGCCAATTTTGTCTTTCCTGTTCCCGAAAGTCCAGAGAGAATTACAAAACCTTTGGTCTTGAGGGCAGAGTAAAAAGCTGTAATTTGATCAGGATTGAAATAAAAGCCTTCAGATAGAAAGTAAGAAGCAAGATTAATTTTTTTTAGATATTTCTCAATTTCTTGATTTAAAACATCTTCATTATATGTATTTTCGTATTTTTTATCTATCAACCAAAACAGAAATCCATCTACATCATAAAAGTTTATTTCTTTCCTACCAATTAATTCGTTATAAGTGTTCAATAAATTATTATTATTCTGCATAATGTTTAAAATCTCTTGTTGAAGCTCTCCAATATGTTCATAATTTTCTACATAATTTTTTATTTGAAAGTTAAAAAGTTCCAATACTTTTAAACTTTTTAATTTATCTATCATTTCTTTATATTTTTTTTCATTTTGAATCCAATAGTGATGTGGATAAAAAACACAGAGTATTTCTGTAGTTACAGCCTTATATTTTTTATCTTTTAGTTTAAGTACAATTCCCTTAATTTCACCATCTGAAAGTCTTCTATTTTCTTTTTCTGCTTTATTCACCCTTTCTACTATATTATTCAGCCATTGTACTAATTTGTTATTAAGTTCGTTATTAAGCTTTAAATATTGAGGAGTAGTATAAAGTCTCTTTTTATTAAAAATTTCTTTTATATTTCCTTTTATAAGTTGATTCATTTTAATTTTTTCTAAAATATCTTTAAAAAATTTTAAATTGCTTTCTCTTTCCTCTAAATATTCTTTGTTTTCATTTAAAAAGCCAGCATAAATGTTTAACAAAGCCTCAAGTCTTGGCTTGTTAATGAGAAACTTATCCATCTTATCACCCCCTTATTTACTCTTGTTTTTATCTTTATTTTCTGGCACCATAGCTATGGCACCAATACCCTGTTTATTTAAAATTGATTCTAAATCAAACTTATTTTTTTCTTTAGTATTATTAGCATCATAAAACACATTTTCACTTCCTGGATACAACACTAATGCTAATTCACATCCCAATGCATCCCTATAAGTGTGCATCTTAAAAAGGTCTTGAATTTTTACCAACTTTTCTAAATCTCCTATTTTAAAGGCTTCTTCTTCAAGTTCGTTATCTATCTCCTCTTCTCTCACTAAGTCAAACCTAAACTTGGCATCAAAAACAGCTTTTATCTCCCTTTTGTTTTTAATAAGTGTAAAATCAGGGCGCAAATTAATCGAATAACTTTCTTCTCCTCTTTTAAAAGTTTTGTTATATACAAGTTCATAACTATCTCCTAAATCTGCTTTAATCTCTGATGCAAGTCCACCTTCTTGAGCTTCAAATATTTGAAATTTAAGCTCTGATAAGTCTTTACCTAAGGCTTTTGCCAATCTTTTGGCAAGCTCAAAAAAGCACCAATACTCATAGAGTTTATCTATCCTTCTGTTGTCTATAGCATCTTTTAGCTCATTAAACAAGGGTAATCTTGAAATATTCAAAAGTCGATAAATACTCAAACATTCGCGATATCCGTCTCTTTTCAACAAAACTTGAGAAGAGTAAGGCAAAAAAGTCACATTACCTACATCTCCAAAAAGCGAACCACTCCTAAAATAACGAACATAGTTTTCTAATTCTTCTAATTTTGATTGACAGGATTTAGCTTTTTCCCAAAAGTTACGCTTTTTAAATTCTTCACACCAATAGAGAATGATGTCCATAAAACTTTTAATAAAACGATTTTCTAGATTATCAAGGGTTTCTATAACATGACGCTCAAAAACTCTCTCTGGGAGATATCCCTTTAGCCTATTTGCTAAGAATTTTAAAATACTTCTTGAAGAAACTTTACGCAAATATTCTGGATGATGAAACATCATAATAATAGTGTCTTCATCAACACTTTTTACTTCATTAGGTAATACCCATCTTTCATGAGTAATTAAGCTTCTATAAGGATTTTGTGAAATTGTTTGTAAGGCTTGAATAATATCGTCTGCTTTTTGGGTTAAAAGATGAAGAACAAAAATAGGTGATTGAATTTGAGTATGTTCTTCAGTTGGAAATTCAGTTGGTGATCCTAAATAAAATGGAGCTGAAATGATATACTCTATTATTTCGTCAATTAAGTTTTTTAAAAATTTTGGATAAAAAAGAGGATCTTCTTCATTATTAATTGGGGTTTTACTTGAAATAATCTCTATTGGATCCGTCTTAATTTCTTGACCATTTTTAAATTTTACTTTTATAAAACTTTTTCCAAGATAATTTCTAAAGGTAAAACTCCAGCAACCTTTAGGTCTTTGTTCAGCATTTTCTTCTCCAAAATAAACCTTTTCAATTTCAATTTTTTCTATATCATCTTTTACATATACCCAAATTTCTTTCCATTCTTGAACTATAACATTAGCTATATCAAAATTAAGTTCAGAACATTTTTGTTTTACACTTTCATTCGTAATTTCTATATTTTCCCCTTCTAATATTATTTTAAAATCATCTTTTTCCCAACAAATTTTTTTTCGTTTATCGTTAATGTCTGTGTATTCTTTCCACATACTTTGCTCTCCTTTTTATCTCATATCCAAGGCAATCTAATGTAATGTAAGTATTTACCACAATAATCTCTATATTTTTCTCTTTTCTATAATTGCACCTATTGGAAGACATTTCCCGTTTTTTTATTTTCCACACGATAACCATATATACATATTAAATCTTTCCTAAAATTCACAAGTAACACAACATATTAGTATTTGGATAACTTTCCCCTTTGCTATTTTCAAAAACCTGCTATTCTTTCAACTAAATTTGCTATCTTATGGGCTTTTTCTTGATTTATACCTAAATAGACCACTAAAAAACACTCTACAATCTCATGAATTAGTGTCTTAAGTTTTTCCTTTTTTGGAATTCTGCTATAAACATATATTTTCTTATCCCAAGTCCATACCCCTAATTCTTCTTCAAGATTAAAAACTTCTCCTGTTACTTTATCAACAACCGTCTTATCTTCAGTAAAATAAATCTGCATAAAATCTACCTCTCAAGCACGATCCATTTCACATATTTAGTGCAACGGTCCTTGTATTTCACCTCCTTACCATAAAAACTGCCTCTTCTGTTAGAACATATGCCCCATTCTTCGCTTTCAACGTAAGAACTTCTGGCTTGCCTCATTGCACCCCAATACTCACAAGTAGCACAATATTTAGAACTGGATGAAGTTTTGTAGAGCTTCATCTTTTACCCCCTTTGCTTGGTTTGGTCTTGGCTCTTATTTGCCTTTTGCTAAGCTCATCCTCTAAAAGTTCAATGAGAAGTTTCTCAACCTCGTTTGGTTCAACCCTTTTCTTTACAAATTCATAAGCTTCGTAGGATGCCTTCTCAGCACCATACCTTCCGATTATGTCCAAATAAAAGAGATACATCACCCTGCAGTAAGGATTTTTAGGACTTGGATTTTTTAAGCAATAGACGTTGATATTTTCAAGCCACATACTATCATAAATCTTAGCTAACTCTTCGTTATCAAAGAGTATTCTATCTGCTATCAAAGAGGCTAAGACGTTTAAAAACTCTATAAGCTCCCTCTTGGAGAAAGTCTCAAGGGTAAGCCCTTTAGTTTTTAAATAATCCTTTGCCATCTCTAAGGTTGGTTTAGCATCAGCTTGGTTGGCAAATAATTCTTCGATTGCCTGAATGATGGGGTCAAGGGGATACTCTTCCTCTTCGCACTCACATTGCGGTAGCTCTACTGTTGGCTCATCCTTACATCTACGCTCAAGATATTCCCAAACAGACATCTTTTCTATTTCTTTATCTTGAACTACCTCTTGCTCTTCGGCTGATTTCTGATCTTCATCAATGTTGATAATATCTTTAACTTTAAGTGCTACCATCTCGGTTTCAGGGTCAAGATTCAGTCTCCTCAGTTCATTTAAAATAAGAATGTAGTTATAATCATAGGGATTGAAATAGTAGTAAAAATCATGCATTAAATGATATGCCGAATCAATATCTTTCAGTTTAGCAAACATCCTAAGTATTTCTAAAAATTCTCGTTCAAGCTTTTTTCTTTTATCTAAAACAGGTTCAGCTTCAAATCTTTCTAAAATCTCGTTTGCACATTTAATAAGCTGATTACAAATCTCTCTGTCTATGGCTCTCCTTTCCTTTTTATCAAGTTCTCTGGTATATCTGTAAATATTTACCCCTTTATTTCTTAAAAGACTATCTAATCCGGTAAGACATATATAAGGATTCCCTAAAGCAATAGCCTCATCGGTTAGTTCTTTAGCAATCTGTCTTTGGGCTTCAAGGTCAATCTTATTCATGCTCAAAACCCCCTACAAATCCCAATTTTTCTTCTTGTTTAACCTCAAACTTAAAAGATTTGTGAAGCTTATCTATCAAGGCTAATACTGTGTGAGGGTCGTATTTGGTTTCGTTATACCGTTGTTTAAGTAAATGTTTAACTAAGGTTACAAGAAAGGCTCCAGTTACTTTAAGGATGGCTAACTTCTTTCTTATCTTTTCTTCTTTAAAGACTTCGCTTAAGCGTTCATCTTTTGATTCTCTTAAAACTAGAGAAGGGTAAAAGTCTGGATCAAGTTCTTTAAATTCAATGATAAGGTCAAACCTTCCCGGTCTTCTTAAGGCTATATCAACAAGATGTCTATCGTTTGTGGTAGCTATAAGGTAATGATCATCCCTTTTAACAAAGCCATCTAAAGCCTGAAGAGCACTTGATAATTCTTTTGGGTTAAACAATTTATCCCTCGTTCCAACTAAAAGGTCAATGTCATCTATGCAGAGTAAAACCGGGCTAAATATTTCTGCGTATTCAAAGATTATATTTAAAGGTATTTTGCATCCTGCGTCCACCTCAATTACGGTAATTCCATCTGATTCTGATTTTAAACACTCAGCTATTATAGCCTTTACTGTATCAGTTTTTCCTGTCCCTGGTTCCCCAACAAAAAGGTATCTAAGCCCGTAGTTTTTCCTCTTTACTGCCTCAATGAAATCCTCAAGATCTGATTTGTCTTTTAAATAAATATCATTAAGAGTAATTGTGGGAGAAGGTAAAACTTTAAATTTTACTCTTTCAATATTTTCTCCAACAAGAGATAATCTTAGGAATTTACCATAATATCCTGAATTTCTTATAGCAAGCTTTGTTAATAAATTTGTTAGTTCAATAGAGTACAACTCCTCTGGATCCTCACCTACAACAAAAATACTATAAAGGTTACCAAACCTATCTGGAATGATGGGAAGTGAAAGGAAATATCTTTTATCGTTATATCTAACGATAGCAAGAAGAGCATTTTCAAAGGAAGCATAATTCTCAAGAGGATCAATTCCTACAATAGTAGGAAAAGTAAGGATCCCAGGAGGAATAAAGGAAAAAACATCTTCTACTTTAAAGGGAAGTTCAGAAGGTGGAGGGACGACTTTATCTCCATTATAGAGCTTGAGAAGATAGGATTTTATCGTCTGAAAGATTTCGTAATCAAGAACTCTGGTATAAGCTGAAACACCAAGCTTATTAGTTATTCCCTCTATCTTTTCTTTTAAATTATCTCTCCTTTTTGGTGGAAGCATAGGTTACCTCCTTATTTAGAAGGGTTATTTTAAGGATAATGGTAATTAAAGTAAAAAGAATAAGTATTAGCCGAGAAAAAAGAATAAAACTTAATTTAAGTGGGGAGAAAATCCCTTTTCTTCGATCCCTGGATTTTCCATTGTTAAATCCAGAATGTGTTTGATATTTGATTAATTTAATGTATAGATAAAACAATAATTTTGTCAAGTTCAAAAATAAAGAAATTTCTAATAATTTAAAGAAAATTTCGCTAAATCTTAGGATTATTTTAACATAGTGTCCCTTTTATTGTGTAAAAATTTTTCCGGGAAAGGCATGGTAGTTCCCCAATTCAATTTCATTAAACCCTCTTAACTTCCTTGAGTTTAACCTCTCATTCAGTTCTTTCAAGATCAAGTATAATAATCTTTCAGGAAGTAGGAAGACACGAAAAGTAAATCTCTGGTATAAAAACCGTTTGCCTATTATTTTTGCTTTTCAAGATAGATACTTGTTAAATTCCTGATGAGACAAGTTTAATGTCTCTTCTAAGGAATGAAAAAGTAAGTTTAGCTTTTGTTGTTTCACGGTAGCTTCCCTTCCTTTTTTAGTAATCTTTACTTGTTCTCTTGAGGAAGCTACCAATCCTCCTATCATTTTTCAAGTCTTTACACAATTAATGAGACACTATTTGCTTTTTGAAATTAAATACTACTATATTGACAATTTTAAAATTTAAATTATAAAAAATTTATTTAGATTTTATAAAGGAGGTATTTATGAGGATAAAGTATTTTTTTGTTATACAATATCAAGTTTGGTATTAAGTTTGTTTGTAGTTAATCCAATTTTTGGTGAAGAAGTTAAAGCAGAAAAGGTTAAAAAAACTGAGGAGATTCCTGAGGTAATAGTAACAGCAACAAGGGTTGAAATTCCTGTTGAGGTTGCACCTGCAAGCGTAAATGTGGTTACAAAGAAAAAAATTGAACTTAAAGCCCCAAAAACAATTGATGAGGCTTTAAATGATGTTTTTGGCGTCTTTATTAGAAGAGGAAAAGGTTTAATGGATACTCTTTTTGCAATTACTTTAAGAGGAATTCCTGAACAAAAGAGAACGCTTATTCTTATGGATGGAGTGATATTAAATAATCCTTATACTGGTAGTGTCAAAATGGGAGGATATTATCCAGAAGACCTTGAAAGGATTGAAGTTGTTAAAGGGCCTTTTTCTTCTCTTTACGGTGGTTATGCTATGGGTGGAGTTGTTCAGTTTATAACCAAGATGCCAGAAAAAAGAGAAATTCTTTTAAAAACAGGATATGGCTCAAGCTGGAAGCGTGGGAAAGCAATGGATGATTTAAGAAGAATTTATATATCCTATGGGGATAAATTATTTGATAAATTGAGCATTTTTTTAAGTTATGGTGGACAATGGACGAATGGTTATCCAAGTGATTTTAATGTTCAAACAACAAAACCACCTACAGGAATTATTGGTTATAAAGAAACTTTAACAAGAGAAGGAAAGAAAGCTTATCTAATTGGAGATAAAGGAGATAATACTTGGTGGGATGATGGAATTACAATCAAAGCACAGTATGAGTTTACAAAAGATACGAAATTAAGATTAACTTTTATGAGAAATCGTTACAATTATGATTATGATGCATCACATACGTATATATTTAATGCAACAACTGGAGCTCCTGTTTGGGGATATGGTAGAGTAAGAGAAAATACTTTTTTACCTGGAGGTGGGGGTCGAATTCAAAATACATATTCCTCAGGATTTGAGTCAAAGCTTTTTAAAGACATTGTAATGAAATTAAATTTATCATATTTAAATGTTGAAGAGGATTGGTATATTACTACACTTTCTAATGCAACAAGAACTGGTTGTATAGGTTCTCCATCAGCATGTGGATATGTTTCAAATACTCCATCAGAGGCTTATATGGTAGATATCCAATTTAGTCTTCCCATTTTTAGTAACCAGATTATTACATTTGGTGGCTCTTATAGACATGGACATGCCCACACAAAGGGAAAATATCTAAGAAACTGGAGAGATAGAGAATCAATAACGACCTTAAAATATGAATCAAAAGGTAAAGATAGGACTTATGCAGTTTTTTTTCAAGATGAAATAATGCTTCTAAATAATTTAACTCTCTATATAAGCTTTAGACAAGACTGGTGGAAAACTTATGACGGATATGTAAATGATGTCGGGAAAAAAGGTTATCCAATAGAATATCCATCACATTCTGCATCTTCTTTTAGCCCTAAATTTGGTTTAGTCTATAAACCCTTTGAATCAACAATACTTCGTGGTTCAATTGGAAAAGCTTTTAGACCTCCAACAGTATATGAACTTTATAGAACCTGGACAAGTACTGCTACAGGAATTACTTATGCTGGGAATCCTTACTTAGACCCTGAAACAGTTATATCTTGGGATATCGGAGTTGAGCAAAAACTTTGGAAAGGTGCAAGAGTTTCTTTGACGTATTTTGAAAATTATATGAGAGATTTAATATACCGTAAAACTGTTAATGCTACATATCAGGAATTGGTAAATGTTGGTAAAGCAGAATCTCGCGGTGTTGAATTTGAGTTTGAGCAAAAGCTTGATAAATGGTTAAGATTTTTTACAAACTTTACCTATACTGATTCTGAAATCAAAGAAAATAAAGCAAAACCAGAAACAGTTGGAAAAAGACTTACTTATACACCTTTATGGATGGCAAATATTGGATTAGAATTTGAAAAATCAAAATTTCAAGCATTTCTTATTGGAAGATATGTTGATAAATGGTATGTCAATGACGATAATTCTGATAAGGTTAAAAATGTTTACGGTTCTTATGATGAATATTTTGTTGTTGATGGAAGAATTTCTTACCAGGTTTCAAAATTTGCAAAGTTAAGTTTTGAGGTAGATAACATTTTTAATAGAAAATACTATCAATATTATAAGGCACCAGAAAGGCAATGGTTTTTAGAGTTCTCATTAAAGTTTTAGTTTTGATATTTAGTTTAAGCTTTACATGGGTTGAGGTTTTACAAGCCTCAACCTTCAGAGTTACTGATAAGCTTGGAAGAAATGTTGTAGTTAATGTTCCTGTTAAGAGGGCGGTTATGGGGATAACTTATGAGCTTATTCCAGCTTTAAACTTATGGAATCAGGTTACAGGGGTTTCAAGGTGGGCAGAGGAAAATTGCGATCTTTATAAAGCAATTGTAAGTGAAAATCCTTTGTTTAAAAAACCAACCGTTGGCGCTGGCTCAGATTTAAATGTTGAAGCAGTGCTAAGGTTAAAGCCAGATATTGTTATCACTTGGACATATAGTCCAAATACAATAAGATTTCTTGAACAAAAGGGTATTAAAGTTATAGGAATTTGGCCTGATAGTCTTTCTGAGCTTTATGAAGTTATTAGGATGCATGGAAAACTTTTTGGGAAAGAAAAAAGAGCAGAAGAAGTGATTTCTGAAATGGAAAAGATATTAAACCTTATTAAAAAAAGAGTTTCAAAAATTTCACCTGAAAAAAGAAAAAAAATAATACATCTCGGTGGGAAACCGACTACTGTTTCGTGTGGAATTGGTATTACAAACGATATTATAGATTTAATCGGAGGAATAAATCCAGCTGGTTCTATTCAGAGTAGAAATGCAGAGGTATCAATTGAGAAAATAGTTAAATGGGATCCTGATGTAATTTTTATATGGGGTTCTGCTGGGTATAATGAATCTTGGCTTTATAAAAATTCTCAATGGAAAGCTATTAAAGCTGTAAGAGAGCATAAGGTTTATAAACTTCCAAGGTGGTCAACTTGGTCTCCGAGACTTGCACCAATTGCACTTTACATGGCAATGAAGGTTTATCCTGAATATTTTAAAGACGTAGATTTTGAAAAAGTTGCGGATAATTTTTATAAAAAAGTTTTTGGTATTTCTTATTATAAGGTAAAGAAATATGAGGGGTATTAAGGCTTTAGTGATTTTAATTTCTCCCTTTGTTGTTGCATGGGTAGCTCTTTTTCTTGGTGCTTATGGAGTTAGCCCATTCATGGTTTTAAAAATTTTACTGAACGAAACTTTTCATATTTTTAATATAGGAGATATTCCAGAAAAGGCGATAATATTTGATATAAGGTTACCAAGGGTTATACTTGCTGGGATTGTTGGTGCTTGTCTTTCTGGAGCAGGGGTTACCCTTCAGGGAATATTTAGGAATCCTCTTGTTGATCCTTTTATCCTTGGCATTTCAGCTGGAGCAGCCTTTGGATGTGCTATAACCATTGGGTTTTTAAGCTTTCTTCCTGTTCAATTTATGGCCTTTATTTTTGGAATAACTGCGGTAGTCATTGCTTATACTGTTGCCCAGACACAAGGCGAGGTAAGTAGACTTCCTCTTATTCTTTCTGGAGTCATTGTTTCAGCTTTTTTTACTGCTTTGGTATCTATTGTTAAGTTTTTGGTTGATCCTCATAAGCTTCAAAGTATCGTTTATTGGCTTATGGGAAGTTTTTCACTTGCTGATTGGAGAGGAGTAAAAGTTTCTCTTTTGGGAGTTGTTTTCGGATTATTTCCTATTTTTCTTATGCGTTGGAGGCTAAATGTGATGAGCCTTAGTGAGGAAGAAGCAAAAGCTCTTGGAGTTAATGTTGCAAGAGACAGACTTCTTTTTATTGGATTTTCAACCTTAGCTGTAGCTATAGCAACCTCCCTTTGTGGGATTATTGGATGGGTAGGACTTATGGTTCCTCATTTAGTAAGAATGCTTATTGGGCCTGATCATAAAGTTCTTTTTCCACTTAGTCTCACTGCGGGGGCATCTTTTATGATTGCAGCAGATACTATATCTCGCACTCTTACAAGTTTTGATATTCCCGTTGGTATTATTACTGCTTTAACTGGTGCACCATTTTTTATTTATTTAATGAAACGTGGTGGTAAAGAAGCTTGGGGTAAATAGCATGCTTGAAGTAAGAGAAATTTATTTTAGGCATAAAGGAGAAAAACGTGATATTTTAAAAGGAATAAGCTTTACCGCAGAGAAAGGCTTTATAACTGCTATTTTAGGACCTAATGGTTCTGGGAAAACTACACTTTTTAAGTGCATTTCTGGGATTTGGAAAAACTATAAAGGAGAGATTAAAGTTGATGGAATAACTATTAATAAATTATCTTACAAAAATAGAGCAAGGTATTTTTCAGTTGTTCCACAAGATCATGAGCCTGCCTTTCCTTTTTCTGTTTTTGATGTGGTTCTTATGGGAAGAGCAAGTTATGTAGGAATTTTCTCATCTCCTGGTAAAAAAGACTATGAGAAAGTAGAAACCGCATTAGAACTTGTTGGAATTAGACAATTAAAAGATGTTCCTTATACTAAGATAAGTGGTGGAGAAAGGCAGCTTGTTCTTATTGCAAGGGCTATTGCTCAAGAGGCTCCAGTGATGCTTCTTGATGAACCAACAAGTCATCTTGATTTTAAAAATCAGATAAATGTTTTAAAGAAAATAAAAGAAATTGCAACTTTAAAAGGACTTACAGTTGTTATGACTTTACATGACCCAAATCTTGCAAGCCTTTTTTCAGATAAAATAGTGGTGATTAATTCAGGAAATAAGATAGCAGAAGGAAGTCCAAAAGAAGTTTTAACAGAAGAATTAATTAAAAGGGTTTATGAAGTAGAGGTTATTAATTTTTGCTTTAACGGGCAAAAATTGATTTGTCCCAAGCTAAAATAAAAAATAGGTTGACTAAGTTTACAAAACCAAAGGTAAGATGAAGGAGGTTTTAAGGTGATATTTCCTTTTACAGCAATCGTTAATCAAGAAGAGATGAAGCTTGCCCTTATTTTAAACGTAATTGATCCAGGTATTGGTGGTGTTTTGATAATGGGAGAAAAAGGGACTGCTAAATCAACAACAGTTCGTGCTTTAGCAGACCTTCTTCCTGAGATTGAAGTAGTAAAGGGATGTAGGTTTAATTGTTCTCCGGAGGGTCCATTTTGTAGTGATTGTCTTGAAAAAATAAAAAATGAAATCCCTCTCGAAACAGAAAAAAGAAAATGAAGGTGGTTGAACTTCCTCTTGGGGTTACTGAGGATAGAGTGGTTGGGACCCTCGATATTGAACATGCTATTAAAAAAGGAGAAAAAAAATTTGAACCAGGAATTCTTGCAGAAGCAAACAGAAATTTTCTTTACATCGATGAAGTTAATTTACTTGAAGACCATATCGTAGATCTTCTTCTTGATTCAGCTGCAATGGGGATAAATACAGTTGAGAGGGAAGGTATATCCTTTACTCATCCTGCGAGATTTATTCTTGTAGGTACGATGAACCCGGAAGAAGGAGAGCTTAGACCTCAACTTCTTGATAGGTTTGGTCTTTGTGTTCAAGTGAATACTTTAAGAGATAAAGCTTTAAGGAAGGAGGTTCTTAAAAGAAAGGCAGAATTTGATGATGACCCAGAGGAATTTTTTAAAAAATGGGAGCCTGAACAAAAAAAACTTTTAGAAAGAATACTTAAAGCAAAAGAAAATCTTAAAAAAGTAGAAATTAGTGATGATGCCCTTTCTCAAGTAGTTGAAATAACTTCAGAGTTAAATCTTGATGGTCATAGAGCAGACATTGTGATGCTAAAATCTGCCAGAGCTTATGCAGCTTTTAATGGAAAAAATAAAATAATTAGAGAAGAAATTAAAAAAGTTGCTCCCTTAGCCTTAAGACACAGGCTAAAAAGACTTCCTTTTGAGGATATCTCAAATGAGGTAGAAAAATTACATGCCATACTTGAAAAAATATAGTTTAAGCTTTTCAGATTTTATTTTTCAGGATATAGCAAAACTTGCTCTTCTTTTAAATGCGATCGAACCCAGATGTGGAGGTGTCCTTTTTATCGGAAAAAAAGGAACCGGTAAATCAACCCTTTTAAAGGCTTTTAAAAAGATAGTTTCTTTTTTAGACTATCCTTTTATTGAAGTTCCGATGAGTGTTACTGAAGAAGCCCTTTTGGGAGGGATTAATATTGAAGAAACTTTAAACCAAGGAAAAAGGATTTATCAAAGGGGGCTTCTTGGTAAGGCACAAGGAGGGTTTTTATTAGTTGAAGACATAAACCTTTTCCCGAACGATATACTTTCTTTGATTTTTGAGGTTCAATCAAGAGGCGAGAATATAGTTGAAAGAGAGGGTATAACCCTTAGAGAGCCTGCAAACTTTATAATTCTTGCAACAATGAACCTAGAGGAAGGGGAGTTTTCAAGCCATTTTCTTGATAGGTTTGGTATGTGTGTAATTATGGATGATATTAAAGATAAAGAAAGGAGAAAAGAAATTATAAGGCTTAATCTTCAAGATTTTGGAAATTTAAGAAAAGATGAGGAAGAAATTGTTAAAGGGATTTTAAGGTCTAAAGAGTTGATAAAAGAGGTAAAATTACCTGATGAGATAAAGGACTATATTATAGAATTAGCTTTGAAATCTGCTGTAGCTGGACACAGGGCTGATATTTTTTTGATGCATGCGGTAAAAGCCTATACCGCCTATCTTGGAGAAAAAGAGGTAAAAAAGGAATATGTAGATGAGGTTGCTCCCCTTGTTTTGGTGCACAGAAAAAGATTGATTGAGCCACCACCTCCTCCTCAACAAGAGGAAGAGCCTCAAGAGGAAAAGGAGGAACAAAAACAAAATCAAGAAAAAGAGAAAAAAGAAACAAAACAAAAAGAACCTTTATCTTCCCTTCCAGAAGGAAGTATTGAAAGATTCTCTCAGGAAAAGGAAGAAGTTTTTCCGGTTGGAGAAAGCTTTAAAGTGAAAAGGATTTTACTTAAAAAGGATAGGATTATAAGAGAGGCTGTAGGAAGAAGAACCAAAACTAAGATAAAAGGAAGGGGAGGAAGGTTTGTTAGAAGCCTTATTCAAGAAAGAGAAGAGGTGGCGATTTCTGCAACCATAAGAGCTGCTTCTCCCTTTCAGATTGTAAGAGGAAGAAAGGACAAACTTATTATAAAAGAAGAGGACTTAAGATATAAAGAAAAAGAGAGAAAAATGAGGCATATCGTTATTTTTGTAGTTGATGGTTCTGGATCTATGGGAGTAGAAAACAGAATGATACAAACTAAAGGAGCTATTCTTTCTCTTCTTATGGATTGCTATCAAAAAAGGGATAAAATAGCTATGATTGTTTTTAGAAAAGATAGGGCAGAAACTGTTCTTCCTCCAACTTCTTCTCATGAACTTGCTTTAAAAAGATTAAAAGAAATTCCAACCGGTGGGAAAACCCCTCTTTCAGCAGGACTTATGGAAACCTATAATTTAATAAGAAGATTAAAACTAAAAGAGCCTTATAGTAGGTTTTTGATTTTCCTTATTACTGATGGAAAAGCAAATGTTTCTTTAACTGGAAAGTCTGTTTTTGAAGAACTTCAGAGTCTTTGTAGTCTTTTAAGTAGTATTTCATCTGCTGATTTTATAGTTATAGATACAGAAAAGAAAAACAAATTTATAAGGATGGATATTGCTTTTAAGGTTGCAGAATGGCTTAATGCAAGGTATTATTTAGTTGAAGATTTAAAAGCAGATAGTCTTTTAGCTATTGCAAGGGCTTATAAGTTATGATAAAAGTTGAGGGACTTGTTAAACATTATGGGAAAATAAAGGCAGTTGATGGGATAAGTTTTGAGATAAAACAAGGTGAAATATTTGGACTTCTTGGCCCAAACGGAGCAGGGAAAACAACTACAGTAAAGGTTTTAATCACTTTAACTAAGCCTGATGCGGGGAAATGTTTTATCAACGGTTTTGATGTTATAAAAGAACCTTATGAAATTAGAAAATTTATCGGGGTTGTTCCACAGGAAAATAACTTAGATAGAGACTTAACGGTTTACGAAAATCTTTTTATTTATGGAAAACTTCATAAAATAAAGGATTTAAAGGTCAAGATCAAAAACTTATTAGAGATGATGGGGCTTTGGGAAAGGAAAGATACGCTGGTTTCTAAGCTTTCAGGTGGTATGCAAAGAAGACTTCTTCTTGCAAGAGCCTTGCTTTCAGACCCGAAAGTTTTATTTTTAGATGAGCCTTCTATAGGGCTTGACCCTCAGATAAGAAGACATCTTTGGGAAATAATAAAAAGAGCGAAGGCAGAAGGTAAGACCGTTTTTCTTACTACTCATTATATAGAAGAGGCAGAAGCGCTTTGTGATAGGGTTGGAATTTTAGCTAAGGGAAGACTTATTGCCCTTGGGTCTCCGTCTGAACTTAAAAAATCTGTAGGTCTTTTTACGGTAGAGTACATAGACCAAGAAGGTAATATAAACCTTTGGATGTTTAAGACCAAAGAAGAGGCCTACGAGTTTGCCAAGAAAAATGACCTGCCTTTAGTTATAAGAGAAACTAACTTAGAAGATGTATTTATCAAACTTACCGGAGAAAGGATAGAATAGTGGATTGGTATCCTGTTTTATTGCGAGAACTTTTGATTTTTAGAAGGAGGCTTTTAAAGTTTGGCTATCTTTTGTCTGCTATGATGCTTCCTATTATTTATTTTATCGTTTTTGGACTTGGTCTCGGAAGGATGGTTCAAATGGGGGAGAAAGGATATCTTAGCTTTCTTATACCAGGACTTGTGGCTATGACCTCTATGACCAACTCTTATACCTGGATCGCTAATTCTATAAACCTCAATCGTCTTTATTTTAAAACCTTTCAGGTACTTTATTTAGCTCCTATTTCTTATAGTTCTATAATCGTCGGAGAAGTCCTTGCAGGCATGATAAAAGGGCTTTTTGCCGCAAGTTTAATCATCCTGGTGGGTTATGTTACCTGTCCTCATTTTGGTCTAAGTCTACCTTTTATAGTAGCCCTCTTTTTAAACTGTTTTTTGTTTGCAAACCTTGGTTTTTTGGTAGGTATGTCTGCCAAAGGACACGAGGAGACAGCAACTTATTTTAATTTTTTTATCCTTCCGATGGGCTTTTTTTGTGGGACTTTTTTCCCAATAGAACGTATTCCGATTTTTTTAAAACCTATAGTCTATGTTTTACCTCTAACCTATACCAACATTCTTATAAGAAAGGAATTTTTTGATACCCTTGCATGGATTTGTGTTTTGATGCTGGTTTTTTATAGTGTGATTTTGTTTGTTTTAGGGTTTAGGTCTCTTAAAAACTACAGCGAATAAGTTTTTTAAGGATTTTTAAACAAAAGAAAAACTCCAGATACTATAAGAAATACCGCTATGATTTTGTTTAAGTGTATTTCTTCTTTAAGGAAAATAACGGAAAAAAAGGTTGCAATCAACGGATACACAGAAGTTAGTGGCACTATTTGAGAGGCCTTTTGAGATTTAAGTAAGGTAAAATAGGTTAACATCCCTAAAAAACCACCTAAGATACCGCTTAAAGATAAAACAGCTATGTTTTTAAAGTTTAGGACTTCAGGCTTAAAGGTCCCTGTTAAGAAAACAGCCAGGCTTAGCCCTATAAGGGCGACTAAGGTTCTGACAAAAAGAGCCATAAGAGGGTCTACGTTTTTTAGCCCGATTTTTTCTATTATAGGACATATTCCCCAAAGGATTATGGTAATCAACCAGAGTATTAACGTTGATTTTTCCATGGTTTGTAAAGCCTAAAAAACGTTAGTAAGTCCTAAAACTAAATTGGTAGCTAAGTTTAATATAGGATAAATTACTCTTCCAAGCACCCCGGTTAAAGCTAAAATCAAGATAAAAATAAACCCGAATAATTCAAGTCTTAGATAGTTAAACCTCCAGGTTTTAGGTAAGAATTTAACCAATATTTTACTTCCGTCCAAAGGAGGAATAGGTAAAAGGTTAAAAATAGCTAAACCTAAGTTTATTTTTATCCCTAAAAAACACATAAGGGCCAGAGGTTGAGAAACCGCAAAAGAAGTATAATTTAAGTTTAATCCATAAAATAGATGAAACAAAAACCCAAAGAGAAAAGCAAGTAGGATGTTTGAAAGCGGCCCAGCCAAAGAAACAAGGGCCATGTCTTTCCAAGGATTTTTGAAGTAGTTAGGGTTAATAGGCACAGGTTTTGCCCAACCTATAGCCTGAGTAATAAACAACGTTAAAGTTCCAAAAACGTCAAGATGCTTGATCGGATTTAACGTAAGTCTTTTAGCAAGCTTAGGGGTAGGGTCTCCTAAAAGGTAGGCTACCAAACCGTGAGAAAATTCGTGCACCGTTAAAGCCAGCAATAAAACCGGAGTTAAAAGTATAAAAACCTTAGGGTCAAACATTTAAAAATTAAGCTTAGAAATTTCTTTTAGGTTTTTTAAAATAGAAAGAGCCATTTTTACCTGAAAATCCTCTTCAGGTGAAGTCCAAGGTTTTATTAGGTCTTCTTCGTCTTTGTTTTTAGATTTTTCTTTGGCTGCTAACTCAACCATAGGTATTTCGATGTCAGGCACAATTCCTATCGTATCGATACAAACCCCATTTGGGGTATAGTAGAAGGCAGTGGTCAACTTAACTGCGTAACCATCGTCAAGAGGGATGACCGTTTGGACCCTACCTTTACCAAAACTTTTTTGTCCAAGCACAAGGGCTCTTTTATGGTCTTTTAACGCACCGGTAACTATTTCAGAGGCAGAAGCCGTGCCATGGTTGATAAGGATTACGATAGGATAAGGATGCTTTTTGTTGCTTGGATTAGGTTTAGCCTCAAAGGTCATCTCTGAGTTTTTTGCCTTACCTTTTACAGAAACAATGAGACCTTTTTCAAGAAACTCGTCTGCTACCTCTATTGCAGAAGAGAGAAGACCTCCTGGATTATAACGAAGGTCTAAAATGAGACCCTTTAGTTGCTGTTTTTCAAGTTCTTCTAAAGCATTGATCAGCTCTTGATGGGTCTTTTCTTGAAAGTTGGTAATCCTTACATAGGCATAATTTGGTTCAAGAAGTTTATACTTTACACTTCTTATAGGAATTACATCTCTGATAAGGGTAATTTCTTTTATGTCTTTATCGTTTCTAAGTATGGTTAAAGTAACCTTAGTTCCTTTAGGGCCTCTTAACAGTTTGACAGCCTCAGTAATACTCATTCCTTTAGTAGGTTTGTCTTCTATTTTTAGAATTTTATCTCCTGGCTTGATACCAGCTTTCCAAGCAGGGGTGTCTTCGATCGGAGCCACTACAGTTATTACATCGTCTTTTATGGTAATTTCTATCCCTATTCCCGTAAAGCTTCCTTTGGTTTCGATTTCAAGTTCCTTAAATTCTTCAGGTTTCATCAAAGAAGAGTAGGGGTCTAAAGAGTTTAACATTCCGTTTATAGCACCATAAATAAGGTCTTTGGGAGATACTTCGGTTACATAGTTGTCCTCTATAAGCTTTAATACTTGAGAAAAAAGTTTGAGGTATTTGTAGATCTCTTCGTTTTTTTCTTTAGTAAATCCGTTGGAAAAGGCTACGGCTAATAAAAGAAGAATACCTAATATAGGATAAAGGAGTTTTTTATTTTTAAAATTTTTCATACATGCTCCCTTTAAGAAAGTTTTACTCTCAACTTCCATTAAAACCTAAATCACAATTTTTTCAAGGTAAGCTTAGGTGTTGATTTTAAAATTTTTCTATGTTATTTTTAAGAGAGCTTTTTAAAACACAGAAAGGGGTAAAAGATGAAGACTATCTGGGATTTTTTTTCTTCAGTTAAGGTTGCAGTAGTTTTGTTTTTTCTTATAGCCTTTTTTTCTATTTTAGGAACTATAATCCCTCAAGTTCAGCCCCCAGATTTTTACTTAATGAAATATGGAGAAACCTTTGGTCGAGTTATTCTTTTATTACAGCTTAATGATGCCTACCATTCTGTTTGGTATGTATTTTTACTCCTTTTTTTTATGATAAACCTTATTACCTGTTCGGTAAAACGTTTTAAAGTGAGCTGGAAACTTTTTAAGAAAAATCCAGAAGAGGTAGACCCCCAAAGATTACCTAATACCCAAGAAATAAAAGTAAAAAAAGACTTTTCTCAATTAATAAGTTTATTAAAAAACTTGGGGTTCGCTCAAAAAGAAACCTCTCAAGGTCTTTTGTTTTATCAAGACAAAAATCGTATAGGTTATTTATCGGTTTATTTAGTGCATTTTTCTTTGGTCTTAATGATAATAGGGGCTGTTGTAGGTGCTATCTGGGGATTTAGAGGAAACATGTACTTATTAGAAGGAGAAGCTTCTAATCAAGTAGTTCTTTTTAAAAAAGAAAACCCCCTCTTTCTTGATTTTTCAGTAAGGCTTAACAAGTTTATTTTTGAAGTCTATCCAGACGGAACCCCTAAGGAATATATCTCAAACGTTACTTTTATAGAAAAAGGCAATAACACCGTTGACGCTTTGATAAAGGTTAACCATCCTGCCAAACATAAAGGAATTGCTTTTTATCAAGCAAGTTATGAAGAAATTCCTAAATTTAATGTAAAAATAACTTTAGACGGTAAAACCTTTGAAAAAATTGTTGACCCAACTCTACCTGTAGAAATAGCCGATAGATATGTGCTAATACTTGAGGCCTATATGGCCCATCAAGGTTTTTTGGTAGCTAAATTTAATCTTTTAGACCAAGAAACTGGGGAAGGAGACGAGATTTTTGCCATAGAAGGAAAACCCTCTGAGTTTAAAATAAAGGAAAAGATAGGTAAGTTTGAGCTTAAAGACTTAGCCGGTAAGTTTTACATGAGTGTGCTTCAGGTAAAAAAAGACCCAGGGGTTTGGTTGGTTTATGCAGGGTTTTTGTTGATGATTTTAGGGTTGATAGGAGTTTACTTTTTAGAACCAAAAACCCTTTGGGTTTTCTTAAAAGAAGACGGAGAAAAAATATTAATAAAAGTAGGTGGGATGGCTAAGAGAGATAAAAGCGGTCTTACCTTAAAACTAAACGAACTTATTAAAAAACTTGAGAGTTGAGCTTATGACTATTTCTTTAGTTTATCATTAGAAAGTTCTCAGGGTCTCAAAAGAAGTTTGTAATTTATTAGGTTTAGATAAGTTTAAAGTATATCTCAATAATGTGTTTTTTAATTAGATAACTAAAATTTTGACTCTTTTAAATTTTCTTTAAAACCTCTTTTTAATCTTGACTTTTTATATCTTTTTTTTAAACTTTTTAAATAAGGTGCGGATAAAAGGTTAAACAGGAGGTTAAGCATGGTTTGGTCGAGAAGGGATTTTTTGAAGATAGCGGTTGCGTCTACCGGGGTTGGGATAATAGGGGGTACACAGGTAGATAAGTTATTAGGTTTAGGTCGTAAGCCTGAAGATAAGCCGGTATATGTTCCCACGGTTTGTGAAATGTGTTTTTGGAGATGTGGGGTTATAGCTAAGGTAGTGAATGGAAAAGTGGTCAAGCTTGACGGACATCCTGAACATCCTCAATCAAGAGGAAAACTTTGCGCTAGAGGTCATGGAGGAATAGGTCTTCTTTATGACCCAGATAGACTTAAACATCCCTTGATAAGGGTAGGAGAAAGGGGAGAAGGAAAGTTTAAAAAAGCTTCATGGGATGAGGCTTTCAATTATGTAGCAGAAAAGATGTTAAAAATAAAGGAAACTTATGGGCCCGAAGCTATGGCTCTTTTTACTCATGGAACCATTTCCACTTATTTTGTACATCTTTTGTGGGCTTATGGGTCTCCTAATTTAGGTATGCCCTCTTATGCTCTTTGTAGAGGGGCAAGAGATATTGCTTTTAAGCTTACTTTTGGGTCTCCTGTAGGTAATCCTGAAAGGGTAGACTTAAAAAATAGCAAGGTTATCGTACTGATAGGTTTTCATATAGGAGAAAATGCACATAATTCTATGTGCCAAGAGTTTACAGAAGCCTTAGGAAATGGGGCTACGGTAATCGTGGTAGATCCAAGGTTTTCTACCGTAGCAAGTAAAGCCAAGTATTGGCTTCCGATAAAACCGGCTACTGATCTAGCTTTACTTTTGGCTTGGATAAACGTAATCATTAACGAAGGACTCTATGACAAAGAATATGTGGCTAAATATACCGTAGGGTTTGAAAAGTTAGCTGAAGCAGTAAAAGAGTATACTCCTCAGTGGGCTGAAAAAGAAACCGAAATTCCAGCTGGTTTGATAATAGAAACCGCAAGGATTATGGGGAAAAACAAACCCTCTGTAGTAATCCATCCTGGAAGACACACCGCTTGGTATGAAGACAATACCCAAAGGATAAGAGCTATAGCCATCCTTACAGCTCTTCTTGGAGCTTATGGAAGACCTGGTGGAATATACCTTCCTCCTAAAAATCCTTTAACTGGTTATGATCTCTCAGACTTTTGTGGAGTCCCTTACCCAGAGCATCAAAAACCAGAGATAAACAAAGGCCCTTATCCTTTTACCGAAGAAGAAGGTGTTATCCCTGAAATCATTAAAGCAACCTTAACCGAGAACCCTTATCCTATAAAAGGGTGGTTGATTACTGGAACCAATCTTATAAAGTCTACTCCGAACCAAAGAGATACTATAGAGGCCATCAAAAAGTTGGACCTTGTAGTAACCGTTGACATGATGCCTTTTGACCATGTACTTTATGCAGATGTGGTGCTTCCAGAATGTACTTATTTAGAAAGGTATGATGATATTTTTGAAGTGAAAGAAAGAAGCATAGGTTTAGCTTTAAGACAGCCGGTAGTCAATCCAATGTATGATACAAAACCAGGGTGGTGGATAGCCAAGGAATTGGGAATAAGGCTCGGTTTAAAGGACTATTTCCCTTATCAGGATTTTGAAGACTATCTTAAAGCGAAATGTCAAGTCCTTGGAATAAGTTTTGAAGAACTAAAACAGAAAGGTTACATAGAAATACCAGATACAGCTAATCCTTATCTTGATGGCACCTCTGAGGTTAAGTTTAAAACTCCATCTGGAAAAATAGAGCTTTATAGCAAGCAGTTGGAAGAGGCTGGTTTTCCTCCAATTCCCCAATATACCAAACATGAAGAACCGCCTCAGGGTTACTTTAGGCTCCTTTATGGGAGGGTACCTGTGCATACCTTTTCCAGAACCACCAACAACCCATCTTTGTGGGAGCTCATGAAAGAAAATGCTGCTTGGGTAAACGCTAAGGTAGCCAAAAAACTTGGATTAAAGAACGGAGATTATGTGGTGCTGGTTAATCAGGATGGTGTAAAAAGCAATAGGGTAAAAATAAAGGTTACCGAAAGGATTAGGCCGGATTGTGTGTATGTTCCTCACGGATTTGGTAGTTTTTCTCCTATGTTAAAAAGGGCATATTTAAACGGGGCAGACGACCAACAGTTGATTACCAGATATGCGGTAGACCCGGTTTCTGGTAGTGTAGGTATGAGAGTAAATTTTGTTAAGATAGAGAAAGCTTAAAGGAGTCAACTATCAGAAAATAGGAATTAAACATGAGAGACCTCCAGAACAGGGAACTTAGAAAAAGCAGGATTAAAGAAAGTTTTTTTTCTACAAATTGCATAGATAACTCTTATAAGTTTGTTTACAACTGCTATCATAGCTTTCTTATAACTGCCAAAGTTTTTCTTCTTACGTATAAAATAGGATCTGAAGTAAAAATTCCATTTTACTACACCTACCGCCATCTGGAAAAGAACATTTCTGAGAAAGCTCGACCCTTGCTTAGATATGCTCATCTTAGCTTTATACTTACCAGATTGTTTTGTTACTGGGTCTGTGCCCGCAAACTTTATGAGCTTTTTGGCATTAGAAAATCTTTTTACGTCTCTGATTTCAGCCAAAAAGAGACTTGCAAGTTTAGAGGAAATACCTTTTATAGAGGAAATGAGCTTAATTTGTTCTTGCTGGTCTTCATCCATTTTCTCTACAAGCATCTCTTCAAGCTTTTTTATTCTTGGCTCAAGGAAAAAGAGTTTTTCGATGTAGATGATAAGAGTTTGAGAGAGATAAGGATTGTCAACCCCGATAGAGTTTTTAGCAAGGTTTATGACTTCATCGGGAGAAAAGGAAGGGGTTTTACCTTTAGGAACAGAGGATTTAATAATTTCGGAAATTTCATTTGGTTTAGCTTTTTTAAGGGTTTTAGCAGAGGGGAATTTAAGGAGTATGTTAAGGAAGGAGTGGGAGTAAATATTAAAGTGCTTTTCAGCTTCTGGGAAAAGAACAGTGAGGGCGTATTTGATTTGAGTTTTAGCTTCAGCAAGTTCATGTTTAAGTTTTTGGATAAGACGAGAAGCACTACGGAGTTCAGAGTTTTCAGGATAGGATTTAAGGAATTCAGGGTTATTAAGAGCGAAGAGTGCAAGGATTTTGGCATCTTTTGTGTCGTATTTAGAGGGGTTGTTAGCGGAGATAAATTCAAAGAATCTGTGGACGATTTTAGGGTTAAGGATGAAGGTTTGGATATCTTTTTCAACGAGGAAGCAGTAAAGGGGGATGTGGAACCTACCAGAGGATTCCATAACAACGATAGGGTCAGAGAGGGTTTTGAGAAGGTTAAAGAAATCAGAGAAGCCTTGAAGAGACATAGAGAGTTTGCCGGAGGAGAGGGTTTTAGCTTCATGGTTAAGGATGCAGAAGTGGAAGTTATCTTTAGAAATGTCAACACCGATGTAATGGGTCATGATGCTACCTCCTTTTTAAGATTTTTGTCCCTCACACCATCCTCCCGAGTAGCTGGGGCTTTGGTAGCCCAACCAACTTATCGGGTGTTGAGGGACAGAGGGACATACTCCTTAAGAGGCTCAAAGGCCTACCAAAAATGGAGTCCCTGTCCCTCTCTAACTTATAAGCTTTTGTTTTATTATACAAAACAAAATGTGTTAAACAAACCTTAACATAAAAATTGCAGGAGGAAAAAAATGCCAAGATACGTTATGGTAATAGATGTAGAAAAATGTATAGGTTGTATGGCTTGTGTAATTGCTTGTAAAAAAGAAAATGGAGTAGCAGATGGTTATTTTAGGACAAGGGTGGTAGAAGAGGCTCGGGGAGAGTTTCCCTACCTTAGGATGGAGCTTAGGTCAGAACTTTGTAATCATTGTGAAATTGCTCCTTGTATAGATGCTTGCCCTACCAGGGCGTCTCATAGAGCAAAAGATGGAACCGTACAGATAGACCACAAAAAATGTATAGGTTGTAAGGCTTGTATTTTGGCATGTCCTTATGATGCAAGATATATTCGTCCTGATGGGACCGCAGATAAATGCACTTTTTGTCAACACAGGATAAAAGAAGGGAAAAAGCCTGCCTGTGTAGAAACCTGCTTGGGAAAATCAAGAATTTTTGGAGACTTAGACGATCCAGAAAGTGATGTGGCTAAACTTTTGAAAAGATATGAAGCAGCCGTAAGGCTTGAATGGGCAGGGACTAAGCCCAGGGTTTTTTACATCAACAAAAAATTCCCAGGGGGGTTTTAACCATGTTAGAGATAACCATAACCGGGACCAACTCTATAACCTTCCCTCACTTTGAAGTTTGGGATTGGAGAATAGTATTATATTTATTTTTAGGAGGGTTGGCTGCAGGCACTTTAGTTATGTGTTCTATTGCTAACCTTAGACACAGTAAAACGGTGGAAGAGCTGGCAAAATGTGTAAGGGCTCCTTTGATTTCTTTTGTGATGCTTGCTGTTGGTGCTCTTTTTATTATCCTTGAGATTAAGGCTCCTTGGCATCTTTATTGGGGTTATTTGACTTTTCAACCACTTTCTCTTATGTCCTGGGGTACTTGGGGAGTACCTTTAGTTCTTTTTTTTAATGCTTTATATATTCTTGCTGTGATACCGGAAGAACAAAAGCATTATCTGAAGTTTGAATTTTTGAAACGGTTTTCAGATAGACTAAAGCCTAAAATGAGGCTTATCGCCAAGATAAACTTTGTATCCGGTATCTTTTTAGCTATTTATACCGGTATTCTTTTAGCATCCTTTTTGGCGGTTCCTTTGTGGAACAACGCAACCCTTCCTATTTTGTTTTTGGTTTCTGCCCTTTCAGCAGGAGCAGCTTTGATAGTCATCATAGCTCGAGATGTAGAAATCAAGTATCTTTTTACTAAGATAGACGTTTGGCTCATTGTAATAGAGCTATTACTTATCCCTCTTTATTTTTATGGATTGTATGTTTCTTCAGCACCTTATAAGAGGGCTTTAGAACCTTTCTTTTCTTTTAAAGGAGAATATTTTATTTATACCTTGGCATTGATTTTAATCTTTTTGTTTTTACCTCTTGCTTTACGTATGAAAATCGGAGAAATTACTGAGTTTGAGGAACATGGATTTCCTCATCAATTTACCAGAGGACAGATTTTGAGGATGAATATAGCCGCAATCTTAGTGATTGCAGGAACATTAATCCTTAGAGGGGCTATAGTGTATGCAGGACAGGTGATAAAATTAAGTATATAAAAAATAAAAACTTGTTTTATACCCCAAGGGTTATTGTCTTTATAGACAAGTGAGACAAGGGACTTCGTTTGTGAGTAAGAAAAGGTGGAGTCTTCCGCCCTTATAGCCCTGGGGATAAAGTTTTTTTAACAACCAAATTAAGTTTTTTAGAGATATTCAAAACATTCTTGCATTTTTTGTGTTATAATCTAAACTTACTAATCAAAAAAATTAAAGGGGAGTAATGTATGGAAAAAGTGGAAGTAGATATCGGTTCAGGTGATCCTATTATTATAGAAACTGGTGAATACGCCAAGTTTGCTGACGGCTCAGTATTAGTAAAACAAGGAGATACCGCAGTTTTAGTAACAGCGGTTATGGGACAGTCTTTGGTTGAAGGAGTAGATTTTACTCCCCTTTCAGTAGATTATAGAGAACAAGCTTCTGCCTGGGGGAAAATACCTGGAGGTTTTATTAAAAGAGAAGGAAAGCCTACCGATAGAGAGATTTTGGTTTCTAGGGTGATAGACAGGTCGGTAAGACCTCTTTTTCCAGAAGGTTTTTTTTATGATGTAGTGATTACAGCTTTGACCCTTTCTGCTGATGAAAAATACGACCCAGATGTGCTGGCCATCACAGGAGCTTCAGCTGCTTTAGTTCTTTCTCAAGCACCTTTTGAAGGACCTATAGCAGGGATTAGGGTAGTTAGGATAAACGGAGAATTTGTTTTAAACCCAACCTATGAGCAAAGGCAACAGGCTGATTTAGAGCTGATCGTTTCTTGCTCTGAAGATGCCATTGTGATGGTAGAAGGTGGTGGAAAAGAAGTTCCGGAAGAGGTTGTGCTTGATGCGCTTTATTTAGTATTAGATAGAGTTAAACCTCTGATAGAAGCTCAGAAAACTCTTAGAGAAAAGTTAGGTAAACCTAAAGTGAGTATAGAGTATTCTACTGATTGGTTTAGTCTGGTTGAAGCTTTAGAAAATTTTGCAAGACTAAGAGTAGTTGAAGCCTTGAGTCTTGAAGACAAGCTTCAAAGAAAAAGCGTTTTAAATCAAATTTTTGAGGAGTTTATAAGTTCTTATGAAAATCTAGTTAGCTCAAAAGCACTGTTAGGGTATCAATATAAAAAGTTGATTAGCAAAGTAATGAGAGAAAAACTTTTTAAAGAAGGAAGAAGGATTGATGGAAGAACTCTTGATGAGATAAGACCTATAACTATTAAGGTTCATCCCTTTGAAAGGCCTCATGGTAGTGCAGTTTTTACAAGAGGACAAACTCAGGTTTTTGCAAGCGTTACTTTAGGTTCAAGAGAACAAGCTCAATTGGTAGAAAGTATTTATGAAGGAGAGATTTTTAAGAGGTTTATGCTGCATTATAATTTTCCTCCCTTTTGCACTGGAGAAGCAAGGACTTGGGGACCTCCGAGAAGAAGGGAGATAGGACATGGTGCTTTAGCAGAAAGGGCTTTAGAACCTCTTATTCCTGCTGAAGAGGTCTTTCCTTATATTATAAGGGTGGTTGCTAATGTTTTTGAATCAAACGGTTCTTCTTCTATGGCAACGGTTTGTGCTGGTTCTTTGGCACTGTTTGATGCAGGTGTCCCTATTCCAAAGCATGTAGCAGGGATTGCGATGGGACTTATTTTAGAAGAGGGTAAATCGTTGGTGATCACCGATATTTTAGGAGAAGAAGACCAACTTGGAGACATGGATTTTAAAGTTGCTGGTACCAGAGATGGTGTTACCAGTATTCAGATGGACATTAAGATAAAAGGACTTACTAAAGAAATTTTAGCAGAAGCGCTTTTAAAGGCTAAAAAGGCTAGGGATTTTATTTTAGATAAAATGTATGAAGCTATACCTGAACCGAGAAAGACTCTTTCTCCGTATGCTCCAAAAATTGAGATTATTACCGTTCCTGAAGAAAAAATCCATCTTATCATAGGTCCAGGTGGAAAAACGGTTAAAGAGATCAAAGAAAAAACCAACACTACTGTTTGGGTGTTAGAAGGAGGAAAGGTTAGTATCACCGGGCAAACCCAAGAAGAAGTAGACCTTGCTAAAAAAATGATAGAAGCTTTGGTTTCAGAAGTGGAAATAGGAAAGGTTTATGAAGGTAAAATAACAAGGGTAGAACCTTATGGACTTTTTATTGAGGTGTTGCCAGGAAAAATAGGTCTACTACATGTTTCTAAAATGGTTAATCCTCCTAAGGACCTAAGGAGTGTTTACAGTATAGGGGAAGTGGTTAGGGTTAAGGTAATAGAGATAGACGACCTTGGGAGGCCTAAGTTTACGGATAGACTTGAGAATGAATAAAATTAAAAATTAATCAGCTTGAATTGCAAAAATGAATGAAAGAGAAGGCAAAAGTTATTTAGAAAAAGTAAAAGAGACTTTTGAGTATTTTAAAAAAGTAGCCCCTTTTAAACCAGATATTATAATTACCTTAGGGACTGGTCTTGCTTCATTAGGAGACCGAATAAACAAAGTAGCGGTATTTCCTTATCGAGAATTGCCTAATTTTCCTTTTTCTACGGTTGAAACCCACAAAGGAGAGCTTTGTTTTGGTATTTTGGAAGGCAAAAAGGTTGTTGTTTTACAGGGAAGGTTCCATTTTTATGAGGGCTATTCAGCTAAAGAGATAACCTTTCCTTTAAGGGTTTTAAGCCTATTTAAGCCTAAGATATATCTTGTTTCTAATGCTGCAGGAGGTCTAAACTTAACCTTTAAATCAGGAGACTTAATGCTTATAAAAGACCATATAAATCTTATTCCTGATAACCCTCTTAGGGGACCCAATTATGAGGGATGGGGTCCACGATTCCCTGATTTGTCCTGTGCCTATGACCCGGAGCTAAGGGAGATTTTTAAAAAGGTAGCTTTAACCTTAGGAGAAGAGATAAAAGAAGGGGTTTATGTAGCGGTGCCTGGCCCAAGTCTTGAAACTCCTGCTGAAACGAGGTTTTTGAGATTAATAGGTGCAGATGCTGTAGGGATGTCTACAGTGCCAGAAGTAATAGTAGCGGTTCATGCAGGATTAAAAGTTTTAGGTGTTTCTGTGATTTCAAACGTAAACGACCCAGATAACTTTAAACCTATTCTTTTTTCTGAAGTGGTAGAACAGTCTAAAAAAGCAGAAAAACGCTTAGAAAAACTCATACGAGAGTTTTTAAAGGAGCTTAAGTTATAAGTCATGGCAAAACTGCTTATTAATTATACTCCCTTTGAGACAAGGGTAGGGTTGGTAGAAAACGGACAGTTGGTTGAATTTTATGTAGAAAGACCATCAGAAAAAAGTTTAGTAGGTAACATTTATAAAGGTAGAGTAGTAAGAGTAGTACCAGGGATTAATTCAGCCTTTCTTGACCTTGGACTTGCACGCACCGCTTTTTTGTTTGGTGATGACATCATGCCTTCTTCAGAAATAGAATGGGAAAAAGATGCAGTTTTTACTACAAACCTTCATGAAATTTTAAAGGAAGGACAAGAAATCTTAGTCCAGGTAATTAAAGAACCCCTTGGCAATAAAGGAGCAAGAGTTTCTACTAACTTAACATTACCTGGACATTATTTGGTCTACCTTCCTTACATGCATAGAATAGGAATTTCAAGGAAAATAAAGGATGAAAAGGAAAGGGTTAGGTTAAAAGAGATTTTAGAAAGGATAAAACCACCTAATACAGGTTGGATTATAAGAACGGCTGCGGTAGGTGCTACCGAAGAAGAGCTTAAAACTGAGATGGATTTTTTGTTTTGTCTTTGGGGTGAAATCAAAGAAAAAGCAGAAAAATTCAAAGCTCCGGCTTTGGTATACGAAGAATTAAACATCGCCTTAAGGGCAATAAGAGACCTTTTTACCAAAGATATCTCTGAGATAATCGTAGATGATAAAGAGTTTTTTAACGAGATTAAAAATTTTTTAGAGCGCTATTTTCCTAATTTAGCCTTTTATGTAACCCTTTATCAAGGAAAAGAAGACATTTTTTCTGCTTACGGTATACAGATTGATATAAAGAAGATACTCTCTCGAAAGGTCTGGCTTAAATCAGGAGGGTTTATCGTAATCGAGCCCTGTGAAGCTTTTACTGCCATAGATGTTAATACAGGAAGGTATACCGGGACTAAAGAGTTAGAAGAAACGGTTTATAAGATTAATTTAGAAGCTGCAGAAGAAATTGCCTACCAACTTAGGCTAAGAAACATCGGAGGTCTTATCATCATAGATTTTATAGACATGGACAATCCTGAACATCAAGAGTTAGTCGTTCAAACTTTAAAAGAGGCGTTAAAAAAGGATAAAGCTAAAAACAGCTTTCTTCCCATTTCTCCCTTTGGGATTTTACAGATGACCCGCGAGAGAAAAAGGGATTCTCTTTATAAAATATTTTTAGAAAGTTGTCCTTATTGCCATGGTGAAGGTACGATTAAAAGTAAAAAGACGGTTTATTATGAAATTTTAAGAAGACTTATCAAAATGGCACCCCATATAAAAAACAAAAAAATAGAGATAGAAATCCATCCTGAGCTTTCTGAAGTCATAGGAGAAGAGATCCATTATCTTGAGGATTTAGAAAAAAAATACGGTTTTAGCACTATCTTAAAACCAAACAAAGAATTTTTAATCTACGAATATAAATTTCATATTTTAACCTAAGGTCCTTATGGAAAAAAAAACAGCTGTATTTTTAGATAGAGACGGCACGATCAATGAAGAGATGGGTTATATAAACGACCTTTCAAGGGTCCGTCTTTTGCCTGGAGTTGCTGAAGGGTTAAAACTTCTACAAGATAAAGGGTTTAAACTGATAGTGATCACTAACCAGAGTGGACCAGCAAGAGGTTATTTCCCAGAAAGTTTAGTTTTTGAAACGAACAAGTTAATCCAAAAGAGGCTTGCTAAAAAAGGAGTTAAATTAGATGATTTTTTAGTCTGTTTTCACGGACCAAACGAGGGATGTGATTGTAGGAAGCCGAACCCTGGTCTGGTTTTAAAAGCTTTAGAAAAACATCTGATAGACCTTACTAAATCTTATTTTATCGGAGATAAAATCGTAGACATCGAAACAGGAAAAAGGTTGGGATTAAAGACTATACTTGTGTTAACCGGATATGGAAAAGGTGAACTAAAGTATGTAGCCCCTAAAAAGGGAATTTATCCAGATTGGATAGCTAAAAACCTAAAAGAAGCAGCAGAAATTATTCTTAAAGATTTCACCGAATGAAAATCTTGTTGATAAAACTTTCAGCCTTAGGCGATGTAATCCAGACCCTTCCCAGTTTGACCTTAATCAAAGAGAATTATCCTCAAAGTATTGTCGACTGGGTGGTTGACGAAAGAAACGCTGAGGTTTTAACAGGACATCCTTATCTAAGAAAGGTAGTTATTTTTTCTAAAGAGATTTTTAAAAATCCGGCTAAATTTGTTTCCTTTATCAGGCGGTTAAGAGAACAAAAATATGACTTAGCTATAGACTATCAAGGACTGTTTAAAAGTGGAATGGTTATAGGTCTTGCTAAGGCTAAGTTGAAAGTAGGTTTTGAAAATCATCGAGAATTAAGTCCCCTTTTTTATAATGTAAGGCTAACTGCTTATGACCCGGAAATTCATGCAGTTAGACGTTATTTAAACTTGACCTTTCAAGCGGTTCGTTTGCTAGACCCAGATTTTTCCTCTGATATAGAGACCATCCCAGAGGTAGTTTGGCCCAGCTTATCTCCTCCTCAAAACCTTATTGAAAAACCTTATATAGTTTTTATCCCCTCAGCCAGATGGGAAACTAAGTGGTGGATTTTTGACTATTGGGAAAGGTTAATAGAACTTACCTTAAGCACTTATCCTGGGCTTAGGATTTATATTACAGGAGGACCTAAGGAAGAAACCCTTAAAAATTGGGCCAAGATGATAGAAAATAAAGGAGAGGCGGTTAAATCATTGGTAGGCACTTTAAGTCTAAAGGAACTTGTTAGGCTTATTAAAGAAAGTCAGCTTGTCGTCACCGTAGACACAGGTCCTATGCATCTTGCCTCAGCCTTAAAAATCCCTACGGTTGCCCTTTTTGGTCCTACTTCTCCTTTGAGAACCGGTCCCTGGGGAGGAAGGTTTAAGGTTTTAAAAAGTCCTTTAGACTGTAGTCCATGTTTTAAAAAGAAATGTCGTCATTGGGATTGTATGAAGGCTATTTTACCTGAACAGGTGTTTCAGACTATGAAAGAGTTTTTAGGTTAGACGCACCTTTGAAAGGTTTGATAGAGGTTCCTGTAAAGAGGAGAAATATCAAGCAGTTTTTGATGGGTACCTTGAGAGACGATTTCACCTTTATCAAACACAAATATAAGGTCTGCCTTGGTAACCGTTGAGAGTCTATGGGCTATGACGATGATGGTGTGAGAACCTTTAAGTCGGTCTAATGCCTCTTGAATTGCCTCTTCAGTGATGGAATCAAGCTGGCTGGTAGCTTCGTCTAAAATAATAATCGGAGGTTTTTTGAGGAAAACCCTAGCAAGGGCTATCCTTTGTTTCTGACCTCCAGAAAGGTTAAAACCTTCTTCTCCTAACACTGTATCATAACCATAAGGGAGGTCCAAGATAAAATCGTGAGCCTTAGCTAATTTACAGGCCTCTATGATTTCTTCTTCTGAAGCCTCAGGTTTGGCCATAAGAAGGTTTTCTTTTATACTAAGATTAAACAAAAAGGGCTCTTGGAGAACCATTCCAAAAAGATTTCTTAGACTCTTTAATTCAAATTCTTTAAGATTGTATCCGTCTAACAGAATTTCTCCTTTTTGAGGGTCAAAAAAACGGGGGAGAAGGGAAGCTAAGGTGGTTTTTCCAGAACCACTGGGTCCAACAAAAGTAATAATCTTATTAGCAGGTAAAAAGAGGTTGACGTTTTTTAAGACCCAATCATGGGCTGAGAAATATCGAAAATAAACCTCTTTAAAGGTAAACCCTTGTCTGGGGGAAAAGGCTTTAAGATTTCCTCCTGACTCAACCGGAAGGTTAAGCACCTCTTCTATCCTTATCCAAGCTCCTTGGGCTTCTTTGAGATAGGTATAAGACCTGGAAAGTTTTCTTATAGGATTGAAGATAAGAAGGATAGCGGTTAATACTGAGAGAAAACTTCCTGGACTCATAGCACCGTTTATGGTAAGGAAGCCCCCATATCCTATAATAATAGCCCCTCCTATTCCTGTAACTATGTCTACTAAACTTTTGGACCCTTCTCTATATTTGGTAATTTTAAGGCTCCAACGGTAAAATCGATTAAGCTCTTTGGCAAACAGGTCTACTACTTTTTCAGGAGAGGGACTAAGTTTAATCTCTTTAATCCCTTGTAGGAGTTCTTGCATTTTGTGGGTTAGCTCTCCGGTTGAGGCTTGAGCAAGTTTTCTTGCCTTTCTGGTTTTAGTACCTAAGGCCTTACTGCCAAAGATAATTACAGGAAAAGTAATAAAAGCTAACAAAGTCAGGTCCCATCGTTGATATAAAGCAACAGCTATTAGCACTATCACAGAAAAAGAACTTTGAAAAATTGTGGTTAAAGCTTCTCCTAAAATAGGTTCTATTTGGGCGGTATCGTTTATTACTTTTGATACCGCCTGTCCATGACTTTGCCCAGCAATTTTTTCTACAGGTAGACATAGAAATTTTTGGAATAGTTTTAATCTAAGATTGTTTATAACCCCAGCCGAAACTGATTTCATAAAATAAGCTTGAAGTAAAGAAGTAATACCCATTAAGCTAAAGACTACCACCATTAATAGAGGAACAAAGATAAAGTATTCGTAGTGTTTTTCCACAAAAACAAAGTTAAAGATGGGTTTAATCGCCCAGGTGCTGGCTCCAGTAATAAGGGAACTAATGACCGCAAAAAAAAGTCCAAGGAAAAATGTTTTCCAAAATGGTTTGATTAGAGAGAAAATTTTTCTTAAAAAAAAATAAAGTTCTGAAGGCAAGAAAACCTCTACAAGAAAAACGTATTATCTTATTTCTTTAGATAGTTGCATAAGCCTTGCAACTCTTTCTTCTATAGGTGGGTGGGTAGAAAGAAGTTTAAAAAGAGTTTTTCCAGAAAGGGGATTTACGATAAACATTTGAGCTTTTGCAGGATTTACATCCATAGGATAAGCTCTATTCCAGTTTTCAAGTTTTTCTAAAGCACGAGCCAAGGCTAAAGGATTCTTAATGATTTTAGCCCCGGTTTCATCAGCCAAAAATTCTCTACTTCTGCTTATAGCTAACTGAATAAGAGTAGCAG
Organism: Thermodesulfobacterium sp. TA1; assembly: GCF_008630935.1. Taxonomy (NCBI): domain Bacteria; kingdom Pseudomonadati; phylum Thermodesulfobacteriota; class Thermodesulfobacteria; order Thermodesulfobacteriales; family Thermodesulfobacteriaceae; genus Thermodesulfobacterium; species Thermodesulfobacterium sp. TA1. Next base: position 590,993 of record NZ_CP043908.1, read on the forward strand.
CTATAGGGATAACTATGATAGCCACCAAGGTGACCACAAGTGCAAGAGGATTATTTCTGTCCTCTTCGTCTCTACTAAGACCTCCAAACATCATCGCCCATTGAGCCATATGAGCTAAATAAGTTATAGCACCTACCAATACCGCCGCGATAGTAGAAATCAGTATATCCCTGTTTTTAATATGGGCTATTTCATGGGCTATAACCCCTTTAAGCTCTTCAGGAGAAAGAAGCTTTCTAATTCCTGCGGTAATTGCTACTACTCCGTTTTGGGGATTTCTTCCGGTTGCAAAGGCATTAGGTGTTTCCACAGGTATCATGTAGACCTTAGGTTTAGGAATTTCAGCCCTTCTTGCTACTTCTTCAACCATCGCGTGAAGCTCGGGGTCCTCATGCTTTTCCACAGGCACAGCCCCACTGGTAGCTAAAACGATTTTGTCAGAAAAGAAATAGGCTATAAAATTCATCAAACCCGCCATAACGAGGGCTATAGTCATCCCAGTTTGTCCACCTATCAGCTTTCCAACAAAAATAAAAAGAACTGTAAGAATAGCAAGGAACAAAAAAGTCTTTATAAAATTTACCATAAACTTCCCTCCGACAATCTGTAGTTAGTTTGTAATTGATTTTTATTGATTTTAAGTAAAAAATATAAACAAAAAAAACTTGGATGTCAAGTACTTTGTGGGGATAAAAGGATTACTAAAGGGTATGGTTGATAGGCTAAAATAAATTTAAGTAAAGGAGTAAAAATGTTTTTCCAAATAAACTTAGAAGAGTTTTTAGGGATAGACCTTGCTGGTTCTCCTAAAAGGCCTACTGGGTTAGCTTACATTAAGGATGGTGTTTTAATAACTCAATTAGTTTATGAAGATGAGCCTCTTTTAGAAAAGGCGGTTCAGTTTAGGTATATCTATATAGATGCCCCCTTAAGCTTACCTTACGGTAGGTCCCACATAGAACAAAAGACCGATCAACATTTTAGAGAATGTGATCTAAAGCTTAAAGAATTAAAGATTAAATTTTTTCCTATTACCCTTGGCGGAATGAGAAAGCTTACCCTGAGAGGTATGAAGATTAAAGATTTTTTAATTTCAAAAAACAGAGAGGTTTACGAAGTGTTTCCAGGGGCTTTTTATGATGTTTATCAAATCAAGAGAAAGGATAAACAAGCTATTTTAGGTTTTTTTAAAGAATTTTTAAACTGTTTGGGGATATCTTTAGAAGAAAAACCTTATACTCAAGATGAGCTCGACGGTATAGCCTGTTTATTAACAGGAATTTTACAAAAATCCGGGTTGGCGTTAGAATTAACAGGTAGAGATGGTTGTATTATCATCCCTAAGCCTTTAAAAAGGAGTAAAAACAATGGATAAAATTAAGCAAGATTTAATGAAAGAGGTAGCGGATCTTATAAAACAAGGAGGGGTGGTTGCCTTTACAGGAGCTGGTATTTCAGTAGAAAGTGGAATACCTCCTTTTAGAGGGGCAAAAGGCTTATGGAGTAAATATAATCCTGAAGAATATGCCTATATAGAAACTTTTTTAAGAAATCCTGAAAAGGTATGGATTATGCTAAGAGAAATGTATCGGTGTTTTAGCGAAGCTAAGCCTAACCTCGCGCATTTAGTGCTTGCAGAATTTGAAACCAAAGGCTATCTTGAGGCAGTTATTACTCAAAATATAGATAGCCTTCATCAAAAGGCTGGTAGTAAAAAAGTGATAGAACTTCATGGAAGTGGGGATAGATTGGTTTGTCTTGATTGTGAAAAAGAGTATCCATTTATAGAAGAATACCTTAAGTTAACACCTTATCCTAAATGCAAAAGATGTAATAAACCATTAAAACCTGCCATAGTGTTTTTTGGAGAGCCTCTTCCAGAAAAAGCCTTAAGTCAAGCTTTTGAGCTTGTAAAAAGCTGTAAAGTACTTATAGTAATCGGGACTTCTGGGGTAGTCTATCCTGCTGCTTACCTTCCTTATGAAGCTAAACGCTCTGGGGCCAAAATAATAGAAATTAACCCTGAGGAAAGTGCCTATACTAACAGCATTACCGACTATTTTTTCAAAGAAAAGGCAGGTGAGTTTTTTAAAAATTTAAGTTTTTTTTATAATTAAGGGTAGGTTGCATTAACCTAAAAAACTGTTATATTTTAAACAAGCTGTAAGGAAAAAGCGCCCGTAGCTCAATCGGATAGAGCATTGGACTACGAATCCAAAGGCTGCAGGTTCGAGTCCTGCCGGGCGCGTTTTTATTTTAAGATAAGAATTATAAAAATTTTTGCATCATTAAAGATTTGCTAAACTAACTTGTCTCTTTTAAAAATTTACTAAAGGTTTTAACCCTCTTTAGAGGGTTTAGTTTTTTCTAAAACAATGGTTACGGGGCCATCGTTAACAAGAAAAATCTCCATATGAGCCCCAAAAATTCCTTCTTTTACCATCAACCCTTTTTGTCTGATTTTTTCTGCTAACAGTCTTAAAGTAGCCTCTGCCTTAGTTGGCTCTTCTGCTAAATGAAAAGAAGGGCGGGTTCCTTTTTTAAGATGACCACATACCGTAAAGTTTGAAATCAACAAAATTTCACCGTTTAAATCCTTTAAGCTTAGGTTAAATTTTCCTTGTTGGTCTGGAAAAATTCTTAAGTTAATGACCTTGTCAGCCATCCAATCAACGATTTTCTCATCGTCTCCTTTTTCTACACAAGCTAAAACCAAAAGACCTTGGTTTATCTGAGAAACAATTTTTCCTTCTACAGAAACAGAGGCCTCTTTAACTCGTTGAATAACAGCTTTCATCGATTTTGATAGTGTTCTTCGATATACTTAGCCCCAAGCTCAAAGGCTTTCAGGTTAGGTTCTATAAGATGAGCTTTCCCTTCCCCTAACATGTATTTTATAGCTTCTTTAAAGTTTTCTCGAGAAAAAACCTTAGATATCTGATAAAAGGCACCTAAAGCACAAATGTTGGCTAAAATCGGAGAACCTAAACTTTCAGCTAAAGAATTTACTGGCACAAAATAGAGTTTATACTTTTGTTGTAAAATCGCTAAATTGTCTATTTCTTCAGGTTTTACTAAATCTGAGTTGATGATAGCTTTACCTTTATTTTTAAGCCTTGGTATAAATTTAAGAAAAGATGGAAGATTAAGTATGATTGAAAACGAAGGATTAAGCACCAAAGGAGAGGCTATAGGAGAATCAGAGATGATCACCGTGCAGTTGCAAGTTCCTCCTCTCATTTCAGGTCCATAAACAGGTAAATAGGTTACATGATAATCAGCCAGCATAGCAGCTTGGGCTACTAAGTTTCCTGCAAAAAGGACTCCTTGTCCTCCAAAACCTGCCACGATAAGTTCTAACCTCAAGGTCTTCTCCCCTTATTTTTGATTTTTTAAAAAAGAAGTTACATTATCTTTAAAAACACCTAAAGGAAAGTATTCAACTACCTTGTCTACTTGTTTAACCGCAGACACAGGGTCCATCTTCCAGTTGATAGGACAGGTAGAAAGAATTTCTACAAAACCAAACCCTAAATCGTGTATTTGGGCTAAAAAGGCGTTTTTGATGGCTTTTTTAGTCTCAACTATCCTTTTAGGGGTGTTCATGGCTACTCTAGCTGAATAGGCAACCCCTTCAAGATTGGCCAAAATTTCTGCAACCTTAGGAGGGTAGCCAAAAATTTCTGGGTCTCTTCCTGTGGGGGTAGTAGTGGTTTTTTGTCCTGGAAGGGTAGTAGGGGAGGCCTGCCCCCCTGTCATTCCATATATGTTATTGTTAATCATAATAGCGGTAATTTTTTCTCCTCTTGCAGCTGCTTGAAAACTTTCGTTAAAACCTATGGCAGCAAAGTCCCCATCTCCTTGATAGGTAAAAACTATTAAATCAGGTCTTGCCCTTTTAGCACCGGTAGCTGCAGCGCAAGCCCTTCCATGAGGGGCTTCGGTCATGTCTACGTCTATGTAGAAATAGAGAAAAACCGAGCATCCGATAGAAGAAATAGCTAAACTTTTATCTTGGATACCCAGCTCATCTATAACCTCACAAACCAACCTATGGGCTATTCCATGATGGCATCCAGGACAATAGTGAAAAGGGGTCTTTTTTAAGCTTTTAGGGACTTCGAAGGGCTTAGGCATTTTTTAATCTCCTTTTTTAGGTCTTCTGGAAAAGGGACTACGCTTGGAGGATAAGCTAAAGAAATTACCTCGGCTTTACCTTCAACCGCCAATTTTACATCCTCAACCATCTGTCCACAGTTTTGTTCAGGGACTAAAATCTTTATCGATTTTTTAGTTTGGCTAACGATTTCTTTTAAAGGAGCTTCTGGAAAAGGATATAAAGTAATAGGTCTAAAATATCCTACCTGATAACCTTTGTTTTGAAGGTCTGTGATAGCCTCCTTGGCTATCCTTGCCATAGAACCAAAGGCTACAACCAATACATCAACATCCTTATCCACATCTACTTCATATCTTATTTCTTTTTTCATCAAGCGATATTTTTTCATAAGCTTAAGGTTGTGTTGTCTAAGCTCTTCAGCATCTAAAAATAAACTTCTAAAAAACCTACTTTCTCTACCTTTAGCTCCGGTTAAAGCCCAAGTTTCTATAGGATATTTTTTGATGTTTAATTTTTTTAGAACAATAGGTTCTTTCATCTGTCCTAAAATTGCGTCAGAAAGCACCATTACCGGATTTCTATATTTTTCTGCAAGCTCAAAGGCTTTAGCGGTTAGTTCATAAGCCTCTTGAGCATTAGACGGGGCTAACACCAAAAATCTAAAATCTCCATGACCAGAGCCTTTGGTAGCTTGAAAATAATCGCCTTGAGAGGTTTCAATCCCCCCTAAACCAGGGCCACCTCTCATCACATTAACCACTACTGCTGGTAATTCAAGGGCAGCTAAGTAAGAAAAGGTTTCACACATAAGCGAAATCCCAGGGCTTGAAGAACTGGTCATAGCTCTCGTCCCGGTAGCACAAGCACCAAGCACCATGTTGATGGCTGCAAGCTCGCTTTCTGCCTGCAAAAATACCCCACCCCTCTTAGGAAGTTCTCTTGACATAAATTCTGGAATGTCGTTTTGTGGGGTGATAGGATATCCAAAATAGCATTTACAATCGGCTTCTAAAGCACCTAAAGCGATAGCCTCAACGCCTTTGACTAAAATCTTTTTATCTTTTTTCATCTTGATCCTCTCTAGTAAAAACTATATCAGGACATACAAGATAGCAAACTCCACACATAGTGCAAGCTTCAGGGTTTTTAGCATAAACTACTTTATAACCCTGAAGGTTTCGTTTTTCAGAAAAGTCTAAAACCTGTTTTGGACAAAAATGAATACATAATCCACAAGCCTTACATCTGTTTTCATCTATCTTTATCTTAAAAATTTTACTACCTCCTTAACAAAATTTATTGAGGGTTTTGGCCTACTTTTATTTTTAAATAATCTATTAATTTTATCTTACCAAATTTATTTGTAAAGTCTTTTCTAAGTTTGATAAAGTTTCTAAATTTTCTAAGTTAAAACAGTGAAAAGGTTGGTTTTCTAAAGTTTGGGTGATGAGATTACATAATACCTTTTTAGGACCAAGTTCCACGAAAGTCCTCCCCCCATTTTGGTACATACACTGAACACAGTCAGTCCACCTTACAGAAGAGGTCATTTGAGACTTCATAAGGGTTTTAAGCCTTTCAGCTTCGGTTTCAATCTTACCGGAGACATTACTTACTACAGGTATTTTAGGGTCCTCCCAAGAAAGATTTTCTAAGAAGGGAGCAAGTTTTTCTTCTGCTTCTTTCATAAAAGGACTGTGAAATCCAGCGCTTACCTTCAGTTTTACAGCCTTCCCTCCTAAGGCTTTAACTTTTTGGGCTACTTCTTCTATGGCTTTAAGTTCACCGCTTATGACTAATTGCTTAGGGGAGTTAAAATTAGCCACCACTACCAAGCCTTCGACTTGATTTATGAGGTTTTCGACTTCGTTTTTTTCTAATCCGATGATAGCATACATTCCAGAAGGGGTTTTACCACCTGCTTCTTGCATAACCTTTCCTCTAAGCTTAACGGCTAAAAGAACCTCTTCAAGTGATAAAACCTCAGCCGCAAAAAGGGCACTGTATTCTCCCAGACTATGACCGGCTACAAAAGAAATTTTACTTTTATCACCCTTTAAAACCTCGTTCACAAATACAGCAAAGCAACCGAGGTTAATCACTGTTAGACATACTTGCAGGTTTTCTGTTTGGGTAAGCTCCTCCATCGGTCCTTCAAAACATAATTTTCTAACCGGGATACCTGTAATCTTTTCGCTTTTTATAAAAAGGTCTGTTACATAAGAAAAATGGTCATAAAATTCTTTTCCCATACCTATATACTGAGAACCTTGTCCAGGAAATATACAGGCAATCATTCTTCTTCTTCCTCCAAAAACTTTTCTGTACCTGCTTCTTCTAAGTCTTCGAGACGTAGTTCATAATCTTCCGGAGGTAAAAGCTCTTCGAGTTCACCTGGATTGACCATTTCCACCTCGATAAGCCAACCTTCATCCAATGGGTCTTCGTTGAGGATTTCTATGTCCTCTAAAACCTTCTCGTTAACTTTAACCACTTTACCAGAAACAGGCATCAAAAGGTCGAAAACCTGTTCTATGGTTTCAATACTTCCGAAGATTTCGTCTTTCTCAAACTCTTCTTCCTCTTCAGGAAGGTCTATGTCTATGATTTCCATATTTTTAAGACTAAAATATTCAGTAATACCTATTCGTACCAACTTTTTTTTCTTCTTTTTCACCCATAGATGCCCTTCCGTATAGAGGCGATCTTCAGGAACCTTAAACATAAAAAACCTCCGTACGAATGTGTTAAAAGAGTGTTATAACGAATTTTTTAAAATTGACAAGACTTTATTTAAGAAAATTTTTGATAAATTTATCTTTTAATTTCTGATTAAGATTGTAAGCCCAAGCTAATATAGCAGCTACTGTTTTATAAAGTTCAGGAGGAATAGGTTTTTCTATCTCAAGTTTATACAGTTCTTGGACCAATTTGGAATCTTTTTTTATAGGAATATTATTGTTTTTAGCTATTTCAAGAATAAGTTCTGCAAGGTAACCTTTTCCTTTAGCTACTACTTTTGGCGCTTCTTCTTCTGGCTCATACTTAATAGCTACTGCGGTTTTTTGTTTGTTTAGGTCTTTCATTTTAAGGTTTACTTTTTTATAAGTGTGTGCTATAATTCATTCCAAAAGTATTTTTTATTTATTTTCGGTAAAATTTAAAATTTGTAAAGGAGGGTATTATGAAACTTACATTATCGGTGATAAAGGCAGACATAGGAGGTTTTGTAGGTCATTCTTCAGTCCATAAAGATGTGCTTGCTAAGGTAAGAGAAGTAGCCGAGGAAGGGAAAGATAGAGGAATAATAAGGGACCTCTCAGTTTTAGTTTGTGGGGATGATATAGCCTTGGTTATGACCCATACTAAAGGGGTTGATTCTTCTGACGTGCATGAACTTGCTTGGAATGCCTTTAAAGAAGGGACAGAGGTTGCCAAAAAATTAAAGATGTATGGGGCAGGGCAGGATCTTCTTAGCGATGCCTTTTCAGGAAACGTTAAAGGGATGGGTCCAGGGGTAGCAGAGATGGAGTTTGTGGAGAGGAAAAGTGAACCTGTCATCGTCTTTTTTGCAGATAAAACCTCTCCCAGTGCTTGGAACCTTCCTCTTTATGAAATGTTTGCTGATCCGATGAATACCGCAGGGTTGGTAATAGATCCTTCTATGCACGAAGGTTTTATTTTTGATGTAATGGATGCTTATACCGGTATGGGGATTCAACTTAAAACCCCTGAAGAGCTTTATGACCTTTTAGTTTTTATAGGTGCTACCAGTCGATATGTAGTTAGGGCGGTTTATAGAAAGTCTGACGGAGAGATAGCTGCTGCTGCCTCCACTCAAAAGCTTTCTTTTATGGCAGGAAGGTATGTAGGAAAAGACGACCCGGTCCTTATTGTGAGAGCTCAAAGCGGTTTCCCAGCGGTAGGAGAAATCTTAGAGCCCTTTGCCAGGCCTTGGCTGGTAGAAGGATGGATGAGAGGGTCTCACACAGGTCCTCTTATGCCGGTTTCTTTTAAAAATGCTAAACCTACCAGGTTTGATGGTCCTCCCCGTGTAATAGCTGCTGGTTATCAGATAGCAGATGGTTATCTGGTCGGTCCATCAGATCTTTTCGATGACCCAGCATTTGATAAAGCCAGGGAAGAATGTAATAAGATGGCTGACATTTTAAGACGTCAAGGGATTTTCGAACTTCATAGACTTCCTCCTGAAGAAATGGAATACACCACCCTTCCTAAGGTGCTCGAAAAGTTAAAAGATAGGTTTAAATTGGTAGAAACAGGAAAACCTAAATTTTCTTCTGAAGGAGAGATCGCCGAATAATGCATCAGTTTATCTTTGACCCCAAAGATTTTTCTCGGGAAGACCAAATAAAGTTTAACTGCTATAAAGGTATTGTTTGTTTTAACCGCTGTTGTTATGACGTAAAATTAGTGCTTACACCCTATGATTTTCTTAGATTAAGAAGGGCTTTAAACCTTTCAGTAGAAGAGTTTGTAGAAAAGTTTGGAGAAGCCTATATAGGTGAGGTCACTCAACTTCCGGTGATTTCTATCAACATGGACCCATATTCTATGGCCTGTCCTTTCTTAGACGAAAAAGAGGGATGTAAGGTCTATCAGGACAGGCCTTCTTCTTGCAGGCTTTATCCTTTAGCAAGGTATATATCCCAAAATGAAAATGGAGAAAAACAGGAAATTTTTAAAATCATAAGAGAGACCCATTGTAAAGGTCATTATGAAGAAAGAAGTATTAAGATTATAGACTATCTTAAAGAACAAGGCCTTGAAGAATATTTATACTATAATGACTTGTGGGGAGAGGTGGTCTCAAAAAGACAAAAATTTTTAGATACTCCCTTAACCGCCGATTTGCTTGAGTGGATTTTTTTGTTTTCTTACAACCTACCCGAGTTAAAAGAGATGATTAGAAGGGGAGAGGTAGCAGGGTTTTCTAAAGAGGACCTTGAACTTTCAGAGGAAAAGCTTTTAGAAAAAGGGATAGTTTATATTCGTGATGTGCTTCTTTCTGAAGAAAACCTATGGTAAATTACTGTTTTAGTGTATGAAAATTGGCAAAGACTTACAGGCTGATATAAACATCATCCCTCTGGTCGATGTAGTATTGGTTATTCTTATCATTTTTATGATAACCGCTCCTCTTCTTACCTCTGGTATTGAGGTCGAACTTCCTAAGACTAAGGATTTTCCTATAACTCAAAAAGAAACCCAACCTGTTAAAATTACAGTTACTAAAGAAGGAAATATTAAACTTTATGGAGAGGAAATAAGCTTAGAAGTGTTATCCCGATGGGCTGAAGAAGCCAGAAAAAAGGATCTGGCTAAAGAGATTCAAATAGAGGCTGATAAAGATTGCCCTTACGGAGTGGTGGCTAAGGTGCTTTCTGAGTTAAAAAAAGCAGGTTTTTCTGAGTTAGGTTTGTTAACCCAATCTGAACACTAAAAACATGGTTAGTAAGTCTGACTTATCTTGTTACTTTTTTTCTTTATTGCTTAATTTTTGTTTTTTGTTTTTGCTTTTTTCTAACCTCCGTTTTTTATCCGATAAGTCCGAACCCTTAAAAGTAAAGGTGCTTTCTGAGATGGTAAATTCAGAAAGCTTTTCTTCGCACACAGCACTTAAAAGCTTAGAAGAAATTCAGTTTAATCAGCCTGAACCTTTGGCTAAGGGAGCTTCTTTTAAAAGAGAAGAAACCCTTGGTAGAAGGGAGGTTAAGGAAGAGAAATTATTAGAAGAAAGAATAGCCCAAATAGCTAAAGCTAAGCAAAAAGGGTTAGATCTTTCTAAGGAGGAAATAGGTCTTTTAAACCGAAAGCTTGCAAGCTTAAAACAAGGTGGAGGGGCAGTTGAGGATAAAGCTTCTCTCAAAGGACCTAAAGAGAAATCCGAGGTAGGAGGGTCATCTTTAGGACAAGTTGGACATGGGACCAAAGGAGGGCAGTCTTTAAGTTCAGAGTATTTGTTTTTGATAAAAAGAAAATTACAGAATCACTTTGAAATCCCTATTTATCTTAAAAATCAAAAAGACCTAACAGCCATGGTGAAGATAAACATCGCTCCTGATGGAAAGATCTTAAGTTATACCTTTTTAAAAAAATCTTCGGTTAATGATTTTAATGTTGCAGTAGAAAGATGTTTAAAAAGCGCCTCACCTTTACCGATTGATAGACCTGTTCAGGTGGTTGTAGAATTTAGAGGAGAAGGGGTTGGCAAACTTCAGTAAATTTTTTAAAATAGTTTTTACCATAATTTGAAAGGGGGAAACATTATGTTAAAACTTTCTGAAAGAGCTAAAAATTTAAAACCTTCTGCTACTTTAGCGGTAGACGCTAAAGCTAAAGCCTTAAAAGCCCAAGGGGTTGATGTTATCAATCTTTCTGCTGGGGAGCCAGATTTTGATACCCCTTCTTATATTAAAGAAAGTTGTAAAAAGGCTTTAGACGAAGGTTTTACTAAATATATACCAACCTATGGACTTTTAACCCTAAGAAAGGCTATTTGTTATAGGATAAAAGAAGACTATGGATTTGATTATACTCCAGAGGAGGTTTTGGTTACTACAGGAGCTAAGCAGGCTATTTTTAATCTTCTTTTAGCCTTGGTAGACAAAGGAGATGAGGTATTAATCCTTTCTCCTTATTGGGTTTCTTATCCTGCGATGGTTGAGCTTGCAGGTGGTATACCTAAGTTTATCCCTTCTGACATGGATAACCGTTTTGAGCCTTCTATCGCTGACATAGAAGCCGCTATTACCCCTAATACCGTAGGTATCATTCTCAACAGTCCTTCAAACCCAACAGGTTGTATTTACTCTGATAAGTTTTTAAAAGAGCTTTCTGAGGTATTAAAAAGAACCAACCTTTGGGTGTTAAGTGATGATATTTACGACAAACTAAGGTTTGATTTTGCCAAACCTAAAAATATTTTATCTGTGGCCCCGAATTTAAGAGATAGGGTTTTTTTGGTAAACGGGGTTTCTAAAACTTATGCTATGACAGGTTGGAGAATAGGTTGGTTGGTTGGTCCTAAGGAAATTATAAAGATTTGTGCTAATATTCAGGGACAGAGCACCTCACATGCTACTAATTTTGCCCAAAAAGCCTGCGAAATAGCCCTTACTTCATCTCAAGAAGAGGTAGAAAAAATGTGCCGTATTTTTGCACAGAGGGCAAAGGTGCTTTGTGAGGAACTTAAAAAGATCCCAGGTATAAAGTTTTTAGAGCCGCAGGGGGCTTTTTATCTATTTGCCGATGTTTCTGCTTATTACAAGAAAAAAACTAAGGAAGGTAAAGAAATAAATGGTTCTTTGGACTTGGCAGAATATCTTTTAGATGAAGCCAAGGTAGCTGTGGTTCCTGGGATTGCCTTCGGAGACGACCGGTTTGTAAGGGTTTCTTTTGCTATCTCAGAAGAAAAGTTAAAAGAGGCCTGCCAAAGAATAAAGCAGGCCTTGGCAGAACTAAACTAAGGGTTAATTACAAACCAATTTGGTTTCTTCTTTAACTAAATTACCGTACTCGTAATATTGTACTTTTACTTCTTCACAATTATCTTTTTTACCTACAGGAGTAGCATAAACCCTTTGAACTTTATCTTCGCTTACATATTCTACAGGTTTTCCTGTGGTTGCTGCTTCAGTAGCTGCCTTGTTCATGATACTTCCAGCTGTTCCTCCGATAACCCCACCGATAACCCCACCTATAACCGCCCCTCTCCAACGGTTGTTTTTATCTATCAAAGCCCCGATAACCGCCCCGGCTACCGCCCCAATGGTTGCTCCTTCTTTGGTTTTTTGACTGGTTTCAGGCACACAACCTGTAAACAAAAACCCGATAAAAAAAAACAATACCAAAAAGCTTACATACTGCATAAGTTTGTTTTTCATAAGAATACCTCCTACTATTTTTGAATTAATCTACCTTTTTAAAAGGTAATCCATATTCTTTTTAAGTCAACCAACAAAAGTATAATGTGCTATCCTTTCAACTTAAAATTACAAAAACACTATGAGGCTCAGAAAACTTTCAAGAATAAACTAAAGGATAGACATGGAATTAGACTTAACTATGAGAATCTGCGGTAATTTTGCAATAAAAGAAGGAACTTTATAAATCGATAATAAAGAAAAGGTTTAGTCGATGAGATTAGCAACCCTTGATGTGGTTAGTTTCTATCGTATAAGAGATAGATAGAAATGTATATAGAAGGTTAATTAGGATAATCTTTACAAAAGGCTTGCCTTTTTAGATTTTTTATTTTAAAATCTTACCATTATGGGCTGGAAAAAGGTAGAAAAAGAGGATCTTAGAATAAAGGTAGAGTTTTCCTCTGGCACAGAGGATATTAAACCTGAGGAGTGTTATTTTAGACAGAAAAGGGTCGAAAAGACCTTTGACCTTGCTTTAAACATAGATCAAGAAGACTATAATGTTTATGTCTGTGGCCCCAATGGTATCGGAAGAAGTCGTTATACCCTGAAGAGATTAAAAGAGATAGCCTCTTCTAAACCTACCCCAAAAGACATCTGTTATGTAAACAACTTTCAAGACCCTTATAAACCCAAAGTTCTAATTTTACCTTCTGGGTATGGAAAAAAGTTTGCTAATCATATAGAAAACATTTTAGAATTTTTAAAAAGAGAAACCTTTAAGGCCTTCGAAGGTAAAGAGTATGAGGAAGAGTTAAACGTCCTTACTAAAGAGATAGATTCTCAGAAAGAGAAAATTATAAATCAATTAGTAGAAGAAGCTAAGTCTTATAACTTAATGGTGCTTTTTGGTCCTGAGGGAGTAAGGTTGATGCCTCTTTTTAGGGTACAAGCCCCTGTTTCTCAGGAAGAACTTTTAAACAATCCTCAACTTAGAGAAGAGTATCACAAAAACCTTGAGGCTTTTGAACCTAAGTTTAGAGATTATTTGAGGAAATTAAGAGAACTTGACAATCTCTTAGGAGAAAACCTTTTAAAACTGCGCCAGAAAATAGCCGAAAATTTGATTGATAAAGCTTGTAAACCCTTAGAAGAGGAATTTTCTGAGGTAGAGGGTTTCCAAGAATACTTGCGTAGTTTAAAACAAGAGTTGGTTAAGAACATTCAAATATTTATAGACTGGGAAAAACTTAAAGGTAATGTAATGATTCAAAACAACATCAACCGCGCGTTAAACATGTTTAGGGTAAACGTGCTGGTTGATAACTCCCAAACCCAAGGTGCTCCGGTTATTTATGAAAGGATACCTACCCTTAAAGGTCTTTTTGGACAGATAAACTACAAGGCAGAGATGGGTATTCTTTATGCCGACCATCTAAGCTTAGCTCCAGGTATCCTTCATAAGGCCAACGGAGGGTATGTAATTCTTGACCTTTGGGAGGTTTTAAAAAATCCTTATGTATGGATCCTCTTAAAAAGAACCCTTCTTCATAAAGAATTACACCTTATGGGAGGGATGATAGAGGAGATACCAGTTCCCCATATAGGTATTTTGCCAGAACCTGTACCTTTTTCTGCTAAAGTTTTTTTAATAGGAGACCCTTATCTTTATCAGCTTCTTATGTTCTATGACCCTGAATTTCCTCAGCTTTTTAAGCTTAAAGCAGAGTTTGAGCCAGTAGTTTCTATAGATGAAGAAGTAATCTCTCTTTTTCCCAAGGTAGTAAAAAAAATAATAGACGAAGAAAAATTGAAAAACCTTGATAGCTCAGGACTTAGCGAACTTTTTAGGTATGCCGTTTATCAAGCAGGGAATAGAAAAAAGATAAATTTGATCATTCAGGATTTGATAGACCTTCTAAGAGAGGCAAACACGTTTTCTCAATCTCAGTATATTACAGAAAAAGAAATAAAACAAGCGATTAGGGAACGTATTTATCGAGTTAACATCATAGAAGAAAAGATACGAGAATTGATAAAAGAAGGAAAAATCCTTATAGAGGTTGAAGGAGAAAAAGTCGGTCAAGTCAATGGGCTTAGTGTATATGTGCTTGGAGACTATAGTTTTGGTAGACCTTCTCGGATAACCGCCAATGTTTTTCCAGGAAGCCGAGGGGTGGTCAATATAGAAAGAGAAATAGACATGAGCGGTCCGATCCATTCTAAAGGGGTCTTTATCCTTTCTTCTTATTTTTATAATCGTTATAGCACTGATTTTCCTCTTCAGTTTTCCTGTACTTTAACGTTTGAACAAGCTTATGAACCAGTAGAAGGAGATAGTGCTTCAGCCGCAGAACTTATGGCTATTCTTTCGGCGGTATCAAAAATTCCTGTCAAACAAAATCTTGCGATTACAGGTTCTATAGACCAGTTTGGCAACATTCAACCTGTAGGAGGTATTAAAGAAAAAATAGAGGGTTTTTACCGAGTTTGTAAAGTTAAAAATTTCACTGGAAATCAAGGAGTTATTATCCCTCGTCAAAATTTTGATAATCTTCTCTTAGACGATGAGATTTTAGAGGAGATAGAAAAAGGGACATTTCATGTTTACACTGTAGAAACTATAGATGATGTTATAGAGCTTCTTACCGGAAAGAAGGCTGAAAATTTTCATAAAGAGGTTAGCAAAGGACTTAAAAAGCTTTATGAACTTAGTAAAGAAAAAGTAAAACCTTCTAAGAAGGTTTCTAAAAAGAAAAAATCTAAGAAATAGGTTTCTTTTTTAGACTTAAAAATAAAATCTTTTAAAATCAAACAGTTTATACGTTGTTAGTTTAATCAAGATGTGGTAGATTTGAAACAAACAAGACTATTATTCTGTTAAGGGGGAGGAGATGGGTAAAATAAAAATTGCTGAAGACTTATCGCTTATCGTGCCTGATGACCCAGAGATTCCTTATATAGAAGGAGATGGAATTGGTCCTGATATCATGAGGGCTACTTTAAAGGTGTTAAATGCTGCTGTTGAGAAGGCTTATGGAGGAAAAAGGAAGATTTTGTGGAAAGAGGTTTTGGCAGGAGAAAAAGCCTTTAAAGAGACAGGTAATTATCTTCCGGAAGAGACCTTAGAGACTATCAAAAGTTCGGTAGTAGCTTTAAAAGGTCCTTTAACCACCCCGGTAGGTGGAGGGTTTAGAAGTTTAAACGTTACCTTAAGACAGGTACTTGATCTTTATGCCTGTGTAAGGCCTGTGAGGTGGATTCCAGGCACCCCGTCGCCTGTTAAAAACCCTGAAAAAGTAAACATGGTAGTTTTTAGAGAAAATACTGAAGACGTTTATGCCGGAATAGAATTTCCTGCAGGGTCCCCGGAGGCAAAAAGATTGATAGAGTTCATCAGGGAGAACTTTGAAAAAGAAATAAGAGAAGATTCTGGTATAGGGATAAAACCCATAAGTAAATTTGGGACTTCAAGGTTGGTTAGAAAAGCTATTCGATATGCCTTAGATAACGGATATAGAACGGTTACTTTGGTACATAAAGGTAACATTATGAAATATACAGAAGGTGCTTTTAGAGCTTGGGGTTATGAGGTAGCTAAAACAGAGTTTGCTGATAAGGTAGTGTTAGAGGAAGAGATAAAAGAAAGGTTTTCTGAAGGTTTACCTGAGGGGATGGTAGTTATAAACGACAGGATAGCAGATGCTATGTTTCAGTGGGCTTTACTTAAGCCCGAAGAATATGGAGTACTTGCTACTCCTAATTTAAACGGAGATTATCTTTCTGACGCTTTAGCCGCTCAGGTAGGTGGATTAGGGATGGCACCAGGGGCTAACATAGGAGATGGGTATGCGGTGTTTGAGGCTACCCATGGTTCTGCTCCTAAGTATGCTGGGCTTGATAAGGTTAATCCTTCTTCTCTTATACTTTCTGGTAAGATGATGCTTGAGTATCTTGGATGGAAAGAGGCTGCAGAGCTTATATGGAAAGGGTTGGCTAAGACTATTCAACAAAAGATAGTTACCTATGACTTAGCTCGGCAACTTGAGGGGGCAAAAGAGGTTAAGTGCTCAGAGTTTGCCGAGGCTATAGTAGAAAACATTTATCAGGAAAAATTGTAATGATTTTTTCTTTAGAAGTAGACCAAGAGCTTTGTATCGGGTGCGGATATTGTATAGAGGTATGTCCTGAGGTTTTTAGTTGGGGGCCAGAAAAGAAGGCTTTAGTATATAATTTAGAAGGATGTAAGATATGTAATTGTATAGAAGCCATAGAAAACTGTCCTGTAAAAGCCATCTCTGCTGAGGAGGTGCCTTTATGAGAAAATATGATTTTTCTGAGATAGAAAAGAAATGGCAAGAACTTTGGGAAAAACATAAGGTTTTTGAGGCAAAGACAGCCCCCTCTAAACCTAAATATTATGTTCTTGAGATGTTCCCTTATCCTTCAGGAAGGATACACATGGGTCATGTGAGGAATTATACCTTAGGGGACATCTTAGCCCGTGTAAAAAGGATGAAAGGTTATAATGTGCTCCATCCTATGGGATGGGATGCCTTTGGACTTCCTGCAGAAAACGCCGCCTTAAAACACGGGGTTCATCCTGCGAAATGGACCTATTCTAACATAGAGTACATGAAAAACCAACTTAAAAAGCTTGGTTTTAGTTATGACTGGAAAAGAGAATTGGCTACCTGCGACCCAAACTACTATAAATTTGAACAAAGATTTTTTATCGAGATGTATGAGCGTGGGCTTGCTTATAGGAAGACTTCTTTGGTTAATTGGTGCCCTTCTTGTCATACTGTGCTTGCTAATGAACAGGTAGAAGATGGTGGTTGCTGGCGTTGTGGTACTGAGGTTACTTATAAAGAAATGGAAGGTTGGTTTTTAAAGATAACCGCTTATGCAGAAGAACTCTTAAAGGATCTGGATGAGCTTGAGAAATATTGGCCTGAAAAGGTCATCGTGATGCAAAGAAACTGGATAGGAAAAAGTGAAGGGGCTGAAATTAAGTTTTTCCTTCCAGACATAGAAGAGGATTTGATAGTTTATACCACTCGTCCTGATACCCTTTATGGAGCAACCTTTATTTCTCTTTCTCCTGATCATCCTTTAGCTAAAAAATTGGCTGAAAAAAAAGGATTAACCCAAGTTTTAGACAAATTTATAGACAAGGTTAGAAAAGAAAGAAGAGAGATCGAAGCTGGTATGGCAGAAAAAGAGGGTTTATTTTTGGAAAGTTATGCCGTTCATCCTCTAACCGGCGAAAAAATTCCTGTATACGCTGCTAATTTTGTGCTTATGGAATACGGAACAGGAGCTATTATGTGTGTTCCTGCTCATGATCAGAGAGACTTTGAGTTTGCTAAAAAATATGGCCTTCCTATAAAAGTGGTTATTCAACCAGAAGGGATAGAATTAAGCCCTGAAGACCTCAAAGAAGCCTATGAAAAACCTGGTATCATGGTAAATTCAGGTCCTTTTACAGGACTTCCAAGTATAGAAGGAAAGGCTAAAATAACCGCTTATCTTGAGGAAAAAGGTTTAGGTCGTAAAAAAACAACCTATAGGCTTAGGGATTGGGGGGTTTCAAGGCAAAGATATTGGGGTTGCCCTATTCCCATGATATACTGTGAGAATTGCGGTATCGTTCCTGAAAAAATTGAAAACCTTCCGGTAGTTTTACCTACAGATGTTCAGATAGACTTTACCGGTAGGTCTCCTTTACCTAATTTACCTGAGTTTGTTGATACCACCTGCCCTAAATGTGGTAGACCAGCAAAAAGAGAAACAGATACATTTGATACTTTTATGGAGTCCTCTTGGTATTTTGCAAGGTTTGCCTGTCCTGATTATCCTGAACCTTTTAACATAGAAGACCTTCATTACTGGTTACCTGTAGATCAATATATCGGTGGGATAGAACATGCGATTTTGCATCTACTTTATTCCAGGTTTTTCACCAAGGTTTTGAGGGACCTTGGTTATTTTAATCTCAACGAGCCTTTTAAAAGCCTCCTTACTCAAGGGATGGTTATCAAAGAAACCTATAAATGTCCTGTGCATGGATGGGTTTATCCAGAGGAAGTTTCTCCTGAAGGAAAGTGTTTAAAGGATGGTTGTGGGCAGGACATTATTGTGGGTAAGTTTGAGAAGATGTCAAAAAGTAAGTGTAACGTAGTAGACCCAGATGTTATGGTAAAGAAATATGGGGCAGATACTGTAAGACTTTTTATCTCCTTTGCCGCTCCTCCTGAAAAAGACCTTGAATGGAGTGACCATGGTATAGAGGGAGCTTATAGGTTTTTGAAAAGACTTTATAATCTTGTTTTAGAGTATGCTGAGGTTTTAAGAGAAATAGAATATACCTCCGAAGATTTTAGTGGGCTTGAGACAAGGTTAGTACCGCTTAGAAAAAAACTGCACAAAACCATCAAAAAAGTGTCTGAAGATTTTGAAAAAAGGCTTAGGTTTAACACAGGGATTGCTGCTATTATGGAATTCTTAAATTTCCTTCAAGACCATTTAAATGATTTAGACCTCAATAACTTACAGCACAAAAAACTATTAAAAGAGTGTTTAGAGAAAGTAGTGCTTTTAATATCTCCTGTATGTCCTCATCTGGCTGAAGAGTTATGGCAAGAGCTTGGAAGAAAAGGTTTTGTTTCTTTAGAAAGATTTCCTGAATATGAAGAGGCTTGGCTACAGGACGAGACTTATATTCTTGTAGTTCAGGTTAACGGAAAGGTAAGAGATCAGTTAGAGGTTTCTGTTGAGGCCACCAAAGAAGAGATAGAAGCGATGATAAAGGAAAGGCCTAAGGTAAAAAAATATTTGGAGGGTAAAACCATAAAAAATGTGGTCTTTGTACCTAAGAAGCTTATTAATTTTGTGGTTTAGCCTTTTCCTTTTTTCTTGTGGTTATAGCGTTTATCAACGGCCTTTATATCTGAAGGAAGAATGGAAGACTATTTATATTCCTCCCTGGAAAAACTACTCTTCTGAAACCTCCTTAGGTGAGTATGTAGCTTATGCATTAAGACATAAGTTTGCTCAAGGAAAGTTTTTGGTTCCTGTCTATGACCAAACTAAGGCAGATCTGGTTTTAAGAGGAGAAGTAAAAAAGATTTATTTTGACCCAGTCTCTTATGAAACCTTTTTGATTACTAAAGAAAGAAAGATCAATTTTGAGGGAGAATATCAGCTTATAGAACAAAAGACCGGAAAGGTTCTTTTAAAACGGACTATAAACCGTTATGAAATTTATCGTGTAAATCAATCAGAAGTAGTTACTTTTTTAGACCCTGGCAGAGAAGAAGCTTTAAAAGTTCTTTCTCAAGATTTAGCTGAGCTTATCCTTCAAGACATTATGTTTAATGAACTAAAACTTTAAACACTTTTTACCAAAGTTTAAACCCTTCTAAGGTTTCCTTTATGTCTTGCGGTTCAAGGTACCTTAGACCTAATTTGTCTGCCATGTTAAGGACTCCTCTATCTGCAGAAAGAACGAGGGCATCAAGCTCAAGGGCTAAAAGGATTATTTCTAAGTCTTCTTTACTGTCGACGATCCCTTCTCGTAAAACTTCTCTATATCTTCTTCTTAAAAATTTAAGAACCTCTTCAGGTTTTTTGTAGGTTGAGGCCTTCACTGCTTCTTCAGCTATCCTAAGCCCTTTGTTAATCCTATTTCTTAATTCTTCTATAAATTCATACATCAAAAAAGCAGGGATATAAAGTTCATACTTTTTAGGTGATTTAACTTTAAGCACAGACCTTGCTTTAGGCGGAAGCTTTAAATGGCTAAGCATTCTTTTTAATTCTTCAAACACAGAGCTTGGAATATACACGTTTACTTCCCCTTCTAATTCAGCTACCATTAGAAGAAAGTTAGTAAAAGCTTCTGAAGGGTTTTCACCAAATTGTTTGTAAACATCTGGATTAGTAAAAATACTTGTATCTGGTACTAACCTCTCTTTTTCCATGTTTTCCTCTTTTTGCATTGGTTTAGGTTGATGTTTTTAGTTCAATTCTATCTCCTCATATAGACTTGGAATGTATATTTCTGGAAATTTTTCTGGAAATTTTTCTGAGAGCATTTTTTTAAAGATCTCCATTTTTTCAGGTTCTCCATGGACTAAAAATAGTTTTTTCACTTGGTCTAAACGAGAGAGCCAGTCTAACAATTCTTTTTGTCCCGCATGAGAAGAAAATCCGTTTATCGTATAAACCTTTAACCTTACAGGTAATTCCTCACCTAAAATATGGATTTTTTTAGCCCCATCTACGATAAATCTTCCCAGGGTTCCTTTAGGCTGAAACCCTACGAAAACTAAACTGCACTCAGGACGATAGATGTTGTTTCTTAAGTGGTGAAGAATTCTACCTCCAGTAATCGTCCCGTTTCCTGCGATTACTATAGCCCTTGATTTGACATTATTTATTTGTTTAGATTCTTCTACGTCTTCTGTAAAGACAAGATAAGGAAAATCAAACGGGTCTTTATGGGTAAAAATTTTATAGGCTTCTTCGTCAAAAAATTCGGGATTATCTTTAAAAATTCTGGTAGCTTTGATGGCAAGAGGACTGTCTAAAAAAACTTGACACTGGGGAAGAAGCCCTTGTTCGTAAAACTCTCTTAAGGTGTAAAGGATTTCTTGAGCTCTTTCAAGGGCAAAGGTAGGAATAAAGACATTTCCACCTCTTTTAAAGGTTTCAGTAATAGCCTCTAACAACTCCTGTTTAGATTCTTCAAAGGATTTATGGTCTCTATCGGCATAGGTAGTTTCTATACAGAGAAAATCTGTAGGCAAAGGATAGTCAAAATCTCTTACGATAGGTTTGTTTTTATTCCCCAAATCTCCAGAAAAGGTGATCTTTTGTTTAGTTTCTAAGTCTTCTATCTGAACAAAGCAAGAACCAAGGATATGACCTGCATCTTTAAACACGATTTTTATTCTGTCTTTTAAAATCAGCGGCTGATCAAAATTTATGATTATTTTAAAAAAATTTAACGATTCTAACACGTCGTATTCGTCATAAAGAGGAGGGGGAGGAAGGTCTAACCCTTTTCTTACTGATTTTTTGTAAAGGGTTTTGTAGTGTTCTTTCATCACCTTAGCTGCGTCAAGAAGCATTATTTTAGCGATTTGAGCGGTGGGTTTGGTGCAGATGATTTTTCCTCTAAATCCTTCTTTTACCAGAAGAGGAAGCCTTCCGCAGTGGTCTATATGGGCATGCGTAAGGATAAGATAAGAGACCTCCTTAGGGTCAAAAGGAAAGTGGTTTTGATTTTTTGAGCTTTCAAATCCTTGGAAAAGTCCACAGTCAACCAAGATTTTGGTGTTTCTTATGTCTAATAAGAAACAACTTCCTGTTACCCCTTCTGCCCCACCGTAAAAACCTATCTTTATACTCATTTTATCCTCCCATGTTTTCTAAGTTTTTTATCCGCTGAGGATGGGAGTAAACATTAAACCTTTCTCCTCGTAAAAAGCCTATAAGAGTTAAACCTATTTTTTCTGCAAGCTCAACCGCTAAAGATGTGGGGGCACTACGGCTTATCAAAAAAGGTATTCTCCATCTTCCTACCTTCAGAACCATGTCTGAAGAAACTCTACCACTTACAAGGATAAGCTTATCTTCTAAAGAAAGCCTCCTTAAAAGAGCGTAGCCTAAGACTTTATCTACAGCGTTATGTCTTCCTATGTCTTCTGTAAAGAAAAGTAGGTTTTCTTGATCACAAAGGGCTGCCGAATGAAACCCACCTGTAGTTTTAAAAAGTTCTGCCATCCTAACAAAAGTTTTAAATGAATTAAAAATAGATTGAATATCAACCTTAAAATCAAAGGTTTGATAAGGAGGTATTTCATTTAGAAAACTGTATGAGGCAAAACAGCCTGAGGTAAGAGTTTTAGAAGGAAGGTCTCCTTTTTCATAGGTATAGATTTTAACTATCAGTTCATCGTTTTTTTCGACAAATTCCAGTTCTTCTGGACACCAAGAGTCTTTAATCAGATTTTCTGTAAGAATAAATCCTACTACCAATTCCTTAAGGTGCATCGGGGTTGCAGAAAGAGATAAAATTTCTTGGTCGTTAATCAAAAGTTTTATCTTAGTTTCTACTGCGACCAAATCTTCAAGCTGAGAGATTTCTCCGGTGTTTTTTACTTTAAAGATTTTTTTTAGTTTGGTCGGTTGGATTAAGGACATTATCTAACGGTTACAGCAAGCACCTGCTTTAAGGTAGTTTCTCCTTTTAAAACCTTTATAATACCATCTTGTTTCAGGGTAGTAAACCCTTTGTTGATAGCTAAATTTCTGATTTCATTAGCCGGCTTGTTTTTGATGATATAGTTTTTTAACTCTTCATCTGGTATAAGAAGTTCATGAATAGCTATCCTACCTTTAAAGCCCGTATCGTTGCAGTTTGGACAACCTACAGGTTTAAAGAAAGTAGCCTGGTTAATTATTTCATCAGTTAAAGGTTTGGTTGGATGATTTCCATACTCTCTTTTAATACGTTCTATTTCTTCTTCGTTAGGGGTGTAGGGTTGTTTACATTCTGGGCAAAGCCTTTTGGCAAGTCTTTGAGCAAGCACCCCAAGTAAAGCGTCTGCAAAGTTAAAAGGGTCTATGCCCATCCCTAAAAGCCTGGTAACGGTTTCTGGAGCGCTGTTAGTATGTAAGGTACTTAAGACTAAATGTCCGGTTAGAGAGGCTTCTATTAACGTGTGGGCAGTTTCTTCGTCTCTGGTTTCTCCTATCATGATGATGTCTGGGTCTGCCCTTAAGAAAGCTCTAAGCACCTTTGCAAAGGTTAAACCAATTTTAGGGTTAACCTGGACTTGACGAAGTCCTTCTTGTACGATTTCTACCGGATCTTCTGCTGTCCAGATCTTTTTATTAGGTTTGTTGAGATATTTTAAAGCGGCATGAAGGGTGGTAGTTTTTCCTGAACCAGTAGGACCAACCACTAAAATCAATCCATAAGGATAGTCTAAAATCTTTTTAAAGTTTTGATAGTTTTCTTCTGAAAGGTTTATTTCTTCTAAATTTTTAAATTCTATACCTCCTAAAATTCTCATTACTACATCTTCGTTGTTGTCTACCGTAGGGATGGTAGCTACCCTTATTTCAAACTCTTTACCTTCTTTAGTTCTAAATTTTATCTTTCCATCCTGAGGTAGTCTTTTTTCCGCTATATTAAGATTTGCCGTGATTTTAATACGGGAAATTACCTGTTTTTTTTGAGATTCAGGGATGGTGGTGTAATGGAAACATTCACCGTCCACCCTGAACCTTACCTGAAGCCCCTTTTTTCCGGTTAAACTTTCCCAATGTATGTCTGAAGCCCTTTTTTTATAAGCCTCTTCTATAATATAGTTAACCAATTGAACGATAGCACTATCTATTAACGCTAAATCTTCTGGCTCCTCTTCTTCTTGTACCTCTTCTATACCGATTTCTTCTGGTAAAGGAAAAGCCCCTTCTGAAAAATAGTTATCTATAAGCGAGATAATGTCTTCTTTTATCGCAAAGCTTAAAACTATATTTTCAGAAGAAAGTTGAAGAACCTTTTTAACCTTTTCTATGCTTTCTTGATCTTCGATGTCATAACATACAAGATAGATACGACCGGTTTCTTTTTCTTTTAGAGGTATGCAGAGACAATCTAAAAAAAACTGTTTTTTTATACCTAAAACTTGAGATAATTTAGAATAGTTTTGGAAATTCCTTAAGTCAAAAACAGGTATTTGATAGGCATTTTTTACAGAGTCAAGGATTTCTAATTTAGGAACTTTATATCGTTCTATCAAAAGGGATTCTATACTTTTGTTGGTCTCTAAACTTTCAGTATAAAGTTTTAAAAGTTCTTCTTGTGTAAGGTTGAGCTTTTTTAACACAAACTTGAGTTTTTCAAATTTTTTAAAAATCTGGAGTTTTTCTGATTTTTCTAAGTATTTAGGGTTAGAAGTAGAAATAAAAAGCTGTTTATAGAGGTTAAAGGCTTTTTGAAATTCATAAATTTTTTCACAAACTTGGGCAATCTTGTCTAAAAGAAAAATTTCTACTTCTTTAGTAAGTTGGTCCTTTTTTTGAAGAAGGTTTATTAGGGTATCTAAAAGCTCGTAAGGTTGAACTTTTAACTCATATTCTTCTAAGATTTTTTTAAAGACGATAAAATTGTTGAGATTAGCATAGAGTAAATCTTTTAATTCTTTTGTCGTCTTCTCCATACTTTCTAATTTTATTAGACAATTTTTAAAATACAACCTCTTTTGGATAATAATTACCATAAAAATTATCTTTAAAACCTTGACAAACTCAGAAAACCAGTTAGACTAAACCAAAATTTTAAAAAAGGAGGGGTTATCTTTTGGCAGGGATAGTCGTTAAAGATGGAGAGTCTTTGGAGCAGGCTTTAAAAAGGTTTAAAAGACTGGTAGAAAAGACTAAAATACTTTCTGAGGTTAAAAAGAGAGAGTTTTACGAAAAGCCTGGGGTTAGACGTAGAAAAAAGATGCAGGCAGCCCGTAAAAAATTGATGAAAAAGCTTAAAAAGCTACAGCAAAAGGTTAAAGAAAAATAAGTTTTATTAGCTCTTAAATTTTTAAGGTTGTGTTAAAATCTCTCGTCAAGCTTGAATGGTTTAAACTTTTAAATTATTTTTCTGAGTTTTTGGTTAGTGATTTTGCTAAACAAGAGGTAAAACAATTACTACCTAATTTTGAACCTGAAAAGGCTTATTTACTTCAAGAACAAACAAATTATCTTTGGAAATGTATAGAAAGAGGGGAAAGGTTTGACCTTTTCCCTCTTAAATCTTTAAAAATTCTGTTTCAAAAGGCTCAAAAACGTTCTATTTTCCTTCCTTTAGAACTTATAGAAATTAAACAATGGTTTAATAGTTTAAAAACTTTATCTGGAATCTTAAAAAGTTCTCCTTTTTCACGTTTAATCGGGATTTACCACAATTTAAGTTTTTTAGAGGAAACCTTAGACCGGCTGCTTGATTATGAAAGAAAGGGTTTAAAGGATAAGGCGTCCTATCAGCTTTACGTAATAAGAAAGAAAATTAGAGAAGCTTTAGACCTTCTCTATGTAAAACTTGATAAGCTTAGAGAACACTTTTTCAAAAAGGGATACTTACAGGAAAACCTTTATACTCAAAAAGAAGGAAGGTATGTGCTTCCTGTTAAGATTGAGTTTAAAAACAAAGTAAAGGGAATTTTACATGGACTTTCTTCAAGTGGAGCTACGGCTTTTATAGAACCAGCCTCTATCATAAGCCTTTCAAACGAGGTAGAAGACCTTCGTCATCAAGAGCAAAGAGAAGAATTAAAGATTCTGAGAGAGATTTCCCAGGAGTTGTTTTTAAAAAAAGAGGTCTTTTTTGAGCTTGAAGACCTATATTTAGAATTTGAAATAGCTTGGGGAAAGGTAGCCTTGGGAAGATTTTATCGAGGAGTTTTCCCTGAGTTAAAACCTCGAGGTAGTATTAAAATTTGGCAAGGGGTTCATCCTTTTTTGCTGCTGTCTGAGTCAAAAGAAAACCAAAGAAAAGTTATTAAAAATGACTTTACTTTAGAAAATGGACTTCTTATTACTGGACCAAACTTAGGTGGTAAGACTGTCTCTTTGAAAACCATAGGTTTGCTTTGCTTGATGGCGCAAACTGGATTTTTAATCCCTGCAGAAAAGGCTGAAATGCCTATTTTTCGTAAGGTATTCGCTGACATCGGAGATGACCAAGACATTTTTCAAGGAGAGTCTTCTTTTTCCTCTCATCTAAGAGGATTAAAAGAGATTTTAGACCAAGCAGATGAAAAAAGCTTAGTCCTTCTTGATGAACCTGGGAGAGGTACTGATCCTGAAAAAGGCATGGCTTTGGTAGCGGCGGTTTTAGAGGAGCTTTTACATAAAGAGGTAAAGGTAGTAGTTACTACCCATTCTCAGTTTTTAAAAGCTTTAGGTTTAAAGATAAAGGGATTAAAAGTAGCTACGATGGAATATGACCTTCAGACTAAAGAACCTACCTATCGGTTGGTTTACGATATTTACGGAGATTCTTTAGCCTTTGAACTGGCTAAAAAAATAGGCATTCCAGAAAAAATTTTAGAGAGGGCTTTAGAATATTTACAGAACAAAGAATATTGGGAATGGTATAAGTTATGGGAAAAAGAGTTTGAAAAGGTAAAACAACTTAAAGACTCCTTAGAAGAAAGAGAAAAATCCTTAAAAGAAAGAGAACTACATCTTCAAAAGCAGAAAGAAGAACTTGAAAAAACTTATATCCAAAAACTTGACCTTAAGTTTAAAGAATGGGAAACAGAATTTAAAAAGCTAATAGAAAAAATGGCTGCGGCAAAAAATGTTGGTAAAAAATGGGGCATCAAAGAGTTTGAGGGATTTATAACTAAAGTTTTAAAAGAAAGCCAAACCGAGGATGGTTCTATCCAAGAAGGAGACTATGTTTTGATAAAAGGATTTAATCAGAAAGGTCGAGTAATAAAGATCAGAGATAAGATAGCAGAGGTTTTATGTGGTAATCTAAAGTTAGAACTACCTTTGGAAAGGTTGTCTAAGGTTTCTGTAGAAGCCGAGTTTGTAGAAAAAAAACCACCTTACTCTTTTTACTCTAAAACTCAACCTAAGGCACCTAAAGATCTTAGGATAAGGGTCAATCTTTTAGGTTTAACGGTAGATGAGGCGTTAGAAATGTTAGAAAGAGAACTTAATCGGGGGTTTTTAGAAGAGGTCTCTGAGGTTCACCTTATTCATGGCCATGGTTCAGGAAGGCTTAGAGAAGCCATTCAAAACCATCTTAAAAATCATCCTTTGGTAAAAGAATTTAGGTTTGCAGATCCTGAAAAGGGAGGCACAGGGGTTACGGTGGTTTTTTTAGAAAAAAATCATTAAAGAGGATTTTATCCCTCTATTGCATATTTTTAAAAGTGTATTATAAAAAATTTGATGAAATTTTTTCGGTTTATTTTAATCCTTAAAGGATTACGCCAGATTGCCTGCCGATTACTAATTTTGTCTATTTTTAAGCTTTAAAAAAACGATAAAGATCTACAGAGGGGCCCTTGGAGGAACTTTTTGAAAAAATAAAAGAGGCTTACGATATAGTAGAGGTAGTTTCTAATTATGTAAGGTTAAAAAAGGTGGGAAGAAATTTTGTAGGAATTTGTCCTTTTCATTCAGAAAAAACCCCTTCCTTTGTGGTTAGTCCTGAAAAACAGATTTTTAAGTGTTTTGGTTGTGGTGAGGCTGGAGATGTAGTCAACTTTTACATGAAAGTAAATGGCTTGACCTTTAAAGAAGCTCTTTTAGAGCTGGCAGAAAAGGCTGGTATCTACATAGAAGAAAAGGTTTTTTCTGAAAAGAAGAGGGAAAATGAGCTGGTTGGCCTTGCTTACAAGGTAGCCAAGTTTTATAATCATTTACTTTTCTTTCATCCTGGGGCTGAAGAGGCAAGAGAATATTTTAAGGAAAGAGGTCTTTCTGAAGATACCATAAAACAATTTCTTTTAGGTTTTGCCCCTCAAGAAGGTAGGGTGTTAACCAGTTATTTAAGGACCTCTAAAGAGGATTTTAAGGCTGCAGAAGAGTTAGGTTTGATAAGGCAAGTGCAGGATGGCTCTTTTGTAGACCTTTTTAGGTTTAGGGTAATCTTTCCTGTTTTTAATCTGAAAGGAGAATGTGTTGGTTTTGCCGGAAGGACACTTCTTAAAGAAGATGAACCTAAATATTTAAACACTCCAGAATCTAAGATTTATAAAAAGTCAGAAATTCTTTATGGTCTTTATCAAGCTAAAGAATATATCAAAAAGGAAAAGACCTGTTTTTTGGTGGAAGGTTATTTTGATTTTCTTTCTTTATGGGAGGCAGGGATAAGAAATGTGGTGGCTACTTGTGGTACAGCCCTTACCACTTCTCATGTTAAAATTCTTAAAGGCTTGACAGAAGAAATTATTTTGCTTTATGACGGGGATGAGGCAGGAAAAAAGGCTATGGTAAGGGCTGTGTCTCTTTTTATAAAAGAGGGTATTTTACCTAAGTGTGTTTCTTTGCCAGAAGGGGAAGATCCAGATTCTTTTGTTAGAAAGGGATCTTTAGATAGAGCTTATTTTATGGAAAAAATTAAAGAATTAACCCAAGATGGGGTATCTTTTGTGGTTGCTTGTTATCAAGAGATGTTTAGACAAAATTCTTCTAAAGCCTATCGTGAAATTATAGAGGTTTTTCAAGGGATAGAAGACCCTATTTTAAGGAAAAAAATAGCTAAGGAATTAAGTTTTAGATTAGATTTACCTGAGACAGAAATTCTAAGAAGTTTAACCACAAGAGGTAGATCAGATAAAACTCGAGTTTTTATTCCTTCTTGTGATAATAATTCAACAGAGACTAAAGAAGATAGTTGTTTAAAAATGATAGCCCAATATTTGGTTAGTTATCCTGAAGATTTGGGAATTTTAGAGGAAGCAGGGCTTTTAAAATATTTAGAAGGCTGTTTTTCTAAGTATGCCCTTTTTTTGAAAAAATTAACCGAAGGTTTGAAAAAAGAACCAGGTAAGCTTCCTGATATTTCAGACCCTGAATTTCAAACAATCTTAAGCGACCTTCTTTTTAGCCCCTCTTTTGAAAATCGAGAGGAGGTTCTTAATGACATCAAGACTTTTATTCATAAATCTTTAATCAAGTTAGAGCTTAAAAAATTGGCAGAAAACATAAAAAATTTAGAAACCATAGGCGCCAAAGAAGAAAAGGACCAATGCCTATGTCTCTTAAAAACAACTTTGATTAGCAAGATAGATGGGCTGAATAGGATAGATAAATTAACAAAATAAAGGAGGGTTAAATGAGCCTCCGAAATAAAAAAACTTTTTGTCTTTTTGAAGAAGAAGAATTAATTTTAGAGGAATTCCCTTCAGAAGATTTTTTGTTATCTGAAGAAGAGAAGAAATCCGGAGTAAAGAGTGAAGATCCAATAAAAATTTATTTTAAGGAAGTTTTTGCTCATAAACTTCTTACTAAAGAAGATGAAGTTAGGATAGGAAAAACAATAGAAGAAAAAGAAAAGGAAATCTTAAGTGAAATTTTTAACTACTATGCTACGGTTGCTAAATTTTTTCATTTGGTAGTTCAGTCAGAACGACATGGTAAAATGGGACTCCTCTTTAAAGACTATGAGGAGTTGCAAAAACGAAAAGAAGAGTTTGAGAAATGGCTTCAAGCCCTTAAACAAAATTTAAGCGACATTTTAGAGATTTTCTATACCCAAGAAAATAGAGAATTTTTGGTTGAAAAGACCATAGAACTTATTTATCAAGTAAGACCAAGTAAACTTCTCTTAGATGAACTTTGCTGTGAAATTCTAGAAACCTACGAAAGAATTAACAACTTAAACCGATTAAAAAATAAACTGCAAAGCAAGTATTCCATCAAACCTATCACGATAGAGAGGCTTTTTTCAGTTAATGGGAAACAGATTAACTTTCCCCGTTTAGCCAAAAGGTTTTCTATAGAAAAAATAGACTTAGAAAAACTGATTAAAGAAGTAAATGAATATAGGAAATTTATTAAACACTTTGATGAATTTTTTGGAGAACCTTTAGAAAAGGTATATCAAAGCGGAGAAAAGATTGTAAAAGCCTTTCAAGTCATAAAGTCTTGTAAAGAAGAATTAGTAAAATCTAATTTAAGACTTATCATTTCTATAGCTCGTAAATACTCTCCTAAGGGTATGTTTCTTTCTGACTTGATACAAGAAGGTAACATAGGTCTTCTTAAAGCCATAGAAAAGTTTGATTACCGAAAAGGTTTTAAATTTAGCACCTATGCTACTTGGTGGATAAGACAGTCGATTACCCGATATTTAGCAGAAAATACAAGGACTATAAGGGTCCCCCTTCATATAATAGAGACTATCTATAAAATAAGTAAAATTATTTCAAACAAATTTTATCAAGAATATGGAAGAGACCCAACTTTAGAAGAACTTTCAAAAGAAACCGGACTTTCTATAGAAAAATTGAACTACATTTTTAAAATCATGAAACAACCCATTTCTCTTGAAACCAACGTTGGAGAGGAGGAAGACTCTACTTTAAGAGATTTTATAGAAGACCATAAGGCTATTAAACCTGATGAAATTGCTTTTAATCAAGACTTGTCAGAAAAAATAAGAGAATTACTTAAAGGTTTGTCTCCAAGAGAGGAAAAAATTATAAGGCTTAGGTTTGGAATAGGAGAAAGAGAATCTTATACCTTAGAAGAAGTAGGTAATAAATTTGGAGTTACTAAAGAAAGGATAAGGCAGATAGAAAACATCGCTTTAAGAAAACTAAAATATCCACAGAGGATAAAACTTTTAAAAAATTTTCTTATCTATGGCTCTTAGTTTATGGATGTTGAAAAAAAGATTCTATCAGTTATCCAAAAGGATTTTCCCTTAGAGCGTAGGCCTTTTTTAAGGTTGGCTGAAAAGGTCGGATTAGACGAAGAGTTTTTTTTAGAAAAGATTAGGGAATTACAGAAAAAGAATATAATAAGGCAGGTTTCCGCGGTATTTAACCCTTCTTTTTTTGGACATAAATCTGGACTTTTTGCCGTAAAAGCCAAAGAAAAAGATCTTTTTCAAACGATAGAGATTATAAACAGTCATAACGGAGTAAGCCATAACTATCTTAGGGACCATGCCTATAACCTTTGGTTTATTTTGGTAGTCCCTCCCGGAAAGGACCTTTTAGCAGAAGCAGAAGCCCTTTGCAAGACCTGTCAAGTCAAAGAATACCTTTTTTTACCTGCGTTAAAGGTTTTTAAGATTTCTACGGTTGTATGGATAGAGCCTTATGAAAACGAAAAAAACGATGTTTTTGAAAACCAACATCAAAAAGAAAGTAAATTTTCAGAAAGGGATGTTATTTTTGTTAAACATCTTCAAGAGCCTCTTCCACTGATAAAAGAGCCGTTTAAGATTATAGCTGAAAAACTGGGAGTTAAGGAAGATGATATTTTTTCTTGGATGATTAACATGCAAAATCAAGGAGGACTAAGAAGATTTGGAGCTTTGGTTAAACATGACCGTTTAGGGTATAAAACCAACGTTATGGTAGCTTGGAAGGTACCTGAAGAAAAAATCGAAAGTTTTGTTAAGGAAGTAAATCGTAAAACCTTTATTACTCATTGTTACGAAAGAAAAACCTATCCCTTTTGGGAGTACAACCTTTATACCATGTGTCATTTTAAAAATGAAGAAGAGAAAAATTGGATAAAAGAGCTTGCCCAAAGGTTAAAGATTAACGACTATCTCATGCTCAACACCTTAAAAGAGTTAAAAAAAGTTAGGCTAAAGCTTTTTTACGACCGTGTTCTTTAAGGTCTAATAAAATAAGACCAAATATATCTTATACTGATGAAAAATACCAAGGTGGTTATGATAAACCTTATTAGTCTTTGAGGCATTTTTTTTGGGCTTTAGCCCCAAGATAAAGCCCGACCGCTCCACCTAACCCAAGGAGTGCTCCAAGTACCCAGTCTGGACCATTACCCCCTAAGGTAAACACTATAACCCCTACCACTGAGGTTAGACAAGTACCAAAAAGGGTGGCTCCAGCAAACACATAAGGAGGAAGATGAAAAAAACCAAGCAAAATGGGGGCCATTAAAGCTCCTCCCCCTATACCATAGATACCCCCGATAATTCCTATAAAAAAGGCAGTTATAGAAATGGTTACAGAGTTTGCTTTATAGTTTTTTTGAGCATAGATAAACTCTAAGGTTTTCCAGTTAAACTTAAGAAGTTTTGGCGGTTCTGGAGAAAAAGAGGCATCTTTTTTCGGCGGAAAGATAAGGTCATAGAGAAGTTTTAAGCTTATAAACAAAAGCACTCCTCCTACCAAGAGCTTAAACCTGTGTAACTCTTGAAAATAGCCTATTCTTAGAAAATATCCTATAATAACCCCAGGGAAGGTACCCAAGGTAATTATTAAGGTTAAAGGATAAAAAAAGCGCTTTTCTTTCCAATAACGATAAACCCCAAAAGGGATGGCAAACACGTTGAAAAGATGGTTGGTGGCACTAACCGCAGGGGTAGTAAACTTAAGAAAGCTTACTTGAAAAGGCAAAAGTAAAAAGGCACCGCTTATTCCCCCAGCCGCACAAATGAAAGCAGTTGCAAAGGCTACTACCAGAGGTACTAAAACCGAAGTAGTAACTCCTGAGGTCTTAAAGGTAACTACCAAAGGTAAAGAGGTTAATAAACCTTCTAACATTTGTCTACCTTTGAGATTTTTTCAATATCTTAGTCTATTATACCTCACCTTGCAGTCGTTATACCAAGAGGCCTCTTTAGGACCTAACTCTAAGGCTTTTTGATAGTTTTGTAAAGCTAAGCTGAGCTGATTTTTAGCTTCGTAGACCCTACCTTTATAGTAGTAGGAAATACCGTGAAAAGGAATAAGCTGAGAGGCTTTTTCAAAATAAGAAAGGGCGATGTCTACTTCCCCTGTTTTAAAACAGGCTATTCCTGCAAGGAGTTGAGCAGAAAAAAAGTTTGGGTCTAAAACTACAGCCCTTATAGCATAAGCCTTTGCATTATTAAAGTCTTTTTGTTCTAACTTAATAGAAGCTAAGTAGACTAAAGCTAAGTTGTTTTTTGGATATAACTTTAAGGCTTCTAAGAAGTGAGTTTCTGCAGCTTGAAAATTTTTCTTTTTATATTCAGCCTTGCCTTTGACTACTTGTTTGTATGAAGGTTGATTAGCTACCAAAAGATTTTTAATTTTTTGAAAGGTTTCGGTATCATAAATAAAAGTCCCAGAAGGTTTGAAGGTTTTGATGTATTCTTTAGCTTCTCTAATCCTGGTTTCAGGTAAAGGGTGAGTAGAAAGCCATTCAGGTGGTCTTTCTTTTTCCATTGCTTTAAACTTTTCAAAGACCTCTATCATTCCCTGTGGAGAATAACCAGCTTGATAGGTAAAAAGAAACCCATAACGGTCTGCTTCTCTTTCTTGGTCTCTGCTAAACTTAAGCTGAAGCAGAGAGGCAGAAACAGCCCCTAACTGTAATAAAGCCTCTCCTGTAAGACTTTCTGGGGCTAAAAGACTACCTATCTGTAAAAGAAGGTTAAGGGCAAGCTGTTTTTCTAACATTTTTACATGATGTTTAGCGTTTATATGCCCTATTTCATGCCCAATAACCCCTGCTAACTGACTCTCCTTGTCTAAGTTTAGAAGAAGCCCTCGGGTGATGACAACCGGACCCCCTGGTAAGGCAAAAGCATTGACTATGTCAGAGTTAACTACATAAAATGTATAAGGTACCTTCCTTTCAGAAAACTTAGCAAGCTTGTTCCCTATCTTTGAAATATAATCTTGAACCTCTTTTTCAGGATAGAGTCCGTCGTATTCATCTATAGCAGCATAAACATATATCTTTCCCAGTTCTATCTCTTTTTCTTCAGGAATAAGGTTCAAAATAGGACCTTTGGAGTTTGCACAACTTGAAAGATAAAATATCAAAAAAATAAAATAAAAAGTATAGAAAAATCTTTTTAAAAACAAGTTTTTCCTCCTTTTAAACAAGGAACTTGGTATTAAAATATTAGTTCCTTTATTTTTTTTGGACTAAAATTTTAAATTTATTAATAAATAATTATATAATCGGTGTTTAACAAGTCAATTTTAAATTCGGTTAAAAAAACAAAAAATTTTATAAAAAAATAAAGGTTTTTTGGTTATTAACAAGGCTATTACTAAATAATCAAAATTTTTGCAAAAATTTTCTGGAAAAATCTTGACAAAAAATTTTTATGATATATTTTAAAAGCCGTCCTAAGGTTTTTAATTTCATGGTTTAGGGGGGACTAAAGATGAAAAACACAGAAAAGTTTGAGTATGGTTTTGGTCAACACTTGGTAATAGATGGTTATGGGGCTAATCGAGAAAAATTGATGGATTTAGATTTTATATATAATTTTTTAAGCAAATATCCAGAAGAAATAGAGATGACTAAAATCATGCCCCCTTATGTTTTTAAATATTATGCTCCTGTGCCTGAGGATTGGGGAATTTCTGGTTTTGTTATTATTGCGGAAAGCCATATAAGCATCCATACCTTTCCAGAAAAGCTTTACCTTAGTATAGACGTTTTTTCTTGCAAGCCCTTTGATGCTGACAAGGTGATTACCGATGTAACCCAAATTTTTGAAATCCAGAAAAGCGAAATCAAGTTCTTTGATAGAGGGCTTGAATTTCCTCGTTCTATCAGGGCGGTGGAAAAATTTATTAGAATGGAAAGAAAGGACCTTATCTTATAATTAGCCTGTGTTATAGCTTAGTATGAAAATTTCATTTTTAGGGCTACCTGACCATCCTCAAGCTAAGGTAGCCCTTATCCCTGCTCCTTTTGAATACTCTACTTCTTGGAAAAAAGGCACCAAAGAGGCCCCTTTAGAGATTCTTAAAGTAAGTCCTAATATGGAGTTTTTTGACGAAGAATATTTTTTAGACCCATCAGAAAAGCTTGGTTTTTTTACCTATTCAGTAGAGGAACTTTCTTTTGACCCAGAGGAAGCGCTAAAGGAGATAGCCCAAAAAGTAGAAGAAAGTCTAAGTGTAGGTAGGTTTCCCTTGGTTATCGGTGGGGAGCATACGGTAACTTTAGGAAGTATCAGGGTTTTAAAAGAGGCTTTCCCAAGGTTAAAGGTGGTTCATCTTGACGCTCACTTAGACCTTAGGTATCGATATAATCAAAGTTTGATCACCCATGCTACGGTTATGAGAAGGGTTTATGAACTTGGGGTGCCTATTTTGAGTGTGGGGATTAGGACTTTATGTGAAGAAGAGTATGAGTTTATCAAAAAAGAAAACTATCCGGTTATTTGGGCGAAAGACTTAAAGGCTGATTTTAAAGGTTGTTTAGAAAGGTTAAAGGAGTTTGTTAAAGGAGGGCCTTTTTTTCTAAGCTTTGATATGGATGTGTTTGACCCTTCGGTTGCACCTGGGGTTGGTACTCCTGAGCCAGGGGGTGTTAATTGGTGGGAGGTTTTAGATATTTTAAAGGTTCTGGTTAAACATCGATTGGTAGGTATGGACTTGGTTGAGGTAAAACCAGATCCTGTTAACCCAAATACCGAATATGTAGCAGCTAAACTTATCTTTAAGGTAGCAGTCTATTTGGCTGCCAAACATGAAGGAATTTTATAGCAAGTATGCTAACCTGCTTTTTGAAGTAGCCTTTCTTAAAAGGATAGAAAGGACAGGTTATCCCTATCTTGGCACAGGCCGTGAAAATGTAGCCTCTCATTCCTTTGGGGTGGTGTTTATTGCTTGGATTCTCTCCTCGCTTTCAGAAGAAAAGGTAGATAAGGAAAAACTTTTTAAGATGGCTTTGCTTCACGACCTTCCTGAAACAAGGACCGGAGACTTTAATGCCTTAAACAAACTTTACAACCGGACCGATGAAAAAAAAGCCCTTGAAGACGCTTTTGAAGGCATGTCTTTAAGCCAAGAGGTACTTTCTCTTTGGCAAGAATATAGGGCCTTGAAGTCTTTAGAAGCAAAATTGGTTCACGATGCAGATGTAATAGACCTTATCATCCAGCTTAAAGAACAAAAAGACCTAAACAACCCTTATGCCCAGAAGTGGATCGATTATGCTAAACCCAGGTTGATTACTGAGGTAGCTAAAAAATTGGTTGAGGCTATCTTAGAGACCGATTGGTGTAGTTGGTGGTATGATTTTTTGATAGAAAAAAATGGAAACCATCTCAAAAATCACTAAAGCTAACCTTTGTACCCGTTGTGGTAAGTGTGTTCCTTACTGTCCAACCTATAAAGTTTTTAAGTCTGAAGTCTATTCTCCCAGAGGAAGGCTCTTTCTTTTTCAGCACAAGATGTCACATCAATCTTTCGAAACCTGTCTTTTTTGCGGTAGGTGTGAAAGGGTTTGTCCTAATAAGGTGGGTTTTGTAGACTCAGGGCTTGAGTTTATCAAAAACAAAAAAGAGAATATTATTTTAAAAGAACTCTTAGAACAAGTAGGAGAGCACCCTCTTCAAACACTTGCTAAGTTCAGGTTTTTAGGAAGATTTAGCAAGGTTTTACCTGAAAAAAAGGGTCAAACTAAGCAGTCAAGTTTACAATTTTTAGATAAAAAGCCTGATTTGTTGATTTATCTTTCTTGCGACCTAAAACATCTTTATCCTCAGGCTTTGGACAAATTTTTAGGGATTTTAAAGAAAAAAGGTATAAATCCTTGGGTAGTTGAAGGGTCTCAATGCTGTGGAGCTCATTTTTTAAGTTTAGGCCTTCCTTCCTTAGTAAAAGAGCAGGGGATAAAAAATCTAAAAATTTTACAGGAGTTTATGGCTCCTGTAGTATTTTTTTGTGCTACCTGTTTTTGGATGTTTAAAAGGGTTTATCCTAAGTTTTTTGAGGGTAGTTCTTATGAAAGAGATTTTTTGAATTTAGCTGAAAGGAGTATTTCTGCTTATAAAGCTTTAGAACTTTGGGCAGAAGATGAGCTTAAGGTTTTATCAGAGAAGGCTGAAGACAGCACTTTACTTTTTCATCTTCCTTGCCACTTGACAGAAGAGTTTTCTTTGGTAAAAAATAAAATAAAGACAATTGAATTTTGTTGTGGCTCTCCAAAAATTTCTCTTTATTGGGAAGGTTTTTCTGAAAAATATAAGAGTTTTTGGGTTCAAAATCTGACCAAAGTAAAGGTGCTTGCTACCTTTTGTGCTGGTTGTTTCCTTAACTTTAATATGTTTATAAGACGACCTCCCCAAATAAAACATTGGTTAGAGCTTTTATGAGGCCTTATCCTTCTTATCTTAAATTAATGGATAATGGGGAAATAGATAAAAGGATAGAAGCCCTCTATACTAAGCTTGAATGTTGCGACCTTTGTCCTAATCGATGCGAGGTTAATCGGCTAAAAGGAGAACGAGGTTTTTGTAAGGTTTTAGACAGACCTATGGTTTCAAGCTATGGACCACATTTTGGAGAAGAGCGTCCATTAGTAGGAAAAAACGGTTCAGGGGCTATCTTTTTTACCTATTGTAATATGGCTTGTGTATATTGTCAAAACTGGGAAATAAGTCATTTGGGTGACGGAGACATTGCATGGGTAGATGATTTAGCTAAGATAATGCTTATTCTTCAAGCTTGGGGATGTCATAACATAAACCTTGTTACTCCTACCCATCAGGTTCCTTTTATCGTAAAAGCTATAAAGTTGGCAGCAGAAAAAGGATTAAGACTTCCTATCGTTTATAACTGCGGAGGGTACGAATCGTTAGACACCTTAAAATTGTTAGAAGATATAGTAGATATCTATATGCCAGACATTAAATACATGAACGATGAGGTAGCCTTAAAACTTTCTAAGGTAAAAAACTATTCTTCGGTGGTTAAGACTGCAGTAAAGGAAATGTATAGACAGGTGGGTGATTTAGTGATAGAAGACGGAATAGCTAAAAGAGGATTGATTGTGAGACATTTAGTTTTACCTCAAGATCTTTCTCAAACCGAAGAGGTAATCAAATTTATTGCAGAGGAGATTTCAAAAGACACCTATTTTAATCTTATGGACCAGTATAGGCCTTGTGGAGATGCCTGGAAATATCCTCCTCTTGATAGAAAAATTACTCAAGAAGAATGGGAAAGAGCTTTAAGTTTAGCTAAAAAATATGGTCTTAAACGTCTTGATGACCGAAGGGCAAGGTTTTGGGATATATAATGTCCGAAGACCTTAGGATGTTTGCCATCGGAGACATCCATGGTTGTCTTGATAGTTTAGAAGCTTTGCTTGAGATTTTACCGGTTGATTGGGGCCATGACTTGGTGGTTTTTCTTGGAGATTATATAGACAGAGGAGAGAGCCCTAAAGGAGTAGTAGAAAGGATAGTAAGTTTAAAGAAAGAATATCCAGACCGAGTGATTACCCTTAAGGGGAATCATGAATGGATGTTCGAAAGATTTTTGGAAGGAAAAGATGTTGAACTTTTTCTTTATAACGGAGGGGAGGTTACTATAAGAGACTATTATAATCCAGAAAAAAGGATGATAGAAATTCCTACCGAACATCAACTTTTTTTTAAAGACCTTAAGCTGTTTTTTGAGAATAAGGATTATTTTTTTGTTCATGCAGGGATAAATCCTTATAAACCTTGGGACAAACAAACAGAAGAAGATTTTTTATGGATAAGAGAAACTTTTTATGGTTCTACTAAACCTTTACCTAAAACAGTGGTTTTTGGACATACTCCCTTTATTACCCCTTTTGTAGGACCTAACCGGATAGGTATAGACACCGGCTGTATTTACGGTGGTTTCTTGACAGCAGTTATGTTACCTGAGTTAGAGTTTTTTCAGGTAAAATGTAAAATAAGGTAAGGAGGAGGTAAGGATGGCAAAAGATGACGGAGACAGAAAACTTTCTTGGAGGGAAATAGACAAGCTAAAGTCCCAAAGTGGATTAAGTAAAATTAGAAAAAAGTTAGAAAGACAAGACAGAACTTCCTCTGTAGCAGACACTAAAAATAAGCAAAAATATTTAAAAGAGCTTGATAAATTGTTTTTAGATAAAGATGAGTTAGAAAAGCAAAGTTTTTTAGAGAAACTTCATCAGCAGTACGGCAATAAAAATTTTAAAAAATTAGCTAAAGAGTTTGTAGAAAAATACGGATTACCTGAAGACTGGAGAACCCTTATGTTGTTTTTAGACTTAGAAGATAAAACTTTAGTTCTCCAGACCTTAGAAAAAATAAAAGAAACTTTTCCTCAGAAAACCACCACCGAAAAACAAGGGATGCTTTCAAAACTTAAAA
Organism: Thermodesulfobacterium sp. TA1; assembly: GCF_008630935.1. Taxonomy (NCBI): domain Bacteria; kingdom Pseudomonadati; phylum Thermodesulfobacteriota; class Thermodesulfobacteria; order Thermodesulfobacteriales; family Thermodesulfobacteriaceae; genus Thermodesulfobacterium; species Thermodesulfobacterium sp. TA1. Next base: position 629,847 of record NZ_CP043908.1, read on the forward strand.
CTATGGTCCTTACTTCAAAGGATGAAACCATAAGCTTTAAAGTGGAAACCCTTTTAAAGGAATTAAGCCTTTGATACAGGATTACGTAGAAGAATTTTTGTCTTTTTTGTCGGCGGTAAAAAACGCCTCTCTTAATACGTTGATTTCCTATGGGTCTGACCTTAAAGATTTGATAGAATTTTTACAAAAGAAAGGGAACCTTAGTTTAGAAGGTTTAAATCACCTTGCCGAGTATTTAGAGTATTTAAGGGCAAAAGGTTATAACCCTTTTACCGTGGCAAGAAAGCTTTCAAGTCTTAGAAGTTTTTTAAAGTTTTTAGAGGTAGAAAAAGGATTAAACGTAAACCTTGGTTTTTTAGAAAATCCTAAACTTCCGTTAAGGCTTCCTAAGGTTTTGAGTTTAGAAGAAATAGAAAGGTTGTTGTCTCAACCAGACCTAAAACATCCCTTAGGATATCGGGATAGGACGATGCTTGAGCTAATGTATGCTACAGGTATAAGGGTTTCTGAATTGATAGGATTAAAGGGGCAGGACCTAAACCTTGAGCTGGGTTTTTTAAGGGTTATGGGAAAGGGAGGAAAGGAAAGACTTATTCCTATAGGGGATTATGCCCTTGATTTTTTAAAAAACTATCTTAATAACATAAGACCTATATTAATCAGTCCCAAAAGTAAGGACCACGTTTTTTTAAACCGAAGGGGAACTCCTCTTACCAGGCAAAGGTTTTGGCAGATAATTAAACAATACGCTTTAAAAGCAGGGATAGACGTTGAAAAGATCTCTCCCCATGTTTTAAGACATTCTTTCGCCTCTCATCTACTTCAAAGAGGGGCAGACCTAAGGGCCCTTCAATTGATGCTTGGGCATAGCAGTTTAGCTACCACTCAGGTTTACACCCATTTAGACTACAAGAGACTAAGAGAGGTTTATGACCGGCACCACCCCAGGGCTTAAGGTCTATCCTATTGATTTTGCAGACTTTATAGACTTTGTAGCCAAAGACAGAGAGGCTAAAAAATTTTTGCTTAGACTGAGAGACCTTGCTCAGAAAAGAGGAGAGTTTTTGTATTTTGCAGGAGGGATGGTAAGAGATTATCTACTCTTTAAAAAAGGGCGTTTATCTTTTAAAGAAATTAAAGATTTTGATTTAGTTTTAGAAGGAAACCTTGAAGAGTTTTTGCAAGAACTAAACGGAGGAATAAAAAAAGAAATTCTTTTTAAGTCTCAATTTCTTACTTATAAGGTTAGGGTCTTTTTAGGGAAAATTTCTTTAGAAGTAGACTTTATTACCGCAAGAAAAGAAGTTTATGAAGGAATCGCTCAGCTTCCTAAGGTTTTTCCTTCTAATTTTTTAGACGACCTTTTAAGAAGGGATTTTACGATAAACTCCTTAGCTATAGGTCTATCACCCCCTTATGAAGGCCTTTTGCTTGATCCTTTAGACGGCAAAAAGGATCTCGAGTCTGCGCTTATCAAACCTTTGCATCTCTATTCCTTTGTAGAAGACCCAACCCGGATTTTTAGAGGGATAAGGTATAAGGTAAGGCTGGACTTTAGTTTCGCTGAAGAGTTTTATCAGGCACTGGAGGTTTGTTATCAGAAAGAGGCTTTAAAAAGGCTTTCTTCTACCAGGTTGGTTAACGAATTAAGGCTTTATCTGCTTAAAGAAGGAGAAGACCTTTTACCTGACCTCCTTGAGACGACCTATCAGCTTGGGGTTTTTGAGAACGCAGGGATTGAAGTAGCCAGAGAAAACTTCCCTGTACTTTGTGAGGTGTTGAAAGAAATAAAAGAAGAGTTTAGCCCTAAGGAAAGGGAAAGGGTCTATTTGTTAGGGCTGGTTGCAACCCTTAGTGATTTGGAAAGATTGGGATTTAGCGAAGTAGAGGTTAAAAGGTTGGCGAACTTACTTCATGACATAAAGGGGCTTTGTAATAGGATTAAAAAGTTATCTTTAAAAGAAAAATTAGATTGGTTTGATAAAATCCGTAGAGATTATCTTTGTGCCTTTGCCGTGATTTTTCCGGAGCTTAAGGAGGAGGTTTTGCGTTATCTAAAGATTTATTCTAAGGTAAGACCAGAGCTAAACGGAGAGGACCTTAAAAAATTGGGGTTTAAACCTGGAAAAGATATAGGAGAGATTCTTAAACTACTTCGTTTAAAAAGGTTGGAGGGAACGATTAAAAACAAGAAAGAAGAAATAGAGTTTTTAAAAAATTTTTTGGTTAAAAACCAGTAGTAAATCGTAAAATTTTGAGGTAAAATTACCTAACAAATTAAAAATTATTTAGTAAACTTTTATGAGGCTAAAACATAAAATTTTACTTTGGCTTTTTACTCAACTTATCCTGTTTTTTGGGTTAAGCTGGTTTATTTATTTGCTTTTTGTGCAAAAGAGTTTTTTTAAGATAGAAAAGGAGTGGGTTTTTTCGATAGCCTCAGAGGTAATAAAATATTTAGAGGTAGAAAAGAAAAGGTCGGAACTTCTTACCAGGGATTGGGCGGTTTGGGATGATGCCTATGATTTTTTAACCGGAAAAATGCCTAACTTTCCTAAGAGCAATTTGAACAGAGAAACCTATGTAAACAATAAACTTTCTGTGATTGCATATCTTTTTTTAGACGGAAAAGTCAAGGCAGGTGGTTTTTATGACAAGAAGGCCGACCAGATTTTACCTGTAGACCCTGTATGGCTAAAGGAACATTACCGATATTATCGGTCTCTTTATCCTGAAATTACCTTACAATCCTTTTACACCGGTCTATCTTTTTATCAAGGGGTACCTTCCATAGTAAGTTTTTATCCGGTAACTGATTCAGAGGCTAAAAAAACTCCTGTAGGACTTTTAGTGATGGTTTTTCCTTTAGAAGGAGAAAAATTAGACTTAATAAAAGATATTTTTGGGCTTATCAACATAGATTTTATAACTTTTCAAGGAAAAAAGATAGAAAATACCATTAAGTTAAACGAAAAAGGAATCTATGAGATTTTAATTAGTCTTAGAGATTTCTTCGGAAACCCTCTGGGCCTAAGTTTTACAGTTTCTAAAAAAATTGCCTTTGAAAAGTATCTCGAAAAGTTTTTATTAGTGCAGTTTTTAGTTTTAATGATGGTTTTTGGTGTATTTTATTTTCATATGAGGTTGATTCTAAAGAAAATAGAGTATGTTAAATCTGAGATAGACCTTATTTCTAAAGGAAAGAAGGAGAAAATAACCTTAAAAGGAGAAGATGAACTTGTTGAATTGGTAAAACGTTTTAATTTGGTTTATTCTCTTTTAAAAACACAGCTTGAAGAGGTTAACAAGGCTACCAAGATTTATCAGATGATAGCCGAAAGGTCTAACCTTGCGGTTGCAGTCTTTAATCAAGATGAAAAGTTAGTCTATGCAAACAGCTTTTGGAAAAACTTTATAGAAGAAAATTTAGAAAAATCGATTTTCTCTTTTATAGACCGAGAAGGATTAGAAAAAACTAAGCCTTTTAAGTTATGCTTTAAAACCAAAACCGGAGAAGAGGTATGTTTAAGTTTTGAGGTAATACCTATAAAAGAATACAGCCTTTATTATCTGGTGATAGGCTATGACATTTCTTATCTTAAGGAGGAGATGGACCAACTTTTTGTTAGGGCAACCAAAGATCAATTAACTGGACTTTATAACAGGACCTATTTAGAGGATATTATTAAAAGGATTTTTGATTTGATTAAAAGAGGTCAAGAGTATAGTGTAATTTTTGTAGATGTAGACTATTTAAAAGATATCAACGACCAATTCGGACATTTGACAGGAGATAGGTATTTAAAAGCGGTAGCTGAGGTTATCGCTAAAAACTCCAGAGCAGAGGATATCCCTGTGAGATGGGGAGGGGATGAGTTTATTCTAATCATTAGGTCAGACCTTGAAGGAGCCAAAAAGGTAGCAGAAAGGATTTTACAGGGGGTAAAAGAGATTTGCTTAAAGGTAAACGGAAACGAGATAAAAGGGTCGGTAAGTATAGGGGTTGCTAAGATAGAACCAGATAAAAGTTTAGAAGAATTGATATTTAAAGTAGACCAAGCCCTTTATCAAGCCAAATCGGAAGGAAAAGGAAAGATTAAGGTTATAGTTTAGGGTCTATGGATTATACTTATTCGGTAAACAGACGTCTTTTTTTGGTTTTAATTTTGGTTGCTGGTATAATAGCTTTGGGAACGGTAGGTTATATCATAATAGAAGATATGCTTTTTTTGGAAGCTCTGTACATGACGGTTATCACCTTAGCTACTGTAGGGTTTAAAGAAGTGAAACCTCTTAGCGAAGCAGGGATGATTTTTACCATTTTGCTTATTATTTTAGGTTTTGGGGTTTTTACCTATGCAGTGACCACAGGTGCTCAAATTTTGATAGAAGGAGAGCTAAGAGATGTTTTTAACGAAAGGAGAAGAAAGAAGATGTTAGTAAGGCTTAAAGGACATTACATCATTTGTGGTTATGGTAGGATGGGAAGGATTATCGCTAAAGAGCTTAAAGCTCATGGTGAAGAGATTGTAGTGATAGAAAGGCAGGGTGAAATTAAAGAAGAAGGATTTTTCTTTATAATCGGAGACGCTACCAAAGATGAGGTTCTTAAGGAAGCAGGGATTGAGAGGGCAAAAGGGCTTGTGTCTGTTCTTTCTTCAGATGCAGACAACCTTTATGTAGTTTTAAGTGCCAGGGCTTTAAACCCAAACCTTTTTATCATAGCCAGGGCAGCTGAAGAGTCAGCCAGAAAAAAATTAAAAATAGCAGGGGCAAACAAGGTAGTCTGTCCCTATCATATAGGTGGTTTAAGAATGGCCCATATGTTGTTAAAACCTAATGTAGTCGATTTTTGGGAGTTTATTACTAGATCAGAGTATTTAAACATAGACATAGAAGAACTTGTGGTCTCAGAAAAATCACCTTATGCAGGTAAGACCTTGCGAGAGACAGAAATAGGTAAGACCTTTGGGGTTATTATCGTAGGTATAAAAAGAAAGGAAGGACAGATAGAATTTAACCCTTCGGCTGAAAGCCTTATTCTACCAGGGGATATCCTCTTAGCCATAGGACCTCCAGAAAAACTTAGCTTACTTGAAAAGAGTCTATCTAATGGATAAAAAATTTTTGATTAAAAGATTACCCTTAGTTTTGGTCTTGGTTTTACTTTTGCCTTCTTGTGCTTTAAAAGAAAGGTTTCAAGAGTTTAAGGATGATAACCTAGAACGCGCTAAGGTATTTTTAGCAAGACTTCCTTTAGTTAAAAGGTATGTCTCTCTTTATCCGCCGCCTAAGGAGTTTTATCAAGAGGTAAAAGGAATGGTAGAATGGATAAAAGGGGCTAAGGTTCCTGATCTTTATAAAGAAGAACAAAAGGCAGTCTTAAAACACTGGGAGGAGATAGAAAATCTTTATAAAAGTAAATATTACCGAAGATGTGAAAGGGAGTTAAAGAAACTCAAACCTAAGGCAGAAACCCTAAAAAACAAACTTGAAACCTATAGAGAAACCTTAAAAAGAGAGGCTATGCAAAAATATCAGGCTTTAGAACAAAAGGCTAAAGAGGTTTTAAAAACCAAAAAAGGAGAGGACCGATTAAAAATAGAGCTTTATCTATGGAAATTAAGGTCTTTGATTACTTTAGAGGATTATGATAGCTTTAACAAGGAGATAGAAAATGCCCCTTTCTAAACAGCCTAATTTTTTCCGCAACCTTATTTGGATTTTTATCTCATCCGGTGGTTTTGTCGGTTTTTTACCAGTTTGTCCAGGGACTTTTGGGGCCTTAACCGGGCTGGTATATTTTTGGTTTCTTAAAGAGACTTCATTGTTATATCAATTGGTTTTGACCTTAAGCCTTTCAGGTTTAGGAGTAGTTGCAAGTCATCTGGCAAGCAAAATAGTACGAGAAAAAGACCCTGAGTTTGTGGTTATAGACGAAATAGCAGGGATGTGGTTTGCTTTGATAGGTAAAAACACTTGGGTTGAGTTTGTATTAGCCTTTGTGGTTTTTAGGTTTTTAGACATTAAAAAGCCTCTTTTTATCGGTAGGTTAGAAAGGTTTTCAGGAGGATGGGGTATCATGTTAGATGACCTTTGGGCGGGTATCCTTACTAACGGCATAGTGTCCTTGGTGTTTTATGTTGCTAAATTTTATGGTTTGATATAAACTTATTTTTAAGATGGAAGGGGTTTTAATCTTTATCGGAGATGAGTTGGTTTCTGGACTGGTAGCTAACACCAATGTCTTGGTAGCTACCAGAGAACTTTTTTCTCATGGCTTTCAGATAAAAGAGATTATTACCTTACCAGATGATTTGTCCTTGATTAAGGAGTATTTGCGAAAACTTTTACGAAAATATTCTTTTCTGGTTCTGTCAGGAGGGCTTGGTCCTACTGATGATGACCTTACTAACCAGGCGGTTGCTGAGGCTTTAGGGTTTAACTTGATAGAAAATACAGAAGTTGCCCAGGCTATAGCCTTTTCTAAAGAATATGTCAGTTCTCACGAAATAGCAAGAAAGATGTCTCTTTTACCTGAAGGAGCTGTTCCTTTAGCAGACGACCTGACGATGGCAGGTTATTTTATAGACCTCAAAGAAAAACTTCTTTTTGTTTTACCAGGTGTTCCTTCTCAGTTTGAGCATCTTTTAACCCAGAAAGTGATACCTCTTTTATCTCAAAGGTTTAGACCTGAAGTTTTAGAGTATTCTCAAGTTTTAAGGTTTTTTGACCTAAACGAAACCGACTTAAACCTTTTTTTAAAAGACCAGGTCTTTGACCCTAAGGAGTTAAAAATAGGGTATTATCCCCTTTTGCCTGAAGTAAAACTGGTGCTTAGGAGTAGAGATAAAGGCCTTTTAACTGAGGTGGTATCTAAACTCAAAAAAAGGTTTGGTCCTTCTTTGGTGAGTGAAGAAGATGTTTCTTTGGTAGAAGTAACCGGTAGACTTTTAATCTCTCAGGGTAAAAAATTGGCAGTAGCAGAGTCTTGCACAGGTGGTATGCTTTCTTCCCTGTTGACCTCGGTTGCAGGTAGTTCTAACTATTTTGAAAGGGGTTTTGTGACTTATAGTCCGGAAAGTAAGGTGGAGTTGCTTGGGGTAAAAAAAGAACATATAGAACGTTTTGGGGTGGTTAGTTATCAAGTAGCTTTAGACATGGCAGAGGGGCTTAAAAATAGAGTAAAAGTAGACTATGCCATCGGGATTACAGGATATGCAGGACCTGGAGGAGGGGCTACTGAAAACCCTGTAGGTACTGTCTACATAGGTCTTGCTTATCAACAAAAGGTTAAAGCCTTTAAGTTTTGGTTTCAAGGATTAGAGAGGAGGGAAATTCAGCTGATAAGCAGTTATACCGCTTTAGACATGTTAAGGAGGCTTATAGTTTATGATGAGGGCTTTCTTAGGTATAGATTTGCCGTCGGAGTTGAAGAAAGGTCTCTCTGAGTTAGAGAAGATTAAACAACCAGAGGGACTTAAGGCTAAGTGGGTAGAGGAAGAAAATTTTCATCTTACTTTAGTCTTTTTCGGAAACGTTAGTGCTGACCTTTTAGAAAGATTAAGTAAATCGGTAGAAAAGGTTTTAACTAACTATCCAGGTTTTGTATTAACCATAGATAAAATAGGTTTTTTCCCTGAGAAAGGAACCCCGAGGGTGGTTTGGATAGGGCTTAAAGAACCCACAGGAACTTTGGTAAAACTGGTAGAGGATTTACATAAAGCTTTTAAGAAATTCAAACTAAAACTTGACCAAAGGTTTCATCCTCATATTACCCTTTTTAGAGTGAAAGAGCTGGTCAATAAAACAGCCTTTGAAGAATACTTTAAAAACCTCTCAGAAATCGCCCAAAAATTAGAGGGGTTTAGATTTCCTGTAAAAGAAGTGAAGTTTTTTGAGAGTACTTTAACCCCCAAAGGTCCTATTTATAAAACCCTTAAGGAGGTAAGCTTAGGATTATGAAAAAAGAGTCGCCTTGTAGTCCACCTTTTCAATTTGAAATTTTTCAAAATTGGATAATCTGTTTCTACAAAGGGATTATAAAACTTGCTTTTAATTTAGCTATTATTATTCTGATAATAAGTTTAGGAATAGGAATTTTTAAAACGATTAAGGACTTAACCCTGGTTTTTACCGAGCCTACGGTTAGGGCTAGTTTTAAAGAATTGGTAACCAACGTATTAAGTTTGATCGTAGTGCTTGAGTTGATAAGGGCCTTTGTAGACTATTTTGAGCATGAAGCAGTTAGTATAGAAATTCTTATAGAGGCTTTGATAGCCTTTTTGATAAGAGAGTTTATGATATATCTTTTTGAAGGAAAAGCTACAGGATTCGAAGTTTTTTGGTGGGCCTTAGGGATAGTTTTGGTGGTGTTTAGTAGGTTTATTTTTGTGATTTACAAAGGAATAAGGTTTTTTAGAAAACCTATGATTAAGTCTTCACAGGAATAAGTATGTCTCTTAAATTAAGGTTTTTTCTTGTAGTTCTGTTCTTAGGTCTGATAGTAGTAGCAGGTAAAGAGGTATTAACCTATGAAGGTTCTTCTAATAAGCATCTTTCTAAGGATTATGGAGATGCTTTGGTTATAGGAGCCATATCCGATGCAAGCGTGATGGTTCCGATGATAGCTACAGATGTTATGAGTCACACGATAGGAGGGCACTTATTTTTAGGGGTGGTCAAGTATGGACCTGACCTTAATCTTGTAGGAGAACTCGCTGAAAGATTTGAAATATCCGAAGACCAAAGAACGATAACTTTTTATTTAAGAAAAGGGGTAAAATGGAGTGATGGGGTTGAAGTAACCTCAGAAGACATAGCTTTTGGCTATAGGTTGATTACCGACCCGAAAATTCCTACTCCTTATGCCAGCGATTTTCAGGAAGTAGAAAAGTTTGAGGTGCTTGACCCTTACACTTTTAGGGTTACCTATAAAAAACCTTTTGCTTTAGCCCTTTCTTCTTGGGGTAACCTGGTGGTCCTCCCTAAACACTTGCTTGAAGGCAAAGACCTTGATTATTTAAGAAATGTCTTTGGTAGAAAACCTGTAGGTAATGGGCCTTTTATGTTGGTTCATTGGAAACCTCAACAGGAAATCCTTCTAAAGGCTAACCCGCTTTATTACAAAGGTAGACCCTATTTAAACTATCTTATCTATCGCATCATTCCTGACCCTACCACCCTTTTTATGGAGCTTCGTTCTGGAGGCATAGATTGGGTACCTCTAACCCCACTTCAATACTTAAAGCTCCAAAAAGAAAAAGAAGTAGAAAAATTTTTTCAGGTATATAAATATCCGGCTTTTTCTTTTACTTACATAGGGTATAATTTAGCCCATCCTTTTTTTAAGGATCAAAGGGTAAGAAAGGCCCTATGTTTGGCTATAGACAAACATAAGATAGTTAAAGGTGCACTCTTAGGGCAAGGGATCCCTGCTTACGGTCCCTATAAACCAGATGCTTGGTTTTACAATCCAGAAATAGAAAAAAGTTGTCCTTACGATCCACAAAAAGCCTTAGCTCTTCTTTTTGAGGCAGGGTTTAAGAAAAACGAAAAAGGGCTTTTAGAAAAGGACGGAAAGATTTTTGAGTTTACTTTGTTAGTAAATCAGGGGAATCTTCCGAGGCTACTAGCTGCCCAGATCGTACAACAAGAACTTTTTAAAATAGGAATAAAGGTAAACATCAGGACTTTAGAATGGACTACCCTTATTCATCAGTTTATAGATAAAAGAAGGTTTGAAGCCGTGATTTTAGGATGGTCTACCGGACCTGATCCAGACCTTTATGACATCTTTCATTCCTCTAAAAAGAACTCCCCTGGACTAAATTTTGTGGGTTATGTTAATCCTGAGCTTGATAAACTTTTAGAAGAAGGAAGATATACTTTAGATAAAAAAAGACGAAAAAAGATCTATGCAAAGATACAAGAAATTTTAGCAGAAGACCAACCTTATACCTTTCTTTATATTCCGATGAGTTTAGAGGCTATAAGTGTTAGGATTCAAGAAGTTAAAACTTCGGCCATAGGCATAGGCTATAATTTAGAAGAATGGTGGGTCCCTAAAGAAAAACAAAAATATTTAATACCATGATAAGAGGCGTAGCCATATGAAAAAGATTACCATCATCGGAGGAGGAAGCTGGGGAACAGCCTTAGGTAAAGTGTTAGCCTCAAAAGAAATAGAAGTTTCTCTTTTAGTAAGAAGAGAGGTAGTTTGTGATAGTATTAACAAGGAAAAAGAAAATCCTTTTTACCTCCCAGGGATTAAACTTCCGAAAAAACTGAAGGCTACCTTAGACCTAGAGGAGGCTTTTGGTAATTCTGAAGCGGTTTTTTGGGTAATTCCTTCTCATACTTTGAGACAGATGTTAGAAGGATTAAAACCTTTAGCTGAAAGAGTAAAATATCATGTTTCTGCTATCAAAGGGATAGATCTTGAAACTCAAAAAACACCTTACCATATTCTAAGAGAAGGTCTACCTGATGGTTGCGAAGTGATGGTGTTAGGTGGACCTTCTTTTGCCAAAGAAGTAGCTAAAGAGCTTCCTACAGCCGTGGTTTTAGCTGGAGAAAAAGAAGACGAGACAAAAAAGATACAGGAGTTGATAGCCCAGCCTTATTTTAGGGTTTATAGAAGCGAAGATCCTATAGGAGTAGAGATAGCAGGAGCCCTGAAAAACGTGATAGCCATAGCCTCTGGGATTTGTGACGGACTTCAATTAGGATTAAACGCCAGAGCTTCTTTAATAACCCGAGGACTTATAGAAATGATACGGTTAGGCACTAAACTAGGAGGAAAACTTCACACTTTTTATGGTCTCGCAGGTCTTGGAGACTTAGTTTTAACTTGCACCGGAGCCCTTTCTCGTAACTATCAGGTAGGTTATAGAATAGGAAAAGGGGAAAAACTGGAGGATATCCTTAAAAGTCTAAGAGAAGTAGCAGAAGGGGTAAAAACTTCTAAGGTAGTAAAGAATTTAGCCTATAAATTAAAAGTAGAAATGCCCATCTGCGAAGAGGTCTATCAAGTTTTGTTTGAAAAAGAGAGCCCTCAAAAGTGTTTAAAAAGGCTTCTTTCAAGAGGGCTTAAAAAAGAGTTTGAGGGTTGTTTAGTATTGTAGTTTTTAAATTTTTGTGATATATTTTAAAAAAACTTGGTAGGGGAGGGAAATATGGGATTAAGGCTTTTACTGCATGTTCCCCAGTCTGACAGGTTTATGCCAGCCCTTAAGATGGCCAAAAACTTTCTTAACGCCTGTACTTCTGAAGAAAAACCTTTAGTTAAAATCATCGTAAACTTTGAAGGAATAACCGTTTTAAAAGATTTTAGTCCATATAGTGAACTTTTTAACGAGCTTCTCGGTTTGGGTGGAGAGGTTTATTTTTGTGAAAACGCCTTAAAAGGATTTAATCTTTCTTTAGATATGGTGCCTAAAGGGGGCAAGACTGTTCCTGCAGGCATCAAAGCCCTTGTTGAGTTACAAAAAGAAGGTTATGCCTATGTAAGGGCTTAATAATTTCCAAAGGCTTTTTTAAGCCCTTCTATAAAATCTTCGACCCTTTCTATTTCGTCAAACTCAAAGATAAAATAAGTTTTCTTTTTTTGCACCTTTACATTAACTTTTGTTCCTATCAACTTGCTTATTTCTTCAGAAAGATATAAAAGGTTAGGGTCAGGTTGCTTAACCTTTTCCGGTTTTTTTTCTGCTAAGAGTTTATTTACCAGTCTTTCGGTTTCTCTTACCGAGAGCCCTTTTTGTAAAATGAGGTTTCTTACAGTTAATTGTTGTTCTTTGGAACTTAAAGAAAGAAGGGCTTTGGCATGACCTACCGTGAGTCTTTCTTCCAAAAGGTCCTGCTGAATTTCTTGAGGGAGGTTAAGTAGCCTTAATAGATTAGCTATAGTAGCACGGTCTTTCCCTACCTTAGCCGCGATTTCTTCTTGAGTATAACCAAATTTTTCCGCAAGGTTTTTGTAAGCTATGGCTTCTTCTAAAGGATTTAGGTTTTTTCTTTGAAGGTTTTCTATCAAGGCAACTATCAAAACCTCTTCGTCAGAAAGGTTTTTAACGATAGCAGGAACCTCAGTGAGTCCTGCTTTTTTAGAGGCTCTAAGCCTGCGTTCACCTGCTATACATTCAAAAAGTCCCTCTCCTTTTTCACGCACCAAAATAGGTTGTAAAACCCCTTTTTCTTTAATAGATTTTACTAACTCTTCGAACTCTTCGTCTTCCTTATAGACCAATCTTGGTTGCAGTTGAGAAAAAAGGATTTGGTCTATCGGAATAAATCTTATCCCTCCGTAAGAAGGTTTTTCTTGTAAAGAGATTTCTTGGTCTATGTCAGGGATTAATTCAGAAAGTCCTTTGCCAAGTGCTTTTCTTTTCATCTTGCTAACCCTTTATCAGAGGGGGAATAAATTTTTGGTCTATCAGTTTTTCGATTTGATAGGCAAGACTAAAAAGCAAGTCTTCTCTAAAATGGGGTCCTATTATCTGAAGTCCTATGGGAAGTCCTTCAGAGTTAAGACCTATTGGAAGACTGATACCAGGAAGACCTGCTAAATTAACCGGAATAGTAAAGATGTCAGAAAGATACATCTGTAATGGGTCAGTAATCTTTTCTCCTATCTTAAAAGGTGGGGTAGGGGTAACAGGGGTGATTAGTAAGTCAACTTCTTTAAAAGCTTCTAAAAAGTCTCTCAGAATAAGGGTCCTTACCTTAGAGGCTTTGAGATAAAAGGCATCATAGTATCCGGCAGAAAGGGCATAGGTTCCTATCATAATCCTTCTTTTTACTTCTTTTCCAAAACCTTTAGCCCTGGTCTTTTTATACATATCTATCAGATTAGAACTTTCTATTCTTAACCCATATTTAACTCCATCATAACGAGCTAAGTTAGAAGAAGCCTCAGCAGGGGCGATGATATAATAAGTAGCCACTGCATATTCTGTATGAGGCAGAGAGACTTCTTTTATTTCGTGGGTTTTTTTTAGGGCTTCTACTACTTCCTCTATTTTTTGTTTTATCTCAGGGTCCATCTCGGTTTGCATATATTCCTTAGGAAGGCCTATCTTGAATTTAGTTTTTTCGTTTTGATGTATAATCTGTAAATAGTCTGGGATAGGAACTTCAGCAGAGGTTGAATCCTTTTCATCTTTGCCTGCGATAGTCTTTAAAAGAATGGCAGTATCTTCTACTGTAAGTCCAAAGGGACCTATTTGATCTAAAGAAGAAGCAAAGGCTACCAAACCATAACGGGAAACAAGCCCATAAGTAGGTTTTAGACCAACCACTCCGCAAAAGGCTGCAGGTTGTCTAATAGAACCTCCGGTATCAGAACCTAAAGACCCAAGCCCCATCCTTACCGCCACCGCCGCAGCAGAACCACCTGAAGAACCTCCAGGAACCCTTTCTAAATCCCAAGGGTTTCGGGTCGTAAAAAAAGCTGAATTTTCGGTAGAAGAACCCATAGCAAACTCATCTAAGTTAGTTTTACCTATAAACACCGCCCCTTCAGTCCTTAATTTTTCAATAACCGTAGCCTCATAAGGGGCAATGTAGTTTTCTAAAATTTTAGAGGCACAAGTAGTAGGATATCCTTTGATGCAGATATTATCCTTTATAGAAAGAGGTATCCCTAAAAGGCTTCCTTTTTCTCCCTTTTTTCTTTTTTCATCTGATTCTTTTGCTTGTAAAAGGGCCTCTTCCTTAAAAAGATGCAAAAAAGCCTTAATTTTAGGGTCAATCCCCTCAATCTGTTTAAATGTCTCTTCTACTAATTCAGTCGCGCTTATTTTTCCTTTTTCCATTAATTCTAAAGCTTCTTTTATCGTAAGGTTGGTTAAATCAGTCTTTGCCATCTTTCACCTCTCTTGTTTTTATGAAGGAGCTTTTACTACCTTAGACACTACTATCATGTTGTCTTTGGTCTTAGGAGCGTTAGCTAATAAACCTTCTATGTTTTCAAAAGGTTTAACCTTGTCTTCTCTATAAGGGGTAGGAAGTTTGATGGCATGAAAAGTAGGAGGAACGTCTTTGGTATCTAAAGTTTGTAAGGTTTTGAAATAGTCTAATATTTTAGAAAGTTCTTCCGAAAACTTTTTAGCCTCCTCTTCCTCAAACTCAAGCCGACATAAATGGGCGATTTTTAACACCTCTTCTAAAGAAATAGGCATAGCTTACCTCCTAAAGGATTGACCGTTCCTTTTTTGAGATATAAGTATAACCAATTTTTGGCTTTTTTAAAGGCAAAAAAAGGAGAAGCCCCTTTAACTAAAAATCCCAAAAGACTTGAAGAAAAGGCACATCCTGTGCCATGGAACTCAAAGGCTAACTTTTTTTTACCTAAGAAAGCCTTTTTTTCTGCAGAAAAAAAACAGTCATAAATCTTATCCTTTTTCTGGTATCCTGTAATAATCACCTGTTTACACCCATATCCTAAAAGGGTTTTTCCTGCTTTTTCTAAATCTTTGAGATTTTTTAGTTCTGTTTGAGTAAGAAGTGAGGCTTCGTAAAGATTAGGGGTGATAAAGTCTAAAAGAGGAAGTAAATTTTTTTTTACTAAAGGTAAAAATTCCTCAGAAGAAAAAAGAGGATGGTTCAACGTAGCTTTAAGTACAGGGTCATAGACTATGGCTAAACCTTCAGAGTGATATTTTTTAAGATAAAAAAGTAATACTTCTAATATCTCACAAGAGCCAATCATTCCTATCTTAATTCCCTTTACAGGCAGGTCAGAAAATACAAGTTTTAAAGCTCTCTCAAAGTAATTAACGTCTACAGGGGTCCAACCTTCAAAAACCGAGGTGTTTTGTAGGGTAAGGGTAGTAGGAATTCCACCTCCTTTTAAACCTAACAAAGAAAAAACCTTGATATCCATGAGGATACCTGCTCCACCTGAAGGGTCAAAACCTGCTAAAGACAGGACGAACATTTAAACTTCTCCGATTATTTACCTATACAAAAGGTACAAAAGATTTTGGTTAAGAGGTCTTCGGTGGTAATTTCTCCTATTATTTCAGAAAGGGCAGAAATAGCTTCTCTTAGCTCTATAGCAATGATTTCAGGAAGGGGGTTAGGTTTTTTAAGCTCTTTTAAGGCGTTTCCTAAACATTTTATCGCTTTTTCTAAGTCTACTTTTTGCCTTAAGTTAGGTACTACCTCAGGTATTTCTGGTTCTTTACCTCCTGTGATCTTTTCAAAAATTTTTTTCCCAAGAAGGTCCAAGTTGGTACCATCTTTTACAGAAATGGCTAAATAATCGTTTATTTTCCAGTTAGCAAGCTCTTTTTCCCAATCTTTTAAATAGTTAGGTTTCAAATCTATTTTATTGAGCAAAATTAAATGAGGGTATGGTTTCACTTCTTCAAAAATTTCTCTTTCTTCTTCAGAAGGAGGGGAGCTTACATCTAACAAAAACAGAATAAGGTCTGCCTCTTTAAACTTGTTTTTAGCCCTTTCTACTCCTATTTTTTCTACCGGGTCTTCTGTAGGTCTTATTCCTGCAGTATCAATAAGCTTAACCGGAAGCCCTTCGATAGTAGCCTCTTCTTCTAAGAAGTCTCTGGTAGTTCCAGGAATAGGGGTTACTATAGCCCTTTCTTCTTTCAACAAGACATTCATCAAAGAAGATTTGCCTACGTTAGGTTTTCCTGCTATCACTAAACTGATCCCTTCTTTGTAGACCTTACCTTCTTGATAATTTTTAATAAGTTTTTCTAATTCTGGTATAATTTGGGAGCTTATTTTTTCAATAAGTAAAGGCGGAGAAAGAATTTCGAGGTCCTCTTCTGGGAAGTCTATGGCGCTTTCTACCTGGGCCAATAGATCTAAAAGGTTCTCTTTTATCTGGTTTATTTTTTCAGAAAGCTTACCTAAAAGGACATTTAAAGAAAGCTGTAAAGCCTTTTCGGATTTAGCTGAGATTAATTCTTGGATTGCCTCAGCTTGAGAAAGGTCGATCCTTCCGTTTAAATAAGCCCTTAAAGTAAACTCCCCTGGTTGAGCAGGTCTTGCTCCAGCTTTTAATACCAATTCCAATATTTTTTTTAAAATAAAAGAACCGCTGTGGGCATAAATCTCTACTACATCTTCTTTAGTATATGTTTTAGGTTTTTGCATATAAACAGCCATAACTTCATCTATTACCTTTTCTGTTTCTGGGTCTACGATAAAACCATAATGAAGGCGGTGCGATTGAAAGGAAGCTTTAGGGTTTTTAGGTCTAAAGATTCGCTTCAAGATAGATAAAGAGGCCTCACCGCTTATCTTGATGACACCTATAGCCCCCCTTCCTAAAGGGGTAGCGATGGCTGCTATGGTGTCTTCAGGATAAAGTTTAGGCTCCATAAAACATCAGGGGGGAAGCCCCCCTTTTTTAAACCTACTAAGAGTTAGTCCAATTTAGAATAATCTTTTTTTGCTTGCCTTCGCCCTCGATCACTGACTCTATATTTTCTTCAGTTTTTACTAAATTAAGAACAATTCTTTGCTCCCGCGGAGAGCCTACTTTAATTATCTGAGGCTCTTTGGAGGCTTTTACCTTTTCAATAGCTTTTTTTACCGCTGAGATAAGTCTTTTTTCTCTTTCTAAGTTGATACCCTCAGGTTTTAACACAATTTTAGGTCCAACTCCTAAGGATTTAGCTACGATTTTATTGGTAAGAAATTCTAAAGCAGAAAGCACTTCGCCTCCGTTTTGCACAAGATACTTCAGGTCTTCACCTTTCAAAACGATTTCTATTTGAAGTTTGTCTTTTAGAAGGTTTGTTTGGGTTTCTATCTGAAAATCAGTATAGTAAAAAAGGTCTTTTAAGAAGGTTAAAGCCTTGTTAGCCCTTTCAGAAAGCATTTTGTTGGGTTTAAGTTTGGCTTTAACCTTAATTTTTTTACTAGGCATTCCTAACAAACCAGACGAAGTGGTGACCTCTAATATTTCTAACTCCAAATCTTCGGGCATACAGCCCAATTCTTGACAAGCAGCCTCCAAAAGTTGGTCTAAACTTTTTCCTTCAAACTCTTTCTCTAAAACCATAGTCCCACCTCTCAGATTATTTTTTGACTAACCTTAGAGTAAAATATTGTTGTACGATCGACAAGACGTTGTTTACAAACCAATATAAAACAAGTCCTGAAGGAAAGTTAATAAAAAGCACAGTAAAAAAGATAGGCATAAAAAGCATAAGTTTGGCTTGCATAGGGTCAGGAGAAGAAGGGGTTAGTTTTTGCTGGATATACATCGAAAGCCCCATCAAAATCGTAAGCACAGGAATACCACCTAAGTAAGGTATGACAAAATTTCCTATATAAAGTCTTTCTGGAGCACTAAGGTCTGTTATCCAGAGTATAAAAGGTGCATGTCTTAGCTCTATCGCCATCAACAACACTTTGTAAAAAGCGATAAACACAGGTATCTGAATAAGTATAGGGAGGCATCCAGAAAAGGGATTGATTTTTTGTGTTCTGTAAATATTCATAATCTCTCTGTTTAAGGCTTGTGGGTCATCTTTATATTTGTCTCTTAACCTTTGAATAACAGGCTGAAGCTCTTGCATCTTTTTCATGCTTTTATAGCTTATGTGGTTTAAGGGAAAGAAAAGCACCCTTAACAGCAAGGTCATAAGGATGATGTCCCATCCAAAGTTATGTGTAAACTGATGAGTAAATTTTAATACATAAAGCAAAGGTTTAGCGATAAAGTCGAAAATTCCGAAGTATAAAGCCTTGGTAAGTAGAGGGAATTCTTTTTGCATCTCTTCTATTTTTTTAGGTCCCATGTAAACTTTAAACTGATAGGTAGCATTTTCTCCTGGTTTAAGATTTTCTACCGGAACCCATAAGATAAACTCTTGAACTGTGTCGGTCAAATTTCTAAAAGTAGCCCTTAATGAACTATTGTTTAAGCCTTCAGGAATGACAGCTACCATAAAATAGTTATCTTCATAACCTAAATATTTTAAGTTTCCTACATATTCTTCTACTTTAGAATTTTTAACCTTAACTTCGTTTAAATGGTTGGTGTAATAAAAAGGACCGATAAACACATATTTTGTTCCATCTACAAAAGGTGCAAAAGCCCCTCTTAAAAGGAGTTTGTCGTTAAGTGTTTGATTGCTTTGGTTGGTTATCTTTACTTTAAGGTCTATATAGTAAGATTGGGGTTTAAACCTGAGGGATTTTTCTAAGTTTATCCCTTGGTGATTGGTAAAAAAAGATAATTCCTTTTCTCCATCCTTTTCTAAAACCACTTTAGAGGGAGCCTCACCATTATAGCCTAATACTGCAAATTCTGGTTTAGTTTCTAAATAAACCTCGAGGGGTAGAGAATAACTATTTGCGGTAATAAGGTTTACAGGTTCCTTTTTGGTTAGGTCTTTAAAATATTCTTTTAGGAAAAATTCAGTAAATCTTATCCCAGAAGAAGTAAGGGTTGCGTTGTATTTGGGAGAAAGGATGGTATAGGTAGGCAAGTTTTGGGTTTCAAAAACCTTAGGTTGTGGCGTAGTTGTGTTTTGGGTTAAAGGTTCAGACCGAGGTTCGGTCTGATTAGTCGTTGAATTTATGACAGGAGGTTCTATGTTAGGAGTAGGGACAAACTTAAGATAAAGATAATGAAAGAAAATTATTACTAAAAAAGAAAGTCCTAAAGCAATCAAAATTCTATTATCCATTAAATTAAGGCCTCCTCAGAAGATTTTTAGGCACAGGGTCATAGCCACCCTTAGAAAAAGGATGACATCTAAGAATCCTTTTAACCCCTAAAAGGAATCCTTTTAATAAACCAAATTCTATTATGGCTTCTTTGGTATAATCACTACAAGAAGGATAAAACCTACAGTTTATATTAAAGTATACAGATAGTATAGGAGATAGGAACCTTTTATAAAGGTCTATCAAAAAACAGGCTAAACTCTTCATGTTAGTTCTTAAGCTCAGTAAGTTTTTCTAAAAACTTAGCCTTAACTTCAGCCAAACTCAACTCCGCCATCTTAGGATGGGGTATAATTATAAAATCACATCCTTCAGGAAAAAATTCTTTATTTTTTCTAAAAATTTCTCTAATCAAGCGTTTAACTCGGTTTCTTTTGGTAGCTTTTTTAATTTTTTTAGAAACTACTATCCCAATCCTTTTTATTCCTAATTCGTTTGATAAATAAAGCATCAACAATATAGAATTAACCCATACTTTTTTACCTTCTTTAAAAACCCTTTGAAAATCTTTATTACGGTTTAACCGTTCTTTTTTAGAAAATTTTTCTCTTTTCAAACCCGTTTAGGGAGCGTTTAAGGCTTAAACCGTTAAACGCCAACGTCCTTTTCTTCTTCTGTTTTTAAGTATCCTTCTTCCAGAACGGCTTTTCATTCTGGCTCTAAATCCATGTCTTCTTTTCATTTTTAAACGGCTTGGTTGGTAAGTCCTCTTCATACTCTTACCTCCGTCCTTCTAAAATTTATGATATTAACATCTTTTAAAAATTTTTCTACAGGATAAAATAAAAGAAAAAATTTCCTTATAAAAATAATATGGAAAACCGTAAAATCAACCCAGTTTTGGAAAGTATTCTTTTAGAAAAATACTATGAGGTTTTAAAACGCAAAGAAAAGGGACTTTATTTTAGGCCTTTTAGTGATAGAACGCCGATTGATTTCGAAAAATATTTAGAAAGAGAAGGTTTTGTTATCATCGCTGAGATAAAGAAGGCAAGCCCTTTAAAGGATAATTTTAGAAAGGATTTTGACCCCTTAAAAATTGTCCAAGCCTATCTTAAAGGAGGAGCTAAAGCTATCTCTGTGATTACAGAAGAAATTTTTTTTCGAGGCTCCTTAGAATATCTTGCAGCTATAAGGCTGGTTGCTGACCTTCCTCTTTTAAGAAAAGATTTTATCTTAGACCCTATACAAATAGAAGAAGCTAAAGCTTTTGGAGCAGACCTTGTTCTTCTTATTAGTAATATTTTAGCCAAGGAAGACCTTAGAGAACTTATTAAACAGGCAAAGAAGTTAGGTCTTTCTTCTTTGGTTGAGGTGCACGACGAAGAAGATTTAGAAAAAGCCCTTTCTGCAGGAGCAACCCTTATCGGTATTAACAACCGAAACTTAAAGACCTTACAGGTTGATACGACTCAAAGCTTAACCCTTTTTGACCTTATTCCGAAGAGATGTCAAGTAATAGCCGAAAGCGGTTATCAAAAGCCTGAAGACTTGATACCTTTACTTAAAAAGGGATTTAAAGGGGTTTTGATAGGAACTTCTTTGGTTAAAGCCAAAGACCCGGAAAAAAAACTAAAAGCTTTTAGGGAGGTAGTAGATGGATTTTCGACCTAAATTTGAAAAGATGGGAGGCCTTGTGCCGGCGGTTATCCAGGATTATCAAACCTCTAAGGTTTTGATGGTAGGGTTTTTAAACGAAGAGGCTTGGTTGAAAACCTTAGAAACAGGACTGGTACACTTTTATAGCCGAACAAGAAATAAGATTTGGTTAAAAGGGGAGACTTCAAAGCATTATTTAGTTGTAAAGGAGATTTTGATTGATTGCGACGAAGATACTTTACTTTTTAAGGTAGAACCTAAGGGTCCTGTATGCCATGAAGGATATATGAGCTGTTTTTATAAGAGGCTTGAAGAAAAAGGTTTAGAGATAATAGAAGAAAAATTATTTAATGCGGAGGAAGTTTATGGAAAAAAAGCTTAAGTTTGGTATTCCTAAAGGCAGTTTAGAAAAGGCAACCATCGAGCTTTTTGAAAAGGCTGGATGGACGATAGACGTTCATCACAGAAATTATTTCCCAGAGGTAGATGATTGCGAGTTAGAAATGGTTATTTGTAGACCACAAGAAATGAGCAGGTATGTTGAGCTTGGTATTCTTGATGCCGGTATTACAGGAAAAGATTGGATTTTAGAAAACAACTCTAAGGTAGTAGTCGTAGAGGATCTTATTTATTCTAAGGTAAGTAAAAGACCTGCCAGATGGGTTTTGGCAGTAAAAGAAGGTTCTGGTATAGAAAAGCTTGAGGACTTAGCCGGTAAAAAGATAAGCACAGAGCTTGTGCAGTTTACTAAAAGGTTTTTTGAAGAAAAGGGTATACCGGTTGAAGTAAGTTATTCTTGGGGGGCTACAGAGGCAAAAGTAGTCCAAGGTCTTTGTGATGCTATCGTTGAAGTGACTGAAACAGGCACTACCATTAAAGCCCATGGTTTAAAAATTATATATGAACTTTTGGTCACCTATCCTCAGTTGATAGCTAATGAAAATGCTTGGGAAGACCCATGGAAGAGGAAAAAAATAAACCAAATTTCTGTTTTACTTAAAGGGGCCCTTAATTCCCATAAAAAGGTAGGGCTTAAAATGAATGTGCCTGCCAGCAATCTTGAAAAGGTTATAGAGGTTTTACCAAGCATAACATCTCCTACCATCTCGCAGTTGTATAATAGAGATTGGTATGCTTTAGAGGTAATCGTTTCAGAAAAAGAGGTCAGAGACCTTGTACCTAAACTTTTAGAATTAGGGGCTGAAGGAATTATAGAGTATAGTTTAAACAAAGTTATCTAAAGGGGTTAGAGAATGCAAAGGTTACCTTTATCTTATGTAATACCTGGCATGAAGACCTATGAAGAGGTAATAGATGCAAACGGAAGAACCCTCTGCGGTAAAGGGGTAGAGCTTACTGAGGAACACCTAAAAAGGTTTCAAGAGTTTGGGGTCCAGTTTATTACAGTAGAAGGGCTTAAAGTAAAGCTTCCTTGGGAGAAAACTTTAGAAGAAGAACTTGAAGGGTTAGAAAAAAGGTTTGAAGGGATTTCAGATCCTGTACTTCTTAAGATTAAAGAGGCATTAAAGGAGTTTTTGATGGAAAAATATAAAGAGGCTTAGGAGACTTTTATGGATCCCTATGAGAAGAGAAAAGAAGTAAGGAAAAAGCTACGTAAACTTGAGGGTTTACCTACATTGCCCCCTATAGTTCAAAGGCTAAACGCTATGGTAGAAGACGAAAGGGTTTCTATAGGACAGATAGCAGACCTAATCGAGAAAGACCAGGTGATTACTTCTAAAATTTTAAGACTGGCTAATTCCGCCTTTTATGGTTTTCCTAGAAGAGTGAGCACCGTTCAAAATGCCCTTATGTTACTTGGTATAAACGTAGTAAAAATTTTGATTACCACCTCTTCTATTTTTGAAATCCTACATAAAGAAGACGTAGGGCTTTGGGAACATTCTGTAGGGGTAGCTGCTTGTGCGAAAATTCTTTCAGAAAAAGTGGAGCTAAAGGAACCACAGGAGATAGCTACCGCCGGTCTTTTGCATGACCTTGGTAGGGTAATCGAAAAGGTGGCTTTTCCTGAGGAATACCAAAAAATAATTGAGTTGGTAGAAAAAGAAAAGAAGGACCCTCTTAAGGCAGAGGAAGAGGTTTTAGGGATAAACCATGCAGAGATCGGTGCTTTTCTAATGAGACAGTGGAACCTGCCTGATAGGCTGATAGAAGCTGTGGAAGCCCACCATGACCTTTCGAAAGCCAAAGAGTTTAAAAAAGAGGCTGCGGTGATACATCTTTCTGATGTACTTATCCATGCAAGAGGTTATGGAGAAAGCCTTTATAAAAAAGTCCCCCCTCTTGATGAAAGGTCCTTTAAGATACTTAAGCTTGACCTATCTTTTATCAAAGAAGTATTTTTTAAACTTGAGCCTAAGCTTTACGAACTTAAGTTCTTTACTGAAGAGCTTAAAAAAGAAACCGAAGGAACCGAGGCTTAATGCCTAAGACCATCTATCTATTTTTAAAAAGGGATAATTTTTTTAAATTTAAAAAATTGAAAGAACAGTTTGTTGCCGAGCAAAAAGATAGATATGTTTTTAAATTTTTTAATTCTTCTAAAGTTTTGTTAGAAAAATTTTTGTTTAATCCCCCTGACATGGTCCTTATCGACCATGAGAAAGACCCTTCAACCTTTGAGCAAATATTGGCTCTTAAAAAGGATTTCAACCTAACCACCATTCCTATCGTGTTGGTGGTTAACAATCTGGATTTTGAATTTTTGATGAAGAAAGCTGAAGTTGTGGATGATTTTGTGCTTATCTACGAAGACTTAAAAGAGGTTATCCTAAGGATAGAGTACGCCTTTAAAAGAATAGAAAGGATTTCAGACAACAATCCACTTACCGGACTTCCTGGTAATACCTCTATCTCAAAATTTTTAGAAAAAATTATTAAAGAAAAACAAAAAGTTGTTATAGGTTATGTAGATTTAGACAATTTTAAGGCTTATAATGATGTTTACGGTTTTTCCAGAGGGGATGAGGTTATAAAAAACTTAGCCAGGATTTTAGCCTCCACCTTAAACGAAAAGGCACGCGAGGGTTCTTTTTTAGGACATATAGGTGGAGATGATTTTGTGTTTGTCGTCCCCATCGATAAGGCAGAGGAGGTAGCCAAGGAAATCATAAGGAAGTTTGAGTCAACCCTTTCTATTTTTTTAAAAGAGAAAGACCTGAAAAAAGGATTTTTAATAACTAAAGACAGGCAAGGTCATTTAAGTGAAATCCCTTTACCATCGGTTTCTATAGCCTTGATACCTGTTTATCCTAATAAATTTAGACATATAGGAGAACTTTCTCAGCGAGCGGCTGAAGTAAAAGCCATAGTAAAAAAGATGAAAGGAAGTAATTACTTTATAGACAGAAGAAAATAAAAATTTAAAAGGAGAATGAAATTATGGGGATAGTATATGACGAGGTCTGGTTTACCACTTCTCGAGAAATAAAGGTCTGTGAAGAAAACATCAAAAACCTAACCCAAAAATTAGAAGCTTTGGAAAAAGAATTTAACTTAAAAGCTCACGAATTAGACGAAAAAGACGTAGAAAACAACCCTAAGCTTAAAAAATTATGGCAAACCTATAAAGCCTTAGAAAGGGAAAAACAACGCTTAACAGAATTTAAAGCTTTTATGGAAAAAGGTTAAAATTTGGTATAGGCCTTTTTAAGGTTAAGAAATTTTTGGGTTTCGATTAATTCCGCTTGTTTTTCTTTAAGAAGTTTTTCTAAAAAGTTTACTAAATTTAAGATTGCTTGCAAATTTTCTTGGTTTATACTATTTTTATAGTCTTCCCAATTAAGGTTTATTTCTTCGTAAAGCTTTAAAGCCCTGTCTAAATCTTGGTTTTTTATCGCAAGCTCTATTTCGATTAATCTTTCTTTTAGGTTTGGTCTTGACACTTAAGCTCTTCCCAAGTTTTTTTAAGTTTTTCTAAAACCTCTATACTGTCTGCAATTTTTTGCACGTCATTTCGAGAATTGGCTACAAGTAATTCGTTTAAAAGGGTTTGATAGACCTCATTTAAATTTTTAGCAATCTCCCCTCCTTTTTCAAAGTTAAGCGACCCTTGAAGATAAGCTATGATTTCTGTAGCTTTACTTAAGTTCTCTGCCTTCTTTTTTACGTCTTCAGGGGTGTTTAACCCTGCTTCTATGGTGTTTTTAGATATTTTAAGACAGGCTATAGCCTTACCATAAAGCATAATCACTAAGTCGAGAGGGTCTGCATTTTTCACTTGATTTTCAAGATAGTTATAAACAGTTTTAACCATAAATCCTCCTTATTTTAAAAGGATTATTTAGATTCGGATATTGGGGTAGCAAAACTCTGTATCCTATATTTTAACTGGTCGTTTTGGTACATAAGGGCTTCTATCTTGCTAAAGGTTAATCTTAGCCTGTTTTCTTCTTTTGCGATACTCTCTTGTAAAGAGGAAATTTTTTTATCTATAAGTTCTATTTGAAGGTTTTGTCTACTTTGGTAGGCGTTAAAAGTAGAGTTGAGATTGGTTAAAGTCTTTGAGAAGTTGTTTTTAAATTCGTAAATTGCTTGTTTTACTTGGTCAGGGTTGCTTGATAGCAAGCTGTTTAAGGTAGAAGTGTTTAACGAGAAGGTTCCGTCATCTGCTGCGTTGATTATTCCTAATTTGATAAGTGGTTGTAGGTTGCTTAAAAATTGAGTTTTAACTTGGGTAAACATTACATTGCCTTGAAATAGTTGATTTTTATCGGTGTTAGACTTTATTAAATTAATCACAGAATTAAGGTTTTCTAAAACTTTTGACAAATTGGAAGAAACTGCTGAATAATCATCTTTTATGTTTATCGAAGTACTACCTGTTTTTTTTATGTTTAAAGTTAACCCAGGGAGGAGGTTAGTTAAAGTGTTGTCAGGGCTTTCTATCGTGTTTGTTCCTAATTGAATTTTGGTATTTTTGGCTTCTTGCATCGTAACAAGATCTCCTAAAGTAGAAGGAAGGTTTTCAATTTGTATAACCGCATCCGTATCTTGAGTTTCTTTGGTTGAAGAATTTGCGTTTTTTTCAGCGAGCATAAGTTTATAAGAAGTTCCATCGAAAAAAATAGAGGCTGTAACCTTATCTTGAGCTTGGTTTATAGCATCAACTAAGTTTTGAAGGTTGCCTCCGCTAAAGTTGATGTTAAAAGAGAGATAATCGGTATTAGAAGTGTAATATTTTAAGGTAAAGTTGGTGGCCTCTATAGAGCTTGACAAGCTGTTTACCCCTTGGGTAGATACTCTGGTTTCTGTCTGGGCAAGCTGAGATACGGTTATGTTTAGCGAAACATTAGGGGTTTCTTTGGTAGCCGAAGCAGAAAGGATTGAACTATCTCCTACCGTAGCAGTTTTACCTTTAAAAAGGTCCTCAACATTTAAACTGTCTATCGATGCTTGAGCGCTTTTTATAGCTCCAAGTAGGTTTTCTATAGCCGTGTTTTTAAGTTGAAGAGAGGCTTTGTCTTGTTGTAGTTTTGCAAATTTTTTTAACTTGGGTTGCAAGATACCCTGAACCATAGAATCTATATCAAGCATTCCGGTTACATTGTTTAAATATAAAGGTGTTTCAGCCATAGTTTATACCTCTTTTTGGAGTAACAACCCTTTTAACTTTTCTAAATTTATATTATCAGAAAAATTCATTTCTCGGAAGTACTTTAAAAGCTTTAAACTTTCTTCCCAAGGTATTTGACGTAAAACCTCTTTAGTTTCTTTGTCTAATATTTTAAAGATAGGAATATTTAAGTCTTGGTCTATTTCTATTTTAAGTTCTTTATTAAGTGGGTCTAAACGTTTGTTTAGGAGATCAACCAATTTATTAAAATTTTTTAAGGTCTCTTTTAGTTCCTTAGGGTCTATGGTTGAGGGTTCTTGAAAAAGATCTTCCTTAGATAAGGAAAAGGTTTTATCAGAAGCTCTATTTAATGAAGACGTTTGATCCCTAGGTTTTATACTAACTTCTTGTCCAGATAAGAAAAGGTCAAAGGACTGGCTATCTATTTTTTTTATGTTCATAGGTACACCCCTTTATTTTCTCAAATAATATTATCGGATAAATTAAAAAAAACTTAAGGCCTAATTTTAAAAATTTTTTCAAAAATTTTTAGGTCCTAAAAAATTAATATAGCCTTAGAAATTTTAGAGGTTGTATCTTGAAAAAATCTGTTTAGAGGCTATTATATTTAAAAATCTAGTTTAATTTTTTTGCCCCCGTAGCTCAGGAGGATAGAGCACGAGATTCCTAATCTCGGTGTCGCAGGTTCGAATCCTGCCGGGGGCGTGTTTATCAAAAAAATTATTATTTAAAAACAAGTTAGAATCTATTTGGTTGTCTTTCTTTTCGATTCGAATCGTTAAGGTATTATGTGATCGGCTACTTTTATTTCAGCTAACTTGAACCTTTAATAACTTGATTTGATGTGAAATTTTATTTCTGTTAAGCTTTACAAATTAATAAGGTTTTTAAACCACTTTCATTTTTTAAGTTTGACAAAAAACAAGTTGAGATTAAAATAAAACCCCAAGATAAATATATTTTTTATAAATTTTTACAAAAAAGGAGGATTTTTATGGTTGGTAAGGAAAAAGGCTTTTTGATGGACCAGCAAGATAAAAAGGTAAGAGAACAACTTAACAAGATAAAACATAAAATCATGGTAATGTCTGGTAAGGGTGGGGTAGGTAAAAGTACGGTATCTGTTAACCTGGCTGTAGGTTTATCTTTGCAAGATTTTATGGTAGGTCTTTTAGACGTAGACCTTCATGGACCAAGTATTCCTAAGATGTTAGGAGCAAGAGACCTTAGGATTTCTCGTAAACCAGACGGAAGGATGGGAGCCATAAAATATTCCCCCAACTTAAACTTTCTTTCTATAGAACCACTTTTACCTTCTGAAGATACAGCCATCATTTGGAGAGGGCCTATAAAGCATTCTGCCATTAAACAGTTTATAGGAGATATAGACTGGGGAGAGCTTGATTATTTAATAATAGACGCCCCTCCTGGTACAGGAGACGAGCCTTTAACCGTAGCTAAAACTATACCTGATGCTTACGCTTTAATCGTTACCACCCCTCAAGAAGTTTCTTTGATAGACGTAAAAAAGTCTATTAGGTTTTGTCAAAAGATAAAGATGAGGATTTTAGGAATTGTAGAAAACATGAGTGGTTTTATCTGCCCTCATTGCGGCAAACCGATAGACCTTTTTAAAAGAGGAGGAGGACAAAAATTAGCTGACGAGTTTGGGTTAAGGTTCTTAGGAAGGATTCCTGTTGACCCAAGGGTAGTTGATACAGGGGATACTGGAAGGCCGGTGATTGCTGCTTATCCAGAAAGTATTACAGCTAAAGCCTTCGAAGAATTGGTTAGAAATATTGTTGCTGCTACCGAAGAGATGAAGGCAGATGTTTTGGAAGAAAGGTTTATGAGGGTCGCGGTACCGGTTACTACTCCTCCTAACAAGATAGAGCCATCTTTAGAGAATTTTGACATGTTTTTGGTGTATGACATAGAAAATAACAAAATTTTGGTAAAAGATTTGATAAAAAAACCTCAAAATCAAGACCTTTTTTCTTTCTTGGCAGAACAGGTAGCTACCCATATTTTACTTTATAACCCTCCTAAAGAGCTTGCTGATAGTTTAGTCCAACAAAGAATAAAGGTTTTGGTGGCTGAAACACCAGAAGAGAATCCTGATAATTTGATAGAAGAATATCTTGCCCAAAAAGCTTTAAACTATTAAACTAAAGGTGGAAGTTTTTTATTTTACCTATACAGGGTTTTCTAAGGTTGTGGCTGAAGAGATAGCTTTCTCCTTAGGAATAAAACCTAAGGAGATAAGAACCTATAGGTTTCCTTATTTTTTATGGCTTTTTCTCTCTTTTATACCTAATTTGGCTGTTAAAAGTTGGTTTGATCCACCCCAAGGTAAAAGGTTGATCGTTTGTTTTCCTAAATGGACTTTTAATTGTCCCCCTATAACCTATTTTTTAAAAAAAATAAGATGTAAACACCTAATCTTGGTGATCTCTTATAAAGGATGGGGGAAAGAACACTACGAAAAGATATATAAGTCTTTAGGCTTAAAAAGATCTGAGCAAGTAGACCTGTTTTTTATCAAAAAAAAGACCTGGCAAAAGAATTTATCAGAAATCATAGAGGTTTTAAGGAGAAAGTTGGATGCCTCATAAAGAGGTTGTAGAACAGCTTGAAAGAAAAAATAAAGAACTTTTAGCCTTGCTTGAGATTAGTAAAATATTAAGTTCCTCTTTTAACTTGCAACACAATCTTTACCAAAGTCTTAAAGTTTTATCAGATATTTTAGACATGAAAAGAGCAACTATTACCCTTTATGACAGCGAAACCAATACTTTACATATTTCCGTAGCTTATGGACTTACACCAGAACAGATAAAAAGGGGTATTTATAAAAAAGGAGAGGGTATAGTAGGTAAGGTTTTTGATACCGGAGAACCTATAGTAGTACCTAATATCGGGAAAGAACCGATGTTTTTAAACAAAACCGGAGCAAGATTGACTAAAGAAAACATTTCTTTTTTATGTTTACCTCTTAAGATAGAAGGAGAGGTTTTAGGAGTTCTATCAGTAGATAGGATATTTAGTGAGGATATAGACCTTAAGGAAGATATAAGATTTTTAAACATCGTATCTACTCTTTTTTCCCAGTACTTAAAGCTTTATCAGATGTTTAAAAAAGAAAAGGAAGAAAAAGAAAGTTTATCTTTAGAACTTAAGGGAAAATATCAGTTTAGAAATCTTATAGGTGTCTCTGATAAGATGCAGCAGGTGTTTAAGCTTGCACTCAAAGCAGCTAAGTGTAAAGCTAACATTTTGATTATAGGAGAAAGTGGGACAGGAAAAGAACTTATAGCTAAGGCCATTCATTTTGAAAGCGATCGGGCTAATGGACCTTTTGTAGCTATTAACTGTGCTGCCATTCCTGAAACCCTTCTTGAGGCAGAACTTTTTGGCTATAAAAAAGGGGCTTTTACCGGGGCGCTTATTTCAAAGCCAGGTAAATTTGAATTGGCCAATGGAGGAACCATATTTTTAGACGAGATAGGAGATTTGCCTTTGTCTTTACAGGCTAAACTTCTAAGGGTTATTCAAGAAAAAACTTTTGAAAGGATAGGAGATACTAAGCCGATAAAGGTAGAAGTAAGGATTATAGCTGCAACCAACAGAGATTTAGAAGCTATGATAAGAGAAGGTACCTTTAGAGATGACTTGTATTTCAGGTTAAACGTTATACCTATTTATATACCCCCGCTAAGAGAAAGAAAAGAAGATATTCCTCTTTTAGTAGAGCATTTTCTAAAAAAATTTAATCAAGAATATAACAAAAATGTACAGGTTTCTGCTGAAGTAATGGAAAAGTTGGTAGCTTATCATTGGCCTGGGAACGTAAGAGAACTTGAGAACACCTTAGAGAGGTTAGTAGTATTGGCGGAAAAGGAGTTTATTTCCTTAGAGGATCTTCCTTTTTATATAAGACAAGCTTCTTTAGAATTTAAGATTAAAAGAGAAAAAGATTTTCAAGAAAAACTTTTGCCCAATCAGATAGAACTCATAGAGAAAAAGGCTATAGAAGAGGCACTCAAAGCTTGTAAATATAATCAAACTAAAGCAGCTAAACTTCTTGGACTTACCAAAAGACAGATAAGCTATCGTATCAAAAAATATGGCATACTCACAGAATAAAAATTTCTTTTTTGAGCTAAAACAACATTTTTGTACTTTTGTTACATTATTGTTAGTTTTATACCAGCTTTATTTTATGTTTTTTGGTAAATTTATTTAGGCATGAATTTTGCATAAAACATGCACAAAAATTAAAATATAAGGAGGGGTAATTATGAGCGTTTATCCAGGTCAACCCAACGCTAGTTCAGCAACAGGTACCCGTAACAGGGTTTCTGACCCAGCACCTTATTCTGGTATTTGTTCTGTCTGTTTAGACGGATGCCCAGGTTTTTGTGAGGTTGGTAAATCCTCTTTTAGAGGAAGAGAAATTCTTTATCCTCAACCTTTTGGAAAGGTCACTGCTGGTGCTACCAAGAAATATCCAGTAGATTACTCTCATCTTAACATTCAAGGAACCTGTGTAGGAGCAGTAGGTGTTGAACCAGACCCAGACAAGGCTACTTTTCCTGCGGTTAACACCGAAAGAGAAATAGGAAGGAATTACAAAATTAAGCTTAGAATTCCTATTTTTACCGGTGCGTTAGGTTCTACCGATGTTGCCAAAAACAATTGGGATGAGTTAGCCATTGGCGCTGCTATCTCTGGTATAATGGTAGTTATTGGAGAAAATGTAGTAGGTATGGACCCTGACGCCAAGTTTAAAAATGGGAAAGTAACCAAATCTCCAGAGCTTGAAAGAAGGGTTAAAGCCTTTAAAAACTGGTATGAAGGTTATGGAGAGGTTATTTTACAACAAAACGTAGAGGACTCAAGGCTTGCCTCTGCCGAATATGCAATAGAAAAATTAGGGGTTAATTGCATCGAACTTAAGTGGGGGCAGGGAGCTAAAGACATCGGAGGAGAGGTTAAGTTAAGAACTTTAGAAAGGGCTTTAGAGCTTAAAAAGAGAGGTTATATCGTTGTACCTGACCCAGAAAATCCTGTTATTCAGGAAGCCTTTAAAAAAGGAGAAATTAAAGAATTTGAAAGGCATTCAAGGCTTGGAATGGTAGATTATGATGATTTTATGAAAACTGTAGAACATTATAGAAAGGTTGGTGCTAAGTTTGTTTCTTTAAAAACCGGTGCTTATAGGATTACTGACCTTGCTAGGGCTTTAAGGTTTGCCTCTGATGCTGGTATTGACCTTGTTACTATAGACGGAGCTGGTGGTGGAACTGGTATGAGCCCTTGGAGAATGATGAACGAATGGGGTATTCCTACCATCTACTTACAGTCTATAGCCTATAATTTTGCTAAGGAACTTGCTGCCAGAGGAAAATACGTGCCTGATTTAGCTATAGCAGGTGGGTTTTCTCTTGAAGACCACATCTTTAAAGCTTTAGCCCTCGGTGCTCCTTTCTTTAAAGCAGTTTGTATGGGAAGGGCTTTGATGATACCTGCTTTTGTAGGTAAAAACATAGCTAACTGGTATAAAGAAGGGAAACTTCCTCCTGAAATCAAAAAATATGGCGACTCTCTCGAACAGATTTTTATCAACACAGAAATACTTAAAAAGAAATATGGAAAAGATTTTGAAAGGATACCTTGGGGTGCTGTAGCTATGTATACTTTTGTGGAAAGGCTTACCATCGGTTTAAAACAACTTATGGCCGGAGCCAGAAAGTTCTCTATTGAATATCTTGACAGAAACGACTTAGTAGCCCTTACTAAAGAAGCTGCTGAGGTTACAGGTATTCCTTATGTGATGGAAGCTGATATGGAAAAGGCTTATGAGATTTTGTTAGGATAGTTTGAAACTCATTAAACATTAAGGGAGTTTAGATCTTAAGTATGGGGGTTAGACGGTCAATTTCGTCTAACCCCTTTTTTAATTGGAAGGTTTACTTTTTTTTATTTTGAGTTTTAATAAAACATAAAGAACGGACAATTAGGAGGCATTAAGAGATGGTAACAGAGAAACCTAGGGATAAAAAAGATGTGCAAGAACTTATCAAAAAGTATAATGTTAAGTTCGTTAGCTTATGGTTTACCGACATTTTAGGGCAGTTGAAAAGTTTTACGGTTGCGGTTGAGGAGTTAGAAGCTGCCTTTGAAGAAGGAATGGGTTTTGATGGGTCTTCTATTCATGGTTTTGCAAGGATTGATGAGTCAGACATGATAGCTATCCCAGACCCTACTACCTTTGCCCTTTTACCCTGGACTTTTCCTGAAAGAAATACCGCCAGGATGTTTTGTGATATCTATGAGCCAGGTGGTAATCCTTATAAAGGTGATCCAAGGTACATTCTTAAGATGAACCTTGAAAAAGCCGCAAAGCTTGGTTATACCTTTTATATCGGTCCAGAGCTTGAATTTTTCTATTTTAAAACAGATAAATATCCAGAACCTTTAGATGAGGCAGGATATTTTGACTATTCCTTAGATGCCGCTGAAAATATCAGAAGAGATACTATCCTTACTTTAGAAAAAATGGGAATAAAGGTTGAGTATTCCCACCATGAAGTGGCACCATCTCAGCATGAAATCGATTTGAGATATGCTGAAGCTTTAACGATGGCAGATATTGTTATGACCTATAGAGTAGTGGTAAAAGAGATAGCTAAGAGATATGGAGTTTATGCTACCTTTATGCCTAAGCCTCTTTTTGGAAAATGTGGAAGTGGTATGCATACCCATCAATCCCTTTTTGTTGGAGATAAGAACGCCTTTTTTGATGCAAGTGATCCTTTTTATCTTTCCAAGCTGGCAAAACATTATACTGCAGGCCTTTTAAAGCATATCAAAGAGATAACCTTGGTGCTTAACCAATGGGTAAACTCTTATAAAAGGCTTGTCCCTGGGTATGAAGCTCCGGTTTACATCTGCTGGGCAAGAAGAAACCGTTCTGCCCTTATCAGAATACCTTTATACAAGCCTGGAAAAGAAAAGGCTACCAGGATTGAGCTTAGGTCTCCTGACCCTGCTTGTAATCCTTATTTGGCTTTTGCTTGTATGCTTAATGCAGGTCTAAAAGGTATTACCGAAAGCTATGAGCTACCTCAACCGGTAGAAGTTGACGTTTATCACTTAGACCCTGAAGAAAGGGCTTCCTTGGGTATAGATAACCTTCCCGGTAGTTTGATAGAAGCTATAGAATATGCCGAAAAAAGTGAATTACTAAAAGAAACCTTAGGAGAACATACTTTTTATAACCTTATAGAAAGCAAAAAAAGAGAATGGGATGAATATAGGATACAAGTTTTCCCTTACGAGTTAGAAAGGTATTTACCTATTCTTTAAAAGGGAATAATTGATGTGCACACTAAACATAGGGTTGGTCCAAATAAACCCGGTTTTAGGAGATTTTGAACAAAATTTAAATAAAGTTTTAGAAGTTTGGACTCAAGTTGACGGACATTCCCATATAGTAATTTTACCAGAACTTGCCCTTTGTGGCTTTTTCCCTGCAGATTTGTTTTTTGAGACTGATTTTCTTTTAAACTTAAATAAAACAATAAAAAAATTGATAGAAGCCTCAGAAAATTTTAATTCAACCCTTATCATAGGAACCCCTTATTTTGACCGAGGACTTTTTAACAGCGCTTTAGTAATTAAGAAAGGGGCAGTTTTAGCAGGCTACTATAAACGCTGCTTAAACGAAACCCTTAATGAAAGAAAGTATTTTTATCAGGGTTTTAAACCTTTAATCATAAATTTTAAGAAGTTTAAGATAGGAATTAGCATAGGCTGGGATTGCTGGAAAGATAATGGCTGGTTTCATTTTTATGAAGATATGGATATAGACCTATTGATAAACTTAGGGGCTTTCCCTTATTATGTAGGGTCTTTTCAAGAAAGACAAAAGGTTTTTAAAGCCTTAGCTCAGAGGTTTAACTCCTATATAGTTTGTTCAAATCTTGTAGGTGGGCAGGAATGTTGGGTTTTCGACGGAAGGAGTTTTGTGATAGACCCTTATGAGGAAACTGCAGTCCTTCTTTCAGGATTTAAAGAAGATTTTTGCATTTTTTCAATAGATTATGAATCAATTCTTAGAAAAAAACTATCTAACACACAAGCTAAGAAAGAAATAGAACCTTGCAAGTTTTGTGTCTTTGATGAAATTTTTTTAGAGGACAAAAGAACGCCTTTGAGGTTTGATGGTAAAAAAGAACCAAGCCTTGCCGAAGAAGAGAAAGTTTATAAAGCTTTAGTTTTAAGCTTAAGAGATTATGTAGAAAAAAATAAATTTAAAAAAGTGGTGTTAGGTCTTTCTGGAGGAATGGATTCTTCCTTAGTGGCTTGCATAGCGGTTGACGCTTTAGGTAAAGAAAGAGTAATAGGGGTTTTTATGCCTTCTCCTTTTACTTCTAAAGAAAGCAAGGAAGATGCTGAGGCCCTTGCCCAAAATTTAGGGATAGAGTTTTTAGAATATCCTATCGGAGAGGTTTTTGAGACTTTTAGGAAAACCTTAGGCTATTCTGACTTTGATGTAGCTGACGAAAACCTTCAGGCCAGAATTAGGGCTAACATTCTCTTTTATCTTTCTAACAAAAAAGGGTATCTGGTTCTTTGCACTTCAAACAAGAGCGAAGCATCGGTAGGATATGGGACCATTTATGGGGATATGGCAGGTGGTTTTGCACCGATAATAGATGTTTATAAAACGATGGTATATAGGTTGGCTAAATATAGAAACCATCTTAAACCTGATATTCCAGAAAGGGTTTTTCTAAAAGTCCCTTCTGCTGAACTACGTCCCGGACAGACAGACTATGAGGTTTTACCTCCTTATGAAATCCTTGACCAAATTTTATATCTTTATCTTGAAAAAAAGTATTCTTGTCAGGCTATTATAGAAAAAGGGTTTGAAAAGTCAGTGGTAGAAAAGGTATTAGCCATGGTTAAAAGGGCTGAGTTTAAAAGAAAACAAGCACCTTTTGGCCCTAAGGTTACTAAAATTTCTTTGGTAGCAGATAGAAATTATCCGGTAGTTTAATCATTTTTATTTTATAGTTAATTAAATTCTAAAGATCTTTTTACTTCAAAGTTTATATAGATAAAGATCTGATTCGGAGTGAATAAGAGTACTTTATCAACTTTTCTCAGGTTTATAGAACAACTAATCAGAATTTGTTAGTGAAATTTTTAATTAAAATACGCTTGATTAATTGAAAGTTTTTTGTTAAATTTATTTCACTTTTTGGTTGGTAGTTTAAACTTCAAAAAGTGAGGTGAGCTATGTTTTTAAGTTTGTTTTTGAGTATTGGGGCGATTTTAACTTTTTTTTCTTTGTTAGTAGTAAACGCGTATGCGGCTGGGATTGCTATTTATGAACAAGGAGTAAGCGGGCTTGGAAATGCCTATGCAGGTGCTGCGGCCTCTGCTGAAGATGGAAGTACCATCTTTTATAATCCTGCGGGCTTGATTAAGCTCAATAAGCCGGAGGCATCTTTTGGAGCCCATGTGATCATTCCCAATGCCAATTTTAAAAATACAGGCTCTATAGGACGCAATCCCATTACTAATTCTACTTATTCTCTTTCTGGCAACAACGGAGGGGATGCTGGAGTAACGGCAGTAGTTCCTAATCTTTATGTTTCAATGCCTGTAGATGAACGTTTAGTGGTAGGTTTAGGGGTTAATTCTCCTTTTGGGCTCCAGACTGAGTATGATAAAAACTGGGTAGGACGCTATCATGCGATAAAATCTAAGCTTATAACCATTAATTTTAATCCAGCTGTGGCTTACCGAGTAAACTCAAAACTCAGTCTGGGCTTAGGTTTAAACTTTCAGTGGGCAGAGGCAGAAATAAACAACGCTATAAACCCTATAACTTTTGCTAAGTTTGGGGATTTTACTACTCAAGATGGATTTGCTAAGCTAAAAGGGGATGATGTGTCTTTTAGCTGGAACATAGGATTTCTTTATGAACTTTCAGAAAATACCAGATTGGGTGTTTCTTATAGGGCTAAGATGACCCATCAATTAAAAGGAAAGATTGAGTTTGAAAACATACCCACCAACTCAACAAAGATTTTTAAAAAAGATGATGTTAAGGCTAGGCTTAACCTTCCACCGATGCTTTCTGTTAGTGGTTTACATAAAATAAATAAAAACTGGACTGTTTTAGCAGATGTAACTTGGACCGGTTGGAGTAGGTTCGAAGAATTAAGGATTAAATATGACACTTTAGTTATAGGTGATACGGTTATCACTACTAAATGGAAAGATTGTTTTCGCTATTCTCTGGGGATATCTTATCAACCTAATACTAAATGGATTTTTCGTACAGGTATAGCCTATGATGAAACACCTATTTCTTCTGACAAACATAGAACCCCGAGGATACCAGATACTGACAGATTTTGGGTATCTTTTGGTGTAGGATATAGTTATTCTGAGAGGTTAAAGTTTGATTTAGGATATGTGCATATTTTTTTCAAAAAATCTTACATAGATAAAGAACCTGTAGGAGAAGACCTTCTTAGAGGAGGTTTAAAAGGCTATTATCGCGGACATGTAGACATAATAAGCGCTCAGTTTCGTTATGCTTTTTAAAACTTTTAAAAGAGGTAAGATAGATGCAACTTCATGAAAGATTTATTTATACTGCTAAAGCCTATTATAATAAGATAGCTATTATTGACAGAGCAGTTGACAAAAGATTTACTTACCAGCAAACCCTGATAGCAAGTCTTATTTTTTCTCGTAAGATAAAAAGATTTAAAGATCGATTTATAGGGATTATGCTTCCAAATTCTTCAGCTGCTGTGTTTACAGTTATCGGGACCCTAATGGCAGGAAAAGTCCCTGTTATGCTTAATTATTCTACTAAAGCAGAGTATAACATAAGATATGCCAGGGAAAAATGTAATTTTCGTCCGGTGGTTACTTCTAAAAAATTGCTTGAAAGGATTAATTGTCCGGTTTTAGAAGATATGGTTTTTGTAGAGGACTGGTTAGAAGAGATAGATTTAAAGGAAAAATTGATAGCTGTAGGTATTTCGAAACTTCCGCTAAAGTTTCTCCTGACCTACTGTAATGTAGATGAAGACCAAGAAAGGACTTCAGTCATTCTTTTTACCAGTGGAAGTGAGAAAGACCCTAGGGCTGTAGAATTAAGCCATAAAAACATCCTTAGCAACATTGAAGGTTTTAGTGAAATGGCTAAACTTACAGAAAAAGATGTTATCATGTCTATTTTGCCTTTTTTTCATGTTTTTGGGATTACAGTAAACCTTTGGACCCCTCTTTATCATGGCATGACTTTTATTACCTATCCCACCCCTCTTGATTATCAAAAAATCTGTCAAATCGTAAAAGAAGAAAAACCCACTGTAATGGCTGCTACTCCAAGTTTTTGGTGGGGATACCTTAAAAAGGCAGAGCCAGGCACTTTTGATAGCTTAAGGTTAATGGTAAGCGGAGCTGACAAATGCCCTCAATCTCTTAGAGATGCTTTTTGGGAAAAACACGGAAAACTCCTTTTAGAAGGCTATGGAACTACAGAAACTTCTCCTGCTATTTCAGCCAACATGCCAGAGGCTAATAAACCTGGAAGTGTAGGCAAACCTCTTCCTAATCTTGAAGTTAGAATAGAAAACTATGAAACCGGAGAAATCTGTGGCCCTAATGAAATAGGAAGGATATTAGTAAGAGGGCCTAATGTGATGAAAGGTTATTATAATGATTTAGAAGAAACCTCTATGAGGATAAGACATGGATGGTATGACACAGGAGACATGGGATATTTAGACGAAGACGGATATCTTTGGCATGTAGGGAGGCTCAAGAGGTTTGTTAAAATAGGGGGAGAGATGGTATCGTTGGTAAAAGTTGAAGAGGAATTAGAAAAAATTTTACCTAAGGAAGTAGAATGCTGTGTGGTAGAGGTACCTGATGAGGTTAAAGGGGCTAAAATTGTTGCGGTCGTAAGCCAGAAGGTAGATGAAAAGGATGTGCTAAAAAAACTTGCTAAGGTTCTTCCTAATTTAGCCCTACCTAAACAATTTGTAGTAATGGAAGAGCTTCCTAAGATGGGAAGTGGAAAAATAGATTTCCGTAGAGTACAAGAACTGGTAATAGAAAAGATGACCTTTTAAACTTAGCCCTGGTTGTACTCTTTAGGTTCTATATGTATGGTTACCTTAACGTCTTCGTGTTTTTCTGAAATGTTTTTTTCTATTTCATTACAGATATCGTGGGCACATTTTACAGACATCGTGTCTGAGACCGTGAGATGAAACTCTACAAAGCTTTTTCTTCCTGCTCTTCTGGTTTTAAACTCGTGAATATCATGAATTTGGTCTCTTTGAGGGTGGCTTTCAATGGTGTTAGTAATGATATTTTTTATTGATTCAGCCTTATCTTTTGGTAAACTTGCATCAAGTAGAGAGCTGACCGATTCTTTAGTAAGTTTAAATCCCATATAAAGAATATTAATCCCTAAGACTATGGCTATCAAAGGGTCTAAAATCCATTTTTGAAAAATTTTTGCCAAAAAAAGCCCTACTATCACCCCTGAAGTGGTTAAAACGTCGGTAAAAATATGATGGGCGTGTGCTACTAATATCGGTGAGTTTTCCTTTTTTCCTTGTAAATAAGCTAAAAGTGAAATAAGCCCATTAAAAACGATGGTTAGACCTATTAAAATAAACCCTTGGTTAAGGTTAGGGGGAGGTTGAGGTGCTTTAAGATTTTGAAAGGCCTTCCACAAGATAGAAATAGAGGCTAAAAGGATAAAGGTTGCTTCTAAGATAGAAAAAAGGTATTCTATTTTGGTATGGCCATAAGGATGTTCTGGGTCAGGTGGTTTAAGCGCGATCTTTAACCCTATAAAGGCGGTAAAAGCAGAAAGTATGTTTATGGTAGATTCCATCGCATCTGAATAAATAGCTACAGATTTAGTAATAAAATAAGCTATGAGCTTGATTAAAAAAATTAAAATACTTAAAAACAGACTGAAAAGCGAAACTTTAATACCACAAGTTCCTTTAGCTTCCATCAGCTACCATCTATCAGAATGGGCTACCATCTATCAAAATTTATTTTACCATTCGATTCCTAAAAGAAAAAGTAGAATAAAATAACGATATAAGGGCCGTTAGCGTAAAACTAAAAGAATCCTTTAAATAAATTAATATCTTAAAATCTTAAGTAACCACACCTTGACGATAGGGTTTAAGTCTATTAAACTTTTTACAAATTAAATTTATCAAAGTAAATTAAGTATAAAATGAAATCTTCTCAAAAAATACTTATTTTATCTGGTCTTGTAGGAAATATAATCGAATGGTATGATTTTGTTATATATGGTTATTTTGCCCATATTTTTGCTAAATTATTTTTTCCAACTTATGATCCTGTAGTTTCGCTTATTCTAAGTTTTTTGACCTTTGCGGTAGGATTTTTAGCCCGTCCTGTTGGGGCTCTTTTAATAGGTTATTTAGCAGACAAGAAGGGTAGAAAACCTGCCTTGATTATTTCTATATATCTTATGGCAATCCCTTCTTTGCTTATTATGTTTCTTCCTACCTATCAAACTATAGGAATTTCTGCTCCTATCATTCTTGGGATTTTAAGGATCTTTCAAGGTCTTTCTACCGGTGGAGAATATACTACCTCGGTTACATTTTTACTTGAGCATAGTCATCCTAATCGTAGAGCCTTTTATGCAAGCATAAACCTTTTTGGAGCAATTCTTGGTATCCTTATTGGTTCGTTTACTGCTACCATTTTTCATCACATCTTTACCGAAGAAGAACTATTAGGTTTTACCTGGAGGTTAATCTATCTTCCTACTATAATTTTAGCTTATCTCGGGGTGGTGATAAGAAAACAAACCTATGAGACACCGTCCTTTGTTAAAGAAGCTCTTTCGCCTTCTAAAGGTTTCCCTCTGGTTTACGCAATAAGGCACCATAAAAAGTCTATAATTTTAACCCTTTTTCTCTCTGCGGTTCAAGGTATAGCCTTCTTTACCCTTTTTGTTTATCTATCCACTTATTATCACAGAGTTCTTAAAATCCCTTCAGACCAAGCCTTTTTTATAAATACTGTTGCTATGATAGTGCTTGACCTTTTTATTCCTATTATTGCTTATTTTTCTGACCTTTACGGAAGGAGACCCTTCTTTTTATTTTCTCTGT
This sequence comes from Thermodesulfobacterium sp. TA1, assembly GCF_008630935.1. Taxonomy (NCBI): domain Bacteria; kingdom Pseudomonadati; phylum Thermodesulfobacteriota; class Thermodesulfobacteria; order Thermodesulfobacteriales; family Thermodesulfobacteriaceae; genus Thermodesulfobacterium; species Thermodesulfobacterium sp. TA1. The sequence continues at coordinate 669,978 of NZ_CP043908.1, forward strand.
TTTTATATTCTGTTTGTTCTATCTTTTTAATTAATCTCATGCTTTCTGGAGAGTTTAAAGTAATTCTAATTAGCCATCTTGGCTTTGCTTTGATATCTAGTCTTTTCATGAGTATACTTCCGGCTACCTTAGCTGAACTTTTTCCTGTAAAAATACGGGGAACTTCTTTTTCGTTGCTTTACAATACCTCCCTTGCAGTTTTTGGTGGAACCGTTCCTATGGTTTGTACCTATTTTGTTGAAAAAGTAAAACTTTTAACTTTTCCTGGGATTTATCTCTCGGTCATTTCAGGTTTAACCTTAGTTTTATCCATCTTTTTGCTTCCTGAAACCAATCCCCAAAAGACTAAAGACTAAAGACTAAAGACTAAAAATTAAGGTATCTAAAAAAACACAGATTGATATAAAATTTAAGGTTAACATCAGGTTGACAACCTAAGCTTTTAGATTTTAAAATAAAGACATGTTTAAAGTGTTTTTGTCTCCAGGAGAAAAAGGGTGTCAAAAAGTAAGGGAGCTTAAGGCAATAGCTGTGGTAGTAGATGCTTTAAGGGCGAGTGCTACTATAATAGCTTTATTAGAAAAGGGGATAGAAACCATTTTTGTAGTTTCTGAGGTAGAAGACGCTTGGGAATTAAAAAAATCTTTTCCAGAGGCTTTGTTGGTAGGAGAAAGAAATAATTTAAAAATAGATGGGTTTGATTATAGCAACAGTCCATCAGAAATATTTAATGCTCCTAACCTTAACGGAAAATCTGTTATTTTTACTTCTACCTCCGGAGCAAGAAGGATACTTGCTTGTAAAGGGGCTACTAAGGTTTTTGTAGGCACTACCTTAAACGCAGAGTTTTTATCTTCTGTCTTAAGGGAAAACAGCTTGAAACATCAAAAAGACATCGTCATCATCCCAGCAGGTGTTTATGAAAAAGAAGATTTTTCTGAAGAAGACGTGGTAGCTTCTTGGGAAATAGCTAAAAGGATAGGGTTTCCTGTAATCGATGAAACCGGTTTTTTAACCGAAGAGATTAAAAATCGAGAGGTAGAAAAAAATTTCTATCTTTCTAAACACGGTAGAGAACTTTTAGAAATTGGGTTAGAAAAAGACGTAAAAATTTGTGCTCAAGTAGGAATAGCCCAAACCATACCAGAGGTTTATCAATTTACAGAAAAAGCAGCAGTAATTAAAAATTCTTTAGAAAAGGTTTAATAATATCTCTAAGGGTAATAATACCTACTATTTCTTCTCCTCTAATTACCGGTAGTCTTACTAATCCAGTCATTTCCATAAGTTTAGCCGCGTATTTGATGTCATAAAAATCTGGCACCGTGATACAGGGTTTGGTCATTATCTCTAAAACCCTGACTTTTTCTAAAGGTAATCCTTTAGCTATAACCTTATAAACTATGTCTTTGACCGTGATAATTCCATAGGCGTCTTCTTCGTCGACCTTTTCTACCACCAAACCTCTGCATCCGTTTTTTATCATAAATTCTGCAGCTTCTTTAACTGTGGCATTGCCGTTAATGGTAAAAACAGGAGTACTCATTACATCTTTTACTCTGATTTTTTGAATATCAATCATATTTTCCCACCTCTTAAAAAGTTTGCTTAATTATAATAATAAACTTAATTTCGTCAAGCTTATTGATCATGATGTGTGTTTACTATTTTTAAATGTCAGCCCCACTCCTCCGTTCCTTAGACATCAAATATTCTATCTGAATATATAACCCTTCCCTCTCTCATTGTCATAACCACCCTCGCAAAGCTTTCTTCCATTTTCACTAGAATCAAGTCCGCATCCTTTCCTTCCTCAATACTTCCCTTTTTATCCAAATTCACCGCCTTTGCTGGATTGAGCGTGGCTAATTTTATCGCCTCATGAAGAGGAAGTATATCCTCTGTACTAAGCTTAAATATTGCTTGAATTAATGTTGATGGTGTATAATCTGAACATAGAATATTTGCATAGCCGAGTTTTATAAGCTCCCTTGCACTTAGGTTTCCATGATGAGATAAGCCTCTTAACGCGTTAGGTGATCCTACGCATACAGTCATCCCAAGCTCTTTGGCAGTTTTCGCTGCTTCTATGCTTGTGGGAAACTCTGAAACCGTTATCCCCCTTTCATAAACCCACCTAACTTTTTCTGCGCTGTCATCATCGTGGGAGATTAATGTCAATCCCTTTTCTCTGCATCTGATGAGAAACCGTTCAACTTTTTCTATGACACTGTCCCTCAAAGAAAGCTTCTCCTTTATTAGAAGGCTTACATCTTCTGATTTTATCTTGTAAGTCTTTTCTAAGTACTCTTTGTAATCCTTTTCTTTTTTGAACTGCCCTTGTCCTGGCGTGTGATCCATTATGGACAGGGCATCTATAGCGCGCTTTTCTATAAGTTCGCCAAGATAGTCTATACCCTTGACATTGGTTAGTTCAAGCCTGGCGTGAATTTTGTGATTGGTCAAAAGCCTTGGTTTTAGCTTTAGGATGGTTTCTGCTAGCTTACTTGCCAGCTGATTGCTCCTTAGGCCTAACTCTTTGTCCGCAAAGGAAATAGCATGGAAGAAGGTAGTTATACCCCAAAGAGCTAATTTCCTGTCTAACTCCAAAATGGCCAACTCAAAGGGGAAAAAGGTATTTGGCCTTGGCTCCACTTCTTTTTCTATAGCATCGCTGTGAAGGTCTATCAGTCCAGGCAAAAGAAACATTCCCTTTGCCTTTATTCTTTTTACGCTGTATTTTGGCTCCCCTTCTCCTACCTCTAAAATCTTTCCCTCACTTACAAGCACGTATCCTTGGTCTAAAACACCAAAGGGAGTAATAACCTTTGACCCTTCAATCAAAAACTCACTCATACTTTTTCACCTCCAAGACTTTATCAGCAATAGCTTTTAGATGAGCTTCGTTGTGGAATATACCTATCATACCCACTTCTTCCTCTTTTAACTCCTTTAGAAGCTCAAGAACTATCCTTGCCGATTTTTCGTCCAAAGAGGCAGTAGGCTCGTCAAGAAGGAGAAGCCTTGGCTTCCATATTATGGCTCTAGCAATATTTACCCTTTGCTGTTCGCCTCCGCTAAAGGTAGAAGGATAAGCATCAAGGAGATTGGATGGTATACCAAGCCTCCTTAGGAGCCATCTAGCCCTTTCTCTCGCTTCTTTTTCATCCACACCAAAGTATCTCACAAGAGGCTCTGCCACTATATCCATTGCAGACACCCTGGGAATAACGCTGAAGAACTGGGATACGTATCCTATCTCTTTCCTTCTTAGCCTTATCATTTGCCAGTCGGGAGCTTTTTGTATAGGGACCAATCCGTATTCATAAGAGTTGTAGAGAATATGGCCTTTTGTTGGTATGTATGTGCGGTATATGCACTTTAGGATACTGCTCTTGCCAGCCCCACTTGGCCCACAGAGAGCCAAAAACTCTCCTTTTTCCAACTCAAAGCTTATTCCGTTGATGCTCTCTATTAGTTTTTTTTGTCCTACCTTTATCTCAAACTTTTTGGATAAGTTTTCTACTCTCAAAAGCATTTTTTCCCCTCTAAAGTTGAGATGATACTAAGAGTTGTGTGTATTCGTGCTGAGGATCGTTGAGTATCTGGTCAGTAAGCCCCATCTCCACAATCCTCCCTAACTTCATCACAATAACCCTATCCGCTAAAAGGTTTATCACTCTCAAGTCGTGGGAAACAAAGATTATTGAAAGGTTTAGCTCTTGGTGAATTTTTCTTATCAGGTCAAGGACCCTTGCTTGCACGGAAAGGTCCAAACCTGTGGTTGGCTCGTCCAAGAGAAGGATGGATGGCTCGTTGGCTAGGGCTTTTGCTATCTGCACCCTCTGCTGCATTCCCCCGCTTAGGTTCCTAGGAAGGTCCTTCATCCTATGATTTGGAAACTCCATCTTTTCCAAAAGATATTCAACTCTGTTTTTTATGGAGCTGTAGTTTCTCCAACCTGAGACAAGCAGGCTATCTGCCACATTGCCTGCGGCGCTTACGTTTGGATTTAGACCAAGCAGTGGATTTTGATAGACCACGCCTATGACTGTGTTTTTTAACATCCTTTTCTGATAGGAGTTCAGAGAGAAGAGATTTTTACCATTTACCCATTCCGCCCCTCTAACATCATAAAGATGAGCCTCTCCAAAGGTCGGTTCTATTTCAAAGTTTAGGAGTTTTATCACTGTGCTTTTTCCAGAACCGCTCTCTCCCAAGATGCCTAAAATTTCCCCTTCGTAGAGTTCAAAGGACACATCAGCGCAGGCAACTACAGAGCTACATCTTCTGCAGATGTTTGTTTCTTGCTTTGGCCCTGTGATAGAAAGACACTCTGGACAGCCTTTGCCGTGAATTTTAGTCAGATTAGAAACTCTTAGAACTACCCGCATGTTTGTTAGCCTCCATTCTTTTTTCACAGTAGCTTGTATCGGAGCAAGCATACAGTCTTCTTACAGTGCCGTCTTCCACTATCTCGTCTAAGAAGGTATCCGTAGCACCGCACTTGTAGCAAGCTTTGCCACTGAAGTCTTCCACTCTGAATTTGAAGTCTTCAAACTCCAGAGGTTCAACTGTTGTGTATGGGGGTACCGCGTATATTTTCTTCTCTCTTCCTGCTCCAAAGAGGAAGAGGTTGTCTGCCATATTGAGCCTTGGCACGTCCCACCTGGGTATAGGAGTTGGGTCCATGATGTAGCGTTTGTTTACCATGACCGGATACCTAGCACCTATGGTTATCTCTCCGTATCTTAGAATATCCTCATAAAGGTAGAGATACATTTTGCCATAGTCCTTTTCCTCATGCATTCTTCTGGTTTCCTCTTCGCTTGGCTCAACAAGCCTTAGGGGCTCTGGATAGGGCACCTGAAGAACGAGGATTTGGTCTTGTCGTAAAGGTTCCTCCGGGATTCTGTGTCTGGTCTGGATGACGGTGGCTTTTGTGGTGTCCGTGGTTGTTTCTACTCCGGTCATGGCCTTGATGAACTTTTTTATGTTTACAGCGTTTACGCTGTAATCACATCCTTGGTCTATGACCTTCAGCATGTCGTCAGGACCGATGATGGACAGAGTTATCTGAAGGCCTCCTGTACCCCAACCTTTGGCTATGGGAAGCTCTCTTGAGGCAAAGGGAACCTGATAGCCCGGTATGGATATGGCTTTTAAAATGGAGCGCCTTATCTCCCTTTTGGTGTTTTCATCTAAAAAGGCAAAATTGTAGCTAAGCCTCATCTTTTCACCTCTGCAAACTGGCTTTGTATCTTTCTTAGCCTGTCCAAATCGGATTGGAAGGTAACATAGTGAGGAAGCTTGTAGTGATTGGCAAAGCCCATAGAATCAACGCTATCTACGTGATAGAATACAAACTCGCTGTCTTGGGAGGGATGCTGTGGTTCTTGTGTTTGCATAGCCTTGTCTAAAACAGCCATGCATATAGCCTTTGTTTCGTTATGTCCAAAACATGCACCGTATCCCAAGGAGAACTTAGGCATACCGTCCTGGCTTTCTATCTTTGCTACCAGTTCTACCTCTGTCACCTTCACCTCTCCAACATAAATCTCTTCTCCTGTGTAAGGATGAAGCACGCTCACTGGTGCATAACCTACTCTCAGCTCTGCCACGGTAGGATGTATGTCTCCGTAACCTCTCATGTTGGAGTAGCCTAAAAGCAAAAGTCCTCCTGTTTCTCCTCTGGCCATGTTCTGTAGAATGGCGCTTCTTGGGGGAGGAAATTTGCTGACCGCCTCCTTTGTAATATCCACAAACTCCGTAGATTGATAGGAGGGTGCATCTACAACAAGCCCCTCTTTCCTAAGAATCTCAACAAGCTTGGGAAACTCAGTAGGAAGGTCTTCATCTCCTATCTCACCTAAGAGCTCCTCTATAAATTTCTTTCTTCTTTCCTCATCTTCTTCTAGAAGCTCAAACTTAAAGAGCCTAAGACAGTAGTCTGAGGTAGGTCCTAAGATCTGTCCTCCTGGGATGTCTTTGAAGGCGGCAGAGATCCTTCTTATTATCTTAATCTTCTCCGTTTTGATAGGTAGGGAGTATCCCAAGCTGGGAAGGGTGTTCCTGATGGCTCTGAGAATAAAGGAAGCCTCAAGTATGTCTCCCGCCGCCTGCTTGATGGCTAGAGCAGCTATCTTTGGAGCGTAAAGGGAACCCTCAGACATAATTCTATCAACCAGGAAGTAAAGCTGTTCAGCTATCTGATCAACGGACAGTAGCTTTGACTTTCCCTTCAACCTCTGATACTCCAAAAGCTTACAAGCGTATTCTATAGCTTTTTCACCACCTCTAACCGCTACATAACCCATTTCATAACACCTCCTCTTTCACAGACCTGGGAATGCTTACTAACATTCCCTTTTTATCGACAAAAAAACAGTCTACTCCCAGAGGAAAGAGTTGATTCACTTGGGCAAGAGTTATGAACTCCTGCCGTGGCAGGCCCAAAAGGCTAACAAGTTTTTCCCCCTTAACTCCCGGCCCGGATAGTCTAAGAACAACCCCACTGTGTATTCCCTCTTGCACCTCTTCAACCAGGTAGATGACAGTAGCAGCCTTTTCTGGATTGCGAAGGTCCCCTACTTTGACATCCCAAAGTCTTTCATGCAAAGCCTCCGTTGCTATTACAAAATCGGCCTCTTTCATAGATAAAACTTTACTTTTAGTTAGCCAGACTATCTTTTCCTCTAAAACTTTGCTGTCTGGACCTACAACACAGAAGCTCGTCTGCCCGTCTATGAGCGTAAGAGCTATGGCCCCTAAGGGCCAAAACTTAGGACCTAAAAATTCGTAAAGGTCCTCTGACAACTCAAGACTCTGAACTGTTCCCGGAAAGCTAATCGCCTTTAGCAAACCTCTAAAAACTCTTTGAGTGTAAAATACCTCTCCTTTCATGTTTTTTCACCTTTTTACCATAGTTTCAAACTGAACCTTAGTCTTTGCTATAAGCTTTCTTTCCTTTTCCCAAGCTTCTTCAATCTTCTTTTTCTCCTTGCTTAAAAATCGGTGGAGTTTTTTCTTTAGATTTTCCTCATCCGATTTAAAAACAGCTTCTAAGACAGCTATCGCAACAGCTTTCTCTTCCTCCTCTGCCAAAACCAAACCGTAGCCCTTAATGCCCTTATACTCTACCTCTGCTTCAAAGACCAAGGCTTCTCCCAAACAGAACTCTACACCAAAGCAATCCTTAGCCTTTATCATCAAACATCCAGCCTGCGGTCCTTTCTTTACTTTGACCTCTTCCATTGAAAGCATCTTAAAGAAAATATTCAAAGATTTCTGATCCATCTTAACCACCACCTCTCTAAAGTCCAAATCCATCACATAAACCTCCTTCTTAGATAGGCGGAAAAGTAGTCTATAATCAACAAGGTGAAGACTATCACTAGTATCATCGCAGACACCTTGTCGAACTCAAAAAGCTTTATCCTCATCACAAGCTCAAAACCTATTCCCCCTGCTCCTACCACCCCCATTACAGTGGCAGCCCTTACGTTTCTATCCAGTATGTAAAGATTGTAGCTATTGAATAAAGGAAGTATCATAGGTATTATCGCGTGTCTTATGGTTTGAATTAGTCTGGCTCCCACAGCCTCCAAAGCCTCTATAGGCCTGTAGTCTAAGTCTTCTACTATTTCAGAATAAAATTTGGCTAAAAAACCCGTCGTATGTAAAGCTATTGCCAAAACACCTGCAAAGGGACCAAGTCCTACTGCGCTGACAAAAATCAAAGCAAGCACAAGCTCAGGAATAGCCCTCAAAAAGTTTACCATCTCTCGTAAAAGATTGGTTATGAAAGCATTATTTACCAAGTTTCTGGCCATTAGCATCCCCAATTGAACAGACAACAAAACCGCTATCGTTGTCCCAGTCAAAGCTATGGCTATAGTTTCAAGCATGAGCATAAGGTAAGTTTTCAGCTCACTAAAGTCGAGCTTGAGAAAGTCCCCAAGCAAGGGCAGTAGGTTTTTAAAGCCATTGATTAACTCTGAAGTGTCGATGGGTAAAAACTTCAAAGATAAAAGAGAAAGTATGAATATGGTCACAAGGACCATAACGTCCTTGGTCTTTGTGTGGTATGCCAAGAGCTTATACTGATATATATCGTTTCTGAGCTTGGCAGAAAGCCTGTCTATTATAGATACTACTATCAATATTACTACGAGTATACCGCCGACCTGAGGGTAGTTAAAGGACCTTATCTGACTAAAAAGCTCAATTCCAAGACCACCTGCTCCTACCACTCCTAAAACTATAGCCACTCTGATGTTATGATCTAGAAGATATAGGTTATATCCAACAAAAGAGGGAAGTATCTGTGGTATTATGGCATATCTGAAGACCTGGATGCTATGACTACCTGTGGCCCGCAGAGCTTCCAAAGGTCTTGTATCTACACTCTCTATTGCTTCTGAATAGAACTTGCCCAGAAGACCAACTGTGGAGATAGCAAGAGCTATAATTCCAGGCAAAGGTCCAATACCAAAGGACACCACCAAAACAAGCGCATAAAGAAGTTCCGGTATGGACCTTAAAAAAGTCACCAATCCACGAAAGATGTAGTAAATCAAAAGGTTTGGTGAAGTATTTCTGGCGGACAAAAAGCCTACCGGAAGGGAAATGAAACTTCCTATTATGGTTCCCCATAGGCCTATGACTATAGTCTGGACGGTAAGATTGATTATGTTTTCCACCCCACTAATCTTTGGGGGAATCATTTCCCCAATTAGGGCTATAGAATTGGAAAAACCCTCCACCAGAGCGAATAGATCGAATTTAGAAAAACTAAAGGATAGATAAAGGGTTGCCAGAAAAAGGAACCACCACAGATGTTTCAAAGATAGGCTTGGGAGACTGTACTTCAAAGTATACCTCCTCTAATTCTGTTTTGTAAAGATCTCTTGCCATGTCTAAGCTAAAGTCCGACTGAGGTCCGTCAAAGTATATTTTTCCATCCTTTAGGGCAACCACTCTATCAAACTCTTGAACGTAGTAGATCTGGTGAAGCACACAGATCAGGGTTATACCTCTTTCTTTACTTATTTTTAGAAGCTGGTTTATTATCTTTCTGCTTGTACCTGGGTCTAAGTTGGAGATGGGCTCGTCTGCAAGTAAAACTTCCGGATCTTGCATAAGCGCTCGGGCTATGGCCACTCTTTGCTTTTGACCTCCGCTTAGTCTATCTGTCCTGACGTATGCTTGATCTGCAAGACCTACATATTCCAGAAGATAGAGTGCCTTTTCTTTTACTTCTTTTGGAAAGAAACCTAAACTGGTCATGAGATAATCTATTCCTCTGTCGTATTTACCCAAAGCCCCCATCATCACATTTTCTAAGGCAGTCGCTCTTTCTACGAGGTTAAACTGCTGATAGATTTTTCCAATTTTTTTACGGATGTTTCGTAACATTTCTTTTTTACGAAAATCCACCTTTAAACCATCAAAATAGACTTCTCCCCCATCTGGGAGGACGAACCCGTTGATTATCCTCAAAAGGGTAGTCTTCCCAGAACCGCTGGGACCAATGAGAGTAACTACTTCCCCCTTCCTTACCTTTAAAGATACATCATTTAAAACCTTTTTCCCATTAAAGCTTTTGTTGATATAGCTAAGAGAAAGCATCTTTACCCTCCGTTTATTTACTCTTTTGGGTATCTATAAATTTTTTTATTTTTTTTATAGTTTCATAGTCCGCATCTGACACAAGCTTATATCCTACTATCTTCCCATATCCTACCACTACATCCCTAGGCACTCTGGTAATAGACTTTCTTAGAGCTTCTTTTATTTTTTCTGGCAAGTCCTTCCTATAAGCCATAGGAGGACCTGGTATTTCTGGAGACATCCAGATAACTATGTTTTTTTCCTTTGTGATTTTGCCTTCTCTTAAGAGCTTGTCATAGGTGATGTCGTTGTCAGCTACTATATTCAACGTCTTTTTGAAGACCGCCAACTCTGCCGCATCGTGCGTTCCAACAAAACCTACATTTCTAAAGTAGGCTTTGGGATCCATACCTGCTTTGGCCATATAGTAGAAAGGAACTGCGTATCCAGAAGTAGAGGCTGGGTCTGTGAAAGCAAAGCTGAATTTTCCTTTGTGTTTTTCAAGCTTTTCCCTTAAAATTTTCATACCGTTCTCACCCTCAAGTGGCCTATTAATTCCAAGTAACTGTGCCACTTCCTGAGTTGCCACAAGATAGGACCTGTAGGTTGTTCTTCCTTTCTCATCAATTCCCACAGCAAAAGCTTCCGCACCTGCTCTTTCGTTTGCCAATACGTAAGAAAAGGCTCCAAACCATGCAAAGTCTACCTTCTTTGCCCTCATAGCCTCAATAACTCCCGTGTAGTCAACCGCTGTAAACATCTCAATACACATTCCCATATCTTTTTCCATCCACTCCTTCATGGGCCTGTAGCGCTCAATCATGGATTTAGGTTCCTCTGCAGGTATGAGGCCCATCACTAAGCACTTCTTCTCTGCGGCATAGGATAGAGAAAGGCTCCAAAGCAGGCCTACAAAAAGAACTAACAGCAAAGCTCTGAGCAGTCCTTTCATTGTTAAACCTCCTAAAGTTTTTTTGTATGTATCATAGAAGCCTATCGTTAAGGAATTATTAAATAATTATTAAAAATTTGTTAAAATTATCTTTGATCTTTCACTTAAAAAAAATTAAGTATGCTGAAGATGAAAGGGGTAGTGTCTCATTAATTTTGTAAAGACTTGAGGTGAAGGGTATGGTAGCTTCCCCAATTCTTAATAACCAAAACTACCAGAAAGGAGGGGAAGCTACCATTAAGCAACTAAACAACTTAAACCCTCAACTCCAACAAGAAATTTTAGACTCCTATACTGGACCCCATAGGAACTGGACACACTAAAGTTGTAGAGGTTAAACTCTCTTGTTAGGCAGGGATAAAATATTAAGACAGGAGGTGTGAGATGAAACAGAGGAAATGGACGGCAGAGGAGAAATTAGCAATAGTCCTTGAGGAGCTAAAGGAAAAGAGGTCAGTAGCTGATATATGCAGGGGCATAAAATCAGCCAAACCTTATATTACCGATGGAGGAATAAATTTCTTGAGGCTGGCCAAAAAGAACTTATGAATGCCTCATCTGACGATAATCCCTATAAGGCATAGATAGAGAAGCGAAAGAAGTTCCGTGGCAAGCTATAGAGATAGAAATTTAAAAAAAACAGAGGAGCTATTAAAAACAAGATAGAGGCAATAGAGATGCTTAAGGAAGCTATATATACGATTAGAGCTGCCTGTAAGGCTTTAGGAATATCAAGGGAGAGCTTTACGCTGCCAAAGAGGTAAAGGTTGTTGAATGGTTAGCAGAAGGTCCAAAGGATGAGGAACTTTTGAGGAGGATAAAGGCGATAAAACCAGAGCATCCTTTTTTGGGGATATAGGCAAGTTACCGCCTGGCTTAAGCATAGAGAGGGCTTAAAGATCAATCACAAAAGGGTTTATATGCTCATGAGCGAGCAAGGATTACTTGTCACAAATACAGCTCATAAGGCGAAGAGGGCAGCATCAATCTCTACCTCCACTTTTTAAATAAAATTCCCTTAAATGTTCAGGCAATAATTCCGCAGGATATATTCTTTTGGACAACTTATCAAGATGCCACCACCACTCCTTTAAGTCATGCTCATCATAGTCATAAGGCTCAATACAACGGTTTTCCAAGGCATAACGCAAGAGTGCCTTGTCTGCCTCAACTACCCTCGGATGATTGTCTAATCCCCTCTTATGAATCTCATCCCTACTTAGAAATAAAGGGGCCTCATAGTCATCGTAGCAAAGTTTATAAACATACTCCTCATCATAGACTATTCTTTCCCAATCGCTTAACACGTCTTCATACACGTATGTCTCTTGCAAATGCTCTGGTAGAAGCTCAACTGGATAAGTCCTTTCTTTAATTTTATCTAAATGCCACCACCAAAAATTAAGGCTCTTACGAAAAATTGGTTTATAAGTTTCTTCTTCTGTATTATGAATTGTTATAATTAGCACAGTAATTAGGCGTTTATCGCTTTTTACTACAGCTTCTTCCCTGCTAAGTCCTCTATTTTCTATTTCATCTCTTATAGATAAGTAAAAGAAGGATTGTCTGTGATGATAGGCTGGAATATAAAAAAACTCATCCTCTTTAGTGTAAAGGTCCCACTCCTTTATTAGCTCACTATCAGACTTTTCTGGAATTGTCCTTAAACGATCTTTTAAATCTTCTAAATAAACCTCTCTCAAATAGGGATAATCATAGAAATAATTGGCAGGATAAAGCCTTTTAGTTATAAGGTCTAAACACCACCACCATAAAGAACTATCTCTGCCTGCAGACCAATCTACTCCTTCTTTTAAAACCCAACGAAGAAGTTTTTCATCTGCATCTCTAACAGCAGGAATATATTCCAATCCAGTTCCATAAAACTCCCGATGATGTGAATTTTCATCGTATATTTTCTGTCTAACTAAAAGATAATCGTTACAAGTTTCATAGCTTTTAAACTTCCAAAGATTTTCTTCTTTACAGCACTCAACCCAAAGTTCTACTAACTCATCAAGTTGATAGACAGATAAACCTCTTTTCATTTCATTTCATTTCATTTTGTTTTATCCATAACCTCTTTTGAGGTAATAGGTCTGTAAATTTGATCTACAAAGTGGAAAGTAATTTTCACGGTTGTGGGTAAGTTCATAGGGTATGTATATTTTTAAAAATCTCCTCTTTGATGCTTGCATTTTAATTACCTTTCTTAGGGCACTCCTGCATTTTTTCAGACAAAGAAATATTACAGGGCTAAGTTTTCTTAGGTCATCAAATATTTAGTATTTTTGAATTTTTCATCCCTTAGCCCCTTTTAGTCTTCAATGTTTATTTTGTAATTTTACAGGTGAAAGTTCAATTGGTCTACCCCTCGGTTTAGCTTAAAAAGCTCTCGCGAAAAATTATAATCTACAATAGTGTCTCTTTAATTGTGTAAAGACTTGAGGAAAAGGGAAGGGTATGGTAGCTTCCCCAATCCTTAATAACCAAAACTACCAGAAAGGAGGGGAAGCTACCGTGAAAGAAAAAACTAAAACTTTAACAAAACAACCTATAGAAGAAATTCTAGACTTTTTTCAGCAAGAAGTCAACAATCTTATTAAAAACCTTTTAGAAAACCTTATGCTTAAAGAAAGAAGGATTTATTTAGAAGAGCAAGAAGACTATGAATCAAGTTGAGAGAGTCGTTATATTTAATCTTGAAAGAAATAGATGAGAGATTAAACTCAAGGAGGTTAAGAGGATTTAATGGAGGTTAAAGTGAGGACTACCATGCTCTCCTCAAAAGATTCTTTACACAATAAAAGAGACACTATGATCTTTTACTCTCTAACGGCAAGCATCAGTCGTCAGAAAGCGTGAGAAAAAAATGATTTAAGAAAGAAATGGCAACATGAACAATCACAATAATTATAATGCAACATTAAAATTTGTTAAATCAACAATAGCCCTACTTATGAGATACTTTGAGCCATCATCTCGTCTCTGAAGAATATTCTACCAATCTGACCTCTCATATTAGGAATTAAGGGTGAACTTTATAATAGTAACCACAATTATTTTTCTTGATCTTGAAAAAGAAGGTTAATGGTATATCTTTTTAAACTATGAAAGGAGAGACAAAAAAGTACCTCTGGGATGATGCAAAAAGTAAGGATACGCTTGCTTTCAGAAAAATGTGCTTTGAACCTTACGAGATTCTTTTGGAAGCTTATCCATTGGAATACTTGAAAGAGCTTTACTTTAAGTTCTACTATCAGTTGGACAAAAGAAACAAAAACTTCTGGAAAATAATCTTGGGAATCTCGGATGAAGAAATTAACCAAAAGGCAAAGAAAGGTTTTAGAGAGGCTTGTAAGATCTGGAATTATTGAAGAAGGATTTTATTTAGCAGGTGGGACTGCCTTAACCTTAAAATACAATCATAGAGGCTCAAGAGATTTTGACTTTTTTTCTGAAAGCTTTTTTAAAAACTCTCCTCTCCATTATTTAAACATCCTCCAAAGGGGAGGCGACTTAAAGATAGAAATGTTAAAAGCCGACACTTTAATTTTTTTTCTCCAAGATGTAAGGTGTAGTTTTTTCCTTTATCCCTACAAATTGATAAGACCTTTGGAAAAGATAAAAATTTCCATTTCTGATGAAGAAAAAAACAACGAGTATGTAGCTGTAGCTTCTGATGAAGACATAGCTGGAATGAAGGCAGTTGCTATCGTTCAAAGAGGAACAAAAAAGGACTTCTACGACCTGTGGTTTCTAATGAAAACTTACAACTGGAACTTGACTGATGTAAAGAAAATTTGCAAAACTAAATATGGTGCCCTCTTTCCTGAATCAGCCTTTGAAAGGGCCATCGTTTACTTTGATGACGCAGAAAAAGAATCTTTTTCGGAAATAGATCCCTTTTGGGAAGAAATAAAGCAGTTTTTTGTTAATGTAGTTAAGCATCCTGTTAGCTCAAAGCTAAAAATAAAAAAGGAATTGCTCAATTAATGTCTTACCCTAAAAGACCTCTAAAAGGAATATAATAAGAAAACCGTTCTTCACCCTTCCCCCTTCTTTAAATTTAGATTCCCCTCAGGGATGTCAAGGAAAGAATTTTGATCGTTGCTGGTGCAGTTTTTAATCAAATTTAAAAAAGAAAAAGGTCTAGTCTAGTTTTAATAATTATAGCGTTTTTTTTCTTGTTTTTGGAAAAGTTTTATCAAAGAACTTTATTTGAAGCCATTGTTAGTAAAATAGATGTAAAGGTAGTATCTCATTAATTGTGTAAAGCCTTGAAGAATAATAAAGGGCATGGTAGCTTCCCCCCAGGGAAACAAGTAAAAATTACCAAAAAAGGAGGGGAAGCTACCATGAAAGAAAAAACTAAAACTTTAACAAAACAACCTATAGAAGAAATTCTAAACTTTTTTCAGCAAGAAGTCAACAATCTTATTAAAAACCTTTTAGAAAACCTTATGCTTAAAGAAAGAAGGATTTATTTAGAAGAGCAAGAAGACTATGCAAATGGTTTTTATACCAGAGATTTACTTTTCGTGCCTTCCTACTTCCTGAAAGAAGGAGGGCTGAAAAGCATTTCCCGGTTAATAAAGGTGACTGAAGATGAAGTTAAAGAACTTATTTGTCTATTCGTCGAAATGAGGTAGCAAAGGAGCCAGTATATTTAGCTTTAGGGATAAAGCCTGATGGGAGAAGAGAGATACTTGGATTTTGGATATTTGGGTATGCCAGGGAGAGTGCCAAGAATTGGGAAAACCTTTAAGAGAGTTAAATCGGCGTGGGGTAAAGAAAGTTCAACTTTTTATTACGGATGATTTGCCTGGGATAGAAAATGCCATAAAGATGGTTTATCCAGCTTCGGAATGGCAACTTTGTGTATTACATACTGTAAGGAATTCTTTAAATAAGGTGCGGGCAAAAGATAGAGGTTTATTTGCAGAAGATTTAAAAAGGATATATAGAGCAGAAACAGAAGAAAGAGCTAAGGAGGGGATATTAAGATTAAGGGAAAGATGGGGTAAGGTATATCCTAAGGTAGTGAAGAAATGGGAGGATAAAGCGTATGCATTATTAACCTTTTTGTTTGAGGTATCCGAGAGAGATAAGGCAGTTTATTTATACAACTAATCAGGTTGAGAGGTTAGCGAAAGAGATAAAAAGGAGGATAAAGGTAATAGAAGTATTTCCGGATGAAGGCTCTGTTGAGAGGTTGTTATATTTAATCTTGAAAGAACTGAATGAGAGGTTAAACTTAAGGAAGTTAAGAGGGTTTAATGAAATTGAATTGGGGAACTACCATGCCTTTCCCGGAAAAATTTTTACACAATAAAAGGGACACTATGAATTATTTTGGTAATTGGGAATTTTTTACAAAAATTTTTTATATAAGGATTGTCAATTCCTCAAAATAGGGACTATTGAAATAGAAAGAAAGATGAGGTAAGTTTTTATCTTAAATTTAAGAAGATATTTTAAAATATTAAAAAAAGAGGGAACCAATGGAAGAAAGTTTTAAATTTATCGGTCTTCTTTTGGTCTTCATATTTTTGGTTTTAATTTATAAACAATACAAAAAGCTTATTCAGATTTATAAAGAAATAGGTGCAGAGATGTTCTCCTATTTTCCTCCTAAAGCTTTGCTAAAGCTCGGAAGTCAGAAAATTGAAATTTCTTACCTCTATGGATTAGTTATAAGAACAAAGGTGTCTTTAAATGGATACCTTTCCCTTGAGAAAAAGTGGCTTGGAAAGAGTTTTAATACTTTTTTTGATGATCCTAACTGGGCAAAAATTGTTTTAGATTCTTCAAAGCTTAGTCTACTTATAACACCTGAATCCCAGCTTCAACACCTTTCTTCCGTTGAAATTCTTGGTAACACTCTCAAAATTGCCTTTTATCATAGAAAAATTGATCAAGCTTTTAAAGAAGAGATAAAAAGGGCAATCGAATTATTGCCTGAAGTAGTTAAAAGTTTTGAGGGATTACCAAGCTCAAAAATTGGTATAGTTAAAGAGAGACTAAGAAATTGGTTATTTTACTATCTTCCTCTAAGTATTTTCTTAGTTTTCACTGCAGTTGGTATTTATTGGAGAGTATTAGGATATGGTGATGTTTTATGTAGAGATGATCTTTTTAAACTTGGTTTTAAACTCTTAATCCCTATATATCTTTTGCATCTTCTTGCTACATATTTTATTCTTGGTAGACATTTTCATCTTAGAAAAAATCTTTTAATTCTAATAATTCTTTACTTTGCTGGATACTACTTGATACCATTTGTTGTACTTGAGCCCTTTAACGCAAGGTTTGACAGGTCAGAAGCAAAAAGGATTGAAACCATTGTAAAAGGTAAATATGTTTTGTATGGGAAAATGGGTGGTTTTTTCTTAAAGTTAAGTGATCTAAACTGTCCTTTTAGAGTGTCAGAGCGACTCTATAAAAAGGCAAAGATAGGTGATAAAATGGTTTTTTATGTAAAAGATGGAGCCTTTGGGCTGCCTTGGGCCTATCGCTTTTGGATTGAAAGAGTCTCTACAGAAAATTTTAGAGAAAATAAAACCTCAAACCGATGAATCCTTTATCCTGATTAATTTTTGTCTAATTAGGTTGTTGTGTTATTTATTAGAATTTCACAGCGATTTCTTCCATTTCTTTTTGCTATGTAGAGAGCTTGATCTGCTCTATTGATAAGAGTTTTTTTACTATCTGTACATAGAAATTGTGTTATGCCAAAACTTGCAGTTATATGTTCCTTGATTCCCTTAATTTTAATCTTTGCTATTTCTTTTCTTATTCTTTCAGAGGCTTTCAAAGCATCGTCTATCTTAGTATTTGGTAGAAGAATAATAAACTCCTCACCACCATATCTTCCAAATATATCTTCTGCTCTTATCAATTTTCTAACCTTATTAGCTACCTTTTTTAGAACTCGGTTACCCACTTCATGTCCGTATTTGTCGTTTATTCCCTTGAAATGATCTAAGTCAAACAAAACTACTGAGAGAGGTAGTTTGTGCCTTAGAGCAAAGGAAATTTCGCGACTTAAAATTTTATTTAGTGCTCGTTTATTTAAAATTCCGGTTAAGGGGTCTGTATTTGCTAATTTTCGTATAGTGGCTAAAGCTTCAGATAGCTGGTCGTTCTTCTTTTTGAGTTCTATTGTAATATTAACTAATTGGTCGTTTAATTTAGACATTTTTTCTAGTAAATCATAATAAGTAAGTAAATGTTGATCAAAAATTAGGAGAAAAAATGTACCACAATTAAAGATGTGTCCCTTAAGAAGGATTGGTAGTGTCTCATTAATTGTGTAAAGCCTTGAAGGAAAGGGAAGGGTATGGTAGCTTCCCCAATGCATAATAACCAAAACTACCAGAAAGGAGGGGGAAGCTCCCATACCCATTTTACTTTTCAAGTTTTTACACAATTAATGATATAATATCGAATGGATGGAATTAATTATTATTGTTTTTGCTTTTTTATGTATAATTTTCCTGATAGAAAGCGGGTAGAAATTTTGGAATAAAAGTTGTTGGTTTTTAAGAATTTTGGTGGAGGCGGCGGGAATTGAACCCGCGTCCGGAGATAGTTCAAGTTAAACCTCTACAGGCTTAGCCTGTGGGTAGATCTCGTAGGGCGCTCGTCACAGGCACCGAGCAACCCTACCAGGTGGGTTGCATTCTCGGAAGGCTTAACCCCACCTATTAAGCCTTCCAGAGCCTGTTAGGTCACACACCTTTAGACCCACAGGCAAGGTCTAAAGGTGCGTGGCAGCGCTCTTAGGCTGCCAAAGCGTAGGAGTATTCGTTGGCAGTTGTGTTTTTGCACCCTATTTAACGTGGTTGGGTGCGACCACGGCCTGCTGTTTAACCCTACCTATCCCCGTCGAGCCCTTTTCGCCCCCATATTTTCTAAGAACATCCGACTACTTAAAAATAATAAAACAAGATAAAATTTTTTCAACCTTTATCAAGCCCAAAAATATTGAATACGGTATTTAAGACGGTAAAATAGCAGATTGCTTTTTTTAAAAAATGTGGTATAATATTTAAAATAAGCTTAAAATTTAAAATCAGAGATATTTCTTAAATAAATTCAATAAAATAAATTCATAACAGTAATCCTAATATCTAAATAAACTCATAGTCCTATATAGTCAAACTTATATAGTTAAGGCTGTTAAAAAACTAAAAGGAGGCAGTTTTATGACTAAAGTTCCCCATTTTGATAACCAGATAGAATGGATGATAGAGTTAGAAGAATATGTTTATAAATTACTTAAAGATTATAAAGAGGAATTTGAAAAGATAGCTAAAAGCATAGATGAAAATTTTATGAGTCATGTTAAAGATCCAAAAAATAGATTTTTTATAAGCTTTTTTATAAGCAAAATTGTCGGAGAATATTTTACAAACTTTTTGCTTGGTGATTTCATCAAGCTTGAAGAAATAAAACTAAGAGAAGCTTTGGAAGATGACTATGATGAAATCAAAGCAAAAGAGGAAGAGGATGATGAAAAAATCATCAATTAAAACGCAAAGGATGGTGGATAATATTTTGGGTGGTATGTAAATTATGGTAATACTTTAGAAAAACTTGTTTAAGAATTTTTATGTGTTTTAAAAAAGGATTATCTTGAAGAGTGCCCGGGGCCGGACTCGAACCGGCACGGGGCGGAAACCCCAGTGGATTTTAAGTCCACAGCGTCTACCAATTCCGCCACCCGGGCTATATTAGTTCTAAGACTTTTAAAATAATAATCTAAAAATTAGGTTTAGCAAGAGGGTTTACCTTGTTTTTTATAAGAAAATGTTTTAAAATTTTATAGTCATTTAAGGTATGTTAAAAGAACTTAGCATCAAAAATCTAGTTTTGATAGACGAGGTTTCCCTTAATTTAGATAAGGGGTTTATTGTTTTTACTGGTGAAACCGGAGCAGGTAAGTCTTTGGTAATAAAGGCTATAAGGCTTTTGTTAGGCGATAGGTTTAGTCAAGACTATCTTAAGCCTGGGGCTAAGGAAGGAGAGGTAGAGGCTGTTATTTGGGGTGGAGAACTTTTATACCAAAGGTTAAAAGAATTGGGTTATTCTGAGACCGAGGAAGTTCATGTTATACGCTCTTTTTCTCCAAAAAAACAAAAAGTTTTTATTAATGGGGAATTAGCTTCTTTGACAGAACTTAGTTACTTAACCAAGGACTTCATCCTTCTTACCAGTCAGCATGAATTTTATACCCTACTGCATCCAGAAAAACAGTTAGAGCTTTTAGACGAGTTTATTAACTTATCCCCTCTTCTCAAGCCTTACCGAGAAGCTTTATCTCAATATAAAGAAATCTCTTCTCAAGTTTTATCTTTAGAAAAGAAACTTGAAGACTTGATGCTAAAAAAGGATTTTTTAACCTTTCAAATAAAAGAGCTTGAAGATTTAAATCCAAATCCAGAAGAGGAAGAAGAGCTTAAAGAGAAAAGGGAAAAACTTAAAAATCTTACTTTTTTAAGAGAACAGTTGAGTTTGGTCTCAAATCTTTTAGAAGAAACCACCTCTAACCTTCATCAAACTTTATCTTCTTTTGAAAAACTTAGCGATTTAGATAAAACCTTTAAGTTTTATGCTGAAAGAACTTTAGGGTTTTACTACGAAATAAAAGAAATGTTGCGAGAGGTTCAAGCCTATTTTAAAGAACTTCCTGAGGACAACTCAGAATTAGACCAAATAGAAGCACGACTTTCTCAATATGAAAGGTTAAAGAAAAAGTATCAAAAAGATACCCAAGGTTTGCAGAAACTTTTAAAAGAATTAAAAGAGGAACTTAAGCTTTTAGATTGTGGAAAAGAGGACTACGAAGACTTAAAGAAAAAAAGGGAAGTTTTGGCAGATGAAGTGATAAAACTTGCAGAACACCTAACCTTTAAACGAAAAGAAGGGGCGTCAGTCTTAACTAATTTGTTAAAAGAAGAGCTTAAAGAACTTGGGATGGAAAAGGTTGAGATCTTGATAGAGGTAATTACTAAGTCTTTTGACCCTAAAAATTTTAGTCCTTATGGGCTTGACGAGGTTAAGATCCTTTTTTCATCCAATCCAGGGATTCCACCAAGACCGCTTGAAAAGGTGGCTTCTGGAGGAGAACTTTCTCGCTTTTTCTTAGCTACTCAGTCTATCATTAAGGATAAACAGACCGCTAAGACGGTTATTTTTGATGAGGTAGACGTGGGGATAGGAGGACTTACCGCTAAAAAGGTAGGGGAAAAACTAAAAAGACTTTCTGAAAATACCCAGGTGCTTTGTATTACCCATCTTCCTCAAATAGCAGCTTTGGCAGACCACCATTTTTTAGTAGAAAAGGTCTCAACTCAAGAAGAAACCAAGGCTATGGTTAAACTTCTTAAAGGAGAAGAAAGACTTAAGGAAATTGCTCGGATGTTAGGCCATCCAGACCATATTGAATTAGCTTTTCAATTTTTAAAGGAACGGGCCTAAATGATAAAAGCGCTTTTATTGTTTTCAGACGGGCTTGATAGCCTTCTTGCAGGTCTACTTCTTAAAAATCAAGGGATAAAGGTATTTCCTGTGAGGTTTATTACTCCTTTTTTTGGTTGGAAATATAAAGAAAACCCTGAGATGTTTTATCAGAAAACTTTAGATGTTGGTTTTGAAAAGGGTCTGGTGGTAGATATAACCGAAGAATACTTAGAGGTTTTAAAAAAACCTAAGTATGGATATGGAGATTTTGCTAATCCTTGTTTAGACTGTAAGATTTTGATGATTAAGCTTGCTAAAAATTTGCTTGGTGAGCTTGGATGTGATTTTATAGCTACTGGAGAGGTAGTAGGTCAAAGGCCCATGAGCCAGAATAAACAAGCGTTAGGGCTTATAGAAAAAGTTGCAGGAGTAGAAGGTTTTCTTCTAAGGCCTCTTTCTGCTAAGCTTTTAGCTCCTACTATACCTGAAGCTAAAGGGTTGATAGACAGAGAAAAACTTTTAGACCTTCAGGGAAGACAAAGAAAAACCCAATTTGAATTGGCTAAAAAGTGGGGGTTAAAAGAAATTCCAACCCCTGCAGGGGGATGTTTGTTGACCGATCCGCAAATAGGGACAAGGGTTCTTAGAGTCTTAAAGGAAAAAAGACCGCTTAACTATAAAACCGCTCAAATTCTTTGTTTAGGGCGCCATTTTTTTGAAGAAAATCTTTGGGTTGTGCTTGGAAGAAATCAAGAGGAAAATCAGAGAATTCAAAAAATAATAAACGTAGATTACGCGCTTTATACACTTAATGAAAGTGCACCCATTGCCTGTATCCTCGAAGGTAATCCTCCTTTAGAGTTTATAAAAGAACTTTTACTGAAATACTCTCCTAAAGCTAAAAGAAAGTTAGCTGCAGGAGAAAGGATAGAATGTATAAAACTGTAGCTTTACTTACTGACTTTGGGTCTAAAGACCACTATGTAGGGGTGGTTAAAGGTAGAATATTGCAAGAACTTGAAAAAAAAGGATGGTCAAACTTTGCAGACCTTCAGTTTATAGACCTTTGTCATGAAATACCCCCTCAAGATATTAAAAAGGCCGCTTTTATGTTGTTTTTTTCTTATCAATATTTTCCTCAAGGTACCATATTTTTATGTATCGTTGACCCAGGGGTAGGCACTGAAAGAAAGGCATTAGTTCTTAAGACTGATAAATATTTTTTTGTTGGTCCAGATAACGGAATTTTTTCTTTAATCTATCAAAAAGAACCAAAATTGATTCCCTATGAAATAGAAGTAAATAAGGTTTTAAGACCTCCTTATAGTCAAACTTTTCATGGGAGAGACCTTTTTGCTCCTGTGGTTTCTTGGTTGTTAACAGGGGAGTCATTAGAACATTTTAGCAGGAGGATTTCTTTAGAAAGCTTGATTAAATTAGAGTTTAAACCTCCTGAAAAAACAGAAAAAGGTTTGAAGCTTTCTGTATGGTATGTAGATCGTTTTGGCAACCTGATTACCAACCTGCATCAAGATTTGGCAAGACAAGTCGGAAAGGCTTTTAAAATTTTGGTAGGCGGTAGAGAAATTCCGATGGTTAAAACTTATGCGGAGGCTAAAAAAGGAGAGATAGTAGGGTTGTTTGGAAGCGAAGGCCTACTTGAAATAGCGGTCAATCAAGGTTCAGCAGAAGAGGTTTTAGGTATGCCTGAGATAGAAATTATTTTGGAGAAAAAGGAGAGTTGAGTTATGAAGGTATTTTTTATAGGAATCGGTGGAATAGGAATGTGTGGAGTAGCAGGTCTTTTAAAACAATCTGGATATCAAGTTTTTGGTTCAGAAAAAGCAGAGGTTTATCCTCCGGCTTCAGAAATTTTAAAAGAATTAAAGATTAGAGTCTTTCCTTTTGACCCAGAAAACATAAATCAAATCAAACCCGATTGTGTAGTGGTAGGAAACTCGGTCAAGGCTGAGCATCTGGAAGTTTTAAAGACTCAAGAGTTAAAAATCCCGCTATTTTCTTTTCCCCAATTTCTTGAAAAGAATTGTTTTAACGGAAAAAAGGTTTTAGTTTGTGCTGGAACCCATGGCAAGACAACTACTACTGCACTTTTAAGTTATTTAATGAAAAAAGGTGGATATGAGCCTTCATTTTTGATAGGAGGGGTGTTAAAGGATGAAGGGAGAAATTTTGGTTATGCCGAAGGAAAATGGATAGTGATAGAAGGAGATGAATATCCTTCTGCTTTTTTTGACAAGGTACCTAAGTTTTTTCATTATAAACCTTATGCTGTTATCTTAACGAGCTTAGAGTATGATCATGCAGATGTATATCCTGATCTCGAAACTTTAAAAAAAGCCTTTATAGAATTTATAAAACTTTTACCTGAGGATGGGTTGTTGGTTTATAACGGTGATGAACCTAATTTAAAGGAGGTAATAACAAGGGCAAACCCTAAAGCTAAGGTTATTTCATACGGAAAAGAAAAGAGCAATGATTTTAGGTTGGTGGAAGCTGAAACTTTTTGGGGAGAGAAGTGTTTTATGTCTAAGTTTAAGGTTAACCAATCTGATAAAGAAGAGATTTTTCAGGTAAGTTTGGTAGGAGAATATAACATGTTAAACACCTTAGGGGTGATAGCTTTATTAAAAGGATTAAATCTTTTTAATCAGGACATAAAAGAGGGATTAAAAACCTTTCCGGGAATAAAAAGAAGACAAGAGGTAGTCTATAAATCTAATGAGCTTGTGGTAATAGATGATTTTGCCCATCACCCTACCGCGGTTAGAGTTACTCTTGGTGAGCTTAAAAAAGCAGTAAAACCAGAGTTAACCGTGTTGTTTTTTGAACCTCGGACCAACTCAAGCAAGCGTAAGATTTTTCAACAGGCTTATGTAGAAAGCTTATGCTTAGCCGATGTGATTTATCTTAAAGAACCAATAGGGTTAGAAAACATTCCTCAAGAAGACCGGATAGACCTTGATAGAATGGTAGAAGAGATTAGATTTAAAAATAAGAAAGCTTTTAAACTGACAGAAGAGTTTAACCTAATAACAACCTTTGATTGGTTAAACTATCCTGGTAAAAAACTGGTAGTGTTTATGTCTAGTGCTTATATGGAAAAAGAAATGCAAGGATTGTTGAAACTGCTATTCTGATGGTATTTTTGGAAAACTCTATAATTTTTACTAAGGATAGCATAGAAAAAATTAATTACCCTACTGCTATTTCTGAATGTGAAAGGGTAGGGCTTGAGTTTAAGCATAAAATCGTTTATTATAACTCAAGGTTTTTAAGGGACTTTATTTATCTTCTTAAAGATGATGAGGTGGTTTTTTTAGAAGAGCTTTTTGGTCCGGTTTTTGATACCTTTGGGTTGACGTTTTTTACCTTTGAAAACAATTTTTATTACCTTTTTAATCTTCCTATTAATCCAAATTATACTATACATGTGTTTATTCAGGAAAAAGACTGGTTTAGATTTCCTTACTGGATTAACACCGAAAGACTTGCCAGTTTGGGGAAATTAGCAGGTGAAATATCTCATGAGTTAAAAAATCCTTTAAGTGGTATCCTTCTTTATGCCAGTATGTTAAAGGAGGAAATCGGAGAGGTTCCTACCTATCAGACATGGTTAGAAAGGATTATCAGCCTTACTGAAAGATGTAGGATGATTATCAACGGACTGTTGACTTTTGGGAGACCTGAGGAAGAAAAAAGAGAATGGGTAGAGGTTAATTTTACCATAAAGAAGGTATATGAGCTTCTGTCGGAATATCCTTTATTTAAAAACATAAAATTTAACTTAAAATTACAAACCAACCTTCCCCAGATTTATGCGAGCCAAGGCCAGATAGAGCAGGTGTTGTTTAATCTTTTTATTAACGCTGCCCAGGCTATGAAGGGAAAAGGAGAAATTACCGTAGAAACTTTTTTTAAAAACGATACGATAGTGATAAAAGTAAAAGATACAGGTCCAGGTATACCTTCTGAGATCATGCCTTTTATTTTCGACCCTTTTTTTACTACCAAAGAAAAAGGTGAGGCTACCGGTTTGGGACTTTCCATTTGTTATGGTATTATCAAAAACCATGGAGGAAGGATAAACGTTTACAACCTAAAAGAGGGAGGGGCTTGTTTTGAAATTCTTTTTCCTTTATTAACCAGGGAGGCTTTAAGAGAAGATGCGGTATAAAGGAAGGATTTTGGTAGTAGATGATGAAGTAGACATAAGAGAAGGGTTGGCTATTTTTTTTCAAAAAGAAGATTATCGGGTGGATACAGCTGAGAATAAAAAGGACGCTTTAGAATATTTTTCTAAAAAGGAGTATGACGTAGTATTTTTAGACCTAAAACTTCCAGATGGAAACGGACTTGACCTTTTAAAAGAATTTTTAGAGATAAACTATGAAAGTCAGATTATCGTTATTTCAGCCTACGGGAATATAGAGACCGCAGTTTCTGCTATTAAAATGGGGGCTTTTGATTTTTTAGAAAAGCCCTTCTCGGTTTATCAGGCTAAGGTAGCGGTTGAAAAGGCTATAGAGAAAAAAAAGCTTATCCTGGAGAACTTATACCTTAAGTTTAGTTTAAAAGAGAAAGAAGAAAAAATACCCTTTATAGGTGAAGACCCTAAGATTAAACAAATTCTTGAGAAGGCTAAAATTATTGCTTCAACCGACTGCACCGTCCTTATTACAGGAGAATCAGGAACAGGTAAAGGGCTTTTAGCTAAAAAGATTCACGAAATGGATTTAATTTATAAAGGACCTTTTGTATGTGTAGACTGTGGAGCAGTGGTACCGACCCTTTTCGAAAGTGAACTTTTTGGCCATG
Organism: Thermodesulfobacterium sp. TA1; assembly: GCF_008630935.1. Taxonomy (NCBI): domain Bacteria; kingdom Pseudomonadati; phylum Thermodesulfobacteriota; class Thermodesulfobacteria; order Thermodesulfobacteriales; family Thermodesulfobacteriaceae; genus Thermodesulfobacterium; species Thermodesulfobacterium sp. TA1. The sequence continues at coordinate 695,845 of NZ_CP043908.1, forward strand.
CTAAAGGGGCTTTTACCGGAGCCCAACAAGCCAAAATAGGAAAAATAGAGTTTGCTCAAGGAGGGGTGCTTTTTCTTGATGAAATAGGTAACATCCCACTTGACTTGCAAGCCAAACTTCTAAAAGTAGTAGAAGAGAAAGAGTTCAGCCCTGTAGGTAGTTTAAAGGTTATTAAAGCAAACGTAAGGATAATAGCCGCTACCAACAAAGACCTAAAAGAAGAGGTAAAAAAAGGAACCTTTAGAGAAGACCTTTATTATCGTCTTAATGTAGTAAGCCTACATCTTCCCCCTTTAAGAGAACGAAAAGGAGATATCCTGATTTTATCAAACTACTTTTTAAAACATTTTTGTGAAAAATACAAAAAACCTTTAAAGCTTTTTTCTCCCAAGGTTTTGAGTCTTTTTATGGAATATAATTGGCCAGGCAACATAAGGGAATTAAAAAATTTAATAGAAAGATTGGTAATTTTTTCTACTAAGGATGAAATCACAGAAAAAGACTTGCTTTTGGCTGAGTTTGAACCTCTAACTAAAGAAAAAAACGTAGAAAGATTAACAGAAGAGATGTTTACTTCTACTTTTGAAGAAATTTTACCTATAGAGGAAATAGAAAAACAGTATATAATGAAGGTGCTTAAACAGCTTAACTGGAACAAAAGTTTAGCCGCAAAAAAATTAAAAATAGATAGAAAAACTTTAACTCAAAAACTTAAAAAGTGGGGAGTTGATAAAGAAATGGTAATATAAGTTAATTTTTTCACTTTTACTCCAAATTGTTTATTTTTTAAGTATTTTAATTTACAAAAATTGGGAGGAAGTTATGGAGCTTGAGATCCAGAGGGCTATCGTAAAGTATGGTATGGAAGACCTTTATGATTACAGTGATGTAGATGTACTGATAGTAGGAGCAGGTCCTTCAGGACTTACATGTGCTAAGTATTTAGCTGAAAAAGGCTATAAGGTAGCGGTTTATGAAAAACGTTTGTCCTTTGGTGGAGGTATAGGTGGTGGTGGTAATATGATACCTAAAATAGTGGTTCAAGAGGAGGTATTGCCTATAGTAAATGATTTTAAGATACGATATAAAAAAGCAGAGAAAGGTTTGTATGTGGTTGACCCTGCTGAACTTATCGCTAAACTGGCTACAGGGGCTTTAGATGCTGGAGCTAAGTTTTTTCTTGGAGTATATGTAGAGGATGTAATAGTCAGGGATAACCCACCTAAGGTCTGTGGGGTGTTGTGGAAGTGGACAGCTATAGAAATGGCAGGTCTTCATGTAGACCCACTTTTTACTCAGTCTAAAGCTTTGGTCGATGCCTCTGGTCATGGGGCTGAAATTGTACAAATTGCCGCTGAAAAAAATCCAGAGTTAAACATTTTTATCAAAGGAGAAAGGTCTAACTGGAGTGAAGTTTCTGAAAAGGTGGTGGTAGAACATACTGCTAAGGTAGCAGAAGGGCTTTATGTTACAGGAATAGCCGTTTGTGAGGTTTTTGGCCTTCCAAGAATGGGTCCTATTTTTGGCGGGATGCTTATGAGTGGCAAAAGAATAGCAGAGATTATTGACAAGGATCTATCTAAATAATTATTAATCATAAAGACAGGGGCTGTTTTATAACAGCCCCTTAACCTTTTATTAGGTTTGATATCTTGTCAAATTTTCCTTTAAGGTTTTTGCCAGTTTTAGATTAAATCCTGGTAGTTTAGCGATTTTCTCTAAAGGTGCTTGAATTATTTCTTCGAGACTTTTAAAATGGGAGAGAAGCACTTCTTTGCGTTTTGGTCCTATTCCTCGGATGTTGTCTAACCAACCTAAAAGGTTTTTTTGGGTTTTACTTTTTTCTGCAAAGGTTTTAGCAAACCTATGAGCCTCTTCCATAATCCGTCCGATAAAATGATGAACTTCTTTATGTTTGGGGAGAAAGACAGGATTTTTTCTTCCAGGGATATAAAGTTTTTCAGGCTGTCTTTTTTCGTTCTTAGCAATCGCTCTTATCTCTACTTCTTTTAGGTTTAAGTCTTCAACTACTCTTAAGGCTGTTTCTAAATGTCCCTTCCCTCCGTCTATCAAGAATAGGTCAGGAAGGTTTTGTTCTTCTAATCCTCGTTTTAACCTCCGATATAAGACTTCATAAAGCATAGAATAGTCATCTCTTCCGGCTTCTTTTATGTGATATCTTCTATAAAGACTTTTATCTGGTTCTCCCTCAAAAAAACAGACCGTAGCCCCTACTTTTGCCTCTCCATAAAACTGAGAGAGGTCTATAGCTTCAATCTTACGTGGTTCTTTAGAAAGTTTGAGCACTGTTTTAATCTCTTCGGCAAGTCCTGCATACCAAGGTTTTTCTTGTCGTTTTTCTGAAATGACATACTCTTTAAGGTTTTTTAGTGCTATTTGTTTTAACACGATAAATTCTTCTGACTCTGGATGGACTAATATTTCTACTTTATAATTTGCGTTTTCTGTTAAAACTTCTTCTAAATCCTCTTTTTCTTCTAACTCATAAGGAAGGTAGATTTTAGGAGGAATGACTTTACCGTCAAGATAAAACTGAACTAAAAGCTCTTTTAGGGTAGACCCTTCAAGAGGGTTTTTAATCCCAAAACTTTGGAAGCCATAAAGGTACCCATGTCTTATAAAAAGAACGATAAAATATTCCTTAGCTTCTGTTTTTTGAGTAAACCAAAAGTCTAAGTCTAAGGCTTCTTGTAGAACTACCGCCTGTTTTTCTAAGATGATTTCAAGGTCTTTTAGCCTATCTCTTAAAAAAGCCGCTCGTTCGAACTCTAAATTTTCAGCAAGTCTTTCTATTTCTTCTCGGATTTTTTCTGCTAATTTTTTCCCTCCTCCTTGGAAAAATTCTATTATTCCTTGAACTAATTTTTGATATTCTTCTTTAGGTATAGGATGAACACAAGGGGCTAAGCATTTTTTGATTTGATAATAAATACAAGGGTTTTTTCTTCTTTTCATCTCTGCGAGGCTACATTTTCTCAAAGGAAAAAGGTTAGAGAGGAGTTTAAGGACCTCTCTTAGACCACGGGCAGAGGTGAAAGGGCCAAAGTATAAGGCTTTATCTCCCCTTTTTCTTCTACGTACAATTTGTAAAGCAGGATATTCTTCTTGTAATCCTATCCTTAAAAGAGGATAGTTTTTATCATCCTTTAAAAGAACGTTATATTTAGGACGATATTTCTTGATAAGACTTGCTTCAAGAAGAAGGGCTTCCTTTTCTGTTCGAGTAAGAAAGTATTCTAAACTTTCAGTAGTTTCTACTAAACGTTGAATTTTAGGAGAAAGGAGAAGTCCTTTTACATAATAGGACAACCTATTTTTTAGATTTTTGGCCTTTCCTACATAAAGGACTTCTCCTCTTCCTCCTTTAAAGAGATAAACTCCGGGTGATTCGGGGATTTCTTTTAAATTTATCATTAACATTTTGCATGCTAAAGTTCCACTCCTTCTTCAGTATACTTAGCCACCAAATCTCCTACTTCGGTGGTAGTATAACCCATTTGTCCTGCAGACAGGCTTTTTAAATGGTCTCTGCAGACTTTGATAACCGCTTTTTCTATGGCTTTTGCTGCTTCTTCTTCTCCTAAATGTTCTAACATCATCATACCTGCACAGATAGCAGCCAAGGGATTGATGACGTTTTTTCCTGTATATTTAGGAGCAGAGCCACCGATAGGCTCAAACATAGAGACCCCGTTAGGGTTGATATTTCCTCCGGCTGCTATACCCATACCACCTTGTATCATAGCCCCAAGGTCTGTGATGATGTCGCCAAACATGTTGTCTGTAACGATAACGTCAAACCATTCAGGGTTTTTGACAAACCACATACAGGTTGCGTCTACATGGGCATAATCTTTTTCTATATCAGGGTATTCTTGTCCTACTTCTTGGAACACCCTATACCAAAGGTCAAAGGCATAGGTTAAAACATTGGTCTTGCCTACTAACGTAACCTTCTTTTTTTTGTTTCTCTTTCTGCAGTATTCAAAGGCAAACCTTATGCACCTTTCTACTCCATATCTTGTATTAATGGACTCTTGGATAGCTACCTCATAAGGAGTACCTTTCCTTAAAAAGCCACCACCTCCTGCATAAAGACCTTCTGTATTTTCTCTGACTACTACAAAATCTATATCTTCTGGACCTTTATCTTTAATAGGGGTCCAAACTCCTGGATAAAGTTTAATCGGTCTAAGGTTAACGTATTGGTCAAGTTCAAACCTAATCCTCAATAAGATTTCTTTTTCAAGAATGCCAGGTTTAACCTCAGGATGACCGATGGCCCCCAAATAAATAGCGTCATGTTTTTTAAGTTCTTCAATGCCTCCTTCAGGGATGGTTTCACCGGTTTTAAGGTATCTTTCTCCTCCCCAGTCAAAAAAATTCCATTCAAACTTTAGGTTGAACCTTCTTCCTGCAGCCTCTAATACCTTAATACCTTCTCTTATTACTTCAGGTCCTGTTCCATCTCCCGGAATTACAGCTATTTTGTAAGTTTTCTTTGCTTCTTTTTTTACTTCTTGAGCCCCTTCTTTTTTCCTTTTACAACTTCCTCCTTTTCTTGTCATCTCTTAACCCTCCTTATTATACACTTTTAGATGTTTCATTTTAGTATAAACCAATCTTTTACTTTACCAAGTCCACGCACCGCATTCCCTATGTAAATTTCTGAAAACCTTTTTAGGTCTTCAAGGAAAAGTTCTTGCTCTATAGCTATATTCTTTTTGATTAAGTATTTTCTTATAACGCCATCAAGAATTTTTAGGTTTAAAGCCGGAGTAAAAAGTTTACCATCTTTTTTAGCAAAAAAAGTAGAAAAAGAACCTTCGAGAATTCTTCCGTTTTCATCATAAAATACTACTTCGTCAAATCCTAACTCTTTTGCTTTTTTTAGAGCCTCATCTAAAGGGGACCTTATGGTAGTTTTATGATAGGAAAAATAACTTAAATCAAAATTGCGCTTCATAAAGGCTATTTTTAACTCTTTTTTCCAACCTTCAAAAGGGAGAAAGGATAGTTCTATCTTTCCCTCAGGATAAAGAAGAAACCTTACTTTATATTTTTTTGGGTCTGGAATTTTTTCTTGGATAAGACTTTTAAAAGAAGCAAAATTTTTTAAAGATTCAGGGAGTTTAAACCTAAAAAATTTAGCAGAAAAAATCAATCTTTGATAGTGAAATTTTAAAAGAGGGTTAGGGGTATTAAGTTTAAACCAAAAAGTTTCTATCAGTTGAAAATAAGGTACTGGATTTAAGAAAAACTTTGCTTTGAGCAAACATTCTTCATATTCTTTTTCAGGTTGGCTATCCCAAACAATCCCACTTCCTATTCCTGCTTCTCCTTGATAAAGGTCTAACCCTTGCTTAAAAAACACTAAAGTTCTTATACCAACGTTAAATAAAAAGTTGCCTTTTGGGTCTATGTAGCCTATAGCACCGGTATAAACTCCCCGAGGCTCTTTTTCGAGCTCAGCGATGATTTCCATCGCCCGTATTTTGGGAGCACCGGTAACTGACCCACAAGGGAAAAGGGCTTTAAAAACCTCAAACAGGTCTTCGGTGAAAAGCCTTCCTTTAATAGAAGAGATCATCTGATGAAGGGTAGGGTAGGTTTCTATTTTAAAAAGCTCTTCTACCCAAACTTCTCCTGGAAAGCAAACCCTGCCTAAGTCGTTTCTTAAGAGGTCTACTATCATAACGTTTTCTGCTCGGTTTTTTTCGTCAAACCAAAGTTTTCTTTTGGTTTCTTGGTCTAAAATAAAGAGAGGAGCCCTTTTTATCGTTCCTTTCATCGGAGAGGTGGTTAAAAAAGGGCCCTCTTTTTTAAGAAAAAGTTCTGGGGATAAAGAGGCTATCCAAAAATCTTTTCCTTCTAAAAAAAATCCGTATTTACACCGCTGAGAAAATAGCAGTTGATAAAACAGTTCTAAAGGATGGCCTCGTAAAGTAAACTTTAACTTAAAGGTATAGTTAACCTGATAAACATCTCCTGAGACTATGTATTCCTTAATTTTTTGGATATTTTTTTGATAGGTAGTTTTAGAAACATCACAAATAAAGGTTTCAAGGTTAAAGTTTGTGGTTCTCAAGCAAGAAGGATTAACGGAAAAAATTTGAGGGGGAGGATAGATAGCAAACCAACCAACTGGAAGATTAGGCTTTTTGAATAAATGGTTAAGTTTTTTTTCTAATAAATACCCTAACTCATAGCTTAAAAATCCACAGGCATAAAAGCCTTTTTTTATAAAACTTTGTAGTTTTTTAAAGAATTTTTCTGTATATAAATGGTCTTCTAATACGAGAACCTCTAAAGGATTTTCAAAAGATAAGACTTGGTAGGGAAACGTTTCTGAGTTAACCCAAATAAACTTCATTATTCTGGATTTTTAGCGTAGGCAAGTATCAAACAGAGGATTAGTAGAAACACCGAAATAGTTAAAAACACCGGAAGAGAAAGAAGGTTTTCTAAAAAAGAAAACTCAGCAAAATAACCCAGCACATAGAGGACAACTAAAAAGGTCTCTAATAATAAAAAATTTCTTAAAAAGTCTGCTAATCTTTGTTTAAACAGCCATTTTTTTCTAAGTTCATCTTTTAAGTTTTTTAATATATCAACTTTTTCTTCTGCCAGGTTTAATTCTGAAACGATGAGAGATAAAACTTGAGAAATATCTCTTTTTTGGGTTCGTTCTATGTTTTTTTCTATCAATTCCTTTAAGGCTTTTAGTTCTTTTCCAAAAATCAAGTCTTCATCTTTATAAGGATACCTTAACCAAAAGTTAGCAAACACTTCATACTGTTTTCTTAATTCAGTTAGTTTTTGGTTCATTTCTTTGATTTTGTTATATACTAAACTTTGGAGCTCAAGGTTAAGGTCAAGTGCTCGGTCTGAGGCTTTGTCTATCGCTCCCATTCCTTTGTGGTAGATTTCATAGGCTAAGGTTTTAAGTTTTTCTTCATAATCTTTTACTTCCTCTTTAGTCATGACATGTTTTAAACGATGAAATAAATCCTCAGCCTCTTTAAGTCTTTGCAAGGCAGTTTCTCTTTTTTCAAGGAGTTTTTTTTCTATAAAATTTTCTAATTCTTCCTGATCTTTGATAAATAGGGGTTCGTTCCAAGCCCAAAACACCAAAAAAGGATGGACAAAGTAGTTTATAAACTTTTCTAACGGTTCATCCCTTAAATAATCGAAAATTTTAAGTTTGTAAAAAGCTGGAAAGCAGGTCTTATCTAACTCAAAGGCTCTTTGGTAAAGTTCTTTTGCTGTAAGATCGTTTCCTCTATATTCGGTTATGTAACCTTTCAGAAAAAGAAGGTAACTTTTGATGAAGTTGGAAGAAGTTTTACTTAAGGAGTTTTCAAGAAAATATAAGGCTTTATCCCAGTTGTTTTTTAATAGGTTTACCCAGATTAAACCTATCGAGGCTTTTAGGTCCTCCTCTTCTTCAGAAAATCGACTTTCAGCAACGTTTAAGTCGCCTTTTATAAGTGCTTCTAATCCTATACCTAAGCTTCCCCCTCTAACAGGGGTTTCTGCCGTAAGTTTTAACTGAGCCCAAGAACTGAGGTTATCTCCTCGGTAAAAAACAATTTTTAAAAACTCAGGTAAGAGATAAAAATGTCTTACATGGAAATAACTTGGGGTTTTTTCTTCCTCGATTAAGTTTTGCCAGGTCTTTTGAGCCACTTCTGAAAAAGGAAGGTCTAAGGCTTTATCTAAGATTTCTCTTGGGTTGGGTTCTAAAAGCCCAGGGCATTTTTGGTATGGATGTAGAGTGCTTCCACAGAAGAAACAAGGAAAGTTTTCTCCAGTAAAAAAGAAGTCTTTAAAGAAAAAAATTAGCTTAGGGTCTACGGTTGCCGGTAGTAAAAGTTCTTTCCAATCGTCTATCCAGTCTTGGATTTTAAAAAAGAGATTTAGCCCTTCAAACTCTTGTAAAACCTCTTTTTTTACTTCCTCTTTTAAATAAATCTTACCAGCCCTTACATAACGTGGTTTTTCGGAAGAATCTTTATCTTTAAAAAGAATTATATAAAAAGGTAAAGGAGAGGCCTCTAAAAATTTTTTAAACCTATCTTTAAGGTGATAAAGAATTTCGTTTAAATAGACCAGTTTTTTAGGTTGAACTTGATAAACCGTAGACGATAAAGGATAATAGGTCTTTTTTAAAAGATCTTCTAAATGATAGTCAAATTCGTGAGAAGAGGTTTTAAATAAAAACTGTTTTAACCTTGGTATTTCAACTATTTTAAGAAACATTTTTTATCTGCTGGTAAATTAGGATAAACAGTCCTACGGTAATCCCTATGTCTGCCACGTTAAAAGCAGGCCAATGGTAGTTTCCTACATAAAGGTCGATAAAATCAAAAACCGAACCAAACACCAGCCGGTCTAAAAGATTACTAAGTCCTCCTCCAAAAATCAACCCTAATCCAAAGGTTTCAAGCCTTGCTTCAGGTTTATAAGCCTTATTTTTAGCCCAATAAAACACTAAACCTAAGATAATTAGGTTTGCCAATATCAAACCTAAGGTTCCTAATAGACTATCTTTAGCAAACAAACCAAAGGCTATACCTTTATTCCATACCTTAACCAGGTTAAAACCAGGAAAAACCTTCCAAATGTCTTGATTTCCCGGATAGTTAAGGTTTATAAAACAAAATTTGGTTAATCTATCTAACACAAAAACAAGGTTAGCCCATACCCAAAAGGTTTTCATTTAATCTCACCTACTACCTGATAACATCTTTCACAAAGTTCAGGATTAGGAAGGTTCCCTACTTCAGGTTTTCTTTGCCAACACCTTTCACATTTTTTATATTCGGTAGGTTTAATTAATACCTTAAGTCCAGATATCTCCTCAGAAACAAAGGTTTGCGGCTCTAATTTCTCGTTTAAGTTTTCAACTAATTCAAACTTAGCTATCATCAAGAAGTATTCCCAAAAAGCTTTGTCTTTTAGATACTCTTTTATCTCTTCTGGAGCCTTAACATAAACTTCAGCTTCTAAAAAGGTGTTGATAGACTTATGGTCTTTTCTTGCTATTTCTAAAGCTTTTAGAAATTCTTCTCTAAGTCTAAGCAGGGTTTCCCATTTTTTAACCTCATCTTCAGGAATCTCAAATTTATAGTTAGGAAACTCGGTAAGAAAGACCGAAGGTTCATCCTTAGGGTAAGGAAGGTTTTGCCAGATATCTTCTGCAGTAAAAGAAAGAATCGGGGCTATAAGTTTAACGATAGAATCTAAAGAATAATAAAAAACAGTTTGGGTAGCTCTACGTTTAGGGCTGTCTGGGCGTTCACAATAAAGATAGTCTCGGTTTATGTCTATGATGAGAGAGGAAAGCTCTACCACACAAAACCGATAAATCTCATGATAAACCACGTGAAATTCAAAATCCTCATATCCTTTTTTTACTTTTTCTATTATTTTGCTTAGCCTATAAAGGATGTATTTTTCAAAAGAAGGAAGATTTTCAAAAGATATCAAGTCTTTTTTTGGGTCGAAGTCATAAAGATTACCTATCAAAAATCTACAGGTATTTCTAACTTTACGGTAGGCTTCAACCAGCCTTGCAAGTATTTCCTTAGAGATTTTTATGTCATCCCGGTAGTCCTCAGCCGATACCCAAAGTCTTAATATTTCTGCCCCGTGCTGTTTGATCAAGTCTTGGGGATGAATAACATTTCCTAAACTTTTAGACATTTTTCTTCCTTGTCCGTCTACCACAAATCCATGAGTAAGTAAGGCTTTATAAGGAGGAACCCCTCTAGTACCTACTGCACAAAGAAGCGAGCTGTGAAACCATCCTCTATGTTGATCAGACCCTTCTAAATAGAGGTCCGCAGGAAAAGAAAGTTCTTCTCTTTTCTCAATCACTGCAGCAAAGGAAACCCCAGAGTCAAACCATACATCTAAGATATCTTTTTCCTTGGTAAACTTGGTATGCCCACATTTAGGGCAGGTTGTGCCTTCTGGTAAAAGCTCTTCTGCGGTTTTAACAAACCAAGGGTCACAACCTTCTTTTTCAAAAAGGGCTATTACTTTTTCATAATACTTAAAATCTTTTAGTATCTCTCCACAATTTTCACATTTAAACACTGTAATCGGAACGCCCCATACCCTTTGTCTGGAAACACACCAATCAGGCCTACTTTCTAACATACTATAAAGACGGTTTTTCCCCCAAGAGGGGATAAATTTTACACTTTCTATAGCTTTCAAGGCTTTTTCTCTTAATCTTTTTAGTTCCATAGAAATAAACCATTGATCTTCAGCCCTAAAAATAATCGGTTTTTTACATCTCCAGCAGAAGGGATAGTTATGTTCTATTTTATCAACATGAAGCAGTCTTCCGTTTTCTTTTAGAGTTTCTAAAATTTTTTCGTTAGCCTGATAGATAGAAAGCCCTCCTACCAATTCCACCTCTTTATAAAATCTTCCCTCTTGGTCTACAGGCACATAAACCTCTAATCCATACTTAAGACCTACTTGATAGTCTTCTTCTCCATGACCTGGAGCAATATGAACAATTCCGGTACCAGTGTCTAAACTTACAAAGTCAGCTAAGATGATAAGGCTTTCCTTTTGATAAAAAGGATGAAAGGCCTTTTTTCCTTCTAAGGTTTTGGGGTCTATCTTAGCTATAAATTTAGGTAGGTCTTTATTGAGCTCGGCGCAAAGTCCTGACACTCGCCCTTCAGCTACTAAATAATATTCCTCTTCCCATTCTACCAATAAGTAATCAAATTCAGGGTTTAAGGCTAAACCTAAATTTGCCGGTAAGGTCCAAGGAGTAGTCGTCCAAATCAATACATAAGCTGGTTTATCTAAAGAAACTCCATAATTTTTAGAAATAAACTCTTTAAGGTCTTCTGTAAAAGGAAATTTTACAAAAATAGAGTAAGATTTGTGAGGTCCATATTCTACCTCAGCCTCTGCAAGGGCGGTTACACAGGTCGGGCACCAAAAAACAGGTTTTTTCTTGCGATAAACCTGTCCAGATTCTAAAAATCTTAAAAATTCCCTGGCGATGGTGGCTTCATATTTATAGTCCATCGTAAGATAGGGTTTATCCCAAAAGGCAAAAACTCCAAGTCTTTTAAACTCTTCTCTTTGAATGTTAATGTATCTTTCTGCATACTTTCTGCAGGCCTCTCTTATTACTAAGGGAGGCAATTCTCCTCTTTTTACCCCTAACTCTTGTTCGGTTTTTAACTCTATAGGTAAGCCATGACAATCCCATCCAGGCACAAAGGGCACTTTATACCCTGCCATGGTTTTACTTTTTACTATAATGTCTTTTAAAATTTTATTTAGGGCTGTCCCTAAATGAATATGTCCGTTAGCATAAGGGGGGCCGTCATGAAGAACATATAAAGGAGCGTTCTCTCTTTTTTTAAGCATTTTTTCATAAATTTTTTCTTTTTCCCAAAATTCTAAAAACTGAGGTTCCCGCTCTACTAAATTAGCTTTCATCGGAAAGCTAGTTTGTGGAAGGTTAAGGGTATCTTTCCAATCCATGACAATGCCCCCCTTTTATATAAAAGATATATAGATGTTTAATTTTAACATAACTTGAAAAAAGGACTATTGTTTTTAAAATTAAACTATCGATGAAAAATTTAAAAAATTTTTTAAACAATTTAAGTCTAAGCACCAAGTTTACCCTTTATCTTTTGTGCGTTATTTCCCTTTTTTGTTTCCTTTTTTCAACCCTTCTTTATTATTTTTTAAAAAATAAGATGCTGGAAGAAGCAAGAAGAGAATCTGAGATATTGATTACTCAAATAGACGCTTTGGGAGATTATGTAAAAGAAGAACTAAGACCTTCTCTTTTTAAGTTTTTTAAAGAAGTGAATTTAAAAGAAGATTTTATCTTGGAGGCTATGTCTACCACCCATATAAGGACTAAAGTAATGCAAAGGTTTAAAGCCAAATTTAATGACTATGAATATAAAAGGGTTTCGTTAAAACCAATAAACCCTAACCACCTCCCCAATGAGCTCGAAAGAAAACTTTTAGCCATTTTTAATCAAGATAAAAATCTTAAACGTTGGGAAAATATAATAGAAATAAATAAAGAAAAATATTTAGTGGTTGTAAAACCTATTATAACGGAAAAAGAATGTCTTATATGTCATGGTAGGGTAAAAGATGCACCAAAAAACCTTCTTAAAATCTATCCGAGAAAAGAGGATTTTAATTGGAAACCAGGAGATTTGATGGGATTAGAGGCTGTCTATATACCGCTAAAAACTTGGTTATGGGAAATAAAACATATCGCCCTAACTACGTTTATTTCTGGTATGTTAACCATCATCTTATTGTTAGTCACGATAGAAGGGGTTTTTTGGGCTATTGTAGGCAAACCTATTAAAAGGCTTACCATCCATTTTAGAGACATTATCTCTGGAAAGGCTCCTTTAAATCAGAAGATAGAAGTAGAAAGAAAAGACGAAATAGGGGAGCTTCTTCAGTCTTTTAATCAATTGGCTAATCATCTTTTTGAAGCTCAAGAAGCTATAAAAACGTATGCTCAAACCTTGCAAACCATCTTTAATCATATAACCGACCCATTAGCATTAGTTAACCTAAACTGTACTATAGAGGTTAGCAATAAAGCCTATCAGGAATGGATAAATCAGAAAAAGGGACCGGTTTTCAACATGGAATGTAATCCTCTGCAATCAGACGAGATCAGACCTTGCCTTGTAGCTTTATTAAAAAAAGTAATGGAGACCAAACAGCCGGTTTCAGAACATCTTAGCTCGCCTGAAGGAGGGTATTATTATACTCATCTTTATCCAGTTTTTGATGAAAAAGGTAAAGTGGTAAAGGTGGTTCATTATGTTGAAGATGTAACCGAAAAGAAGAAAATAGAAGAACAAATGGCCATTACCGAAAAATTGGCTGCTATCGGACAGCTTGCCGCAGGAATAGCCCATGAAATAAACAACCCTTTAGGAGGTATTATTTTATGCGTAAACAATCTTTTTAAAACTTCTATGGATGAACAAACGAGAAATCAACATATAGAACTTATCAATCAGGGATTGTCTCGTATTCAAAATATCCTTAAAGTCCTACTTGATTTTTCCAAAAAAACTGAGTTAGAACTTAAGGCTTGCGAGGTTAAAAACTTAATAGAAAATGTTTTGAAACTCATTAGCTATTATCTAAAAGAAAAAAGTATAAAATTAATCTTAGAGTTGGAAGAAAATTTAAAGCCGGTTTATTTAGATGCAAATAAAATCGAACAGGTTTTACTTAATCTTTTGTTAAATGCGATAGACGCTATGGAACATTCTGGGACCAAGATTTTAACCGTAAGGGCTTACATGAAAGAAAATAAAATGATCTTTGAGGTTTCAGATACAGGAACAGGAATACCAGACCATATAGCCAAAAAGATTTTTGAGCCATTTTTTACTACTAAACCTTTAGGTAAAGGGACAGGCCTTGGACTTTTCATTTCTAAGTCTATAGTTGAGCAACACGGAGGTAAAATTTGGTTTTATACCTCAGAAAAAGGAACTACTTTTGTGGTAGAACTACCTTTAGAAAAGGAAAAGGTATATGAAGGGTAGAATTTTAATAGTTGACGACGAGCCAATTATTTTATTTGGACTTTCTCACTATTTAAAAGACCAAGGTTTTGAAGTAGAAACCTGTGAAACAGGCACAGAGGTTCTAAAAAAGTTAGAAGCACAAAGGTTTGACCTTTGTATTGTTGATCTCAAGCTTCCAGATATAGATGGCCTTACGTTGTTAAGAAAAATAAAAACACAAGACCAACAAGTAGGGGTAATAATGATTACCGCTTTTGCTGAAATTAAAAGTGCGGTGCAGGCTATAAAAGAAGGGGCATTTGATTATTTGGCTAAACCTTTTACCAACGAAGAATTGATGATAGCAATAGAAAAATTTTTTGAGTTTAAAACTTTAAGAAAAGAGGTAGATGAGTTAAGGGAAAAATTAAAAGAAAAAGAAGCCTTTAAACAGATAGTGGGAGAAAGTAAGGCTATCAAAGACATTTTAAACAAAATAGAACTTGTAGCCAAAACAGATGTTTCTGTGTTGATTTTAGGAGAAAGCGGAACAGGTAAAGAATTAATAGCTGATTGCATCCAAGCTTTAAGCTTAAGGGCAGATAAACCCTACCTTAAAATAAACTGTGCAGCCATTCCTGAGAATTTGTTTGAGGCAGAGCTTTTTGGTTACGAAAAAGGGGCGTTTACCGGTGCCTATAATTCTAAAAAAGGTAGATTAGAATTAGCTAACGGCGGAACGCTTTTTTTTGATGAAATCGCAGAACTTCCTCAGAACTTGCAAGCTAAACTGTTAAGGGTTTTAGAAGATCAAACCCTATATCGTTTAGGAAGCGAAAAACCTATAAAGATAGATGTAAGGTTTCTTTATGCTACCAGTAAAAATTTAAGACAACTGGTAAAAGAAGGGAAATTTAGGGAAGACCTTTATTATAGAATAAACGTTATGTCTATTGAAATACCTCCTCTTAGAGAAAGAAAAGAGGATATTCCTATTTTGGTAAACCACTTTTTAAAGAAATTCTCTGAAAAGTTTAAAAAGCCCATACCTCAGATTACCGAAGAAGCCTTTCAAGCTTTAATGAATTATGATTATCCAGGCAACGTAAGAGAACTAAAACATGTTATAGAAAGGGCTGTCTTATTAGCTGTAGACGGCAAGATAACCCTTAAGCACTTACCTGAAGAAATAATCCATAGTTTTAAAACAGAGACCTCAGATTATAAACTTGCCAAAGAAGCATTAGAAAAAGAAATTATACTTCAAGCCTTAATAGAAACCAACTGGAACAAAACCGAGGCTGCCCAAAAGTTAGGGATTAGCCGTAAAACTTTATGGCAAAAACTTAAAAAGTTTGGACTTCTTCCAGTCCACACAGAAGAGGAATGAACCGTAGTAGTTTGTATAAGGATAACGTTACTTAAAAGAAACATAAGGTCTAAAAACCGTTACCTTTAGGTAACAGTAAAAATTTCTTAAAAAATCCATTCTTAAAACCTTAGGTTTTTTCAAGTTTTTTAAAAAGAATAAAAAAATAAAAATAGGCATGTTTTTTGTTATTTTTGCCTAGGTAAAACTAAAATCTGGAACAAGGGGGTGAGATAATGAAAAAAGGTTGAGGTGGTTAAAAGTAAAGTTTAGGATTTTTAAGGTTTAAAATTTAAAAGAAAGGAGGAGGTCGTATGGTAGAGGAGAAGAAAAAAGGTTTGGTTAATGAAGATTGGTTAGCCTTTTATTTAGCGATGGCCTTGATAATAATTTCTTTTTTAGCCTATGTAGGGATAGACCCATTTGGTTGGACGGTAAAGACTTCAGAATGGATTTCTCTTGATAAAGCCATTGCCCCTCTTAGTAAGAAGGTAGGTATTTCTGGTGGGGTATCTTTAATTTTAACCTGGCTTTTTTTAACTGTGTTTTTTGCTATTGGGGCTGCCTTTTTAGGGCTTAACGTAGGGAGGTTTATCGTTGGTTTCTTTTTTATTTTTTGGTTAAGTTATATTTGTTGGTTGATAGGACATTATGCATATTTTGCGGCTACCGATCCTACTAAACATAACATCCCTTGGTCTTTAAAACTTACTGGAGAAGGTGGACTTATCTTTGCTCTAATCCTTGGTTTGATTATAGGTAACTTTTTTAGAGGGTTTGCTAATTTTATCAAAGAGGCTGTTTTACCAGAGTTTTACGTTAAGACAGGTATTGGTTTGATGGGTGCGGTTCTTGGTTTAAAATCAGCTCAAGCCTTTGGTCTTGCTTCAGCGGTTCTTTTCAGAGGACTTTGTGCTATAGTTGAGGCTTATCTTATTTATTGGGCTCTTGTTTATTGGTTGGCAAGAAAATATTTTAAGTTTAGTAAGGAGTGGGCTGCACCTTTAGCCTCAGGTATTTCTATCTGCGGTGTTTCTGCATCCATCGCCACCGGTGGTGCAATTAAGGCAAGGCCGGTTGTTCCGGTTATGGTTTCTTCTTTGGTGGTTATTTTTGCGGTGGTTGAATTACTTATCCTTCCTTTCTTAGCCCGTGAGTTTTTATGGCAGCAACCAATGGTTGCTGGTGCTTGGATGGGACTTGCGGTTAAAACCGACGGGGCTGCTTTTGCCTCTGGTGCTATAGTAGATGCTTTGATAAGAGGTAAGGCTGAAGCCGTAGCAGGTATCAAATATGAACCTGGTTGGATTATGATGGCTGCAGCTACTACCAAGTTGTTTATAGACATCTTTATCAGTATTTGGGCTTTTATTTTAGCTTATATCTGGTGTGCTCATATAGAATGTCAAGAAGGTCAAAGAGTTACCGCTAAAGAAATCTGGCATAGGTTTCCCAAGTTTGTTTTGGCTTATGCCCTTGGTTTCGTAATCTTTTTGATTATTTCTGCCCCTCATGCTCCTAAGGTGGGAACGGTAGAACATCAGATTAAAGGGGTTCAAAAACAGATAGAAAAGCTTGAAAAACAAGCAGCTACAGCAGTTGATCCAGCTATTAAAGACCAGTTGGCTCAACAGATAGCTGCTAAAAAAGCTGAAATAGAAGAGTTAAAGGCCAGTATAAAGGATTCTAAGAACGTAGTTGATCAAACCAAAACTGCTACCAATGGATTAAATAACTTAAGAACTTTTATGTTCCTCTTTACCTTTTTTACCATCGGTATCATTTCTGATTTTAGGAAACTTTGGGAAGAAGGTATCGGCCGTTTGGCTGTGGTGTACTTAGTATGTCTGTTTGGTTTTATCATCTGGATTGGACTTTTGATTTCTTACATCTTCTTCCATGGAGTAAAACCACCTATAATAGGGCAGTAAGTTTTATATAAAAATCTACCAAAGGAGGTAAATATGGCTGAAGAAAAAGAAGCAAAACTTATAGAAGAACTTCAAAAAATGAAATATGACCCCTGGTTGCCTATAGAAAGTAAACTGGTAAAATGGTCTGTAGGATTAGGAATAATTCTTTTGATTGTCTTGGTTTGGGTTAGTTATACCTTCTTTCCTGCTTCCCACGGATAAAAATCTCGTCTAACGATTAAATTTAAGCCCTGGGAGGTTATTGCCTCTCAGGGTTTTTTCATTTAGTATGCATAAAGATTACCGTATGGTCTATGGGACATAGGAGTTATTTTGAAAAATTTTTCGTTTAGCAAAACTCCTAAGTCTTCGCCTATATCAGCACAATATTCTTTTAAAATTTTTTTAAGATATGCCTGGTCTTCTTCGTTTAGAGAAGAGACCTTTAGGTTTTTTCCAAGAAAAAAAGGGTCTATTTTACCTCTTAAGTAGATAGCCCCTCCGTGCATACCTGTTCCTAAAAACTTTCCTACTATAGGTCTTTCTGGATGTTGAGAATATATTCCTAAAACCACGATCGTTCCTCCAGCCATGTATTCTCCTAAAAAGTCTCCAGCTTTTCCACCTATTACGATTACCGGATGTTTATCTTGATAGGATTTCATATGAATGCCCACACGGTATCCTACATCTCCTTTAATAAAAATCTTCCCGCCTCGCATGCTGTAACCCACTACATCACCTGCCATTCCGTATACCGTTATTTTCCCTTCTTCCATCGTATTTCCGCAGCCATCCTGAACGTTTCCATAGACATATATTTCAGGACCGCTCATAAAACATCCTAAATCAAGTCCTACGGTCCCCCAAATTTTTACCGTAATCTTTTCTTTTATTCCTGCAAGTAAGTATCTATGACCGTTTACCCCGTGTATTTCAAACGCTTTTTTACCTTCTAAGATTTTTTCGCGGACAATTTGATTTACTTTGGTATAACTTAATTTCCCAACGTTAAAAACTACGCTCATTAAGGGCTTCCTCCTAGCAACTTTTATTTATAACTTTTTTGGTGAGGAATAGTACCTTCTGTTATTTCTAAGATTACTGGTTCTCCTGCCTTAGGATGCCAAACAATCTCAGGGTTAGGACAAATGGTTCTTATAGCGGCTTCTTCACTGGCTAAATAATACAAATCCCCTGATTTAGCTACTACTAAAGGTCTAAGCTTAGATCTGTCGGTTAACCCTACTATTCCACCGTTATAGGCAAAGATAATGGCAAAAGGACCGTTTAAAAGGGCTCCTCCGTACACTACTCTCAAGGCCTCTATCAAATTTTTTTCTTCTTCATTTAAACATTCTATTTCCATCCAAAAAGGTGGAGCCAAAGCAGTACAAGCTAATTTAATAGGCAATTTGTGCCTTCTTATAAGGAGGTCTAAAAGATAGGTAACCACCTCTGTATCAGTAAGAAGGGTACATTTATAACCAAAAAGTTCTAAATATCTCTTATTGGTCCCGTAGCTTGAAATTTCACCATTATGTACGATAGACCAGTCAAGAAGACTAAAGGGATGTGCTCCTCCCCACCAACCAGGGGTATTTGTAGGAAAACGATTGTGCGCTGTCCAGATATATGCTTGATATTCGTCTATTCTAAAGAATTCTGCTATTTCACTTGGGAACCCCACTCCCTTAAAAACTCCCATGTTTTTTCCAGAAGAAAGGATGTAAATCCCTTTTAGGTTGGCGTTGATATACATAACCATTTCTATTATTTTGTTTTCTTGCTCTTCTAAAGAAAGGGTTTCTTCTATTTCAGGTTTTACAAAGTATCTTTTAAAAATAGGAGGATTTTTGATGGTTTTTACTTTTCTAGTAGGGATAGGTTCGTGGTAGATTGCTTTAATTTTTTGAAAAAGGAAGGCTTCAAATTTTTCCAAACAATTTTTGTCATCAGCCATCACATGTAAGGCATAAAAGTCTTTAAAGTCAGGATAAATTCCATAACCAGCAAACCCGGCACCCAAACCGTTCCCTCTTTCTTCTTGACAAACGATAGATTTTATTATTAGGTCTCCTGGTATCAACCCTCCCTTGAGGTTGATTATTCCAGAAACCCCACAACCAGAAATTTCTTTATAATCTTTAAGGATAAAGTCCCACATCGTTAAACCCCTTTGATATTTATTCGCCTGCCTGTTTTACTTCAAGGACTTCCATCTCTTCTCGAGTTAAGCCTATAGCCCTTAGTTTTTCTCTATTACTCCGTAAGCTTTCTATCGAGTTGAACCCCATTGCCCCAAGCATTTCTTTTATCTCACTCTGCCAACCTATCATTAGGTTGTAGACTTTTTCATAGACTATGTCTGGTGAAAGACGTTTTATTAATTCTGGATGGTTGGTAGCTATACCCCAAGGACATTTTCCAGTATAACATCTTTGGCAAAGGGTACACCCTACAGCGATAAGAAGTGGGGTGCCGATAGCTACTACATCTGCCCCTAAAGCAATGGCTTTCACTACATCAGCACTGCAGCGTATACCACCAGAGGCGATGATGGTAGTTTTATGCCTAATACCTTCTTCTCTTAGTCTTTTATCTACAGCAGAAATAGCAAGTTCTATCGGTATGCCTACGTATTGTCTAAACATCGTCGGAGCAGCCCCCGTGCCCCCTCTTATCCCATCTATAACTACTGCATCAGCCCCAGCCCTTATTATTCCAGAGGCAATAGCAGCGATGTTATGCACCGCAGCTACTTTTACGAAAACAGGTTTTTTATACTCGGTGGCTTCTTTTAAAGCAAAGATAAGACCTCTTAAGTCTTCTATCGAATAGATGTCGTGATGAGGGGCAGGGGAGATGGCATCGGTGCCTAAGGGTATCATCCTGGTTTTAGAAATTTCTTCAGTAACCTTTTCTCCTGGTAAATGCCCTCCAATACCAGGTTTAGCCCCTTGTCCTATTTTTATTTCTATAGCTACCCCAGAATTTAGATAATCTACGTTAACCCCAAACCTTCCAGAAGCACACTGGACCACTATATGGTCTTTATATTCATATAAAGAAGGATGCAATCCTCCTTCCCCTGTGTTGTATAAAATTCCTAAGTCTTTAGCTGCGCGTACAAGTCCTTGGTGAACATGAAGGTTTATAGAACCATAGGACATTCCTGAAAATATTATAGGCATTTCTAATTTTATCAAAGGAGGCAAAGATTTTTTAAGTCTAAAGCCTTTTTCTGTTCTTTCTATCTCCAGTTTTTCAGGTTTTGAGCCAATATAAGTCCTCAACTCCATAGGCTCTCTTAATGGATCGATAGGTGGATTGGTAACCTGACATGCATCCAGCACAAGATGGTCAAAATAAACCTTTAAAGGCAAATCACATCCGGTTGAAGAAAGTAAAATTCCACCTTTGTCTGCTTGTTTATATATATTTTTAATAAAATTGGGAGTCCACAGATGATGTTCTCTAAACTCCGAAGGATTTTTTTTTATTATTAAGGCATTGGTGGGGCACATAGCCTCACACCTATGACATCCTACACATTTAGTATGGTCCTCTTTTAACAATTTCTTTTTTTCATCCCAAACATGTACTCCATAAGTACACTCTTTGACACAAACCTTACATTTTACACACTTATTCTCTAAACGTTCTACATAAAAATCAGGATAAAAATTTGCAAAATTAGTTGGTTTCATGTTCCACCCTTTTTAAAAACTTTATAAAAGTTTCAGTTCAGAAATGTTTAAATCAAAAATTATGCCTAACTTTATTGGGGCCTTTCTTAAGACTTTTTAACCTTAAATTACATTCTTTTACATTTTTTTACATTTATGTTATTTTTTGTTCAAACTAAAACTTAAAAATTCAAAAATGTCCTTAGGATAGATTTTTTTATTTTTAAAAATAACCAGCCTTTCTACCAAGTTTTGAAGTTCCCTTATGTTGGCGGGCCATGGGTAGTCTTTTAATATTTCTATGGTTAAAGGTTGAAAGAAGACCCTTTTTTGATATTTTTGGTTAAATATTTTTAAGAAATACGCTAAAAATTCTGGTATATCTTCTTTTCTTTCTCTTAGGGGTAAAATTTGTAGACTATAGAAATAGGTCCTAAACACGTTTAAAGTTAAATTTTTAGCAGATGAAGAGGCTATGAACTTTAGCTGAGATTGAGATAAAACGATTTTGATAAAAGTTTCTAAGAATTCTTCAGACAGTCTATCTATATGATTTACAAAAAGGGTCCCTTTTTGGTTTTGAAGTAGATATATTTCTTTGAAAATTTCCTCTTTACAAAAAGAGGAGGCAAGACAATCTAAATAAAAAAATGTATGTTCTTTGTTAAACAAAAAATGAGCTTTTTTAGCTATAAAAGATTTCCCTACTCCGCTTTCTCCCCCTAAGAGTATAGGTATTTTAGAGTTATATAGCTTTTCTAATACAGGTAATAAAGTTTTTAGAGATGTAAAATCTATAAACTCCTTAGGGTTAATCTCGATAGATTTAATTTTAAAAAGCCCCTGAAGAAGGGGCTTTTTAAAATTTTTCATTTTTAAAGTATAGGTAAGTACTTTTCTATCTCGTATTCAAAAACTCTTATTCTGTAGTCATCCCATTCTAATTTTTTGTTTTCTATGAGTTGAGTATAGACGTGGTCACCTAAAACCTCTTTTAAGACCGTGCCTTTTTCTGCTTCTTCTATAGCTTCATACAAGCTTCCGGGAAGTTCCTTTATACCCAGTTTTTTTCTTTCTTCAGGGCTTAGATGGTATACATCCATTTCTACCGGTTCTGGTAAAGTGTATCGGTTTTGAATACCTTTTAACCCTGTCCAAAGCATGGCTGCAAAGGCTAAATAAGGATTACATCCTGGGTCAGGAGACCTAACCTCAATCCTGGTAGCCTTTTCTTTTCCTGGTTTATACATAGGCACTCTAACCAAGGCAGAACGGTTTCTTCTTGCCCAACAGATATAAACCGGGGCCTCATATCCAGGGACAAGCCTTTTATAAGAGTTAACCCATTGGTTAAGGACAAGCGTAATTTCTCTAATATGAGTCAGAATGCCTGCGGTATATTGTTTAGCTATCTCAGAAAGATGATAAGGGTCGTTGGGGTCAAAAAAGGCGTTTTTATCTTTGATAAAAAGGGATTGATGGGTATGCATACCACTTCCGTTTACTCCAAAGATAGGTTTAGGCATAAAAGTGGCATAAACTCCGTATTTTTGAGCTATTTCCTTTACGGTTACCTTATAGGTCATCACGATATCAGCCATGTCTAACGCACTGGTATACCTTAAGTCTATTTCATGTTGAGAAGGGGCTACTTCATGATGAGAATATTCTACTCTGATACCCATACTTTCTAAGGCTAAAATAGTGTCTCTTCTTAGGTCTTCGGCAGCGTCTAAAGAATAGTCAAAATATCCACCTTGGTCTAAAATTTCAGGATTATTTGGTGATTTAAAGTAAAAAAATTCTAATTCAGGGCCTACGAAAAAGTCAGTAAATCCCATTTCTTTCATTTTTTCTAAGGCTTTTTTTAATACATATCTTGGGTCTCCTTTATAAGGGTTGCCGTCAGGCTCGTAGATATCACAAAACATCCTGGCAACTGTTTTTTCCTTAGGCCTCCATGGAAGAATAATAAAAGAGGTAGGGTCTGGGATAGCTATCATATCTGACTCATCAATCCTTGCAAAACCTTGAATAGAAGACCCATCAAAACCCATTCCTTCTTCAAAGGCAACCTCTAATTCATCTACATGAATGGTGAAACTTTTAAGTTGGCCTAATACATCGGTAAACCAAAGTTTTACAAACCTTACATCATGAGCTTTGATAAGTTCCATTACATCCTTCTTGTCCCTCGGTTTTCTAAGCATCTTTACTCCTCCTTTCAAGCTTTTTATTTAGAGGAATAAGCAAAATACATACCTAAAAAATTTTTGATAAACATGTAATTTTTGAAAAAAATTTTTTGACCAAAAAGTTCATTAAAGTAATATTTTGTAATTTTTAGTAAATTTTGGTAATTTGAGATTAATTAACTCAGACTCTGTTAATCTAAGACATAAGTTAGCCATTTCATTGTTATTGCTTTCTCTCGGGAGTTTTAGAAAAAAACTTTTTATATAGTTTGGGACAAAAAATATTTTTTTTAAGTCCTATTGCTATAAACTTGCTAAAGTTGTAAACATAGTTATATTTATAAAAACATTTTTTAAACAAATTGACCGATAAGGTTACAAACTAACATGAACGAAGGAAATCTAAAGGAAAGGGCTTATCAAGAGATTTTAACCTTATTTAAAGTTAGTAAAGTTTTAAGCTCATCTTTAAACATTTTTGAGAACCTTAGAAATGCCCTTAAGATCCTTGCAGAAAACCTACATTTAACAAGGGGGACGGTCACTCTTTTTGACCCTAATACCAAAGACTTAAAAATCACGGTGGCTTATGGTCTTACAGAAGAACAGATTAAAAGAGGACGTTATAAAATTGGAGAAGGGGTGGTAGGTAGGGTTTTTGAGACAGGGGAACCCATGGTTATTCCAAACATCGGGAAAGAACCTCTTTTTTTAAACAAAACAGGAGCTCGGATTGAAAAGGACAACATTTCATTTCTATGTGTTCCCATCAAGTTAGGAGATGAAATTTTGGGGGTTTTATCGGTTGATAGGATCTTTGATCAGGGTATTGATTTTAGTGAAGACTTAAGAGTTTTAGAAATCTTAGCCACCCTTTTTGCACAGATGATAAAGGTTTACAACCTGCTTTATGAAGAAAAGAAAAAAAGGGAATTTTTTGAAAGAGAAGTAAAGAAAAAATATCAGTTTCATAATCTTATATATTCTTCAGAACCTATGAGACAGATAATAAAGATATGTGAAAAAATTGCTTCAACCAAGGCTCCTGTTTTAATTCAAGGAGAAAGCGGTACAGGAAAAGAGCTTATAGCCAAGGCCATTCATTTTAATAGCGATAGAGCAGATAAACCTTTTATAGCTATAAATTGTGCTGCCATACCTGAGAGTTTATTAGAGGCTGAACTCTTTGGGTATGAAAAAGGTTCTTTTACTGGAGCTCTTACCTCAAAGCCTGGTAAGTTTGAATTGGCTAACGGGGGTACGTTATTTTTAGATGAGATAGGAGACCTACCTTTATCCCTTCAGGCTAAATTATTAAGGGTTCTGCAAGAATATACTTTTGAAAGGTTGGGAGGAACCAAACCTATAAAGGTGGACATACGCATAATTTCTGCTACCCATAAAAATTTACAAGAACTTATCAACCAGGGAAGATTTAGAGAAGACCTTTATTTTAGACTTAACGTAGTAAACATATATATCCCACCTTTAAGGGAAAGAAAAGAGGATATTTTAGTCTTAACCGAACATTTTTTGGACCAGTTAAGCCAAAAATATAAAAAAAACGTAAAAATAGCTAAAGAAACCTTAAAAATCTTTTTAGAATACCCTTGGCCAGGAAATGTAAGAGAACTTGAAAACGTTCTTGAAAGCTTGGTTATACTTTCAGATGAAGAGTTTATAACCCCTGAACATCTACCTGAAGGTTTTAAATCATGTCAAACATCTCAATCTATTTCGATCACTAAGGAACAGACCTCCCAAAACATAAGTCTTAAACAAGAGATAGAGGAAGAAGAAAAGCAGAGAATCATATCAGCCCTTAAGGCTTGTAAATTTAACCAAACACAAGCAGCTAAACTTTTAGGTATGACTAGAAGACAATTAAACTACCGTATCAGAAAATACGGTATTTCTTAACCTTATAAAATAAAAAAAATTTGGTAATCGCTCAAGATGTTCCACTTATGCTATAACATATAGCAGGAGGTAATATAAGTAAGATTAAATTGGCTGGCTTGTAGAAATAGCGGGATTGGAGAAAAAAGCAGAAGCGTTTTGACGGTCAAAAAGAGTGCTAAAAACTTTTAACAAATGTCCTGTCTGCCATAACCAAACCGTAGGAAAAGTTAGAAGAAATTTTTATAAGTGCTATAGCTGTAAAAACTGGAACATTAGAAAAAACAAGATTTGAAGGTTCCTCTTCATATTGTCTTTTTATTGGATAAAAGAGACAATATAGCCTTGCGGGATGATTGTACAAGCAGCCTATTTAAACTTTTACTTTATAGAAGTTGAAAAGATTGTTTGTGCCACTGAGAAAGATATTCTAAAGTTAGGCTGCAAGAGATATTAACACATCAGACTTTTATGGACTGACCCAGCATATTATGGAAGATTTGGATCATCTAAACTTTGTGAAGACATACAAATCTGAATACATCATAGTCGTGGGGTGTAATTTTTGATTTTGGATCCTCCAGAGAGCATACACTAATATCCATAAAGTATGCGGGTGGTCCAGGTGGTCATAGGGTGTTAACTTGGCACAATTTTTGTATAAAACCTCATAAGGAGGTGGTGATATGAAGAAGATAGAAGCCATAATCAAGTCCTTCAAACTAGAAGAAGTAAGGGATACCCTTGTTGAGATAGGTATAGGAGGGATGACGGTCACAGAAGTTAGGGGTTTTGGTCAACAAAAGGGACATATTGAGATCTATAGGGGAACGGAGTATGTAGTAGACCTTTTGCCCAAGGTGAAGATAGAGGTGGTGGTAAGGGATGAAGATGTGGAAAAGGTTATAGAGAAAATAGTCAAGGCTGCGCAAACTGGTAGTGTGGGAGATGGGAAGATTTTCGTCATTCCTATAGAAGAGGTGATAAGGATAAGGACAGGGGAAAGGGGCGAGCAAGCAATATAAGACACTTTTTTAAAGGATTTTGAGCTAAGGTTAAATATTTGCCGGAATAGGGGCTACAAAAAGACTCAAGTAAAATAAGAACTTTTATTAAAGCCAAAGCAAAGGTTGGTAGACGGAAAAAACCGTAAAGTCTATAAGACTTAAGCAAAGGAGGAGTTAACATGCGTAGGGTAGGAAGTATTATGATTATACCATTGCTATTATTTGATTTATCATTTGCTCAAGAGCAAGCTATACAGCTTGACACTGGGGACACTGCTTGGATGACCGTGGCAACAGCCTTAGTTATACTTATGACGCTTCCGGGTCTTGCTATCTTTTACGGCGGGATAGCAAAAAGAAAGGATACTCTAAACACTATTGCCATGTCCTTTGTGTCTTACTGTATAGCAACTGTGCTTTGGATTCTTTACGGCTACAGCTTAGCTTTTAACACTGACATCTCGGGTATTATAGGGAGTCCATCAAAGATTTTGTTAAATGGTATAAGTTTAAAAAGTTTGAAAGGAACTATACCTGAGTTCATTTTTGTAGTCTTTCAGCTAACTTTTGCTGCAATAACCGTTGCTCTGATCAGTGGATCGTACATAGAGAGGATGAAGTTTTCCGCATGGGTAATTTTTAGCATTCTTTGGATAAGTTTCGTTTATGTGCCAGTAGCTCACTGGGTATGGGGAGATGGATTTTTAGCAAAGCTTGGTGCCCTTGATTTTGCAGGTGGAACGGTGGTGCATATAAACGCTGGTATTGCGGGTTTGGTAGGTGCTTTTCTTTTGGGCAGGCGTAAAGACGCTACTCTCATTCCGAGCAACCTTCCCATGGTTGTCATAGGCACTGGTTTGTTGTGGTTTGGATGGTTCGGTTTTAACGCAGGTTCCGCGCTTGCCTCAAACGAGCTTTCAACAGTAGCCTTCTTAAATACAAACACTGCAGCAGCAACTGCAGCTCTATCCTGGATGTTTACCGAATGGCTTCACGCTAAAAAACCTACCGTTCTTGGTCTTGCATCTGGTGCTGTAGCAGGACTTGTAGCCATAACACCAGCTGCGGGCTTTGTCAATGTAGTCGGTGCTCTTATCATAGGACTTTTTGCTGGTATTATTCCCTACTTCATGGTTGCAATAGTAAAACACAAATTAAGATACGATGATGCCCTTGATGTTTTTGGTATCCACGGAATTGCGGGGATACTTGGCGCAATACTAACTGGCGTATTCGCAGACCCATCTATAAACGAGGCAGGCAGGGGAATTCTTTATGGAAATCCAAATCAAGTGCTCATCCAGCTTTTAGCGGTAGGTTTAACCATAATCTACGATGGGATAATGACTTTTTTAATACTTATAGTAATAAAAATCATGATAGGCTTAAGGGTTAATCACGAAGAGGAGATAACGGGACTGGATAAGTCCCAGCATGGAGAAAGTTCTTACAACTTAGGATTAGGATAAGGAGGTGTTAACCATGAAAAGATTAATTTTACTGGGGCTTTTTAGTCTTTTGGGAACAGGTGTTTCTCAGGCACAGGAACTAAAGGACACTACTTTCGGAACTCTTAACCTAGAAGGTGCGGTAACGGTTTATAGCATATACACCAACAACAAGGAAAAAGATAAACCTACGTAAAAAGGAGCTTTAACACAGCTTGCAAAAAAGCAGGAATAAAGGATTTTAGATTTCACGACCTAAGGCATACCTTTACAAGCCATCTTATTATGAATGGGGTTGAATTTAAAAGTTTTTCGGATATAAAAACTCTCGATAACTTTAAGATACACTCGTTTAAGGCAAGCACACAAGAAAAGCCGCAAAAACAATAGAGAAAATAATTTTAAAGAATATTTATCACGATTTAGGAAGTAGACTTTTTAGAAAAGCGGGGCTGACGGGACTTGAACCCGCGGCCTCCTGCGTGACAGGCAGGCGCTCTAACCGTGCTGAGCTACAGCCCCAACTTTCAAATATAAAAATAGCATATAATTTTGAAAATGCAAGCCTTTAATAAGAGATATTCTTAAAAATTTCTTTAATCTTTATTTAGTGCAATTTAGAAAATATCTTAAGTTTGTTCGAGGTAAAGAAAGGGAGTGATAAGCTTGAAACTTCTCATTATATTTTGGGAAATATAGAACAAATTTTTTCAGTTTGTTCGAAATGAATAGTGGGAAAACCCTGGTCATATTTTGAAGAGATATGGCTGAAAAGTTTTCGGGTTTGTGTCTAAAGGAGATGGGGCTGTGCAATATTTTTAGAAAGCACCTTTGTTGCCTTGACAAATCCTTCTTTTTCCTTAAAATACTTGAATAAATCAAACAGAAAGGAGCTTTACATGTCTCAACCTCCGAAGATTGCCAAAACTTATCGAGATTTTGGACATATCAAACGTCCAAGGAATTTTTCTAACGAGCAAAAACAAGAAATTTTGCAAAGATTGTTTCAAAAGGACCCTTCACTTTTTAGTTCTGACCCTAAGGTTCAAGAAAAAATAAAAAGACGTTTAGACTGGGTAGATGGAGTAATTTCTATTCTTTCCAAAATAAAAGATTACCAGGCTTTTGCTGAAGAGGTAAAGACTGAGTTTTCTCATGTAGTTTGGTGTGGGATGGGAGGGTCTTCTCTTTTTCCGTGGGTATTAGCTCAGATGTTTGGCTCTCAACCAGGATATCCTCAGTTTTGGGTGCTTGACACCAACGACCCAGAGGTAATCTCCCAAATAGAAAGTTTACCTTTAGATAAGACCTTGTTTTTTATCGTATCTAAATCAGGGACAACGTTAGAAACCCTTTCTCATTTAAAGTATTTTTGGCAAAAATTAGAAGGTCTGGTCTCTAATCCCGGAGCTCAATTTGTGGCTTTAACCGATGAGGGGTCGCCTCTGGAATCGCAGGCTAAAGAACTTGGCTTCAGAAAGGTCTTTTTTCATCCTCCTTTTATAGGTGGGCGATATGCAGCCCTTTCAGAAATTGGGTTTTTACCGGCTGCTTTGATGGGACTTGATTTAAACAAAGCTTTAAGTTATGCCCAGAAGATGTATGAAGCTTGTAATGCTGACATTCCCTGGGGATATAATTTAGCTGCTACTTTATCTGAGTTTTTGGTAGAAGCCTATATTCAGGGTCAAGACAAAATTTCTTTTATCACCGATCCCTTACTTAAGCCTTTTGTCTTATGGTTGGAGCAGCTTATCGCTGAAAGTTTAGGAAAGAACTATACTGGTTTAGTCCCTATCGTAGGTGAATCCCCGGGATCTCCTACGGTTTACGGAAATGATAGAACTTTTATTTATCTTGCGCTTAAGGGAAGAGAAAAGATTTATCAAAGGTTGGTTTCAGACCTTACAGAAGAGGGATTTAGGGTAAAAACCTATGTGCTTGATGAACGATATGAAATTTTTGCAGAGGCTTTTAGATGGATGGTAGCTATAGCTCTTTGTGGTTATTTTCTTACTTTAAACCCGTTTGATGAACCGGATGTCGTCCTTACTAAGGAGAAAACTAAAACCTTTTTACAAAAATTTAAGCAAGAAAAAGATTTTGGTATAGAGCTTTATTTAGACGAGTCTACAGGAATTAGTTTTTATTATGAAGACACCATCTCTATAGAGTTTCCTAAGTTTTCAGCACTGCTTAAGAAGTTCTTTAAGGACTTTTCCCCTTGGAATTATGTAGGGTTTTTAGCTTATCTTCCTCCAACCTCTGAAGTTGAAGACCTTTTTAGGGATTTTAGGACCCTTGTTCGTGAAAAGAAAAATTGTAGCACTGTTTTTGGTTTCGGTCCGAGATATCTTCATTCTACCGGACAGATGCATAAAGGAGGACCTATTCTTTCAAGGTTTATGTTGTTTACCAGAAAGGGTAGAAAGGCTAACCAGGTAATTCCTGAAGAGGGTTATACTTTCTGGGATCAACAGTTTGCCCAAGCTTGTGCAGATTTTAAAGCCTTGGTAGAAAGAAAAAAACCGGTAATACTTATTCATCTTACAGAAAACTATAAAGAAGACTTAAAGACTTTTTATAATTTATTGGAGAAGGCTTTAAATTTTGAATAGGGGGAATACATGTTTTTTCCGGAATATAGACCAAGAAGGCTTAGAAAAAATGAAAACATTAGGTCTTTGGTCCGAGAAACAGTTCTTACGGTAAACGATTTAATTTATCCGCTTTTTGTATGTGAAGGTAAAGGCATAAAACAAGAAGTAAAATCTATGCCTGAGGTTTATCGGTTTTCGATAGATAAACTTATCGAAGAGGTAAAAGAGGTAGTAGACCTTGGGATCAAAGCGGTCCTTCTTTTTGGTATTCCTGAAAAGAAGGACGAGATAGGTAGTTCAGCCTATGCTAAGGATGGGATTATTCAAAAGGCTTTACGGGCATTAAAAGAAAAATTTCCTGAGCTTGTAGTGATTACAGATGTGTGTTTGTGTGAGTACACTTCCCATGGACATTGCGGAATTATTAAAAATCATACAGTAGAAAATGATGCCACCTTAGAACAGCTTGCTAAGATAGCCGTTTCTCATGCTAAAGCAGGGGCTGATGTAGTTGCTCCTTCAGACATGATGGATGGAAGGGTAGGAAGGATAAGGGAGGCCCTTGATGAAGCAGGATTTTCAGAGGTAGCCATCATGAGTTATGCGGTTAAGTATTGTTCTGCTTTTTATGGTCCCTTTAGAGAAGCTGCTGATTCTGCTCCCAAGTTTGGAGACCGTAGGTCATATCAGATGGACCCTGCTAACCTTAGAGAAGCCTTGAGAGAGGCTTATTTAGACGTACAAGAAGGGGCTGATATTTTGATGGTTAAACCTGCTATGCCTTATTTAGATGTAATAAGGGCAATAAGAGAAGAGTTTAATCATCCATTGGCCGCCTATCAGGTTAGTGGAGAGTACGCTATGATAAAAGCTGCTTCTAAGTTAGGATGGCTTGATGAAGAGAAAACCATGTTTGAAAGTCTTATAGCTATAAAGAGGGCAGGGGCAGACCTTATTATTACCTATTTTGCTAAAAAGGTGGCTCAGGCTTTAGCTTAAGAGAATAGATTATGAGAAAAAGATGGTTTTGGTTTTTAGGTTTTTGTTTCTTTTTAATAGGTTGTGCCAAACCTCCTAAGCCATTAGATTTTTCTCAAGAATACACTTTCTCAGGCCCTTCTTTAAATATTCCTGGATGGCTAAAACCTTATACCATTAACGGGAAAACTTATTATCCTTTGCCTTCTGCTAAGGGATATGAAGAAATTTGCATTGCCTCTTGGTATGGCCCAGGATTTCATGGTGCTTTTGCTGCAAGTGGTGAGGTTTATAACATGTATGAATATACAGCAGCTCACAAACTTCTTCCTATGGGAACCTATCTTTTGGTTACTAATTTAGAAAACGGGAAGCAAGTAGTAGTAAGGGTTAATGATAGAGGTCCCTTTGTTGGTGATAGGTGTCTTGACCTCAGTTATGTAGCAGCCAAAGAGTTAGATATTATAGGAAAAGGAACGGCTAAGGTAAAAATAGTAGCTCTAGGTGAGGGAGAAATTAAAGATAGTCAGATGGTTTATACTCATATCCCCAATTTTTATAAGGGTGAATTTTATCTTCAAGTAGGGTCTTTTAGACACAAAGAAAATGCTTTGCAATATAAAAGACAGTTAGAAAAAGAATTTTCTAAGGTTGAAATAGAACCTTTTATTAAAGGAGATTGTATATTTTATAGGGTTCAAATTTTTTTAAGCGATGATTTAAATCAGGCCCTTTCGCTTTATCAAAACCTAAAAAAACAAAGATTTAAGGGCGCTTTTTTGGTTGCTCGCTGATAGTATTAATCTATGGAAAAAGATTTGGAAGAATTAGAAAAACTCATAGAATTTAGGTTTCAAAACAAAGAACTTTTAAGGACAGCCCTAACCCACAGGTCTTATAAAATAAGTCATAAAGAACTTGCTTTAGAGGACAACGAAAGGCTTGAATTTTTAGGAGATGCTGTGTTAAACCTTTGTATTTCTCAGCTGATTTTTCAAAAATATCAAGAAGACCAAGAAGGGGTTCTTACTAAGAAAAGGGCATACCTTGTTTGCAAAAACACTTTGATAAAGGTTGCTAAGAAACTAAACCTTTTAGATTATTTATATTTAGGAAAAAGAGAGGAAAAGCTTGATCCAAAAAGTAAGGAAAACATTGCTGCTCGGGCTTTAGAGGCACTTATTGGGGCTATTTTTTTAGAAGGTGGCCTTGAAGTGGCTTGTGAGTGTGTTAAGACATGGTTTAAACCTTATCTTGCAAAGTTTCCAAAAATTGTAGGATATGATTATAAGACAGAACTCCAAGAGTTTTTACAAAGTAAATACCACGAAAGACCAGAATATGAGGTAGTCTCTATAAGTGGACCCCCTCATAATCCTAAATTCGAAGTAGTGGTAAAACTGAAAGACCAAATCCTTGGAAGAGCCAAAGGTCCTTCCAAAAAAGAAGCAGAAAATTTGGCAGCTAAAAAGGCGTTAAAACAACTAAAATCTGAAGAAAAGAAAGAACATGAATAACAGCTTGCATCTTAGAGGACATCATTTAATCTGTTTACAGTTTTATAAAGGTTTAGGCTACGATGCATCTTTTGTAAAGAACCTAAATAGGGTAGTTAAAGCTTGGGAGAAAACGCCGGCGCTTATCGTAGAAGGACCTGATATGGTTTGTAAATCCTGCCCTTACCTTGAGGGAGAAAAATGCGCGCTTAGTGATAAAATAGACCAAAAGGACTTATTAGCTTTAAATCTTCTAAAGGTGCAGTTAGGTGTTTTAATAGAAAAACAAACAGTAAAAAACAAACTTTATGAAATATGGGAAGTTTGGAAAGAAAAAGCTTGTAAAGATTGTTTATGGAATGAAGTTTGTTCAGAAGAGGTAAAAACCAAAACTAAACATAAGAGGAGTTTTTAAATGAGTGATAAAACCAAAGAAATTAAGGAGATAAAAGCTATACCCAAAATCAAATCAGGTTTTGTAGCTCTCATAGGTTTTCCTAATGTAGGTAAATCTACGTTGTTAAACCAAATGATAGGTACCAAGATTTCTATCGTAAGTCCTAAACCTCAAACTACCAGGTTTAACATTAGAGGGGTCCTTACTAAAGACCACTATCAAATAGTGTTCATAGACACGCCAGGGATTCATGATGCTAAATCTCTTTTTAACAAAATGATGGTAGAAGAAGCTTTAAATGCTTTAGAAGAGGTAGACATCATTTTATGGGTGGTTGATGTGACCCACAGACTGCCTGAAGAGGAGAAACTTTTAGACTTAATAAAAAAAGCAAATAAACCCACTATTTTAGTTTTAAATAAGATAGACCTTATCAAAAAAAGTGAGCTTTTACCGATGATAGACTACTTTTCTAAGCTTCATGATTTTAAAGCTATAATTCCGGTTTCTGCTCTAAAAAACGACGGAGTTGACAGGATAATTAATGAACTGGTTGAATTGCTACCAGAAGGTCCTTTTTACTACGAACCAGACAGGGTTACAGATTTACCACTTAGTCTCTTGATAGCTGAAATTATTAGAGAAAAAATCTTTCAACATACCTATCAAGAAATACCTTATAGCACTGCGGTGAAAGTAGAAGAAATAAGAGAGGATAAAGAAAGAAACTTTCTTTATATTCAAGCTACCATTTTTATAGAAAGAGATTCTCAAAAAGGAATTATCATAGGAAAAAAAGGACAGATGTTAAAAAAAATAGGAACTCTTGCCAGAGAGGAATTAGAGTTCCTTTTAGGAAAAAAGATATATTTGGATCTATGGGTTAAAGCCTTAAAAGACTGGCGAGAAAAAGAATCTCATATAAGAAACTTAGCTATACCTTTTAAAGATTAACTCTTTTAGGATAAACTTTGAGGCTCGAGATAAACTAAACCCCAAGCCTCATTCTTAAAGAATAGCTATTTAACCTTTTTTAAGTTCAGAAAGATAAATTTCTTCCATTTTATTAAGAAATTCCCTTATTTTCTGTGAATTTTGTTCTAACTCTTTTTCTAAGGTTTTTACTTTTTCGAATTGACCAGATTCGTAGGCTAAAACAGTTTCTTTACTCAAAAGATGGCATTTTTTATGTATCTCTTCGAATTCTTTAAACACCGGTAGGTTTCTAAATTTTGCACCCTCTTCTCCATAATACCACTTACCTATGCCACAATCCTGATAGTTAGCTATAAGTTCAGGGTTCAATTTATCCCATCCCTTTAAGTGAGCTTTAACCCTTAAAAACATCCTTTCATGGTCACCTATAAAGATATCAAAGAGAGCCTCTTTAAGTTTTTGCGTAACCACCGAGGTAGCGGTATGTCTTAAATCAGAAGAAATTAAGATGAGTTGATAGATCGATTGACCTAATTGTTCTACAAAATGATCTACTTCAGAGGCAATTTTAGCTACTTTTTCTACATTTTGGCTAATTTCTTCGCTGGCAACAGACTGTTGTTCTGTGGCTGCGGCGATTTGAGAGATAGCGTCTTTTACCTGTTGAGAAGAGGTTACGATTTGGGTTAAAACCTGTTTTACTTTTTCTAAAGAGGATAAGGCTGTTTCTACTTCTTTAGCGGTGCTTTCCATGTTGGTAAAGGCCTGGTGTGTTTCCTGTTGGATGTTGCTTATTTTTTCGGCGATTTCTTGGGTGGCTTTTAAGGTTCTGTCTGCTAACTTTCTTATCTCGTCTGCTACCACAGCAAAACCTTTACCGTGTTCTCCAGCTCGAGCAGCTTCGATCGTTGCATTAAGAGCAAGAAGGTTTGTTTGGTCTGCTATGTCTTTTATAAGTTGAACTATGTAACCAATTTCTCCTGCTCTTTGATTTAGACTGTTTATGACTTGTTTTAAAGCAAGGGTTTCTTGGTTAGCCTTTAAAACAACTCTTCCTGCTTCTTCCGAGATGTTTTGGCCTTCAAAGGCAATCTCTATGTTTTTAGAGGCTAAATCTGAAACCGAGTTAGCATTTTTAGCAATATCTCCGATGGTTGCGGTCATTTCCTCTATAGCTGCTGCAATTTGAGAGGCTTGGGACGTTAGTTCTTTTGAACTTTCAAAGGTTTTGTCTACGTATTGGAAGTTTTTATCTGTGGCTTCAGCTAAACGATGAGAGTAAGAAAGAGACTTTTCGTTTAGTTCTATAAAAGAGTTAAGCAACTTTTGAATGCTTCTTGCCACCCTTCCTGTAATGTCCTTAAAGTCTGAATAAGGTACCTTTACCGTCAAATCCCCTTCAGCCATTTTTTGTAATATCAAGGCTAATTGGTCTAATGGTTTGTGGGATATTATATAGGCAAAATAAACAGCTAAAAAACCACCTATAATACCTAAAAAACCAAACACTCCATAAACTATTTGAGTTTTGGTGATAAGAGAAAAAATTTCGTTGTAAGGTAGGCTTATTACTAAAGCCCCTAAAACCTCTCCTTCGTTTACTTTATGACACCCTAAGCATCTATTTTCAGCTTTAATTGGATAGATCCCTTGTAGAGTATGGTTTTCTTTGCGAAATACTTCTTTACCGCCTAAAACAGCCTCTTTTTCTACAGAAGATAATTCTAACGATACATTTTTGTCTGCTCCAAACTGGCTTTCCACCTTAGGTCCTCTTAAAACTTTAACATTACCTAAAGAAGAAAGATAATAATTTCTTAGGTCTTTATAATTAGGATTTACCATATCTTTTACCAGAGATTCTTTTACAGCTTTAGCATAATGCGGTAAACTTTTAGTTTTAGCATGATAAAGGTTTATATAGTAAAGACTGTAGGAAGTAACAAAAACGGTTGCAGTTATACCTATAAAAAGCACCAATACTAAAGGAATAGTAAGTTTCCACCTTAGCCTTAAATTTTTATTAAGATTGCTGAACATACCCATTTACATTCCCCTCCTAAATTAAGCTAGTTATAAATTAGAATATGTTTATATTCTATATTTAAAATTTTATAAAAGTCAAGAGATAGACTGGGGGAGTTAGTAAGATTTTTAATTATTATTATATTACTTCTCTTTTCCCTGTTTTTTTGAGAAAGGGAAAAGGCTTCTTGAGGAGATCATTCCTATGTTGTTAGAGGATGACAAGAAAAAAAGGTTAAAAAGTTTTTAAAGAAGAGCGCTTATTAGAGCCAAGAAAAAAATATCTGATTGAGAATTCTAAACTTTTTGACAGTCTTTGCAGAGTCCGTAGGCTTGGATTTCTAAGGTATCTACCATAAAACCAAATTCTTTTTTTATTTTTTCAGTTAGTTCTTTTAAGGTTTGATATTCTTCAGAAGGGGTATAGTTAAAAATTTTACCGCAGTTTTTACAAATAAGATGGTGATGGTCTCTTTCCTCAGGTTTTATAAATTCAAACCGGGCTTTACCCTCTTGAAAATCTAATTTTTTAACCAATCCCAATTGGGTAAGAAGTTCTAAGGTTCGGTAAACAGTAGCCAATCCTATACCAGGTAAAACTTCTTTAAGTTTCCAAAAGATTTCTTCGGCGGTTAGATGTCCTTCAGTTTGACTAAGAAGTTCTATCAAGGCTTCTCTTGCCTGGGTTTTCCTAACACCACACTCTTTAAAACCATGTTTTTTCCAGCACCATCTACCATATCTCATGTTTTTCTATTTAAACAGATGTTTTTTAAAAATGCAACTCTATTTTGTGATATTCTTGATTAAGTAAATCTACGTAGAGAAGTTTTTTTGAAAGAATTTCTCCTCGTTTTAAGCTTATTTTTACCACCTCGCTAACTTGAATTCCTGCTATCACAGCTGGAGAAAAAGAGGGTGTTCCTAATTCTTTTTCTATACCATTAGAACGGTTTTTATAGATTATAGATAAAGTTTTATCTCCGGGTAAAACGGTAGTAACTTGGCCATACCAACCAGCTATTGCTCCATGAATGAGAGGTATTTTTAGGTCTTCACATGTTCTTTCGAGAAGAATCTTGTGGGGTATGCTATCAAGGGCGTCTACCACCATCTCGTGCCCTGCGAGTATTTCTTTTGCGTTGTTTTCTTCTATCTTAGTTAAGACTGGATTTACTGATACCTCAGGGTTGACCGCTAAAATTCGTTCTTTAGCAACTAAGGCTTTTTTCTTTCCGATGGTATTAACATCACTAAAAAGCTGTCTGTTGAGGTTGGTTTCTTCAAAGACTTCATCGTCAACTACGGTTATAAAACCTATACCCAGTCTTGCAAGCATTTCAACTACATAACCTCCAAGACCTCCACATCCAGCCACTAAAACTTTAGTATCTTTTAGCTTTTTTTGTTCTTCTAAAGAAAGCATCTTAAGGTTTCTTAAATATCTTTTTTCTATCAAGGTTTATCCTCCCCCTACCGGTGGAAAAATAGCTATTACATCACCATCAGAGAGAGGTTCATCTAAGGATTTATCTCTTCCGTTTACCAAAAATATAGATACCTGCTTTTCTGGGATGTTAAGCGCGTTAAGGATATATCTTCCGTTTATACCTTCAAAGAACTCAAAATCTATTTCATTTTTTCTACCTTCTCTTAAGGTTGCAAAAAGTTTTACTTTTATCATGTTTTTCCCTCCTCCCAAATTTAGGGACATATAGCAAACCCTCTGCTCCACAGACAATCTCCACAAGAAGGCATAAGGGCATAACAATCACATTCCGAGGTTTTTACCAATTCACAGCCGTCTATCAAGTCGCAGTCAATACAAGAGGGATATCTATTAGCATAGATACGGTAACGGAAGTCTTGATATGAGGAGGTATTAAAAATTTCTATTAAGCTTTTTTCTCTTAAATCTCCAAAAGAGTGCTTGAAGACCTCTTTTTTTCTTCCAAAAATATATTCTACCATAGAATGAGAAAATCTGTAACAGGGATAAACCTTCCCGTCTGCTCCCACGACCAGAGCTTTTTCTTCTATAAAAGGACAGAACCTTTCGGTTTTTAGTTCTACCTTAGGAATAACTAATTTTAATCCCTTTTTTAAAGCATAAAGTTTTACCTTTTCTAATAAACTTTTAAGTTTTTGATTGTTATATTTTTTATATAAAATCTTGTTTTTATTAACCTCTGTTTGAGGTACAAGCTGGGAGATGATAAGCTGGTCGGCTTTTATCTCGGCACAGATCTCTACCATCTTAAGCAGTTCTTTCTGGTTTTCTTTAGATAAGACAAACTCAACCGATAAAAAAGGGAGCTCAGATTTGAGTTTTTGTTTGATATTGTTTAAAGCTTTTAGATTGTTTAAAACTTCGTTTAAAGGATAACCTCTTATCTTTTCATAGGTTTTAAAACTTCCATCGATAGAGACTACTACTTTGCTAATTTTGGTAGCAACCATTTCTAAAAGTTCGTTTTTAAGAAGGGTTCCGTTTGTGGTTAAGGTAAGGTTAAATCGTGAAAAGAGGTTTAAAGTTTCTTTTATGTAAGGATAAAAAAGAGGTTCTCCTATGCCACCTAAAACTATTTCTTTTAAATTCAAGCCTTTTGTTTCTTGATAGATTTTTTCTAAAAGAGAAAAATCCAGGTCCTGTAAGGTTTCTTGCCATCCCTGACGATAACATATTTTGCAGGTAAGATTGCATTTACTGGTAAGTTCTAAATAAAGCTTTTCAAAACTCAATAGCAACCCCCATTAAAATATTCATAAAAAAGGGCTTCGGAAAATTTCCGAAGCCCTCTTGGTTTGAGATAGGTTTTTTAAAACTTTAGATTTCTAATCTTTTTAAAGTTTCTTCTTTAGGATAGCCTTTTTCATCCCAACCTCTTACTTCATAGTACTTAGGCAGAAGTTCTGAAAGCTTATGGACTGCACCTTTGGATGGTCCTTCAGGTATAGGTTCTTCAAGAAGTCTCTTAGGAAGGGTATCTTGAGATGGGTCTATACCTGCTTTTAAGTTGAAGAGTCTTTCTAAGTTGTTTATTCTTTCTCCGGC
This sequence comes from Thermodesulfobacterium sp. TA1, assembly GCF_008630935.1. NCBI lineage: Bacteria > Pseudomonadati > Thermodesulfobacteriota > Thermodesulfobacteria > Thermodesulfobacteriales > Thermodesulfobacteriaceae > Thermodesulfobacterium > Thermodesulfobacterium sp. TA1. The sequence goes on from NZ_CP043908.1 coordinate 734,426, forward strand.
AGTAAGTAAGGTTTCTTCTGTATAGTCTGTACCACAAACAGCGTTTATCAAGTCTACATAATCTTTAAGGCCTAAAGCAAAAGAAGTAAACAGACACATCCCAAGGGAATCGATCACCGCGGTAAGGTCTTGGAATAGTTTAGCCCATTCAGCCTTATTTTCAAGAGAAAATCTGTCAAGCTTTTGAGGAATACCCAAGATTTCAGCAGAGATAAGATATCCTCTAACATGACAACCACCTCTGTTAGCAGTAGCATAAACCAAACCATGGCCTTGTACGCCTCTTGGATCGTAGGCAGGAAGTTCTAGTTTTTTAACACTCATGGAAAGTTCTGCAACTCCATAGGCTTCACACAGCCTATAAGAACCTTCTGCCAGTTTATCTCCTAACCCTTCTCTTTTTCCTATTTTAATCGTCCAACCTACTATAGCCTCAGGGTCTCCAAACTTAAGGGATAATCCATCTTTAGCTATCTCTTCATCTTTGATATATCCTTTTTGATAGAGCTCCATCGCTGCTGCTATGGTAGCTCCTGTAGAGATGGTGTCTAACCCGTACTGGTTGCACCAGTAATTAGCCTCAGCAATAGCGTTTAGGTCGTATACCTCACAGTCTGCTCCGTAAGACCACACGGTTTCATATTCAGGTCCACCCACTTCTTTTCCATCTTTTAATCTAACTATTCTCCCGCAGGCTATAGGACATCTGAAACAAGCATGTTTTTTGGTTAGAATGGTTTTTGCCATGGTTTCACCGCTTATATTATCAGCTTCAGGGGTATAGGCTTTTTGGAAGTTCGCTACCGGAAAGATACCATGTTCGTTAATGATGTTTACCAAAATGGCTGTTCCGTATGCCGGTAAGCCTTCTCCAGTAACAGGGTTTTCACGGATAATCTTTATCTTACTTGCTACCACATCTTTTACCTTTTGTTCATCAGCTACAGAAACTCCCTTGGTTCCTTTGGCTACGATAGCTTTTACGTTTTTAGAACCCATCACAGCACCAACCCCAGACCTTCCGGCTGCCCTGTCATAATCGTTCATAACCGCAGCAATTTTTACCAGCTTTTCTCCTGCAGGACCGATAGCAAGAACCTTGGCTTTGTCTCCGTATTCTTGTTTTAAAAAGTCGGTGGTTTCATAAACCAACTTTCCCCAAAGATGTGAAGCATCTTTTATCTCAACTTTGTCGTCCTCAATAGCAATGTAAACCGGTTTAGGGGCTTTACCTTCAAGTATTATCATATCATAACCAGCCATCTTAAGCTCAGCCCCAAAAAATCCTCCTGAGTTAGAACAAGCGATGGCTCCTGTAAGAGGGGATTTGGTAATCACCATATACCTTCCACCTGTAGGAACAGAGGTCCCTGTAAGAGGTCCGGTAGCCACGATAAGCTTATTTTCAGGGCTAAAAGGATCTACCTTAGGGTCTATTTCTTCAAAGAGATACTTACTGGCAAGCCCCCTTCCTCCAACATATTTCTTAGCCCATTCGGTATTTAGGTCTTCTACCTTGATCTCTTGATTTGTCAAATCAATCCTTAAGATTTTACCTGCATATCCGTACATAAGTTCACCTCCTTAAAATGTTTGTAATTACTTACTTGTTTTATATAATAAACTGTACAAAAAGTCAAGACTGATTTTTTTAGTTAAAGGTTTTAAAGATATCAATGTCTTCTCTTTTATCTAATAAAAAAATTTTTTTGAAGGTTTATTTTTTTTTAAAACGTTATTAGAAAGTCAAAGGAAGTTTTTTCTTCAACCAAGCTTGAATTAAGCAAAAGAGGTATATCTTTGTAATTTGTGATTTTAATATTATCGAACAAGGAAACTACCTCTTTATTTTTGAGCCGAGAGATAGAGCTTCATAATATTTTTTAAACAACCCTTACTAAATTTACTTGACAAAAGATAGAAACCATTTATATTTTTAAACATTAAAGTTTCAAAAAGCCCCCATCGTCTAGTGGACTAGGATACTGGCCTCTCACGCCAGAGACACGGGTTCGAATCCCGTTGGGGGCGCTCTAAAAGTTGTCAAGTTAGTCCCCTTGCACAACCCTGGTCGGCTGCGGTGCAGCTCTAAGCGCTTGATCTGAACTATATGAAGATATAGAACGCGCTGTCGCTTACTCCTCGTGATTGGCTTATTTATGAGCGCAATATCTTTGACTGACTGCACGCCGAGGTGCAAGACCATCGACTTTAGCCGATAGACTTCAAGTAGTCTTTTATTCAAGTCTTCTGTTTAAATTTTACAATTTTATAAAATTATAAAATTATAAAATTTAATTAAAAAATTTAAAAAATAAAGAAAAACCCAAGAAAAGAAGACCTAATTAGGTCTAAAGGGATTTGACTTTTTTTGGGAAAGTTTCTTAAACTAAAATTAGATGAAAAAATTAAAAAATTATGAGGGGTTATCTTATGAAAAAGTTGTTTTTGTTCTTTATTTTGTTTTTAGGACTTTGGGGAACAGCCTGTAGTAAAAAGGAAGTTAGTAAGAGTTCAGGTATAGACTTAAAAGAAGGAAAATGGGAAATAACGGTTAGCATGGAGTCTTCTTCATACCCTGGAAAACTTCCTAATCAGGTCTATACCCAATGTATTACTAAAGATGAGGCTATCCCTATCCAAGGGCAAGCTATGTCCTCTTCAAACCAGAACTGTGTTTATAAGCAAAAGGAGGTGAAAGGAAACAGTATTTCTTGGATTATGGAATGTAAAGAGGAGGGAGAAACAATCGTTAACCAGGGTTCTATGGTTTACAAAGGAGACCAGTTTGATGGACGTGTAATCGTTAAAAGTAAAGATACTGAGTTTGTTCAAACCATGCAAGGTAAATGGGTAGGTAAATGTGAGGATAGGAGGTAAATCATGAAAAAAAGTTTATTATTTTTAAGTTGCTTAATTTTTTTGGGTTTGGTGGTCCAACCTCTGAGGGTTCAATCTTTTCAGACTTTACAGAAACAGACTTTACAAAAAGTTAGTCAACCAGTTCAACTTCAATGGATAGCTCCTAAAAAAGCTGTTTTAGGACATACAGACCCTATACCTTCTGAAGCGGTAAAGATTTCTAAGCTTAATTTGGAATTAAAACCAGGAGAAACCTTAGAGTTTTATGTTCCTTTGCAAAAAGGAGGGACAGAGGTCTCAGTTAAATTTGTTCCTGAAAAACTTACGATACAAAAACCTTTGCTTAAAAAGGTACCTATATCAGACCCTAAAAAGGTAGAAGAGGTTTTACAAACTTTAGTTTATGAGCAAAATAAAGAGACAAAAACCAAGGACCTTTCTTTTATTCTTTTACTTAAAAACAACTTAGGGGTACAAAAAGTTTTTTATCCGGTAGAAGGATTAAGCAGTAGGTACAAGTTTTGGTTAAAAGTAGGGAGTGAGTTTTCAGGGTTTACACAGGCAAAAGGTATTTTGAAAAATGAAAGTTCTCATATACTCAAAGGAACGGTTTATGTTTCTTCTACCGACCATGCTAAAAAGATGGCTTATCAGCTGCAAAAACAACAAACTGAGATAGAGGAAGCCATCGAAAACGCTAAAAATCCCGAAATGTTGTGGATAGTGTCTCAACTACTTAAGAGGCATATAAAAGGTTATCCAGGTGGCAAGTCAGAGTTTGAAGAAAGCTTGGCTAAAAACCTATCAGGCTTAAAGGTTCCGCAGTCTTTAGTAGTAAACGTTTCTGAAACCCTTACTAAATATGAGCATAAATTAGAAAGAAGGATCGTTAACCGAGAAGTATTAAAAATAGGGGAAACCCAACCGGTTAAAAGAGAAACTATAAACAAGTTTTTGAGGTTAGAAAAAATAGATAAAAAATCTTCCTTAGAAGGATTAGAAGGGAAAGTTGACAGAATACCTACCGATGGACCAAGGATACATATAATCTATCCTAACGGTGATGATACTTGGGAAGAGGGAAAAACTTATAACATAAGATGGGAAAGTGCTAACTATCAGCAACAGGTTAAACTGATTTTAAAGTGGCAAGGAGGTCAGTATGTGATAGGAAATATTCCTAATACAGGAAGTTATCTGCTAACCTTACCTAAGCTAAGTAATCAAAAGGAACTTCCAATATGGGTCGGTGTTTTTTCTATAGATGAAAAAATTGGAGATTGGAGTGATAAAAGTTTGGTGGTTAAAAAGTTTGGGGCAAACGAGAAGTATAAAATTAGATTATTAGGGATTATGTCCCATCGTTGTGCCGATGACGAAGGTTGGGAAAGAGGATGTGATGGAGAAGAACCTTATGTTTTGTGGACAGCCTTTGGCCCAAACTATGAGACATACGGAAGGACTGATGAAGGGAAGGGGGTAGAAAAGGGAGATTCTTGGCTTTTTTCTCAAGATGTAAACGTCTATGGAGGAGGTTCAAACAAAACGCAGGCTATAGAAGTAAATTCTCCGCTTATTTTTGTATACATGGTTTTAGAAAAGGATTCTGGTTCACCCAGCAGGGATGAAATAGTTAATGCTACAGTAGGAGCTCTTTCCTTGGCTAAAGCCATTTATGATAAAAAATGGGATGAAGCCATCAAAAACGTAGGGGCTGTTTGGGATACTATAGTAATCTTTCAAAAGATAGCGGCAAAAAGTGATGACCTTTATCCTCCTTATCTCTCTTATTTTGACCATCAAACCTTGCTTCAGATTACCACAGGAAACGGCAATCCACCTCCTTTAGATAGAGCTTTAGTCTCCTCTATTGGAAACTACGACCACCTGTCTATAAGAAAAGCAGACATATATAACGACCCTATCAATCAACGAGGCCTTCAATGGAGCGTGATTTATATGGTAATAAGAGAAGAATAGACTTTATAAACCAAAAGCCCAAAAAATAAGCTTAAATTGCTCTCTAATTTCTTTAAACGAGATTAGAGAGCAATTTTTTGTAGAATAGGCAACATGTTTTAATACCTCAAATAATTGTAGTGTCTAAAAAAGGATTGTTATATTTATACAACGGATCAATTTGAGAGGAATTTTAAGGGGAAGTGAAACAGAGAGAATACTTTGGATTTTTTGCCTAAAAGAGTATAATACGATATAATCTTTACAACAAAAGAATTTCTGAGATCAAAGAGATGATGCATCAACTTACCGTAGATGAGGCTTTGCAAAGGCTTTCTGCTTCAGTTGGTGGTCTCTCTCAGGATGAAGTAAAAAGAAGGTTGCAATTTTATGGTCCCAACGAGTTAAAGGAAGAAAAAGAAAACAAGCTTAAGGTTTTTATCAGGCAGTTTACCAGTCCCTTCATCTTGATCTTAATTTGTGCCGGGTTTTTAGCTTTTTTTCTTGGAGACCTAAAAGATGCCATAGTTATCTTTGGTTTGGTTTTGGCTAACGGCTTGATAGGCTTCTATCAAGAGTTAAAGGCTCTTGCTTCCGTTGAGGCTTTGAGGAAGCTTGCTCAGGCTAAGGTAAGAGTTTTAAGGGATGGCAGAGAAGTAGAGGTGGATGTAAGGGAGCTTGTACCTGGAGATGTAGTTTTGCTTGGAGAAGGGGATGTTGTGCCAGCTGATCTAAGACTAATCTCTGCTACAGGCTTGATGGTAGATGAGGCTCTGCTTACCGGAGAGTCTATCCCTGCAGAGAAAATAGCCCAAGTAGTTCTTAAAGAGGATACCCCAATCCATGCAAGAAAAAACCTTGTCTTCAAGGGAACAACGGTTGTTAAGGGGAAAGCCATCGCTCTGGTGTATGCTACTGGAGAAAATACCGAAGTGGGGAAGATTGCTAAGAAGATGCAGGAAAAGTCGCCTGAGAGCCCACTCATTAAGGCTCTCGGCGCTTTAGGTAAAAGGTGGGTCATTATTCTTGTTTTTCTTCTCTCTGTACTCGTTCTAATTGGTATTCACCAGGGAAGGGAAGCCAAAACTATCGTATTTTTTGCCATAGCTCAGCTTGTGTCTGCTGTGCCTGAGGGGTTTCCAATTGTGGTTACCATAACGCTGGTTATAGGAGCCATAAGGCTTTCTCGAGAGAATGTCTTAGCAAAGTACCTTCCTTCGGTTGAAACCTTAGGTAGTGCTACCTTCATATGTTCTGATAAAACCGGAACTATCACTACAGGGAAGCTTAAGGTTGCTGACTATGTAACCATTGATGAAGAAAAATTCATCTTAGCTTGTGCCCTTTGCAACGATGCTGAGCTTGTAGATGGTGAGGGAAAGGGCGATCCATTGGAAGTGAGCCTTCTTGAATGGTTAAAGGACAAAGAGGTTGACTACAGAGTCTTAAGAGAAGAATACCCAAGAGTCTGGGAAGAGCCTTTTGACACGAAAAAGCGGTTCATGGCTACTGCGGTAATAGCCAAAGAAGGGGGGATAGATTTCTACATCAAGGGTTCTTTTGAGAGCCTTTCTAAGATGTGCGAAGGTGAATGTCCAACAGAATTTTTTGCCATTCATGATAGTCTTGCAAAAAAGGGATTAAGGGTTTTAGCCTTTGGCTATGCAAGACTAAAGGACGTACCGAAAAACGTTGATGAAATAAGATTTCAGATCTTAGGCCTAATGGGTTTTCTTGACCCACCAAAGGAAGGGGTAAAGGAGGCTATCCTTCAAGCAAAAAAGGCTGGCATAAAGGTTATAATGATAACCGGTGACAATTTACTCACCGCAAGAGCAGTAGCGGAGATGGTGAGTCTTCATTCTAAAAATGACCTCACGATAGAGGGGAAAGATCTCGCTAAGTATAATGATGATGAGCTCTATGAGGTCCTAAAAAGGGTCTCAGTAGTTGCTCGGGCCGTACCTGATGACAAATACCGTATTGTAAAGGTGCTTCAGTCAAAGAAGGAAATCGTAGTGGTTACCGGTGATGGTGTAAACGATGTGCCAGCCCTCAAGGTGGCTGACCTTGGCATAGCTATGGGTTCGGGTTCTCAAGCGGCAAAGGATGCCGCAAAGATGATCATCACCGACAACAACCTTGCGATAATAGTTAATGCCATCAAGCGAGGGAGGCTCATTGCTAAAAATATATCTAAAGTCATAAGATATCTTTTTTCTACCAGTGTCTTTGAGGTGTTATACAACTCTTTAGCCATTATCATGGGCTTGCCCTTGCCGCTTTACGCCACGCAAATACTCTGGATAAACCTTGTAACCGATGGGGCTCAAGATAAAGCCTATCCCTTCACTAAGTATGAAGGGGAACCCATGAAGGAAAAGCCTAAGAAACCGGAGAAAGTTTTCTTAGGTAAAGAACAGATGTTCAAAATAGTCTACAATGGTTTATTTATGGCTTTTTCTCATTTCTTTTTGTTCAAATATCTTGTGAATATTTATCCCTACGAAGTTGCTCTGACTATAAGCTTTACCTCAGCAGCAGTTACTCAGTGGGCTGTTGGTATCCAAGAGATTGGCGAGAAGCCTTTCTTTAAAAATCCAGTCCAGTACATGCAACTAAATCCCTACATATACTTGGGAGTCCTCATAGGTGGCTTGCTTCAGCTTATGGCTATCTATGCGATTCCTCACTATTTTCACGCTGTAATCCTTGGTATTAGAGAGCTCCTTTATGTGATGTTCATTCCAGTTTTGACTTTTATAGCCATTGAGATTAGAAAGTGGTTTTTCTTGAGACATGACTTGAAGTGAGGCTAAGATTAGCTAAGTTTAAGCTTGAAGCGTTTATTATCGTGTCTCGCGAAAGAATGTGTTGTGCAATTGTTCCATCCTCTGTAAGATCGTTTTGAAAACGATTATTCCACTTTTAAGGTTTACCAGCAGATAAACAAAAGAAACGGAAACCTCTGGGAAATAATTTTGGAATTTTCAGATGAAGAAGTTAAACGAAAGGCAAAGAAAAGTTTTAGAGAAGCTTGTAAAATCTGGAATTATTAATATGATTAACTCTAAGTAAATATTTTAGGGTATTTCTTACGATTAATGTTTAATCTTTAAAGGTATAATTTAAACAAAATGAAACCTATTAGAATAAGAGACTTATTTTTCTCTTTTTTAAAACTTGGGCTTACTGCTTTTGGTGGTCCTGCGATGGTTGCCTACATCCAGGACTTAGCTGTAGATAAAAAGAAATGGCTTGATGAAAAAACCTTTCAGGAAGGAGTTGCCCTTGCTCAGGCTATTCCAGGTGCAACTGCTATGCAAGTTGTAGCTTATGTTGGATTTAAAACCAGAGGAAATATAGGTGGGCTTGTTAGTTTTATATCTTTTGGACTTCCCGCTTTTCTGCTTATGCTTTTTTTATCCTATGTTTATACCAAAACTTATAACCTTCCAGAGGTTATCTCTATTTTTGCTGGTCTACAAGCAATAGTTGTTGCTATTGTTGCTAATGCTTTTTTAAGTTTTGCAAAACCTGTAATTAAATCAGTAGGTAAGATAATCGTAGCTATTTTTTCTTTTTTGCTTTTTCTTTTTAAAATTAGTCCTTTCCTGATAATTATAGCTTGTTTTCTTCTTTCTCAAATAATTTTTAAAGACACTCCTGACCATAAATTCCAAAACTCAAAAAAGTTTAATTTTGTAGGCATTTTTATTTTAATCCTATTTATAGGATTAATTTTTCTTTATTTCTTGGACAAATTTCTTTTCAAACTTTCTTTGATTATGATGAAAATAGATCTTTTTGCCTTTGGAGGAGGATACGCCTCTGTACCTTTGATGTTACATGAAATTGTAGATAGACTACATTGGCTTGATAGTAAAACCTTTATGGATGGAATTGCCCTTGGACAGATAACCCCAGGACCTATCGTCATTACAGCAACCTTTGTAGGATACTTAATAAGAGGTTTTTTAGGTGCTATAGTAGCCACAATTTCAGTTTTTATCCCTTCTTTTATAATAATGGCTTTTGCTTCTGAAATTTCTGAAAAAATAAGAAATTCAAAAATCTTTTTAAGAGCAAAAAAAGGGCTTTTAGCCTCTTTTTCGGGTTTACTTCTTTTTGCAACTTTTAAATTTATTATTTTAGTAGAGTGGAATTTTTTAAAACTAACGATAGCCTTAGGGAGTTTTTTAGCTCTTTATAAAAAAATAAATATTTTTTATGTAGTTCTCATTGGTGCGATTATTTCGTCTATTATTTTTTAAAATATCTATAGTTTTGGTAGTTCTTTCAAGATCAAGTATAATAACCTCTCAGTTGACCCTTTTCTTAGGAGATATCTTTACCACCTCAAGTATAAGATTTTCCAAGATATTTTTTAAGTAGCTTGTTGAGCGTCTTATGAAACAAGGTTAAAAATTCTTCTAAAGAATGAAAAGGTAGGTAATTTTTTGTGTTAATCTTTAGGGAAGCTCCTATGCCCTTTTCTATTCCTCAAAACTTTACATAACTAATGAGACAATATTGTTAAAGACTTGATAAGTTTTTAGGTTGTGATTAAAATTATTTTTATAAATTAGGAGAGAAATATGCAAGTAATACCGATAGACCTTTACGAAACTTTGGAAGAGTTAGACCCTAAAACAAAAGCCGCTTTTATACGATTGGTTAAATTTTTGGGAGAAATGGTTAGAAGAGAGGATTTTCTTGAACTTAAAAATGAGGTAAGAAACCTTACAAAAGCTGTAACAGAATTAGCGGAGGCTCAGAAGAGGACCGAGGAGAGACTAAATGAGTTAGCGGAAGCTCAGAAGAGGACCGAGGAGAGACTAAATGAGTTAGCGGAAGCTCAGAAGAGGACCGAGGAGAGACTAAATGAGTTAGCGGAAGCTCAGAAGAGGACCGAGGAGAGACTAAATGAGTTAGCGGAGGCTCAGAAGAGGACCGAGGAGAGACTAAATGAGTTAGTGGAAGCTCAGAAGAGGACCGAGGAGAGACTAAATGAGTTAGCGGAGGCTCAAAAGAGGACTGAGGAGAGAGTAAATGAATTAGCAGAAAAAGTAAATGAGTTAGCGGAAGCTCAAAAGAGGACTGAGGAGAGACTAAATGAGTTAGCGGAGGCTCAAAAGAGGACTGAGGAGAGAGTAAATGAATTAGCAGAAAAAGTAAATGAGTTAGCGGAAGCTCAAAAGAGGACTGAGGAGAGAGTAAATGGATTAGCAGAAAAAGTAAATGAGTTAGCAGAGGCTCAGAAGAGGACTGAGGAAGAATTGAAAAGTCTTTCCCAAATCGTAGCAGAGCTTGTGGTATCTCATAAAAAGCTGGCAGAGGCTCATAAAATCACAAGGGAACAACTCGGTGGTTTAGCACACACCGTAGGGTATGTTTTAGAAAACGAAGCGTATAAATACCTTCCTAAACTACTTAAAAGGGATTTTAACGTTGAAGTTGAAGGAAGGATCATAAGAGACTATATAGAGGTTTTACCCAATAAATATGAAGAAATAAATATTTTAGGTAGGGGCAAACTTGGGGAAGAACCTGTAGTTATTATAGGTGAGGCCAAGGCGCAGCTTAAAAAATCTGATATAGACCAATTTATCAAGCGAGTGCAAAGGTTAGAAAAGTTTTTCCCAGAGAAAAAAGTGTTGGTCCTGGTTACCCATCAAACTTCTCCTCAAGTTAGAAATTATGCCGAGACCAAAGGACTAAAAATCTATTTTTCCTATGAATTTGATTAGATAACTTTTCATGAAAACTCTTTGGTTACGTTTATAAATTTAAACTCACAATATTAATAGTATCTTCTAAAAATTGACATAGAAAACTAACGTGTTATCTTTAAAACGATAAATAAGCTTAGGGAGAAGTTTATGAAAGTCCTTAAAATTTTATGTGTTTTATTAATTTTTATTTTTTTGGGAAATAATAAAGTCTTAGCCCTTAATCTTGTGGTTTCAAACTCAGCTTTAGAAAAAATCGTAAAAGAAATAGTTTCTACCAAGCATCAAGTTATTACCTTACAATCTGAAAACAAAGATTTTCATAGTTTTGAGCCTACTCCTTCTCAATGGAACTTTATTAGAAGGGCAGACTTGGTGATTATCGTAGGTACAGAACATTGGGCTATGAAAACCTATCAAATAAGGGCTAATAAACCTTTACTAACTTTAGCGCAAGGACAAACCAGGTTTAAAGACCCGCATTTGTGGTTTGATTTAAGCAGGGTTAAGGCGCTCGTTTCAAATTTGGTTAATTTTTTAGAGACAAGAGACCCTTTTAACCGAGATTTTTATCATGAAAGGTTGCAGCTGTTTTTGCACAATCTTGTTAAATTAGAAGAAAAGGCTAAAAGCTTAAGAAATTGCAGGTATAAAGAGGTCTATATTTTAGGACATCCTGTGTTTGGATATCTATTAGAGCCTTACGGAATAAAAGAAAAAACCCTTATTAAGGGACATCACAAAGAAGGGGAGCCTAGCGTAAAACTTCTTACAGAGATATTACAAAATGTAGAAAAAAGGCATCCTAAGGTTGTTTTTTTAACCGACCCGGAGTTTGAACGCTATGTTTCTTGGTTTAAAAATAAAGGAGTAGAGGTGATAAAACTTTGGTCTGGAGGAACCTATAGGTTTCAAGGTAGCTTTATAGAACTTTTAGACTATAATCTAAGTTGGTTTAGTTATGCCTTAGGCTGTGGAAAATAAGACATCAGGAGGTAAAGGTTGTCTCTAAAACTCAAGTTAAAAATCCTTTTTCTTCTTTTTTTGATAGGATTTGCCGGTCTCTTACTTTTACCTACTTTTGTGCCTAACCTTCCTCCTTGGTTCAAAAAATACGTCTATCGAGGAGAGCTTAAGCTTGGACTTGATTTAAAAGGTGGGGTCCATCTGGTTTTACAGCCTGACATGGATAAAGCTATGCAAAACCAATTTGAAAACTATATTCAAGACATTAAAGCTCAACTAAATAAATTAGTTTCCTCTACCTACGACGTATCGATAGATAGACTCAGCGCTGTTTTTAAGTTTAAAGACCAAAAAGATGTGGTGGCTTTTAAGGAAGAGGTTCTAAAGGGTTTTAAAGAGATAACCATAGCCAAAGAATACCAAGAAGGTAGCGTCTTTTTAGTTGAGGTAACCTTATCTAAGACACAGATTGATTATATAAAAGAAAACCTTTTAACCCAGGTTTTAGAAGTAATAAGAAACAGGGTAGACCAGTTTGGGGTTTCAGAGGCGGTTATCACCAAACAAGGGAAAGACAAGATAGTCGTTCAGCTACCAGGGCTTAGAGACCCAGAAAGAGCTATAAATATTATAGGACAAACCGCTCAACTTGAGTTTAGGTTGGTAGACGAAGAGACGATGCAAAGGCTTGATTTAGAAGTTTTGGTTAGGTCTTTGGTAGAATCAGGTAAAATTTCTCTGGATGCCCCAATAGAAGAATGGAGAAAAGTCCTTTCTTCTTATATACCTCAAGATTCTCAATTTTATTTTGTGGTTGAAAAAGATAGGGAAACCGGAAAGGTTATCAAAAAGCCTATCGTGCTAAAAAAAGAGGTCATGCTAACAGGAACTTATTTAAAAACCGCCCAGGTAAGGATTAATCCGCAGAATAACGAGCCTTATGTATGGATCCAGTTTGATTCAAGAGGAGCAAAGATATTTGAACTTATTACTGCAGAAAATGTAGGCAGGCGTTTAGCGATTGTGCTTGACGAAGTGGTTCGGTCAGCTCCGGTAATTAAAGAAAAAATTTCAGGGGGAGAGGCCCAAATTACCGGAAGTTTTTCTATGCAAGAAGCCTCTGACCTGGCTTTAGTTTTAAGGGCAGGGGCTTTACCAGCTCCGGTAAAGATTTTACAAAATATTACTATAGGTCCTTCCTTAGGTGCTGACTCTATCAAAAAAGGTATAATAGCAGGATTGATAGGAGCAACTGCGGTTATCGTCTTTACCTCTATTTATTATAAAATATCAGGGGTAATCGCGGTTATTGCTTTGGTGTTAAACGTTTATTTTCTTTTAGCCCTGCTTTCTGCTTTCCAAGCTACCCTTACTCTTCCAGGAATTGCAGGTATTATCCTTAGCATAGGTATGGGGGTTGATTCAAACGTACTTATTTTTGAAAGGATAAGAGAAGAATTAAGAACAGGAAGAACAGAGTTTTCTGCGATTTTTCAAGGATATTCTAGAACTTTTGTGACTATTTTTGACGCCCATGTAACCGTCCTTATCACCTCTTTAATCCTTTTTATCTTTGGCACCGGTCCTATCAGAGGGTTTGCAGTGACTTTATCTATCTCTATTTTAGTAAATCTTTTTACCGCTATCTTTGTAACCAAGATTTTTTACGAATATCTTTATGAAAAAGGTAAAGAATTTAAGGTAAAGTTTTTTGAATTAATCAAAAATCCAAACTTTAATTTTATGAAGTTTAAGAAACCTTTTGCTATTTTATCTTTAATCCTTTCTTTGATTGGATGTTTGGGGATGGTGCAGGCGTTTTTAGGTAAAGCCAATTTGGGCATTGATTTTACAGGAGGAACGATAATCTATCTTTCCAGTGAAAAAACCCCTAACTTAGAATTATTAAGAAAAACCCTCGAAGAAAATGGAATAAAAGATTTTATGCTCCAGGACATAAAAAAGGAAAACATGGTGCTTCTTAAGGTAAAAAGTAGTAAGGAAAGTCTTACAGATGAAGTAAATTATATTCTTTCAGTTTTAAATAAAAATTTACCGGATTATAAATTTAGTGTGGTTGCCAAAGAGGAGATAGGGTCTACCATAAGTAAGGAATTAAAACACAAAGCCGCTTTAGCCATTTTAGGCTCACTTTTAGGTATTATCGTTTATTTAGCCTTTAGGTTTAACGTTTATTTTGGTATAGCTGCAGGTTTAGCGACTTTACACGATGTTTTAGTAACTTTTGCTTTGTTTTATCTTTTAGGAAAAGAAATCAACCTACTTTTTATTACAGCCCTTCTTACCTTGGCAGGTTATTCTTTAACCGACACGGTGGTAATTTTTGACCGTATCAGAGAAAACTTGCAAAAATACAGTTTTGCTAACTTTGATCAGCTTATCAACAAGAGTATTAACGATGTATTTTCTCGAACGATAATCACAGTGCTTACTACTCTTTTTGGGTCTTTGAGCCTTCTTTTGTTTGGAGGGGTCGTGATAAGAGATTTTGCTTTAGCTTTAACCATAGGTTTTATCGTTGGAACCTACAGTTCTATTTTCTTAGCTTCGCCTTTATTACAGGTGTTACATAAAGGAAAACTTCCGCAATTTAAATAAGGAGGTCTCCAGGTTTAAACCTTCTGCCGCAGGCAAACTCAAACCCAGACATCTTTTTTTTTCCTTCTGGCTGGACTTCTATCAACAGAATAGCTCCTTCTGAGGTTGCCACCAAAAGCCCTTCTTGGTTTATTCTTAGAATTTTCCCTGGGATTTCCTTTTCGGAAGGTTGGGCTTTCGCCTGGTAAACCTTAAAGATTTTTCCCTGGATATAGGTATAGGCTGTAGGCCATGGGATAAAGGCTTTTACCTTTCTTTCTATAAGCCAGGCAGGGTCTTCGAAGGTAAAAAATCCGTCCTCTTTTTTCAGCAAAGGTGCATAAGAAACCCCTTCATCAGGCTGAGGAGTAGGTTTTAATAAACCTTTTTTATGTAGTTCTATGGCTTCTAAGATAGCTTCTTTTCCAAGTTGGCTAAGCTTTTGGGATAAGGTTAAGGCGTTATCCTCTGGATTTATAGGTATTTTTTTTTGTAAAAGGATAGGACCGGTGTCTAAGCCTTCATCCATAAGCATGATGGTTATCCCTGTCTCTTTTTCTCCTTCTAAAATAGCCCAGTTGATAGGAGAAGCCCCTCTATACTTAGGTAATAAAGAAGCATGTATGTTCCAGCATCCAAACTTAGGGACCTCTAAGACTTCCTTAGGTAAAATCTTCCCATAAGCGCAAACTACGATAAGCTCTGGAGATAAGTCTTTTAAAGCCTTTAAAAACTCTTCGTTTCCTTTTATCTTTGGAGGGTCTAATACATAAAGCCCTTTTCCTAAAGCCCAACTTTTTACCGCACAGGGTAAGGTTTTTAATCCTCTTCCTTGGGGCTTGTCTGGTTGGGTAACTACTGCAAGAACTTTTTCTTTCTCATAAAGACCCTCAAGAGGATGGATGGCAAACTCTGGACTTCCAAAATAAACGATACGATACCTCATTTTTTCTCCCTTTCTATTAAAAATCTTTTATAGGATCATCAAAATTGTTTGTTGTATAAACCAAAAAATCGATTATGTTTAATCAATTTAACAAAAGTTAAGAAAAATAAAAGGCTGGTTAGGTGAATAACTTGAAATATTTATCTTAATCAGGAGGTTCTTTATGGATCTTATTCATGCGGCGATTTTAGGGATAGTAGAAGGTTTAACCGAGTTTTTACCTGTTTCTTCTACAGGCCATCTTATCCTTACCGCTCATATCTTAGGAATTCCTCATACTAACTTTACCAAGACCTTTGAAATAGCCATTCAGTTGGGTTCTATTCTTGCGATTTTGTTTCTTTATTTTGAGAGGTTTTTAAAAGATTTTGAAACTTGGAAAAGGATTATTTTAGCCTTTATTCCTACAGGGGTTTTAGGTTTTCTGCTGTATAAAATTATTAAAAAATTTTTTATAGGTAATGACCTTTTAGTAGTAATAAACTTAATTTTAGGAGGAGTAGTTCTTTTATTTGTAGATAGACTCTTTCAGAAGGGTAAGAAAATGGAAGATGTTAAGGAAGTTAGCCTGAAGAAAGCCCCTTTAATAGGAATTTTTCAAGCTTTAGCGATGGTTCCTGGGGTTTCTCGTTCTGCAGCAACCATCATAGGAGGGATGTTGGTAGGACTTAACCGAAAGGCTGCGGCGGAATTTTCTTTTATGTTAGCTTTTCCAACCATGTTTGCTGCAACCAGTTATGATTTATTTAAATCCTACTCAGAAATATCTTTCCAGGACTGGCAAACCCTTTTGGTAGGTTTTATCTTTGCCTTTATTACCGCTTTAATAACCGTTAAAACCTTTCTTAGGTTTATCGCTAAACATAGTTTTTTTGTCTTTGGGGTTTATCGAATTTTAGTAGGTCTTATTTACTTTTTAGTTTTTTTAAGATAAAATTTTATATAAAAATAAAAATCGATAAGGATAACCCTTATGATGAAAAAGATACTTGTGGTTGGTGGGACAGGTTTTGTTGGTGGTTATTTGGTGTCTGAACTGTTAAACCGAGGTTTTAAACCAACCCTCTTGGTAAGAGATTTAGAAAAAGTTAAAACTCGATTCTCAGGTTGTGATTTTATCGTAGGAGATCCTGTAAAAGAAGGAAGTTGGCAAGCTGAAGTTCCGAAGTTTGAAGTAGTAATCAATTTAACCGGCCAAAACATATTTGGAAAATGGACTGAAGAGTACAAGAGACTGATTTTAGAAAGCAGGATTAAATCTACAGAGAACATCGTTAACTCTTTAAAAGAAGGTTCTTTTTTAGTAAACGCTTCAGCCATAGGATATTATGGAGATAGAGGGGATGTTTTGGTAGACGAGACAGCCCCACCAGGGGATGATTTTTTGGCTAAGGTATGTGTAGAATGGGAAAAAAAGGCAAATGCAGCTAAAGAAAAAGGATGTAAGGTTGCTATAACTCGTTTTGGGATTGTGCTTGGAAAGGGAGGGATGATAAAGAAGGTTTTACCTGTGTTTAAATGGGGATTAGGAGGAACCTTAGGCAACGGAAAACAATGGTTTTCCTGGATACATATCCAGGATTTAGTAGCCGGGTTGCTTTTTTTGATAGAAATAGACCTTGAAGGAGTTTTTAATTTTACTTCTCCTCAACCTGTAACCAACAAAGAATTTACCAGGGCTTTGGCTGAGGTTTTAAGAAAGCCTGCCTTTTTTAGGGTTCCTAAATTTATGTTAAAGTTAGTTTTAGGAGAACTGGCTGAAAGTATCCTTGCCAGTATAAAAGCTTATCCAGAAAGATTGATAAAAGAAGGTTTTACGTTTAATTATCCAGAAATAAAGAATGCTTTAAAACATATTATACAAAACTAACCACCAAGGCAGTTTAAAGGTTTTTAAAAAACTAAGTCAATAAATGGATATTACCTATAGATACCTTTTTTAAGCCTGCATTTTTTACAATTTCAATACAACGCAGGGCAAAAACTTTTGAGGTAAGAGGCAAATCTTTCATATAAAAATGGGGATAAAAGGCAAGCAACCTATAGGGAATTTCTGGATTTAAACTTGCAATAAACTTTGCTATTCCTTCCACCTCTTTTTCATCAACATATCCTGGGACAAGAAGGGTACTTGCTGTAAGTAAAGGAACTTCGTTTCTCTGGTTAAAATATTGAGCTACCTCCGCAAAGTTTTCTAAAATTATTTCGTTTCCGTACCCAGTCAAGGCAAAATGAACTTCTTTACTAAAGGCTTTTAAGTCAAATTTAACGATCCCACCAGATTCTAAAGCAAGTTCTACCGCTTTTTTTAAAAAATTTTTTGAAAACAATCCGTTTGTTTCCCAGCAGATGCGAAGTATTTTATTTTTTTTTTATTTTTAAAGCTTTTTGGCTAAACTTTATGGCAAAGTGGGCTTGAGGAGATGGGTCCCCTCCAAAGAAACATACACAGGCTATCTTTTCATTAAGAATAGAAAGCATAGAGTCTATACTAACCCATTTACTCGAAAAAGTAAGCTCTCTAAAACGCCAGTTTTGACAGTAAAGGCAGTTAAGGTTACAGGCATGAAAGAAAACCGCAAGGTTATAGTAGCCTTGTTCAGCTGAAGGTTTGTAAGCGTATTGGGGATAACCTATACCTGTGCCTCCTGGACAAATCCAGTCTGCAACACAGTTTGTTGGTAAAGGGTCAAAATACCAAGAAACCTTAGCTAATCGTGCATCACAACCCGATAAAAAATTTTTTTTGTTTTTCTTAAGTCCGCAATATCCGAAACCTTCATCAGGAATTTTACAAGAGAGAGAACAGATTGAACAAGTTTTTCCTTCGCTTTCCTTAGGAATAATTTTAGGTAGATTAAAGATTTCTCTTGTTTTAGTATGTGCTTTTTGAATAAAGGGAATTGCTTCTTTAAACCTTAGCCTTACGCAGTCTATGCATACACCAATAGTTTGAGAAATAACCAGGCTTTGTTTTTTACAGATAAAGCAAGTTTTGATTTTCATAAATTAAAATTTTAAAACAATATACCCATAAAATAAAGGGTCCACATCCGATACCTTAAATTCTATGATACAGCATGAAAATTTTGATAATGGAAAAGTTACTTATAAAATTAAGGTAATGGGTAAAAGTTAAAAACCGGCTAAAATCAATATATTTTAAATTTTCTTAAATTGTATTACTATAGACTTGAGCTGCTTTTCTGTTATCTCTAAATTTTTTGAAAGATTTAGCATGTTTTGAGTAATCTCTTCTGTAATTTTAGCCTGGTCTTCTATAGCTAAAAACATGTCGTTTATTAGATGTTCTACATTTTCTGCCATTTTATAGTTAGATTCTACGAAAGTATACAGTTCATTTAAGGTTTTTATGTTTTTATCTAAATTCTCTTTAAGGGTAAAGATTGAGTTAGTAAAAAAGTTGATGTTTTTTTCTACAGAAAGGATACTTTCGTTGATATGTTTGGCAAACTGATTGGTTTTATTAGCTAATTTCCTTATTTCTTCTGCAAGGACGGTAAAACCCTTTCCTGCAAGACCAACCCGTGCTGCCTCTATAGAGGCATTTAAAGATAGTATGGTTGTTTGTTCTGCGATGTTATGTATTTCTGTTAAAGAATTTTTAATCTCCTGAAAAGAGGTTTGCATCTTTTGAGAAGTTTCTACAAAAGATTTAAGACTACTTTCTATCACTTTTACCTCTTCTATCATTACATTTATTTTCTTTTTAGATTCTTCTGATTTTTTAACCAAGTTGTCTGTTTCATTTTTAATCGGTAAAATTTTTTCAGAAAGGGTGTTTATGGCAAAATTAAACCTTTCTACCAAGTAGGAAATGTATTTTCCAGACTCTTGAGAAAGTTGTAAAGCCTTGATAAGCGCATTAGAAACATAATTTGAAAGACTTTTTATGTAAGAAAATTTCCAAAGTTTTTGTGCAATTTTTTTAACATTCTTAGGATAAGGGGAAGAGAATGAAGAGCTATCTATCTTTTTGTTTTCTTGTTTAAAGAATTTAAACATGTTTTACTCCCTTAATTAGTAGATTTGGTCGATAATGTCAAGTCCACAAGTAAGGGTTTCAAACCAGTTTAAGAATTTTTTCACGTTATCTCCCTTAAAGATGGCACCATGTTGAGGTGTTATCATGGTTGGATTAAGAGGTCTTACTAAATTTACCCATTTTTTGCATACCTTATTGCTTCCCATATACCTTTTATGGAAACCTTCCATTAGCTTTACATGATTTTCAAAGTTTTCCACAAAAAGATACCTTTCTCCTTTAGGAAAAACTGCAGCCCCTATATCTCCAGAAAACAGAATTTTACTTCTCGTATCAAAAACTGTAAAATTCCCTTTAGAATGAAGAAAATGAGCAGGAATAAAAAGAAGCTTATCTCCTGAAGGTAAGGTTAGTTCTCCTCCTTTGTCCTCTAAAGGAATGGTTCGTTTTAAAGAGTTATAGCCAAAATGAGGAATAAACCTTATCCAAAGTTTGCTTATGTAAACTTTAGCGTTGGTATTTTCTAACCAGGTAATAATCCCTGAGCTTACGTCAGGGTCTTGATGAGAGAAAAAGATATAATCTATATTTTCTATGTCTATGTAATTAGCAACAGCCGCTAAAACCCTTGGGAAAACATAAACTCCGCCTGGGTCAAGAAGGATTCCTCTTCCTTTATTAACGATTAAGTATTGGTTGGTTTGTACTAACCCTTCTTCTTCCTCTTCTTCCCATCCTAACCAGATAAACTTATGGTCGCTGTCCTCGTAAAGGACTATCCCTTTTATCAACTGCTCTCTTTCCATACCTTCTCCTCTTTTAACGGATTTTAATTAAAAATTATAACTAAAAATTAAAAAAGTTAAAGGGTAAAAACAGAGGTTTTTTCTCGTAATTCCTCTTCTATCTTTTTAATATCTTCTGTAGTATCAAGAAGGATAGAAATGTTTTTCTTTAGTTCTTGCACACCTTCTGCAACGCTTCCTACATCCTTTGCCACAGCCTCAGACGTTACACTCATCTCTTCTGTTGCAGAAGCTATGCTCTGTATCATCTCTTGCAATCTCTCGGCAGCATCTGCTATCTTAGCTAAGATAGCAGCAGCATCCTCAGAAAGTTTGGTACCGTTTTCTACCTTTTTACCTATGTCTTCTACCTCTTGTTTAACCTCAGAAACCACACCTTTTATCTCTCTTATCGTATTTGCTATCTCATCGGTAGACTTGTTGGTTCTTTCAGCAAGCTTTCTTATCTCTCCTGCAACTACGGCAAAAGATTTACCGTGTTCCCCAGCCCTTGCAGCCTCAATCGTTGCGTTTAAGGCAAGAAGGTTTGTTTGTTCGGCTACGTCTTTTATAAACTCTATTACGTTTTCAATGGCTTTAGTTCTTTCTTCTAAGGTATACATAACCTCTTTAAGCTTATTTGTGGTTTTTTCGATAATCTTTACTTCAGAGGCGGTTTTAAGAGTATAATTTTCTCCTTCTTTTGCGATTTCGGCGGTTTTCTTAGATTCTTCTAAGATGTTGGTTGTGTTTTTAGCAATGTCAACCACAGTTATGCTCATCTCTTCGGCAGCAGAAGCAATTTGAGAAGCTTTTTCTGTTTGCAAGTCCAAATTGTCTTTAAACTGATTAGAAGCATTTGTTAAACCAACGGCTAATTGAGATAAATTTTCTGAAACATCCTTTACACTAAAAATTATGGCTTTAAGATTATTGACAGCTTCGTCTAAACTGTTAGCAATCTTACCTATCTCATCTTTTCTTTGAGTTTTAAACTGAATGTTTAAATTGCCTTGTCCAAACAGCCTTATTTTTTCTTCAAGTTCAGAAATCGGATTAGAAATGGACCGCACAGATAAAAAGGCTAATAAAACCACGATAAATAAAATACCAAAAATAATTACAACCGTTTTTATAATGTTCCTTTTTATAGCCTGGGTAAAGGCTTTATCAACGTCGTCTATGTATATCCCTGTTCCGATATACCAGTTCCATGGTTCAAACTTAACCACATAAGAAAGCTTAGGATAAAACTCTTGGGTTACTCCTCCTTGTTTTAATGGTTTAGGCCATTTATACCACACAAAAGCATGTCCTGTTTTGGAGGCAGTTTCTACCAAAAGGGTAAAAAGGTTTTGGTTGTTAACCTTTTCTTCTTTAGCAGAAAGGTCTGTTTGTCTCATATAGGCTACATTAAACTTAGAATCAGAAAGAGGTTTTCCTTCAAGCTGAGGAACCGTTGGATGCATTATCATTATAGGATAAGGTAAAGTACCATCGTTTATCCAAAAATAGTTAATCCCTTCTTCATAGCGAAGACTTTTTAAGGTAAGCTTAGCCTTTTCTTTAGCCTCTTCCTCTGTAAGGTTTCCTGCTTGATAAAGGTTGTAATAATTTTTAACCACAGAAAGGGCGATTTCTCCTTTGTTCATCAGGTCTAATTTCTTTTCTCTTAAAATTGCTTCTTTTAAATAAAAAGACTGCAATAAGAAAAAAATCACATAACCGATTAAAGAAAAAAGAATTAAAATCAAAAGCTTACCCTTGATACTTAAGTTTTCAAACTTTTTCATTTCACACCTCCTGTTTATAACAACCTTTTTATATTTAAAAATTTAATAAATTTTAATTAAATATTAAAGGTAATGTGATTTTTTTAGCAAATATGGGTTTTCGTTATCTTTTTGTTACTTTTTATAAAAAACAACAAAAAACTGAAATCTTTTGATAAAGTCTTCATTAAGTCTTTACATCAATTCGTTAAGATGTTATAATTAAAAACATGGAAGAAAAAAGGTATGGTGAATTAGCTATAGAACAGGCAAAGCTTGAACCCTGGCCAAATCCTTATCCAGATAGAGATTACACCATAACCATTACTTTTCCAGAGTTTACTTGTCTTTGCCCCAGGTCTGGATATCCAGACTTTGCGGTTATCAAGATTGAATATGTACCAAATGAAAAAATAATCGAGCTAAGGTCTTTAAAACTGTGGCTCAACAAGTTTAGAAATCGCTATATTTCTCACGAAGCCGCAACCAACGAGATTTTTGATGCCCTCTGGAAGGTTTTAGAACCTAAAAAATTAAAGGTAGTAGGTGATTTCCATCCCAGAGGGAATGTTCATACGGTTATCACCGTAGAAAAGCCTTAAAACCTTAGCCTTAAAACCTTGGAAACTTTAAAACCGTAAAATTTTTAAAACTTCCTTAAATTTTTAAGGATTATTCCCTACGATAGCGCTATAAAGCTCTGTCTCCGTATCTATAGGATATTTCCCTTTAACTACCGTAAAATAAATAAAGTTATCATAGACTCCAAGTCCGGTAATAAATCCTCTTTGTTCAGAAGTAAGGTTTTTGTAATAGAAGTTTCCTTCAAAACCCAAGACAAAGACTTGAGAGACAGCGCTGTCTAAAGGAAGATATTTTAGGTCCTTTTTAACCGTTTCTAAAGGAAAACTTGTTGAGGCAAAAAATACAGTGGTTTTATTCCCAACATTTTGAACCACAGGGGCTACAAAAGGTAGCACTATTTTTTTTACAATTTCTTGACCTTTTTTCCCTTTTGTAAGCCTAACCTCATAAAAATGCTGGACAACTGCATAAGGAGAGGTCCACTGAAGCTGGTTGTTTTTATAGATGCCTAACCTTCCGTCAGCAAGATAGGTTAAAATCTCTGGTTGTCCATCTAAATCAAAGTCTACAAAAACCGTTCCTATGTTTTGGTATTCTTCGTAAAGGTTTAATTTGGTTGCGTAGATAAGCTGGTTGTTTTCTCTCTTAAGAATAAAAACTTCTTTTCCAAAGAAGTTTTCAGGGTCAAAAGTTTGGCCTAAAAGGGTATCTTTTATCCCTCTTGCTGTGTAATCTACAAAGTTTAAAATTAGGTTTATGTTGGTGATAACCGGATTAAGGCCTTGGTTGGTATATTGTAGTACTTCGCTTTTCATCCCAACCCTTTCGTCGTAGACGTTTAAGGCTATCCATCCAGCAGGCCCTACAGAAAAGTTTACTATTTTTCCTGAAGAGGGTTTATACTGGGCCAAAAGACCACCTTTTATCTTGATGATAAAAAGTCCTTGGGAATTAAAGTAAACCATTTCAGGGGTTCCGTCGTTATCCATATCAGCAAACTCAGCCTGTACAACCTCTCCTTTGGTCTTACCTATAAGGGCAGGTTGTAAAACCCCTAAGGGTTTAGACTCTGCTTTGGTAGGTGAAGCAGGTTTAGAGTAAGTCGAGGCAGAAACTCTTTGATAAGAAAGGCCTCCATAGTATCTTATCAGGTCTAACTTTGAGTTGTAAACTTTAATATTGTTTTCCTCTTCTACAAAAAGGAGGTCAAATTTTTCGGCTAACAAGTATTCAGGGGTTATTTGGTTAAACCTAAGGTTTGGGTCAAAAATTATAGTACAGTCTGGAAGGTTGTTTTTTAAAATTAGAAAAAGGTTTTCTGTGGGGTTAGGATGTTCAGCGAGGATGAGGACCTTAAGGTCTGCATATCTGGTAATCGGCATAGGAACAGTTAGAGGTTCTTTTTGATAGATAACTTTTGCGGTAGCAAAGTGTTCATCTACCCTAACTACTTCTATTTTAGCCACAGGTTCTTTCAAATAACCTAAGGTTTTTTGAGTTTCAGGATGGACTATTTTTTTGCCTCTTTTATAAACCGTAAAGATGTCCTTATTTTTAACACCTTGCGCTAAACCTTTATCGATAATAAGCTCACGGTCTTCTATTCCAATAAGTAGCCCTAAAACAGGAGAAAAATCCTTTTTAATCTGTTCATAAATTTCAGGACTAAGGCTACCAAACCCAGGTTTATAAACCAATAAAATAATAAAAAATAACGTTAAAAGTTTAAAGGTAGACCTCATTGAGGAGTTCCTCCTTGTAGATTTTGATAAAGCAGTCTTTCCAACTCTTCCCCTTCTAAAACTTCTTTTTCCATTAAAATCTTAACAATAGTTTCTAAAATTGCCATCTTTTCTGAAAGAATTTTGGCAGAGGTTTCGTAGCAAGTTTTTAAAATGTGGCTTATTTCCTGGTCTATGAGTGCGGCGATTTCTTCAGATACCAGTTCTCTTTCCTTAAAAGGAACGTCTAAAAACAGATGTTCTCTTTTTCTAAAGGTTTGAGGACCTAAAATTTCACTCATTCCGTAGTCCATTACCATAGCCCTTGCTATTTCTGTAGCCCTTTCTAAGTCGTTTTGAGCCCCGGTAGAAACCTCCTTGAAAATCAGTTCTTCTGCAGCCCTACCAGCTAAAAGGACTGAAATCTTGGATAATAGTTCGGTTTTGGTCATTAAATAACGTTCTTCTGTAGGAAGTTGAAGGGTATAACCTAAGGCAGATACCCCTCGGGGGATGATAGAGATTCTATGGACTTTTTCTTGTGGGGTTAATATAGAGGCTACTACCGCATGTCCTGCTTCATGATAGGCTATCCTGGTTTTTTCTTCGTGAGAAATATAACGATTTTTTTTGGCAAGTCCGGCGATTACCCTGTCTATGGCTTCTTCAAAATCTTCCATCTCAACCACACTTTTTCCTTTTCTGGCTGCAAGCAAGGCTGCTTCGTTTACTACGTTAGCAAGGTCTGCTCCCACCATACCTGGTGTTCTTGCAGCGATAACCTTTAAATCTACGTCTTTACCAAGTGGTATGTTTTGACAGTGCAATTTGAGGATTTCTTCTCTTCCTTTTAAATCAGGTCTATCGACCACTACCACCCTATCAAACCTTCCTGGCCGTAAAAGCGCAGGGTCCAAAATTTCTGGACGGTTGGTAGCTGCGATGATAATAACCCCTTTTTTGGGATCAAACCCGTCCATTTCGGTTAGAAGTTGAGTAAGGGTGTGTTCTCTTTCTTCAGTGCCTCCTGCAGGGGAAACTCCTCTTACCCTCCCTACAGCGTCTATTTCGTCTATAAAGATGATGCAGGGAGCCATTTTTTCTGCTTGAAAAAACAGGTCTCTAACCCTTGCAGCTCCAACCCCAACAAACATTTCTACAAAGGAAGAGCCAGAAATAGAGATAAAAGGTACTCCAGCCTCACCGGCTACCGCCCTTGCAAGAAGGGTTTTTCCTGTTCCAGGAGGTCCTACCAACAACACCCCCTTAGGAATTTTAGCCCCAAGCTTAGTAAACTTTTCAGGATTTTTTAAAAACTCGATGATTTCCTTTAATTCTTCTACAGCTTCATCTACCCCTGCTACATCCTTAAAAGTTACTTGAATTTCGTTTTCTACATAAATTTTAGCCTTGCTTTTGCCAAAGCTTATAATACCTCCGTCTGAGGAGGTAAATTTTTTAAAAAGGAAGAGCCAAAAACCAATAAGTATAATTAAAGGGATGAACCATGAAAGCAAACTAACCCAATGGTTGCTTTCGGGCTTAGCTTGGTATCTTATCCCTTTTTCTTCAAGTAGTTTTATTAGGTCAGGGTCTTCTGTGCGGTAAACCTTGAAAAAACCAGAAATTTTTACCGGTTTGTTTCTAAGCTCATAAAGTTTTTCTGCAGCTTGGGGGCGAAATTCCCCGGTTATTTCAAAACGCTTTAAAGTAAGGTTGTCTACCAAACCAAACTTTACCAGAGTTTTAAACTCACTATAAGTAAGGAGCTCATACTTAGGATAAAATTTTTCTAAAGCTACCAGAGAGACTAAAAGAATAAAAACAGAAAAAAGTATTAAGGTTAGCTTGTGAGCCCCTTTCATCAGCTGTTTTTAAGTGGACCTTGCCCTGTAGATTCTAAAACAGATAACCAAAATCTGCCGTTAAGGTTAACCTGCTTTCTTTTTTTAACGGCTTCTTTTATAGGGATGTGTACAAACTGGTCGTTAAGGTAGCTTACCATAAGCCCTGTTTTTCCTGCCATACCTGCATGAACCGCATACTGAGCTAAAAACCCGCAAAAAATTCGGTCTTCTGCATTGGCAGGCACACTTCTAATGATGTAGCTTGGGTCTATATAACGTATTACTACAGGGATGTTTTTTTGTTTAAAATATTCCTCTATCTTTTCTTTTAAAAACTTACCTATATCACCTAACTTAAGGTTACCAGAGGCATCATATTCTGGGGGGTCCTTTTGCACATACTTTTGGCCAGCTCCTTCTGCAACCACTATAACCGCATGTTTTCTTTTTTCTAATCTTTTTTCTAATTCTGTTAAAAGCCCCTTAGGTCCTTCTAAATCAAAGTCCATTTCTGGGATGAGGCAAAAGTTTACCTCTCTTGTGGCTAAAGTAGCTGCTGCAGCGATAAAACCCGAATGTCTTCCCATAAGCTTTACTAACCCTATACCATTAGGCACTCCGATGGCCTCGGTATGAGCACACCTTATGGCATAACAAGCCATCTCTACCGCGGTGTTGAACCCAAAGGTTTTTGAGACCAACCAAATGTCGTTGTCTATCGTTTTAGGAATACAGACCACCCCGATTTTTATCCCTCTTTTGTCTATTTCCTCTTTAATTTTATTGGCTGCCCTGAAGGTGCCATCACCTCCTATCATAAACAGAAGGTTTATGTTTAACCTTTCAAGGGTGTCAACTATCTCCTCTATCGGTTGATGGCCCCTTGAGGTACCAAGAAAGGTGCCTCCCATAGAATGGATATCCTTTACATTATCTGGGGAAAGTTCGATCACCTCATGTCCATACTTAGGGATAAACCCTTGAAGTCCGTACTTAAACCCTAAAATTTTATTTACTCCGTAAGAATAATATAAGGTCATAACCAAAGACCTTATCACATCATTAATCCCAGGACATAACCCTCCGCAGGTAACTATACCTACCTTTACCTTAGAAGGGTCAAAATAGATGTAAGGTCTGGGACCGGCTACCTCTAAAGAAAGAACAGGCTTCTTTTGGTTTATTTGGGTTTTTAAATAATCTACGTTAAGTCTCAAGGTAATACGGGTGCTATCTTCTATAAAACAAGAGGGAGAAAGTTGCATCGGGTTAGGTATTTTACAAGGACCTAAGGTTTCTATCTCGGTGGAGATAGGTTCTGTTATTTCTTCTAAAAATTCGTAATAACAAAAGGGGTCTTTCATGACTCCCCCCTTTCTAAGTTTTTTAGTCTAACCCTTATAGCCTCTGCATGAGAAGGTAGGTTTTCTGTTTCGGCAAGAAGTATAACCTTAGCAGCCTCTTCAGCCAAAGCCTCTTTTGAGTATTTCATAAAGTTTATTTTTTTTAGAAATTTTTCTGGGGAAAGGGAAGAAGAAAACCTTGCAAGTCCCATCGTAGGTAAGACATGGTTAGGTCCTGCGATGTAGTCTCCCACCGCTTCAGGGGTAAAGGCACCTAAAAATACCGCACCGGCGTTTTTTACCCGAAAGAGATGTTCAACCGGATCTTTTATCATCAGCTCTAAATGCTCAGGGGCTATAAGGTTTGCAAGATAAAAGGCCTCTTCCAAGGTTTTTACCTTAAAAATTGCCCCCCTTTGCTTTAAGGCTTTTTCTGCTATTTCACTTCTTAGACCCTTAGCTAAGGCTGTCGGGATAAGCCGCTTAACTTCTCTTATCAAGGCAGAAGAGGTGGTAATAAGGACTGAAAGGCTCATTGGATCGTGCTCTGCCTGAGCAAGAAGGTCCCAAACCACAAACTCAGGATTAGCTGTTTCATCGGCTATTATCAACACCTCACTTGGTCCTGCTAAGATGTCTATCCCTACTTGAGAGGAGACTAATTTTTTAGCTATAGTAACGTAAATGTTTCCTGGTCCGCAGATTACATCTACCTTAGGTAAGGTTTCAGTCCCATAGGCCAGGCCAAAAATAGCCCAAGGACCGCCTACTTTATAGATTTCGTCAACTCCAGCCTCTTTAGCCGCAACCAGAAGCCCTGGATGTAGGCTTCCGTCTTTTCTTGGGGGAGACACCATCACCACTTTTTTAACCCCGGCAAGCTTAGCAGGCACAGCAGTCATAACTACCGTAGAAATCAAAGGGGTCTCTCCTGACATACCGCCTGGAATATATACCCCTGCAGCTTCTACCGGAGTAATCATCTGACCAAGAAGCACCTCTTTTTCCTCTTTTATAAACCAAGAAGTAGGTAAATGCTTAGCATGAAACCTTCTAACCTTTTCTACCGCCAGCTTGATAGCCTTAACAAGGTCTTCTGAAACCTCTTGGTAGGCCCTTTCTATTTCGCTTTCCTTAACCTTTAAATCTGAAGGTTTTAATAAAACCTTATCAAAGGTCTGGGTAAACTCTAAAAGGGCTTTATCCCCTAACTTTCTTACCCTATCTCCTATGTTTTTGACGTATTTTTCTTTTTTTGCAGGAAAAGTTTCCACCCGGTTCAAAAGTTTCTTAAGATAGTTTTCTGCTTGTTTAGAAGGATAGGAGAAAACCCTTAGAGGCATGTTTTTGACCCCTTTATCAATCTTTTCTTTACCAATCTTTAAAAGGTTTTTGCCAGGCTTCTTTCAGTTCTTTAAGAGGTTCTCTAATCAATACTTTTTCTCCAAAGCCTTTTATCATCAGATAAGGTTCTTCGGTAGTCTCTCCTATAAGTGAAAAAGGAAGCCCCTGCATAAGGGCTTCAAAGTCTTGAGCTTTTTCTTTTTTTACCGTAACCACTATTCTTCCTGGGCTTTCGGAAAAAAGGATAAAGTCTTCTCTTTTTTCTCCTTGATAGGCAACGGCTGTGAGGTCTACTATTATCCCAAAACCACCAGAAAAGGCCTTTTCAGCCAAACATACCGCTAAACCACCATCTGACACATCATGAGCCGAAGATACCAGCCCGGCATAGATGGCATTCCTTAATCTTAAATAGAGTTTTTTGTTAATAAAAGCATCAGGTTTAGGAACAAAACCTCCCTTTATTCCAACCAAATTTAAGTATTCTGAACCGGCAAGTTCTTCTTTGGTTAAACCTAAAAGATATACCAGATCTCCTGGAGCTTTTACCTCCATCGTTTGGGCAAAAGTAACCTTAGGAATGACGGCTACTACAGAAAAAAGAAGGGTAGGGGGGATAGAGATTTTTAAGCTTCCGTCAGGAAGTATAGTTCCTACACCATAGGGATTAGGTTCGTTTGGGTTTAACCCAAGTCCCATCAAATAGTCATTTTTCATCGAGTCTTTTCCTGAAATACAAGGCACCCCATAGGCTTTAGTAAAATCGTAAAGAGCCATGTTAGCCCTTACTAATTGGGCTAACTTATAACGTCCATCTGGATTTTTTTCTCCTTCTACAGGGTCACACCAACAGAAGTTATCAAGACCTGCCATATGTTCTAAGTCAGCCCCTACACATACAGCATTTCTTATAGCCTCATCGATAGCATTGGCAACCATCCAGTAAGTATCATAATCTGAAAACTTAGGACATATTCCATGAGAGACCACTATCCCACGTTCAGAAGTGAGGTCATAACGAAGGACAGCCGCATCACTTGGGCCGTCGTTTTCAGCCCCAACCAAGGGCTTGATCACACTCCCTCCTTGCACCTCATGGTCATATTGCCTTACTACATATTCTTTAGAACAGATGTTGTAAGAACTTAACAGATTTTTAAGGATATCTCCATAATCTTTAGGAGGTTCAAAATCAAGTTTTTCAGGATAACTTGGGGTTTTCCATTCAGCAAAAAGTTTTAACTGAGGCACCCCTTCGTGTAAAAACTCTAAAGGCAAGTAGGCTACGGTTTGGTCTTGATATTTTACATGAAAATAGCCAGAATCGGTAAACTTGCCTAAGACCGTAGCTAAAACCCCCATTTTTTCAGCCAGTTCTAAAAACCTTCTGATTTTATCTGGAG
Organism: Thermodesulfobacterium sp. TA1; assembly: GCF_008630935.1. Lineage (NCBI taxonomy): Bacteria > Pseudomonadati > Thermodesulfobacteriota > Thermodesulfobacteria > Thermodesulfobacteriales > Thermodesulfobacteriaceae > Thermodesulfobacterium > Thermodesulfobacterium sp. TA1. Next base: position 764,295 of record NZ_CP043908.1, read on the forward strand.
GCACAGCCAGGGTCATCCTTTCCTGACTTTCTGAAACAAGAATCTCCCAAGGACGTAGCCCAGGATATTTTAAAGGGGCTTTAGCCAAGTCTATCTCAGCCCCACCTGATTCCTTAGCCATTTCCCCTACAGAAGAGGACAAACCACCTGCTCCATTATCGGTAATAGAGGTATAAAGGTTTTCTTCTCGGGCCTTAAGGATAAAATCTACCATCTTCTTCTGGGTGATAGGGTCTCCTATCTGTACCGCTGTTGCAGGAGAACCTTCATGTAAAGCCTCAGAAGAAAAGGTAGCCCCATGTATCCCGTCTTTACCTATTTTACCACCTATCATTACTACTAAGTCGTTAGGGTTAGCCTTTTTCTTCCAAGAAGGTTTATCTTTTAGGTAAAAAGGTAAAAGCCCTCCTGTTCCGCAGTAAACAAGAGGTTTGCCTAAATATCTTGGGTCAAACACGATAGAACCGTTTATAGTAGGGATACCGCTTTGGTTGCCTCCGTGTTCTACCCCTTCTCTTACCCCTTCAAAAATCCTTTTAGGATGAAGGATCCTGGGAGGTAAAGGCTTGTTCCAGTTAGGCGGGGCAAAGCAAAACACATCGGTATTAAAAATCAGCTTAGCCCCCATACCAGTGCCTAAGGGGTCTCTGTTTACCCCTACTATCCCGGTTAAGGCACCACCGTATGGGTCAAGGGCTGAAGGGCTGTTGTGAGTTTCTACTTTAAAGGCTAAAGCCCATTTTTCATCAAGCTTGATTACCCCGGCATTATCGACAAAAACAGATAGACAAAAATCCTTCTCTCCTTTTTCTCTTCTGATTTCCTCGGTTGAAGCCTTGATGTAAGTTTTAAAAAGACTGTCTATTTCTTTTTCTTCGCCGGTTTCTAAATCTTTGTAAAAGATTTTAGCGTTAAAGATTTTATGCTTACAGTGCTCAGACCAGGTCTGAGCAAGACTTTCAAGTTCAACGTCGGTGATTTCTTCTGAGAGCCCAACCGCTTTCCTTGCTTTTATAAACCCAGGGTTTGAAAAAAACTCCTGAATTTTTCTCATTTCTTCTAAATTTAAGGCTAAGAGCCTTTCTTTTGAAAGCTTAAGTAGTTCTTCGTCTGAGAGGGTTTTAAGATTAAAACGTTCCACCACCGGAGGAAAATATTCGGTAACCCTGGGCACAGGATAACTAAATCCGTTTTTTTCTAAAAACTCCTTTTTGTTGAGGATAAACCATCTTTCTATCAACTCATTGGCAAGTAGTTCCTTAGCTATCTTTTCTACATCATCTTTTGAAAGACTACCTTTTATTAAAAACTGCTTAGCAAAGTAAACACCTTCTTTTTGCGGGTCTAAAGGTCTTTCAAGAAGGTAAGACAGGGCCTCCTCAGCGGTTTTACCCTCGTTGTCCGTAACCCCAGGTCTATATCCTATTTCTAAAGCCCAATCAAAATCAACCCCTAAATTTAGGGCAATCGGTTGAGCTAAGGTATAAACCTGAATGACCGGGTCGCAAAGGGCAGACTGAGCAAACCTTTCTAAAAGTTCAAAGCTAAAATCCCCTTCTATCAGATAAACCTTGATAAAAGTTACTTTTTCAACCTTAAGGTTTAGGTCTGTGAAAATCTTTTTTTGGACTTTAAGTCCAAAAACGTCTTTAATTTCTGGTTTAATCGCAACTTCTATTCTCACCGCTTTCATAAGTTTTGAATATATCATTTTTTAATCGTTTTTTCAATCCCTAAAGACAAGGCTAAAAATTTTTTATTTTTTCCATCCCAGCTGTAAAGCAAAGGACCTTTTCTTTTCAAGTCTTGACTAAACGTAAGAAGGGTTTATTTTAAAATTCGTTTTATAATAAAACTTAAAAATTAAAAAGCTTATAAGGGGGATTAAGTTTTATGCCTATTTATGAGTTTAAATGTGAGGAATGCGGAGAGGTTTTTGAAGAACTTGTTTTGGGTTCAACCGAAGAGATAAGATGTAAAAAATGTAAGAGCCCTAAGGTAACCAAGCTTATGTCTCAAGTAGCTTTTAAGACTGGGTCTAAGTTTGTAAGCTCGGCAGGTTCTGCCTGTAGCACCTGTAAAAGCGGAAAATGTAGTAGCTGTGGATAAATGCTAAAAATGGAGGTTTTGTGGAGATAAGGGTTGGTACCAGAGGAAGTAAGTTAGCTTTAGCACAAACCGAGTGGGTAATCGCTCGTCTGAAAAAAGTTTTTCCAGACCTAACCTTTGAAAAGGTTATCATTAAAACTACAGGGGACAAAATTTTAGATGCTCCGTTAAGTAAAATCGGTGGCAAAGGGCTTTTTGTTAAAGAAATAGAAGAGGCGCTCTTAAGAGGAGAAATAGATTTAGCAGTCCATAGCCTTAAAGACGTACCTTCTTTTTTAGCCGAAGGACTGGAAATCTCTTGTATTCCTGAAAGAGAGTCTCCTTTTGATGTATGGGTTTCAGATTATGCCTTCTCAGAACTTCCGCCTAACTCAAAAGTAGGAACAAGCAGTCTGAGAAGGATGACCCAGCTAAAAAAACTTAGAAAAGACTTAGAAATTTTACCCTTAAGAGGTAATGTGGACACCCGTTTAAGAAAATGGAGAGAAGGACAATATGCAGGCATTGTGCTTGCTGAAGCAGGATTAAAAAGATTAAGTCTATCTATAGAATACACAAGATTTACTATAGATGAGTTGATCCCAGCAGTAGGGCAGGGTGCCTTGGCGATAGAAACAAGAAAGGATGACCTTAAGATTAAAACTTTTCTTTCTGCCCTTCATCACAAGCCTACTGAAATATGTATAAGGGCTGAAAGGGCTTTTTTAAAAACCTTAGAGGGAGGTTGTCAGGTTCCTCTTGGGGCTTATGCCTGGCTTGAAGGTGATGAACTTTTTATGGTGGGTTTTATCAGTGATTTAGAAGGAGAAAGGTTTTATAAGTATAAAGAAAAAGGAGACCCGCAAAACCCTGAAGCCTTAGGAGAAAGACTGGCTAAACACCTTCTGTCCTTAGGTGGAGATAAGATTTTAGCTGAAATATATCAGGGGATTTAAAAAGGGAACTTAGAAAGGAGATGTTTTATGACCCAAGGGAAGGTATATTTAGTAGGTGCTGGCCCAGGTGACCCACAACTTTTTACCCTTAAAGGCAAAAAACTCTTAGAACAGGCAGATGTGGTGGTTTACGACTATTTGGCTAACCCAAAACTTCTTTCTTTTTGTAAAGAAGGGGTAGAAAAAATTTACGTAGGTAAAAAAGGGGGGGACCATACTTTACCTCAAGAGGAAATTAATAGACTGTTGGTTGAAAAAGCTAAGGAAGGAAAAATAGTAGTAAGGCTAAAAGGAGGAGACCCTTTTCTTTTTGGGAGAGGAGGAGAAGAATTAGAAGAGCTTTTTAAGGAAGGCATCCCGTTTGAGGTGGTACCTGGGGTTACCTCTGCTATAGCAGTTCCAGCTTATGCCGGTATTCCTGTTACCCATAGAAATTATACCTCAACCCTTGCCATCATCACCGGTCATGAGGCAGAAGGTAAACCTGAGAGCAAGATAGATTTTAAAGCCTTGGCAAGGCTTGGGACTTTAGTTTTTTTGATGGGGGTTAAAAATCTCCCTTATATCGTAGAAAATTTGATAAAAGAAGGAAAAGACCCAAAAACTCCGGTAGCCTTAATTCAGTGGGGCACCTTACCTAAACAAAAGGTAGCTACCGGATGTTTAGAAAACATCGTAGAAGAGGCAGAACGGGTTGGAATAAAGCCTCCTGCCATAATAGTAGTAGGTGAGGTGGTAAAATTAAGGTCTCAGTTTAGTTGGTTTGAGAAAAAACCTCTTTTGGGTAAGCGTATAGCGGTTACCCGCACCAGAGAGCAGGCAAGCAAGCTTACTTCTTTGCTTGAAGAGCTTGGGTCAGAGGTGGTCGAACTTCCTTTAATAAAGGTTGAACCTATTTATGAGCTTAGTTTTTTAGAAAGACTAAACCTTTATGATTGGCTGGTTTTGACTTCAGAAAACGGAGTTAGGTTTTTTATAAAGGCCCTTTTAGAAAGCGGAAAAGACTTAAGAGCCTTAAAGGATATAAAAATAGCGGTGATAGGGAAGGCAACCGCTGAAGCTTTAGAAAAATGGGGAATTAGACCTGACCTTATGCCTGAGAAAAATTATACTCAAGAAGGACTTTTAGAGGCATTTTCTAAGGTAGACCTTAAAGGTAAAAAAGTGCTTCTTGCTCGGGCAAAAGAGGCAAGGGATGTTTTACCTCAGGGATTAGAAAAGTTTGGGGCTTTGGTAGATGTAATCCCACTTTATCAGACCGTTCTTCCAGAAGAAACCAGAGATATTTTTAAACAAGAGATAAAACACGGTATAGAGGTTATTACCTTTACCAGTTCTTCGACCGTTAAAAACTTTTTTAAGCTTTTGTCAGAACTAAACCAACCAGTAGACCTGAAAAATGTGATTTTTGCTTCTATCGGCCCTATAACTTCTCAAGAACTTATTAACCACGGCATCATCCCTCAGATTGAGGCTAAAGAATATACGATAAAAGGTTTGGTAGAAGCCCTTTTGAGTTATTTTAAAAGTTAAATCTTTTTAAAAACTTTTTTAAAGGATGATAGGGAGGTAAAAGATGAAAGAGGAAATTAAAAAGGCGTTAGACCTTATAAAAAGAGGAACGGTTGACCTGATAGAAGAAGAGGAGCTAATAAAGAAGCTTGAAAGGTCTTACAAAGAGGGGAAGCCTCTCAAAATAAAGGCAGGTTTTGACCCTACAGCCCCTGACCTTCATCTTGGCCATACGGTGCTTTTAAGAAAAATGAAACAGTTTCAGGATCTTGGGCATGAAGTCTATTTTTTGATAGGGGATTTTACCGCCATGATAGGAGACCCTACCGGAAGGTCTGAAACCCGTCCACCTCTTACTAAAGAGCAGGTTTTAGAGAATGCAAAAACTTATAAAGAGCAGGTTTTTAAGATTTTAGACCCTGAAAAAACCAAAATCGTTTTTAACAGTCAGTGGTTGGCTAAAATGAACGCCGAAGACATGATAAGACTTTGTGCTAAGTATACCGTTGCAAGGATACTTGAAAGAGAAGATTTTAAGAAAAGATTTGAAAGCGGGCTTCCTATCAGCATTCATGAGCTTATTTATCCTCTTTTTCAGGCTTATGATTCTGTTGCCCTTGAGGCAGACGTAGAGTTGGGAGGTACAGACCAGCTTTTTAACCTTTTAATCGGAAGGGACATTCAGAGAGAATACGGGCAAGAGCCACAGGTTATTCTTACGCTACCGATATTAGAGGGGCTTGACGGAGTTCAGAAGATGAGCAAAAGCCTTGGCAACTATGTAGGGATTATGGAGCCTCCTCAAGAGATGTTTGGTAAGCTTATGTCTATCCCTGATGAGCTTATGTGGAAATACTATCTCCTTCTTACTGAGTTTTCAGAAGAAGAGATAGAAAAGATGAAAACTTCGGTAGAGAAGGGAGACCTACATCCTAAGGAAGCAAAGAAAAGGTTAGCAAGCTACATAGTTTCTCAGTTTCATTCAAAAGAGGCAGCTCTTAAAGCAGAAGAAGAGTTTGAGAGGGTTTTTAGCAGAAAAGAACTTCCTACCGAGGTGCCTACCATAAATATACCTGCAGGTAAGATATGGGTTCCTGGTTTGTTGAAAGATCAAGGTTTAGTAAAAAGTAATTCTGAAGCAAGACGTCTTATTGCTCAAAAGGCTATAGATTTAAACAAAGAGGTTTTAACCCAAGAAGAAATAGAGCTCTCACCAGGAGAATATGTATTTAGAGTAGGAAAAAAGAAGTTTCTAAAGGTAGTAGTAATTTAGTGTTAAGGTAAGAAGGTTGCGGACATAGGAGCTTTATTCCACTTGAGATTGTGGACTTAGAGACCTAAGGCAATGATTTTATGAGAAAACTTTATACTTTATGTTGAAAGCGATATAGAGGTAATGACAAAGATACAAAACCAAAGGAAGGCAGAAAAATGAGATAATGAATAGCTAAAATAAATAAGTAAGTTGATAGGTAATTTGCGTTGAAATCTAAGATTAAACAAATTTTATCAGAGATTTTTGTCTTAAACACAAAACCTGAGAGTATAAGATATGCCTTAATAAGATCTTCTTTTTTAAACCTTTTTGCAAGGTTTGCAGGTTATCTAAAGCACTTAGCTATTGCTATCCTTCTTGGCTTTAGCTATCAAACCGATGCGGTTTTTATGGCTTTATCCCTGCTTGGGATTTTTCTTATCTTTGCTGATGTCTTTGACTCAATAGGAGTCCCAAATTTAGTTGAGGCAAGACTCCAAGGAGAAGAAGCCTTTAAAAAGTTATCAGCCCTTTTACTTACCTTTACTCTAATTTTAGCTTCTTTTTTGTCTCTCCTTTCAATAGTGCTTTTTCCCCTTATAAAACAAATTCCTATAGGTTTTAGCAAAGAGGCTAAAGACTACTTAGAAGTTTCCTACTTTTTCCTTCTTCCATATCTTTTTTTAAACTTTATTTTTCATCATTTTGGGGCAATCCTAAGAAGCCTTCGCAGGTTTACTGAGTATTTTTTAGGAGAACTAATTTTTTCGGTTTCAAGTTTTATTTTAACGGCCTTAGGTCTTTATTTTTTTCGCGATTTTAGAGTGATTCCTATCTCTTTTTCGATTTCTCAAGGGTTAGCAACCCTTTTTTTGGTTTCAAGAGCAAGGGAATTTATTCATTTAAAGTTTTATGTTGATGAAAGGGTTATGCTAATTTTAAATCACTTTTTCTATCTTTCTGCTTTATATGGTGTTTTTCATCTTTATATTCTTGTTGACAGAGTTTTTGGTTCTCTTACAGGAGAGAAGGGGGTTTCTGCCTTAACTTATGGTTTAATGGTTGCAACAGTGCCTCGCAATGTAGTTAAGCTTGAGCACATGGCAATAACCGCTTTATCTGAAGTAAAGGCCTCTATAGAAAAAATAAACTTTTATATTAAGTATTCCCTTTTGATAGGTATTCCCTTTGCGTTAGGTATTTTTATTTTTGGTAAAGTAGCGGTTTCATTCATCTTTGGCTACGGAAGATTTAGCATGACGGATGTAGAACTTACAGCAGAAGCAACCAGATATTATGCCTTAAGCCTTGCTTTTATGTTTATTTGGCCTATCATGTACCGTGCCTTTCAGGTGTTAAACTGGCTAAAGCCGGTTTTTTTCGTAGCGGTTGCTGGTGTCCTTGCCAATGCCTTTTTTAATTACCTTTTTGTCGTTGTGTATCGCCTTGGGATAAAAGGAATATGCTTAGGAACTTTTTCTGCATATTTTTTTATTTGTTTATTAAGTTATTTTGTGCTATATTATAGGCAAAAAGAGGGGATCTGATGGGGACTGAAATTTTTTGTCCTATATGCGAGGAGAAAGTTTCTTTAGATAGCTTCAGGGAGGTTTATGTATCTCCCTACAACAACCAAGAATACAAGCGCTACGAGTGTCCAAACTGCGATGTTCATTGGTGGGAGCCGTTAAAGATTATCCCGGAGTTTTATGAAAGTGAAGTATTTGAAGTTTATGTGACTTTCCATGAAGGAATTAGAGAATTACCTGAACGGTGCAAACCTTTCTTTTATTTATTTCCATCACAAGTGAGAGGCAGGCTACTTGACGTGGGATGTGGCGATGGTGTGTTTTTAAAACATGCAAAGAAAGCGAGTTTTGAAGTGTGGGGAATCGATTTTGACAAAAAGTCTGTAGAAGTGGCAAGGAAAGCCTTAAACACAAACACCATCTATGCCATGAATCTTGAAGAGTTTTATGAGTACGCAAGGAAAGAAGGGCTTAAGTTTGACGTTATAACCTTCTTTGATGTTCTTGAGCATCAGGATAAGCCGAGGGAGTTTTTAAGAATGGTCAGGGAGCTCTTAAAGGAAGGAGGTTATATAGCTGGAACTGTGCCAAATAGGGAGAGGCCTTTTGCTAAAGATATTGATTGGAAGTATTTTCACGTTGATTATCCACCTCATCATTTTCTCCGTTTTTCAAAGTATTCTCTGGAAAAAGTTTTAAAGCTTTCTGGGTTTTCGGAGGTAAGCGTAAGAAGGCTGGATTTTACTTTTAAGGACTTGATTCTTTGTGTAGAAAGGAAGTTCTTTGGCGACTTACACGGCCTAAAGCATAAGCTTAAGGTAATGGTGCTTGGAAGCAAAAGAAGGGCAAGAGGGTATGCGGTGGAGGATTTGGACAAAGTATCTCAAAAGGTACGTGCTACAGTATTGAAGGCATTAAAGCTTGGAAGAAATTTGGCTCTTTTACCTTTTGCTCTCTTATACTTGGGAAAGCTTAAAGGGAATAAAGGGAATGGAAGTCATCTTTATTTTCAGGCTAAAGATTAAAAAGTCAGGAGAAAGCTAATGTTTTTAATACCACATTTATGGAGCGGAGGAGCAGAGAGAGTTTTAAAAAATCTTACAGATGGACTTAGGGATTACGAAAATTACATAGTTCTATTTGAAAATGTTGTTAAGTATAATGTAAATGGAGAATTAGTAATTCTAAATAGTCTAGCATCAAAAAATCTTGTCAAAAAACTTATCAATCTTCCCATTAGATACTACAAAATAAGAAAGCTAAAAAAGGAAATAAAACCATATGCAGTAGTGAGCCTGCTTGAGCCTGCCAACTTTTACAACGCCATAACTAAACTCAAAAACCAAAAAGTAATATTATCCCTACACTCAAACTATACAACCACCTTTAAAGAAGATCCTTTTTTTGGGGACAACATAACAAGAAAAATCTTATTTTTTGTCTACAAGCTTGTTTTTAAAATTTTCTACAACAAAGCAGATTACATAGTTGCAGTATCAAAAGATGTAGCTTTGGATGCGGTAAGAAGTTTTGGGATGAACTCAGAAAAAGTGGTAGTTATTTACAATCCTTATCCAATAGAAAACATAGAGGAGTTAGCAAAGGAGGATTTAGGGTGGTGGGAAAGGGTATTTGAAGGTCCAGTAATCATCACCGCTGGCAGACTAACCAAACAGAAAGGTCAGTGGTATCTCTTAAGAGTTTTTAGGCAGTTAAAAGAAACCTACAAAGATCTGAAGCTTGTCATACTTGGAGAAGGCGAGCTAAAGGAATACTTAGTAACGCTTTCGGAAGAGCTTGGACTGAGGACCTTTGTTTGGGACAGAGACAGCTTTTCTGAAGATTTTGACGTTTATTTTCTTGGCTTCCAAAAAAACCCTTTTAAGTTTATTGCAAGGTCAAAGCTTTTTGTCTTTCCATCACTTTGGGAGGGTTTTCCTAACGCTTTGGTTGAAGCCATGGCTTGTGGTGTGCCTGTTGTTTCTTCTGATTGTAGGAGTGGTCCAAGGGAGATACTGGCACCCAACACTGATGTGGAGTATCAGACTGAAAAGCCAGAGTTTGCAGAGTATGGTGTGCTTATGCCTGTTTTTGATGTAAAATTTAAATCAGCAAAGGAGCCGTTGGAAGAAAAGGAAAGGATGTGGGTGGAAATTTTAGAAAAGCTGATAAAGGATGAGGAGCTTAGAAAAGCTTATTCAATCAAGGGGAAACAAAGAGCTGAAGATTTCAGCTTGGAGAAAATTGTGGAAGAATGGAAAAGATTGATAGAAGGTGTTTGAAATACCGTAAATGTGTCGCATAGTTGGCTTCTTAGACCTTAACTATAAGCAAGATTATCTAATGGATAAAATCATTCTAAATATGCGAGATACGCTCACTCACGGTGGTCCAGACGATGCAGGTGTTTATTTAGATAAAGACATACCTTTAGCCTTTGGACACAGGAGACTTTCCATTTTGGACCTTAGCCCTCTTGGACGCCAACCTATGGAGTTTGAAAATCTGGTGATTACATACAATGGAGAGGTGTATAACTTCAGGGAAATAAGGCAAGAGCTTGAAGGAGAAGGTTACAAGTTTTTCTCAAGTTCAGATACTGAAGTAATCTTGAAGGCTTTTCACAGATGGGGTATGCAAGCGGTTCAAAAGTTTAGAGGAATGTTTGCTTTTGCCCTGTGGGACAAAGAAAAGAAAGAGCTTATTCTTTGTAGAGACAGGGTTGGTGTTAAGCCTCTTTTTTACTATTACAAAAATGGCCTGTTTATGTTTGCCTCTGAGCTTAAGGCATTTCATAAACACCCAAAGTTTGAAAAGGAGATAGACCCTATAGGTCTGTCGCTTTATTTACAGTATGGCTACATTCCTGCACCATACACTATATTTAAAAATACCTTCAAACTAAAACCTGCCCATTTTTTGATCGTAAAACCAAATGGAGAGATAGAAGAGTTTCCTTTCTGGCGCATTGAAACTTTTTTTGAAGAGGGGAAATCTAAAAAAGATATTTGGCTAAAGAAGGGAGAAGATGAACTTGCCCAAGAGCTTGAAGACATTCTTATGGAGAGCTTTAAGCTTAGGCTTGTGTCTGATGTGCCAGTGGGAATGTTTCTCAGCGGTGGCATAGACTCCTCTACCGTTTGTGCCCTTTTGGCAAAGGAAGGAATAAGGCTAAAGACATTCACCATAGGATTTTACGAGAAGGAATACAACGAGGCAGAATACGCAAAGAAGATTGCAAAGTATCTTGGAACAGAACACACAGAGCTTTACTGCACTCCAAAAGAAGCCTTTGAGATTATTCCCAAGCTTCCTGAAATATACGATGAACCTTTTGGAGATTCTTCAGCCATACCAACCTACCTTGTTTCTAAACTTGCAAGGTCCCAGGTAAAAGTTTCTCTTTCCGCAGACGGAGGAGATGAGCAGTTTTGCGGATATTCAAGTTATTGGCTAATTTCAGGCAGAATAAAGAAACTTTCAAAACTCCCTTTTTCAGGTTTAATATCTAAGTTTCTTGATGTTATCCATCCAGATTTTGCTCAAAAGATCTACAATACTTTAAAACCAATACTGCCTAAATACACAAATTTTAGGGACAAGTTTATAAAGCTCAGAAATATCCTAAAAGTTAAGGATAGCATGGAGATGTATAACTTTGCGGTAAGCTACTTTTTAGAGGAGGACCTCAGAGAGCTTGGGCTTAATTCTTACAGAAGATTAACAGACTGGAGCAAAGAGCCAAAACTTGACCTTTTGAGCTCAATGATGTTAACAGACCTAAAAACTTACCTGCCAGATGATATACTGGTAAAGGTGGATAGAGCAACCATGGCTGTTGCTTTGGAAGGAAGAGAGCCTTTTTTGGACCACAGGATCTTAGAATGGACCTGTCAATTGCCATCGGAATTCAAATACAAAAACGGAGTCAGTAAATACATCCTTAGAAAGGTTTTGTATAAATACGTTCCAAGGGAGCTTTTGGATAGGACAAAGCAAGGTTTTGGAGTGCCAATGTATGAATGGTTTAAAAGAGATTTGAAGGAGCTATACATAGAATATCTAAGCGAACACAGGATAAGGTCTGCGGGTATTTTTGATTTTGTAGCAGTAAAAAGACTACTTGACGATTATCTTATGGATAGAGGAGTAAATCACAACAAGCTTTGGCTTTTGTTCGTGTTTGAATTGTGGAGGGAAAAATGGATTTGATTTTTATTAAAGGAAAAATTAAAAGATTGATGAAATTAGGTCCTTTTGGAGCTTTTAAATGTTTGTATCATAGACATAAGATAAAGAGATTAGTAGAAAATATAGGTATAGATATTGATCCATGGCACATATACAATAATTTCTTTTGCAGATATTACAAACGAATAGTTGTCAATATTGTAAACTCACTTAAACCAGAAATAGTAGTTGAAGTTGGGTGTGGCACAGGAGAGATTATAAGGAGAGTTAATGCAAGCACTAAAATAGGCATAGATATTAACAGCGATTTGATTAAGTTAGCTAAAATTATTAACCCTGAAGCAGAGTATATAGTTGGTGATTTTTCTACAATTCTTTCTTTGCCATTTAATAGAATAGATTGCCTACTTACCGTAAATGTAATCCATGGCATTTCGCAAGATGATTTAAGAAACTACATAAGGTCAATAATTGATAAAAAGAAAGTTAAATATATACTTACTGATAATTACAAAGAAAGCTATCCATACGAAAATAAAACTTACTCTCATAATTTGGAAAGTTACGATGAGCGCATTACGCTCTTAGAGATATTTGACGATGGAGAAGGATATAGAGATTTCTTTCTATGGAGAGTAGATTATGAGCGCTAAATACTTAATCAGGCTTGATGATGCTTGTCCAACTATGGACATAGAGAAGTGGAACCTAATAGAGCAATACTTGGATAAACATAATCTTAAACCTCTTGTAGCAGTTATTCCTTACTGTAAAGATGAGAGCTTACACTTTAACGAACCTGTAAAAGACTTTTGGCAGATTGTAAAAAGATGGAAAAGTAAAGGATGGACTATTGGCATGCATGGGTATCAGCATGTCTACGTCGAATTGAAAGACAAGAAAAAGTCTTTAATTCCCATACATAACAGAACTGAGTTTGCAGGCTTGCCCTATGAAGTTCAAAAGGAAAAAATTGAGAAGGCTTGGAAGATTTTCCTGAGTCAGGGCATTAAGCCAGATGTATGGGTGGCGCCAGCACATACTTTTGATTTAAATACTTTAAAAACTTTGGAAAAAGTTACAGAAATAAGAATTGTTTCAGATTGTTTTGCTTTTTATCCATTTAAGTATAATAATTTCTTCTTTGTTCCACAACAGCTGTGGAAATTTATAAGATTTCCATTCGGTGTATGGACCATCTGCTTACATCCCAATACTATGTCAAAAGATGATTTTAATAAATTGGAGCTTTGGCTTCAAAGTAGCAGAGAACAGTTTGTAAATTTCTTCCAAGTTGAATTAAAAAACAGAAGTTGGACTGCTTTAGAAAGGTTTATTAACCACAACTTTTGGTTTGACGATAATAAGAAGAACTGGTTTAAAATTATCAAGCGCGTGATGAAATGAAAAGTCCCAATAGAAATATTTTCTTTCTTATTAATTCCTTAGCTGGGGGTGGGGCAGAGAAGGTTCTTGTTAGACTTCTGCATTATTTAAAGCCAGAGAAATTATTCCTTTTAGAAAAAGATATCGCCTATCAAATTGAAGAAGAACCTACACTTCTAAGCTCCCATTTAAAGAACACAAATCCTTTACTTAAGACTTTTTTTATCCCTGTATATGCCTATAGATTAGCAAAAAACATAGGAGAAAATTCCGTGGTAATATCCTTTTTAGAAAGGGCAAATTTTGTAAATGTCTTTGCTAAGCTATACAAAAAACACAAAACGGTAATTTCCGTTCGTACGGATCAAGTTAAAGGACATGTAGGATTTAGAAAGTTTAATAAACTGCTTGTTAAACTATTTTATCCAAGAGCAGACCTTTTAATCGCCGTAAGTGAAGGAGTTAAAAAAAGCTTGATATCACTTGGTATAGAAGAAGGGAAAATAAAAGTTATTTACAATCCTTATCCAATAGAAAACATAGAGGAGTTAGCAAAGGAAGATTTAAGGGAGTGGGAAAGTGTATTTGAAGGTCCTGTAATCATCACCGCTGGCAGACTAACCAAACCGAAAGGTCAGTGGTATCTTTTAAGAGTTTTTAGGCAGTTAAAAGAAACCAAGAAAGATCTGAAGCTTGTCATACTTGGAGAAGGCGAGCTAAAGGAATACTTAGTAACGCTTTCGGAAGAGCTTGGACTAAGGACCTTTGTTTGGGACAGAGACAGCTTTTCTGAAGATTTTGACGTTTATTTTCTTGGCTTCCAAAAAAACCCTTTTAAGTTTATTGCAAGGTCAAAGCTTTTTGTCTTTCCATCCCTTTGGGAAGGATTTCCTAACGCTTTAGTTGAAGCCATGGCTTGTGGTGTACCAGTTGTTTCTTCTGATTGCAGAAGTGGTCCGAGGGAGATACTGGCACCCAACACTGATGTGGAGTATCAGACTGAAAAGCCGGAGTTTGCAGAGTATGGTGTGCTTATGCCTGTTTTTGATGTAAAATTTAAATCAGCAAAGGAGCCGTTGGAAGAAAAGGAAAGGATGTGGGTGGAGGAACTTGATAGAATGCTTAGGGATGAGAGTTTAAGGATGGAATATTCCACGAAAAGTAAAAAAAGAGCAGAAGATTTTAGGATTGAGAGGGTTATACATCAGTGGATGGAGGTTTTGTATGGTTGAAAATTTAAAAATCTGCGTAGTAGGGCTTGGGTATGTGGGGCTTCCTTTGGCTGTAAGCTTAGCAAGACATTTTAGAGTAATTGGTTTTGACGTAAACAAAAAGAGGGTAGAGGAGCTTTTAAGCGGTGTGGATAGAACGGGTGAAGTGGAAGATGCAGAGGATTTAACTCAGGAAAACATAGAATTTACAAGCGACCCATCGCGCATTGGAGAGTGCAATTTCATTATCGTGGCTGTACCTACACCTGTGGATAAGCTAAAAAATCCAGACCTTTCTTTTCTCAGGTCTGCTTCAGAGACCGTGGGTAGGCATATGAAGCCTGGTAGTGTGGTGGTATACGAGTCCACTGTTTATCCCGGAGCTACAGAGGAGGTGTGTGTGCCAATACTGGAAAAAGAAAGCGGTCTTAAGTGGAAGAAAGATTTTTTTGTAGGATACTCTCCTGAGAGGGTCAATCCCGGAGACAAAGAGCATACATTAGAAAAAATCGTAAAAGTGGTAGCGGGGGATACTCCCGAAACCCTTGAGCTTATAGCCGAGGTCTACGGAAAGATAATTAAGGCTGGCGTTTATAAAGCCCCAGATATAAGAACCGCAGAAGCGGCAAAGGTTATAGAAAATATTCAAAGGGACATAAACATAGCCTTGATAAACGAGCTTGCCCTTATATTTCACCGGCTTGGGCTTGACACAAAAGAGGTGCTAAAGGCAGCTGGAACAAAATGGAACTTTTTGAAGTTTGAACCTGGATTGGTGGGGGGTCATTGCATACCAGTAGATCCATACTATCTTGCTCACAAATCCTTAGAAGTTGGCTATGTGCCAGAGCTCATACTGGCAGGAAGAAGAATAAATGAATTTATACCAATCTATATAGCCCACGAGCTTGTAAAATATCTTATTAAAACTGGAAAAAAAGTAAAGGATGCCAAAGTCTTAGTGCTTGGAGCTTCCTTTAAGGAGAATGTGCCAGATGTAAGAAACAGTAAAGTGTTTGAAATTTTAAAGGAGCTTAAGGATTTTCAAGTAAACACGATCCTATACGATCCGGTAACTAACAAAGAGGAGGTGAAGGAAGAGTATGGAGTGGACCTTGAAGAAGACTTTTTGCTTCATAAACCATACGATGCCATACTGTTTGTAGTTAGACATAAAATATTTTTAGAAAAGTTTAATTTAGAAACTCTAAGAAAGCTTTGCAACGATCCTCCCATACTTTTTGATGTGAAAGGAGTGTTTGATAGGGAAGAGGCCAAAAAAATGGGTTTTGTATACTGGAGGCTTTGATATGGAGGGTAAGCTAAAGTCTATTGATTTTTTGATATTATGGATAGTGTTTTATCTTTACTCTATATTTGTTGGCTTTTTAGTTCAATTCTTTGTTTTACCCGTGCTTTTTCCTTATGCCCATTGGAAGGATGGTCTGATGGTTGGTGGAGATTGGATACTCTTTCATTCAGAAGCGGTAGAATTGGCAAAGAAAATAGAGCTTGAAGGATGGTCTGTTTGGAGTTTAAAGCCCCCCCTCATTATCAATCTATGATAGGGATAACTGCCCTGTTTTACGCCTTGACTGGTATACACAAACCTTGGGTTATGTTGTTTTACAATGCATTTTTACATGCCAGTGCCGGAGTAATACTTTTTTATCTACTTACGCTCTTCGAAGTTTCAAAAAAGTATGCTCTGATTTTTTCCGCTTTATTTGTAGTTTTTCCTACATCCCTTACCTGGGTTTCTCAAATTCACAAGGATGGTCTTTATATTTTGGGAATCTACTCTACTTTTCTTGCAATTGCCTTAGCATTTTCCAAAAATATATTTCAAAATTTGTTGGCTATATTGTTTGGAGCTTTAAGTGTTATTTCATTTTTAATCGTTGGTAGAGAGTATTCTTTAAAAATATTCTATTATTTTCACGGTTTTACAGTCTTAGTCGCTTTTATCATTATAGTTTTTCAGCTTTTTAGAAAAAACAAAGAAAAAGGACTCCAATACCTAAGAACCTTATCTGTAGCGTTTTTAATTTTTCTTTTCTTCGGGTATTTGCAACCAACACAACAACCAGCACAGCAACCAGCACAACAACCAGCACAACAACCAGCACAACAACCACAACAACTGCAATGGTTTTGGAACCCTTGGATACCAGATAAAGCGGAATACCTTTTTTACCAGTTAGCTTACTGGAGAAATGAGGTATGGACTAAGCATTTGGCGGGCCACGCTGGAGGTATAGACGAGGACATGAGGTTTTACAGTGTGTCTGACTTTTTGGAATATACGCCAAGAGCTTTTGTTGTAGGATTGTTTTCCCCTTTCCCAAGTTTTTGGTTTACAAAGGGCTCTACCACGGGTGGAACTATTGCCAGATACATAACCCCCTTTGAATCTGTTTATCTTTACATAGCCTGGATACTTTTGCCCTTTGCCCTTTGGAAGCATAGAGGGAAACCTTGGCTTTGGATTATACTTTTAATCTCTCTTGGTTTTATATGGTTTCACACAGTAGCAGAACCCAACATAGGTCCCATTGTAAGAAAAAGATACGGCTACGTTATGTTTCTTTCTGCTTTAAGTTATAGCGTATTTCTTACAGAGGTTTTTAAAAGATGGAAAAAATCATAGTATTTACTTCTAACACGGCATTTAGTCTTTATAACTTTAGACTTCATATAATGAGAGAACTAAAAATTAGAGGATATCGTGTAATAGCGGTATCTCCAAACGAAAGTGAGTATGCATCTTTTTTGGCTAAAGAGTTTGAGTTTTACCCAATAAAAAATCTTGACCGTAAAGGTAAAAATCCTTTTAAAGATATTTTACTTCTTTTTGAATATTTAAGACTATACAAAAGATTAAAACCACATTTGATAATAAACTTTACCATAAAGCCAAACATCTACAGCTCCATTGCGGGTGGTATTTTAGGCATTCCATCTATAAGTGTGGTCACTGGTTTGGGGTTTGTGTTCATAAGTAAAACATGGCTTACAAACTTAGTAAAGTTATTATACAAAATAGCTTTTAGATTTAATAGAATTGTAGTTTTCCAAAATAGGGATGACTCTGAAGAGCTAAAAAGTTTAACTGATAGAAAGGCACACCTAATAGAAAGCTCTGGCGTGGATACTGATTACTTTTCTCCTTCTTTTTGCGAAGAAAACAAAAAAGAAAAATTTATCTTCCTTTTTGTTGGAAGATTCCTAAAAGATAAGGGACTTTTGGAACTCGTGAAAGCTTTTGAAAAATTAAAGGTTGAAAATTCAAAAGTAGAACTTTATTTAGTCGGTGATGTGGATGAGGGAAATCCTCAATCTATCAAAAGGGAGGAGTTAAAGCGGTGGTTAAATAAGGGTTTGGTTAATTGGATAGGCTTTCAAAAGGATGTCAGGCCCTTTTACTGCCTTGCAGATTGCGTAGTTTTGCCTTCTTACAGAGAAGGTATCCCAAGGGTTTTGTTGGAAGCTATGGCTATGGGAAAGCCCATAATCACCACGGACAGTGTTGGGTGCAGGGAAGTGTGTATTGATGGGGTTAATGGCTTTTTGGTTGAACCGAAAAATTGGGAAAGTCTTTACGAGGCTATGAAAAGGATGGCTGAGCTACCGCTAGACCAAAGAAAGGCTATGGGTTCTGCAGGAAGGAATCTTGTCTTAAAAAAGTATGATGTAAAGATTATTGTAAGTAAGTATCTTGAACTGATCAAAGAAGTTAAAATTTTTTAAACTGCAAAGTTTTAATCAGATTTAGGCCTAACTTTTGTAACCTACCATCCCTTTCTGCTATAATATTTCTAATACTTCTTTTATTAGGTAAGTATTATTTTTAGGAAGGGCATGGTAGTCCTCAATTTAAGCTCTATTAAATCCTTTTAATCTTCTTGGTTAAGTCTCTCGTCTATTTCTTTAAAGATCAAGTATAATAACCTCTCAGCTTTACCTTTCTTTTTAAATCTTCTGCAAATAAAATTCTATCTCTTACCCTCGGTTGATTTAAGCTACTTTCCTACTAAAAGACCAAGATTTTAGGAATAAACATAAGCGATTAAAAGGAAGAGTTGATAATTTCTGTCGAATAAGGATTATGTATTTTCTTTAAACTTTTTTAATAAATGTATCATTATTTTAGGGGTTTTAAAATTCACTATTCTAAAGTAAAGCCAGGTGTAAAAAACAATAAAAGCTAAGCTAAAAATCATCAAAACGTAAGTTTTGCTCCAGAAAAGTACTGCAGGGATCGTGCAAAGAAGTTGCATAAACCATAAATAAGGTGAAGTAAGAGAATTTAGTAAAAAGTTGGGAAGTTTATTCCCAACAGTTAATTTTATTACTCTTCTGTAAATTATCGTATGAAGATGTACTGCATCTGGCTCAAAAGGAGAGGAGGACCTTAAAAATTTTCTTCTTACAATTGAAAATAAAGTTTCATAAATTGGATAAATTAAAAGTAAAAGAGGAAACCAGGCTGAAACTTCTTGGTGTCTTTCAACAAGTAGGACTCCTGTAAGACCTGCCAAGAAACCTAAAAGGTATGCTCCTCCGTCTCCTAAAAAGATATACCCAAAAGGAAAATTCCAGAAGAAAAAACCAAAGATGGCAGAGGCTATGGTTAAGCTTGTATAGACAAGAAACATATCTCCTACTAAGAAGGATACATAAGCATAAGATAGAAAAACCATAATAGAAACTCCGCTTGCAAGACCGTTAAACCCATCAATGATGTTTATGGCGTTGGCAACCCCTGCAAGGGCGAAAGCGGTGAAAAGGACAGAAAAAAGGAGATAACTTGCAAGTAAATAATCAAATCCCGGAAGGTCAACCCGGGTAAGGGTCTCTCCTAAAAAAAGATAAACCAAAAATCCAGAAAACATACCACAAAGAAGCCTAATTTTAGGACCAACCTTTTTGGTTAAGTCCTCAATAAATCCTCCTAAAAAAACGGGGATAGAAGATACAACCAAAAGAATATGTAATTTTGCAAAGTCTTTTTGATCCAGAGTAAACGCTATGCTGACGGTTATCAAGGAAAAGATTATAGATAATCCACCAACCCTTACAGCATTCCACTGATGAAACTTTTGGACCCCTACTTGATTGTCAATAAAAGCTTCGTTAGCCTTCTTAATGAGAAAAAAGCAAGTAAAAAAGGATGTCAAAAAAGCGATAATTAAGAATAGCATGAAAAAAGATTATAATTTAATTTTATAAAATTAAAAGAAAATAAGCTAAAAAATTTTTCGTCCTGCTTTCAAAGCAGGATGAAAAGACCTATCAGCCTTTTTTGAGACATTCGATTATAAAGTCGCATTTAGTTTCTTTTTCATCAGGAACTTGCCTTACCATTACCTTTTGAGTGTTTAGGGAGCGACAAAAAGGACAGGTTATCGTTTTTGACATGAACGAGATTTCATTATCAGGAAACACCTTATCAAAGGTGCGCCTGCATTTAAAACATTTTACCGTAACTACTATCATTTAATCTTTACTCTGTAAGTTTGTATGCAAACATTTTAACCATTTTTATAATAATATCAAGGTAGTAGAAAATTTCTTAGAAGAACCTTTAGCCCGGCGGCTTAAGATAATAAAGGAGGAATATTAAGAATTAAAAAGCCTAAACCTTTAAAGAAAATAAGTTTGTATTAAAATTAAAATAAAATTAAAATTAAATAGAGGGGTATGGGACATAACGTTTTTGGAAATACGGTAGGGTTAAAACCAAGTGAATTAAAAAACTTAGAGAGATTATATAGAAGAAGGGTGCCTCCTGCTTCTATCATTTCTCATGAACTGGCAAGAGAACTTGCACGGATATCAGCAGAGATAAACCGTCAAGTAGGCTTGCTTATCAACCGAAAAGGAGAAATAGACTACGTAGTAGTAGGTACCTTTAACCGTATTGAAATACCTGAGCTTAGAGGGTATCGTGACCATATCGCCAGATTAAAAGGATTACGTTTTATCCATACTCATCTTTTAACTTCTAAATCTAATCAATCTGAACTCGACCAAGACGACCTGATAGACCTTGCTCTTTTAAGGCTTGATTTGGTTGGTGCCTTAGAGGTGAACCCCAACGGAGAGCCTGGTAAAATTCACATAGCCCACATTATCCCTGACCCAGAGTTTTTTACAGGAGGTCCTTTTTCAGAAAAAGAAAACCAGTTTTTTTATTTTTTAAAGCCCTGTTATGTCTGGGAATTAAGAGAAAACTTTTTAGAACTTATTAAAAACTTAGAGGATGAGCTTGAAAGGATAAAACCCCTTAAAGAAGTAGACGAGCAAAAGGATAGGGCTATTCTCATTTTCTTAAAAGAGTCTAACGAACCTTATTTAGAGGAAAGGATTTTTGAGTTAAAGGAATTGGCAAGGACTGCAGGGGTAACCGTAGTAGGGGAGGTGGTTCAGAAAAAGACAAGTCCAGACCCAAGGTATGTAATAGGTAAAGGAAAACTGCTTGAGGTGATGGTGCTTGCCTTAAGGACCCGGGCTAATCTTTTAATATTTGATCGCGAGCTTACCCCATCTCAAGTAAGAGCCCTTACTGAAAATACAGACTTAAGGGTTATAGACCGTACCCAGCTTATTTTAGACATCTTTGCCCAACGTGCTAAGTCTAAAGAAGGAAAAATTCAGGTTGAAATCGCCCAGTTAAAATATACCCTTCCCAGGCTTAGGGCTAAAGACGATGCCTTCTCCAGGCTTACCGGAGGTATAGGAGGAAGAGGACCCGGAGAAACCAAGCTAGAAATAGACAGAAGAAGGATAAAAGACCGTATCGCTAAGCTGGAAAGAGAGTTAGAACAAATCTCTCAAGAAAGAGACCTGAGAAGAAAACGTAGAAAAAAGTTAGAATTTAAAACGGTTGCTTTGATAGGTTATACTAACGCAGGTAAAACCACTTTGTTTAACACTTTGGCTAAAAGCCAATACTTAGCAGAGGATAAACTTTTTGCAACCCTTGACCCTGTAACCAAGGCTATTAGAACCCCAAACAATAGGGTATTTCTTATTACAGATACCGTAGGTTTTATAAGAAACCTTCCAGAAGAATTAAAAAAGGCCTTTAAAGCTACCTTAGAAGAACTTTATTCGGCAGACCTACTTCTTCACATCGTAGATATAAGCCATCCAGAATTTGAAACCCAGATAGAAGCAGTAAATCAAATTTTAGAAGAAATGGGGCTTTTGCATTATCCTATGCTGATGGTTTTTAATAAAATAGACCTTTTATCCCCCTCAGAACTGCAGGCTATAAAACTACTTTCCAGTCGTTATCAAGCCATTCCTATTTCAGCCAAAAAAGGAGAAAACCTTGACCTACTCTTAAATAAAATCGAAGAAAAACTTTTTACTCCTCTTGGGTCTCTTGAAAAACCTCTTTTTGAGGTTGAGCCTGCTTTCGCGGAGGAGGAAAGTCTAACCAAAGTTCCTCCAGCGCATACATCTGACGTATAGGTTCATAGAAAAGATGTACGATCACAGAATCATAATCAAGGACTATCCATTGCCCAAGTTCAAAACCTTCTATTCCTAAGGGCTTAATCCCTATCTTTTCCAATTCGAACATCAAATGTTCAGATAGCCCTTGAGTATGTTTAGTAGAATGGGCACTGCATATGATAAAATAGTCGGCATAGTCTACCTTATCTCTTACATCAATAAGCAGTATGTCCTCTGCTTTTTTATCTTCAAGCAAAGTTAAAATCTCTTCTGCTAACACTTTGCTTTCCATATCTTATATTTTTCCCTCCGTTACCAACTTGGCAAAAAGTTCGAAGCTCCTGTTATAAGTTTTTTCATATTCTGGTGGGAAAAAGCACGCAGGTAGTTGTCTCATTTTTCTATGATAATGCAGACATTCGCAGCAAATCCCCTTTTTAGGACAAGGTTCATAAGTGCAGTTACAGTTTTTAAGGTTTTTATCCCTTTTACACTCCATAGGTTTACTCCTCCTTGTAGTTTTTACTTAACCATTACTTATTCAACCGTTACACTTTTGGCTAAATTTCTTGGTTTATCTACGTCACATCCTCTTAAAGTAGCTATCTCATAAGCTAAAAGCTGAAGAGGCACGACATAAAAAATAGGTAAAAATTCATAAAAAGTCAAGGGTACCTCTATATATTCATCAGAAATTTTTTGAAATTCTTCTGCCCCTTCAGTTATCAAAGAAATGATAGGACCTCTGCGAGACTTAACCTCCTCAGCATTTGAGAGAGTTTTTTCGTAAACAATCCCGGTTTCTTTGGCTGCAAGGATTATGGTGGGCACTTTTTCTTCTATTAAGGCTATAGGACCATGTTTCATCTCGCCTGCTGCATAGCCCTCTGCATGAATATAGGAGATTTCTTTGAGTTTTAAAGCCCCTTCTAAGGCTATAGGATAAAGGATGTTTCTTCCAAGATAAAGGACGTTTGAGGCTTGATAATAATTTTGGGCCAAAAGTTTGATTTTAGGATGGACTTTTTCTATAAAAAGTTTAAGCTGAGAGGGCAACTTGATCAAGGATTCTATCTTTTTTCCTTTCTCGTTTTCTTTAAAAAGGATTTGTTTTAGGTAAATGGTAAGAAGCACAAAAATTAAAACCTGGGTAGAAAAAGCCTTGGTAGAGGCAACGCTTATTTCTGGACCTGCTTTGGTATAAAGTACTATCTTGCTTTCTCTGGCTATGGTGCTTCCCACTACATTACAGATAGAAAGGGTTTTAGCCCCCTTGCTTTTAGCTAACCGTAAGCTCGCAAGCGTGTCTGCTGTTTCCCCTGACTGAGAAATTCCTATAAAAAGGGTTTTTTCGTTTATTACCGGGTCTCTATACCTAAATTCAGAGGCTATATCTACCTCTACAGGAATCTTTAGTTCTCGTTCTATAAGATATTTAGCCACCAAACCAGCATGATAAGAGGTACCGCAGGCAACAAGGTAAAACCTTTGAATATCTTTAAAGAAATCTGCGGTCAATCCTTCTTTAGAAAAATCTACTTGATTTTTGTCTAAGTCAATCCTTTCAAGCATCGTATTTTTTACAGCGTCAGGTTGTTCGTAAATCTCCTTAAGCATGAAATGGGCAAAACCCCCTTTTTCAGCCGAGGCTATGTCCCAGGTAACATGATAAGGCTCTCTTAAAACCGGATTTTCTGATAGGTCGTATATTTCTACTTTATCCTTGCTAACTATCGCTACCTCACCATCGTTTAAAAACAACACCTCTTTAGTAAACGGCAAAAGGGCAGGGATGTCAGAGGCTATAAAATTTTCCTGATTCCCTAAACCTATGACTACAGGACTTTGGTTTCTACCGACTAAGATTAAATCAGGGTGGTTTTTATGGATTAAGGCTACTGCATAAGCTCCCTTAAGCGTTCTTAAAGCTTTAAAAAAGGCCTGTTTAAGAGATAGACCCTGGTTTAGAAAATCTTCTATCAAATGAACGATAACCTCGGTATCTGTAGCTGAAACAAACCTATGACCTTTGGCTAAAAGCTTGGTTTTTAGTTCATAATAGTTTTCTATGATCCCGTTGTGAACCAAGGCAAAAGATTTATGGCAATCAAAATGGGGATGAGCGTTTTCGTCAGAAGGTTCTCCGTGGGTTGCCCAACGGGTGTGTCCAAGACCAGGGGCCTTAGCTTTAGAAGGAAAAGGTTTAAAAAGTTTTTCCTCTAAGTTTAGAATTTTTCCTTTGGTTTTAATGACTTTTATTTCGTTTTTCTCAAAAAAAACTACCCCTGCTGAATCATACCCTCTGTATTCAAGCCTTCTTAAACCTTCTAATAACACAGGAATAACCTGTCTATCCCCTATATATCCTATTATCCCACACATCTTATCCCTCTTCTACATTAGTAATTTTAAGTCTTTTAACGTACTCCTCCCATTCCCAGGGTAACAAGTATTTTTTCTTGTTATTACACTCCTTACAACAAGGAACGATGTTAATCCTGTCTGAGGTTCCCCATCTTGAAAGAGGGATTTTATGGTCCATCGTAAGGTTTTTGGCACCTACCTCTTTTCCGCAGTAATAACATACCCCTTTTTCTAATTGACGTCTCCACCATCTGGTTTGTCTAAGTTTGCGGGCTTTTTCCTTTTCTTTTTTTATAAACTCTTCTAAGCTTAAAAACTTTTCTTTCATGCTTTCTCTAAATTCTCTAAATGGCTAAGAATTTTTTGTAAAACCTCTTCAGGGGAAAGGTTAGAGGTGTCTAAAACCAGAGCCTCTTCTGGTATGGTTAAGGGAGCAACTTTTCTTGTACTATCAAGCTGGTCTCTTTTTTTAAGGTTATCTATAACCGTTCCGTAGTGCAGAACTTCTTTTTCAACTTTTTCTTTATATCTTCTTTCAGCCCTAACCTGTTCATCTGCCGTAAGAAAAACTTTCAGTTCTGCTTCTTTAAAAACTACACTTCCCATGTCTCTTCCTTCAGCCACCACTAAACGATGGTCAACAAGCCTCCTTAAAAAACCGGTGATAAACTCTCTTACTTCAGGTATGGCAGCTACTACTGAAACCCTTTCTTCTACCTGAATTTCTCTAAGTTCGTGATTAATCTCTTTTCCTTCATAAAAAATCTGGGTAGCCTCTGGGGTAAGTTTTACCGTAACCGAAGAGAAAATTTTTTCTAAGGTATCTTTGGGGTCCAATTTTTTTGAGATAAAATCTTCGTAAAAGTTATGTTTTAAAAGCAAACAAGTAACCAACCTATAAAAAGCCCCTGATTCTAAAAGGGAATATCCAAGGGTTTTAGCCAAAAGTCTGGCAACGGTAGTTTTCCCAGAGGCTGCAGGTCCGTCTATGGTGATTACCTTAGGCTTTTTCATCTTTGCGTACCTTTATTTCCTTTTTATAGATGCTGTCTAATACCCCGTTTACAAAAGCAGGAGAATCGTCTGTGCCGTAAAGTTTGGCAAGCTCAACAGCTTCGTTGATAGAAACCACTTCAGGAATGTCAGGCCTAAAAAACATTTCATAAACCGCTATCCTAAGAATGTTTTTA
Source organism: Thermodesulfobacterium sp. TA1 (assembly GCF_008630935.1). Taxonomy (NCBI): domain Bacteria; kingdom Pseudomonadati; phylum Thermodesulfobacteriota; class Thermodesulfobacteria; order Thermodesulfobacteriales; family Thermodesulfobacteriaceae; genus Thermodesulfobacterium; species Thermodesulfobacterium sp. TA1. The sequence continues at coordinate 789,444 of NZ_CP043908.1, forward strand.
TCTGTGATGTTTATTCGGTCTAAAGGCCAGGAAGGGGTATATTTTTGGATAATACCATCTATAAACTCTAAGTTTTCTGAGATTCCCCTCACCAATTCTTCGCCAAAACTTAAAGCCTCAAGGCTGTTTATGTTAAGAAATTTTTTATACAAATTAATAGCTTCTTCGGTAGAGGCCTTAGATAGCTCTTTTTGGTACAAAATCTGTAAAGCTATTTCTCTACCTTTTCTTCTAATCATATCCTACTTATCTACCTATATCATCTTTTCTGCTATGTAGACTGTAAGGTCTCCTAACATATTAGTATATGACCCAAGCTCGTTGTCATACCATCCATAAACTACTACCTGAGTAATAGGAATTTCTACGTGGGTGCAGACTGTGCCTACTTCTGGTAGTGCTTTGCAGATGTCAACTTTGGCGGTGGCTGTCCTGGTATGGGTTTCGCTTCCTTCTATGATGGCTGCAGCCTTAGGATAGCCTATGACATCTGAAGAAACGTTTTGTTCTGTAGTAAAAATTAGAAAGTCTTTGTACTTAGTAGCGGCAGCTTCTTTGTAGATGTTATTGATAAGTTCTCTGTCTATATGGTTTTCTATGCTTTCATCCTGAATGTTTATCGTGAGTATGATTAAACTTCCTGTGGTTAAAGGAACTCTCACGCTTTCTGCCATAAAACCTACTTTTTTCATCTCAGGTATAACCAAGCTAAGGGCCTCTGCTGCACCGGTAGTTGTAAGTATGATGTTATTAAAAACGCTTCTCATTCTTCTAAGGTCTTTAGTGCCTTCCTTAGGTAGACGGTCAAGCACTACTTGTGAACTAGTAGCAGCATGCACGGTAACCATCGAGGCTGAAAGTATACGGTCTACTCCAAAATAATCTAAAAGTGGTTTGACCATAAAAGCCAAACAGGTGGTAGTACAAGAAGCGGCGGAGATAAGGTTATGTTTGTTAGGTTGATAAACCTCTTCGTTTATCCCATAAACTACTGTAACCGCATCCTCTGGAATACCTTTTTCTTTTTCTTTAACCTTAAACGGTGCGGAAACGATTACTTTTTCAGCACCTCCCAAAAAATGTCCTCTAACAGCACCTTTAGAACCTTCTGGGTCTGCGTTTGGGTCTCTAAACTTTCCGGTGCAATCAATCACCAACTTAACCCCTTCTTCTCTCCAGTTTATTTCCTTAGGATTCCTACTGGTTCTCAAGATTTTTACCTTTACCCCGTCTATATACATCGTTCCTTCTTTTTCGTCTAAATTTTCAATAACCCTTTTTCCTTTATGTCCGTAAAGATAAACAGGAAGCCATCCATAGGTGCTGTCTTTTTCTAAGTAGCTTGCTATATCTGAAAAAGAAGTTCCCACTTCTCTTCCAACATTTACTACAATTTCATCAAAATACTTTCTTGCTATATGATGCCACAAAGTAAGTTTACCAATTCTTCCTAAACCGTTTATGCCTAACTTCATAATACACCTCCTATATGGTTATATTTTGAAGCCTTGGTTAAAAGGTCGATTTTTCCTTTGAAAACTTGACCGGTTATTCCGTTTAAGGTGATCCAATCCCCTAACCTAAGGACATGTCCGTTAATTTTGGCTTCTTTCTTTACTTCGTCTATACTTAAGTTTTCACAACCAACCACACAGATCTTCCCCAGTCTTGAAGCTACTATGGCAGCATGTGAGGTTTGTCCGCCTCTTGCCGTAAGAATACCATCTACTCTGTGGATTTCTCGTATGTTGTCTGGCACTGTATCGTATCTTACCAATATCAAGGGTTCTCCTGTATCCATGCTTAAAATATCTTCCCATCCAAAAGCTATCTTACCTGAAATCAACCCACCGGTAACACCTATACCTTTACCTATGTATTCTAAGTTTTTAAGTAATTCTTTGCTAAAGAAGGGTATTTCTCTTTCTTCTCTAAGAATTATATCCCTTACTTGTAAAATATAAAGGGAATTTGGGTCATTTCCTTCAAAAGTAAACTCAATTTCTTGGTGGCCCCATCCTTTTTCATACACTAAATAATAGGCTAAATCAAGTAAAGCTTTATAAACATCAGGAAAAGCTTCTTGTAAAGAAGGTCCTTCTCTTTCTTCTATCTTCTTTTGTTCTATAGAAATAGGATAGGCATTTACCAGCCCTGAGACGATGTCTTCTCCTTGGTTATAAGAGGTGTAGTCTCCCCAGAGGATAATCCTCGGAAATTTTCCTACCGGAGAGGTGGTTAACGTAACCCCTGTTCCTGTTAGGTCTCCCATGTTTCCAAAAACCATCTGCTGAACGATGACCGCTGTACCCCATTCGTCAGAAAGCTGCATTATTTCACGATAAGACCTTGCCTTTTCATTAAACCAAGAGGTTAAAATAAGTTCAATACCTTTAAAAAGCTGTTCCCAAGGGTCATCTAAAACAGGAATTCCTAATTCTTGAACACTTTTTCTGTATAACAACGCAAGTTCTTTCATCTGTTCTCCGCTAAACTCCCTTTTTTTCTTTACCTTATACTTTCTTTTATGCTCCCGCATAAGATGGTTGAAAAAATCCCTCTGTACCCCAAAAGCCATCGCCCAGCTTTGGATAAACCTTCTATAAGTATCCCATGCAAACCATAGATTTCCAGAAACCTTAGCCAACCCTTCTACCGTCTCAAGGTTTAACCCTACGTTTAAGATAGAGTTCATCATCCCAGGCATAGAAAGAGCAGCCCCACTTCTTATACTGACTACTAAAGGATTTTCTTTTCCTCCAAAAACTTTTTGAGAAATGTTTTCTAACAGATTGATATTATATTTAATTTTTTCTGTATAATCATTCCACAGCTCTGGATATTTTTGGATAAGGGGATAACATCTAAAAACTTCGGTGGTTAAGATAAATCCTGGAGGGATTTTATTTTTTATTCCTTCTTCTTGGGCTAATATAGTAAGGATATAACCTTTATTACCGAGATAGATTAGGTCGGTTACTAAGGAGTTAGGTTTATGGATAAAAGAAACCGTTCTCCTTGGGTCATAACTCATAAGCAAGTTTAGGTCCTGTTTAGCTATTTTTTCTAAGTAAGAAGAAAGGATGTCGTAGATTTTTTTGAGAAACCGGTCTAAATGGGTTAAGCCAAAGGCCTCCCCTATGATATCTTTTATAACCACCTCACTTATACAAAAATAAATTTGTTCTCGTTCTAATCCACAAAAACATTTTTTATATTTTGATAAAATCTCTTCCTCGTTTAAGGTTTGAAAAACTAAAGGAAAAACCTTAAGATAGGGGTTAACATAGTAAACTTTAACTATATGCTGAACGCCCTCTAAAAGTCCTCTAAAGATATCTAAGTATTGATTGTAAGTGAGAGGATAACTTTTTAGCGAATATTCTAAAAGGTTTAGGGAGGATTCAAACTTTTGCGAAAAAATTCCGTCTATTTCAAGGGCTTTTTTGAAAAGTTTTAAAATTTTTAGGATTTTAAAGAAAGATGCCCTGGTAATAAACTGTAAATCAAAGCCCTCTATTAGTTTTTCAAATAAAAGGTTGGCTAAGTATTCAAGACGAAAGGTGAGACCTAAGGCGTCAAACTTTTTTTCTTTATACCTTCCATACATAGAGGGGATGTCTGCAGCTATGTGCCTTTTTTGCAAAATTTCTTCTAAAGGAGGATAGGTTTGTTGAGATAAAATGACCCCTTTAAGCTCTTCCATCCAGCCTAAAATCTTTTCTAAGAGCAAATACAAATCCTTGGGTTCTTCTTGAAGCAGTGTCTTTAGTTCTTTGATAAAAGGATATTCTCTTTCATCATACTGCATCAACAAAAGGTTTACATCTTTTAGAACCCCAAAATATTTTTGATACTCTAAATGGTATAAATAAACGGTAAGATAAAACTTTTTCTTATAGCTTTCGTCAAAATCTATGTTTTTAAGGGCTTTTTCCAAAGAATAAAGGTCTATATTTAAAAGGTCTTCAAAGTCCTTTAGGTTTGCTTCCTGAAAAACCTTTTGGATTAATTTTTGCATTTGAACATGTAATTCTATTTCTTCATTTTTTATTTTATTATGAACTGTTTCCGGAACATATTTAATAATATGTGTATCATCTAAGGTAAACCAGAATTTAAGTATATTTTGGATAAACTCAACGGCTAAGCTTGAGTTTTCGATGTGGATAAATTTTCTTAAAAAGTGGATTAAGGTGTCTCTTCTTTTGAAAAGCTCGTCAAGTTCGGTTGAAAGGTCTCTTATAAGGCCTTCAGCTCCGATTTCGTTGTAATAGACAGGCAATAGTTTACAAAACTGTTTTGTAAGGTTATATACCGGTTTGATAGGTGCATTAAGTAGATGAGTAATCTCTTTTTGAAAAAGGTCGGTATCTTTGATAGAAATGCCGTAAAGTTTTAGGTTAAGTATCATCGCAGCAAGAAGACTGCTACACCATTCAGGATTAACCTTAAAGATCTCAAGCCAAGTTTTTATGTTAATAAGATGATGAGGATTTTGGATTATCTTCCAGTTAAGACCAATTCCCCTGATTTGGGGAGGTTGAAAACCAAACTTAATGATTTCGTTTATTAACACCTCTATAAGATAGACTTCTTTTTTGTTTAAAATACAAATTCCGATGTTTTTTATGCATTCAAGGACAGTTCGAGGATAAAGATTAAGTTTTTCTTTAAGGATACCAAAAAATTTTATGATAAACTCATCTAAGTTTTGAGAAGGTTTGGAGTTTATAAGTAAAATCAAGTTTCGGTTTACTTCTTTGATCAGTTCTTCATGGATAAGCCTAAGTAGAGGAGCTTTTATCAAATCAAAAAGAAAATTAATCTTTAATTCATCTGAGATATGATGTTGGTTTAGTTGATTGATAGAAGATATAAAATTTTTTAGCTTTTTAAGTAGGTCTAAATGGTCTGGAAAGGACAAAAGTTGAGACAAATTAACCGTTTCTTCGTTTAAACATTTAAGAAGGTCGTTAAAATAACTTGGGGTTAAAAAGTATTCTTTTATATTACTTTCAGAAAGTTTTTGAATAAGATTAACCTCACAGGTTTCTGCTAATTTTTCCCACAAAGTATAGGTTAAAATATAGGCTTTTTTAAAAAGGTCTATGTAAACTAACTCAAGTTCTCGCGAAAGGGAAAGTTTGGTTAATTTTTGTATTAAACGTTTAAAAGAGTAATAGTTTTCTAAAAAATTTAAAAAATATTCTTCTGGAAGATTGGTTATGGCCTTTAAAATTTCCTTAAAAACCGGGATTAATTCATAAAAACTTTCCTGGTCTATAAGGTCAGCCGTTTTGTCAAGGATAGAAAAGATAGTTTCTGCGGTCTTGATGTTAACGTCCTGGTCCTTACCAAAAAACTTAAACAAAAGGTCAAAAATCAACCAATAAGCTCTGTTTCTGTAAGGATGTTTGATTAATAAAGAAAGATTGGCTAAAAAGAAACTTCTTAGTTCTTCTAAAACAAGAGCACTGTTTTTATAAGGGTGAAAGCTTTCTTTTAAAAGATGTTCTATTTGCTGCCTAAGTCCCGGAAATTTCGCATAAATTTCTAAAAAAACATTATATTTAGGTTCATATTGGACGTCTTCTACGAAAGTATAGGCTAAGTTGGCTAATAGAGCTTTAGACGTAAACTTTTCCATCATTTTATCATGATTTCAAAGGGTTTTAGTCATTACTAAAGCGTCTGTATTTTGATAGTATCCTTTCCTAAGATAAACCTCTTGAAAACCCATTTTTTGATATAGTTTAAGTGCAGGTTGATTGTCTACCCTTAATTCTAAATGGATTTTTTTTAGCCCATTAGTTTTTAAATATCTCAAAAACTCATTTAAAAGAAAGGTTCCTAACCCCTTTTTTTGATGCTCTTTTTTTATACCTATTCTTAAAATTTCTGCCTCATCTAAAATTTGTCTAAAAATAAGATAACCGAGCTTTTCTTCTTGATGTTTAAGGATCCAGATTTTAGAAAAGGGGTTTTTAAACTCAGCCCAAAGAGTTTGGTAATCCCAAGGTTCTTCAAAAAGCTCTTTTTCTAACCAAGCTATAAATTTAAGGTCTTCTTCTTGTTGTAACTCCTCTATCTTACTCATCTTTATTTATGTCTCTGTGAGATACAATAATTTCTACATCCGATGAAAAATTCTTTAATTCATCTTTTAAATGGTCTATCAAAGCTACGGAACGGTGCCTTCCACCTGTACAGCCTATGGCTAAACTAAGATAGCGTTTGTTGCTGTTAGAATAAACAGGGATTAACCAGTTTAAAAAATTTTTTAAATAATCTAAAAATTGTTGGGTAACCTCAGATTTTAACAAATATTCTTTAATGAGTCGATTTTCTCCGGTAAGAGGTTTTAGTTCAGGGTCAAAATAAGGGTTAGGAAGCATCCTCGCATCAAATACGTAGTCTGCTTCAGGTGGAAGCCCATATTTATATCCAAAAGAAATAAAGTGCAACACAAGGTTTTTAAAATCGGTCCTTTTTCTATATCTGTTAAAAATTTCGTTTCGTAGTTGATGGATGTTATAATTAGAGGTATCGATGAAAAGAGTAGCCAGTTGTCTGATCTCTGCAAGAAGTTTTTTTTCAAGTTCTATTGCCTCTTCTAATCCTAATTCTTTTTCTTTTAAAAGGGGATGTAACCTTCTTGTAAGGTTAAACCTTGAGATGATAACCTTAGTTCGGGCGTCAAGAAAGACGAGTTCCCAGAAATAACCTAAGCTTTTTATTTGAGTAAGCACATATTTAAACTCAGATAAAAAATATTTATCCCTTATGTCCATTACCAAGGCTACCTTGTCTGCAGACAAACTCTCCTTAACCTCTTTTAAAAAAGAAACCAAAAGTCTGGTAGGAAAGTTGTCTATGGCAAGGTAGCCTAAGTCTTCAAAAGCTTTTAAGGCTGTGCTTTTCCCGGAACCAGAGGTTCCGCTTATGATGATTAAATTAGGCATCTTTTAAGCAAACTCTGGAACAAGAACCACAGGTTTATCGTCTTTTATATAGGCTACGCATAGTTTATCATAGTCGGTATTATAAAAAATTAAGAAACTCTCTTTATGGTTTTTCTGAAGCCATTTAATAGCTTCTGTGGTAGATAGATGATTGACCTCAATTTTTTTGATTTCGTAGTTTGGACTAGAAGCTTCTTCAGATATTTCAACAGTTTTTCCTTTCCTAAATTCTTTACGTTTTTCTTTTAACTTTTTAACCTGTTTTTCTAAGGTTTCATAAGCAAGGTCTATAGCTTCATAAATGTCTGAAGTTTCCTCTTTTGCTACTAATACTTCTCCATCTCCTTTAAGAATTATTTCAACAATTTCTCTAAATTTTTCTCTTCTAAACACTATCTGTACGTTTACCGGACCTTCAAAATACTTTTCAAATTTACTGATTTTTTTTTCTGCATACTGTTTGATAGCTTCTGATGTATCAAGACCCTTAAAAGTGAAATTAAAATCCATCATTCAAAAACCTCCTTGAATAAAATTTTATTATCTTTTATGATAAAGTTTACCAATTTTCATATAAAATTCAATCCCTATCCCTTATACCTTTTTCTTAAAAATAGGTATAAGAGATAGGGTAAGGAGGAGGATTAATGAAGCGGTTGTTTTTTGAATTCAAATTCTCCAAGTTCGTTTACATCAACGATAATCTTATCACCTTCTTCGAAGGTACCATCAAGGATTTTTAAGGCCAAGGGGTTTTCGATATAACGCTGGATAGCCCTTTTGAGAGGTCTTGCTCCAAACATCGGGTCGTATCCATAAGAAGCTATCAGTTCTTTTGCTTTTTCTGTAAGTTCTAAACTCATATTCTTTTCTGCCAACCTCTCGTTTAAGTACTTAATCTGGATGTCAACTATTTTTATGATATGTTCTCTCTGCAGGTTGTTAAAGATAATGATTTCATCTATTCTGTTTAAAAATTCAGGTCTAAATGTAGCCTTTAGAAGTTCGTTTATCTTTGTTTCTATTTCAGTATGGTTTAAAGAAAGGTCTTGGAAGTAGAAACTACCTACGTTTGAGGTCATGATGATGATAGTGTTTCTAAAATCAACAGTTCTGCCTTTTCCGTCAGTAAGTCTTCCGTCGTCAAGCACCTGTAAAAGGATGTTAAAAACATCTGGATGGGCCTTTTCTATTTCATCAAAAAGTATTACCGAATAGGGCCTTCTTCTTACTGCTTCTGTAAGCTGGCCACCTTCTTCATAACCTACATAGCCCGGAGGAGCACCTATCAACCTTGAGACAGAATGTTTTTCCATGTATTCGGTCATGTCTATTCTAATCATTGCATCCTCAGTATCAAACATAAACTCAGCCAACGCCTTGGCAAGCTCGGTTTTACCTACCCCTGTAGGTCCTATAAACATAAAGGAACCGATAGGTCTATTGGGGTCTTTTAGGCCAGCTCTTGCCCTTCTTAAGGCATTAGCAATCACCGTTATCGCATGGTCTTGCCCAACCACACGTTCCTTTAGTTTTTCTTCTATTTTTAAGAGTTTTTCTCTCTCGCTTTCAAGAAGTTTGCTTACCGGGATCCCTGTCCACTTAGAGATGATTTGCGCTATGTCTTCTGCGTCTACTTCTTCTTTTAAAAACTTATGTTCTGTTTGAAGCTCGGCAAGTTTACGATTTTCTTCATCAAGTTCTTTTTGGAGCTGAGGTATGATACCATAGATAATCTCTGCTACCCGGTTTAAGTCGCCCTTTCGCTCAGCCTGTTGAGCTTCAACCTTTAATTGGTCTATTCTTTCTTTAAGTTTTCTTATTTTTTGAATAATTTCCTTTTCTTTAAGCCATTGTTCTTTTAAAGTAGCTACCTTGTTTTTAAGTTCTTGAAGCTGCTCTAAAATTTTAGCAAGTCTTTCCTGTGCTTTGGGGTCTGTTTCTTTTTCCAAAGCAACTTTTTCTATTTCTAACTGTTTAATTTTTCTTTCTATTTCGTCTATTTCTGTAGGCATAGAGTCTATTTCAATCCTAAGTTTGGCAGCTGCTTCATCTATAAGGTCTATAGCCTTATCAGGTAAAAATCTATCAGTAATATAACGATGAGAAAGCATTACAGCAGCTACGATAGCATTATCGGTAATTTTTACTCCGTGATGGACCTCGTATTTTTCTTTTAGACCTCTTAAGATGGCTATAGCCTCTTCGGGAGAAGGTTCATCTACATATACAGGTTGAAAACGTCTTTCTAAGGCTGGGTCTTTTTCTATGTATTTACGATACTCGTCGATGGTGGTGGCTCCGATACATCTCAGCTCGCCTCTGGCTAAAGCAGGTTTTAACATATTGGCTGCATCCATCGCCCCTTCAGCCGCACCAGCCCCAACTAAGGTGTGGATTTCATCTATGAAAAGGATGATTTCTCCCTCACTTGCCTGAACCTCTCTTAACACCGCCTTTAATCTTTCCTCAAACTCTCCCCTAAACTTAGTACCTGCTATCAAGGCACCCAGGTCTAACTGAATGATTCTTTTATTTTTTAATATTTCAGGTACATCTCCTGCTACTATCCTTTGAGCTAAACCTTCTACTATAGCTGTTTTTCCTACTCCTGGCTCTCCAACCAACACAGGATTGTTTTTAGTTCTTCTGCTTAAGATATGCATAACCCTTCTTATCTCTTCATCTCTACCTATTACAGGGTCGAGTTTACCGGCTTTAGCAAGGGCAGTAAGGTCTCTTCCAAACTTCTCTAATGACTGATACTTTTCTTCTGGGTTTTGATCTGTAATCCTTTGTCCTTTTCTTATTTTATTAATAACATCTTTGGTATTGCTAAAACTTACTCCCCTTTTTCTTAAGATTTCTCCTGCTTTGGTTGGACTATCTATGATAGCCAGGAAAAGATGTTCGGTTGAAATGTATTCATCTCTCATTTCTCGGGCTAATGCCTCGGCTTTGTCTAAAATTTGCTTAAGGTTTAAAGAAAGATATAACTGATAAGCCCCTTGAGTAAGTTTAGGAAACTTATCTATAATTTCTTCAAGCTCTGTAGCTATAATTTTTGAGTTTACACCCAACCGATCAAGTATGGTTGGGATAATGCCCCCTTCTTGGGTGACCAAAGCTAATAGAAGATGCTCGGGTTCTAATTGAGGGTTATTTCTTGCTTCAGCTAATTTTTGGGCTTCTTGTAAAGCTTCTTGCGCTTTAAACGTATACCTATCAAGCTTCATTTTTTTACCTCCACATATTTTATAATTAATTTAAAAGTTAAATACAATATTGAGAGTTTCAATAGATATAATCCCTAAAATTTCACAATAAAATTTTGATATTTTTGTGTCAAAAAGAACTTGAAATTTTTTTCTACATACTTATTTTGTTATCAAAAAATATAATCAAAAAATTATAAAAGGAGGTGATTAATATGGCAGACATAATCCTTTGGCGTCCATTACAAGAATTAAAAAAAGAAATGGACCGTATATGGCAGGATTTTTTTGGTAAAGAAGTGATACCAGAAAGATGGGAAGGTATAAGTTGGGTTCCTGCCGTAGATATTTCGGAAACAGAAGATAATGTTATCGTAAAAGTTGATGTACCAGGTGTAAATCCTGAGGATATGGAAATTAGCATTGTAGACAATGTTTTACTTATTAAAGGTGAAAAGAAAAAAGAAGAAGAGGAAAAGAAGGAAAATTTCTATAGGGTAGAAAGGTTTTATGGAAGTTTTATGAGGTCTATTCCTATTCCCTGTGAAGTTGACGTTGAAAAGATTGAGGCTACTTATAAAGATGGTGTATTGAAAATAGTTTTACCTAAAAAACCAGAAGAGAAGAAAAAAGTTATTAAAATTAATGTAGAAAAGTAGGTCGTTAAACCGAAGATAGGTGTTTAGGGTTTAGCCCCGGGAAAACCTTTCCGGGGCTTATTTTTTAAAATGGTCAAAACCTTCAGGTTTAATTTTTATCTTTTTTCCTTCTGAGGTAATAAGATAAAGATTTTTTTCAGATAAAACCCTTCCTATGCAAAAAATTTTTCGTTTAAGCTTTTTTTCAACCTTATCTATTTGATTTACTTTAGAAGGTGAAACTGTAAAAAGAAGGGCGTAGTCTTCTCCTCCTGAAAGAGCTTCTTCAAAAGTGGCGCCTTTTTCTACAGGGATGGCCTCTTGGTTCAATTCAGCTCCTACACCGTTTTCTTCGCATATACGCCAAAGGTCAATCAACAGTCCATCAGAAAGGTCTATGGCTGAAGTGGCTAAAGCTTCGTTAGAAAGTGCTTTTCCTAAAGCTATTTCTGGCTCAGGATAAAGATGAGCTGTCTTTAAGTTTTCTGGAATGTCTTTTAAAGGATAGGTTTTAATCATTCTTAAAAAAGCTGAGCTTCCTCCTAATGGCCTTGATACAAAGATAAAATCCCCTTCTTTGGCCCCTTTACGTAAAAGAGGATTTTTGGTTTTACCAAACAAAGTAAGGCTAAAAAAGAAAAAGGGGCTTCTAACCGTATCCCCTCCTACCAAAAAGGCACCAAATTTGGCTAAACTTTGGGTAAGTCCTTGGATAAAAGGTTCAGCCCAGGTGAGGTCTATAGGGATAGGACTTCCTAAGGTAAGGAGAGCCCATTCGGGCTTCCCTCCACAAGCGGCTATGTCGCTTAAGTTGGAGTTGGCTAACTTAACCCCTAAATCAAAAAAAGAATAATAATCAAGCTTAAAATGAACACCTTCTACTAAAGCATCGGTGGTAAAAAGTAAAAATTCCCTTTTCCCTTTTTGAATAACCGTGCAGTCCTCATTATAGGTTTTAACTACCGGAGGTTTTTCAAAAAGATATTTCTTTAAGTAGTTTATCCATTCTTTTTCGGTCATTATTCAGCAGAAAGGAGTTCGTAGTCGCTAAAGAAAAAGGGTATTTCTTTAGCGGCTGATTCAGGGCTATCTGAACCATGCACCGTGTTTTTTTCTTTGTCTATAGCAAAAAGTTTTCTTATAGTTCCTTCCTTAGCCTCTTTGGGGTCGGTTGCTCCCATGATTTCGCGAACTCTGGTGATGGCGTTTTCTCCTTCTAAAACCATAGCAACCACAGGACCAGAACTCATGTAGTCGGTTAGACTTTCAAAAAAGGGACGTTCTTTGTGAACCGCATAGAATTGCTTCGCCTGCTCCTTAGAAAGTTTAACCTTTTTTAAAGCCACAACCTTAATCCCGTTTTCTTCAAAAAGGCTGATAACCTTTCCTATAAGGTTTCTTTGAACCCCATCTGGTTTGATCATAACTAAAGTCCTTTCCATATGCTCCTCCCTCCTAAAAAATTTTTCTCAATTATAAAACTTTTTTGCTTTTTTCCAACAGAGAGGAAACAGTTTAGTTTTTGTAAAATGTTTTTTGTAGAATTAAAAAGTTAGATTATAATTAAAACTTAACTTCTTTAAAAGTCGATAAAAGAGTTGATAAAAATTAGAGAGGAGTATAGGGATGGGCAAGGATAAAGTGATTTTTGTTTACATAACTTTTCCTAACTCTGAAGAAGCCTTAAAAATAGGAAAACTTCTACTTGAAAAGAGACTTTGTGGATGTATCAACCTTTTGTCCAACATCACTTCTATGTACTGGTGGGAAGGGAAAATAGAGTCTTCTCAAGAAGCGGTTTTAATCGTGAAAACCAGAGAATCTCTTTATTCAGAGGTAGAAAAAGAGGTGCTTAAACATCATTCTTATTCTTGTCCTTGTATTGCTAAAATCGAGGTTTCTGAAGTTACTCCTTGTTTTTTAAAATGGCTTTTTAAAGAAACAGGGCTTGAAATTTAAAAAATCTTTATTATTTTACTACGAAGCTAAATTTAAGGATAAAGGGAGGAGAATGGTTATGCCTATTTATGAGTTTAGGTGTTATGATTGTGGAAGGATTTTTGAAAAACTTGTGTTTGCCAAAGAGGATGAAAAAGAGGTTAAATGTCCTTTTTGTAGCTCAGAAAAGGTTGAAAGGGTGGTTTCTAATGTATGTTCTATAACCAAGGGCTTAGGAGATTATAAAAAGAATTCTTGTGGAGGAGGTTTTGGTTTTAGCTGATGTTAAAAAATTAAAAGGCAGGTTGCCTTTTAAAATGTTTGGGTTAGAAATACCTTTGTTTAGAAATCCTAAAAAGGGGTTTTAGATGTTAAGTAAAAGGATTATCGTATGTCTGGATGTAAAAGATGGGAAAACCACGAAAGGGGTTAAGTTTAAAGATAATGTTGAGGTAGGCGATCCGGTAAAAATGGCAGAAAAATATTATCAAGAAGGGGCAGATGAGGTAGTGTTTTATGACATCACCGCTAGTGCCGAGCATCGGGGTATTATGATAGAGGTGGTTAGAAAGACCGCGGAAAGGATTTTTATTCCTTTTTCAGTGGGGGGAGGTATTAAATCTGTAGAGGATATGAGAGAGGTTTTATTGGCAGGGGCTGAAAAAGTCTCAGTAAACACTGCGGCTGTGCTTAATCCTAAACTGATTTATGAAGGGGCTAAGGCTTTTGGGTCTCAGTGTATCGTTCTTGGTATGGATGTTAAAAAGGTAGAACCTTCTTCTAAAATACCTTCTGGATATGAAGTATGGATAAAAGGTGGAAGACAGCCGATGGGGATTGATGCTGTTTGGTGGGCAAAAGAGGCAGAAAATTTAGGGGCTGGAGAAATCTGTCTTAATTCTATAGACGCTGACGGAACCAAAGAAGGCTATGAGCTCACCATTACTAGGATGATAGCAGAGGCGGTTAATATCCCAGTTATTGCCTCAGGCGGGGCAGGGCACCCAGAACATTTATATCAAGTCCTTACCGAAGGTAAGGCAGACGCAGCCCTTATAGCCTCTATGGTCCACTATGGAATGTATACCATTAAAGAAATCAAAGATTATTTAGCCCAAAAAGGAGTAAAAGTAAGGACTAAATGGTAGGGTCTTTTTCTAACCAATTTTCTATCCTCTTTTTTATTAACAAAAAAATTAGAAAAACGATAGCAAAAACTAAGGTTACTATGGTTATTTTTTGAGGGTGACCTCCAAACACTACGTCTCCTTGCAAAGAAAGGGCAAAAGTCCCAGGTATCCTTCCTAAAAAACAAACTACCATAAATCCTTTTATAGAAACAGGCATAAAACCGAGTAAATAGTTGAGAAAATCTTTAGGAAAACCAGGAAAAAGGTACAGCAAAAACATACCAGTAAGGCCGTGCTTTTGGAAAACCTTTTTTACTTTTAAATAAGTAGGAGAGTTTTTATATTTTTTAAAAAATTTTTTCCTTAAAAATCTTGCTATATAAAAGGAAACCAAGGAACCTAACATCAAACCTAACATACTTAGCACAAATCCATAGATACCCCCAAAAAGAAAACCAGCCAAAAAACCGGTTAATTCTCCAGGAAGAGGGGCTAATACTACTTGTAAAGCTTGAAGGACTACAAACAAAAAGGCACCAAGCACCGGATGTTTTTCAACAAAAAACCTTATTTCTTCTCTATGGTTCCAGAGGTTTAAAAAGTTTTCAAACATTTTTACCTGAAAAGTTTTTCACAAACCTCTATTAATCTTTTACAAGGGAATATCTCTAAAGAAAGACTGTGATTTGAAAGGTCAATCCTTTCAGGCACAAAGGCTTTTTTAATTCCCTTTTTCTCTGCTTCTTTTAACCTAAGCACTATATCTCTTACCGGTCTTATCTCTCCTGAAAGTCCGACTTCTCCTATGAAAAGGGTTTTAGGAGGAAGAGGTTTTTCTAACAGGCTTGAAACCAAAGAAACCGCTACCGCCATGTCTGCAGAAGGATCGGTAATTTTTAAACCCCCTGAAACCTTTACATAGATGTCTTGATTGGTAAAGTTAAAATGAAATTTTTTTTCTAAAATGGCAACCAATAGAGAAAGCCTTATAGGGTCAAAACCTACCGCTGTTCTTCTTGGTACAGCAAGAAAACTTTTGGCTACCAAAGACTGCACTTCAACCAAAAGAGGTCTTGTGCCTTCTATTACACAAAAGATAGCGGCGTTTTCCTCTCCGGACAAAAAAAGGTCTTCATACTGAGCATGGGGAGCAAGGCCTTTAGAGGTCATCAAAAAAACCCCTATCTCGTTTACCGGACCGAACCGGTTTTTAACCGCCCTTAAAAGTCTAAACCCTGTTTCCTTTTCTCCTTCTAAATACAGGACTACGTCTACTAAATGTTCTAAAACCTTAGGTCCTGCTATAATTCCGCCTTTGGTGATATGTCCTACCACGATGGTTATTACCCCTTGTTCTTTTGCAAAGCGCATAAGAACATTAGCACACTCTCTTATTTGAGAAACCCCTCCCGGAGGACTTTCTAATTCAGGTAAGAAAACCGTCTGTATTGAATCTACTATCAGAAGGTCTGGTTTTAAGGTCTTTAATTCCTCTATCACTGCTGAAAGGTTGTTATCCCCTACAAAAAAGACTTTAGCCCCTAAGCCTAATCTTTCAACCCTTAGTTTTACCTGTTCAGCCGACTCCTCAGCAGAAAGATAGACCACCTTTAATCCCTTTTCTGCAAGAATACCGGCTACCTGCGTAAGCAGGGTTGATTTGCCTATTCCCGGGTCCCCTCCTATAAGAATAAAGGACCCGGGAACGATTCCTCCTCCTAAAACTAAATCAAACTCGCTAATTCCGGTTAAAATCCTTGGTTTTTCTTCATACCTTATGTCTGAAAGTTTTAAAATTTTTATTTCCTTAGTTTCTTGCTTGAGTTTATTCTTTGATTTTATAAGACTTTCTTTTTCTTCGACCAAGGTATTCCAGCTACCACATTCAGGGCAGCGTCCAAGCCACTTAAGGCTCTTGTATCCACACTCTTGACAAAAATAAGCCATTTTTATACTTCTTTATCCCAAATTCCTTTCCAGATATAAAACTCTTTATATGACTTTTCTGATATTTTAACTCGGACTTCTCCAATTTTAACAGGGTTTTTAAGTTTTTTGGGAGGATTAGGGTTTTTTTGAATATAGATAATTTCTTTTCCTATTAAATCAACCTCCTTTCTCCAAAGATGATACTGATTTTCTGGATAAGTTTTTTTTTGGACTACGTAAACTTCTGGATGGGATTTCAAGTAAAAGGCTAAAGATGAGGCTATGTCCCTGTAAGAGACAACGATGGGGGTCTTTCCGTCGTAAAAAGTCTCTACATAAGAAGCAAGTTCTCTCCAACCTAAAAATTTTTTTAAAATCTCTCTGGTAAAGTCAGGAAACCTCTCAGGAAAAGCCCCAAACAAACAGGCTAAAACTAAAAAAACAGCCCCATAAATTAAGTTTAGTCTTAAAAAAATGTTTGCCTTTGAAAAAGAAAGGTTATAAACTACCCATAAAAGCCCAGAGACTACAAAAGGTAATATCCAGTTTGCGTTTATTTCTACTACAAAAGAAAGCCCTAAAAACGCTAAGGAAGGTAAACCAAGAAAATAGATAAAATCTTTGGTTTTAAAGAGTTCTCTTTTTAAGTTTTTAAGAGAAAACCAGATAAAGGCCCAAGCTAAAGGGGTGTAGAGTAATAATACTTCTATTATAAGTTTTATACCTTTAAGAAAGTCTATTCCGGTCCTTGAAAAATGTTCCTCTGTATGTCTAACCATCACAAACCCGTTTATATAGTTCCAATAAAGGTTAGGTAAAAACATTAAAAAAGGTAATCCAAACATCAGGTAGGTAAAAGGATTTTTTAAAAAATCTCTTTTAAAAACCAACAGATAGAAAAAAGCTATCAACACAAAACTTAGCATCGTTTGCTTGGTAAGGACCCCAAGTCCCATAAAAAGACCTGTTAAAAAGGCATGCTTTAGGTTGGATTTTTCTAAATAGTTTAGAAAAAAATAAAGCGAGGCTGTCCAGAAAAGTAAAAGAGGTGGGTCTATCGTTATGATAAAGCTGTAAACAGTAAGTATAGGAATTAAACTAAGACAAGCTAAGGCTAAGAAAAGTTTATTTTCAGAAGGTAAGCGTTTTTTAAGGATAAGATAAAAAAACAAGGTTGATAAAGAAATAGAAGAAAGGGCAGGTAAGCGCACTATCCATTCAGAAACCCCTAATAAAGAAGTAAAAAGACCGATCAACCAGGCAACCATCGGGGGTTTACTATAATACCCCCAGTCAAGATGCCTTGACCAATCCCAATAGTAAGATTCGTCATAGGAAAGAGGAAGGTTTAAAGAGAAAAGATAAAAAAGTTTAAACAAGAACAGAAAAATCAAAAAAATGAGAGGTTTAGGCAGTCTTTTTGGTGCCATACAAAAGTTTGTTTAAAAGGGTTTTAACCAAAAGATAAAACGTCCATCCCCAAAAACCACCCCAAAGAAAACCAAACAGCACATCAGAAGGGTAGTGGTGCCCTAAGTATATTCTTGACCAACCTACCAAAAGCATAAACAAAGTCCAACCCCAGACAAACGGGGGGTAAAAAAGGCTTAAATAAACCGAGGCAAAAGAAACGTTTGAGGCATGGTTTGAAGGAAAACTATAGCTTGATTCCTTTTTTATTGGTTGATTAAGGTAGCGGTAGCTTTGGTTGGTGTAGTAATATACTTTTTCTTGGGCTAAAAAGGGTCTTGGTTTTTGAAAATAGGGTTTTAAAAGTTTAGCACAACTAAAGTCTACCCAGAGATAGCCTAAAACCAAAAAGAGCCATATTAGTAAACTTTGCCAAAGGTTTTTCTTTTTAAGGATAAGCCACCCAGTGATTACAAAGAACACATAAATAAAATCTGGGTGGCTAAAATAAGGTAAAATAAAATCTAAAACTCTGTTTCTAAAATGATTGACGATATAAAAAAGCTTTAGGTCTAACTGGTATAAAAGCAAGGCAAACTTTAAAAGTTTCAGGTTTATAATCAGGTTTATAAGATAGAAATGTTAGCTTTTTTAGCATCTTCTAAAAACTTGGTAAGGCCTATATCAGTAAGAGGGTGTTTAAACATCTGTTCTATTACTTTAAAAGGAATGGTTGCAATATCAACCCCTAAAAGGGCACATTTTCTTACGTGGTCTACATGACGTATGCTTGCGGCAATGATCTCGGTTTCAAACCCATAAGCTGCATAAATCTGAAGTATTTCCTCTAATACAGAAATACCATCATAAGAGATATCATCTATCCTTCCTACAAAAGGAGAAACATAGGTAGCTCCGGCTTTCGCGGCAATAAGGGCCTGCATAGGGGTAAAGACCAGCGTAACATTAGTAGGAATTTCTTCTGCAGCTAAGGCTTGAACCGCTTTTATCCCCTCAACGGTAAAAGGGATTTTGATTACCACATTGTCTCCCATCTTGGCAAGTTCTTTGGCCTCTTTAACCATGCCTTCAAAGTCTGTAGCTAAAACCTCTAAAGACACAGGTAAATCAGGTACCTCTTTTAAAATTTCAATGGCAGCCTCTTTCCAGGGTTTACCTGTTTGAGAAAGAAGGGTAGGGTTGGTGGTCACTCCGTCGAGAATTCCCCATTCTTTAACCTTTCTTATTTCTTCGATTTTAGCGGTGTCAACAAAGATTTTCATAGTCCTTCCTCCTCCGATAGGTTGTAAATTTTTAATCTTAATCCCTGAAGTCTTATAAAACCTTCTGCATCTTTAGGGTTATATCCCTCTTTTTCTTCAAAACTTACCAAATGTTTTTTATACAAACTGTTAGGGCTTTTTCTACCGGCTACTATTACGTTTCCTTTATAGAGTTTAAGCCTTATTGTTCCTGAGACTCTTTCTTGGGTTTGTTCTATCAGAGCCTTTAGGGTTTGAAACTCAGGACTAAACCAAAATCCATAATAGATAAGCTCTGCTATTTTAGGCATGAGGCTGTCTTTAAGTCTCATTACTTCTCTATCAAGGGTAATCTGTTCTAAAGCCCTATGGGCTATATGCAAAATGGTACCCCCTGGCGTTTCATAGATGCCTCTGCTTTTTAACCCTACAAACCTATTTTCCACCATATCAACCCTACCGACACCATGCTTCCCACCCAATTCGTTTAGTTTCTTTAAAAGAGCAGCAGGGCTTAATCTTTCTCCGTTAACCGCCACCGGCTCTCCTTTTTCAAATTCTATCTCTACATATTCAGGGGTATCGGGGGCCTTTTCAGGAGAAAGGGTCATAAGAAACATATCCTCTGGTGGTTCAGTCCAGAGGTCTTCTAAGATACCACCTTCATAACTTATATGAAAAAGGTTAGCATCTATACTATAAGGTTTTTCTGGGGTGACAGGAACAGGGATACCATGTTTTTGGGCATAAGCTATCAAGTCTTGTCTTCCCTTGAAATCCCATTCCCTCCAAGGGGCAATAACTTTAAGCTGAGGGGCAAGGGCTGAATAGGTAAGCTCAAACCTTACCTGGTCGTTTCCTTTACCGGTTGCTCCATGGGCTACTGCATCCGCCCCTTCCTCAAGGGCGATCTTTACTTGTTCTTTAGCAATAAGCGGACGTGCAAGAGATGTTCCCATAAGATACCAGTCTTCGTACCTTGCACCTGCCTTTATAGCAAAAAATACATAGTCTTTAACAAATTCTTCTTT
This sequence comes from Thermodesulfobacterium sp. TA1, assembly GCF_008630935.1. Taxonomy (NCBI): domain Bacteria; kingdom Pseudomonadati; phylum Thermodesulfobacteriota; class Thermodesulfobacteria; order Thermodesulfobacteriales; family Thermodesulfobacteriaceae; genus Thermodesulfobacterium; species Thermodesulfobacterium sp. TA1. Next base: position 808,962 of record NZ_CP043908.1, read on the forward strand.
TAAGTCCTTTATGATAACCTTTTCTGCACCACAGTTAAGACCTTTTTGTTTGATTTCTTCCCAATCTTCTTCTTGACCAAGGTCTGCACAAAAGGCCACTACAGGACATTGATACTTTTCTATAAGCCACTTTAAAATTACTGAAGTATCAAGCCCCCCAGAATAAGCTAAAACTATTTTCTTAGGCATTAAAGAAAAACCTCCTTTAGACTTTACTTACTGATCTTCCGAGTTTCTTTTCTACCGATTCTATTTTACTTTTGATACGGCCTGATTTTCCCTTTCTATAATCGATTTTAATGTTAACTATGATACGGTTGCAGTCCTTTTCTAAAGCCTTAAAACACTCTTCAGCGATTTTTAAGGCCTCTTCCATGGTCTCTGTTTCTATTACCGTTTCCATCGGGGTCATTACATAGGGATGGTTTGAACGTTCGATAATCTCTACAGCTCTGGCTACATAGGAGCTTACACTCTCACCTTTATCTAACGGAAAAATGCTAATTCCCATCAACACACTCATAATAATTTATTTTACCATAAGTTTTTTTGATAGCAACTTGTTAAACTTTCTTTTTATCACAGGCTCCACAGAGTTTGCAGGTTTCAGGTTTGCAAAAACCGGTTAATTTTAACTCTTTAGCCCTTTGCCATTCTCTCCAGAGATATTCTTTTTTTACTCCTAAATCGATTTTATCCCAGGGAAAGGAGATCTTTAACGACCCTTCAGGACGTAAAAATTCTGAGACCTTAGGTAGAATCTTTAGGGCTTTTTTAAGATTTTTCCCTTCAGCCAAACTAAGTAAAAAATCTTTTAAATCTTTGTTTCCTCTTGCTATCAAGGTTTGTAAAAGGGCTTCTTCAGGAGGTTCAACCTTTAGGTTTTTGACCTGTCTCAGTTCTTTTTTTATCCACCTTTCCTTTTCTTTAAGCACTTTTAATCCTAAGAATTCAGTCCACTGAAAGGGAGTATGAGGTTTGGGCACAAAAAAAGAAAACGTAAAAGAAAAGTTGAGGTGAAAACCCTGAGCAAGGAGCTTTTTTATAAACTTGGTGGTTTCTTCTAAGTCTTCTTGGGTCTCAAAAGGCAAGCCTAACATAAAATAGAATTTGATGTTTTTTAATCCTTTTTCTTGAAACTTCTCTAAGGCCTCAAAAATCTCTTCTTCTGTAAGGTTTTTGTTTATGACCCTTTTTAACCTTGGAGAGGCTGTCTCTGGGGCAATCGCTATACTTTTGGTGCCTTTTAAAAGGGCTAAAAAATCTTCGTTTAAAGCGTCTATTCTTAAGGAAGAAAAAGTAAGGGTGCATCCTTTTTCTAAGAGTTTTTGTCCAAACTTAAGGATTTCTTGTTTATTAGCAAACTCAAGCCCTATTATCCCTACTTTAGAATTTTCTGGTATGTTTTCTATCACTTCAGACAGAACTTCTTCTGGATAACTTCTGGGAGGTCGGTAGACAAACCCTGCAGCACAAAACCTGCAAGCCCTTCCACAGCCTTTGGCTACCTCTATCAAATAGGTTTCTGAGAAGGTGGCTTTTTCACTGATAAGGGTGGAATATACTACCTGAGTTGGATTTTTGGTTTTTAAAACCTTTATTTTTTGGGAATTTCGTTGAGAGGGAAGGTAGACAAAAGGTAAAAAACTTAAATGTTTAAGCAATGTTTTTTTGTCTTGAGAATATTCTACCAAGAGGGGGATTATTTGAGGTTCCATTTCTTCCCATTCACCAAGTAAAAAGGCATCTATAAAAGGTGAAAGAGGCTCTGGGTTTAACCAAGTAGCCACCCCTCCTGCTAAAACAGGTTGTTTTCTTTGGATAGGGTCTAAGCCAAGTTCTCCGTCTTTTAAGATTTTTAATACGTTTATATAATCTACCTCAAAGGGCACAGAAAAAAGGATAAGGTCAAAATCCTTAAGAGGCCTAAAGCTTTCTACAGACCTCAGTTTTTGGTTTTTTTCTGGTAAGAATACCCGCTCGCAGACTATTTCTTGATAAAGGTTTAGTCTTTGATAAACATAGAGAAAGCCTAAATTAGACATTCCTACGGCATAATGGTTAGGAAACACCAAGGCTATAGAGGTCCTTCCGGTCCATTTTTTTCGGAAAAAATTTTTTTCAAACTTGGTATAATCCATCTACTTTTGCCTATAGGGCTTGCAAGTCTGTCAAATTGATTATAAAATACTTTTTAAAATTCTACAAAAGGTAAGGGATGAAGGAGAAGTTTTTAATCATAGCAGGGCCTTGTGTTTTAGAAGACCTTGATTTAGCCCTTTTTATAGCCAAGGAATTAAAAGCTTTAACTACTAAACATGGTTTTGAGTATGTATTTAAGGCCTCTTTTGATAAGGCTAACAGAACCTCTATTTTTTCTTATCGTGGTCCTGGGCTTGAGAAAGGTCTTGCCTGGCTTTATGAAGTAAAAATTAAAGTAGGTGTATCTGTTACTACGGATGTGCATGAAACTTGGCAGGTTAAACCTGTAGCAGAAGTAGTAGATATTATTCAAATACCTGCTTTCCTTTGTCGACAAACTGATTTAGTGGTAGAGGCAGCTAAAACAGGTAAAACCGTAAACATCAAAAAAGGTCAGTTTGTATCTCCCTGGGACATGAAATATGCGGTAGAAAAAGCTAAGCAGTTTAACCCAAAGGAGGTTTGGGCAACCGAAAGAGGTTATACCTTCGGATATAGGAATTTGGTGGTAGATTTTAGAAGTATACCTATTTTGCAGGGATTTAGTGATAAGGTTATCTTTGATGCCACCCATAGCGTTCAGCTTCCTGGAGGAGGAGAGGGGAAGTCAGGAGGAGAAAGAGAGTTTATCCCTTATTTAATGAGGGCCTCGGTTGCGGTAGGGGTAGATGGTATTTTCATGGAGGTGCATCCAGACCCAGAAAAGGCTCTTTGTGATGGACCTAACTCATTGCCTCTTGCTTGGTTAGAACCATTATTTTCTCAAATTAAAGACTTAAGAACTGTGGTAGAAAAACATGGAATTTCCTCAAGAAGTACTAAAAAAAGCTAAAAAGATTAAACTTCTTTTATTAGATGTAGACGGAGTTCTTACCGATGGTAGGATTATTATTACCAGTGAGGGAGAAGAGGTTAAACATTTTAACGTGCTTGACGGAATGGGAATAAAACTCTTACAAAAAATAGGGGTTGAAGTAGCCATACTTTCAAGCAGGTTTTCTCAGGTAACCCAACATCGAGCCAAAGAATTAGGGATCCTTCTTGTGTCCCAAGGAGAGCTATCTAAAATAACCATCTATGAAAAGATCAAACAAGAAAAAGGTATAAAAGACGAAGAGATAGCCTATGTAGGAGACGATTGGATAGACCTTCCGGTTTTAAAAAGGGTGGGGCTGGCTATAGGGGTTCCTAACGGATGGCCTCCAGTAAACGATTATGTAGACTATGTTACCAAACTTCCTGGAGGAAAAGGAGCGGTAAGAGAGGTTTGTGACCTCATCTTAAAGGCTAAAGGAAAATGGCAAGATTTGTTGCAATCCTATTTATCCTGAGTTTATTCTTAGGTTCAAACGGTCTGTCCCAAGATTTTAGTATCGTAGCTAAAGACTTAGAGTATAGTTTTTACGGTAAAGAAGGTTTTCTTTGGAAGCTTAAGGCTTCATTTTTTAAACGCGACAAAGAGGGGAGCTTTTTAGCAGAAGGTTTAAATGTGGTTAGCCCAACCAAAGGGATAAACATTTCCTCTAAACGGGGATATTATTATCCTAAGGAAGACAAAATGGTTTTTCAGGGGAACGTAAAATTAATTACCAACGACCATGGAGAGGTATACACCGAAGAATTAATTTTTTTTCCTAAAAAAAACTATCTTTTTACCGAAAGAGAGGTATTGGTAAAGAAAAAAGGGATGATGGTTAAAGGACAGGGGATGACCTATCAGATAGACCAAGGAAATTTTAAAGTGCAGGGTAGGGCTCAATTTCAGATGAGTCTCTAAAAATCAAACATGACTGAAGAAAAGACTTATCGTCAGAAAATCTTAGTAGAGGCTTATGAAAAAGCCAAGGGACACAGAGCAAGAGTAAAAGAGCGATTTCTTAAAGAAGGGCCAGAAAGGTTTACTGACGAAGACCTGCTTGAACTTCTTTTGATGTTTAGTCTTCCTTATCGAGATACTCGAAAACTTGCCAGAACCCTTCTTAATCATTATAAGACCTTAGACCAGGTGCTTGATGCCCCGTTAGAGGAGCTAAAAACGTTTAAAGGTTTAAAAGAAAAGGCTGTTCTTCCGCTAAAGGTTATAAACGAGGTTGCAAGAAGGTACCTTAAAACTAAAGCTTTAAAAACCGAATATCTTAGGTCTCCTCAAGAGGTATACGAATACCTTCGCTATGAATTACAAAACCTTGACCGAGAGGTGCTAAAGGTGCTTTTTCTTGATGCTAAGTCTAAGGTATTAGGGGTGGAAACCCTTTTTGAGGGTACCTTACATGAAAGCGCGGTTTACCCAAGGGAGATTTTTAAAAAAACTTTAGAAAAAAAGGCCTTATCGATCGTCCTTGTACATAACCATCCTTCAGGAGACCCAACCCCTTCAAGGGAAGATTTGGTCCTTACCAAAAGACTTATTTTAGCTGGGGAGCTTCTTCAGATAAAGGTTCTTGACCATGTTATTATAGGGAAGAACGGATATTACAGTATGGCTGAAAAGGGTGATATAGAAAGACTTAAGGCTGAGATAAGGAGAGAGATTTTATGAAGATAAAGATCGCTAAAAAGGCTGGTTTTTGCATGGGAGTAAGACGGGCGGTTAATTTGGTGTTAAAAGCTTTAAACGAGGAAAAGTCTAACATTTACACCTATGGTCCCTTGATACATAATCCCCAAACGTTGAAATTACTTGATACCTTTGGAGTAAAAGTGTTAAAAGACCTCAATAACGACCTTCCACAAGGGGTGGTGGTTATACGTGCCCACGGAGTTCCACCCAAAGATTATAAAATTTTATCACAAAAACATAAAGTAATAGACGGAACCTGCCCAAGGGTGCTTAAGGTCCAAGCGTTGGCTAAAAAGGCAGTTTCTGAAGGAAAAGAAGTGGTTATCATAGGAGATAAAGACCATGCAGAGGTTAAAGGTATTCTTGGTTACTGCGAAGGTAAGGGATATGTGATTTCTTCTGAAGAAGACTTAACGACCCTCCCTCCACTTAAAGAATATGTTATCCTTTCTCAAACCACCCAGGATGAAAGGCTTTTTAACCTTCTTGCTAAAAAGATTATCTCTCTTTATCCCAACGGAGAAATTATTAATACCATCTGTAATGCTACAGAGGTAAGGCAAAACGAGGTAAGAAATCTTTGTAAAGATTGCTCAGCTATAGTGGTAATAGGCGGAAAGTTTAGTGCAAACACCAACCGTTTAGCAGAGGTAGCTAAAAAAGAAAATAAACAGGTATTTTTGGTTGAAAGTCCTGAGGAATTACCTTGGGAAGAGATAAAAAAACATAAAATAATAGGTATTACTGCAGGAGCCTCAACTCCTAACTGGTTGATAAACGAGGTTGTAGATTATATAAAAGCAAAGACTTCTTTTTTTTATAACTTATTGAAAATCTTATGTTTTACTTCAACCACTTTATCTTTAACCTTTCTTACGGTTTTTCTCGGTATTTTGGCAGCGATTAAACATCCGTTTAATCTTCAATTTCTTTATCTTGCCTTGTTTGTTTGGAGTTTTACTACTTTAAGATATCTTTTAAACCAAAGACTTTTAAAGGATACCTTTAGGTTTTTCCTCCCGATAAAACATAAATTTCTTTCTCAACACGAGAAAGGTCTTTTAGGGTTTATGGTGTTAGCAGGAATTTTGGCTTTAGTTGCAGGGATTTTATATAAATCGAGAATACTAAGCTTAGCCATAGTCCTTTTGCTTATAGACCTTCTTACCTATCGTACTTCATTAACCTTTCTCTGGGAGGCTCTTTTCTTATCGTCCCTTACTCTTTATCTATATCCTTTTTGGAGTTTAAATTTTGGACTTATTTTTTTGCAAGGCCTTTTGGTGATTTTTTATTTAAAGCTTTATTTAGAAATAGTCTATTTTCAGACAGATGGGTTTTTACCCAAAAACTTTTTTCTTTCCACCCTTTCTTATGAACCTAAAAAAATTTTTAAGGTTTTAAACTTGATCGTTTTAGTTGGGGTTTTACTTACCTTTTTCTCGGCTTTTTTAGACCTTAAGTTTGGGTTGTTTTTTATCGTGTGGGGAGTAGCCTATTTTCTTAGTTTAGTGGTCAAAAAAAGACCCCTTGGTCAGGTGGTTTATCTGGAGATTTTGGTAACTTTGGTTTCTTTGATTTTTTTAGTTTGTGGATTTTTGATAAGAGGATTAGGTTAGGCAAAATGTTTGATGAAAAGGATAAAATTTTTATGGAAGAAGCCTTAAAAGAGGCTTTTAAGGCTTTTGAGGAAGAGGAGGTGCCTGTTGGTGCGGTTGTTGTGTCTCCTAACGGAGAAATTATAGGTAGAGGAAGAAACCAAATTTTAAAACAAAACGACCCCACTGCCCATGCTGAAATTTTAGCTATAAAAGAGGCTTGCCAAAGAGTAGGGAATTTCAGACTTTTAGGCTGCAAAGTTTATGTTACCCTTGAGCCTTGTCCGATGTGTGCCTATGCGTTAGTCCTTGCCAGGATAGAAGAATTGATCTTTGCTACAAAGGATGAAAAAACAGGGGCTTGTATAAGCCTTTATCAAATCACCAACGACCCAAGATTAAACCATAGAATTAAGGTAAGAGAAGGCTTATTACAAGAAAAGGCAGCAGAACTGCTTAGAAGTTTTTTTAAAGCAAAAAGAGAAACTACAAAGTAAGGGGTATTTCGCAACAGTTGCCCTTATTTTCTAAGGTTAAAACTTCTACTCGGTTTTTACCTAAACGTTTTGCCTTATAAAGGGCTTGGTCAGCCAAGGAAATGCATTCCATTATTTCTTTCTCTCCATTATATTCGCTACCACCGATACTTACAGTTATTTTAAGGTCAGGATACTTCTCAAGTTTTATTTCTTCAACCCTTTGTCTTAGTCTTTCTCCTACCATCTTTACCTTTTCTAAATCACATCTATAAAGCATCACTAAGAATTCTTCTCCTCCGTATCTTATCACCTCATCACTAATTTTTACGTTTTTTCTTAAAGTCGTAGCAACTGCTTTTAGAACCTCATCCCCTATCAAATGACCATAGGTATCGTTGATGTTTTTAAAGTTGTCTATGTCTATCATAAGAAATCCGATAGAGCTTTGAGTTTTCATAATTTTGGGTAAGATTAAATCAAGGTAAAGTCTGTTGTTTAGTTCGGTAAGATGGTCGATATAGATAAGATTAGGCATAGACTTTATAATATCTTTTAGACTTACCATCCCTATAAGTTTATAGGTGTTATCAACTACCGGAAGGTGACTGATATTAAACCGATGCATAAGGGTTATAGCTTCAAAAAGGGATGATTCACCGTTAATCGTAATAAGTGTTTTTTTGTCTTTTCCTAAGGCTTGAAGTGCCTCAGATACAGTATTAGGAGCAGGAGAAACAAGAAAAATTTTTGGCAAGTCTCTTAGAGTTATAATGTGTATCGGTTCGTGTTTTTGATTTACCACCAAAACACTTCCGATTTCTTTATCTATAAAATTATAGATTAAGTCCACGATATTTGTCTCAGGATTAATTGTAACTAAATTTTTGATCATAATATTTTCTACTAACATAGTTTAAAACGTTAATATAAAAATTTTTTTTGTCAATATCAGCCTTTTCGGTTATTAAAAAAAAGTACTATTTTAAAATGTTATATTGGTAAAAATTATCCTCCAGAAAAAATTACTTTAATTTATATTAACTATCAAGCGGTATGCCATCTTTTTTAAGTCGGCTAAGGTTTTAATAGCCCTACCAAACAACTTATCACGTGTTGAAAATTAAAGTCTTTGTCCCTCTTTAATTTGTCTGTTTTTGTTTTATTATACAAAGCAAAATGGAGTGAAAACTTACGAGTAAAAACTGATAAAGGGGGGGGGAGAAGTATGAAGTTTTATAGGGCTCTTCATCCAAGACCGGCTGTAATCATAGGGAGCGGGAATTTTAAAGAAGGAGAAGTAAATCTTATGGCTTGTTCCTGGATAACCCCTATTTCGGTTGAACCCCCTACCATCGGTTTTGCCTGTGCAGATAAACATTATACAAGAGAGCTTATCGATAAACATCAAGCTTTTTCGGTAATTTTAACAGAGGATTATGGGCTTATCTTTAAGGTAGGGTCTACTAAAGGTAGAGAAACCGATAAAATCAAAGCTTTTAACATCAAAATCAAGCCGAGTCCTAATCTTAACCTACCGTTATTAGAGGAAGGTATGGCCATGTTTGAATGTAAAGTAAGAGAAAGATTGCTTGTAGGAGACCATCTGTTTTATGTAGGAGAGGTGTTATATTGGGAGGCCAAAGACTTTGAAGAAGAGGGATTTAAAGAATTTTGGAAATTACCTTTGCACAGGTCAGGCAAGTCCTTTGTGTTTTGTGCAAAACAGGTTTTTATAGCAGAATAAAAAATTGAGAGAGGGAGAAGATGTCAGAATTAGTGTGCTATTGTTTTGGTTTTTCTAAAGAAGACATCCTAAGAGATGTAAAAGAAAATCAAGGTCGGTCTGAGATTTTAGGGTTTATCGTAGATAAAAAAAGGAAAGGTCAATGCGAATGCCATATTAGAAACCCCAAAGGCACCTGATGTTTAGGGGAGGTCCACAGGATTGTGGAAGAAGCTAAAAAGTCTTTAGGAATTTCTTAAGTTCTTTGTAAATTTCAGGAAGTTTCTCAAAGATTACCACCGCTCTTCTCCAAACATTAGCCTTGATAGCCGGAATACCTGCTACCTCAGCGTTAGCTGGGACTTCTCCTACCACTCCTGATTTGGCTGCGACCTTAGCCCCTTTGCCTATTTTTGCTGAAGGGGCTATGCCTACTTGTCCGGCTATCATAACAAAGTCTTCTAAAACAGCGCTTCCTCCTATGGCAGTATGAGAAACCAAGATATTTTGTTTCCCAACCCTAACGTTATGCCCTACCTGAACAGAGTTGTCTATTTTTGTTCCTTCTCCTATCACTGTTGCCCCAAAAACAGCCCTATCAACCGTAGAGTTGGCACCTATTTCTACCTCATCTTCTATCAAAACCCCTCCAAAGTGATAAATTTTAACGTTTCTATAACCTTCTTCTAATGGTTCTTGAGCAAAGCCAAATCCATCTGCCCCTATTACAACCCCTGCATGGATTATACAGTTTTTCCCTATCTTAGAATAGGGATAGATTACAGCATTAGGGTAAACCACCGTATTTTCTCCTATCTCACAAAAAGCTCCTACAAACACCCCTGGATAAAGCACCGCTCCTTTTCTGATTTTAGCCCCTGACTGTATGTATACATTAGGGTAGATAGCCACCGGTTCTTCTATTTCTACACCTTCCTCTATAAAAGCTTTATCACTTATACCCCATTTAACCGGGGGTTCTTTTTTGAAAAGATATGTAATTTTGGCAAAGGCTAACCTTACATCTTTAACCTCTATCACGGCTTTCCCTTCAAGATAAGAGGCAAAACCTAATGGACAAAGCACAGCCTTAGCTTTAGATTCTTTAGCCTGAGAAACCCGTTTTAAAGAATCGATAAAAACCATTTCGTCTTCTTGGGCAAGAGGGAGGGCATTTATTCCTTTTATTTCTAAGTCTTCTCCTATAAGCTTTCCGTTTATTAGTTGGGCAATAAAAGAAAGTTTGTAGGTTTTCAAATTAGCCTCCTTTTCGGTTTTTTATAAAAGATTTTATAAAAGATATTATAAAGATACTATCTTTTGTTCTAAAATCCAAGAGGGTAAGTTGTTAGAAAATTTCAAAGACAAACTTTAGTAGACTAAAAATTCTCGCAATAATTTTAAAATTTTTACCTTGACATAACCCAAAATTTTGTTATCTTAAAAGAACTAAATTACAGGCGCGTAGCTCAGTGGGAGAGCGCTTGCTTGACGCGCAAGAGGTCGGCGGTTCGATCCCGCCCGCGCCTACCATTTTTATTAAAAATCTTTTAGGAGAAAAAAGGGTTTAGGTTTGAAAATAGTTATTCAAGGTATCGGGGAGTTTGAATTTCAATCAGGTCAATCTTTAAAAACACTTATTCCAGAAGTTAAAAAAATTATCAAAAAGCTTCCGATAGGTTTTAAGCTTAAAGGAAAATTTATAGACTGGCATACTTTTATAAAAGAAAATTTAGCCGAAAACGGGATCGTCGAACTTTCTCCGGTTTTTTCTGAAGATCAAGATGCTTTGTGGTTTTTACGTCATACAGCCTCGCATGTTCTCGCCCAGGCGGTAAAAGAACTTTTTCCAGAGGCTAAATTAGGTATAGGGCCTGCGATCGAAGACGGGTTTTATTACGATATCTATTATTCTCGTCCTTTTAACGAAGAGGACTTACAAAAAATAGAGGCTAAAGTTAAAGAGATCATCAAACAAAAACTTCCTTTAGAAAGAAAGGAAATCAGCAAGGAAGAGGCTAAAGAGCTTTTCTCTTCATTAAAAGAAGAGTTTAAACTTGAACTTATAGAGGAAATCGAAGATGAAGTTCTTTCCATCTATTCTCAAGGCAAATTTATAGACCTTTGTCGAGGTCCTCACCTACTTTCTACCGGGGACATAAAAGCGATAAAACTTCTTTCTGTTTCTGGTGCTTATTGGAAGGGAGACGAAAAAAATCCCATGTTATGGCGGATTTATGGAACTGCTTTTTTTAACAAAGAAGAGCTTGAAGAACATTTAAAAAGGCTTGAGGAAATCAAAAAAAGAGACCACAGAAAATTAGGTAAAGAGCTTGAACTTTTTACGATAGAAGAGGATATAGGTCCTGGATTAGTAATATGGTTACCCAAGGGTGCTATCCTCAGAAATATAATAGAAAACTTCTGGAAAGAAGAACATTTTAAACGTGGTTATCAGTTGTTGTATACTCCGCATATAGCTTTAAGAGACCTGTGGAAAGTTTCTGGTCATTTAGATTTTTATACAGAAAACATGTTTCCTCCGATGGAGCTTGAAAACAGAGCCTATCAATTAAAACCTATGAATTGTCCTTTTCATATTTATGTTTATAACCAAAAAAGAAGAAGTTATCGAGAATTTCCTTTACGTTTTTGTGAATTAGGAACGGTTTATCGTTTTGAAAGAAGCGGGGTCTTACATGGGCTGTTAAGGGTTAGAGGATTCACTCAAGATGATGCTCATATCTTTTGTCGCGAAGACCAGCTTGAAGAGGAGCTTACCAACGTTTTGGATTTAGTAATTTACTTTTTAAAGGTTTTTGGTTTTCATGAATATAAAATATTTGTATCTACCAGGCCAGAAAAGTTTGTAGGTGATCCACAGGTTTGGGACGTAGCAGAAGAGGCCCTTAAAAAGGCTTTAGAAAACAAAGGTTTATCTTATGAAATAGACCCTGGAGAAGGGGTGTTTTATGGACCTAAAATAGACCTAAAGATAAAAGATGTATTGGGTAGATTTTGGCAGTGTTCTACCATTCAGGTAGATTTTAACCTGCCTGAAAGGTTTAATCTGGTCTATGTAGGAGAGGATAATAAGTTTTATCGTCCTATTATGATACATAGAGCCTTATTAGGGTCCTTAGAAAGATTTTTAGGGGTTTTAATAGAAAATTACGCCGGGGCTTTCCCGTTTTGGATAGCTCCGGTGCAGATAAAGGTTCTAACGATTACCGACAGAACCATCCCTTACGCAGAAAAGGTGGCTCAGACTTTAGAACAGACTGGTTTTAGGGTAGAAAGAGACTTTAGAAGTGAAAAGCTTAATTATAAAATAAGGATGGCTCAGCAAGAAAAGGTGCCTTACATGGTAATAATTGGAGATAAAGAAGAAGAAAATCAAGTAGTAAGTCTTAGAACACGCACAGGGGAAATTTTAAACAATCTATCTTTGGAAGATCTTATAGATAGATTAAAAAAAGAAAATCACCCAGTTTATCAACTTAATGAAAGGTCTTAAGTATCCTCTTCCTTTTAAAATTTTTGGTCTTAAAGTCTTTAAAATTCTAAAAAAAATCTTGTTTAGGAGGATAAGGGTAATATGCAAAAAGATTTGAAGAAAAAATATCGGGTTAACGAGCAGATAAAAGCAAATGAAGTAAGGTTAATCGGTCCTGATGGTAAACAGATTGGGATAGTGTCTCTAAGAGAAGCTCTGAGATATGCCGAAGATTATGGTTTAGATTTGGTAGAAATTGCCCCTACAGCTAATCCGCCTGTTTGTAAAATTATGGATTTTGGAGAGTTTTTATATCAAGAGGCAAAAAAAGCTAAAGAAGCTAAAAAAAAGCAGGTACAGATCGAAACCAAAGAAATCAAGCTCAGCCCCAAAACAGATAAACACGATTTAGAAGTAAAAATTAAACACATTATCAGGTTCTTAGAAGATAAAAACAAGGTAAAAGTTAGGATAGTGTTTAAAGGAAGAGAGATATCCCATCCAGAAATGGCAGACAAGGTTTTACAAGCTATTTTTGAAGCGGTAAAAGATAAAGCTCAGATAGAAAGTCCTCCTAAGCTTGAAGGTAAACAATTGATAACCATCCTTGCTCCTTTGGTAAAAAAATGATTTTTTATTTTTTTATGTTGAACCCACTTTAAAAGTAAAAACTCTGCATTATATTTTCAACGAATTTTTTCTTAATTTAATCGTTTAACAGTTTAATCGCTAAAATTTTAGGATGGGAGGAGGTTATGGCCATCTATGAATATGAGTGCTTAGCTTGCGGACATAGGTTTGAGGTTTGGCAAAAAATTACTGAAGAACCTCTTAAAACTTGTGAAAAATGTGGTGGAGGATTAAGACGGCTTATAGGTAATACCGGTTTTATTCTAAAAGGAAGTGGGTGGTATGTGACAGATTATGCTCGAAAAGAAAAAGGTCAAAAAGATAACGGTAAGCAAGAAAGTTCTAAAGAAAGTTCTTAATTTGAGGACTTAATAACAACTGTAAGAAAAAAGAATAAAATTTAAAAGATCAAGAAAACAAATAATCTTTAAGAATATAAGCTAAGTTTCTAATCTCTTCTTGGGCTTGTGGAATGGCTCTTTTGTTGATAAAATCCTCCCAAACAAACTGTGGTCCTGTGGCTAAAAGAGTAGTAGCAACCCCTTGTGGGACCAAAAACCGTGCACTTTCTTTCTTAACTTCCTTCATAAATTCTTTATAATACCCCATCGATTGCTGAATAACTTGTTTGTAAATCTCTACATGAGTAGGTTTAAACACCCCAGGAACTACAAATTTATCTACTTCTGTATATCTATGTGAACGCTGGTTAAAATTAAGCCAAGTGTGTCTTACAAATTGATGACTAAAAATCCTTGAAAAATTATGTGTAATTACACCAATCCAGTTGAAAGGATAAGGTTTTTCTTGTTGAATGATGATGATTTCAGGCTCAGTAAAAAGGTTGTCAGGGTTCTTTTCTAAAATTTGGTAGGTAAAATCTAAAAGACTTCCTTTGTATAAAAGGTCCTGCTTCCTAAAATATGTAATTTTAATACCTGATAAATCAGGTGGGGTTTCTATAACTTTAGCAAAGGCTTCATCAGAAAGATTCTCTGCAAGATGTCTTAGGTTAAAAAGGGCTTGTTGGTTAACTTCATCCCAAAAAACCTTAAAATAAACCTGTGCTAAAAGGAGTTTATGAGTGTCTTTTATATTAGCTGTGTCTACAAAAACTGGAGTATGGGCAAAGACGCTATAATGTTCTAACTTCTTTAGATGTAAAAGAAAACTTTTAAAGGCTTCGAAATTTTTGAATTTTTCTTCAGAAAAAAGAGCTAAAGGATGGGAAGAAGCATAACATATTCTTGCCCCTAAATAGCTAAAAAACAAAAAATCAGTTAGAGCCTTAAAGTCTGAATTTTCAAACACTATAGAAATAAGTTCTTTTTGAGTCTCTCTTAAGTCAGATAGTTTCATTTATAACCACCTGTTGACCCAAAACCACCTCTTGAATTCTTTTGTGGTGGTTCTTTGATTTCTATTATCTCAGGGAATCCTACTTGGATAAAAACTGCCTGGGCTATTTTTTCATGAGCCTTTATAAAGGCTGTTTTTTGAGAAAGATTAACCACCGGGATTTTTACCTCGTCTTCTTCTCCACAATAGTCAAAATCGATGATGCCTGCCGAGTTTGGCATGATAAGCCCTTTATTTTTAAAAAGTGACGACCGAGGAAAGATAAATAGGGCGTAAGGGTAGGGGGCTTTCATCACCAAACCGGTTCTTATAAGTTTAAACTCTCCTGGGAGTATTTCTAAATCTTCTAAAGCAAAAAGGTCATAACCAACCGAACCGCTGGTGCTTTTTTCAGGAAGTTTAGCCCTTTCGTCTTTTTTCCATATCTCTACCTTCATCTTGACCTCGTTTAAACTCAATTTTTAACCTCAGACTATTTATTTAAAAAGTAAGAAAGTTTGGTTAACCCTAATAAGAAGGAAAGGTTTTCTATACGGACTGAGTTATCTTTAGAAAAAAAAGGGATTTTAGTTAGGTTTAAAATGGCTTTTAATCCTTGATTTAAAAAAGCTTGGATATAGACCTCTGCGTCTTCCTCTGCGGTAATAACCCCTATGTCTACTCTAATGGCTTTAAAAACATAAGAGACTTGGTCTAAATTATAAACAGAAACCCCATTATAAATCCTTCCTATGTGTTCTTCTCTGTGATCAAAGGCTGCCATAAAATAAAAACCTTCTTTCTGTAGCTCCTTAGTTTGTAATAAGAAAACCCCTAAAGGAGAAATTCCACCTAAAACCAAGTTCCACTCTTGAGACCTTCCTAAAAATTTTTTTAAGTTAAACTTTAAAGTCTTAACATTATAACCTACGCCTTTGGTCCCAAGCGTGCCTAAAAAATTAAGATCTTTTCTTAATTGTGCTGAAGTAACCCCTGCTCTTTCTGCTAATTCCTCTGAAGAAATAGAAGTTATACCTTTAATTTCAAGATTTTCCAAAATTTTAAGATAAAAAATTAACCTTTCTAAAGTATTTTCTGGTATGTCTTTAATTTTCATTCCCTTTTATGGTCTTAAGTATGTTTTCCTTATAAGGAGGATATATCACCCCTTTTTCTGTTATGATAGCCGTTATTAATTCCCCAGGAGTTATGTCAAAGGCAAAGTTGTAAGCCTTTGCGTTTAATGGGGCAATTTTTGATTTAACGCAATAAAGAACTTCCTTAGAAGGCCTTTGTTCTATCGGTATTTCTTCACCTGAAAGAATTTCTAAATCGAACGTAGAAGATGGAGCGGCTACAAAGAAAGGTATCTGATGATGATAGGCAAGAACAGCTAAACTATAGGTGCCTATTTTGTTAGCAGTATCCCCATTACTCGCAATCCTATCAGCCCCTACTATAACGGCTTTAACCTGTCCTTTTTTCATAAGATACCCTGCTGTGTTATCGGTAATGATGGCATAAGGGATTTTAAGCTTGCTAAGCTCCCAAGCAGTAAGCCTTGACCCCTGTAAAAAAGGTCTGGTTTCATCTACAAACACAAAAATCTTTTTGTTGTGTTTATAAGACTCTCTTATTACACCTAAAGCTGTTCCATATCCTCCAGTAGCCAAAGCTCCTGTATTACAATGAGTAAGCACTCCACCTTCAGGAATAAGGTCCTTACCAAATTTTGCCATAGCGAGATTTCCTATTATATCTTCTTCCCATATTTTTAACGCTTCTTCCTCTAAAAAGAAATACAACCTCTTTAAAATTTCTAAAGTGATCTGTTCTTTTTCAATCTCTTTAAGAAAATTTTCACAAACGTTTTTCATTCTGTTAACAGCCCATTTAAGATTAACTGCCGTAGGTCTTGCTGTTTCTAAAAGATAGCTGATTTTTTTAACCTCTTGATTTATGCTCTGGATAGAGATTTTTTTCTTTTTTTCTAAAAAGTTTTTAATTCCTATGGTAAATCCGATGGCAGAACATATTCCTATAGCAGGGGCACCTCTTACCACCATATCCTTGATGGCTTTTCTAACCTTATCAACTGTATTGCAAATAATATATTTTTCCTGTTGTGGTAATTTCCTCTGGTCGAGCAAAAATAACCCTTCATCAGTCCATCTCCAGGTTTGGATAAAATCTGCTTGAGGAGGAACCTTTAGATTTATGTTTTTTTTCATTTTTCTAATAGCTCCTCTAAAAGTTTGTTAACAACCTTGGGATTAGCTTTTCCTTGGGTTTTCTTTAAAACTTGACCTACAAAGAAACCAAGCAAACCTTTCTTTCCTGCTTTATATTTTTCTACTTCTGCCGGATTTTCTTTTATAACTTCTTCACAAATAGCCCTTAGTTTTTCCTCTGAGCTTTCTTGCACCAACCCTTTTTCTTCTACTAATTTTTTAGGTGCAACCCCTTTTTCATAAACCTCAGGAAAGATTTGTTTAGCTATGGTTATAGAAATAAGATTATCCTCTACCAATTTAAGAAGTTGGGCTAAAATTTCTGGGGTAAGGTTTGACTGGCTGATGGTTATGTTGTCTCTGTTTAGATAGCGTAAAACCTCAGTAAGCATAAAGTTAGAAACTGCTTTAGGGTTAGGATAATATTTTAAGGTTTCTTCAAAAAATTCAGCAAAATCCTTTTCTTCTATTAAAATTTCTACTTCATAAGGGGTAAGCTTATACTGGGTTAAAAATCTTTGTTTTTTCACATGAGGAAGTTCAGGAAGTTCCTTATTTACTTTTTGTAACATGTCATCGTCTATTTGAATTTCTATCAAGTCTGGGTCAGGGAAATAGCAGTAATCATGAGCTTCCTCTTTTCCTCTCATAGGATGGGTGGTTTGAGTGGCTTCATCATAAAGTCTGGTTTCTTGTACGATGGTTTTCCCTTCAAGCAGCATCCCTATCTGTCTTTTGATTTCATAGGATAAGGCTTTCTCAACGTGTTTAAAAGAGTTCATATTTTTAAGTTCTACTTTGGTTCCAAATTTATCACTTCCTTTGGGCCTCACTGAAACGTTAGCATCACACCTTAAGCTTCCTTCTTCCATATTACCGTCACAAATCCCTAAATATCTTAGGATTCGCCTCAAAGTTTTTAAGTAGGCTACAGCCTCTTCAGGAGAAGAAATTTCTGGTGCACTAACTATTTCCAAAAGGGGAGTCCCACAACGGTTAAAATCTACATAGGAAAAGGGTTGCTTTTCATCATGGATAAGTTTGCCGGCATCCTCTTCCATATGTATCCTTACTAAATGGATGGTCTTTCGGGTGCCGTTTATTTCTATCTCTACTTCTCCGCCTTCAGCTATAGGAAGCTCGTATTGAGAGATCTGGTATCCTTTAGGGAGGTCTGGATAAAAATAGTTTTTACGGGCCATCACCGAAACTTTATTTATTTTACAACCTAAGGCCAATCCTAATTTTAAGGCAAATTCTACTGCTCTTTTGTTGATTACAGGAAGTACCCCAGGTTGACCTGTGCATACAGGACAAATTTGAGTGTTAGGTGGGTTTCCAAACTCGGTAGAACAGGAACAAAACATCTTGGTTTGGGTATTGAGCTGCGCATGAACTTCAAGCCCTATGACCGTCTCAAATTCCATAAACCACTCCTTTTATATGAGGTTAAATTTTTAATCAAGGTTGCGGTTACAATTCAAAAGTTTATCATACAATTTTTTTATCCTGTGTCAAGTGTTTAGTTTTCTTCAAAAACCTCCTAAAAGATGGCTTTTTTCTTTTGGAAAGACAGCCTTTAAAGCCTATGTCTCGTTTATGCTTAAAACAGAAGCAAGATAGAAGATTTTTGTGATATCTATTTTAGGTGGTGTTATTACTAATGTCAATGTCATCTTTTATTCCTAAATTGGAATGTCATGGTGTCATCTTTTTCTTAAGTTTAAAAATCTTCCTCCAAGGGTGTTGAGACGACGGTCTCCATTCCTCTTTTTTTACCCTGCACTCACTCATATTCGCTCTTCTACTCAAAATCTCCTCTTCATCCAACACTTTCTTCTCATCCATTATCTCCTCAAACTGAACCTCACTCCCCCTGTATAAAATCTTTATCTTCCCCTCTACCTGCTCACAAACCTCCACTTCTTTATCACTTAAAGTGCTAATCCCGCTACCACTTAACAACTGATACAACCTCCCCTTATACCTTATAGTGTTGTCCCTATTCATCTTCCTAATCTGTTTCACACTAAATACCAAATCAAGATTTAACCCCTCTGGTAATTCCCTGTAAACACTCTCTGTCTGAAGCATGTATCTGTTATTATACCAAGGCCAAAACTCTTCCTCCAAAAACTTGTTCGCACTCTCATAATCCTTTATCTTCTTAAGCCTTAGCTCCTTGATCAATCTATCTTGCAGAAAACCAAAAAGCCTTTCTATCCTACCTTTGGCTTGTGGTGAATTAGCTGAAGCAAAACATCCATCTGAACAAGCATCCCCGCTTTGGACATCCTTCTCCGTCTCCTATATACCTTCCTTTTTTTTCTTGGTTCATGTAGTCCTTCTTCTATTATCAGAAGCTTCCTTAGGCTTTTGTAGATAAGATTAATACCATAGTTCTCTATAAGTTTGTCTCTAAAGTGAAGCACATTGAAGTCAAAGTAGTATTTTTGTGTTAGGGAGATGATGGTATTTCTTAGTTCTGGTGTGATTTTAAGGTTAGGAGGTTTTTTGGGCTTTGTTCTTTGAAGTCCAATGAGACCGAGGTTTTTAAGTTTTTCTTTGAGCCTGAGTGTATGTCTATAGCTTAAGCCGAGGGCTAAGGAAGCTTCTTTAAAGGTGAGTTTACCTGATAAGGCATAAGAGAGGATTTTAGTTCTATTGGTTTTATAGGAGGTCATTTTAATGATGTGACATTTTAAAATAGGAATAAAATGTGACATTTCAAAATAGTAACGACATACTCGATGTATGGGTCTTGAAATAATATTTTTAGTGTTTAATATTTTTTTTAATGAATTTTTCAAAAAAATTGATCGTAGTCGCTAACAGGCTTCCAGTCACCGTACACTCTGATTTGACTATAAGCAGAAGCCCTGGTGGTTTAGTTTCTGGGTTGATGACTTTTCTCGAAAAAAGTTCAATTAAAGATTACATCTGGGTTGGCTGGCCCGGTTCTTACTTACGCTCTTCTGCTATAGACCTGCTAATAAGCAAGTTTAAAAGGCTAAAAACCCACCCTGTTTCCGTCTCTTCTAGACAGTTTGAGAAGTTTTACAATGGCTTTTGCAATAAAGTTCTTTGGCCTCTTTTTCACGAGTTTTTAAGCTATGTGGACTATGATGAGGAGTATTGGAAAATCTATGTTGCAGTAAACAAAGTTTTCTGTAACGAAGTGGCCAAACATGTTACCCCCGATTCTGTAGTCTGGGTTCATGACTATCATCTTCTCCTTTTACCGTCAATGTTGAGAAGCCTTTTCCCAAACTTACCCATAGGTTTCTTTTTACACATACCTTTTCCTTCACCATCCATATTTATGCAACTTCCCTGGAGAAAGGAGTTGATGGAAGGGATGCTTGGAGCAGACCTCATAGGCTTTCATGCTTACGAGTACACCACAAATTTCCTAAGAACCCTTATCAGGATGTTTGGCATTGACCACAAGTCAGGCACCTTTTTCTATCAAGACAGAGTTGTAAGAGCGGAAACCTTTCCTATGGGCATAGACTTTGAGCTTTTTAACAATGCTTTTCGAAAAAGAAAAATAAAGAGTTTAGTCAAAAGAATAAGGGAACAGTTTGGAGAAAAGAGAATAATATTTTCTATCGATAGGCTTGATTACACTAAAGGAATTTATAACCGCCTTTTGGCTTACGAAAGACTTTTGCAGAGGCGACCAGACCTCAGAGGGAAAGTAGTTCTGCTTATCATAATCGTGCCCTCAAGGGTAGGCGTAGAGCACTATCAAAGAATGAAAAGAAGTCTTGAAGAGAAGATAAGCGAAATTAATGGTACCTTTGGGACAATAGAATGGACTCCAGTGCTTTACTACAACAAATTTCTCAACTTTGAAGAACTCACTGCCTATTACTTGGCTTCGGACGTAATGTTAGTTACATCTTTAAAAGATGGAATGAATCTTATCGCTAAGGAGTTTGTAGCTTCAAGGAGAGATGGGAAAGGAGTTCTTATACTTTCTGAGTTTGCTGGAAGTGCAAAGGAACTTGGGGAGGCGTTGATCGTAAATCCAAACTCTATAGAGGAATTAACGAATGCTATAGAAAAAGCCTTAAGGCTTTCTGAGGAAGAGATGAGGGAACGGATGAGCGTTATGCAAGAAAGACTCAGAAGGTATGACATACTTAAGTGGGGGACAGATTTTCTCTCAAGCTTGGAGCAGGTAATTGCAGAAAGGATGAAATTAGCTACCAAACTTTTAACTCCAGCCTTGATAGAAAAGCTTAAAGAGTCCTTTCATAGAGCCAACAAAAGGATTCTTTTCCTTGATTACGACGGAACCCTTGTACCTTTTGCCAGCAGGCCAAGCTTAGCCAAACCAGATACTCATCTTCTTTCCTTTCTTTCTGCCCTGTCTCAGCTGGCAAACACCGAGGTAATTCTTATCTCTGGAAGGAAAAAAGAAGATTTGGAAAGGTGGTTTAAAGGATTAAACTTGAATTTTATCTGCGAGCATGGGCTTTTTATCAAGAGGCGTGGTAAAGACTGGGAAGCAACGGCATTTATGTCTTCTGAGATTAAAAACAAAATAAAAAGTATTATGGAGGTTTATGTGGACCGTCTTCCTCGATCTTTTATTGAGGAAAAGGAGTATTCAATTGTTTTCCATTACCGCAACGCTGATCCTGAGCAGGCCAACCTTAGGGTAGCAGAGCTTGTTGATGAACTCTTAGGGTTTACTGGAACTTCAGACATAAATTTGATTTTGGGAAACAAGATAGTGGAAGTGAGGCCTGCTGGGATTGACAAAGGTGTTGCCGCAAATCTCTTCTTAAAGGATGACAATTTTGACTTTATACTTGCAATTGGTGACGATACTACCGATGAAGACCTCTTTTTGAAACTTCCCAAAGAGGCAGTTACCATTAAGGTTGGCATGGGCACTTCCAACGCTAAGTATAGCCTTAAGTCTTACGCTGATGTAAGAAATCTTCTTGAAATCTTGGCCTCCCATGAGTAACACTTTTTGTTTTAAATCAGAGTTGTGGGTGACCAAATCCACAGGAAGGAGTGCCAAAAGCCTTTCCGACTTCTTAGAATCCTTAAGAACTATAGACCAGCTTTCCATCTTCTATCACTTTTACATAAACATTTTTAACTACCATAACTTACCCACCTACTACACAAATAGTTTTGCCTTTTGGTTTTTCAAAAATGGCTTAGTAATCTTAGCGGAAAAGGTGTCTGTTATAGATCCTTTGGATTACTATGATTTAGAAGATTTAAGAAAAGTCCTAATTAAAGTGATAGAACAAAATCTCTCTTCAAGCATGTTGCAAAAAGAGCTAACGCCATTCTACTTTATCACAGTGGAAAGAGAAATCATAGACTTAGGATGTGAATCAAATAACCTTGAAGAATTTAAAGAAGGAATTAAAAAATCAAGTATCCATTCAATTTTTTATCACTTCATAACTGCGAGGCTTAACAAAAAGACCATAATCAATGATTATTCTTCATGGTTGCATAGCATAGGAGAAGTCAAAAAGGCGGAAAAAATAAACAGAATTCATCCTTTTATGATGACACTTTATGACATAAAAAGGGAAATTATAAAAATATTGGGTGAAGAATGAAGTTGGAAAAGTACATACCCATCGTTGGAGAAGAGGTAATAAACGAGATTGTAATTTTAGCTAAGAGGTTAAAGGATATAAGGGTTTTGCATGTAAATTCTACCTACAAAGGTGGTGGGGTTGCGGAGATATTAAAAGGTTTGGTTCCTTTGATGAACGAGCTTGATATAAAAACTGACTGGAAGGTCTTTGAAGGAGATGAAAGATTCTTTAACTTTACAAAAAAGCTTCACAACATGCTTCATCTTCCTTTAGAGGAAACGATTACAAGCGAGGAGTTTGTGTATTATCTTAAGGTCGTCTATGAAAACTTAACTAAGATTGATTTTTCCAGCTACGATGTGGTGATAGTGCATGATCCTCAACCTATAGGTCTTGTAGTGAATAAAGAAAAGGGGCAAAAGTGGATTTGGCGGTGTCACATTGATACCTCCACCCCTGCTCCAACCGCTTGGGACTTCGTTAGAAAATTTTTAGGTTCTTACGATGCAGCCATTTTCCACCTGCCGGAGTTTGTGTATGAAAAAATGGACCTACCAGTATACATCATTCAACCTTCAATAGATCCCCTTCATCCAAAAAATGTTGACCTTCCAGATGAAGAGGTGAGAGAGATTCTGATTAAGTTTGGTGTAGACCCTGAAATACCTATTATCCTGCAGGTTTCCCGCTTTGACAGACTGAAGGATCCCTTTGGGGCTTTAGAGGCCTTTAAAATGGTAAGAAAAAATTTTAAGTGTCAGATGGTGTTTGTGGGAGGATATGCCACAGATGACCCTGAGGGAGAAACCGTTTACAAAGAGCTTTTAAATTTGACCGCTGAAGAAAAGGATGTTTTTGTATTAAATCTCCCACCGGATAGCCACAGGGAAGTAAATGCCTTTCAAAGGGGAGCCACTGTGGTGATCCAAAAGTCTATCAGAGAAGGTTTTGGACTTGTGGTTTCTGAAGCCATGTGGAAAGAGAAGCCAGTTGTTGGAGCAAATGTAGGGGGAATAAGGAGACAGATTGTGCATGGTATTACTGGATTTTTGGTAGAAAGCGCAGAGGGTGCTGCCTTGAGAATCAAACAACTTTTATCAAACGATAGCCTAAGAAAAGATATGGGATATCACGCAAAGGAAAGGGTCAAACATCGCTACCTAATCACCCGCCATCTAAGAGACTATCTTTTGATTATTCATAAAATCCTTTCTTAGGGGGGATCCATTTTATCATTTAAAAAATTTTCCGAGAAAAGAATAGTGGTTCTCAAATTTAATCTCATTAAATCCCTTACAAATATATAATCTTTCCACTGAGCTAACCCCTTACTCCTTCAGACTCAAATATCCAAAATCCAATTATTTCTCTTGTCCCATAAGGCTTTATCCCTAAGCTAAATCTACATCCTCCTTTGGTACCTCATTTTTGACGATAAGGGCAAGTTACCTTTATTAACCGAGAAATGCTTTGAGGTGAATAGTATGCGCCCTAAATACTTTCCAAAAACTGAGAAATTTTTCTTGTGCTTACTCCCACTGCATAAAGGCTAATAACAGTAGATGTAAGGTCTAATTCAGCCCTCCTTCTTTCAGGAAGTATAGCAGGACGAAAACCACCATTCCTCACCCGGGAAACTTTTTAAATCCTGAACCTTCCCGTACTTTGTAAGAAATCCTTCAGGGGTAGTTTGGTTAAAGTTTTAGTTTTTTTTATTTCCTCCTGAGTTCCCATTTCTCACCCTGAGGCCGCAAGGCCGAAGGACCTCCTTTCCCGTCGCCCTTAGCCGAAGCCCTGAGGGCGATAGCCCGAAGGGCAGCGAAGGACCTCGTAGATCCTTCGGGGCTTACGCCCCTCATTAGGACGACACCCCACCATGTCGTGTCATCTTTTATTCCTAATTTGAGATGTCATGGGGTTATCTATTTTACCCTTTCCTTTCATCAATTATCTCTTTAAACCAAACCTCTCATCTATGAAGAGAAGAATCCTTCTGAACAAGCATCCCTGCTTTGGGCATCCTTCTCCGTCTCCTATATACCTTCCTTTTTTTCTTGGTTCATGTAGTCCTTCTTCTATTATCAGAAGCTTCCTTAGGCTTTTGTAGATAAGATTAATACCATAGTTCTCTATAAGTTTGTCTCTAAAGTGAAGCACATTGAAGTCAAAGTAGTATTTTTGTGTTAGGGAGATGATGGTATTTCTTAGTTCTGGTGTGATTTTAAGGTTAGGAGGTTTTTTGGGCTTTGTTCTTTGAAGTCCAAGGAGACCGAGGTTTTTAAGTTTTTCTTTGAGCCTGAGTGTATGTCTATAGCTTAAGCCGAGGGCTAAGGAAGCTTCTTTAAAGGTGGGTTTACCTGATAAGGCATAAGAGAGGATTTTAGTTCTATTGGTTTTATAGGAGGTCATTTTAATGATGTGACATTTTAAAATAGGAATAAAATGTGACATTTCAAAATAGTAACGACAGATATCTATTTTAGGTGGACAGATATCTATTTTAGGTGGTTGACAAAAATTTTTATCTGTTCTATTTTATAAAAAATAAAAACAATTAAAAGGAAGGATTTATGAAAATAAGATTTTATAATTTTGTTGTATTATCTGTACTTCTTTTTGGGGGGATGTTATTAGCTTATTCATCTCAAACCTTGCAGGTTGCGTCTGAAAATTTTAAATGCTTAAAATGTCACAAAGGCAGTAGAAGCCTTTCTAATATTGTGGTTGAGAAAGATATTAAGACTGCAGAGGATTTGAGATTTTATGTAAGAAAAGGGCCTAAATCAGGACTTCATATAACCGTGCCTGAGGCAGATTTAGAAAAAGCCATCCAATATTTAAACCTTAAGTAATCTAAATGCCGTCAAAAAAGAAAAAAAGACCTTTTACTAAGAAAAAAAACAGTCGCAGACCTGTTAAGAAAGATGACCTTCACCAAAAAATCTTCGATGTTTTAAAATCAGCCAACAAACCTCTTTTATTAAGAGAGATATATCATCGTTTAAATCTTTCTAAGGAAAAGAGGGCTGAGGTTAAAGAGATTTTAAATCTTTTAGAATCTCAAGGAAAGGTTCTTAAAATAAAGAAAAGAAAATATAGCCTTCCAGAACAAGTTTCTATTGTAAAAGGAAGACTAAAAGTTCATCCCGACGGTTATGGTTTTGTAGAAACTGAAAAAGGATGGGTTTTTATTCCACCAAGGTTTATAGGGAAGGCTTTAGATGGAGATATAGTGTTAGTAAGAATAGATAGAGTAATTTCAAAGGGACCAGAGGGTAGAATTCTTGAGGTTGTGGAAAGAAAAAGAAAAAATTTAGTAGGCTACTTAGTAAAAAGAAAAAAGGCTTATTTTGTAGAACCAGAAGACCCAAGGATTCCTTTTGAGATTTATATACCTAAAAAAAAGCTTAATAAAGCCAAAGAAGGTAATTTAGTAGTAACTAAGATAATTCAACCTACTTCAGAATACGGATTCCCTGTAGGTGAAATAATCAAAGATTTAGGAGACCCGCTTAAACTTGAATCTCATACCTGGGCTGTAATATATGCTTATGACCTTCCTCATCAGTGGTCTGAAGAATTGATCTCTGAATTAAAACTATTACCAGAAGAAGTAAGAGAGGAGGATAAAAAAGGAAGAAAAGACTTAACCCACATCCCTTTAGTTACCATAGACGGTGAAAATGCAAGAGATTTTGACGATGCGGTTTGTGTTAAAAAAACTTCAAAAGGATATAAACTTTGGGTAGCGATAGCCGATGTAGCCCATTATGTGAAAAAAAATTCATTTTTAGACCAGGAAGCCTATCTCAGAGGGACCAGCGTTTATTTCCCAACGATGGTGGTTCCGATGTTTCATGAAAAACTTTCTAATCATCTCTGTAGTTTAAATCCGAAAGTAGATAGATTAGCTATGGTAGTAGAGATAGATTTTAGCCCTGAAGGAGAGATGATTAACCAGAAGTTTTATGAAGGGATTATCAATTCTCATGCGCGCTTAACCTATACAGAAGTTAAACAGATGTTGGTTGATCGCGATAAGGAAGTTATCAAAAAATACCAAGACCTTTATCCTATGCTTGATACAGCAGCTGAACTTGCTTGCATTTTAAGAGAAAAAAGATTAAAACGTGGAAGTTTAGATTTTGATTTGCCAGAGCCTGAGATTATAGTTAACATAAAAGGAGAGATAGAAAATATAGTAAAACGGGAGCGTAATTTAGCTCATATGTTGATAGAAGACTTTATGATAGCAGCTAATGAAGCGGTAGCAGAATATTTAACTAAAAAAGATTATCCCTTTTTATACCGAGTACATGAATCCCCTGATATCAATAAATTAAAGCAACTTTCTGAGATTTTTCTTAATTATGGAATAGAGGTTACCTTTCCTGAAGAAATAACCCCTCAATTTTTCCAAGAATTGATCTCTCAGTTTAGCGGCAAAACATATGCGCCTCTGTTTAACCACTTATTGCTAAGATCTTTAAAACAGGCTAAATATACACCTGAGAACATAGGACATTTTGGTTTGGCTTCAACCTGTTATTGTCATTTTACTTCTCCAATAAGAAGGTATCCTGATTTGGTGGTTCATAGAACTTTAAAAGCTGCTTTAAAAAGAAGAAAACCAGTTTATAAAGAAGAAGACTTAGAAAAAATGGGTAAGCATCTTTCTGAACGCGAAAGAACGGCTGAAGAAGCAGAAAGAGAAGTTTTAAAAAGGTTTCAAGCCTTTTTTATGAAAGATAAGATAGGAATGGAGTTTCAAGGTATCATTACCGGGGTCACTGCTTTTGGTTTTTTTGTAGACTTGATAGAGTATATGGTAACCGGGGTAGTGAGGCTTATAGATCTTTCAGACGATTTTTATGTTTTAGACGATAAAGGTATTGCTTTAAGAGGACAAAAAACAGGTAAAACTTTTCAAATAGGTCAAACGGTAAGAGTAAAAGTAAAAGAGGTAGATTTAAGAAGGTTTTACATCAATTTTTTGCTTGCTTAGAGGAAAGCCCCCTAAGCAAGCAAAAGCATTAAATCTTTTATTTAGGCCAAAGTCCAAACTCTTTTAATTTTAGCTCTTTTCTTTTAATCTTTCCGCTAACTGTTTTAGGAAGTGCTTCTACAAACTCAATCTTACGAGGATATTTATAAGGTGCTGTTTCTGTTTTGACAAAGTTTTGCAATTCTTTTACCAGTTCAGGAGAAGGCTGAAAGCCATCTTTTAGTACGATAAAGGCTTTTACCACCTCTCCTCTTATCTCATCAGGACTTGCTACCACAGCAGATTCTTTAACCGCAGGATGTTTGATTAGCACGCTTTCTACTTCAAAAGGAGAAATCCTATAACCTGAACTGATGATAATATCATCTTCTCTTCCTAAAAACCAAAAATAACCATCCTCATCTTTATAGCCTCGGTCTCTGGTAAAATACCAATCTCCTTTAAAAGCCGCCGCCATTTCTTTTTCATCACCTATGTATTCTTTAAAAAGACCGACCGGTCTTTCAGGAACAACTTTAATAGCTATATTTCCTTCTTCATAAGGTTTTAAAGGTTTGCCGTTATCATCTATGATTTCTACGTGAAATCCTGGAGCAGGAAGTCCTATAGCACCTTTACGCATAGGTATAAAAGGAAACATAGCTATAGTATTTACTGTTTCAGTCTGGCCATATCCGTTATAGATATACTTGCCAGTAACTTCTTTCCATATATCGATTACTTCAGGGTTTAAAGGTTCCCCAGCTGAGACAAAATGGTTAACCGTAGGAAAAGAAAGGTCTTTTAAAGGGACTTCTTTGATTAACATCCTATAAACCGTAGGAGGAGCACAAAGAGAGGTTACCTCAAAATTTTTCAAGGTTTCTATCATCACATCCGGCGTAAACTTTTTACCTCTTCTTCTTACAAAAATGGTTGCTCCCATGTTCCAAGGGCCAAAAAGACTTGACCATGCAGCCTTAGCCCAACCTGTATCTGAGAGGTTCCAATGGATTACTCCAGGCTTTAGATTTAACCAGAACTTTCCGGTTATAAGATGGGCTAAGGGATAGGAGACTTGGTTATGCCTAACCATCTTAGGAGGACCTGTAGTTCCTGAGGTAAAAAAGATGATAGCCGTATCCTCTGAAAAGGTTCTTTCTCCTATAAAAGGATCAGCGTTTAAAAGTTCTCTATATTTTTCCCAACCTGAGACTTCATCAAGGTTGATAAGAATAGCCTTTGAGTTGGTAAGGTTTACCGCTTCCTCTACTTTTTTGGCGTTTTCTTCATCAGAAATGATGGCTTTAATGTTTAAGGCTTTTAATCTGTATTCCAAATCTTTAACCGTTAACATTACCGTAGAAGGCACGATAACCGCGTTTAACCTCATTATCGCTAAAACAGAAACCCACCATTCATACCTGTTGGGTAAAAACATCAAAACGTTGTCTCCTTTACCTATTCCTAATTTTCTTAAACCTCCTGCTAACTTGCTTGAAAGGATGGTAAGGTCTTCAAAGGTAAACTTTTTAACTTCTTTACCATCTGTCCAAATTAAAGCAGGAAGGTTGCCCCACTTATCAAAAACATCTAAAGGAAAAGAAAACTTATCTGGAACTTCTAGGCTAAAGGTACGAACTACCTCATAATAATATTGCAGATCTTTTTCCATAAAATACCCCCGTCTAAAGAATAAAATAATTAGAAATTTCTAAAAAGAAGAGAATATACAAAGATCACTCAAAAGGCAATAACTAAAATAAAATTTTCACAAAACGGGGAGGAAAGATTAAGAAGGGATACTTTTTCCCAAAGTAGTCAAAGCAACGTTTAGGTGTAACACTCCTTTTTGAGCTTGAATCTTATCGGCTAAATCTTTAATTTCATTAGCTTTGCCTTTGACTAAGATTATTTCTAAACATCTATTGTGGTCTACATGAAGATGTTGAGTAGTAATAATCCTATCGTAATAGTCGTGTTGTATTTCTACCAGTCTATCGGTAAGTTCTCTTTTATGATGGTCATAAAGATAGGTAATAACCCCTACTACATCTTCCTTAGATTCTCTCCATTCTTCCTCTACCAACTTTTGACGTATAAGGTCTCTAATTGCCTCTGAACGGTTGGCATAATGCTTACGATCTATATAATCATCAAAGGCTTTCAATAACTCTTTAGGAATAGAAATTCCAAAACGTGCTAATTCTTCCATGCTATCCCCCTTTTATAAAATTTATTTAACTTTATTTCTAAAATTGATCCGCAACCGTAATAAATTTATATTAACAAAAAACCAAAAATTTGTAAAGATATTATTAGAGAATTTTAAGAAATAAAAACTATAAAGGCTTTTTATACTACATTTTACTGAAAAAGTACTTCGAACTCTTGAGTAAACTGTTTCTGGGATACCCTCTATAAACCATTTAAAATTTCGTCTGTACAAAGCCTTGTTAAACCATTTAACGGTGATAAATTTTTGATAGTAACCACTAAAGCGAAAAGTATTTATGTTTCTCGGTTTGAAAAAAGAAGTCTGGAAAGAAACTTTCAGGTTCATTCAAGCCAGAAAAAAGCCAACCGGTGGCTTTGGAGCAACTCCACTTCTTCCTTCTACAGTAGAAGATACCTATTATGCCTTATCGGGAATGGAAGTTCTTAAAAAAATTGATCCAAATTTAAAATATAATCCCTCTAAAGATCACGCCTTAAAAGTTTGGATAAAGAAAAACATAGAACATGCTATAAAATTTGGTTTTTCCGCAAAAACACTCTTTTATTTAACTAACATTACCCTTAAAACCTTGGTTAAACCTCCTAACCGATTTTTAGAATTTTTAGAAGATTGGTGTACTAATTTTCTCAGAGAAAGGTTGAGTGATTTAGAACAGATTTTTTATGGTGTTAAGATAGCTAAAAGTTTAAATTGGTTAAATTTAGATATAAGTTGTTCTGTAGAAATTAGGAATGAAAACGTAAAAGAGGTTTATCAGCTTCTTTGGTTGCAAAAAGAGGGTGGTCTTAAATTCTCTTTTTCTGAGTCTAAACTTTTAGGTTGGCTTAAGGCATGTTATAATCCAGACGGAGGTTATGGTTTTTATCCTGAAACTACTTCTTATATAGAGAACACATTTTATGCGTTAAACTCTTACTTTTTTTTAAAAATTAAGCCTAAAAACATAAACAAAACTCAAGCGTTTATCGTAAGTTGTTATGTAGGAAAAGGTGGTTTTGCAAGAAAACCAGGGGGAACTGCCTTTCTTGAAGCTACCTATTATGCGTTAGAATGTTTTAAATTGATAACTCTCTTGACATTATAAAAAATTTTTTTATACTTTACCCTTAATTTCGGGGATGGCGTCCCCCGTTAATCGCCTCTAAACTTCGCAGAGGCTGATGACGCCTACCTCTTTAAAAGTTTTTGTAAAGGAGGTAGGCGATGGATCAACTTTGGTATCAAGCAACCATCTGGTTTTTCTTAGCCTTTATCGCAAGTCTTATTTCCTTTAGATTAGCCATTTCTGCTGCTTTAATAGAACTTATCGTTGGTATTATAGCAGGAAATACTATACATCCTGAAGTAACTCCTTGGGTTAACTTCTTAGCCAGTTTTGGGGCGGTAATTTTAACCTTTTTAGCTGGAGCGGAGTTAGAGACAGAGGTTATCAAAAACTACTGGAAAGAAGCCGTTGTTTTGGGTCTTGTTGGTTTTTTTGCTCCATTCTTTGGAGCTTGGGCGATAAGTCAGTTTGTGCTTGGTTGGGGGATAAAGCAGGCCCAACTTGCAGGGATTGCCCTTTCTACTACCTCGGTAGCGGTGGTATACGCGGTAATGGTGGAGACAGGGCTTAATGAAAAACCTCTGGGTAAACTTATTTTGGCTGCTTGTTTTGTAAATGACCTTGGTACGGTTATCGCCTTAGGGTTGCTTTTTACAAAATTAGGGGCTATCTTCTGGCTCTTTGTGGTAATAACCTTAGGGGTACTTTTTATCCTTCCATTTATTACCAAAAGGTACTTTGCTTATGTAAAAAACCATCCCAGCGAACCCGAGGTTAAATTTATCTTTGTGGTTCTTTGTATTTTGGGTTTTCTCGCCAGTAAGGCAGGGAGTGAGGCGGTATTGCCAGCTTATTTAGTAGGGGCAGTGCTTGCCAATCTTTTTCTAAAAAACAGAGAGCTGGTAAAAAGGATGAGGGCTTCCACGATCGCCCTTTTAACCCCTTTTTATTTTTTAAAGGCAGGAAGTTTAGTAGACCTGAAGGCTGTTTGGGAGGGGTTAGGAATTCTTACTGTGCTTCTTTTGGCTAAGGTTGTCTCTAAGTTTTTAGGACTTTATCCTACAGGAATGGTTTTTAAGTTTCCTTTTAGGTTAAACATGTATAATACCCTTCTTATGAGTACAGGTCTTACTTTTGGGACGATTTCAGCCCTTTATGGTCTTAGAAACGGTATCATAGATAAAAATCAGTATTCTTTACTTGTTGTAGCGGTTATTCTTTCTGCCATCATCCCCACCTTTATTGCTCAAAAGTTTTTCTATCCGAGAAAAAGGGAAATGGACATGAAGTTTAAAAACAAATAATATGGAGGCCGATATGTTTAAGAAAATTCTTATAGGATATGACGGTTTTGAAGGGTCTTTATTGGCTTTAGAAAAAGGGTTGGTTTTGGCTGAAACTCTTGGGGCTGAAGTTTTAGTTATTTCAGTGGCTAAGGTGCCTGAATATGCAGAAATGATTTCAGAGGTGGAGGAAGCAAAAGAACAGGCTTTAAAATACTACGGAGAGGTGCTTAAAGATGTAGAAAGGCTTTCCAAAGATAAAAATATAAAAATAACTTCTATGATAAAATATGGAAAACCAGCCGAGATTATCGTTAACATGGCTGAAGAATCCGGAGTTGATTTAATCATTCTTGGTCCCAGTAAATATTCTTATGTAAGAAGAAGGGTTTTAGGAAGTACAGCAGATAAAGTAGTGGAAAGAGCACCCTGTTCGGTGTTGATAATAAAATAATTTCTTTTCAAGATATTTTTTTACCCTTATGCATCCTTTTATACCTTGCCGAAACGGTTTTTAGATGTTAATTTTTTAACATAACCTTATACCTTAAAAAGGGGAGGGCATTTTATGCCTGATGAAATCAGAAG
Source organism: Thermodesulfobacterium sp. TA1 (assembly GCF_008630935.1). NCBI lineage: Bacteria > Pseudomonadati > Thermodesulfobacteriota > Thermodesulfobacteria > Thermodesulfobacteriales > Thermodesulfobacteriaceae > Thermodesulfobacterium > Thermodesulfobacterium sp. TA1. The sequence continues at coordinate 840,940 of NZ_CP043908.1, forward strand.
TACCCTTGAGATAGCCTTGGAAAAGGCAGAAAAAATAGGAAAGGCTTCTAAGGAAGAACTCAGGCTTCTTGCCTTGCAAGAAGAGGCACAAAAAATTGCTGCTAAGTTTTTGAGAGAAGATTTTCATGACTTTAAAGAAAAATTAGAAGAGATGCTTAAAAACAAGCAACCCCAAGAAAAAAAAGCCGTTTTAAAAGGAGTTATTCAGGTATTTTTAAGAAATATAGTTTTACCTTACACTGAGTATCAACTGGAAGACGCTAAAAAGGCTCTCCAGGGGTTAAAGTTAACTTTTGAAAAAATGCCTGAGATAGACAGGCTCTTAAAAGAAATAGAAAAACTTTTAACCCAATACAATACCCATAAAGAGGCTATCTATCAAGAAATGATTAAACGTTTTTCTGCAGAAATAGAGTTGTTAGAGCAAGCTTTAGCCAATCAGTTAGGGACTGAAGTGCATGTGGAACCAGAAAATCATCCTAAGTTTAAAGAAGAATGGGCTAAAATTAAAGAAAAGCTTGACGAAGAATATAACCGACAGTTAGAATATTTAAAGGGTATTTTTGCCAAAATAATAAGTTAAGGGAGCTTTATGGTTTATAATTTACTGCTCTATCCTCAGACTTTTTTGGGTTTAGAAGAGGTTGAAAAAATCATCAAATTGGTAGAAAAACTGTTGGTTTTAGATCTTAGTATTACTAAAGAAAACTGGTTTAGGTTTATAAAAGACCATCAAAATTTACAACAAAAAGTCCAATTTTTATCTTTTAAACCAGACTTAGGGATTGACTTAGAAGAGTTAAAAAAAGAAGTCTCAAGTTTAGAGGAATGGGGATATAATTTTAGAAATCTTGAAAACTTAAAATACTTTAGTCAGTTTAAAGAAGTATTAGAGGAATCGCTTAAAGAGATTTTTTATAGTATAAAGGGCGATAAAGTTTTAGAAGAAGAAAAAGTAAGAATTAAGTCATCGATAATAAACCTTTTCTTAGCAGAGAAATTAGATGTTTCTATGTATGAGATTAAAAAAGAATTGGAGAAATTGGAATGGCAGTATCACCAGGTTTTTAAAGAAAAAGTAATAGGAGAAGATTTTTCTTTCAAACCTATTGAAGATTTAAATTATTTGATTTCAACAAGTTTAAGTTTCCCAGAGAAGCTACCAAATCTAAAACAAAGAATTAAGGCTTGGCAAGCAATAGGACCTTACATCGATTTTGGTTCACATTTAGCTTTTAACGGGTTGGTTATCAATTCTTCTGAACTTTTAGAATTATGGCAAGAAAAACATGAACATTTGGTAAAAAATGAGTTTGAAGACGGTATTAAGCTTTATGAATTTAAAACTAAGGTAGACGATCTATTAGGTTTTTCTGTTTCTTTAGAGCATAACTCATCAACTTCTTGGGTGATGTATCTATTAGATAGATGATAGAAGTTTATTTCTTTGGTATTTTGCTTCTTATATTAACTTCTATGGTTTTTAGTTCTTCAGAAGCAAGTATTTTTTCTATTTCTCGTATAGAACTCGCTAATTTAAGGGTTAAAGGTCTACCTCAAAAATTTTTAGAAATGTTAAACAAGCCTGAGGAGCTTTTAGTAGTCCTTATCGCAAGTAATGAAATAGTAGATTTTTTTACCAGTTTTTTAGGTTCCAAACTTTTTTCTTCTATCTTTCCTGACAAAGGTAAAACTCTAGCTTTTTTTATCTTTGGCTTTATCATGTTTTGGATGGGAGATTTTTTACCTAAAATAGTAGGTTTTAAAACTAAAGATTGGCTTATCACTAAGGTAATTTATATCATTTATTTTTTTTACTATCTTTTTTGGCCGATCAGAAAAATTTATAGTTTATTTTATGGAGTTTTAGAAAGGTTTTTTCCTACAGAAAAAGAGCTTTCTAAAACCTTTTCTCCGGTAGAACAAATCATTCTTTATATTATTGAAAAGGCCTATTTAGAAAGAAACATTACAGAGAAAGAAAAGATTTTTATCAAAGGGTTATTTCTTTCAGAAAAAATCTCTGTTTCTGCCATTTTAACCCCACGTTCTGAGATAGTAGCCTTTAAAGACACCCCTATCACCCTTGAGTTCTTAGAAAAGATTAAATATATGCCTTATAATAAGTTTCCTGTGTATAAAGACTCCTTAGACAACCTTCTTGGTATTTTGTATATAAAAGACATAATAAGAAATTTTTCTCCAGAGTTTTTAGGAAAAACTTGGCTCTCTGAATTAACAAGACCAGTTTTTTATGTGCCAGAAAATTTCAAGTTAAGAGATTTGATCTTTGAGTTTCAAAAAAAGCACCTTAAGATAGCCATAGTGGTCGATGAATACGGAATGGTTAAAGGATTGGTTACTTTAGAAGACGTTTTAGAAGAGCTTTTTGGAGAAATATACGAACAAAAAGAAGCCAAAGTAGAGTTTATTCAAAAGATAGGTGAAAACAAATGGTTGGTTCACGGAAAAGTGCTCATAGAAAACTTAAAATTAGTTTTGGGACTTGAAATAGAGGAGGAACATTTAAAAGATATAAAAATTTTAAACGGATTTTTGTTGGCCCTCTTTAAAGAAATTCCTGAAGAAGGACAAAGCGTAGTTTATGGTGGCTATAGATTTACGGTAAAAAAGGTTAAAGGGAGAAAAATTCTTTGGGTAGAAATAGAAAAATTACCTGAGAGAGAGGATTGATGATAGGCTTTATATCCTTTTTGTTTTTTGTGTTAGGAGAAGCCTTTTTTGCTTGTAGTGAAATGGCTTTTATTTCTGTAGAAAGATATCTTATGGAAAAATTAGATTACAAAAAAAAGGTAACCCAGATTTATTTTAAACTTTGGGAAAATCCAGAAAGGCTCTTTACTACTACCCTTTTGGGTATTACCCTTTGTGTAGTAGGTAACGGTATTTTTACTCCTTATTTTTTGATTAGAGATTTTGGGATAAAAGGACTGGTTATCTCCTCAACTTTAGTCCCCATTGCTATGGTAGTTTTAGGACAGGTTATTCCTAAAACTATAGGTAAAAAATTTGCTTATCCTTTAATTTTATACTTACTTCCTCTTATTTATTATATCTCTTTTATCTTTTGGCCTTTAGTTTATGTTAATACTATTTTAGCCCAAAAATTACTGAAACCTCAAGAAAAAAATCCTATTTTTTTAAGCAAATTTAGAGAAATTTTTCTTACATTTATACGTTATGAAGAAGAGATAGATCGTACTGAAAAAGAATTAATGCATAAAATTATAGATTTTGCTAAGAAAAAAGTATCTCAAGTTATGATACCTATAAGTCAAGTAAAAGCCTTACCTTTAGATGCAACCGTAAAAGATGCTATAGAATTTAGCAAAAAATATAATTTTTCTTATATACCTCTTTATGAAAATGACGTTTCACATCTTAAAGCCATCGTTAAAGTTCAACATTTAATAGGCAAAACTTTATTAGAACCTAATAAGCCTTTAAAAAATTTTATCCAAACTCCGATTTTTTTTCCTGAGATGGCACATGCTCATGACGTTCTCTCAGCTTTACAAAAATCTGGAATGGAGCTTGCGATAATCGTCGATGAATATGGGTTTACTACCGGAATTGTTACTATAGAAGACTTGATAGAAGAAGTATTAGGAGAGTTTAGAGATGCTTTAGATTATTACGTACCTGAATATCAAAAAATTTCTGAAAATGTCTATAGAGTAACAGGATTTATAGAAATAGAAAAATTACAACAAATAGGCCTTCCTATTCCGTCTGGAGATTATGAAACTTTAAACGGATTTATCTACTCTATTACAGGGAAGATTCCTGGTGAGGGCGAGGTGATTTATTACAAAAATTTAGAAATGAAAATTTTAAAAGCAACTCCGCAAACCGTAGAAGAGGTTATGATAAAGATTAAACCTAACTAATTTTTAAAACTTAAAGTTGGATTAAGTCTTCTGTAGCTTCTTTTTCAAGATTTTTCTGATAAAACATAGGGTCCCAAGGAGGTTTTTCTGTGTATTTTAGGTTTTTAATCTCCCAAGAGGCCCGAAAACTATCGACTTTAATTTCGCCTTCCTTAAACTCTTTATCAAAACGATAAAACACAGCACCCTTAGAAAATTCCCATATTTTTTCTTTTTCTTTAGCTCCTATAAAATACCAAGGGAGGTCTTCAGGATTAAAATCTTTAGAAAAGGAAACCACTATTATTTTACGATTAAAAAAATCATATATTTTTATTTGATTTTTATTACTTATTTCCCAAGATATAATCCCTAAAGTAACACCAAAAGGATTTTTTAATCTTAAATAAAAAAAGTTAGAGCTTAACTGAAAATCTCCGTAGGTGGCGTTGATTTCTTTTTTTTCGTCTTTAACTACCTCAAGGTTAATCCATACACTACCTACATAGATTTTCTCAGATAGAGTTTCAGGCAAAGAATCGAAAAAATTTTTCCCGCAAGAAACTATTAAAACACTAAACCCAATCCAAAGAAGAATTTTAATTATTGGAATTGTTTTTTTCACAACCAAGTGTTTGAAGCTTATTTTTTATCCTTTCAGTGTCTCTAAGATGAAAAGAAGCCTTTAAAGCCTTTTGGTAAAACTCACAAGCTTTAGAGGTTTCCTTTTTGATAACTAAAATGTCGGCTAAATGTTCTAAAATAACCGCTTCTTCTTCAAATAGATTTTGAACCGCTTTTTCTAAATACTCAAGAGCAAGGTCAATTTTTCCCATCTTGGAATAACACCATCCTAAACTATCAAGGATATAAGGGTCGTTAGGTTTAAGTTGTAAGGCTTTTTGGAGAATTTCTTCTGCTTCTTCAAGATTTTTTCCTAACTCTACATAACTATAACCTATAAAATTTAAAATGTGTGGATTTTCAGGGAATTTTTTCAACAAGGGAAGGGTAAGGTCTAAAACTTTTTGATAGTTTTCTAAACAGGCATAGTTTGAAGCTAAGCTAAGGATTAAGTCTACCTCATCTCGAAAAAGTTTAATCGCTTCTTCTCCATACTGTATACCTTTTTCACACAGATCAAGGGCTTCAGCTGAACTTATTAACAACACATACCAGCTTTTATCTTTTTTAGCTTTTTCTTCTAAGGTTTTTAGATAATTTAAGGCTGCTTTTCGGTCTTTTTTTCTCAAAATTAAGACTATCCTTTTAGAAGCCTCTAATCCCCATTCATTTTCAGGTAATATTTTTTGATAAACGTCTAAAGCTTCATCCAGTTTTTTTTGTTTCTCTAAAGATAAACCCAAGAAAAAAAGTATTTCAGGTTTATCTTTTAAGCTTTCTGGAACTTCTTTCAGGATTTTTTCAGACTTTTCCCAAGCCTCTTTTTCTAAGTAAAACCCGATTAATAATTTAAAAAAATTTTCATCTACAGGATACTTTTGAATAAGAATTTTTAAAATCTCTTCTGCTTGTTGAAAATCATTAGTTTCTTCTAAAAATTTAAGTACCTCCATCAAAATTACTTTATTATCAGATGAAGTTTTTAAGGCATTTAGATAAGCCTCTTTAGCTTCTTTATTTCTCTTTAATTCTTTTAAAACCCTTGCTTTAAACAACCAAGCAATATAATTATTAGAATCTATTTTTAAGAGCTTATCTAAATTAGAAAGAGCAGCGTTCCAGTCTTTTTTTTCAAGATAAATGCTTATAAGAAGGCTTAAAACTTCTTCGTTTTTAGGGTCTTTTTCTAAGAGATTTTCGAGAAGGTTAGCTGCCTTATAAGGACGGTTTCCCAAAAGATAAATTTTAGCTAAAAATAAGTTTATTTCTTTATCGTTAGGATGTTGTAAAAGAAGTTTTTCCGCTAAAGTCTCAGCCTCTTTAAGTTTTTTGTTTTGAATATAGAATAAAACTAATTGCCTTTGAAGATAAAGGTTTTTTTTGTCAAGTTTTATGGCTTTTTTTAGGTATTTTTCTGCTTTTTCTGGATTTTCTTGTCTTAGAGCTAAAAGGAAATAATAATAGGCTAATCCATTATGGTCTGAACCAAAAGAATAAACAGGGAGAAAAAGTTGAAAGACAAAAATTCCACCTAAAAAAACACTAAAGATTTTCAGGAAGCGCCAAGGTATAATATTGGGCATCAGGAAGCCTCTCTTCAAGAAATTTTTTAAGATTTTTGATAATTTTTTCTTCTATTTGCCTAACCCTCTCTTTAGAAATACCCAGTTTTTGAGAAAGTTCGTTTAAAGTTTTAGGTTCTTCAGCAAGCAACCTTTCATAAAAAATGATATAATCTTTGCCAGATAAAGTTTGGGCAAATTCTTTTAAAAGTCGTTTAAACTTAGAGAGAACTTCTTCTTTAGCGTAAATTTCTTCTGGGGTAGGTCTAGTATCTTTTAAAAAGTTGGCCAAAGTATCTTCAGAATCGTGAGCTACAGGTGCTTCAAGGCTTAGGTCTTGAGAAAACATTCTCTGTTCCATCTCTTCTACTTCTTTTTCTTTAACCCCTAAACGTTTAGCTATTTCAAAAGAAGTTGGTTCAAAACCTAAGGCTGCAAGTTTTTCTTTTTCTTTACGGAGTTTATAAAAAAGCTTTCTCTGAGCTTGGGTAGTCCCCATTTTAACCAGCTTCCAGTTGTCCATGATATACTTAAGAATATAAGCTTTTATCCAAAACGAGGCATAATAGGAAAACTTAACCCCTTTATAGGGGTCAAATTTTTTTACTGCTTGTAATAAGCCTAAATTACCTTCTTGAATAAGGTCTAAAAAGTTGTGAGCCCAAAATTTTTGAAATTCAAGGGCTATTTTAACGACCAATTTAAGGTTTGATACTACCAGTTTATAAGCTAAACGGGGGTCTTTCGTTTCATAATAAGCTTTAGCTAATTGCTCTTCTTCTTCTCTAGTAAGAACAGGATATTTGCTGATTTCTCGAAGATATTTTTGTAGAGGGTCAAACTTAGCAGGAAGACTTTCTTCTAAAACAACCGGTAGCTGAGGAGAAACTTCAGATGAAGCTTGGTCTAATTCGTAAAGGTTTTCTTCTTTCATAGTGATTATTTTAGCATAAAAATTAAAGGTTTACAAATCAATTTTTATTTTAAATCCAAAAGTTTGTGAAGTTGAACCTGTAGCCTTATCGGAAGCTTTATTTCTAAAATCCATTTGGCAAGCTCCTTAGGTGAAAGTTTCTCAAATACCGGAGAGAAAAATACCTGTGTTTTAGAAAGAAGGTCTAAATCTTTTATTTTTTTAAGGGCAAACTCAAAATCCTTTCTGTCTTGTATCACAAACTTTATTACATCTTTTGAATTAAGAAAAGATATGTTTTCATAAAGGTTATACTCTGCCATTCCAGAAGAAGGAGTTTTTAAATCTACAACTTTAACCACTTGGGAAGGAAGGTCTTTAAGAGATAAACTTCCGTTGGTTTCAATAGAAACTATACATTTTTTGGCTAAAAATTTTTCTATTAAAGGATAAATCGCCGTTTGCAGTAAAGGTTCTCCACCGGTTATGGTTATATAAGGACTTAAAGAATAGTTCTTTTCCCATATTTCTATTATTTCATTGACGTTTAATGTATAATATCTATCTCCTTCTCTTGCATAAAGAGTATCACACCATAGGCATTTTAAATTACAACCATAAAGTCTTACAAAAAAGGTGGGATAACCTGAAAAAGGTCCTTCGCCTTGGATAGAAAAAAAATTTTCAGATAACTTAAGGTTCAAGGTAGGTGGCACAGGCCTTTTCTGTCTCAAAAACAGTTACTTCTCTAAGCCTTAGGTTAGGATAAGAAGAAAGCTTTTCTTTAAGGGTTTGGAAGATATACTGAGCGATACGTTCAGAAGAAGGATTAACCTCCAAAAAATAAGGAATGTCGTTTAAAAGACGATGGTCTATTTTTTCTAAAGTTTCCCTTAAAGCCTGTTTAAGCAATTTAAAATCTATAAGCATATCAAGCTCGTTTAGTTTTTCTCCTTCTACCACTACTTCTACTTTCCAGTTGTGTCCATGGAGTTTTTCACAAGGTCCTTCATAGTGTCTTAAGAAATGGGCTGAAGAAAAGTAGTCTTGTACTTTTAATCTGAACATAAAATTTAAAAAAAAGAAAGATTAAAGGCGGCGCGGGGATTCGAACCCCGGATTCACGGCTTTGCAGGCCGTCGCCTTACCGCTTGGCTACGCCGCCACTATAAAAGGGTTCTAAGCTTTCCACTTAAATTCTATTTCAAAAGTCTTTTTGTCGTCCTTAACTTTATATTCTATTTCACACTCAAATTGTTCTGGAAGATCTACCAAAACCTCTCCAACTTTAACTTGACCAGTAGATTCTATTTGTTCTGCAATCTGTTTTAAAAGATTAGCTGCTTCAGTTTTAGAAACTATAGTTTTTACTTCTACTTTATCTTTCATACCTTCCTCTTATCATCTAAGATAATGGCGGCGGAGGGACTTGAACCCCCAACCCTGTGGATATGAGCCACATGCTCTAACCGGTTGAGCTACGCCGCCATCTAAATTTTCAAATTAATATTTAAACATTTTTAATAAGCTTGTCAAGGCCCTTAATGGATTAATTTTAACTACTTTTTAACTAATCCACAAGGTTTTTTTAAAATAAAATATCCCTTCTAAATACACATCTGTACCTGCTCTTTTGCCCACCTTTAGTTGGTCTTCTAATCCAAAATATTTTAAACAGGTTCCGCAGGAAAAAATTTCAACCCTCTTTTTTTCTAATTCATTCAAAATAGGTAGTATTTCCTCATCTTTAGTGGTTAAAAACACCCCTTTATTCATAAAAAACATCCTGTCTGGTAAAAGATTTTGCACTAACATAGTTTCAAAAAAACCCTTTATTAAAACTTTACCTAAAACCTCTTCTTTTCCGATTACATCGTTTGCGATGATGACAAAAAGGTCTTTTTTTTCAGAACTTACCTCACAAGAAATAGTTAGAGAGGTTACCGCTTTTTTAGAACCCGCTTTCTTTACTACCAATATAATCTCTTCTCCTTTTTCTGTTTCAGAAATTAATTGATGACCTTGGGAATTTAAGAATTTTTTAACGTTATTAGCTGAAGCCTGATTATCTAAAACTATCTGAAAAACTTCCCCTTCCTCTAAACCTTCTAAAAAATCTTTAGTTTGGATAACCGGTTGTGGGCAGGGAAGTCCCTTTACATCCAAAGTCTTCATTGCTTACCTCCTATTTTTTAGTTTCCACCAGATAAAAATTAACACTTTTTCGAGAAAGTCTCTAATAGAAAATTTAAATAAAACTATTTAAATAAAATCTATAAATCTGCTTTTTTTAAAAACTGTAAAAATAATTTTTCAGGGTCTAAACAAGGGCTTTCAGCACATACCTTAGGAAAGCAAGGGCTGCATTCTAAGTCTAAGGTGATTATCTGAAGGTTAGGTCCTATGGGGTGCCATACTATATAGTCTGTAGGACCAAAAAAAACAAAGGTTTTTATCCCTACATAGCTTGCTAAATGAGAAATTCCACTGTCAAGCCCTATAAAACCTCTGGCAGTTTTGAAGGCTTTAGCCAAAAATTCAAGGTCTTCTATTTCCCAAAAATTAGAGGTCAAATCTTTTACCCACTGATCAGCCTCTCCTACCACATAGATATAATCCATGCCCTTTTTTTTCAAAAATTCTTCTATCTTTCTAAAAAGTAAAAATTCTGGAATTTTTTTAGGAGAACCACTGCCTGGGTGAAGGATTATTCTATTTTTAAAAGGGCTTTCTTTTAACCCTTCGATAGGTAAAGTCTGAGAATAGATTTGAGGTAATTTTAAATACCTAAAATAATAATCTACTATCCATATTCTTTTATCAGGAAAAGGGTATATCCCTCCGTTCTTAGAGAAAAAAATCTTTAGGTCATAAGGACGGTTTAAAACCTGCGGATAAAGGTCTTCGTAAATTTCATCTACCCAACCTACCTTTTGGGCTAACCTATAATAAGCCTTGACCCCTATGACAGCAATTCTATATCCTTGTTTTTTTAAAACTTCAAGCACAGGAAAAGTAAGAAGAGTATCACCTAATCCTCCTCTTCGATAAAAAAGTATTTTTTTCATTGCAAGACTGATATTTTTTTTAGCAATTAAAAGGTTAATGGTTGTTTAACCTAAATAAATAAAGTATAATAGGTAAGACTTTTAAGTAAAGAGGAGAAAAATGGAAGTTCCTTTTTTAGACTTAAAAAGAGGTTATGCAAAATATGGACAGGAAATAGAAAATGAGGTGGTTAATGTATTAAGAAGCGGGGTTTATCTTAACGGACCTTATACTAAAGAATTAGAAAGAAGGTTGGCCTCTTTTTTAGATATTTTTTATGGCATAGGGGTTTCTTCTGGCACCGAAGGTTTATACTTAATACTTAAGGCTTTAGACTTACCTCGAGGAAGTTATGTATTAGTTCCAGCTTTTACGTTTATAGCTACTTCGGAGGTAGTAGTAAGGGCCGGTTTTATACCTTTTTTTGTAGACGTAGAGGAAAGGACTTATAATGTTTCTTTAGAAAAATTAAAAGAAGCTTATGCTTTTCTTACTAAACGAGGTAAAAAGCCGTCTGCAGTCATAGTGGTAAGTCTATACGGTATACCTGCTGATTTGGAAAGGATCGAGGAATTTTGCCAAGAAAATGGGATCATTCTTATAGAAGACATATGTCAAGCTTTTGGGGCTAAAATACTTGACAGAGCTGTTGGTACTTTTGGTTTAGCCTCTGCAACCTCTTTTTATCCTACCAAACCTTTAGCTACTTTTGGAGACGCTGGGATGGTGTTTACCTCAGATGAAGAAATAGAAAAAAGGGTTCGAATTCTAAAAGAACATGGTCAAACCAGACCCTATTTTTATGAATACCACGGTATCAACGGAAGGATAGACGAGATCCATTCTGCCATTTTACTGGTAAAGTTTAAGTATTTTAAACAAGAATTAGAGTTGAGGAGAAATCTGGCCTCTTACTATATAGAGAGGCTAAAAGGTCTTGAACCCAACCTTTTTCTTCCCGAAATTCCTAAAACCTACTTTCCCAGTTGGGCTCTTTTTACCATAACCACACCCTACCGAGATCAGCTTCAAGCTTTTCTGAAAGAAAAGAAGATTTATACTAGGATTTATTATGAACATCCTTTACATTTACAACCGGTTTATCAAGAATTAGGTTTTAAAGATGGTATGCTTCCTGTGACTGAAAAACTTTCTAAACAAGTTTTAAGTCTTCCTTTCTTTCCCTATCTAACTAGAGAAGAATTAGAATATGTAGTCCACTCGATAAAAGAATTTTTTCAAAGAGGTTAAATAATATGAACCCTTTGGTGTTTGTTTCTATTCCTTTTAACCTTTTAAAAGAAAAGTATTTACCTTTGGTTTTAGCCCATCGTATTAATGTAGAAGTTTCTTTAAATGCTTTTTCTTTAGACAATTATCCTTATTCAACTTTTAAAGAGATAGCGGTTCAACTAAAAAATCAAGGGCTTTTAACCACTGTTCATCTACCTTTTATAGATCTTTCCATAGGGTCTGTTGATCTTTGGATAAGAGAGGTTAGTTTTAAAAGGATCTTTCTTGCGGTGGAAAGGGCTTCTCTTTTTCAGCCTTTAAACTTAGTTCTTCATTCTGGGTATTCTTACAATTATCATGAAATAAAAGAGGAATGGAGAGAACAGTTTATAGAGAACCTAAATAAGTTGTTAGATTTTATTAGAGAGGAAAATCTTTTTTTATCCTTAGAAAATGTTTATGAACCTACACCGGAGTTTATGCTGCCCATATTTGAAGCTTTTTATGGAAAGATTGGTTGGTGTTTTGACCCAGCCCATGGAAGGGTCTTTTCTAAAAAAGATGAACTACAATGGTTACAAACCCTTTATCCTTATTTAAAAGAAATACATTGTCATGATAATTTAGGAGAAGAAGACGATCATTTAGCCGTAGGTAAGGGGGTTTTAAAGTTTGAGGCTGTTTTTCACTTCCTAAAAGAAAAAAAGATAGTTCCTATTTTGACCTCAGAAGCTCACAACGAAGAAGATACTTATGTTAATTTAGAGGTTTTAACCAAAACATGGAAAAAATTACGGGAGGTTACAGCATAGTCAGTAAATGGTTTTTAAGGATAGCTTTATCGATCTTTTTTAGTTGTGTTTTTGTTTTTTCTGGTTTTACTCAAACTCCTAATCCTCAAGATGAAGAAGTCTATGAAGTTTTAGAGGAACTTCCTGCTAAGGTTATTAAAAACCTTCCTCAAGACATAAACGACCAGGTTGCTTATTTTATAAAATATTTTACTAAAGATAAAAGGGACGTTACCGAAAGATGGTTAAAACGTTGTACCCCATATCTTTCTTATTTTAAAAATATTTTTAAAGAGTATGGGATTCCTGAAGATTTAGTTTATCTTGCTTTTATCGAAAGCGGATGCAATCCCTTTGCGATTTCAAGGGCAGGGGCAGTGGGTATTTGGCAGTTTATGGAAAAAACTGGTAGAGCCTACGGACTTCAGATAGATTATTGGATTGACGAACGCAAAGATTTTATCAAGTCTACCCACGCAGCAGCCAGCTACTTAAAAAGGCTTTATGCCATTTTTGGAGACTGGAGACCTGCTGTAGCGAGTTATAATTTAGGAGAAGGGAGGCTTTTAAGGATTTTAAGGGCTAAAAATTTTATAGACTATTGGCAACTTTTACAATCTGGTAGCCTACCTTTAGAAACTGCTGCCTATCTTCCTCAATGGATGGCGATTACCTTTATTATTAAAAATCCTCAAAAATACGGATTTCAGCCTTTAGAATCTAAGGTTTTAGAATATGAAGAGATGGAAGTAAACGGAGGAGTAGACCTCAAAGTTTTTGCCGTAGCCGGACGTATAAACTATGATCTTCTCTTAACCTTAAACGCTGAACTCAGAAGACAGATAACCCCTCCTGAAAGAACCTATTTATTAAAAGTACCTCAAGGTAAAAAAAAGGAAATTCAGGCTAACCTAAATCAGCTTCAACTGAGGTTGATAGAAAAAAACACTTCTCAAGGTACTTATTATATAGTAACTTTACCTACATCTGAACTTTCAGAAAAAGACTTAAGTATAGAAAATCCTGAACAACCCCAGGTTTTATCAACCAAAAAAGAAAACAAAACTAAAACTTTAAAAAAAACTAAAAACTTAAAAAAACATTCTTCATCTAAATCTTCATCTAAAAAACATAAAAAATCTAAACGATGATTTTAAGAAACAAACCTCTTAAGAACTTGTTTTTAGTGAAATTTTTAATATAATTTCATGTTAGTTTAGTAATTGAAAACCGGAGAAGATAAGATGAACAAATTTTTAAGGTCTTATTACCTTTGGTTTCTGTTAACGGCTGTTCTCTTTTGGGGACTTTATATAAGATTTGAAGATGTCAATTTTTGGCAGCAAAATAAAAACTTTTTTTATTTTAAAGAAAAACCTATTTACAGTGAATATGATTCTTTCTTTTTTGCAAGAGTGGCTGAAGATATCAAGCAAGGAAGGTTTAAAACAGGGGAGATAGACCATTATCGCGTGTTTCCAGATAATTCCTCTTCTGCTAAACTTGATGAAAAAAACATATTTTATGCAAAATACCAGTTCTCAGGACATTTTATCAGTTTTATCTGGGCTTATCTTTCTAAATGGTTTAACCTTTCTCTTGAGACTCTAACGTTTTATTTAATACCGGTTTTGGCTGTGTCAGTGGTAATACCGCTTTTTTTCTATTTTAAAGACCTTGGTTGTCCTTATGCAGGACTGATCGGGGCTTTGGTGACTGTTGGTTCTTCTATGTACTGGGGGAGGACCAACCTTATGAGGTTAGACCACGATGTCTTTAACCTAACCTTACCTTTTTTAACAGCTTACTTTTTTTATAAGTTTTTCTCAACCGAGGAAAGGAGGTTAAAATATCTATGGGTTAGTTTAAGTTCTTTGTTTCTTCTTTTTTATCAACTATGGTATGGCCATCCTAATTTGTGTTTTGTGCTGGTTTTGATGTTTTTGATAAGATATTTTTGGGATAAAAAACTAAAGTTGGTAAAGGAAGATTATCTCTACTTAGCCATCCTTATCGTTCCTCAAGTTTGGTATTTATATGAAGGACCGTATCACCTATTTTTACAAGTAAAAACTTTGGTGTTTAACATTAAATCTACTACCAGTGCAGACCTACTTTTTAAAGATTTCCCTAATGTTTTTATTTCTATCTCAGAACTTCAAAGAGAACCTATAGACAAAATCCTTGAAACAGCGTCTTACAGTGCAATATTAGGTTTGTTAGGTATTTTAGGGGTGCTTCTTTGTTTTATTTATTACTTCAAAAATTTGTTCTTTTTACTGCCTTTCTTAGGGATAGGATTTTTGTCTTTTGTTTCAGGAGCGAGATTTATCATGTATCTTTCTCCTTTTATAGGAATTGGATTAGGGTTTTTAGTCCATTTTCTTTTTGAAAAAGTTTTTGGTTATTTAGACCTCTTTAAACAAAAAGAAAAACAGTTGTTTACGGTAAACCTGATAGGAACTTTGGTATTTCTTTTGGTAATCTTAGTGCAAAAACCTATAATAAGTATGGCAAGTTATCCTAAGGTTTTTAGCCCTATCGTAAAAAATATGGAGTATTTAAAAGAAAAAACTCCTCAAGGTGCGGCTATCTGGACTTGGTGGGATTATGGCTATGCCTTTCAGTATTATTCAAGAAGGCCCACTTTTCACGATGGAGGTTCTCAAAATTCTCCTAAAACCTATTTTATTGCTAGAAGTTTTACCACAGGAGACCCTAAAGAAGGCTGGTTTATTACTTCTTTTATTACTAACCATGGGTTAAAAGGGATTGCAGAAGAGTTGAAAAAGGGGATTAGTGCTAAAGAACTGGTTAAAAAAGTGCAAGATGGGACTTTTGCTGAGGAGCTAAAAAATCCTGTTTACTGGGTTTTTACTGAAGATCTGATAGCAAAATTTGGTTGGATCCATTATTTTGGAAGTTATGATTTTGATAAAAAACAAGGTATTCATGGAAACATTATCGTTCCTGAAAGATGTACCATGATAGCTGATAATATCCTTGATTGCCAGGATATAGGGGCAAAGTTAGACTTAAACTCTGGAGTGATTAGCACCGACAGACAGAGTGTACCTATAAAAAAATTAATCGTTAAAGACCCTAAGGGCATGATAGAAAAAAGGTTTTTTGAAAATGGTATAATAGTTGAAATAGTAAAATTTAAAGAAAACCATGCTGCCGTTTTTATCCTTAATCCTATGGTAGCTGACACTTTATTTAATAAAATGTATATTTTAAGAGATTATAATCCTGATTATTTTGAATTGATTTTAGATGATTTTCCGCACATGGTGGTCTACAGGGTAAAAGAAAAAATTAAATAGGAGGGGCAAGGTGGGTATTAAAATAAACATCGCAGATGTTGAAATGAAACCTCATCCTAAATTTGAGGGAGTAAAAATAGGTTTCATAGCTACTAAAGAACTTTGTTGTGAGGCAAGTATAACCATCCTTGAGATTCCAGTAGGCACAGAACTTCCTATACATACCCATGAAAAAGAGGCTGACACTATCTTTGTATTACAAGGAGAAGGCGAAATATATCTTAACGGACATTGGCAACCTATTAAAGCAGGAGATATTGTAGCCATTCTTCCTAAAGAAGAGCACGGTTTAAAGGTAACTGGAGAAGTACCTATGAGATGTTATATCATTCATGCCCCAGCCCTTTGGTAAGAGGTTTTGCTTATGGACATCGTAGAAAAGGCTAAGATACTTATTTCTGCTTTACCTTATTTTAGAGAATTCTATAAAAAGATAATGGTGATTAAATACGGTGGGCATGCGATGGTTGATCCCTCTCTTAAGGTAAACTTTGCTCAAGATATTGCCTTGATGAGATATGTAGGGATTTGTCCTGTTATAGTGCATGGAGGAGGACCGCAGATTAATCAAGTTATGGAACGAATGGGGTTAAAGCCTGTTTTTATCGAAGGACAAAGGGTTACAGATGAAGAGACGATGAATGTGGTTGAAATGGTGCTTGTAGGAACGGTGAACAAGAGCATCGTTAGTTTATTAAACCGAGCCGGAGTAAAGGCAGTAGGTCTTTCTGGAAGGGATGGAGAGCTTATCGTAGCAGAAAAAATGAAGGTTTATAAATACCGAGGAGAAGATAGACCTCCTGAGATTATAGACATAGGAAGGGTAGGAAAGGTAAAAGAAGTTAATCCTCAGGTGCTTTTTAGTTTGATAGAAAAGGATTTTATTCCGGTTATTGCTCCTGTCGGTATAGGACCAGAAGGAGAGGCCTATAACATCAACGCAGACTTAGTAGCAGGGGCCTTAGCAGCTGCGCTTAAGGCTGAGAAGTTGATCTACCTTTCTGATGTTGAAGGGGTTAAAGATGAAAAAGGAGAGTTAATTTCAACCTTAACTATAGAGGACATAGACCGATTGATAGAGTCTGGGGTAGCAAAAGGAGGAATGATACCAAAGTTAAAAAGCGCTAAAAAGGCTTTGTCTGCTGGGGTAAATAAAGTCCATATTATAGATGGAAGAATCCCTCATAGTTTGATTATAGAACTTTTTACCGATGAAGGATTAGGAACCCAAATATTACCTATAGATTAAAACTTTAAAAATTTTTATAAAAGGGGGGATAGCTTTGAGCGAGTTAAACTTAGATAAAAGTTATGACCCTAAGAAGGTAGAAGAAAAATGGTATAGAGTTTGGGAAGAAAAAGGATACTTTGAACCTACATATGATGATAATAAACCTAAGTTTTCGCTTGTTATCCCTCCCCCCAATGTAACCGGGGTTTTACATATAGGTCATGCCTTAAACAATACCATACAGGATGTGCTTGCTCGTTATAAACGTATGGACGGATATGATGTTTTATGGGTTCCTGGGACGGACCATGCAGGGATAGCTACTCAAAATGTAGTAGAAAGGGAAATTGCTAAAGAAGGTTTAACCAGGCAGAGTTTGGGCAGGGAGAAATTTATTGAAAGGGTTTGGAGCTGGAAAGAAAGGTGTGGTAACATCATCATAGAGCAATTAAAAAAAATAGGTGCAAGCTGTAGTTGGTCTTATCAAAGGTTTACGATGGACGAAGGGCTCTCGAAGGCAGTTAGAGAGGTTTTTGTTAAACTTTGGGAAGAAGGTCTTATCTATAGAGGAGATTATATCATAAACTGGTGCCCTCGTTGTGGAACTGCCCTGGCAGATTTAGAAGTGGAAATGAAAGAAACACAAGGTAAACTTTGGTATTTAAAATATCCTTTGGAAGATGGTAGCGGTTTTGTAGTAGTAGCCACTACCAGACCTGAAACCATGCTTGGTGATACAGCCGTTGCAGTAAACCCGGAAGACGAAAGATATAAAAGTCTGATAGGAAAATTTTTGGTCTTACCGTTATTAGGCAGAAAAATCCCTATTATAGCAGATAAGGCGGTTGACCCAGAATTTGGAACCGGTGCGGTAAAGGTTACTCCAGCTCATGATTTCGCAGACTTTGATATGGCTAAGAGACACAACCTGCCTTTGGTAAAAGTAATAGGTGAAGACGGATTTATGACAGAAGAAGCTGGCCCCTATAAAGGTCTTGAACGATATGAAGCCCGGAAAAAGGTCTTAGAGGATTTGAAAGCTCAAGGGTTTCTTGAAAAAGAAGAAGATTATAAGTTGGTGTTAGGGCATTGCTATAGATGTGATACAGTAATCGAACCTTTGGTGTCTAAACAATGGTTTGTCTCTACTAAACCTTTAGCCCAACCTGCTATGGCGGCTGTGGAATATGGATTTATAAAATTTATTCCTGAAAACTGGACCAACCTTTATTTTGACTGGATGAAAAACATAAGAGATTGGTGTATCTCGCGTCAGATATGGTGGGGACATCGTATCCCTGTTTGGTATTGTAAAGATTGTAATGAAACCATCGTTAGCAAAGAAGATATAGTAGAAGAATGTCCTAATTGTGGGTCTAAAAATGTCTTTCAGGATGAAGACGTGCTTGATACTTGGTTTTCATCAGCTCTTTGGCCTTTTTCTACGATGGGTTGGCCTGAGAAAACCCAAACTTTAACCACTTTTTATCCTACCTCTGTATTGGTTACCAGCTTTGATATTATCTTTTTCTGGGTAGCCCGTATGATTATGATGGGCATTCATTTTATGGGACAAATACCCTTTCATAAGGTATATATCCACGCTTTAGTGAGAGATGAAAAAGGACAAAAAATGAGTAAAAGCAGGGGTAATGTCATAGACCCTTTACTTATGGTAGATAAGTATGGAGCTGATGCCTTAAGATTTACCCTGATAGCCTTAGCAGCCCAAGGAAGAGACATAAAACTGTCTGAAGCCAGGATAGAAGGTTTTAAACATTTTATCAATAAAATCTGGAACGCAAGTAGGTTTGTTTTAATGAACTTAGAAGGTTATTCTTTTGAAGGCGAAAAAGAAGACTATAACCTACCTTTATGGCATAGATGGATACTTTCTGAGTTACAAAGAACGGTTAAAAAAGTCAGGGAAAAGCTTGAGGAGTTTGAGTTTGATCAGGCGGCGATGGAGGTCTATCACTTTTTCTGGGGTAAGTTTTGCGATTGGTTTTTAGAAGTAGCAAAGGTTTATCTTAAAAAGGAAGATACAAAAAGACAGACTCAAAGGGTGTTGATAAAGGTCTTAACCAACTGTTTGAAATTGTTACATCCCTTTATTCCTTTCGTTACCGAAGAAATTTGGGCACATTTGACTAAAAGAGAATCAGAACATATAATAAAAAGTAGATATCCAGAGTTTAACGAAGGTTTGATAGACGAGTTAGCCGAGGATGCGGTAAAATTTTTACAGGAGTTAACCGTTGGGATAAGAAATATTAAAGCAGAGTATGGGCTTACTGCTAAGACCGATTTAGAAGTTATTTACCGGTGTGACAAAGATCAATATTTAAAACTTCTTTCTCAGGAAAAAGAGGTAATCGAATTTTTAGCCAAGGTCAAAAATATTAAGGGAGTAAAAGTATATGATAAGAGTAGAGGAGAAGTTTCTTATATCCTTTCTGAAGGAGAAGTTTTAATGAATTTGGGAGATTTAATAGATTCAGACAAAGAGATACAAAGATTAACCAAAGAAAAAGAAAAACTTGAATCTAAGCTAAAACAGATCGAAAGAAAGCTTAGCAATAAAGAATTTTTAGAAAAAGCCCCTAAGGAAGTGGTAGAAAAAGAAAGGCAAACCTATGAAGAGATTATAAACCGAGTAAAAATAGTAACTCAATATATTTATGATCTTAAAGGGATCTAAAGAAAATTTTTTATGCATGAAAGAGATAAAAGATATTATACTCGTTATAAGATTAAATTAGAGGGTAAAATTGGTACTGAAAGAGGTCAGGTTTTTCCAGTAGAAATTTTAGACCTAAGCATAGAAGGTGCTCGATTAAAAACCGATAGAGATATTCCTATAGAAGAAGGAGATATTATTAATTTAGTTATAAAATGGAAAAGCACCATTAAATGTAAGGCCGAAGTTAGATGGATAAAAAGAGAAAGATTTAACACTGATTTTGGGATTAAGTTTATAGAAATATCGATGAAAGACAGAGAAACCTTAAGTTCTCTTATCTCTGAGCATGCTTTAACCAATCTTCTTGATACCTACCTTCGTTAACCCTTTCATAGGGCTTTATAATAAATACTTTAGAAATTCCTTTTTCTTCCATCGTCACCCCTAAAAGGGTGTCTACCTCTTTCATAACGTTAGGGTTATGGGTTATCAAAATGATTTGAGAATTTTTCTTGATAAGGTTTAATAATCTAATGAATTTAAGTGAGTTTTTTTCATCAAGAGGAGCATCTACTTCGTCAAAAATGCAAAAAGGACCTGGTTTTACCAGATAAAAGGCTATCAATATAGCGAGTACACACAAAGCTTTTTCTCCTCCGGAAAGCATGTTTAGATGTTTTATGTTTTTGCCTGGAATTTTTACTTGAAAATCAAGCCCAGCGGTTAAGGGGTCATCTCCAGTAAACACAAGTTGGGCGTCCCCTCCTTTAAAGATCAAAGAAAAGATTTCAGAAAGCTTCTGGTTTACTTCCTGCAAGGTAGTTTCTAACTTTTCTTTAGATAGATTTTTAAGGTTTTCAAGAATTTCTTGAAGCTTAGTTATTCCTTTTTCTAAATCTTCTTTTTGGTTAAGAAGTTGATAATATCTTTCTGAAACCGTCTCAAACTCTTTGATGCTTGCAAGATTTATCTCATTAAAGGTTTTTAGTGCCTCTTTCAGCTCTCGGATTTCTCTTTCTAAATCATTTAAATCTACCTGAGTATATAGATTTTCAGCTTCAAGAGCCAGTGAATTAAAATCAGTTCCTTCTAAAACCTGGATTAAATTTTCTAAAAAAAGTTTTTTTTCTGTAAGTCTTATCTCTAAGTTGTAAATAGTAGTTTCTATGTTTTTAATTTCTTTTTCTTTCTGCCTTTTTTGTTGTTCTAAAGTTCTTAAGTTTTTCTCTAATTCTGTTTTTTGATGATAGAGAGTTTCGAGTTCCTTTTTAAAATTTTCTATTTCTTGAAAAATCTGGTCCTTTTTTTGTTTTACCTCTTTTAAACGTTCTCTTATGTGTTGAAGCTGTTGTTTAAGAAGATCTACAGAATGTTGATAGGTTTTAAGGTTGTTCTTAAATCTTTCTGTCTGTTTTTGGATTTCGGCTTTTCTTTGTAAAAGGCCGTCTCTACGGGTTTTTATTTGAACTATCTCTTGTAATAACTTGTTTAACAAAGAATCTATCTCTTTTATTTGGTTTTCTAAATTATTTTTTTCGTTTTTGTGCTTTTGATAGGTTTCTTTATGTTTATTAATTTCTTTTTGGATAATCTGAAAATGTTTTTCAACTTCTTCTTTTTCTTGGCTTAACCTTTCTATTCCTTGATAAACTTGCTGAACTCTATCTTTTAAATATCCCTCTTTTTCTTCAATTTTTACCCATGAAAGGTTAAAATTTTGTTTTTCTTTATGAATTTTTTCTATCGCTTCTTTTAAACCTTTTATTTCGTTTAAAAAGAGGCTATGTTTATTTTGATAAGACGAGATCTTTTCTTTAACCTTTTGGTACTGCAGCATATGTTCTTGAAGTCTTTTTTCAATCTGAACTTTAGCTTCTAAAAGGGTTTCTAACTCTTTTTGAAGACTTATCTTCCCTTCAAATTTTTTCTTTAAGATATAGATAAAACCTAAAGGAGTAAAGAGAATGCCCTCTTTTTTAACATAAATGAAACGAGGAGCCTTCTGATAATCTTCTAATAGTTTTGGGGTGAGTTCTTCTTTTTTTTCTATGGTAAGTTTATATAAAAGGGTTTGGTCTTTAAAGAAAAGTACTTCATTTTCTTTGATACCATCAAAAACTGCTTTTAAAGATCCAATTCCGTCTACTAAAAGAGCGTTCAAATCCTCTTTAAAAACTGATTCTAACAAGTCTAAGTCTTCTTTTTCTTTTACTATTAAAAAATTCGGTAAAAATTCAAGTTTAAACGGCAAATTTTTTAAAAACTGTTTATCTTTTTTAGGTAAGATTTTATTGATAAGTGAAATCCTTTCTTCTAAAGATTTTTTTTCTGCTTTTAGGCTTTCAACAGTAAGTTTGAGATGGTCAGCTTCTTGGGTAAGGTTTTCTATTTCTTTAACTAAAATTTCCTCTTCTTTAACCAGATTTTGTAATTTTTCTGTTTTTTCTTCTATAAATTTATCCCATAAGATATTTTCTTTTTCTAATTTTTGTTTTTCTTTTTTTAATTCTTGGTAAAACCTTTCGGTAGCCTCTTTTTCTTTGATTAAGTTTTGTATTTCTCTTTCTAAAACTCGCCTTTTTTCAGATATTTTTTCAAGTTCTTTTTGCAAATTAAAATAAGTTTCTTCTTGCCTTTGAAATTGAGAAATTTTTTCTTCATAAATTTTTAAAAGATTTTCTTTTTTAGACCTAATTTCTTCTAAATTAATTTTTAATTTTTCTGCTTGCTCTTTTAATCGGTTTAAGTTTTCCTCTATGGTTTGTTTTTCGCTCTCTAAGGCTTCAAACTGTCTTTTTTCAGTTTCTTCTTTTAACTTTTCTTTTTCAATCTTGTGAGCAAGTTCTTTTTCTTCTTTTAAAAGACTTACAAAACGACCCTCCCAATCTTTATAGACCTTTTCTTTGCTTTCGATTTCGTCTTTTAAACTTCTTATTAGTCTTTCTAAGTTTAACAGTTCCTGAGAAAGACGGTGTTCTTCTTTTTCTAAGCTTTCTATTTCTTTTTCTTTTTTTAAAACTTCATCTTTAAGACCTATGATTTTACCTTCTATTTCTTGTTTTTCATCGTTGTTTTTTTTCCATAAATATAGGTTCTTTTTTAGGATTAGGTCCTCTAATTTTGCTTTTAGGCTAAGATATCTTTTAGCCTCTTCAGCTTGATTTTTAAGATGATAATACTGATTTTCTACTTCTTTAAGAATGTCGGTTAGTCTTATCAAGTTTTCTTCAGTAAGCTTTAGATTTTTTTTGGTTTCTTCTTCGGTAACTTTAAATTTGGAAACACCGGCTAAATCTTCTAAAAAAACTCTTCTCTCTTTAAGAGACATTTCTATGAACTTAGAAACTTCCCCTTGGTCTATAATACTGTAAGATTGGGTATTAATACCTAATTCTAAAAATAAAAATTGAATATCTTTAAGTCTACAAGGTTTTTGATTGATAAAAAATTCACTTTCTCCGTTTCTGTAAAATCGTCTTGTGATGACTACCTCTGGAAAATCCTTATATTTTTCCCATACAGGAGGGTCATGGTTGATGGTCATCCTTACTTCGGCAAAATCAACCTTTTTTTTCTCTTCGTTTCCTGCAAAGATAAGGTCTGAAAGTTCTTTAACCCTTAATTTTTTAGAACTTTGCTCTCCTAAAACCCATTTAATAGCATCAAGAACGTTGCTTTTACCAGCTCCGTTAGGTCCTACAATCCCTGTAATCCCTGCAGAAAAAGGGATGGTGACTTTATATGGAAAGGACTTAAAACCATAGATTTCTAATTTCTTTAGAAACACAGAAATATTATATCATTTAATCCTAAAATTGCACTATCGATCCTATAATCTTTCTTCTAAAGAATATCAATAAAGCGTTGCCCAAATTAAAAAGAAAGGTGTTTCTAATCTTTACTTTAGACATAGTTAAAGGCTTATCATGTGAATTCATATTTATTCAAAAGAAAACGGGAGAACAATTTGGGAATTCTCTATCGATAAAGGCTTAATATAGATTATAGATATTTTAGAAGAAAAGTTTTGGGTTGAATTTTAGTTTTTTTTAATTAAATTTAAACCAAGTTTTTGATAAAAACTTTTATGTAGGACTTAAAATGTTTTTAGCTAAAAAATTAGAAGAACTTTTAAATAGTAAAAATTATAATTTAATTATAAATTCTGATAATATTGTTTTTTTAGCCTATCTTCTTGCTGAAGGCATAAAAGGTTCTTTGCTTAAAGACCGTGTATTTTTTGCTATTTTCCCTGAATTTTCTCAAGCAGAAGAGTTTTTCCAGGCCTTTAAGGTTTTTTCTGAAGAAAAGATTGCACTCTATCCTGGGGTAGACCTACTTCCTTTTAAAGAGATGTTATCTTCTTCTGAAGAAGAGGTGGAAAGAATAGGGGTGCTTTGGAACCTTAAAAACTATAAAATCATAGCTGGCGATGCCTGCAGTTTTTTAAAAAAGGTGATTCCTAAGGAGATTTTACAAAAAGAGTATCTTTATCTTATTTTAGGGGAAAAAGTAGAAAGAGAAAAGTTACTTTTAAGGCTTTTAGAACTGGGATATGAAAGGGTAGGGGTGGTTAGAGAAAAAGGTGGGTTTGCGGTTAAAGGTTCGGTAGTTGACCTTTGGTCTCCAAATTACGAATATCCTGTAAGGATTGAATTTTTTGGAGATCAAGTTGTAGCCATAAAACATTTTGCTCCAGATACCCAAAAAAGTTTTTTAACCTTGGAAGAGGTAAGCATCATACCATGTAAAGAGTTGTTTTTACCTGAAGATTTGAAAATCCTTTATCAAAGGTTATTCGGCTTAAAAGAAAAGATAGAAGAAAATTATTTATCTAAGGTTTTAGCCCAAATAGAACAAAAAAGCTTTACCGAAAATCCTGAATTTCTACTTCCAATTTTTCATGAACGCTTAAGCTTTCCTTTTGAATATATTAACTCCAAACTTTGTTTTTTGCTTTATGAACCAGAACTTATAGAAACTAAGGTAGAAATGTTTTGGGAAAAAATTCATGTTAACGCTCTTAAAGCTAAAGAGAAGAAAAGATTGTTTTTTGAACCAGAAGAAGTATATCTAAGTACCCAAGATTTTTTTAGTTGGTTTGAAAAAGGTTTAGTAATAAAAGCTGGAAAACTTTTGGCAAGTGCTTCTCTTGATGAAAAAGTTTTGGAAGTAGAGGTAATTAAAAGAGACCCGTTGGTATTAAACCCTACAGAGAGAATAGAGGTAGGGTTTAGACTCTTGAAGTCGGCTTTAGAAGAAGGAGATAAGGTTTGGTTGGTAACTTCAGAACCTTATACCCCTCAAATAATCTTAGAAGGTTTAAAAAGTAGAGGATTAGAAAACTTGGAAGGTTTAGAGTTTAAACAAGGTTATGTAAGAAAAGGATTTTATCTTAAAGACCAAAAACTTTGGGTAACCTCAGAAGCTGAGCTTTTTGGAAGAGGATATTTTAGAGGAAAAAGTCCTAAACAAGGAGTTAAAAGGGCCAAAGGTTATTTTAGAAAATTTGAAGACCTTAAGCCAGGGGATTTGGTAGTACATAGGGTCCATGGAATAGGTAAGTATTTAGGGCTAAACATATTATCTATAGATGGGATGGAAGGGGAATTTTTAGAGATTGAATACGAAGGAGGAGATAAACTTTATTTACCTGTTTTTAGGTTAGATGAACTTTATCCTTATGTAGGATTAACGGAAAAACCTCCTAAATTAGATAAACTGGGGAAAAAATCTTTTCTACTGAAAAAGAAAAAAATAGAAAAAGAACTGACAGAGGTGGTACAAGAACTGCTCTCGCTTTATGCAGAGAGAAAGGCTTTAAAAAGTTATTCTCTTTCTTTCCCTGCCTTAGCCTATGAAGAATTTAGGGCTACTTTTCCTTATGAAGAAACACCTGACCAAAAAATCGCTATAGAAGAGGTTTTGAAGGACCTATGTAGTGATAAACCTATGGAAAGACTTTTAGTAGGGGATGTAGGGTTTGGGAAAACAGAGGTAGCTTTAAGGGCTATTTTTGTGGCAGCCTATTCAGGAAAACAGGTAGCTTTTCTTGTTCCTACTACCATTTTAGCCGAACAGCATTATAGAAACTTTAAGCCAAGACTTGAACCTTTTGGAATAAAGGTGGGAATTTTATCAAGGCTTAGATCTGAAAAAGAGCAAAAACAAACTTTAAAAGGGTTGGTTGAAGGAGAAATTAAGGTAGTGATAGGCACTCATAGGCTACTTTCTCATGATGTAGAGTTTAAAGACTTAGGACTGATAGTTATCGATGAAGAACATAAGTTTGGGGTCAAACAAAAAGAAAAGTTAAAACAACTCAAAAAAAATGTAAAGGTTCTTTCTCTTTCAGCTACCCCTATTCCAAGAAGTTTACAGTTAAGTTTACTTGGGGTTTTTGAACTTTCAGTCATCGAATCTCCTCCCGAGGGTAGAAAACCCATCAAGACTGTAATGGCTAAGTTCGATCCAGAGGTTATAAAGTATGCCATAGAAAAAGAACTTGAACGAGGGGGGCAGATTTTTTTAGTAAACCCTCGTATACAAGGTCTACGTTCTTTGGCAAACTATGTTAAAAAGCTCTGTCCAGAGGTTAGATTAGAAACCATTCATGGACAGATGCCTCCAGACCTTATAGAAAAAAATCTATATAAATTTTTAAATAAAGAAATAGACATGTTGGTATGCACTCCTATTATAGGAAGTGGAATAGACATCCCTTCTGCGAATACCATCATCATCAACCGGGCTGATATGTTGGGAGTGGCAGACATCTACCAGTTAAGAGGAAGGGTAGGGCGTTCCCAAGAAGCAGCTTATGCTTATCTCCTTGTGCCCTCTTTAAAAAATTTATCAGAAGACGCACAAAAAAGGTTTAAAGCCTTGATGAAATTTACAGATTTAGGGGCAGGTTTTAAGTTAGCCTTAAGCGACTTAAAAATTAGAGGAGCTGGCGAACTTCTTGGTATAAAGCAAGCAGGACATATCAACACCGTAGGCTATGAGCTGTATTTAGAACTTCTTGAAAATACCATTAAAGCCTTAAAAGGCGAAGAGATAGAAGATTGGGAACCAGAAGTTAACTTAAAAGTCCCTGCTTTTATCCCTAAGGAATATGTACCTGAAAGCGAAGAAAGATTGAGCTTGTATAGAGAGCTGGTAATAAATAAAACCAAAGAAGACCTGTTGGAGTTTATAGAATTTTTAAAGGATAAATATGGAGAAATGCCTGACCCTATAAAAAATTTGGTTAAAATTTTCCTCATAAAACTTTACATGAAAGAACTGAAAATTCCTTTGTTAGAATTAAAAGGAAAAGACTTGGTGTTTTTAGTAAGAAAAAAAGAAATCTTACCTTGGTTTAGGCCTCTTAATAAAGAAGGATTTTCTTTTCTAACTAAACAAGACAAAAAGGGGATCAAAGTTATTTTTAAACTTTCAGATCAAAACCCAGTAGATCTATCTCTTAAGATTTTAGAAAAAATTAACGAAATATTAGGTAAAACTCAGTAAAGATTTTATTTTTTGCCAAATTTCATTTTTAAAAGAAAGTAAAAACATGAAGTGTAAATAGGTTGAGGTTTGTTCAAACCTAAAATTTCTAAGAGATGAGAGAAGTCCACATTTAATTTTTGTTTCCTTTAACACGATCTCAAACTTTAGGTAAAACATAAAAATTTCGTTTAAATCCTCTTCAGAAAATAATAAAAGGGTTGGCACTTTAACACAAGCTCCTCCACTGCTTATGTCTATCAAAATTCCCATCAGATTGTTTTTAGAAATATAATTTCTAAAATTACTTTCTACGTTGTTTTGGTTATCTATGATAAGGTCATAAAAATAAAGGTCTTTAAGGTCTTGAGAAGAATTTAGGCTAAAGTTGCTTTCTCGTATCAAATAATATCCTTCTTCTAAGAACTTATTAAAAGCATGTTTATTTATTATCGACATAAAAACCGGAATATTACCGGGTAGTTTAATCCTTTGATCATACCTAGGGGATAAAATTTCTATCTCTAAATAATTATTTTCTATTTTTTTGATTAAACATTGAAAAATATAGCGTTGCTGTCCATCTGGGAGAATCACCAAAATTATCTTTCCTAATTCAAAATGTGAAGGATCAGAAACTTCTATCACAAGGTTTTTATCATTTATTGGTTTTATAGTTAAGTATTCAACTTTATTTTGACCATAAAGAAGTACCGCTTTATTTAACCATTGGTCAAGTTGTGGTTTTATATGTTTAGGAAGATAATCTAAAGAACCTAAAGCTATGTTTCTTTGGAGTATACTAGTTTTAACCTTGGTGGCTAATTCTACCTTATCAAGCATAAGATTTAATTAATAATTTTTTCTAATTTAGTATATTTTAGATTAAGAAGGGTAGGTCCTTTTTGAGGGAAGTTTATCCTAACTTTTTCTTCACCAACTACTTCCATCACCTCTCCTATCCCAAAATGAGGGTGTTTTACTAAATCTCCTATTTTAAAACGGAAAAGATTTTTTGTAAAGCTGGGTTTAATGTCTTGACCACCGTTTTTAGAATCCTTTAAGGAGAGTTTTTTTTCTTCTTTTTTATGGTAAACTTGAAATAAATTAAGGTCTAAATCTTTTATAAACTTAGAAACCTTGGCAAGGGTTTTTCCTTCTCCTCTTACATAGGTAGTCATAGGAGAGATAAGGAAAAGTTCTTCTCTTGCACGGGTCACCGCTACATAAAAGAGCCTTCTTTCCTCTTCTAACTCTTCTTCATTTTCTAAACTGTAAACCGAGGGAAACCTACCATCTATAAGAGATAAAATAAAAACGGTATGCCATTCTAATCCTTTTGCTGAATGTACGGTTGATAGGACTAAATGGTCGTCAAGTTCAGCAGGCTTCTTTTCATAGATCTCTATGGGTTCTAACATTAGGTCTGTCAAAAACTCTTCCAAGGTCTCATATTTTTCTGAAAGGTCTAAAAGGGCCTCTATGTCTCTTTCTCTTCGGTGATAATCTTCGTAATATACTCTTTGAAAAATAGGTTGATAAAAGTCCCAGACTCTTAGAAGACAATTAGAGGGTTTTTCTTTAAACTTAACTACCTCGGTTATTAAAGAAATAAGAGCTTTAAACTCTAAAAAAGAAAACCTATAGGTAAGTCTTTCTAAAGAAAAGAAAAAGTCATTATTAGCTTGTTTTAGAGTTTCTATTATCTTTTCTGCTGTTCTTGGACCTATACCTTCAAGCAGTAAAAGAACCCTGTTCCAAGACAAAAAGTCTTTAGGATTGCTAAGTATCCTTAAAATAGAAAGAAAATCTTTTATATGGGCCGCTTCTAAAAGTTTTAATCCCCCATATTTGATAAAAGGTATACCTCTTTTGGTAAGTTCCATTTCTAAATCAAACGAATGAGAGGCAGACCTAAACAGCACCGCTATCTGAGAGAGTTTTATTCCCTTTTCTCGGAGTTCTAAAACCTTTTCTGCTACAAACTTGCTTGACTCTGTCTCGTCTTCAGCATAAAACAAAACAGGTTTTTTTCCGTCCTTTCGCAAGGTAAACAAGTTTTTGGTGTATTTTATTTTAGATTTAGCAATTATATGGTTGGCTAAGTCTAAAATAGGTTGGGTGCTACGGTAATTTTGCTCAAGTTTGATTATTTTAGTATTTGGAAAAAGCTTAGGAAAATCAAAAATGTTTTTATAATTAGCCCCTCTGAATCCATAAATGCTTTGAGAATCATCTCCCACAACCATTACATTTTGATGCCTTTCAGCCATATATCTGATGATTTCACCTTGAAGGGTATTGGTATCTTGATATTCGTCTACCATGATAAACTCAAAACGTTTTCCGATTTCTTCTCTTATTTGGGGATAAGTTTTTAAAATGCTAAGCCAATTGACTAAAAGGTCATCATAATCCATTAGATGATGTTCTTTCTTGTAGTTTTGATACTCTATCAAAAGCCTTTCTATCTCATAATAAAAATCTAAAAACTGAGGATAATAGGTTTTCAAAAGGTCTTCAAGAGTCCTTTGTTGGTTAACCATCTTGCTGTAAATGGTAGCCAAGGTTTCTTTTTTAGGAAACTTTTTTTTGGCATCGGCAAACCCTAAACTATTTCTTAAAAGATGTATCAAGTCTTCAGAATCGCTTCTATCAAGGATAGTAAAGTTAGACTGATAACCTAAAAGATATCCATAAAACCTAAGCATATATTGTGAGATAGAATGGAAGGTTCCTCCTATGATTTTATCACAATCAGTTTTTAAAAGAGCTCCTGCTCTTTGTATCATCTCTTTTGAAGCCCTTTTAGTAAAGGTTAAAAGTAATATCTTTTCAGGTGGAACCCCTTGGGCTACTAAATAGGCCATCCTTGAGGTAAGGGTTCTCGTTTTACCTGAACCTGCCCCTGCTATCACCAAAAGAGGCCCAAAAATCGTTTGGACCGCCTCAAGCTGAGCAGGATTTAACTCTTTTAAAAACTCTAACTGACTTACCGTAAACATTTTCATAACTCTATTATAATGTTTTAAAAAGTTTTTACAAGAAGCTTAAAAGGACCTTAAAAGCACGATAGGATCTACCTTTGAGGCTTTATAGGAGGGATAAACTCCTGCAAATATCCCAAAAATAATGGTTAATCCGGTTGAAGTAAGGATAGGTGTAATCGGAAATATCAGAGGGTAATTAAAGAGAGGTAACAAAATAAGGGTCAGGACTACCCCTAAACTTACACCTATAAAACCTCCTACTAAAGTAACCAGCACACTTTCTATCAAAAACTGTAAAAGAATATCCCATTCTTTAGCACCTACCGCCTTTCTTATACCGATCTCTTTTTTACGCTCGTTAACCGCAAGGGTCATAATGGCAGTAACCCCTAAAGCCCCTACTACCAAACAAAGAATAGAAACACTTTTCACCAAAGAAGAAAAAAGGTTGGTTGTTTGGGTTTTAGCTTTGAGGATGTCGTCAGCCTTAACAATGGTAAAATCTTTGTTTTTTTCTGTAACTTTGTGCCTTTTAGAAAGGATTGAATCGATTTGATTTTCAATAACAGGAAGGTCTAAAGGATTTTCTACAGAGATAAAAATACCTCTTATGTAGTCAACATTATAAACCGCAGAAATCGCTATGGTATAAGGTATGATGACTTGGTCGTCTTGGTCTGCGTTGCTTGCGTCTATCCCTATAGGGGCTAAAACACCGACAACCTTAAAAGGCAGTTTGTTTATCAATATCGTTTGACCTATCGGATTTTCTTTGCCAAAAAGTTGGTTTTTAACCTTGTTCCCTAAGATAACCACCTTTTTATAGCTTAATATTTCATCCTTAAAAAAATTTCTACCTTCCTCTAACGGAAATTTTCTTAGTTTTATGTACTCTTCGTTTACCCCGTTTAATATGGTGCTTACTGTATTTCCACTAAATCTTACGATCGCATCTCCGGTAAAGTATGGAGAGATGAACCTGATACCACTTATCTTTCTTAAAGCCTCTGCATCTTCTGGTTTAAGCGTAGTAGTGATTTCTGTTTGGATGGCCCTTCCTGCAGAAACTTTTACATTTCCCGCAACCACCATAAAAACCTCAGGGCCAAAGGTTTCTATCTCTTTTAAGGTTCTAACCTTAGCAGCTTCTCCAAAGGCGTTCATCAAAAGTAAAGAAGATACCCCTATTATGATACCTATAATAGACAAAATAAGCCTTAATTTTTTATGAAACAAACCACCCCAAAGTAGTTTATACTTTAGTATCATAGGCTTTTTAATAAAATAGACGGTTCTATTTGAGTGGCTTTATAAGCAGGAATAAGACTAAAAATAACGGTGGTTAATGTTGAAAAACAAAGGCTTATAAAAAAAGTATTCCAAGAAAATAAAGGTTTTAAAGGACTAAAGAAAGAAATAAGTTTCATCAACCCTAAGCTCAAAATCCAACCTATAACACCACTTATTAAGGCTATTATAAGAGCAATGGTAAGGTAATGCTTGATGATGTGAGAGGGGGTTGCCCCTAAGGCTAATCTCAAGGCTATCACCGAAGACTTTTCCTCGATGTTAGCATACATTAGATTCATGATGATAACTCCACTTATTACTAAACTGATTACCGAAATAGCTAATAAAAACACAGTAAGAATTCTGGTAGCAGCAGTAAATCTTTCTATAGCCATGTCCGGAGTAATAAGCCTAAAATCATCTGGCTGTATCCCATAAAGATTGTGGTTTTTTCTCAAGAGGTTTCTTATGGCCTCTTGAGCAAGATTAACGTCAGTATTTTCTTTAAAAAGAATTTTCATCGCATCTAAATGGTCTTTGTTAAAAACCCTTCTCATAGCGGTGGTTAAAGGAATTAAAATCCTTTCATCATGTCTAAAATGCCCAAAAGAAGGTTTTGGTTCTAAAATCCCTATAATCTCAAAATATTCTCCGCCTATCTTGATTTTTTCACCTATAAGTTGTTTTGTATTAAGTTTTTGAGGTATCTCAGCACCTAATACACAAACCTTAGCCATAGTTTTCAAGTCTTCTTCATTAAAAAACCTTCCTTCTTTGGGATACCAGTTGTTGGCTATGGTATAAGACGGTGTAACCCCTTCTATTCTTATTTTTTCAGAAAAACCTTTATAAGATACCTCAAGTATGCCTCTTGCCCAAGGTGAAACTAATCTTACAAACTCAAGCTTTTCTATATCTTCTACGTCTTTCATTTTCATCGTATCTGCCCTGGTAGTTGTAACCCCTACAATTTTTCCTCCCCCTGCTATGACCAACATAGCATCTTTACCAAATTGAAGGTTGGCTAATACGTCTAAAACCTGTTTTTTGGCAGATTCTCCTAAAGAATAAATGGTGTTTAAGGCTGTCAAACTTATAACTAAAGCTAAAAGCATAAAAACTAAGTTGATTTTATTAGAAAAAAGTTCTTTTAAAACATCTTTTAAGAAAACCGATTCAAAATGTTTTTTCATCTACAAAAATTCCGTCTTTTATAAACTTAATTTTTTTTCCGGTTTTAGCAATTTCTGGGTCATGGGTTACCATTATAATAGTTAGGCCTCCTGCGTTTAATTCTTTAAATATATTCATAACTTCTTTACTACTTGCACTGTCAAGGTTTCCAGTAGGTTCGTCTGCCAAAAGAAGTTTAGGGGAGGTTATCAATGCCCTGGCTATGGCTACCCTTTGTTGTTGACCCCCTGAAAGCTCAGTAGGTTTAGCATAAATACGATCTGCCAAACCTAATCTTTCGAGCAAGGCAACAGCCCTTTCTTTATCTTTTTTAGAAATCCCTTCGGGCCTATAAAGTAACGGTAATAAAACGTTTTCTAAAGCATTAGCCCAAGGTACCAAGTGAAAGGCCTGAAAAATAAACCCAATCTTTCTATTTCTTATATAAGATAATCTTTTACTATCTAAATGGCTTACCTCTTCACCGTCTAAAAAATACTTGCCTGAGGTTGGTTTGTCAAGCAGACCGATGAGGTTTAAAAGGGTGGTTTTTCCACTCCCAGAAGCCCCCATAATTACTAAAAAATCTCCTTCCTCTACCTCTAAGTCTATCCCTTTTAACACTTGATAAAAGACTTTACCTATTTGATAGGTTTTTTGAATGTTTTCTAAGACTACTATCTTGTTTCCCACAAACCTACTTCCTCACCTTCTTTAAGTCCTTCTAAAATTTCGGTTTTTCCGCGGGATTCCCAACCTATTTTTACTATTCGTTTTTCCCATTTATCCCCTTTTTTTACCATTACATAATAATTTCCCTGTGGGTCTATTTTTACTGCTTTAGAAGGAACTAAAAGCACATTTTCTTTTTTACCTGCTATTATGGTAACCTGGGCTGTCATCTCCGGACGTAGTAAATTTTCATAAGGGTCTAAAATTTCAAGCACTACATCATAAAAAACTACGTTATTCTTGATGATAGCTCCAGGATAAATGGTTTTTACCTTAGCTCTAAATACCTTATTAGGGTAACTGTCCACAGTAAAAGTAGCCTCTTGGCTTACAGCAATCCTTCCTATGTCTGTCTCATCTACATAACATTCTACCTGAAGCTTAGAGAGGTCCACCACGGTTATAAAAGTAGGGGCATTTAAACCAGCAACTACCGTTTCCCCTTGTTGGGTCGTAACCTCTGAAACCACACCTGAAATAGGAGAATAAATAAAGGCATAATTAAGTTTAACCTTAGCTGCATTCCAAGCACTTTTAGCACTCTCTGCTTGAGCTTTAGCTATTTCTGATTGTTTTTCGTATTCAGACTTTAAGGCTTCAAGGTTAGCTTTTTCATATTCTAAGGTAGATTTTTTTACCTCATAATCCCTTTCTAATCTTTCTAAGTCGTTTTTTGAAATAAGACCTTCTTGAAAAAGAACCTTATTCCTTTTAAGCTCTCTTTCTATTTGAAGAAGTTCTGCTATAGCAGAATTAACCTTCTTGGTTTGAGCTGCAATCTGAGAAGGGTAAACTTTTTTAATCTTTTCTAAGTTAGCCAAGGCTTCTTTATACTGATTAAAAGTTCTATTCACCTCTTCTTGTAGGTCTTGATGTTCTATGATAGCGATAAGTTGCCCAGCTTTAACCTTATCTCCTGTGGTTACCAAAAGTTTTTCAACCCTTCCAGAAACCCTTGAACCTACCTTTACCTGAGCACCAACCTGAGGCTTTACCGCTCCTGTAGCAGTTACCTCTAAATAAATACTCCCTCTTTCTACCTTAGTAGAAGAAGATGGTAGGGCAACATCCTTTTTCTTTTTGTCTTTCTGACAACCTACTAAAAAAAACAAAAAAAAGATTAACCATAAAACGCAAAACCTTTTCATAGGTCTAACTCCGGAATAGTCCCAGACATCCTGTAAAGCTCATAAAAAGAATAAATTAAATTATACTTAGAAATCGCTACTTTTGACCTTACCTCTGAAAGACGAGCCAAAAGGGTAGTTACGTCTACAATACTTGCCAGTCCGGTTTCATATTTTTTTTGGACTACTCGGTAATCTTCTTCCATGCTTTTTAACCAAACAAGGGCACTTTCAAAACTCTCTTTTGTTGTCTGATAGTTTTTATAGCTGGTAAATACCTCCTGTTTTATTTGAAGCTCAATGTTTGCCTTTTCTAACCTTTTTTGTTCTAAACCTACCTTTTCTTTGTTTAACTCAGCCAAACGCTGAAAACCTGTAAAAATAGGAAAAGTCACCCTAAAACCTGCTACAAACTCGTTATTTTTGTCAGGAAAAAACTTATCGTCTACCTGATAATAACTACTAAAAAGGTCTATGCTTGGCCAAAACTTTCCTTTTACACTTTTTACCCTTTCTTCCTGTGCAAAAACTTCGCTTTCTTTTGCTTTAAGCTCTGGTCTTTTTTCAATGGCGGTTTTGAGATAAAAATTAAAGTCTTTTACCTCTAAGTCTTCTTCTTGTAAAGGTAAAAATTCTATTTCTTCTATTCTGGTTATGTCATAATTTATCAAGGTTAAAACCTGAGCTTTCGCTATGTCGGCTGTATATTTATAGTTAGTAACGTTAAACTCTGCCTGTTTTACCTTAGCCTCAGCATCAAGCACATCTGCATAAGGAGAAAGGCCTACCTCATATTTTTTTTTAGCTAACTTTAGAAGGATCTTAGCGTCTTCAAGGTCGGATAAAGCCGCTTCATATAAAGCTTTTTGCTTAAAATACTCTAAATAAGCTCGGATAATGTTTAAAGAAACGTCTAAAATCGTCCTTTTTACCGCAAAATCTTGAGCAGAAATAAGTTTTAAAGTTTCTTGATAGGAATGCCAAGTAGAAAAACCAGAAAAAACATTCCAGTTTAGATAAGGACCAAAAGCATGGACCTCTCGGTTAGGAAGCCCTTTGCCTGGATCAGTTCTGTCAAACTCGTACTTTAAATAAAGAAAAGGAAAAAAACTTGACCTTACATAATCTTTTTGAAAAACATACTGTTCTTTACTTTTAACTGCAATCTGAATCTGAGGGTTGTTTTTTAGACCAGAAAGGATAAGATCTTTTAAAGATAAAACTTCTTTAGCAAAAACAGGAGGCTTAAACCCTAAGATTAAAAAAAATAAACAAAACAACACACAATTTACTCTTTTCATAAAACTATCCCTCTAAAACCATAAAATAATAATGTAAGTGCTTGCTTAAGCAAGTTATACCTAAATTTTTTATTTGTCAACATTTACCTTAGATGCTCTAAACTTATTGTTCCTATTGCCCCAAATAATAGGTAAGATTATCCCAAAACAAAGAGCTTGGTTATCCCTGATAATATAATGAAAATTTTTCTCAACATACCACACTATTACATCCTAAGAGTTAGAGTTTATAGAACTATGTTTATAACCATACAAAAAATAGACCAAAATCCCCAAGAAACTCCACAAAATAAACCTTATCCAGGTATCCATCGGTAACCCACTCATGATAAAAAGTAAAAACAAAAGATTAATCGGGATTAAAATATGGGCCCAAGGAATCTTAAAGGCAGGTTGATAATCAGGGCGATACCTAACCAAATAAATGGCTACACCTACTATAAAGTAAGCAAAAAGTGTTCCGATGTTGATAAGCTCAGCTAAAATTTTTAGAGGGACAAAACCAGCAAAAAAGCAGAGAATAAGACCGCCGGTGATCGAGGCTTTGTAGGGGGTGTAAAATTTTTTATGAATTTCAGCAAAAGGCTTAAACAATAATCCATCTCTTGCTAACGCATAAAGGATCCTGGTAAAACCTATGGCCATAACCAACATGACCGAAGTAATGGTAATCACAGCGCTTAAGGAAATAAAATCTGCTACCCACTTTTCATTTATTTTATACATGGCATAGGCTAAGGCATCAGGTTTTCCTTCATATTCCCAATAAGGTAAAACACCTACCAACACGAAGGCTACAGAAATGTAAAGTAAAGTTATGACCAAAAGAGAAAGGATTAAACCCTTAGGCAGTGTTCTTTTTACATCTTTGGTTTCTTCTGCCAGGGTAGCTAACGCATCAAACCCTAAATAAGCAAACACGATAAGCGCAGCACCTCTCCACACCCCCTCCCAACCAAAAGGCAAAAAGGGACGAAAATGTTCCCATCTAACATGCTTAAGTCCAAAAATTATAAAAACCAACAAGGTGATTATTTTTAAAACCACGACCACGTTATTAAAAAGTGCGCTTTTTCTGATACCTATGGTTACTAAAAAGAAAATCAACAAAACCCCTAAAAGGGAAAAAAGGTCTACATATGTGCCTTGAGCAGGATTAAAAGGACCGGAAATAGCCTTAGGGATATGCACATGCAAATTGTTTTCTAAAAAAGCCCTTAAATATCCCGACCAACCGGTAGAAACTGCTGCCGTAGCTATTCCATATTCTAAAAGCACATTCCAACCAACCAACCAAGCCCAAAACTCTCCCAACACAAAATAGGCATAGTTGTAGGCACCTCCAGCTAACGGAAAGGCAGAGCAAAATTCAGCATAAACCAAGGCGGTGAGCCCAATCCCTATACCTGCAAGAATAAAGGAAAGTAGAATACCAGGACCTGCATAGGAGGCTGCTGCCTGTCCCGTTACTACAAAAATCCCTGCCCCTACTACCGCACCAATCCCTATTAAGACAATGTCTTTTAGTGTAAGGGCTCGTTTAAGTTTTGAGGTTTGTTTAACTGCATCAAAAGATTTTTTTCTAAAAATCTCCATAGCTTTATATTATACAAAAAATTTTTTAAAAGAAAAAAGTTTTTTCTAAAATTTGGCTAAAAATTTTCTTTTAGTCCTGTGATGATGTATTCTATGGCAATACTTGCCAAAATAAGACCTAAAATTCTTACCACTGCCTTAGTTCCAAGTTCTCCAAGATGCTTAAAAATTTTGGTTGAGGCGCTTAATATAAAGTAGGTAATAAGTATTACCAGAAAAATTGTCCCCGAAAGGGCTAATTTTACGGAAAACTCAGGGCTTTCACCTAAAATAATAGCTGTAGTAATCGCACCAGGACCGGCTAAATAAGGAATACCTAAGGGGACTACCGATGGGTCTTCCAATTCTTTTACTTGGGTTGCCTCTTTTTCTGAAGTTTTTACCTGGGTAGTCTTACCAAAAAGCATCTCCAAAGCGGTAATAAAAAGAAGTGTCCCACCAGCAATCCTAAAAGAAGAAAGAGAAATTTGAAACAAAGCCAAAACATATCTACCTAACCAAAAAAAGATTAAAAGAGTAATCAAAGCTGTAAGGCTTGCTTTTAAGGCGATTTTTTGACGTTCTTTTTCAGGATAGCCTGCGGTTATACTTAAAAAGAAAGGAGCCCCGGCAATCGGGTCTATGATGGTAAAAAGGGTGATAAAACTTTTAAACAAAAAACTTATTTCCATGATACCCTTGTTTTTAAATAAAAATATATCCCTGGAAGGGCAGAAATAAGGATTAAACTATAGCCTAACATACCTAAGGATATACCATGTTCTATAGAAAAACCCAACAAAGATAAAAAATAACTTAAACTACCTTCTCTAACCCCTAATCCTGAAATACTAAGAGGCAAGGCTGCTAAAAAACTAATAATAGGGATGATTACAAAAAAATACGAATAATTTATCTGTAAATGCAAAGCCAAACCTAAAAAAACGAACTGTAAGACAAATAAAACTTGGATTAAAATCCCAAGTAGCACCGGAAAAAGATTATAAGGTAGACGAACAGGATTAAAATATTCCTTAGGATAAATCTTGGTAAAAAATAAAGAAATTAAGAAAAAACCTATGATTACTGAATAAGTAATAAAAATAATAAAGTAATAAAAGTTTATTGGTAAAAAACCTCCATATAGAGGAAGAGAGACAGAAAGGATAAAAAATATACCTAAAAGTCCGTAAAAACGGTCTACCATAACGCTAAAGGTGGCCTTTTTAAAAGGAAGTCCTTTTTTTGTTAAAAGAAAGGTCCTTAGGATGTCGCCGCCTACTATCCCTGGCATAACGGTGTTTAAAGAAAATCCCATCAAATAACTTTTTAGAAAGAAGAAATAATTTTGTTTAAAACCCCAGCTTTCACAAAGTTTTTGCCATCTTAAGGCTACCATCAGTTGAAAACTGTTAAAACATAAAAGGGCTATTAGATAGGGAAAAAAGGAAAGGTTTTTAAAAATTTCCTTTAGCTTAGCAAAGTCTGTCTTTTTAAACAAAAAAAACAAAATACCAAAGGTAATCGTAAACCTTATAAGAATGCTTATAAGCTGTTTAAATTTTTTCATTTAGTCTTTAAAAACTCTGAAATATTTTATGTATTCATTAGAGAGGTTTTTTAATGGGTTTTCGATAATGGCTACTAACTTGCCTTTTGGGTTTAAAATCCTTATCCATTCATGATAGGGGGATAGGGTAAGTTTCTGAAATTTGATGAAAGAAAGAAAAGAAGAAGTATGCATAGGTCTACCCTCTTGTATCCGTTGAGAAAAATCTTCACTCACTAATATTTTAGGTAAAAATTCAAGAGATTTTTCTACAGGAATTATTCTTTTTACCAAACCCTCGTAATCTTCCTGAACCAACCGAGAGATTTCTTCTAAGGTTAAGGCTTCTTCTATGGTAAAAATACTTTTTTTTAACCTTCTAAGTTTAGTTAGTGTAGCACCACACTCCAACCTCTCCCCAAAACTATTTACTATAGACCTAATATAAGTACCTTTAGAACAATGTATTTCAAACTTCACGTAAGGAAGGGTTATGTCTAAAATTTCAAACCGAAAGACCTTAACCTTTTTAGGTTCCTTTGGTATTAGAAGTCCATCCCTTGCGTATTTATAAAGAGGTTTTCCTCTAAATTTGGCAGCAGAAAAGGGTGGAGGAATCTGGTCTATCTCTCCTAAAAAGGTTTGAGCACCTTTTTTTAAATCTTCTAAGGAAAAATCTGGGATGGGTTTTTGTGCGACTACCTCTCCGGTAATATCAAAGGTAAGGGTACTAATTCCTAATTGCATCTCCCCTTGATAAACCTTATCCCCTTCTAAAAATATTTGGGCTACTTTAGTAGCTTTTCCAAGTAATATGGGTAAAACTCCAGTAGCTATAGGATCAAGGGTCCCTCCATGGCCAGCTTTTTTAATTTTTAATATTTTTTTTACTTTTTCTAAGGTTTGAGTAGAGGTTAAACCTTCAGGCTTGTCAACCACAAGTATTCCGTTTAGCTGATTATCTTTTCTCATAAACTCCTCTCATAAACTTTTTCAAATCAAAAAGAAAGGTTTGAAGGTCTTTTTCTTCAAGCTTAAAACCGCTGGCGTATCTGTGTCCTCCTCCACCAAAATGCTTAGCTATCTCTAAAACTTCAAAAGGCTCTCTGCCTCTTAAGCTTACCGCTATTTTACCCTTTTCAAACTCTTTCACTAAAATAGCTATGTCTACCCCTTCTAAACTTCTTAAAAAATTAGCCAAATAACTAAGGTCTTCTACCGGGTTTTTTTCAAGGTCTTCAAAGGTAAGGTAAGACATCACACAAAAAGGATGCGTTTTTATCGTCTCTAAACGGTTAAGGATGGTTTTTAAAAGGTTTACCTCCTCTATACTTATCTGCTCAAACAGATTTTTAGCTATGTAAGAGGGATTTGCCCCTTTTTCGCATAGTTCCTTAGCGATTTCAAAGGTCTGAGCCTTGGTGTTTTCGTATCTAAAGCCTCCGGTATCAAAATAAAGACCGGCTAAAAGATTTTCTGCCATCTCGTAGGTAATTTCTATCCCTAATTTTTTAAAAATCTCAAAAAGGAGGGCTGAAGTAGAAGGGGCATTGGGGTCGATGATAAAAAGCACATCTTCTTCAAAGAGATTTTCCTCTTTTTGATGATGGTCTATCACTACGTAATCTTTAAACGGGGTTAACCTTTGGGCTACGTTTGAAGCAAGTCTTTTAGGGGTTGAAGCATCGAACAAAACAACCAAAGCCTTCTCAAGATGAGGAAGCTGTTCCGGAAGGATAAACCATTCAAAACCTTTTAAAAATTCGGCTTTTTTAGGTATGCGTTCTATCACTGGATAAAAATTTTTCTTCAGGTGTTTTAAAAAAAAACCAAAAGCTAACATAGAAGAAAGACCATCTATGTCAGGGTTAACGTGGGTTACTAAAATAAAGTCTCGGTTTTTGTCAATTTTTTGGAGGAGGATTTCCAGATTAACCATCTCCTTTGGATTTAGAAATCTTAGCAAACAAGCTATCAAGTTGCCTTTCTTTTTCTTCTCGGTCGTCTAACTTAAACTCAAGGTCCGGCATGTATTTTAAAGTAATTTTTTCTCCTATCAGTTTTTTAATATAACCTTTAGCCCTGTTAAAGGCTTCTTTAACTTCTTCAGCTGGGATCTCACCATACACTCTAAAGAACACTACCGCTTTTCTTAAATCTCCGCCTATTTTAACCTCGGTTATCGTGATAAGCTGCTTAAACACCGGGTCGCTTAGGTCATACATCAAAATTTCTGTTATAACTTCTTGTAAAAGACTGCCTACTTTTTCTGGTCTGTATGACATTAGATAAAAAACCTTAATAATTAATAAAATCTATTTCTGCGTTTATGATTTCTAACCTTCCATCTTTTTGAATAAAGCTAAGAATATCATTTATTTTGCTATCAACCAATTTTTGATCCTTTCCTACCACACTTATCCCTAATACCGCCCTCTGCCAAAGATCGTGCCCATCTACTTCTGCCAAGGAAACTTTTCTAAACTTAGCCTCTATTTTCTGGGTTAAGGCCTTTAGCACCTGCCTTTTAGCTTTTAAAGAATTGGGCTCAGGAATAAAAAGTTCTATTTTAGCTACTCCAACCACCATTTACACACCTTTCAATTTATACAACTTTTAGAGTTCTTGAGTCACCTTTTTAAGCTCAAAAGTTTCCAAAAGGTCTCCTTCTTTTACGTCGTTAAACCCTTCTATCCTTACTCCACATTCATAACCGGCGGCTACCTCTTTGACATCCTCTTTAAACCTTTTAAGAGAGGCTATTTTACCGGTATAAACGACCACCCCATCTCTTATCACTCTTACTTGATGGTTTCTGTTGATAACTCCTTCTTTTACATAACATCCAGCAACTACCCCAACCTTAGGCACTTTAAATATAGCCCTTACTTCTACTAAACCTTTTATTTCTTCTATTATTTCAGGTTCAAGTAATCCAGCCATTGCTTTCTTTACATCGTCGATAAGTTGATAAATAACGTCATAAAACTTAATATCTACTCCCTCTTTTTTAGCTAAATCTCTTGCCTGAGAACTGGGTTTTACATTAAAACCGATAATGATAGCGTTAGAGGCAGAAGCCAACATAACATCGCTTTCAGAAATAGCCCCTATCCCTGCGCGGATGATGTTAACTTTAACCTTATCAGTAGAAATTTTAAGTAGCGAAGCTTGTAAGGCTTCTAAAGTTCCCTGAGTGTCTGCCTTAAGCACGATGTTTAATTCTTTAAGTTCACCTTCTTTAAGTTTTTCGAAAATCTTTTCTAAAGAAATTTTAACTTCCTTGGCTGTCTCTGCTTCTCTTGCCTTTCTTTGTCTATACTCTGCTATCTTTCTTGCTTTTTCTTCACTGTCTAAAACGATGAAATCATCTCCTGCCTGAGGTAAATCTTCAAAACCTAAAATTTCTACCGGGACAGAAGGGGTTGCCTCTTTAACCCTTTTTCCATAGCTGTCAAACATCGCCCTTACCCTTCCATGGGTAAGGCCGGCTACAAAGATATCTCCTTCTTTAAGTGTTCCTTCCTGAACAAGCACTGTAGCTACTGGCCCTCTCCCTTTATCCAGTTTACTCTCTATAATCCTTCCTCTTGCAGGTCTATCATAAGCAGCTTTTAATTCTAACATTTCAGCTTGAAGAAGTACCAACTCTAACAGTTCGTTTATACCGATTTTATTTCTGGCAGAAATATTAGCCATTAGAGTATCGCCACCCCATTCTTCCGGAACTAAACCTAACTCAGCCAGTTGAGATTTAACTCTATCAGGATTAGCATCAGGTTTGTCTATTTTATTGATGGCTACCACTATAGGTACTTTAGCTGCCTTAGCATGCTCTATAGCCTCTTTAGTTTGTTCCATCACACCATCGTCTGCTGCTACTACCAAGATCACTATGTCCGTAACCTGAGCACCCCTTGCCCTCATAGAAGTAAAGGCCTCATGACCTGGGGTATCTATAAAGGTTATTGTTTTTCCAGCCTCCAGTTTTACGGTATAAGCACCGATATGTTGGGTTATACCACCGGCCTCTTTACTGGCTACATCTGTTTTTCTGATGGCATCTAAAAGACTAGTTTTACCGTGGTCTACATGTCCCATAACTGTTATTACCGGAGGACGAGGTTTTAATTCTTCTGGTGAAGGAGGAGTGTATTGTAAAAGGATTTCTTCTTCAATAGGAGCTTTTTCTATTTGATAACCAAACTCATCGGCTAAAATGGCAGCGGTATCTGCATCGATAGATTGGTTAGCGGTAACCGGCATTCCCATCTGTAAAGCCTTTTTGATGAGTTCACCAACCTTTACCCCCATCATTTTAGCAAGCTCGCTAACCTGAATCGTTTCGTAGATTTTTATTTTCTTTTCCTTAGGAGGAAGGGTAGGGGGTCTTTCAGAAGTTTTTTCTTTCTTTTCCTTAGGCTTTAAACCTTCGACTTCTTGCTTTTCTTCAAACAAGGCAACCGGTTCTTCTTCTATAAAAAATTCATCAAACCTTTCTTTTTTAACAAAACCACCTTTTTTCTTAGGTTTTTTCTTTTCTTCTTTAAATTCTCTGTCCTTTTTTTTCTTTTTGAAATCCTCTTTGTCTAACGGTTTAGGCTCTACAGGTACAACAACTTCTTCCTTAGAAGGGGTAGGGGGCACTGATGAATCTTTAGGCTTAAATCCTCTTTCCTTTCTTGGTTTAAACTCTGTAACCACCCTTTTTCCGTAAACTTCTTGAGGAGTTTCTGATTTTGGAGTTTCTGTTGGCGAAATTTTTGGTTGAGAAACTTCTGGTTGAGAAATTTGTTCTTGAGGAGTTTCTATTTGCGAAAATTCTTGAAAAGAGGTTTCAGTTTTTTCTGCTGGTTCTAACGGTTCTTCTTTATTAAACGGTTCAGCTTCTAAAGAAGCTTCTGGTGCTTTTTCTTCATCGAAGGCTTCTATCAAAGAAACCTTTTCATCTTTCTTAGGTTCCTCTTCTGTTTTTTTCTTTCTTAAAAAAAGTTTCTTTTTTTTAGGCTGCTCTTCTTCTATTTTAGGTTCTTCAACTTTTTCTTCTACTTTTATTTCCTCTTTATGTATTTCTTCAATCTCTTCTTTTCTAAAAACTATTATCTCATGTTTTTTTCCATGAAGCATTCTAATTTTTTCTGCTTCTTCTTCTGATATAGAGGACAAAGTAGTTTTAACCTGAAAACCTTCGGCTTTAAGTTTTTTTAACAACTCTTTAGGTTCTACATGAAGTTCTTCTGCTAATTCAATAATTTTAACTCTTTTGGCCATAACAACCTCTAT
The DNA here is from genome assembly GCF_008630935.1 of Thermodesulfobacterium sp. TA1. NCBI lineage: Bacteria > Pseudomonadati > Thermodesulfobacteriota > Thermodesulfobacteria > Thermodesulfobacteriales > Thermodesulfobacteriaceae > Thermodesulfobacterium > Thermodesulfobacterium sp. TA1. The sequence goes on from NZ_CP043908.1 coordinate 884,755, forward strand.
TTAGATTTAAAAATACTTTGGCAAGTTAAAAGTTACCCATTTTATAAAAGATGACTTAAGTTTAATATTAAAGCGTGAAAATTCAAGTCCTTCTTTTATTTTTACAAATTTAGTTTAAATTATGAAACCATGAGAAAGGTAATCATCATACCAGCGCGTTACGGTTCTACTCGTTTTCCAGGCAAACCTTTAGTTTATATAGAAGGAAAACCTATGATCCAACATGTTTACGAAAGGGCTTTAAGTTCTGGTATAAAGGAAGTGTGGGTGGCTACTGATGATGAAAGGATTTTACAGGAAGTCTCAAGGTTTGGAGGTAAGGCCTTGATGACTGCAAACACTCATATCTGTGGGACAGACAGAATAGCTGAGGCTTCTGACATCCTTGGTCTTGCCCCTGAAGATATAGTAATCAACCTTCAAGGAGACCAACCTTTTTTTCCTGCAGCCTATTTTCAACCTTTAATAGAGCCCTTAGTTTCTAAAAAGGCTAAAATGACTACCCTTGCTACTCCTATAAAACAAGATGAAGACCTTACCAACCCCAACAAGGTTAAGGTGGTTTTAGACCTTCAAGGCTATGCCCTTTATTTTTCAAGAAACCTTATCCCCTATTTTAGACCCCCAGGAGAACCTCCTTTATACTTAAAACATATAGGGGTTTATGCTTATACCAAAGAATTTTTAGACCTTTTTGTAAAACTCCCTCCAGGAACACTCGAGCTGACCGAAAAATTAGAACAGTTAAGAGCCTTAGAACATGGATATAAAATAGCGGTTAGTATAGTTTCTGAAGAGGTGCCTGAGATAGACACACCAGAAGATTTAGAAAAACTCAAAAAAATAAGAGGGTTGTAAAAATGAAAAGAGAACCTGCAGTAGCCGGCTATTTTTATAGCAACAATCCTAAAGAATTAGAGAAACATCTTGCCGAGCTTATAAAATTTTCAGAGACTAAAATACCTGCTAAAGGTGGGGTGTTGCCTCATGCTGGGTATTTTTATTCAGGACATGTAGCCGGAGCTGTCTATGGAAAAATAGTCCCTCCTGATATTGCCGTTATCTTAGGTCCGAACCATACCGGTATGGGTAAACCCATCGCTGTTTTTAATGGAACTTCTTTTATTACTCCCTTAGGCGAGGCTAAAATAAACAAAACCTTTACTACCCGTTTTATAGAACTTTGTCCCTTGGCTTCAGAGGATTTTTTAGCCCATGCACATGAACACTCTTTAGAAGTTCAAGTCCCATTTTTGCAGTATATAAACCCAAAGGTAGAAATTGTGGCTATTTGTTTAAGATGGATTTCTCTTAAAGAAATAAGAGAGATTGGGATAGCCCTTGCTCAAACCATTAGTCTTTTTCCAGAAAAAAGGATTTTTATCGTTGCAAGCTCTGACTTTAGCCATTACGTGCCTCAAGAAACAGCTAAATATAAAGATTCTTTGGCTATCAAGGAAATTTTATCTCTTTCAGAAGAAGGACTTTTAAAAGTGGTGGTAGAAAACAACATAAGCATGTGCGGGGTTATTCCTGTAGCGATTAATATAGTTGCCTGCAAGCATTTAGGGGCTACCAAAGGAGAACTCATCGCTTATGCTACCTCTGGAGACATAATCAGAGACTATTCTTCTGTCGTAGGATACGGAGGAATAGTCATATATTAACCTCATCTATTAAGTTTTAAATTTTAAAATAGACAAAGGGAGGATGGTTGATGGCTAAGGTAATTACTCGTTTTCCCCCAAGCCCAACAGGGCACCTTCATTTAGGCGGTGCAAGAACTGCCCTTTTTAACTGGCTTTATGCAAGGCATCATAAAGGTAAATTTATTTTAAGGTTAGAAGATACCGATAGAGAAAGATCTAAAGAGGAATATGTGGTCTCTATATTAGAGGCTTTAAAATGGCTTGGGCTTGACTGGGATGAAGGACCTTATTTTCAAAGTCAAAGACTCGAATTATATCAGAAGTATGCCCAAAAACTTTTTGAGGAAGGAAAAGCCTATTACTGTGAATGCCCTAAAGAGGTTTTAGAAGAGAAGAAGAAAAAAATGCTTGAAAGCGGACAAAAACCAAGGTATGACAAAACATGTAAAGATAAAAACTTAGGACCAGGCGAGGGTAGGGCTTTAAGGATTAAAGCCCCTGAATTTGGTGAAATCATATTTGAAGACCTTTTAAGAGGAAAGATTGTTTTTCCCGCAGAAGAAGTGGACGATTTTGTAATACTTCGCTCAGACGGTACCCCCACTTATCAGTTTGCGGTAGTGATAGATGACATTACCATGGGTATAACCCATGTAATAAGAGGAGATGATCATATCTCTAATACCCCAAAACAATTAATTATTTATCAAGCCTTTGGGGTTGAACCTCCTAAGTTTGCTCATATTCCGATGGTGCTTGGACCTGACGGGGCTAAACTTTCAAAAAGGCACGGTGCTAAGTCTATTCTTGAGTATAGAGAAGCAGGTTTTTTACCTAATGCGTTGATAAACTATCTGGCAAGGCTTGGCTGGGGTTTTGGAGATCAAGAATACTTTACCGTTGAAGAATTAATAGAAAAGTTTGACATCAAAAACGTAAACCTTTCTCCTGCAAGGTTTGACCCAGACAAACTTTTAGCAGTCAACGCCTATTGGATAAAAGTTAGCAACAATCAATTTTTACTTGCACACCTAAAACCTTTCCTCTCAAAAAAATATGACCTTACTCGATTTCCTGAAGAATATTTATTGGAGGCTATAGAGACCGTAAAAACCAGAGGAAAAACCTTAGTAGAACTTGCAGAGATGATGGATTTTTATTTAGTAGAAGAGATCTCTTATGACGAAAAAGGAGCCAAAAAGTTTCTCATACCTCAAATGGTTCCTGTATTAGAAAAGGTCTGTAAAGACTTGGAAAATCTACCTTTAGAAGATAAAACCTTAGAAGAATATTTTAGAAGTTTAGCAGAAGCCTATGGTTTTAAGTTAAAAGACATAGCTCAAGCCATCAGAATAGCCCTTACTGGAAAAACGGTAAGCCCAGGACTTTTTGAAATCATAAGAGTTTTGGGAAAGGAAAGAACAATTTCTCGTATTAAGAAAGCTTTAAATTACATTTTTGAAAATAGTTTTTAAATCTATTTTACTACCTCTTTAAGTTTACCGACTAAGCTGCCTAAAAGGGGGAGTTTCCCCCTTATTTCTAAAGGATATCTTTCGTCTTTTAACAGATAGACCCGAACTTCTCTATTTCTGCTTAAAAGCTCGCTGGTTTCTGGAAGTCTAACCTTTAATTCTAAACAAATTTTTTCTTTATTTTGATAAGCACATTGGATTTCCTTATAAGAAGAAACCTTTACCAACTTCCTTTCTTCTTTTACATAGATTGGGAACTCTACTCTGGGTTGGCTTAGATAATCGTTTAACCAAGATTTTATAAAAGAGGAAAGTTCATCATAAATAGGATAGGCTAAGTTAAAGGTTTCTCCTGGTTTATCTGATTTTAAATCTTTTTTTACTAAAACTATTCCTTTTTCTTTTTCAAAAAAGATAAGTTTTTTCCTTTCCTTTTCTCGGTCCTTTGAATAAACGATTGTTTTCCATGGATTACCTTGTTCATCTACCCAGGTTTCCCATTTGGCATAATAAGGATAGATGGTATTTCCTAAACCAGTAGTGTAAACAACCGCCGTATATTTAGCCCCTTCTATCTGGATAACCGTTTCTCCTAACTTAAAAGGTCCGTAGAAAATCTCGTAAACAAGTCTTTTAGGTAAAGACACATTTTCTTTAGAACCAATGGGTGAAGAAGGTTCTAAGTTTTGGGTTTGTGAAGAAAGCCCTTCTTCAGAAGGGCTTTTGGCAAAACCAGATTGAATTTGAGACCCATTAGATGGTTCTGAGTTTTGGGCTTCCAATCCAATTTTTTCTTCAGAAGGATTTACGAAAGGATTAGATTGAGGCGGGGACGAAGACTCTTGAGAAGAGGCGGGGAAGGCTTGATTGAAGGATTCAGGTTCATGGGTTTTAAGCTCACTCTTAGGGGTAGGTGTTGCAGTTTTTTTAGAAAATTCCTTTTTAGCTAGTTTTTGTTTATTTTGAAAAGCGTATCTATCCTCTTTAGAAAAAGATATGTTTTCTAAGTTAAAAAATTCTTCTAAATAAAAATTGAAAAACTCCTTAGTATTAGGGGTTAACACTAAAAAAATAAAGAAAAATGTATGAAATAACAATGACAAACTAAATGCAGAAACAAAAGGTTTAAATCTTTTTTTTATGTAAGCACTCATCGATTTTTAGCAAAAGTTTTTATACAAACCTTGACAAAATTATATTTTACTATAAATTTTAATCCAAAACTTAACAAAGGAAAGGGAGGGGAATAAAGTGCCACATCACAAGTCTGCTAAGAAGGCTTTAAGACAGAGCGAAAAAAGAAGGCTAAGAAACAAGGCCTTTAAAAGTAGGGTTAAAACTGAGATTAAAAAGTTTTTAAACTATTTAAACTCCAAAGAATTAGAAAAAGCTGAATCGCAATTAAGAGGCGTTCAAAGTTTGATTCATAAAGGGGTCTCAAAAGGAATTTTTCATTGGAAAAAGGCTGCTAACAAAATTTCTAAGCTTTTTAAAAAGTTTGAATCAGCCAAAATCAAAGCTACTACCCACTAAAGATAAGGGGATGTAGCTCAGCCTGGGAGAGCGCCGGAATCGCACTCCGGAGGTCGGGGGTTCGAATCCCCTCATCTCCACCAGGAGAATCAAATAATTTGGTTGTTTAGTAATCTTATTATAAAAGTTTATAATCATAAGTCTTTTAACTAAGTTTCTTGTTTTTTACAACCTCTTTAACCTTTTTAAATCTCCTTCAAATTGTTTATAAAACTAAGTTGTCCTTTTTACGTTTTACAGGTTAAAAAATGTTAAAAACTCTCTAGTAGAAAAGAGCTACTTGTTACATTTTAGTTTTTTCCATTAGTTTTAAAAATACAAACACCGTTTAAAAAGTTTTTGACAATTTAAAAAATTTTTGGTATATTTATAAAAACTTATTAAGGTGTTTTTATGTTTGATTTTTTAAGAAAAGGCGCTACTTCAGTTTTTGCTAAAACTTTTTTAGCTGTCATTATCCTCGTTTTCGTTTTTTGGGGTATCGGAAGTTTTGTTACTTCCGAAAGAGACTTAGTCGCTAAGGTGAACGGAATCCCTATTACCGCTAAGGAATTTCAAGAATTTTATAATTTCCAGTTATTTCGTTTAAAGCAGGCCTTTGGTGAAATCAACGAAGAAGACCTTAAGAAATTAAACCTTAAAAAACAAGTCCTTGACGAACTTATCAAGATGAAACTTTTAGAAGACTATGCTAAGAAATTAGGAATAAAAGTTTTACCAGAAGAGGTTAGTCTTAGTATAGCTCAAATACCTTCTTTCCAAGAAAACGGAAGGTTTAGCCCTCAAAAATATCAGATGGTCTTAAAAGAATTAGGCACAACCCCTAAATTTTTTGAAAAATTAATTTATTATGACATCGTGCAGCAAAGATTAGAATTAGTTCTTACTACCCCTATCGTAGTCTCTGACGAAGAAGTTAAGGATTATTTAACCTTTTCTAAACAAGAATTAGACCTGTTAGAAGGGGTTTTACCTTTAAAAACCTGCATAGAAAAGATAAGTTATACAGAAAAAGACTTAGAAAACTATTATCTTGCCCATAGAGATATTTATAAAGAAGAAGAAAAGGTTAAGCTGATTTATTTGGTTGTGCCTTATGAAACCTCGGTTGAGGTAACCGAGGCTGAGGCTAAGAGGTTTTATGAACAAAATTTAGACCGGTTTAGAAAGCCTTTTAGGGCTAAGATTAAAACCTTGATAGTTGAAGGTACAGATGACGCTTCTTTAAAAAAAGCACAAAAGCTTAAAAGTGAGATAAAAAGCCTAAACGACCTTAAGATTGAAGCTAGATGGGTAGAAGAGGGTGCTCTACCAGATGAGATCAAATTAGTCCTTAAGCAGGCTAAGGAAGGTCAAATTTTAGGGCCTTTCAAAGTTTCTTCAGGTTATATAATAATAGGGGTTGAGGCTGTCAAGCCAGAAGGGGTGGCCTCTTTTGATGAGGTAAAAGGAGATATCTATAAGTTTCTTAAAACTGAGAAAATAAGAAAAGTTACCCAAGAAAAGGTTAACAAAATTTATTCTGAAATCATGAAGGAGAATGATCTAAAAGTATGGGCTGAAAAAAATAAAATAAAACTTTTAGAGACCGATTGGCTTACTAAAAAAGACTTTTTAAATCTTTTTCAAAATCCCCAAGTAGCTAAAAAGGTATTTGAAGCTCCCAAAAGGGAGTTTTTAGCCCCTTTTGAAACTTCTAAGGGTTTTGTTATTTTAGAGGTTTTTGACAAAAAACCTGCAAGGTCTTTAGAGTTTGCCGAGGTAAAAGAAAAGGTTAAACAGGACTATCTGGCTAATAAAGGTAAAGAGCTTTGTGAACAAAAGGTTAAATCCTTTTTAGAAAAAGCTAAAGCTCAAAAAGAGATTGCCAAAGAAATTTTTGAAAAAGAAGGTTTTACAGTAAAAGAACACCGTTTAACCAGGTTGCAGGCCTCTCAACTATTTTCTCCTAACGTAGCTCAACTTTTTGCTACTGTAGGTGCTCCAAAGTTGATAGAAAGTTTTACTTGGGAAAAAGATGAGCTCAAAGTTTTTGCCGTAAAAGCCATTAAAAACTTTAATGGAACGATTTCTAATATAGAAATCCAACAAACGGGTTCAACCCTTTTAGCCCAAAAAAGAGACAAATGGTTTAAAAATTGGTATCAAAATCTTTTAAAGGCTTCTAAAATAAAAACTTATTCTCTATTTGAAAAGTTTTAGCTAAAAATTTTTTAAGTTTTAAACGATAAAGATAAAAGGGGAGGAATATGCCTAAAAGAACAGACATAAAAAAGATTTTAATTATAGGTTCAGGGCCTATTGTCATAGGTCAAGCTTGTGAGTTTGATTATTCAGGAAGTCAGGCATGTAAAGCTTTAAAAGAAGAGGGTTATGAAATAGTTTTAGTTAACTCCAATCCAGCAACCATCATGACAGACCCTGAAATGGCAGATCACACTTATATAGAGCCATTATGTCCTGAGGTAATAGAATATATCATAAAAGAAGAACGGCCTGATGCGTTGCTTCCTACCTTAGGTGGACAGACAGGTTTAAACATTGCTTTTGCTTTAGCCAAGAAAGGGGTGCTTGAAAAATACAAAGTCGAATTAATAGGAGCTAACGCTAAAGCTATAGAAAAGGCTGAAAGTCGAGAACATTTTAGAAAGGCGATGGAAAACATCGGACTAAAGGTGCCTAAGAGTTTAATCATCACTTCCTTAAATGAAATAGAAAAAGCCGTTAAAGAACTTGGTTTTCCGATCATCGTAAGGCCTAGTTTTACCTTAGGAGGAACAGGAGGAGGAGTAGCTTATAACATAGAAGAGTTAAGAGAAATCACAGAAAAAGGCTTAGAGATGTCCCTTATCCATCAGGTGATGTTAGAGGAGTCAGTGCTTGGATGGAAAGAGTTTGAGCTTGAAGTTATGAGAGATTTTAAGGATAATGTGGTTATCATCTGTTCTATAGAAAACTTTGATCCCATGGGGGTTCATACCGGCGATTCTATCACCGTAGCACCGGCTCAAACCCTTACAGATTTAGAATACCAGAGGATGAGAAGTGCTGCTCAGGCTATCATTCGAGAGATAGGGGTAGAAACAGGAGGGTCAAACATTCAGTTTGCGGTTAATCCTAAAAACGGAGACATGGTTGTTATCGAGATGAACCCCAGAGTTTCCAGGTCTTCGGCTTTAGCCAGTAAAGCTACCGGATATCCTATAGCTAAAATCGCTGCTAAACTGGCGATAGGTTATACCTTAGACGAACTACCTAATGATATAACCAAAGAGACTAAAGCTGCTTTTGAGCCAACCATAGACTATGTGGTGGTTAAGATTCCCAGGTTTACTTTTGAGAAGTTTTCAGAATCTCCAGATGAACTTACTACTTCTATGAGGTCTGTAGGAGAGACGATGGCCATAGGTAGGACCTTTAAAGAGGCTTTGCAAAAGGCTATTGCAGGTCTTGAGATAGGAAGATTTGGGTTTGGAGCCGACGGAAAGTCTCCTTCAGATCAAGGAGTAGTCCTTCCTAAGGAGGTTATTAAAGAAAAACTGGTTAAACCTAACAGTCAAAGGTTGTTTTATATAAGAGAGGCTTTTAAAGCCGGATTTAGTGTTGAAGATATCTATAATCTTACCTACATAGACCCATGGTTTCTTTATCATCTAAAAGAAATTTTTGATAAAAGCGAAGAGATAAAAGGTAGACCTTTAGAAACTTTAACCGTAGAAGAGATTAGAGAACTGAAACAAATGGGATTTACAGACTATCAAATAGGTTTTCTCACCAACACTGACCCTCATAAAGTAAGACAATATAGACAATCCTTGGGAGTAAAATCGACTTTTAAACTTATAGATACTTGTGCTGCTGAATTTGAAGCCTATACCCCTTATTTTTATTCTACCTATGAGGTAGAAAACGAAGGTAGGGCTACTAAAAACAAAAAGGTCCTAATCATAGGAGGAGGGCCTAATAGAATAGGGCAAGGTATCGAATTTGATTATTGTTGTGTGCATGCCTCTTTAGCCTTAAAAGAAAAAGGGGTTGAAGCCATAATGGTAAATTCAAACCCTGAAACCGTTTCCACAGATTATGACATTTCAACCAGGCTATACTTTGAACCCCTGACCTTAGAACATATTCTTAACATCTATGAAGAAGAAAATCCTGATGGAGTAATCGTTCAGTTTGGAGGACAAACTCCTTTAAACCTTGCAGTACCTCTTTATAAACATGGTGTAAAGATCTTAGGTACTTCTCCGGAAAACATAGACAGGGCAGAAAATAGAGAAAAATTTGAGCAGCTTTTAGAAAAGTTAAACCTAAAAAGACCTAAAGCAGGCACCGCTTATAGCGAAGAAGAGGCCATCAAAGTAGCTAATAGCATTGGATATCCTTTACTTGTTCGTCCTTCTTATGTATTAGGTGGTAGGGCCATGCGAATAGTCTACTCTGAAGAAGATCTTAAAGATTTTATCTCTGCTGCGGTCAAGGTAAACCCTGAACATCCTATTTTAATCGATAAATTTTTAGAAGATGCTATAGAGATAGACGTAGATGCTATTTCAGATGGGGAAACCGTGGTAGTAGCAGGTATCATGGAGCATATAGAAGAAGCAGGCATTCATTCCGGAGATTCTGCCTGTATCCTACCCCCTCTTCACATAGCCCCAAGACTTTTAAACGAGATAAAGGAAGCCACCAAATTATTAGCTAAAGAGTTAGAAGTAAAGGGACTCATAAACATTCAATTTGCCATCAAAGATGATGAACTTTATGTGTTAGAGGTTAATCCCAGAGCCTCAAGAACTGTGCCTTTTGTATCTAAGGCCATCGGGGTTCCTTTAGCCAAACTCGCAACCTGGATCATGTTAGGATACTCTTTAAAAGACATCGGATTTACTAAAGAGGTTATACCACCTTATTATTGCGTAAAAGAGGTGGTTTTTCCTTTTAAAAGGTTTCCTAAGGTTGATGTAATACTTGGCCCTGAGATGAAGTCTACAGGTGAGGTAATGGGTATAGATTGGGACCCAGCTTTAGCCTATGCCAAAGCTCAACTTGCCGCCGGGATGAAACTTCCTGTCTCTGGAACGGTTTTTATTTCAGTAAAAGATGAAGATAAACCTCTTGTCATCCCAATAGCTAAAACCTTACAAGAATTAGGGTTTAATTTAATAGGTACAGAAGGAACCTGTAAGTTTCTCTCATCCTTTGGAATAAAGATAAAAGAGGTTCCTAAGATTTCTGACCTTAAAAGGCCTAATATCTTAGATCTTATCAAAAATAAAGAAATAGTTCTTGCCATCAATACAGCCAAAGGTAAGGAAAGTAAAGAAGATGCCTATCTTATCAGAAGATATACCATGGAGTTAGACATACCTTATGCTACTACCCTTTCTTGTGCAAGGGCTATGGTTGAAAGCATTAAACGTCTAAAGATGAAATCTCTCTCTTTCTCATCTCTACAAAAATACTACAACTATCTTGATTATAAATTTTATAAAAGATAAAGAATTTCTCCTGTTGAAACTTCTATAGGACCTTCTTCTGAAATTAGGACTAATTTCCCTGAAGAGGTAATGTCTATAGCTTGGGCTATCAAATAATCATCCCGATCTATGTTATACCCATAGGCTACACACCTTCCCAAGGTATCAGAAAAGTTTTTAAAATCTTCTATAATCAAATTAGGTAAGTGCTCTTCCTCAAGGTGCTTTTGTTCAAACCACCTTAAAAATCCAAAATAATACCTTAACCAATGGATTAAGACTTCTAAAACTTCTAAAACAGGTATTTCTTTTTTTAACAAATTTCTAAAACTTTCAGAAGGTATACCTTTGGGAAGAGGATTGTTAATGTTTAATCCTATACCTATAATATACCAATCGTTAAATCTTTCGATCAATACCCCACCGATTTTTTTACCGTTTACATGTAGGTCGTTTATCCACTTAACTTTAGCTTGATAAATACCAAAATATCGAGCACATCTTACCATGGCAAGTCCAGGTATGAATGACACTAAAGAGGCATGATTTTCTAAAAATTCATCATATAAACTTAAGGCTACCCAAAGCCCACCTTTTTCCGCAAACCATTTTCTGTCAAACCTACCTTTAGCCTCTAAAAGAAGATCTCCTCTTACTATCCTTCCGTTAGCTGTTCTTGGATACAATTTAATAAGGTCTTTAGAGGTTTGGATAGCCCGTGAAAGGGTAGGGAAATGCCAAACTTCTCTACCTATTTCTGGAAAAAATTCTGAAAAGTCTAAATTTAAAAATGAGGTTAAAGAGGCCACTCTTCTTTGATACGAGAAACTATCTTTTCTAAATAGGGAAGTTGTTCCTCAGGACAGAGTCCAAGCAAAGGTTGTTCCCTTTCAACCAGTTGAAAGGGTTTGAAATAAACCCGATAAATAAGAAAAGTGCCTTCCGCATTTAGGAAAATAGGGGTTTCGCGTTTCATAAACGTCATAATCAAGAGTTCATCCCCTTTTTTGACTTTTACTTTGTGTAGTCCTTCTTTTTCTATCTTAGCTGTTAACAAAGGGCTTAAAACATACTTTGCTGTTTCTGGAGCCTTGATGATGTAAAGAGCTGACATTAAAACTTCGGAAATTACCTCTTCTTGAGAAAGAGGATGTTTAATTTCAAGTATCGTTTCTTCAGCTTCAACAAACCTTCCCAGAAGGTCTGTTCTTAAATTTTGCACCCAACCATCGATATAGGCCCTTATAGTTTTTAAATTTTTCTCTCTTTCCAACACAAAAAGGGGAGTTCCTGGTTTTTCTAACCATTTACCTGAAGGACCTTTTACTTCATCTCCTTCTTTAACCAAAAATTCTCTGATATAACCAGTATGTATCGTATTCACTTTAAAAATTTTATATGGATTACTTTTAAATTTTTGAAGCATACGATTTAAATGTTCATATTCTATCCTCATGGTTTAATCCTTGTTGTTTAGCATTTTTTATCTATAGTATAGATTTTTACCACCCATCGTGAGCAAAGCAGTAAAAAGTTTTTTCCGAAGTTCTCGTCTGTCCCAAATACCTTGGATGTGTCCTCTTTTTAAGGCGTTTTCTGCACTGTGATAATCAGGAGGAATGTCTTGTCCTGTAGTCTCTTTTATCACACGAGGACCAGCAAAGCCCAACCGGGTAGACTTTAAGGCAAACTGATAAGGTGCAGACCCTAAAAAACTGGCTATAGGTCCAGCATAAGAATTGTTGTCATACACAACGATGTAAAGCCCTCCTTCATCTACATAGTCTCTTACAGCCATCGTGCACCTTGGCATTTGAACTACACCTAACGTGCCTTCGTGTATTCTTATACCCCCAGTAGTATGAACTAAAGCTAAAAACGGGCGCCTGGTAAGCTTAGCCAGTTCTATTGCTCTTATAAATTTCTCCCCTTCGGCTACTCCTACTGTTCCTTGCCTAAACTCTGCTACTAACATCACTGCTATAAGCGAAATTCCACCTATTTTAGCCTCAAAGGATATAAGGCTTGAGTTAAGTCCGGTTTTTTTTCTTGCTGCCTTTAGTTTTTCTGCATAACCTTCAAACTCTAAGGGATTGGTGGAAAAGACTTCATCGTTAAACGTGCGAATGCTGTTTTTGTCAAAAATGTTGTTTAGGTACCACTTATATTCTAAGGGAAAATGATAGCCACAATTAGGACAAACGCCACAAAATTCTCCGTAAAGGTCTGGTACCCAAAGGTCTGGACATCCATGTTTTTCAGCCTGAGGACAAGTAACCGTTTTATCTTCTAACGCTAAAGGGCTTATATAAGTAGGGATGTCCTCATCTTGTAAAGAAGGGGTGACAACCTTAGTGCTTATTTTTTTACCTACAATAAGATTATAGACCGTTTTTATCGGGTCAGAAACAGGTTTCAAAAGAAGGGTAGATTCACTGGTTAATTCGTCCAAAAACTTCTTAAAGGTTTTTTGTCCTTGTCTTAAAATTTTATACTTTAGTTCGTTTTTAAATTTAACGCTAACATTATGTCCCAAGTCAAAAAAGGATTTAATCAGACTTTTGCTTTCATAAATCGCCCATTGGGTCATCTTTCTGTATTTTTTATAGCGATTTTCTATTAAAATTTCTACTTCATCTTCGTCTAAATCCCAGTTTACATAGTATTTAAAATTTTCTGTTTCTTGTTTAGAAACGGCATATTTTCTTAAAAATTTTATACTTCTTGTTCGAAGGACAACCTCATCTGTAGCTTTTATCAATTCTATTTTTAATCTTTTAAAGAATTCATAATCTTTTTTTCTGGCTCCAAGTGGTGGTTCTGGTATAATTCTGTCTATCGTTCCAAATTGGAGGTTATCTTTTGCGGTAAGTTTAAGTGCTTTAGCACATTTTTCTACCAATTCTCTTGGAGGGCGGCCATCTCTTATTTTGGCCTCTATAGCAGCTGCCCCTTCAGGACTTATTACAGAATAATATCCTTTTTCTGCCATAAGTCTCATGTCAGCTAAACCTATAGCTTCAGCCCCTCCAGACCCTCCTTCAGAGATAAAAGATATTATAGGGACTTTTAATTTAGCCATATAATAAAGATTTCTTGCGATCTGTTGCGCTGCTCCTGGATAATCTTCTATAGGATAAGCCCCAGGAGTAAAAATAAAAAAATGTATTGGAATCCCTTCGGTTTCTGCCATTTTCATATAACGCAAGGCTTTTTCATTACCCCAAGGTTTAGCACTTCCTCCTTCTCTAAACTCTTCTCCATGTCCTTTTTCATGACCTATAACCATTACCTGATGAAAAAATATTTCGTCTCCTACCTTTCTTACGATCATAGCTTTAGCACAAACCACAGCAGGGTCTATATTAAGCTCTCCTTCACCCCCAAGCTCCATATAAGAGTCGTAAACATTTTCTAAAATATCCTGAAGGGTAAACCTTTGAGGATGCCTGGTGATTTTTACTATCTCATAAGGGGTTAATGTTTTTTCTCCTTGTTCTAAAAGCACTTCAAGCTGTTTTTCTGTTTTTTGGATAAAATCTTCTAAATAAACTTGCTCGTACTTATAAAAATTGTCATAAACTTCTGAGATTTTATTTATCAAAGAACTTATATCAAAAAACTCTTCTCCTTTAATATCTCTAATATAGGTAGCGGTTTCTAAAAGGTTTTTTAATTTTTTATGTAGTTCCATTTGCATAGGCTTTACGCCTCTAAAAATTTATATAAAAGCTCTGTTTTTTCCTTTAAAAAGGAAATGTTGGTTTCTAACTTTTCTCCGTTAGGGGTAACCCCTTCTATGATGAGTTGGTCTAAGAAATCTAATCCTTTCTTTTTAGCTTCTTCAAAAGTTTCGCCATAGATAATAGCTAAGGCAAGGTTGGGATCAAACTGAGTAGGAATGGTATAAGGTTTATCCTGAGGAACATGAGTTCTCATCGTAAGCCAAGGCACTTTTGGCCAACTAAACTTGTTTATAGTTCCACTTAAAGGCACAAACCCTCTTTTAGTGTCTTCAGCAATCAGACGATATTCTATGCTTGTCCCTTTAAATTTTATGTCTTTTTGAGAATAACCTAACTTTTCCCCAAAGGCTATCCTTATTTGTTCTTTTATAAGGTTTACCTGTTTATTATGAATAAAAGAAATTTTAGCAGATATTTCGTTTTCTACTTGGATCCTGGTGTTAACCTCCATTAAATAAAACTTTCCGTCTGGGGTAACCAGCCATTCCCAGGTGCCTACACTGTCATAATTAAAGTTTTTGGCAAGTTTTATCGAATAGTTTATAATCTCTTCTTCCACTTTTTGGGGATCAAAGTTGTAGGTTTGTTGAGAAGAAAAACCAGGGGCTATCTCTATTCTTTTTTGTTTATGTGGACTCTGGATAGTACAATTCCTGGTTCCAAAATGTACATATTCTCCGTGCTTACTGCCCAAAATCTGTACTTCTAAATGTTGAAAAACTGGGATTTTGCCCTCGATAATTACCCCTTCATCTCCAAAAAGTCTTTTAGCGTAAGCCCTAATTTTTCTAAAAGTAGGCCTTAGTTCATCTAAGTTTTTAACCTCTTCAATACCCATCCCACCGCCGCCAGCTACAGCCTTTACCAGAAGAGAAGGCTTTTGAATCCCTAAAGAAGAAAGTTCTTCCAAAAGTTCTTCTGCTTTTAGTTCAGCCTCTATTTCGTTGTAAACAGGCTCTGTAGTCCCAGGGATAACAGGAATACCGAGATCTTTAGCAAGTTTTTTCATAAAAAGTTTATTTCCTAAATCTCTTATAGCCTCCCAAGAGGGCCCGATAAAAACCAGAGGTCTTGACCTCTTAACTACCCTCCTGGCAAAACGATAATTTTCTGAAAGAAAACCATACCCTGGGTGTACTGCGGTACAACCAGATTCATCAGCCACGGCCAAAAGGTCATTCATATCTCGGTAATCACAAATACGATATTTTTTTTCTGCAAGCCTTACATGCAAAGACTCCTCATCTTCTTTGGTATAAACTACCACATAATCAACCCCTAATTCTTGACAGGCTTCCATGATGCGAAGTGCAATCTCCCCTCTGTTAGCGATTAAGACCCTTTCTTTCATAAGTAGCC
Source organism: Thermodesulfobacterium sp. TA1 (assembly GCF_008630935.1). Lineage (NCBI taxonomy): Bacteria > Pseudomonadati > Thermodesulfobacteriota > Thermodesulfobacteria > Thermodesulfobacteriales > Thermodesulfobacteriaceae > Thermodesulfobacterium > Thermodesulfobacterium sp. TA1. The sequence continues at coordinate 900,000 of NZ_CP043908.1, forward strand.
TATGTATTAAAAGGATTTTTCAACAGAAAACAGCTTTCTCTTTCAGGTCCAACCGATAAAAGAGCTATCGGAACTTGTAGATAGTTTTCTATAAATTTTATATAATTTTTAGCCGACTCTGGAAGTTCTTTAAAGTTTTTAACTTGACTAATGTCTTCTTCCCAACCAGGTAGCTCTTGATAAACAGGTTCCACCTTTTTAAGTTTTTCAAGATCTGAAGGGAAAAAGTCGATAACTTCTCCTTCACACTTATAACCTATACAAAGTTTTATGGTTTTCAACCCTGAAAGCACATCAAGTTTAGTAACGGCTAAATTAGTAAGGCCGTTCAACCTTAGTGCAGTTTTTACCATAACTAAATCTAACCAACCACATCTTCTCGGTCTACCTGTAGTTGCGCCGTATTCTCCTCCTTTTTCTCTTAAAATGTCTCCCAGTTCATCGTGAAGTTCTGTAGGAAAAGGACCTTCTCCTACTCTGGTGGTATAAGCTTTAACTATTCCTAATACAGAATTAATTTCAGTAGGACCTAAACCGCTTCCACAGCAAGCATTACCTGCTATGGTGTTAGAAGAGGTCACATAAGGATAGGTGCCATGGTCTATGTCTAAAAAAGTACCTTGAGCCCCTTCAAAGAGGATGTTTTTTCCAGACTTTTGGGCGTTCCATAATACTTGAGAAACATCTGTAAGATAAGGTTTTAGATATTCTCCAAAGGCTACGTATTTTTCATAAATTTCTTCAAACCTTAATGGTTCTGCATTAAGATACTTTAATAAAAAATTTTTTTCCTCTAAAAATTTTTTAAGCTTTTCTTTAAAGGTTTCAGGATAGGTAAGGTCTATCAATCTAAAACCCTTTCTTGCCACTTTATCTTCATAACAAGGGCCTATACCTCTACAGGTTGTGCCTATTTTGTTTTGGGCAGCCTTAGTTTCTCTGGCTATATCTAAAGCTTTATGATAAGGCATGATAGTTTGAGCCTTTTCGCTAATTATCAGTTTGTTAGGAGAGATATCTACTCCTTCCTTCTTAAGCTTTTCTATTTCATTTATCAAAACTTCAGGGTCAACAACCACCCCGTTTCCGATAACACAAATCGTGTTAGGTCTAAAAATACCAGAAGGGATAAGATGTAAAATATGTTTTTTTTGATTTATCACTAAAGTATGCCCTGCGTTGTTTCCTCCTTGAAACCTTACTACAAAATCCGCTTGCTCAGTAAGCACATCAACCACTTTTCCTTTTCCTTCATCTCCCCATTGAGTTCCAACCACAACCAAGGTGGGCATCACAGACCTCCTAATTTTTTTCCCAAATTTTAAATTATACCATAAAAATTTCTAAAGCAAATCCTATCAAAGTTATATCCAAAAGTTTCATGGTTAAAACAAAATACCTCAAACATTTCTAATTTTTTAAAAACAAACTTGTCAAACTGAAGAAATAATTTATAATATTTTTTATTAAAAAGTTTAAAAAGCGGGCGTAGCTCAGGGGTAGAGCACCAGCTTCCCAAGCTGGGGGTCGCGGGTTCGAATCCCGTCGCCCGCTCTTATTTTATTTTTAAGGCTATTATGATAGAAAAAGACTTAAAAGAAAAGATTAGGGAGCTGGTTGAGATACCTATTATAAAAAAAGGTTTAGAATTGGTAGACCTTGAATGGAGAAGGGAAAGAAACGGTTGGGTTTTAAGGTTGTTTATAGACAAACCTGGAGGGGTTACGATAGGAGATTGTGCCAAAGTTAGTGAAATGGTTGGTAAAATTTTAGATAAAGAAGACCTTATTCATCGTTCATACAATTTAGAAGTCTCTTCTCCAGGGATAGAAAGACCGTTGGTCAAAAAAGAGGATTTTGAAAGATTTCGAGGAGAAAAAGCTAAGGTGGTCCTCAAAACCCCTTTAGAAGGGCGTAAAAATTTTTCAGGGATTATTCTAGGAATAGAAGAAGACTTTTTATTGTTAGAAATAGACCAAAAGGTTTGGAGGTTGCCTTTAAACGAGGTTAAAAAAGCTAATCTCCAGCCAGAGTTAAAATTTTAAAAAAGGAGTACACCTTTATGCAGCAGGGAGACCTTAAAAAGGTTATAGAGGCTTTAAGTAAGGAAAAAGGACTTTCTAAAGAGGTATTGATTGAAGCTCTGTTAGAAGGTATAAAGACAGCAGCGAAAAAGAAATTCGGCAACAAAGTTAAAATAGAGGTAAAATACGACGAAGAGACCGGAACGATAGACATTTACAAGCTAAAAGAGGTAGTATCCCAAGTCTCTAATCCGGAAACAGAAGTAGCTTTAGAAGATTTACAAAAAATGGGAATAGAGGCTAAGATAGGAGACCTTATAGGAGAAAAAATAGAACTGCAAGAACTTGGAAGGATCGCTGCTCAGATAGTAAAGCAGCTTTTTTCCCAAAAAGTAAGACTGGCGGAAAAACAGATTGTTTATGAAGAGTTTAAGCATAAACTTGGAGACATTGTAAGTGGATATGTTCACAGGTTTGACAAAAGAGGGGTAATTTTGGCTGTAGGCAGAGCAGAGGCCCTTCTTCCTGAAGAAGAACAAGTTCCTGGAGAAAAATACATTAGAGGAAACCGTCTAAAAGCTCTGTTGATAGAGGTTTACAGACAACAAGAACCTCAGTTGGTAGTTTCTCGTTCTCATCCTGCCTTTGTAAAAAAACTTTTTGAAAAGGAGGTCCCTGAAATACAAGAAGGGATTGTAAAAATCGTATCTGTAGCCAGAGAACCTGGTTCAAGGACAAAAATAGCGGTTACCTCTAATAACCCAAACATAGACCCTGTAGGAGCTTGCATAGGAGTTAGAGGTTCTCGTATTTCGATAGTTTTAGAGGAAATAAACTTGGCTTCTAAAGCCGATAAAAGAGAATATAGAGAAAAGATAGATGTGGTGCTGTGGGACCCTGACCCAGCTAAGTTTGTTTACAACGCCTTAGCCCCTGCGGAGTGTAGCAAGGTAATAGTAGATGAAAAAAGCAAGTTGTTAGAGGTAGTAGTCCCTGATGACCAGTTATCCCTTGCGATAGGAAAAAAAGGAGAAAACGTTAAGCTTGCATCTAAGCTAGTAGGTTGGAAAATAGACATTTTAAGTGAAACCCAATTTTTAAGAAGGCAAGAACCGGAGTTTTTGAAACTTATTAAAGTAACAGGTCTTTCAGACGAAGTAGCCGGCTATTTATACGAAGCAGGTATAAAAGACCTAAAAACTCTCTTAGAAACCCCTGCCGAAAAAATAGCAGAACTTACCAAATTAAGTTTAGACCAGGTAGAGCAAATTTTAGAAAAAGCTAAAAAAGAACAAGTTGGTTAAAAAAGGACATATTCCTGAAAGAACCTGTGTTTTTTGTAAAAAAAGGGCGCCTAAGACCGATTTTTTTAGGTTTACAAACCAAAAAGGCAACCTTGTTTTTGACCCAGAGCAAAAGCTCGAAGGTAGAGGTGCCTACTTATGTAAAGAATGTTTTGATAAAAAAGACAACCTTAAAGTTAGGGCTAAACTTTTAAGGGCTTTAAGATTAAATCTTTCTTCAGATGAATAAAGAAGACCTTAAAAAACTAAGGCATAAGATAGATAAAATAGACGACCAGATTCTTTTCCTGTTAAAAAAGCGTTTAGAATTAGCCAAAACCATAGGTAAGCTAAAAGAGGAACTTGGGTCCCAAAGTTTAGACCTTATTAGAGAAAGAGAGGTTTTAACCAGAGTTCTTAAACAGAATCAAGGACTTTTCCCAGAAGAAGCCTTAAAGGTTATTTATTCTGAAATTATAAAGGCTTGTAGAAGCGTTCAAGAAAAGATTAAAGTAGCCTATCTTGGACCTGAAGCTACCTTTAGCCATATAGCAGCCTTAGAATATTTTGGGACTTCTGCTGAGCTTATTCCAGTAGAAACCATATTAGATGTTTTTGAAGAGGTTTCAAGTGAGAGGGCTAAGTTTGGTGTGGTGCCGATAGAAAACTCTATCGAAGGGGTTGTGGCTACCACCCTTGATGCTATTTATGAGTATGGATTAAAGGTCTGCGGAGAGATTTACCAGTCTATTTCTCACCATTTGTTAAATCAAACAGGTAGGCTTGAGGATATAAAAAAGGTGCTTTCTCATCCACAGGCTATAGCTCAATGTAGAAAATGGCTAAGAAAAAAGCTACCTAATGTGCCTGTGGATACAGTGCCTTCAACCGCGCTTGCGGCTAAATGGGCGGCGGTAGATGAAAAGGTGGCTGCTATCTCAAGCCTTATGGCAGCTAAGCTCTATCATCTTCAGGTGGTGGCTAAAAACATAGAAGACATAAAAGGCAATTCCACCAGATTTTGGATTATAGGAAAAGAAGAAATGCCTTTTACTGGTAAAGATAAAACTTCTCTTATTTTTAGTGTTTCAGACAGACCAGGTGCTTTGTTTGAGGTTTTAGGTTGTTTTGCCAAAAGAAAGATAAACCTTACTAAAATAGAAAGTAGACCTTCTAAAAACGAACCTTGGAAATACATTTTCTTTCTTGATTGTGAAGGTCATATTGAAGAACCGGCGGTTAAAGAATGTATAGAAGAGATGAAAAACCACTGTCTGCAGGTAATTTGGTTAGGCTCCTATCCGAAAGGGCAAGCTTAAGTGTTTTATGAAGACCTTATCTATCTTTGGGTAGGATTTCTTCTTTTTGAACTTTTTCCTGAAACCTCCTTTAGTTTTCCTATTTCTTTTTTAGTTCTCAAAGAAATTTTATTTGTTTTAACCCTTCTATTTTGTAAAAAATTTTTGAGGTCTAAAGAATTTTCTATTGTGATGTTTAATTTTTTTAATCTTTTAGTAATGGGTTTATTTGTGGTTGACCTTGGTCTGTTTGGGGTTAAATCGTGGTTATCTCGATATTATTTTTCATCTTTTTTAGGGTTTTTGTGGTTTTTACATTACGTAGTTTTTGTAAGAGTTTTTCTTTTTGAATTTTCTTTGACCTATTTAAAAATACTTCTTGGTATGATGAGCCCGATCCTTTTTTTGGTCTTCACCGAAGAAGTTTTAGCCATTTTTAACCTTAGGTTAGAAAGTTATACTTATCCTTTGTTGTTAATAGTGGCATTGTTTCTTTCTCCGGTAATGATGATAAAATTTTTTCCGGTAAAAGTGTTAACCAACTTAAAGGCCAGAGAATTGGTTTTAGGGTTTTTTAAAACCTTTAAGGTTACGATAAGAGAGATTTATGTGCTTCAAGACTTTGGAAAAAAGGTTTATACCGCCGGGGTTATAGGTTTTTTCCCTAAGTTTAGGTATATCTTTTTCTCTCAGCCTTTATTAGACCTTTTAGACGAAGAAGAACTTTTAGGGGTTTTAGCCCATGAACTTGGACATATAAAAAATAGACATGGATTATGGTTGCTTTTGGTTTTGATAGGACTTCCTTTGTTTTTAACCTCAATTTTTTTTATACTTTTATTTTTAAATCAATTTTTAGGATTGGGTTTTGAAGCCTATTTAAAAAGGCTACCTCCTTATTTTGTAGAGACCTTAGGAGTTTTGGGAATAGTTTTTTTGGCTTACCTTTATGTAAGGTATGTTTTTGGTTATTTTTTAAGGCAGTTTGAGAGAGAGGCTGATTTTTATGCCTTAAAAATTCTTGGAAATCCAAAAGGGATAATCTCTTCTCTTATAAAAATAGGTGAGGTTTCTGGGCAACTCTACCGAAAAAGCTGGCATCATTATGGTATTTTTGAAAGGGTCTGTTTTTTGCAGGAGGCGTTCTCAGGAAGGTATGTTTTTAAAAAACATTGGTTAAAAATTAGGTTAACGCTAATCACTTTCTTGATGCTAAACCTGGTGGTGATTTTGTTTTTTGAATTTTTAGGTTGATAAGGATAAAAAGGTTCTTAAAATACAAATTTAAAATTTTAGGGAAAGATTTTAGATAAACATGCTAAAAGGCAAACATAAGATCTACAAAGACCTTTATGTATACGTTTTAAAACCTGCGCATCCCAAATTAACCCAACTCGAAGATGAAGATTTTATAGGTCTTTGGGAAGAAGACGGGATGGCGATTCTCTTTTTTCACTGTCCTAAAGACGAGCTGATAGAAAAGCTTATTAATCGGTACAGTTTGAAAGTTTATGCAAAAGATGTTATCCCTTATAACCAATGGATTGAAAACAGATTCCCCCAACCTATTAAAATAGGTAATCTTACTATAGCACCTGTTTGGGTTGAAGGAAACTGGGATTTAGTATTTGACCCAAGCGTGGTTTTTGGGGAAGGGAGACATCCTACAACCTCTATGATGCTTGAGTTGAGTTGGGAGCTTTATGATCGCTTTGACAGACCTAAAACCGTGTTAGACATAGGTTGTGGAAGCGGGATTTTAACCCTTTTTTGGGCAAAGCTTGGTGCTAAGGTCTTTGCGGTTGACTTAAACCCTCTTTGTGTAAAGGTTACCCAACACAATCTGCGCTTAAACAATCTGTTAGACCAAGCCACACTAAAACAAGGGAACATCTTAGACCTTTTACCGATAGAGTCTGAAGTAGTCCTTGGAAACCTTTACCGCCTTCTTTTGCTTAAACTTTTTGAAAACCAACATTTTTGGCAGGCAAAGTATTATCTCCTTTCAGGGTTTAACGAAGAAATGGAAAAAGAACTCTTAGAAAAGGTTGCAAACCTTCCTTTACAATTACTTATAAGGAAAACTTCTCAAACCTGGGTTTGTTGGCTGTTAAAAAACCTGGCTAAAGGAGGTTAGAAAGGCTATGCTTCTTACTGTTGACATAGGCAACACCGCTACCACCTGTGGTTTTTTTGCAGAAAACGGACAGCTAAAAGCCCTTTTTAGTTTTAAAACCGAAGTTCCCGTTTCAGCTGAAGAATTATTGGTAAAACTAAAAGCCTATTTAGACCTCTATCAGATACCCCTTAAAGACATAAAAGGTTTATCGATAGCCTGTGTGGTTCCTCCTGTTTTAAACTGGTGGGTTGAATTAGGTAGAAGATGGTTAGCTAAAGAGGTATTGATAGCAAATCATGAGACCGTAAACATTCCTTTAGACCTCCTTTATCCTTGCGAGGTTGGGGCAGACCGATTAGTTAATGCGCTTTCAGGATGGGAAAAATATAAAGGTCCTTTGATTATAGTTGATTTTGGTACAGCCATAACCTTTGATTGTATCTCTTCTACCGGGGTCTACCTTGGCGGTGCAATCGCTCCAGGAATTTTTATCGCTACCGAGGCTTTATTTAAAGGCACAGCTAAACTTCCCAAAATAGACCTAAGCGAGCCTCTTTCACAGGTTATCGGCAAAGATACTGTCTCAGCCTTAAAAAGCGGGCTTTTAATCGGTTTTGCCGGGCTTACTGATACCTTAGTAAAAAAACTTTCTGAAGAAATGGGTAGCAATCCTAAGGTTATAGCTACTGGAGGTTTAGCTAAGTTTTTAGTTCCTCTTACTACCACGATAGAAAAAATAGACCCCTATCTTACCCTGGAAGGGCTTTATTTTCTATGGAAAAATCGGTTAAAATAGCCATTTTTGCTCCGGCAAGTCTTCCTGACCTCGAAGAATACGAAAAAGCCTTAGCATTTCTTAAAAACGCTGGGCTTGAAGTTTTTTCCTTGGTTGAGTTTACCTCAAAAACCCCCTATCAAAAAGCTAAAGAACTTTTTTCCCTGCTAAAAGATACCTCTTTGGACTATCTGTGGGCAGTAAGAGGTGGTTTTGGGTGCGTTAAGCTTTTTCCTTATTTAGATGGGTTTTTAGAAAAGGATGTTGAGTTTTATCCTAAGCCTTGTTTGATAGGTTTTAGCGATATCACTGCCCTTCATCTTTATTTATATAAAAGGTTTAAAAAAACTGGAATACATGCTCCTAATGTGGTTAGTCTAAACTATTTAAAAGAAAAGGCTTGGAAAGAGCTTTTAGGTTTGATTTTAAGAAAAAAGAAAGAAAGAATTTTAGAAGGAAGGGCTTTAATCGAGGGGGAGGCAGAAGGCTTGATTTTAGGAGGAAACTTAATTACTTTAGCCAGCCTGTGCGGGACCCCTTATTTTTCTGTAGATGAACCTTTTATTCTTTTTATAGAGGAAACTAAAGAAAAACCTTACAGGATAGAAAGGGCGCTTCTTCAGATAATTTTTACGGTTGGGGCCGAAAAGATCAAAGGTTTGGCTGTAGGAGACTTTGGAATATCAGAAGTCAAACCCCTCTTAGAAAAAGTTTTACCCTATTTAAAGAAAAATCTCCCAGTAGGGTATGGGTTTCCTGTAGGACATACCTCAAACAACCTTCCTTTCTTTTTAGGAAAACGGGGATGTTTAAAAATTTTTAAAAATAGGGCACTTTTTTCTCAAAAAGTAGGTTAGAAACAAACTATAACAAGCTAACAATTAAAAATTAAATAATCCTTAAAGTTTGACAAAAAAATTTTTTCAAATAAAATTTTTTTATAAGTTATTTACGGAAACTATCTACGGAGGTAAGACGATGGTATTTGATGAAGATATTTTACAAGATTTCTTAGTCGAAGCAAAAGAGGCAATAACTAATTTAGAAGAAGGTTTTCTTGAATTAGAGAAAGATAAGGAAAATTTAGAGGTCATTCGTTCTCTTTTTAGGTCTATGCATTCGCTAAAAGGGGCTTCAGGGTTTTTTGGTTTTAAATCTCTGGAATCTATCGCCCATTTTTCAGAAGATATCCTTTCTAAAATCAGAGATGGTCTTCTCAAACCCGAAGAAGATATAATCGATATGTTGCTTAAGGCGGTTGACTGGATAAAGTTTATCGTTCAACATTTAGAAACCCAAAAAGAAGAACCTATAGACGATAATCTACTTGAGTTTTTAGTAAGCTTATCTAACTTTACAGAAAAGCTTAAAAAAAGGATAGAAGGTAAAGAAGAACCTATGCAAAAGGCCTCTCAAGAACCTTCTCAAGAAACAACCCAAGAACCTAACGCACAAGAACCTACCGAAGAAGTCCCTCAAGAAGTTGAAAAGGTTGAGGTTAAAGAAGAAACAGATAAGGAAGAAGAAGAAGAAAAGAAAAAAGAGGAAGAACCTAAAGCGGTTGCAGAAAAAGCAGTTGCGGAAAGAGTTGTCAGCGAAAAAGAGAAGAAAGAAATCCCTCAAACTGCAACCCCCCATGTTGAGCTAACAGAGACTCATATCAAGGTAGACGTAAAACTTCTTGATACCCTTATGAATTTAGCAGGAGAGTTGGTGTTAGCCAGAAACCGCGTGGTTCAGCTTGCACAAAAAATACTGGATGATGACCTTACCAGAAGCGTTCAGGCTCTTTCCATGATTACTACTGAGATACAAGAAACCATCATGAAAACGAGAATGCAGCCTATAGGTATGGTCTTTAACAAGTTCCCAAGGATTGTAAGGGATCTTGCTAAATCCTTAGGAAAAAAAGTAAACCTTCATCTTGAGGGAACAGAGACCGAGTTAGACCGTTCAATCATTGAATCCATCAAAGATCCTTTGACCCATTTAGTTAGAAACGCTATAGACCATGGTATAGAGCCCCCTGAATTAAGGGTTCAAATGGGGAAAAGAGAAGAAGGAACCCTGTATTTAAGGGCTTATCAAGAAGGCGGACAAGTGGTCATAGAAATAGAAGATGACGGAAGAGGAATAGATGTTGAAAAAATCCGCAAGAAAGCGGTAGAAAAAGGCTTTTTAACCTTAGAAGAAGCTCAAAGAGCTCGAGAAAGCGATTTACTGCAGCTTATTTTTAAGCCAGGCTTTTCTACCGCTGAAAAGGTTACCCAAGTCTCAGGTCGTGGCGTCGGGATGGATGTAGTTAAAACAAACATCGAGAAATTAGGAGGAACGATCGAAATAAATACCATCTATGGTAAAGGCACTACGGTTAGGATTAAAATACCTCTTACCCTTGCGATTATCCCTGCTTTAATCGTTACTTCTCATGGTTGGCGCTATGCTATTCCGCAGGTTAATTTAAAAGAGCTGGTTAGCATTGACCCTGAAAAAGACCTTCTTAAGGTAGGAGATACAGAGTTTTATAGACTAAGAGGAGAAATCATACCAGTCTTAAAATTAACCGAAATCTTAAAACAAGGGTCTCGTGATGGGGTATCTAAAGATGGATTATCTAAAAATTTAGTTATTTTAACCACTGGAGAGAGGGTGTTAGGACTGCTGGTTGATGAAATCTTAAACTCTGAAGAAATCGTGGTAAAACCCTTAGGAAAATGGTTTAAAGATATACCGGTTTATTCAGGTGCTACCATCATGGGTGATGGTGCATTGGCGTTAATACTTGATGTGGTTGGACTTTCTAAATATATAGGATTAAGTGTAGAAGAGGTAGAGAAACGTCATGACATGAAAGGTGTCACCATCAAAACCTCTAAAGAAGAAACCTATTTCTTACTTCTCTTTGACGTAGGACCTGACCGTTTGGCATTACCTATAGCCCTTATTTCAAGGCTTGACAAAGTAAAAGCAGAAGAACTACAGATTGTAGGAGGAAAAGAGGTTATTCTTTATGAAGAAAAGGTGGTTCCAGTTATCAGACTTGAAAACTACCTACCTTTGCAAGGACTTCCTTATCAAGACCAGTATACCGTCCTTTTCTTTACCGAAAGAGACAAGACTTGTGCTATCCTTTGTTCGGCTGTAGTTGATACTTTTGAAACCACCCTTGAAATAGAAGAAGGTTTGTATAACCATCCTGGGATATTAGGACATAAGATTATAGACGGAAAAACCGTTCTTTTTATAGACATTTATAAAGTTATAGAAATGTATGATCCAGAGTGGTTTATCGTCAAAATAAAAGAAGAGGAAATACATGTTAAGAGGATTTTATTGGCAGAGGATTCACCTTTCTTTAGAAATATGATGAAAAATTACCTTTCTGCTATGGGGTTTGAGGTGGTTTGTGTAGAAAACGGACGCGAAGCTTTAGAAAAATTAAACATTGACCCACACTTTGATTTAATAATAACAGACATTGAGATGCCTGAGATGGACGGCTTTGAGCTGTTAAAAGAACTAAGGGCAAATCCACAGTTTAGCAAACTTCCAGTAATCGTAGTTACCGCCCTTGCAGGAGAGGACATTAAGAAGAAGGTGTTTGAACTCGGTGCAAACGGTTATGAAGTAAAACTTCAAAGAGACCAGGTGCTTGAAAGGATTAATCAGCTTTTAAGCTAAAAAGGAGGTAAATAGATATGGATATTGTAAAAAAAGAAGATGAAAAAGTTCTTTTATCTAAGGAAAAAGATCAAAAGTTGGCGGTAAAAGAAACGATAACCTTTGTTACCTTTTATTTAGGCAACTTTTTGTGCGGAATCCCAGCAGAATTAATCATGGAGATAAACAAAGATACTGAAATAACCCCGGTTCCTTTAGCAGATGATTATATTTTAGGGATTATGAATTTAAGAGGCCAAATAGTAACGGTGATGGACCTTGCTAAAAGGGTTAACTTAAAAGAACAGATTAAGCCTACGATTAACCTTATCATAAAAAACGAAGGAGAGGCCCCAGTATCTTTTGTAGTAGAAAGGATAGGAGACATTTTAGAAGTCCCCTTTGATAAGGTAGAAAAACCACCAGAAAAAGTGGAAGGTATTTCTAAGGAATACATAAAAAACGTATATCAACTTCCTGATAAGATATTACTTATCTTTGATGTAGATAAACTGCTTTAGCTTTAAAAGTTTAAAAAATTAACCAATCCTAATAACAGGAGGGCTTAAAAGATGAACGCTCAGGCTATCGCAGATTGTGTAAAAAAGGCTGTAGAAGAGGTTATCGGAATGTATCTCATGAAAACACCGGTTTTAAAAGAGACCAAAGTAAGGCAGGACAACGAAGGCTTTAAGGATGTTTCAGTAATCGTAGGGTTAGCCTCAGACAAGCTCGAAGGGGTTCTTATCGTGAGCTACAACAAGGGCATCATCTTTGAGTTTATGAAAAACATCTTAGGGGAAGAAACCACAGACCTTAACAAAGAGGCGGTTGACGCCGCCGGTGAGCTTACCAACCAGATAAGCGGTGTTTTTAGAAGGGAACTTGAAAAGTTTGGATTAAAGCTTGAAGGATCCACCCCTTCTATCGTTACCGGAGTAGACCATAAAATAGAAATACCAAGCAAAATCCCCAGGGTTTCCTTCTTGTATAGCTTGGGAGATGGGCTTGACCTTATCGTTGAGTTTGGTTTAGGAAAAAAATAAGTCTTTTAACAATTTAATGAAAAGGAGGGAAACCTATGTTTAAGAACTGGAGTATCACTAAAAAATTGATTGCTGGTTTTGGAATTATTTTATTAATCGTAGGCTGTATTTCTTTTTTTACCTTGTATTCTCTTTATATCATAAATAAAGACGTAAAGGATTTAGACGAAAGGGCTGATAAAATCACTGCAGCCGCTAAGGTAAGAAGAGAAGCCATGGTAGGAGTTCATTATAATATAACCAAACTTTTTTTAGCAAATAATCCTGAAAAAAGAAAAGAGTATTATAACGCTATACTTAAAGCCCGGGAAGAATATAAAAAAGCCATAGATTTTCTCAAAGCCACTACCCGTTCAGAGGAGGGAAAAAAACGTTTAAAAGCCGTAGAAGATGCTATAGTTTCTGCCAGAGAGGTCACCAACAAAGCGCTTGAGCTTGTCTTAGCAGGCAATACAGCAGAAGCTATAGCTTTTTATGAAAAAGAAGTAATACCCAAAACCCATGTCATAGAAAAAAGCCTTGACGAATTGGTTAAATTTTACGGCGATGCTGCTGAAGAAGGAGCATCTGAAGTTTTATCTATAATAAAAAGACTTTTTGTAGTTTTGGTTGTTTTTGGTATAGTTTTTGTACTAATTTCTATAACAGTTGTATTTGGGGTTACTACTTCTATCAGAAGGTCTATCGATAAGCTTAGGCAAGCTCTTTCTCGGGTTAGAGAAGGAGACCTTGCGGTTGAGGTTGCTGTGGACAGCCGTGACGAAATAGGACTTATGAGTGCAGACTTAAAAGAGTCTCTTTTAGCCATTCGTAACCTTATCGAAGAGGTTAAGCATGTATCGGTTGCCCTTGCTGGCTCAAGCGAAGAGCTTTCAGCCATAACCAAGCAGTTTAAGTCAAGCATTGAGCACCAGACCCAAAAGGCAACCCAAATCGCCTCTGCCGCCGAAGAGATGAGCATAACTGTGGTTGACATCGCTAAAAACACAACCAACATCTTAGAAGAATCTAAAAAAACCGCCGAAATTGCAAAAGAAGGAGAAAACTATACCTTAAAAACCGCCTCTGAAGTAAAGATTATCGAAAAAACCGCAGATAAGCTTAAAGAGGTTATGTATACCTTAGAAGAAAGAACCAAAGCCATTGAAAACGTAATAGAGTTTATAAAAGACGTAGCCGAACAAACAAACCTTCTTGCCTTAAACGCAACGATTGAAGCGGCAAGGGCTGGGGAACACGGTAAGTCTTTTGCTGTGGTTGCAGGAGAAATAAGAAAGCTTGCTGAAAGAACCAACAAGTCTACCGATGAGATAGCAAATACGATAAGAGAGATAAAAAGTGTGGTTTCTGAGGTTAAAAGAGAGGTAGATGAAATCGGTGAAAAGGTAGAGACCGGGGCTAAGCTTTCTGAAGAAGCTGCCAATATCTTAGCTAAGATAGCAGATGCCGCCGAGAGGCTGCAAGAGATGATACAGAGCATAGCCTCTGCAACAGAAGAGATGAGTGTAACGGCTGAGGCTATGGCAAAGGATGTAGGAAGCGTTGCTGATGCTACTAAAGAGTTAGAGGCTGGAGTAGAACAGGTGGTTGCTACCACCGAAGAGGTTGCCAAACTGGGTAATGAACTTAAGGCCTCTGTAGAAAAGTTTAGGGTTTAAAACTAAAAGATTGATTGGGTTGGCTGCTTAAAAGGTTATAAAGCAGTCAACCCTCTTTAGGTTTTTATGGTTAAGGTTTATGTAGATGGTGCTTGTTTAGGGAATCCTGGGCCTGGAGGCTGGGCGGTTTTGATTTTAGAAGATGATAAAGAACATATTATTACTGGAGGGGCTTTTTTTACTACAAACAATCAAATGGAGCTTGAGGCAGTAATTCAAGGTCTTTCAGTTTTTAAAGAGCCTACAGAGATTACGATTTTTTGTGATTCAGAGTATGTAATCAAAGGAGCTACAGAATGGCTTCCTAACTGGAAAAAAAGAGGTTATAAGACATCAGACGGAAAACCGGTTAAAAACAGAGAACTCTGGGAAAGGCTTGATGCCCTTCTTCAAAAACACAAGGTTTCTTTTAAAAAAGTTTTAGCCCACAGCGGAGACCTTTTTAACGAAAAAGTAGACCAAATAGCCAAAAAAAGTGCGGAAAAATGGAAAAAAAATACTTAGTAGGGATAACAGGGGCAAGTGGAGCGGTTTATGCCAAGGTTTTTCTTCAAGAATTAAGGACCTTAGGGGTTAGGGCAGAGGTTATCATTACCGAGGCAGGAAAAAAGGTTTGGGAGACAGAGCTGAACACTTCTTGGCAGGAACTTAAAAACTTAGCCTCAAGAGTATATCAAGAGACAGAAATTACCGCAGGTCCTGCGAGTGGGTCTTCTATGTATTCTGGGATGGTTATCATACCTTGTAGTATGGGCACCCTTGGGGCTATTGCCCATGGTGTTTCAAGAAACCTGCTTCAAAGGGCGGCAGACGTTATGCTTAAAGAAAAAAAGACCTTGGTTCTGGTAGTAAGAGAGACCCCTTTAAACCTAATCCATTTAAAAAACATGGAAGTTTGTCTACAAGCAGGGGCGGTCATTTTTCCGGCTATGCCCTCATTTTATCAAAGGCCTAAAACCTTAGAAGAGTTGCTTAGGTTTTTTGTTAAAAGACTGCTTTTATTTTTAGGATTTAAACCACAGGGTTTTAAAGGTTGGGAAGATATCTGCGAGGAAGAATAACAACCAATCCCATCAAAGCCAAGATCCCAAAACCGACTATGCCAAGGATGGGTCCGGTCTTGGTGAAAAGGGTAGGTTGATAAAGAGGTTTTACGGTATGGGTAATCACAGCTTCTTTTTCAAGGGGGGTTTGGGTAAGGATTTTGCCGGTTGGGTCTATTATTCCTGAGATGCCAGAGTTGGCTACTTGAACGGTAAACCTTCTTGCCTCTACTGCTCTAACTACTGCCATCTGAAAATGTTGATAAGGGGCTGAAGTTTGACCAAACCAGGCATCATTGGTAGCGATATAGACCAACTGGGTGTTTTCTTTTAGCCTTTCTCTTAAAATCTCACCAAAGGCACTTTCAAAACAGATAAGAGGGGTGGCCTTGATGAACCCATTATCTAAAGGTAGATACAGATTTTTTGAAAAACCTGGTTTTAGAACATCGGTTACTACAGAAATCTTTTTTAAAAACGGGAAATATTCTAATAAAGGAACATATTCACCAAACGGTACAAGCTTTACCTTATCATAAAAGTCTACAAAATCCTTACCATCCCAGACGATAAGACTGTTATAAGCCTTAGGTTGACCTTGGGTATAGCTTAATCTAAAAGTTCCAAAAACCACCCGAGGGACCAAGTTAAACTTTTTCCCCTCATTTTTAAGTTCATCAAGGAAAAGAAGAAGTTCAGCGGTAGGTTTGGTTTCATAGGGAAAATAAAAATTAAAAGCTGTTTCAGGAAACAAAATCAAGTCTGGTTTTTCTTTAAGGACATTTAAAGCTAAGTTTCTGTAAACCTGAAACGAGATTTCTATCTGTTTAGATTCCTTTATTTCTTGAGGAATGTTTCCTTGAAGAAGGGCTATTTTAAACTCTTTAGTCTCTTCTTTAACCAGTTTTTCCCAGCGTACCTTTAGATAAAAACCAGAAAACAAGAGCAAAACAGTTAAGAAACAAAAGGCCAAGGTATGCGGGTTTATCAAAACCTTAAAACAATTCTTAGTTTCTGTAGTTTTGGTTAACAACAAAAAGCCAAAGTAATTAACCCAAACCAGAAAAAAACTTAACACCCAAACTCCGCCTACTTCAGCCAGTTGTAAAAGAGGAGAAAAATTAGCAGCCACATAACCTATCTGACCCCAAGGGAAACCGGTTAAAAGGTTAGCCCTAAGCCATTCTATACCTACCCAGACAAAACTTACTAAAAAACCTTTTACCAACGTAGGCTGGTTAAAAAGCTGACATCTATAGGCTATGCTTAATCCCAAGGCATAAAAAAGGGCAAGATAAGCCGACACAATAAGGAGTAAAAACATAGAAAAAAAAAGGTTCAGTCCTCCGTACTTAGTTAAAGTATAGACTATCCAGTAAAGCAAAGTGGTAAAATGAAAAAAACCAAACCCAAAACCATAGATAAAGGCTTTAATAGAACTTTTAGCTAAGCTTAAACTCCAAAAAAGAGGTATCAACCCCAAAAAAGCTACCAGCCAAAGATTCCATTTAGGAAAAGCTAAGGTAAGAAAAATTCCTGAAAGAAAAGACAAAAGCAGATTAAGATCCAGCAGGGTTTTCATCTCTTTTTCTAACCTTTAAAAGTTCTATCTTTTTTCCGTCTGATTGAATGATTTTTACTTCTAAAGAGGGAAGTAAAATTCTTTCTCCTGAGGTTGGAATGCGCTTAAGATGTTCTATAATGAGCCCGGAAATGGTTTCAAAATCCCCTTTAGATAATTCTATCCCAAAGCACTTTTCTATTTCTCTTATCTTAAAAGTGCCCGGGACTAACAACCAGCCTTGAGAGTCTGGTAATGGACAAGAAGGTGAGGGCTTTATGATTTCATACAAAATGTCTTTTAACCTTATCATTCCGGTTATCTCTGAAAGCTCGTCTACTACAAAAGCTACTTCTTCTTGTTTTTCCACCATTTTTTCTATAGCCTGCATAAGCGAGAGGGTTTCAGGTATGATAAGAGGCTTTTTGATCCAGTCTTGCCAAATATAAGTTTTTTGTTTAATACCTCTTACAAGGTCTCTTAGAGATACATATCCTACCAAATGGTCTAAAACGTTCTGATATACTGGATAAAAAGAAAAAGGATGACGAGAAAGAATCTCTAAGATTTCTTCCCAGCTATAAGATAGATCAAACCCTATCAGCTCTTGTCTGTTAATGACGATTTCTCTTACCTCTATGACTTTAAGGTTTATGAGGTTTAAGAAAAGTCTTTCTTCAAACTCAGAAACAACCTTTTCTTCCTTATAGTCTTCAAGAACCTCTTTGATGTCTTCTTCTATTTCAGATATTTTAGAGGATCTTGAAGGAATACGAAAGATTTTTTTTAAAAACTCTGATAGATAGTCTATCCCCATAGGCTAAAAAGGTTTTGTCGTTCTAGCCAAGAAACGTAGCTTTTTACTGCCTCCTCAAGGGTATACATTTCTTTATTATAACCTACCTTTCTTAATTTGGTAATGTCTGCTTGAGTAAAATATTGATATTGTTTTTTCAAATTTTCTGGCATGTCTATGTATTCAATATTAACCGGAAGGTTTAAAGCTGAAAACACAGCGGTGACTAAATCTTTAAAAGAACGAGCCTTACCAGTTCCTACGTTAAAAATTCCCTTTATTTTTGGGTTTTCTAAAAAGAAAAGGGTAACTTCTACTGCGTCTTTTACATAAATAAAATCCCGTAGCTGTCCTCCATCAGGATAGTCAGGATGGTAAGACTTAAAAAGTCTTACCTTTCCTTCTTTTTTAATCTGTTCGTAAGCCTTTAAAACAACGCTTCTCATCTGTTCTTTATGAAACTCCTTTTCCCCAAAAACGTTAAAATATTTTAGGCCAACCACCTGGTCAGTAAGTCCATTATAGTAAACCCAAAGGTCAAACAGCTGTTTAGAAAATCCGTAAGGGTTTAAAGGCTTTAACTTAGGGATAAGGTCTTCGTTATCAGAAAAGCCAAGAGAACCATCACCGTAGGTAGCGGCAGAAGAGGCGTAGATAAAGGTTATCCCATGTGATAAAGAAAAAAGGGCTAATTTTTGGGAATACAGGTAGTTGTTTTTATAGAGGAAGTCAAAATCATTAACGGTTGTGTCGCTACAGGCACCTAAATGAATGATAGCCTTAACTTCTTTAAAATGGTTTCGTTCAATCCGGGTTAAAAATTCATCTTTCTGGATATAGTCTAAAAATTTAAGCCCTAAGAGGTTTTTCCACTTAGGGCTTTCTTTTAGATGGTCGACTATAAGGATACGGTCTTCTCCTTTTTGATTTAAGGCTTCCACCAAATTAGAACCTATAAAACCAGCGCCGCCGGTTACTATTATGCGAGGTGTTTGCATGTTTATCCCCAAAGTTTTATAAAGATTAACGTTAAAATACCAGAAACTAAAGTTATTGCAAGCACTGGCAGAATGACCGCTTTGATAAACTGTCCTTCTTCTTTACCTTTTACACCGATGGTAGCGGCTGCGTTGGTTATCTTAGCAGGAGTTATGGCTGAAGCAATTCCACCTCCTACTGAATGGGCTGCGTAAATCCACATAAAGGCTCCGGCTCCTACGGTAGAAAGGGTTGCCTCCCACTGAATTTTGGCAAAAAGAACGTTAGAGGCAGTAGAACTTCCTCCTACAAAGGTCCCCAAAACTCCCAAAAAAGGTGCAGAAATTGGATATAAATCACCTAAGGTGTTTGCAAGAAAAAGGGCTATCAACCGGTCCATGTTGTAGTCCTTAAAATAAGGTGTAGGAACGAGTTTTCCATCGATTACATCCATAGCAGACCAGGCCATTATAAAGGCTACGGCAAAAAACAAAGAATAGGCTAAAAACGGACCCCAAGAACGTTTCATCCAGAGAAAAAAGGCGTTTTTAAGTTGAGTTGAAGAAGGCCTAAGTATAAAAATAGAAAAGATAGAAACCACCATAATCCAAAACCATACATTGCTAAGGATGTTTAAGTCTTCTTTTTTATCTGCAAAAACATGTATTACCTCTGCATCTCCTAAGGCTGAGGCAAGCTTTGCTTTTATAGGAGCAAGGTTTACAATAAAAGAAAAGATTATAAGCAGGATAAAAGGGGAAACCGATTTTAGAATACCTAAACTAAAACGTACCCTCTCTTCGCTACTTGGTCCGTTTACGTTTTTCAGCCTATAATAAAAATATACAAAAACCATCGTAGCTAAACCAGAAATTACTCCTATGATTTCTACAGGAAAAATTCTGGTATAAGCACAGAAGAGGGCAGAAAGGGAAAGGACAAGTCCAGATAAAAATCCAGGTAAAAAGTTTTTCCTAAGGGCACCCCAACCTCCCACAGTATAAATCATAAGAAAGGCAAAAAAAGGAGAAATTATAGGTAAAAAAAGACTGATTTTAAACGTAAAATCCCAGATAAATTCCTCAAGCCCATTTATACCAGGAGGATTAATCCCAAAAGAAAGGGCTACTTTAGCAGGTAAGGTAATCGGGATAGAAAACAAGGCAAAAGAAGTAAGCGGGTCATAACAAAGGATGCTGATAGCTATGGCAGCTACTGGAGAAAAACCTAAAATCCTGAAAATCGGGGGGAACATCGCTGGGGTAACCATTCCAAGGGCAGTACTAAGGGACCCAAAACCCATTCCCAAAAAAAGGGTTTGTTCTTCCTTGGTTTTTACTATTCCTTTAATATAGTCTATTAAATTTTTGAGGTCCCCTGTTTCTCTCATTAAAAAGATGAGAAACATCGTAAAAAGCACGGCTAAGGTTATGCCCAAGGCCTTGACAATACCCATATAAGTAGCCCCTAAAGCCACAAAAAAAGGGGTCTTAAAGTAAACAACCGCTACCAAAACCGCAAGCACCCATCCAAGGATAGAAACAAAGGTTCCAGAGCGATGAAAAAAGACCATCCCTAAAAAAACCACCAAAAGAGGAAAAACCGCTAAAAACACCTCCATAGTTAACCCCCTTAATGATTTTAGTTAACCAAATAACAAGTTAAATCTTTAGCATTTTTTGCTAAAAAATCAACCTTAAAGGACTTTTTTTTAAAGTAATCTTATTACTATTGAAATCCATATAAATGAAACTTTTTTCACAAAAAAAATGAAACCTAAGAGCTCTTATTTCAAGTATGGTTAAGATATTTTCATACATGTATTTTTTTCTCTTTAGGTTTTAAGAGGTACCACCAGATGTCCCCAAAGATTTTAAAAATTTCTATTTTCTGCTATTTTCTTAGCTAAATAAGTTTTTTCTTTCTTGAAAAAGAATAATATAAAACTTATTTTTTTATAAAAACCGGTAAGGAGTTAAAAGATGGAAAAGACCCAAGAAAAAAAGGAGAATCTCTACGGAATAGGGGAACCTGATCTAAAATCCATCTATAAGGGTGGAGAGGCTTTAAAAAAGGCACCTAAACTTTACGGTGTTCCTACAGGAATAGAAGGGCTTGACCCCCTTTTTTATATAGTGGTTTCAGAAAACGGCAAGTTGGTTAAAAAACATTTAGGAGGAATTCCTGCTTATTCGGTTTTTAACATCACCGGGGTCTCTGATACAGGGAAGTCTTTAATGGTAGAACAATTTGCTGTCAAACAAGCTTCTAAAGGAGAAAAGGTAGCTTTTATTACGGTAGAAACTCCGGCTAATTTTTTAGCCGCTTCCTTAGAGCTTAGAGCTAATGCTATGGGCCTAAATTTTAAGGATTTTGAGGACAATCTCATTCTTATAGACGCTGCTTCTTCAACCAAACTTAGGGAAAGCCTCCCTGACCTTTTAGCTACCTTAGCTTATGCCATTCAAACCTATAAAGCCAACTTTACGATCATAGACTCAGTAACCGGTCTTTTTGAGACGAAAGAAATGTTAGCCAGAAATGTGGTGAGAAGGCTTTATAATTTTATGAAAAAGTGGTATCAAACAGCCCTTTTTGTATCTCAAAAAAGAAGTGGACATGAAGAACTTACCGCTGAGGCTGCCGGTGGATATGCCGTGGGTCATATAGTTGATGGAACGATGGTTTTAGCTAAGGAGCTTATCGATTCGGGTTTTAAAGCCAAAATGTATAAAAAAGAAATAGGAGAGATAGTAAGACTGTTTAGGATAGATGGTTGCAGGATGTGTGGTCATGACACCAAAACCCGGTTTCTTGAAATTACTGAAACCGGGTTGGTGGTAATAAAGGAACCTATTTCTCAAAAATAAAAAAGGGGGGGAAACGATGGTTATACAAATAAGTAGTCCTACCGTTTCAGAGGCAGAGTTAGAGCATTTGGTTAGTCGTGTGTTTTTTAAAGCCATAGACCTTTTAGGTGGTCTTAGCAAGCTTGCTGAGTTTAGAACCCTTACTTGGTTACCCTCTTTAGCCAGGGCTGCCTTTGTGGTGGTCTTAAAAGAAGAATACGTAAAAACCGACGAAGAAATCGCAGAAAAGGTAGGGCTTACTAAAAACACCGTAAAAAATATCTTAAGGGCAGACCCAGAGCTTGCTTTACAAAAAATAAAAGCCTTTGAGGAATTGGTTAACGAAGAGGTTAAAGAGTTAAAGGTTCACACCGCAGGAGGTATCGCTAAATTAGCTTACAAAGAGATTAAACAAGGTCATGAAGCCCAAACCTTGCTACATTATTGTTCTGTGGTGGCAGAAGACATAGCCAAAACTTTAGAAATCCCTTGGGCTTATTTAGTACTTAAAAAATCTAAAGGACTAAAATATCCTATAGAAACCCCGGAGGTATTAAAAGAAAAGTTTGCCGGACTTTCGGTAAAAGGGGTCTCTTTAGAGGAAATTATAACCCATATCCAATACCCTATTAAAAATCCTGCCCAACTTTTAAAGGAGATAAAGGACTATTTAACCTTAAAAAAAGCCCAGAATGAGGAATAAAAATTTTAAAAGATTAGATATTGACAAAACACACAAACAGGTTATTTTATAAAAAGTTTCAACCTTATCTGGGGCCGTAGCTCAGAGGGAGAGCGCGTGAATGGCATTCACGAGGTCGTGGGTTCAAGTCCCACCGGCTCCACCATTTCTTTTTCTAAATCCTTAAGCGTGTTTTCCAACTGAAAAAGTCTTAATAGTTTTACTTCTTCTTTTAGGTATTCAAGGGTTTGAGGAATAAATTTTAAAAAATATTTTTTTCCTTTAAACAAGGCTAAATTGGCATAGGCCCCCAGGGCTTGTAGATGCCTTTGCACTCTTAAATAGGGTAAGCTGGCTAAAAATATGTCTTTTTCAAAGGTTGGGTCTTTTTTCTGGCGAGTCTCTATATAGTATTCCAAAAGCTCCTCTCTGAGTTGTTTTTCAAGTCGATAATAAGGGTCCCAAAGAAGAGAAGCTATGTCATAACCAGCAGGGCCTATCCTTGCTCCTTGATAATCTATAAGATAGGGAAGACCTTTTTTGATCATTATGTTTTGAGATTGTAAATCTCGGTGTATCAGATTTTTAGGGAAACTATCTGATGTTTTTGCTAACCGTTCGAACTCTTCCTCTAATTTTTGGTTAACCGAAATTTTTGCCAGAGCCTCTAAAAACTTTTCCTTAAAATAATTGGTTTCCCATCTGAAATAAGCATAATCAAAAACCCTAAACATTTTTAAGCAAGAACGGTCTAAAGGAATGGTATGAAGCTTTACCACCTCATCGAGCACGGCTTGATACATATTTTTTATTAGATTTAGGTTTTTCTTGCCTTTTAGCCAAGTATAAAGGGATAGATCTCCTAAATCTTCAAAAATTATCTCTTTTTTCTCTGAATAAACCCCTAAAATGGAAGGGACCCTTACTCCATTTTTCTTTAAAAACTTTTGGTATTCTACCGTTCTAAAAAAATCATCGTCTATATGGTCTACCTTCATCTTAATTAAACCGTTTTTTCGATAAAATCTTCTGTCAGAACCTCCATATCCTATCAAAAACCCTTCTTCAGAAGGTTGTAAAAATGCTTCCCTTGGGACCGAGATAAAGAAATCTTTCCCTAAAATTCCATCTTTAAAACTTCCTGAAACTTTACCCCCAGGGAAGATTACTGCCACGTTTTCTAAAAAACTTCCTTCTTTAAGCTGATAAGCCTCTTCTATCGAAACATAGCCTTGAAACTCAACCCCGTCTGTATTTATCCCTGGACAAAGATATAAGTTTTCTCCTTGGATTCTTAAGAGATGTACAAGGGCTTTTAAATAAGAAGCAGGGTTACCTATGTCAAACCATACCCCTTTTAATTCGTAGGTATAAACAGGCCAGCCTTTTTTTAAGGCTTCTATCCATCCGTCTAAAACCGAAGACGGACCTTCAGGCAAGCAATCTAAAAACTTAGAACTATAAACAGCTATACCGGTAAACCCGGTTTTTTGATAAAACTTTTGAGGGGGATAAAAGGGTTCAACCCCTAAAAACCTGCCTTCTTCGTCTATGAAAACTTTATTCGCTAAAGGATTAGGTTTTACCACTAAAGTAGCTACAGCCTCTTTTTCTAAATGAAACTTAACAACCTCTTTTAAATCTATTTCTGCAAGGATGTCGGCGTTATGCACTACAAACAAGGCATCCTTTAAAAATTTGCTGGCTTTTTTTAAACCTCCTCCGGTACCTAAAATGCATTCTTCATAAGAAAAACATAACCATCCTTTATAAGGAAACCTTTTTGCCCAATCTAAAATTTTATCTGGTTTGTAATGTAGGTTTATCCCCACAGCTTCAGGGTTTAGCTTAATTATATTATTAAATACGTATTCGATGATAGGTTTTCCTAATAAAGGAATAAGAGGCTTAGGTAGTTCTTCAGTGAGGGGACGGAGTCTTGTGCCTAAGCCTGCTGCAAGAATAAAGGCTTTAATTTTCATCTACCTGTCTTTTACCCTATTAAAGGACCCGTGCAGGATAATAGTCTCCATGCCCCGGGAAAATAATAAGGCCTCTACCTTGGGTTTTAAGTTTTTCATCAAGGTTTTTTGCCAAAACTTTCAAAAGTTCCATCTCTTTTTTAAAAAGAGATGAGTTAGCGTTGGTGCTTGTCATCAAAAATTTAGGTATGTTAAGCACCTTTTTTTCTTCTTCTGTAAGACTGGGGACATAAAGAAGGTAGTCTGCAGTAAAAAGAAGGCCAAATTCTTCACATAAGAAAAACACCTGTCCTGGGATGTGCCCACCTAAACTTTCTATAACCTTAAACTTTAGACTTCCTATATTAAAAAAATCTATCACCGGAAAACCGTTTAAAGTTTCATAAACCTTTTGATGGTTAAACACCTTAGGATTTTTAGGAAATTTAGTCTTGGTAAAATAGTTTACCAAAATGGTAAAATAATGATTAAGCTCATAAAGCGGGGTAGGGACCCCATAAACTCGATTTTCCTTTTCCATAACCCCTAAGGCATCTTTATGACACCATACTTCGGTCTGAAACTCCTCTTCAAAATGTCCTGTAAGTCCTACATGGTCTGCGTCAGCATGAGAAAGATAAATTTTTTTGATGTTTTCAGGATCTATCCCTTGCTTATAAAACATGTCCTTTATGTCTTGATAGTAAATACCGTAGCAGGTGTCTATCAGATAATATTCATGGTCTACTTGAAATACATAAAGGTTTCCTCCAGTAGGAGGTTTAAAGGTGTGTAGGATGGCGTCTCCTAAAGGGATGCTGGGTAAACGTGTAAAAGAAAAGTTAGGACCTATCTTTGTCCTTGAGTAAATGGCAAAGTTAAGGATGTTTCCGAAAACTTCACCGGCTTCCAAGTTTTTTCCAGCCTCTTTATTAAAGTTAATCAAACTTTCAGAAAGATACTTAGAAGCCTCTATCAATCTTTTTATTTCTGCTACCTCTTCTTCTGAAAGGACTTTTCTTAGGTTAAAATAAAACCTTTCAAGAAGGTTTAATCCTAAAAGCCTATTGGTTTCTTCTTCTTTCCCTAAATACTCTAAGCTATAATGGTAACCTGCTTGGTTTAAAGAATATAAAAGTTCCTGTGCCTTTTGTTTTTCTGAAAGATAAAAAGCAATAATAGCCTTGTTTTCAGAAAGATATTCATTAAAGGTCATGTAAACCACATTAGCCTGGTATTCTTTTAGCAGTTTAGCGATGGTTGCTAAGGTGCCTGGCTTATTTTCTACAAATATAGCCAGTTTAAAAACCCCTTCGGGCTCGGTAATCTCAAAATTTTCTTGATAGATTTCTTCAAAAAAGCCTTGCTCTGCTAAACTTTGATAAACTCTATCCCAGGAACTTATATCCTTAAACTTACCTTCTATGATAACCCTGTTAGGATGTTCAGACCGGTTGTAGTAGAAATAAACGATGTTTATCTGGTTTTTGCCAAAAAGCTCAGCAAGCCTTGCCAAAGAGCCTGGTCTGTCTGGAACAAATACTTTCATTTTTATAAAAAAAGCTTGTTCATCTAAGCCTTTATAAAGTTCAAAAGCCTTAGGAATTGAAGCAATCTCCATAAGGTAACACCCTTAACCTGAATTTCTTTTCTAAATTTTTATTAATTTATCACAACTTTTCTATTCTTCTACCAAAAATCATCGACAATAAAGTTCAATAACTATTAGAAAGCCAAGAAAAAATAAAAAAGGGCTTGTTATTACTAAAGATATATCACATTTTATTCCCAGTCTGAAATGTTACATCTTTAGTTTTCAGTTTTTTAGTTTCAATCCCCTTCTCCATGAAATCTATCATAGCAACAAACCAACAGGGCTCACTTATATGCTCAAGCCATCTATGTTGAGAAGAATCCATCTAAACAAGAAGTTCAGCCTTTGGCATCCTTCTCTTTCTGCGGTATAGCCTTCTTTTATTCCTTGGTTCGTGTAAACCGCCTTTAATAAGTATTTGTCTTAAAGTCTCTTAACTTAAACGGATTCCATGAATTTCTTTTAGCTTTTCTCTAAGATGAGAAACATTAAAGTCATATCAAAATAGTAACCACAAAAAATATAAAAAGGGCTTGATAAACTTTAAATTTAAGCTTAATATTTACTATGAGATAAACTTGAGGACCAGATAAAATGCAAGTAATACCGATTGACCTTTACGAAACCTTAGAAGAATTAGACCCTAAAACAAAAACCGCCTTTATTAAACTTGTTAAATTCCTTGGTGAAATCGTAAAAAGGGAAGATTTCCTTGAACTCAAAGCAGAAATAGAAAAACTAACAAAATCGGTAAATGATCTTGCTGAAGCCCAGAAAAAAACTGAAGAAAGACTAAATCAGCTTGCTATCAGGGTAGACCAGCTTGCTGAAGCCCAGAAAAAAACTGAAGAAAGACTAAATCAGCTTGCTATCAGGGTAGACCAGCTTGCTGAAGCCCAGAAAAAAACTGAAGAAAGACTAAATCAGCTTGCTATCAGGGTAGACCAGCTTGCTGAAGCCCAGAAAAAAACTGAAGAAAGACTAAATCAGCTTGCTATCAGGGTAGACCAGCTTGCTGAAGCCCAGAAAAAAACTGAAGAAAGACTAAATCAGCTTGCTATCAGGGTAGACCAGCTTGCTGAAGCCCAGAAAAAAACTGAAGAAAGACTAAATCAGCTTGCTATCAGGGTAGACCAGCTTGCTGAAGCCCAGAAAAAAACTGAAGAAAGATTAAACTGCCTTATAAAAGAACACAAGATTACAAGGGAACAACTCGGTGGTTTGAGCCATGCTATTGGCTATTCCTTAGAAGACAGAGCCTACAAGGCCCTCCCCAGACTTCTCAAAGAAAACTTCGGAGTCGAAATAGAAGGACGGCTTGTAAGAAAGTTTGTCGAAATTAGTCCTCAACATTATGAAGAGGTAAACATCCTTGGCAGGGCAAAAATAAGAGATAAAAAAATCGTCATTCTGGGTGAAGCAAAAACCCAGTTGAAAAAATCAGACATAGATGCCTTCTTGAAAAAAGTTGAACGCCTCAAAAAAATATTTCCAGAAGAAAAACTCCTTCTCTGCGTAACCTATCAAACCTCACCTCAAGTAGAGGAATACGCTAAAGAGAAAGGAATTAAAATCTATTTCTCCTACGACTTCGACTAACTCTCAATATTATTTAGATTGTGAAGACCAAAAAAAAACACTGGAAAATATCATAAAATGGGCAAATAAAACGCTTCTTAAAACCAGCCGAAATATTTGTATTGTTGAAGGAAACAAGTATTTTAAAACAACATTGCAAACCAATCACGGAGTTATAACCATAAAAAAGGATTTTAGGGGATGTTAAAGAATTTATTTACCAAAAAACATCGGGGCGACAGGATTTGAACCTGCGACTCCCGGCTCCCGAAGCCGGTGCTCTACCAAGCTGAGCTACGCCCCGAAATTTTATCATTTGTTATATTAAAAACCCTTTAACAAATTTTTCAAGATTTTACCGACCGAGTTCTCACCTCTTATCTTCTTAGGCTAAGTAATTTTTTCAAAAAAACATTTCTGTGGTTTCCCTCGGCTAATCCGAGATTAATTTTAGAGTTAATAAATTTTTGGAACTTAACTAACTGCAATTAATATTGTATAATAAATTTTTAAATAATTTATAAAATCTTTAAAAGAGGGTTTTTATGGATTATATAGAATGGAATTCTGATTTTGAAATAGGGATCAAGTTTATAGATAATCAACATAAAATGCTTGTGCATATTATCAATAGATTGTATACTACCTTATTTTTAAAACCAAAGTTCCTTAGAGAGAATATCTTGGAAATATTACAAGAGTTGCGCGATTATACTCAATATCATTTTGAGGCTGAAGAAGCCTTTATGGAAAGTCATGATTATCCCAAACTTTCTCAACATAAAAGGGCTCATCAGGATTTTATCAAAAAAATCGAAGAGTTTTATGCCAAGCTTCCCCAAGAGGACTTAAAAGCTTTTGGATTGGAGCTTCTCAGCTTTCTAAAAAAATGGCTTTTATCTCATATCTTAACCTTAGACAAACACATAAAAACTTACCTTACAGGACTTCCGATTGAAACACCCTTAGACCTTTATAAGGTATATGGATTTTTCTCTAAAGAAGAACTTTTAGAAAAATTTACCGAACTCATAAACCACAGGAGAGAGGTTATTTCTTTTATGATTTTTGACATAGACGATTTTTATTTTATAAACCTTAGGTATGGATTCGATGTAGGAGACCTGATCTTAGAAGATTTTGCTAAACATCTCTCTAACAAACTAAAAGAGCCTAACCTTTGGTTAGGTAAATTTGAAGGAGACAGATTTGCTATCCTTTTGACAGATAATGAAAGCTTTTTAAGGACATTTCAAACCATAGAAAAGGTTTTTAAGGTCGTAGAAAACTATAGGTTTGAACTGTTAGAAGAAGAAAGGTTTGAGTTTATAAAGTTTAAAATTTCCTTAGGAGTAGTTTTGTATCCTAAGCATGGAACCGACCCAAAAGACCTTTTGATCAAGGCTGAGATAGCTCTTAAAAAGGCTAAAGAAGAAGGTAAAAACCGCTGGATAATGTTTACCGAACAGGACTATCTTGAGATAAAAAAAACTGATGAAGTGAAAAGCATTTTAGACGAGGTGTTAGAAAAGGAGTTGGTCTTTCCTTTTATTCAACCCATCTTTTCAACCAAACACAAAAAGGTGGTGGGGGGTGAGGTTTTACTTAGGATCTATTCAGAAAAAGAGAACAGGGTTATTTCAGCAGGAGAATTTGTTAAAGTTGCTTTAAATTTAGGCTACTTAGACCGTTTAGAGGAGATAATGTTTAAAAAGTTGAAAAACCATCCAGAACTTCCCAAGTTTAAGGGTTATATGCTATTTATCAACAGAGCTATTACCTCTTTTGAAAAGTTTGAGCGATTGATTTACGAAATAGAAGATTGGATAACCTTAACCCAAAAGGTTGGATGTAAAATGGTGTTAGAGGTTACTGAGGTTTCGCTTATTAATTTTGTAGACCTTGTGCCTCTTATCAAAGAAAAAACGAGACAAAACAACATCTTTTTAGCGGTAGATGACTTTGGGGCTGGTTATGCCTCATTTAGCTATCTTTTAAAATTTAAGCCTGATTTTATCAAACTTGACGGAGATTTTGTTAAAGAATGTCTACAAACAGAGGATAACCTAAAGGTACTTAGGGGTATCGTAAGATTAGCTAAGGATTTAAAGGTTAAAACCATAGCCGAATTTGTAGAAAACCAAGAGATAATGGATATGTTGGTAAAGTCTAAGGTAGACTTGCTTCAAGGATACCATCTTGGAAAGCCCATGCCTGTAGAGGATTTTGTAAAAATTTACTTAACCAAGTAGGTCTTTTATAGCCTCAACCAAAATTTTGTTTTGTTCTGGAAGTCCTATAGTAATCCTTAAAGCATTTGGAAAGCCATAAGGTTTAAGCGGTCTAAGAAGAAGTCCCTTTTTTAACAAGCTCTGGTAGATGGTTTCACAAAACTTGCCAAAATCGACCATGATAAAATTGGCTTCTGAAGGATATACCTTAAAACCAAGGGCTGAAAGCTCATAGGTTAGGTATTTTCTACCTTCTTTTACCACCTTTTGGCTTTTTTTTAGATAAGCTTGGTCGTTTAAGACTGCTAAACCAGCCTTGTAAGCAAAAAGGTTTAGGTTAAAAGGTTGTCTTAGCGCATCCAAAACTTTAACTAAGTTTTTTTCAGCCATACCATAACCTAACCTCAAACCTGCAAGGCCATAGGCTTTAGAAAAAGTCCTTAAAACCAGCACGTTAAAACCGTTTTGCAAAAATTCTATACCTATAGGGACTTCTGGGTTTTCTATAAACTCTCCGTAAGCTTCATCTATTACCACCAAAACGTTTTCTGGTAGGTTTTTAAACAAAAGTCCCCAATCCTTTGGTCCTAAAACGCTTCCTGTAGGGTTGTTTGGATGGTCTAAAAAGATAACCTTGGTTTTTCTAGAGAGTTTTTTTAATAGACCAGGTATATGATGCTTTAGGTCTTTATCAAGAGGGACTGTCTTAACCTTAGCCCCATAGATTTGAGCAAACTTTTCATACATCAAAAAGCTGGGTTGACTTACCAAAACCTCATCTCCTGGGTTTACTAACGCCTTAAAAACCAGTTCGATAACCTCGTTAGACCCATTTCCTAACACGAAATTTTCCGGAGAAAGCCCCCATTTTTCGGCAAGAGCTTTTTTTAGCTCTATATAGCTTGCCTCTGGGTATAGATGGACTGTTTTAGCAAGTTCTTTTATTACCTTAACCACTTTGCGAGATGGACCTAAAGGGTTTTCGTTTGAGTTAAACTTATAAACCGGGCCTTCTATTGCTAATTCTCTTCTTATCTCGTCAACGGTTTTTCCAGGAGGGTAGGGGGTTAGTTTTTTTAAATAAGGTTTAAATTCCATAGCTAAAACCCCAGTTTAGCGGTTTCAAGGACTTTATCTATCTGTTTTTGTAGCATGGGGGGAATACCCTCAACCTTAACGGTTAAAAATCCTTTTACTATAAGTGAGGTTGCCTCATCTTCGCTTAATCCTCTTGCCATAAGGTATTCTACTTCATCCTTAGCTATCTTACCTACTGCTGCCTCATGGGTTAGCTCTACGTCATAAAAATGACTGTCAAGCTGAGGTATAGCCCTCATGATGCCTTGGTCAGATAGCATCAGTCCCTGACACTCTAAATGCCCTTTAACCTTAGGTGCCTTAGCCACAATTTTACCTCTGGCTATGTTTTCTCCTCCATAAACCACCGTCCTTGAGATGATTTCGGTCCTGGTGTTAGGGGCTTCTAACCACACTTCTCCACCTATGTCTATTTTAGAACCAGGTTGGTTGGCTATGATACTTACAAAAGAAGCCTTAGCTCCCTCACCTACAAGCCTACAAACCGGAGAGGTTTGTATGTCTTTTACCGGATAAAGGCTTACGTAAGTAGAGATGTAAGACCCTTCTTCTTCTACCAAAACCCCGGTCCTTGGTCTAACCATGGTTTGTTCACCCCAAACGTGAAGCATGCTAAAGGTAAGCTTAGCTCTCTTTTTAACAAAGAATTCGGAAACACCTATATGAAAAGCAGAATCCACATGAGGATGAACCGAACAAGAGGTAATCAAGTTTAACTCTGCTCCTTCTTCTACTATAACGATGTTATGAACCTTTTGGGCCACCTTTTCAGTCCTTATATAAAGGCAGGTTTGCACAGGATATACTATTTTATAACCTGGAAGAACCCTTATAAAATAGCCATCGTCAAGGTCCTTAGCCGTAGCCTTAGTAAACTCGTCTTTGTCAGGAGAAAGAAGTTTCCAGTAGTAATCTGAGATCCAATCGTATTTTTTCAAAGCTTCGGTTATCGGAAGGATTTCAAGGCCTTCTACCTGTTTTTTACATAAAACCGGTTTAGCGTCTATTTGGACATATTCTCCTTCTCGTTTTAAAGAAGAATCAAGCCCTAAAAACTTTAGTCTTTCTTTTTCTTCCTCGGTAAGCTCAGAAAGGTCTTTAGGAATATTACCTTCCTTAGCGGATTTAAATTCTTTGAGAAGGTTATCTTCAGCCATGTTTTTTCCTCCTTTTATGCCAGTCTTTTCAAACAGTTTTTACAACCTTCATATCCAACTTTTTGTATACCTTCAAAGATTTCTATTGGGTTGCCAGTACAGTAGATTTCCCCATCCATGATCACATAACCCAGGTCTGCCGCAACATGCTGTAAAATAAACCCTGTATGGGTGATGATTAAACCACTTTTGGTCCTGGGTTTGTGAGGGGTATCTTTTTGCAATAACTTTTTTATCATCTGACCGATAAGATTTAGGTTTTCTACGTCTACCCCAGATTCTGGCTCATCAAGTAAGACTAAGTCTGGGTTTTGGACCAGTAATTGCATGAGTTCGCTTTTTTTTATTTCCCCTCCTGAAAAACCTTTGTTTACCTCTCTGTCTAAAAAGGCTTCAAAGTTAAAACTTCTGGCAAGTTCTTCTATTTTAACGTTGTTCTCTTTAGCACAAAGTTTTAAAATATCTCTTAGTTTTACTCCTCTAATGGTAGGTGGTCTTTGAAACATAATTCCTATTCCTCGCTTAGCCCTTTCATAAGGAGGTAGGTTGGTTATATCCTCTCCTTTAAAGTAGATTTTACCATGCTTTACCTTATAAGTAGGAAAACCCATGATGGTCATCAAAAGAGAAGTTTTTCCTGAACCATTTCTACCAAAGATTACATGGGTTTCGCCCACTGGAATTTTTAGCGAAATGCCTTTTAAAACCTCTCTTCCTTCTACTTCAACCCAAAGGTCTTCTATCTCTAATAAGTTTTTCATCTACCTCACCTCTTTCAAAGATTTTAAACCTTATGTTTAGCAAATTAATTTAAAAATGTAAAAAGTCAAGGAACAAAAAAATTGATTGGTTTAAAATAAAAGATAGGGGACACATATAGCCCCCTATCTTTTCAAGTTAATTTTCCTTGGAAGAAATCTTAAAACTAAAAGTTTTATAAGCCCAGAAGGTATAAGCAAGGACTATAGGTACGAAGATCAAAGCTACTACGGTCATTATCTGAAGGGTAAGGAGACTTGAAGAACTATTATAGATGGTAAGGTTCCAGGCTGGGTTTAAAGAAGAGGGAAGCATGTTGGGAAATAGGCCTGTAAACCCCCAAGCAGAAAAACCTAAGATACCTACAGCCGAGGCTAAAAAAGCCCCCAAAAAGTTTTTTTTGGTAAGTAAAGGGAAAACCATCAAAAATCCTGCTATAGATAAAATAGGGAAACCTAAAAGCAAGGGGAAATTAAAATAATTTTGCCATAGATTGGTAGAAAGATAGGCACCAAAGAAGAAAAGGGCTGCTAAAACCAAGGTAATGGCCGTAAATTTTTTAGACAAAGTAGCCGCCCTTTCTGCTAAATCTCCGTTGGTTTTAAAGGCAATCCAGTTGCAACCATGGGCGGCAAAACAAAATACAAAGAGTATTCCACCTAAAAGTCCAAAGGGATTAAGTAAGGTAAACAAGGAGCCATGATAGATACCTTTTTCATCCATTGGGATACCTTGAAAGATGTTGGC
Source organism: Thermodesulfobacterium sp. TA1 (assembly GCF_008630935.1). Classification (NCBI taxonomy): domain Bacteria; kingdom Pseudomonadati; phylum Thermodesulfobacteriota; class Thermodesulfobacteria; order Thermodesulfobacteriales; family Thermodesulfobacteriaceae; genus Thermodesulfobacterium; species Thermodesulfobacterium sp. TA1. The sequence goes on from NZ_CP043908.1 coordinate 932,897, forward strand.
AAAAGCCACCCCAAGAAGAAAAGGCGGTAGTATGCTTCCTAAAAAAAATCCTAAGTCCCAGAGGGTTTTCCAAACAGGTTTGTCGTATTTATTACGGTATTCTATAGAAACCCCTCTGATGATAAGGGCAAAAAGAAGTAAAAGCAAAGCAGAATAAAGGGCGCTAAACATCACCGCATAAGTTTTAGGAAAGGCGGCAAAGGTAGCCCCTCCGGCGGTGATTAACCAAACCTCGTTTCCGTCCCAAAAAGGACCAAGGGCTTGATAGATGGCCCTTTTTTCCTCTTCTTTTTTGCCGAGAAGGTAGAAGGCTGACCCAGCCCCTAAGTCAAACCCATCTAAAACAAAATAACCTGTCCAAAGCACAGCCCAGAGGATAAACCATATTATCTGGTAGATGTTCCCTTCCATGTTTTCACCTCCTTTTGTGTTATTTTAATATCCTAAAGTTTTAGCTACTTCTATCTCTTTTTCAGGTCCTTTGATTGCTGTTTTTAGAATCAGCCAAAAACAGATAAAACCTAAAATCCCATACACTATGATAAAAGCAGGAAAAGAAATGGCTACTTGGGTAACAGAAATAGGAGATACCGCGTCTTGGGTTTTCATCATCCCATAGACTATCCAAGGCTGTCTTCCTACCTCAGCTACTATCCAACCAAGTTGACAGGCAATATAAGGTAATGGAATGTTAACGATAAGGAGCCTTAAAAGGGTAGGGCAGTTTTCTGGGCTGTTTCTTCTTATGCAAGCCCATAAACCAAGGAAAAGGAAAAGAAACCCAAGCCCAACCATAAGCCTAAAACTCCAAAAAGTAAGAGCAACAGGAGGCCTTTCTTCTTTAGGCCATTCCTTTAGCCCTTTAACCTCGGCATTAAAATTGTGATAGGCAAGAAGACTTACCATCCCAGGTATTTTAAAAGCCTCTACCACGTTTTTCTCGTTTTTTTCGTCAGGAATAAGTAAAAGAGCAAAATCGGCACTTTTTTTAGTTTCCCAGAGAGCCTCCATCGCAGCCAACTTAGTAGGCTGGGTATTAGCTACTACAGCTCCATGGTGATGTCCAAGCACAACTACCACTATAGCCCAAATTAGGGTCCAAATAGCGGCTATTCTAAAAGATTTTTTAAAGAAACTTAATTCCCTCTTTTTAAGTAAATGATAACCGCACACACCTAAGACAAAAAATCCACCAAGACTGAAACTGGCTGGTAATACATGTAAAATTTGAGACCAACCAAAAGGATTGGTTAAAAGCTCCCAAAAGTTTGTAAGCTCTGCTCTTCCGTTTCTTATCTCAAAGCCTACGGGGTTTTGCATCCAGCCGTTAGCAAGTAAAATCCAAACAGCAGAAATGTTTGAGGCGATGGTAGTTAACCAGATAGCAGTGGTAGTAATCTTAGGATTAAGTCTATTCCATCCAAACCACCATACCGCGATAAAGGTAGATTCGAGGAAAAAGGCTAAAGTAGCTTCTATCGCCAATAAAGGACCAAAGACATCTCCTACATACTCAGAATAATAACGCCAGTTGGTACCAAACTGAAACTCCAAGGTTATCCCTGTAACCACCCCCAAACCAAAGTTGATAAGAAAAATCTTACCCCAAAACCTTGCTGCCCTTTTAAAATCCTCATCCCCGGTCTTAAGCCATAACGTTTGATAGATAGCGGTAAGAAAAGATAACCCTAAGGTAAGCGGAACAAACAAAAAATGAAACATAGCAGCGGCTGCAAACTGAAGCCTCGACAACCATAACACATCCATAAAACCACCTCCCTTTTGGTTTTTATCGTTTCTCTTGTTGTTTCTCCTGATAAAGCATTAATTCTGCTTTAGCAAGCTTATCAAAAGTATAAGAGGAAAGCTTTTCTCTAAAACACTGGTTTATTTCTTGAAGAACCTTGTTAACCGGGCAAAAAGATATCCTGTTGCATTGTTCTTTTTTCACAAAGCACCTGGCAAAGGTTATCGGGCCTTCAAAAGCCTCAACTACCTCTAAAAGAGATATCTCAGCAGGGTTTTTAACCAGTAAATATCCTCCGTTTTTTCCTCTTTTTATGGCTAATATCCCCTTTTTCTCTAAAAATTGAGCTAGTTTAGCCAAAAAAGCCTTAGGTATCCCCATTTGTTGACAAATTTCCTCTCTGGAAGCAATGATTTTTCCCTTAGACAATAAAATACAAGAAAGATAAAGAACCATCCTTATAGCATAGTCTTGTGCAGCCGTAAACTCCAAAAGCCCTCCTTAAGTAGATTAATCTAGTCCACTTAAATTTTATTTTAAAAAAAAAATTTAAAACGTCAATAGGAATTTAATAACAAAATCCCACATTTTTTATAAAAAAGTATAGTACAATGGTTAAAATATTATCGCCCTTGATTTATATGTATTGACTGAGTATAATAATAAAAAACTAACAAAATTGTTTCGGAAATGGCGATGGATAGAATAGTTTTTAGGGTTTGCAGCTGTCAAAAGGATAAAGCCTCCTTTTGGGAAAGAATAGCCAGAGAGATAAACCAAAAAACTGGGTTAGAAGTAGAACTTAAAATTTTTCAAAACTTAGAAGAAGAATTTAACCTTTCCACAACTTCTTACCCAGACCTTTATTTTGCTTCTTTTTGTGCTACCTGTGAAAGTAGAAAAAAGGGATTTATTCCTGTAGCCAAAATTCAAGAGATCAGACATAAAGATTTTGGATTGCTCTTTAAAGAAAAGGTTTCAAAACTAAAACAAAAAGAGTTTTTTAAATTAGGGCTTCTAAAAAATTCTTGTCTGCTTAATCTTCTTTTAAACATTTATCAAGAACTTCCTGTACCTTTAACTCAAATTTTACCTATTTTTTATCCTTCCCAAGAGCAAATAAAACAAGCTTTTTTAAAGGATCAGATAGATTTAGCCCTCTTATCTGAGGACTTTTTTAAAAAAAACCAAGACCTAATAAATGAAACCATAACTTTTTTACCCCTTTATTCTTATTATAGTCACTTTTTTTTAATTAATACCAACTCTTCTTATTTTTTGTGGTTAAAAGATTTTTTTCTAAACCTTTTTATCATAGAAAACATTCAGGTAGAACCTATCTCTCAAGAAGAAGATAAATTGATCCAAACTTTTTCTTTACTACCAGACCTTTTGTCAAACCTATGGGAAAAAGCTTTAATCTATGAAACCTTTTATAAATCACCTCATTTAGGGGTATTAATCTACCGAGACAACCAAATCCTAATGACTAATGAATATTTATTAAAAGCTCTAAAATATGAACCTCAAGACATAAAAAACTATAAGTTAGAAGATCTTCTTTTTAATGAAAAAATTAAGCTTCTTATAAGCGAAAGAATAAAAAGAAGATGTACTGGGGAGTTTTTCTCTGCTGTTTATCATCAAATCCCTGTTAAAACTAAGGAAGGACGGAAAAGAATGTTTAATATTTATGCAAATACCGTCCTTTTTCAAGGAGATTTTGCAGGTATAGCCTTAGGTATAGACGTAACCCCTGAGGTTAGGTATAAAGAGTTTATAGAGGTAATAAAAGAGGTCAACAGATTACTGATAGAAACTTATTCAGAAAAGGAGATGTTTCATAAGGTTTCTGAGGTGCTTTATAACGCTTTAGATTTAGCCGGAGTTTGGGTTGGGGAGGTTGACGAAGAAACTAAACAGGTAAAGCCTATGTTTTACTATCCCGAAAGCTTAAGTTTTATCACCTCTGTAGAGAAAAACTTTTTTTCTTTAGAAAACAAGACTTTTAGTTTTTACAAAAGTTTTCATGAAAAAAAGATAAACTTAATACCAGACGTAAACCAACATCCCTATCCTCAAGAAGTCTTAGAAAAACTTAAAGAATTTAAAGTAAGGTCGGTTTGTAGCCTTCCTGTTTTGAAAGGGCAAAGGGTATCTCATGTCTTAGTCCTCTGGTCTAAAGAACCTAATTTTTTTACCGAAGAGTATTTCGAGCTTTTAGAGGAACTACAAAACAACCTTTCCTTTGTTTTAAAAAAAATAGACCTTGCTTTTAGGGTCCAAATTTTTAACGAATTTATTAAACAGAGCGATGAAATTTTAATCATCTCTAACGATAAGGGGCAGATAGAATACATAAACTCTACCGGTTATAAACAGTTGGAGTTAGAAGACAACGTTTTTAGTATCAATCTTTTCAGCTTTTTAGGGATTACTCCTGAAGAAGTAGAACAAATCTTACAAAAAGGACAAATTATAAAAAAAATCGTATCCATCTTATTATCTAAAAACCGACATTTTTTTGAGTTAAAATTAGGATCGGTGCGATTTTCTGACCAAAAAAAGATAGTTATCTCAGGTAAAAATTTGACTAAAGAAATAGTTTTTGAGATGGAAAAGCAAAAAATACTAAACCAAGACCTTCTTACAGGCCTTTTAAACTATCAAGGCATTGCTCAAAAAATAACTGGAATATCTAATGTGATAAAAGAGGGGATTCTTGTCCTGTTAGACCTTTATAACTTTTCTTACATAAACCATTTTTATGGGCTTGAGGCAGGGGATAAGGTTTTGATAACCGTTGCCCAAAGACTAAAAGAAACCTTTCCTAACGCTTTAATCTCACGACCGGTAGGGGATAGTTTTGCTTTTTTTCTGGTAGATTACGATAAAAAGCAAACTTATAATTTGATAAAACAGCTACATCAAATTTTTAACCAACCTATAGAGGTCAAACCGGGAGAGAGGTTGCTTTTGGAGTTTCAGGGAAGTATCGTTTTTTATCCAGAAGACGGTAACAACTTCCTTGAATTATGGCGCAAAGCTAACATCTTGTTAAGCGAGGTTAAGAAAAAAGGTCCAAATGTGATAGAGGTGTTTAACCCTTACGTAGAAAAACAGGTAGAAAATATCTTTTTCGTAGAAAGGCTGGTCAAAAAAGCCGTGCAAGAGAACTTGTTTGTCTTCTACTATCAACCTTATTTTTCTTCAGAGCTTGAGATAGTTGGCCTTGAGGCCTTGGTCAGGATAAAAGAAAACGGAAAGATCTTTCCTCCCGGAGATTTTATAGAATATTTAGAAAACAGTCCTTATCTAAAAGAGTTTGAATGGTTGAGTGTGGAAAAAAACTTAGCAAACCTACAAAGATTTCAAAAACCCATTTCAATAAACATCTCTTCAAAAAGTTTAGAAACCATGCACATTTTTGAAATTCTGTATAAAAAAGCTGAACTTTTACACCTTATACCTTGTTGCTTAGGCATCGAAATCACAGAACATGCTCTTGCTGCAAATCTGGAGCAGGCAAGCAAACTTTTAAAAAGATTAAAGTTTTATAAAATAAACATCTTTGTAGACGATTTCGGAACAGGATATTCTTCTCTACATTACCTAAAAGACCTTCCGATAGATTTTCTAAAAATAGACCAGGTTTTTATTAAAGATTTTTTAAACGATAAAAAAACTTATTTCGTCTTAGAAACCATCATTTCTTTAGCCAAAAAGCTAAACATAAAAACCGTAACCGAAGGGGTTGAAACCAGAGAACAGTTTGAGGCGTTAAAAAGTTTAGGTTGTGATTACTTCCAGGGATTTTTGTTTGCCAAACCTATGTCAGAGGAAGAGTGTTTAGAATATATAAAAAACTATAAAAAGCCTGAACTATGAAAAAAACCAAGATAATAGCTACCATAGGACCCAAGACCCAGGACCTGTCTTTGATAAAAAGACTTATAAAAGCCGGTGTTAACGTATTTAGACTAAACTTTTCCCATGGAGACCATGCCTATCATAAACAAAGCATAAACCTTATCAGAAAGGCCTCTTTTGAATTAAAAATCCCTGTAGGTATTTTACAAGACCTTTCAGGTCCGAAAATTAGGATAGGAGAGGTTAAAAAACCCTTCTTAGTCCATGCAGGAGAAGTGCTGGAATTACATAAGACTAAGATTTTAGGGGAAAAAACCGAAGAATGTGCAAAGGTTTCGGTAGAATACCCCGAAATACTAAAAGAACTTAAAGAGAAACACCTTATCTATGTAGCTGATGGCCTGGTAAAATTGAAAGTAATAAAAAAATTAGAAGACAAGGTTATTACCGAGGTGGTGCAGGGAGGGGTTATTTCTTCTAAAAAGGGGTTAAACTTTCCAGGCGTTTCCCTTTCTATACCGGCTTTTACCTCCAAGGATAGAGAAGACCTGATTTTTGGCTTAGAAAATGAAATAGACTTTGTGGCTCTATCCTTTGTAAACAAAAAAGATGATGTGATAGCTTGTAAAGAAATAGTAAAAAGGTTTGGTAATGGACAGCTTGTTTTTGCTAAAATAGAAACCCAGAACGCCTTAGTACACATAGAAGAGATTTTAGAGGTAGCAGATGGATTGATGGTAGCAAGAGGGGATTTAGGGGTAGAGGTTCCTATAGAGAAAGTCCCTGTAATACAAAAACAACTGGTAGAAAAAGCTAAAAAATTAGGCAAACCTGTAATCATTGCTACCCAAATGTTAACCTCTATGATAAATTCTACCATGCCTACCAGGGCAGATGTTTCAGACATAGCTAACGCCGTCTTAGACGGTGCCGATGCTCTTATGCTTTCAGACGAGACCGCTATCGGCAACTTTCCTGTAGAATGCGTAAAAACCATGGTAAGAACCATCCAAGAAGCAGAAAAAATCTATCCTTACCTGAAGGAAACCTGTCAGGAAGTACCTTCAGACTTTGCTATTGCCTACAGTAGTTGCGTTCTGGCCTCTGAGGTTAAAGCAAGAGCCATCGTTGTTTTCACCAAGTCCGGAAGTTCAGCCATAAGGGTAGCTAAATTTAGACCTAAGGAATTGATTTTAGCCAACGTACATGACGAAAAAGTCTTAAGGCGTCTTACGATAATCTGGGGGGTCTATCCTTATCTTGTTCTTTCTGAGATAAACACGACAGAGGCGATGATAAAAGAGTTTTTGTGCAAAGCTTATCAAGAAGGCTTGATAAAAAAACAAGATACCTTAGTTTTAACGATGGGATACCCTGTAGGAAAGGTTGGGTCTACCAATCTAATAAGGTTGATTAAACCAGACCAAATTCAGGATATATTAAGCGAATAAACGGCTATGCCGGTCCTGACCTTTTCTAAAACTTTAGAACTTGCTAAGAAAAACCGTATTGCACCTGTCTATCTTTTTATAGGCGAAGAAAAACTATGCAAAGAAAAGGCAAGAGAAATCTATACCCTTTTGTTGGACAAAGGGACTACGATAGAAACTTATAACCTAAACGATAAAGAAGATAAAAAGGTTTTTGCAAAGACAAAAGGTTATCAAGAAGGACTTTTTGGATTAAGAAAGTTTTACTTAATCTTAGGCGGAGAAAATTTAGAACCTTCTAAAGAAGCAGAAATCGTAAAAAGTTTAGAAAAAGAAAATCAGGTATTTACTTGGTTTATTATTGCAGAAAAATTTGAAGAAAATAGACTTTTGTATCAGTTTGCTTTGCAAAAAGGAGCTATCTTATTTTTTGATTTTAAAAAAGAAGAAGACTTTTTAGAAACAGAACTTATTTTTAGACTTAAAAATGCCAACAAAACGATGGATAGGGCAACCACCGAGCTTTTTCTTTCTTTGGTGGGGAAGGACTATCAACATTTTATAAACGAGCTTGATAAGCTTCTTCTTTATGCCAAAGATAAACCGATGATTTCAGAAGAAGATATATGGGCGGTTACCATCCCTCTTGAGGAAGAAATGCTTTTTATGGTAGAGGATAGCTTTTTTAAAGCCGGGCCTGAAAAGGCCTACCGAATAGTAGCCCAATTGTTAGACCACAAAGAGGAGCCTCATAAAATTTTAGGCTACCTTTATAAGTTTTTCAAACTATTACACATTTTACAGGAGTTTTTAGAAAAACATCCTGAATTGAAAAAGGAGGAAAGGTTTAGCCATTTTGCCAAAAAATGGGAGGAGACCAAAAATAGCCCTTTAGAAGAAATTCCTAAGGTCTTAACCGAACGCCACCCTTACCGAATTTTTAACCTTAAAAAATATTTAGAAAAAATCAAAAACCTACCCCAAGTTTTTGAAGAACTATACAGGGCTGAAATAGCCCTAAAAAAGGAGTTTAAAAATCCTTATCTGGTCTTTAAAGAACTTTTTATCAACCTCTGGCAAAAAACCTTGGTTAATAAAAGTCTTAATTAATAAAAGTCTTAAATAGTTTCTAAAATCTGCTCTAAAACTGATTTATTTTCTGTTAAAAATTTTATTTTTTCTGATAATTCGTGAGTACTTTTAATCTTAAAAGCAAGCTCAATTTCTTTTTTTTCTAAGTAGGGGTCTTGTTTTACGGTTACCCCGCCTTTTTGTATCCTTCCTAAAAGAGGTTTTAAAACTAACATCTTGGTTGAGAGGTTCGAGTAGTAAAGGGTTTTTAATCTTTCCAAAAAAATTTTTCTTCTCTGGTTAAAATCCTTTTGCTTTAAGGCTTCTTTTAGCTCCTCAGTAAGTAAAGAGGGGAGGTCTAAACGACGTTTTAAGTCTAAAAGTTTTTCCAAAACATCTCTTTGCTCACTAAAACTTAAATTAAGCAAATTTATCATCTCTAAAAATTCTGTCTTTTCTGTGGGACTTAAAAACTTAAAAAATTTCAAAACATGAAGGTTTAATTGATCTTTAACGATCAAATGTTTAAATGCGTCGTCTAACTTACTTATCTCAAGTAAAATATCAAGCCAATTTTTATTAGAAGGAAGTTCTATTTTTTCCATCAAATTTGCTATTTGTTCTAAGCTAAAAAGAGATAGAGCTTTTTTAATAAACTCCGCCTTTTCAACCAAGTTTAAATTCCGAAAAAGGTTGCTTTCTAAAGAAAGGAGCAAGAGGTCCTTAGGTGATTTATTTTTTAAAATCAACACTGGAATTTTTTTGATTTCAAGGGTTTGGCAAGCTAAAACTCGGCCTTCTCCGCAGACTATTTGAAAAGATTCGTCTTCTTTAAGATAAACGATAGGGGGCTGAAGGACCCCACATCGTTTGATACTCTCAAGTAATAAGTCTTTTCTTTTAGGAAAAGAAAAAAGATAGGTCCTGTCTTCTATGTTCAGGTAAGAAAGGTCTATTTTTTCCCAAAACAAGTTCAACACTATAAAGTCTTTCCAGTAAGTCTATAAAGGGCCTCTAAGTACTTTTCACGGGTTTTTAGCACTATTTCTTCAGGAATGGTTGGAGGGTGTTGAGGGTCCCAAGAAATAGATTTTAACCAATCTCTTATAAATTGTTTATCAAAACTTTTCTGAGGTTTACCAGGCTGGTATTCATCTTTAGGCCAAAATCTTGAAGAATCAGGGGTTAAAACCTCATCTACCAAAATAATCTTATCTTCATAAACCCCAAACTCAAACTTTGTGTCTGCGATGATAATTCCTTTGGTTTCGGCATACTCTGAGGCTTTTTTATAAATCTTTAACGAAACTTCTTTTAAAAACTGAGCAACCTCGCTACCTACTAATCTTTCCATCTCTTCGTAGGTGATGTTAACGTCATGTTCTCCTAATTCTGCTTTGGTTGAAGGGGTAAAAATAGGTTCAGGAAGTTTGTCAGCTTCTTTTAAACCCGGAGGCAAAGGTATACCACAAACCTGGCCGGTTTGCTGATATTCCTTCATGGCAGACCCGGTGATATAACCTCTCACGATACACTCTACCGGTAAAACCTTTGCTTTTTTAACCAACATACTTCTCTGAGCTAAAATTTCTTTATATTCTTTCAAGACCTCTGGATATTCCTCAACGTTTGCAGTAATAAGATGGTTGTCTACCAAGTCTTTTAAAAAGTCAAACCAAAAAAGGCTCATTAAAGTTAAGATTTTCCCTTTATCAGGGATAGGGGTGGGAAGGACCACGTCAAAAGCTGAAATCCTATCTGTAGCAACGATTAAAAGCTTATCTCCAAGGTCATAGATGTCTCTAACCTTACCCCTTTTTAAAAGAGAAACTTTTTCTAAGTTGGTTTCCAACACAGCATTAGACATAGCTTTCCTCTTTTATGCTATAGACTTAGCAAGTTTTCTTGTTCTCTTTTTAAAAGCAGCGGCTAATCTTCTATACCTTTCGTATCTTACCCAATCTCTATTCTTTTTAGCTTCTTCGGCTAAGGCTTTAAATTTTTTAACCTTAGCTTTGATTTCTCTCATAGAAGCCCCAATTTTCTTAGGCTCTTCCTTTATTCCATAAACCTTTTTCAAGGCAGATATAAGTTCTTCTTTGTTCATTCCATGAACGCCTGAAATTTCTGGTATTTGTAAGGCAATTTCTCTTAATTCCTTGATGGTCATCTTTTCAAGCTTTTTTTCCAACTTAGGAAGTTCTCTGGTTTCCTCTTGTTTTACCTCTTCCATCGCCCTTAACCTCCTCTCTAAGAAATTTGAAAAATATTTTAAAAGCTAAATTTTCTTTAAGTTATCATAAAATTTAAAGAAATCAATAAACTAAAAAGCTTCTTAAAATTTAAAGAAGTCCTCATTTTGTGGGATAGGAGAAAAAGGATGCCCCCTCGGATAAAGGCTTAATTTGAGGTTAGCCTCTTCACCTTTAGCCCTATGTTTCGAGGTGAAGAGTTAAGGTTTTCAAAAATTCTGCCACAAAATAGATAGAACCGGTAACCAAAACCTTAGTAATTTCTTCGTTTAAAGCAGACTTTAAAGCCTTATCAGGTGAAGAAAAAAATTCAACCTTTTGGGCCTTATTTTTCAGAGTTTGTTTCCATTCTACAAGGCTGACTATTTTTCTCTGAGAAGGAAACTCGCATATATAGGTTTTTTTACTAACTTGTTCTAATCTTAAAAACATGTCCAAATAAGGTTTTTGTCCGTCTTCGTTGGTAACCCCTAAAATAAGTAAAAACCTCTTTTTATAGCCTTCTTTGGCTATAAGGTCTTTTACCAAAGCTTCTACTCCATCAAGATTATGGGCTACGTCTATCAAGAATTCTTTGGTTTTCACCTTTATTTTTTCGTATCTCCCTTTCCACCTAACCTGCTTAAGGGCTTTTCTTACCGCCTTTTCATCTATAGATAAAAATTTATTGTTTTCTAATATCTCAAGGGTTTTTAAAGCGCAACCTAAATTTTCCCCTTGGTAATCTCCTAATAGGTTTAAAAACATATTTTTAAAGGTCTTTTCTCCGTGATAATCCCAAAGTTGTTTGTTTTTAATAACCCTAAAATCTTTGTTTAAAAAATAACCTTGTGCTTTTACTTGAGATAATCTTTGAAGAAACACCGGCAAAGCTTGGGGCTTGATGTTTCCCAAAACACAGGGAACCCCTCTTTTGATAATTCCTGCTTTTTCATAGGCTATTTTTTCTAAAGTATCTCCTAAGTATTTAGTGTGTTCAAGGCCAACGTTAGTAATTATACTTACCTTAGGAAAAATCACGTTGGTTGCATCAAGCCTTCCACCCATACCGCATTCAATCACAGCAAAATCTACTTTTTCTTGAAAAAAATAAAGAAAAGCAACGGCAGTGGTAACCTCAAAAAAGGTTAGGTTTAAATCTTGAGATTTTTCTTTAACCTCTTTTATTAATGATTCAAGGATTTCATCCGGTATGTCTTGGCCGTTAACCTTAAATCTTTCGTTAAGCTTAAAAAGATGAGGAGAAGTATAAAGTCCCACCTTAAAACCTTGGTGTTTTAAAAGTTCAGCTAAAATAGCAGAGGTAGACCCCTTTCCGTTGGTCCCAGCAACATGAATGATTTTTAATTTTTTTTGAGGATTTCCCAACCTTGCTAAGACCTTAGTAATTCTTGTTAAACCAGGTCTTATCCGATGAAAACCTAAGTTGTATAACCAGGTTAAAATTGAAGACATAAAATTTTAACCGAAAAAGCTTTTGATTACTAAATATCCGTAAACTAAATAACACCATCCAGATATTAGAAAAAGATAAAGAGGAACCCTTTTAAAAAAGGTTAAAAAAAAGAGATATAAACCTCCTAAGGCTATGGCGATAATGGCTGAAATCAGAGCCAAGCCCTCTACTTGCCAGTTGGTAAAAATAAGTCCTACGCTTACAGGAAAGGTAGACTGAAAAACCATAGCTCCGGTCATATTACCAAGCGCTAAAATATCCCTTTCTTTCATCGTCCAGATTAAGCTGTTAAACTTTTCAGGAAGTTCAGTAGCTACCGGAGCAATTAAAAGGGCAAAAAGTAAAGGATTTAACCCCCAATTACGAGATAAAATTTCTAATTTTTCTACAAAAAGATGAGCACCTTTAACCATCAACATAAGCGCTAAAGACACTTGAGTAAAAGATAAAAACACCATATGAACTTTTGAAAATTTTTTGATACCTAATAACTTTTCTGCCAATTTTCCTAAATAAAGTTTTTCCTCAGACTCAAGCTCTAAACTTTCTGCACGAAAGGTAAAAAAAAGATAGATTATATAGTTAATAAGCAATAAAAAAGCAATTACATAATGTACAAACCGATTGTTTTCTAAGAAAAAGGGAAAAAAGATCGCTAAGGAAAAGCTTATCAAAAAAAAAGTAAAGTCCCTTTTAAAGGTTTGAGGCTCAAGATGGACCTCTAAAACCTTTCTTCTTTTCAAAAAATAGCTTAAGAAAACGCCTAAACCTACTAAAAACAAACCCACGGTAACCAACATGAAAGGGGCTCCTAAAATTGCCCCTATTCCTATGGCAGAACCTTCCTCTCCTTTATACATAAGGATGGCTACCAAGGGGATAATCGTTTCTGGAAGGGCTGTGCCTACTGCCGCTAACACACTACCTACCACCGCTTGAGATAAAGAAAGTGCTTTTCCAAGGTTTTCTACTCCATTAGTAAAAACTTCAGCACAGATTAATATTATTAATAATGCTGTAATTAGTAAAATCACATCCATAAGTAAACCCTTTTTAAACTTTATCTACTACCAAAATAGGGATTTCGATTTTTTTGATAACCTCTCTGGCGATAGAGCCTAAACCTTTTTGAACCATTTTACCTCTTTTACCCATGATTAGCAAATCTATCTGTTGTTTTTTTACGAATTCTTCTATCTTTTCAAGCCGATTGCCCACAGCGATTTCAAACCTTAATTTTTGGATAAACTCTTGATTGTTTGAAAAACTTTTCAACCATTCTTGCCAAAGGCGATTTCTTTGGTTTATTTCTTCTTCTAAAGGATCATGGTTTAAGAAAGTTTTCTTAATAAAATCTGGTGGTTGTATCACATTTAAACAGAATACCTCTACCTCAGGATTCCTACTTAAAAGAGTAGTTAAGTTTAAACCCATTTTACTTGATTCAGAAAAGTCTATAAGACACCCCAATCTTTTAAGTTTAGTAAGCGGGGTCTCTTTTACCACCAAAAAATTACAGTTTAATCTTTCAACCATTTTTTCTGCAGTAGGTACTTTTAAAAGATGGGGTAAATAACCTAAAACCACGACAAAAGGATTAACTTGATGGATAAACTTAGAAAGTGCCTCCCAAAAGTTTCCTAAGATAACTTTGGTCTCGATGGTTATATTTTTTTTAATTTCTTCGTTGAAATAACTTTGACTAAGGGCTTTTAGGTCTTGTTCTAATCTTTGTTTTTCTTTTTCTAAGTAAGGCTGTAAATAGGCAGGAGGTGTTAAAAAGTATTCTATAGCATGAAAGAGGATTATTTTAGAAACTTCGGGAAAATATTTTTTTAGGAAAAGACCAGAAGTTATTACTTTAGGGGTTAATTTTTTAAAATCTATGGCAAAGGCTATGGTTAAACTCATCGGTTATTTGTCTCTATACCAGTATACTCTTACTAATTTATCTCCTTTAGACCATCTAAACTCTAAATCTCCTTTATAAGCTCTATATAAAGCCCTTCCCAATCTTTGGGCTAAATGGTCGGTAGTAGTTTCAATAACGGTTTTACCGTCTTCTTCGTTGATGGTTATGATTTGATGTAACGGATTAATGTTACGTGCCCTTTCATATTCGTTGTTTAGAAGCTTCATGATGTCCCCTTTATGAGTTTCCCAAAAGTTTCCTGAAATATAAAGATAACCCATTGCATATTGGTCCATAGCTTTCCTACAACCAGGACAGATAATTTGAGGAACACTATCGCTTTCTTTCAACTCTTCGTACAACTCTTCGTCTATAACCCAACGTTTATCTTTAAACACAGCCTTACATCTTGGACAAATAGCCTCTCCAGAAGGAGCCTCTTTCATTGCATAGGGATCTTCGTTGGTTTCAAACACATACCTATGTTTAATCCATTTATCTCCTTTTTTACTCATAAATCCTCCTTTTGAAATCTTTTAATTTTTACTTCTTTTTAAAAATATAATTACTTATCTGCTTGTTGTCAATGAAACCAACGATTGGTTATAAATTTTCTGTTGGATGATAATTAGACAATCCCTTTTATAAGATGCTTTTTTAGTTCTTTATTCTCTAATTATGTGGATAGTTTAGATTACCTCCAAGGCTACACTATTATAGGTTGACTTTTAGGGTTTCTCTATTAAATTTACTTTTATGGCTTACAGATGGTTACCACCATCTAAACATCATATACCACTTTGGGAGGGAAAAATGGTTGATAAGATACAACTTGAAAATGGATTAACGTTAGAAATATGGGATTACTCCAGAAGACTTGCTGGAGACAGGTGGTTGGTAGGGCTTTTAATCCAGGTCGGGGTTGAACCTGAAAAAAAAGACTTTGCTAATGACACTTATTATAATCTTTTTCTGGAAAAAACCGACGGAAAGGTTTACTACCGTTATAGGAAAGAAAGAAATTTTGTGCCTGAAGACCAGATAAATCAGCTATTTTCTACCATGAAAGAAGGTTTCCTCAACGTAGCCCTTCCTTATCTTTCTCATCCAGAGTTTAAAGAAAAGCTGATTAAACATGAGGTAGAACTGTTTCAGAAAAAAATAGATTGGGAAAAGTCTATCCAAGAAAAAGATGCAGAAACAGAACGCTTAGAAGAAATTTGGAAGGATAAATCTATATACTAAAACTCTTTATTCTGTTTTTTCTTGGTTTTTATCTTCTCCTAATGGGGGTTCTTTAGTAGGCTCTAAAACCGGTGTTTGTTCTGATACAGGCTGGGTAGGTTTTTCTTCAGGTGTTTCAGACTGTAGAGAGTCAAGAGCAGGTTCGGTTATGTCTTCAGTTTCATTTTCTATATTTTTATATTCTTCTTTTATGATACCTCTTTTTTTCATGATAAAGTAGATTAATCGACTTCTTTTTTCTACATAAGGTTGATTTCCTAAAGGATTATATTTTAAAGGATTAGGAAGTACTGCTACCAATCTTGCCGCTTCCCAAGGGGTAAGGTTTTTAGCACTTTTTCCGTAATAATGTTTAGCCGCTGCTTCAGCCCCAAAAATACCTTCTCCCCATTCTGCAACATTAAGATATATCTCTAAAATACGTTTTTTTGATAAAGTTTTTTCAAGTCTTAGGGTAATGATAGCCTCTTGGATTTTTCTTATAGGGTTTTTAGACGGGCTCAAATAAAGATTTTTAGCAAGCTGTTGTGAAATAGTGCTTCCTCCATATTTAAGTTTTCCTTCTTTCAAATTTTTTTCTAAGGCTTTTTTGATACCTTCAAAGTCAAACCCTTCGTGCCTATAAAATTTGTCGTCCTCTCCTATTAATACCGCTTTGATTAGATAAGGAGAGATACTACTTAAGGGAACCCAGATTTGTCTTATTTGGACCTTTTTCCCTTCTTTCTCCCACTGTTTCATCCTATATTTCATCATAGCCGTAAGCTTTGGATTTTGAGTTTTTAAAGAAGATACATCAACTAACAGTGGATAACCGACCAAATAACCCAAAAAACCAATTCCTAACGACAAAAAAAGTAGTTTTAAAGTTTTCATGGTTTTATAATTATATGATAAAATAGAGAAAAAACAAAAGGGAGGAAAACGATGGGGCTTGTTGAAGGTCTTATCAAAAAAGGAGAGGGGAAAATTGTCAAAGTAGTCCTTGACGGAATAGGGGACCTACCTGTAAAAGAAGGAAAAACTCCCTTAGAGTTAGCTTATACCCCGAACCTCGATCGATTGGCCAAAAAATCAGCTACAGGACTTCATATTCCTGTAGACTATGGCATAACCCCAGGCAGCGGTCCAGGACATCTTGGTATCTTTGGATATGACCCTTCTCAAATTACCATAGGGCGTGGAGTATTAGAGGCCTTAGGGGTAGGGATAGAATTGAGAGACACAGACGTTGCAGTAAGAGGAAATTTTGCTACCGTAGAATACCATCAACAAACCCCCATCGTGATAGATAGAAGGGCAGGAAGAATACCAACCGAAGAAAACCAAAGATTGATCGCTAAACTTTCTGAAAAGATAAAAAACATAGAGGATGTTGAGATTATTTTAAAACCTGGGATGGAACATCGTTTTGTGGTGGTTTTCAGGTTTCCAGAAAAGGTACCTGAAGCCGTAAACCTAATAAACGATACAGACCCTCAAGTCTTAGGAAAAGCACCCTTACCGCTTTCCTCTCCCACACCTGAAGTGAAAAAGATAATAGGGGTTGTCTCTAAGTTTATTACTCAAGCTTCAGAAATTTTAAAAGATGAACCTAAAGCTAACTTTGTGCTGCTTAGAGGTTTTTCTGTAAAACCTAATCTTCCTACTTTACAAGAAAGGTTCGGACTAAACCCATGTTGTATAGCTACCTATCCGATGTATAAAGGATTGGCAAGCCTGGTAGGGATGAAAATACTTTCTTTTAAAGGCATGGATATAAAAGATGAAATACAAACTTTAAAGGAAGTTTGGGAAGACTACGATTACTTTTTTATACATATAAAAAAAACCGATTCTTACGGAGAAGACGGAAACGCCGAGGGGAAGGTAAAAATAATAGAAACTTTTGATCAGAGCCTTCCTGAAATTTTAAATTTAAACCCTACAGTCCTTTGTATCACCGGAGACCATTCTACCCCATGTATTATGAAGGGGCATTCTTGGCATCCTGTGCCTACCCTTATTTTTTCTCCTTATGTTTTAGGTAATACCTCTGAAAGATTTACTGAAAGAGAATGTCTAAAAGGTGAGTTAGGGATGTTTTATGCCTATAAACTTATGCCCCTTCTCTTAGCCCATGCAGGAAGACTTAAAAAATTCGGGGCTTAAACCTTAATGGTCAGTTTTTAACGATCGTTAAGTTTAGCTATTGACAAAATTAAAATTAGGTTTATAGCTATCATTTGTAGCTACTAAATTAAAAAAGGGGGATAAAAATGAGAAAAATTTTTAAAAGTGTAATTTTAAGCACATCTACTATTTTGATTAGTGCTACCTTTTCTTGTGCCCATTTTTTAGTTTTAAAGCCTGAGGTAGACAATGTGGTGATCCAAAATAAACCTGTTAAGGTGGAGTCACTTTTTACCCATCCGATGGAAGGTGGACCTCATATGAATTTTAAGATCAAAAAAAGTGAGCTTATCGTAGAAGGAGAAATAATTCCTGTTGACTGGAAGATAGAGTTAATTCCTTCTACCAAAGGAAGCAACCAAAAGGTGCCTAAATATATCACCAATTTAAACCTTAAAAAACCTGGGGTATATCAGCTTTATGTAGACCCAGAACCTTACTTTGAACCAGCTGAAGAAAAATACATTCAGCAGATCACCAAGGTGATTATTTCTGCGTTTGGTAAAGAAGATGGATGGGATCAGCCTTTAGGCCTTAAAGCAGAAATCATCCCTATGGTTAAGCCTTTTGCTTTATGGGAAGGCAACCTGTTTAAAGGACAGGTGCTTGTTGACGGTAAACCTGCGGCTAATGTTGAGGTTGAGGTAGAATATCTTAATACCCAAGGGTTAAAAGCCCCTTATGATAGCCTGGTTACCCAAGTAGTAAAAACAGATGCCAACGGCTTTTTTGAGTATGCCATACCTTGGGAAGGATGGTGGGGTTTTTCAGCGATTACCGATGGTGGAAAGATAAAAGGTGCTGATGGAAAGGAATATCCTTTAGAGTTAGACGCAGTCCTTTGGGTAAAGGCTTATCCCAAACCTAAAAGAGGTGGCAAATAAATGCATATCTCAGAAGGAGTGCTTTCCCCACCTGTTTTGATAGCAGGATGGGGATTAACCTTAACCGGTTTAGCTATTGCTTTAAAGCTTCTTTCTGTCAAAAAAATTCCTGAAGTGGCAGTGCTTTCAAGCGCCTTTTTTATTGCCTCTCTTATTCACGTGCCGATAGGTCCTTCAGCCGCCCATTTAGTACTAAACGGGATGGTAGGTATCCTTCTTGGGTGGAACACCTTTGTGGCGGTTTTTTTAGGTCTGTTGCTTCAGGCACTTTTTTTTCAGTTTGGAGGGTTTACCACCTTAGGGATAAACACCTTTAACATGGCCTTCCCTGGGGTGGTCTGTTATTATCTTTTTAAAAGATTTATTGCAGAGGATAATCAGAAACTATCCTTTGTATCCGGTTTTTTAGCTGGAACCTTAAGTATTTTGGGGGCTGGGTTTTTAACCGCCCTTTCCCTTTATTTTACCGAAAAAAAATTTTTGGTGCTTTGTGAAACTCTGGTTATAGCCCATCTACCTATCGCGGTGGTAGAAGGGTTGGTAACCGGGTTTATCTTGGTATATCTCCTAAAAATAAAACCAGAGGTATTAAAAAATGAAGCTTAGATTTTTTAGTAGATTAGGATTATTACTATTTTTATGTTTAACTTTTTATGATATTGGTTTAGCCCATAAGGTTAACCTGTTTGTGTTTAGAGAAGGAGAGAAGGTTTCTGGAGAAGGCTACTTTGCTAACGGTGCTCCCTGTGTTAAATGCACTGTGGAAGTTTGTTCCTTAAAAGGAAACAAAATAGCCCAAACCATAACAGACGAAAAGGGTAGGTTTGAAATTAAAATCAACGAAAAAGAGCCTTTATTGGTAAGACTGATAGCAGGAGAAGGACATCTGGCAGAAAAAAAGTTAGAAGGGATAAAAGAAGAACCTCTTGCGAATAAATCTGCAAATAAAGACACAAAAAAAGAAATGATTAACATGCAAAATAAAGAAGATATCAAAAAAATTGATGTAAAAAATACAAGACAAGTAGAAATAGATAAAGATTTGATAAAGGCTGCAGTAAAAGAGGTCTTAGACGAAGAGTTAAACTCCTTTAAGGTAAATTTTTTAGATTTAAAAAAAGATTTAAACAGGGTTAGGTTGCAAGACATTTTAGGAGGAATAGGTTATATCGTTGGGGTTTTAGGTTTGTTGGCTATGTTAAAAGCTAAGAAAAGTTAAGGTTATAGAAAGATGCATTTAGAGGTTTTTGCTGAGGGAAGGTCTATTTTTCATTCTTTTGACCCTCGGGTTAAGATTATAGTTTTTCTGTTTTTTGTGAGTTTATGTATCGCTGCCAAGGGGTTGTTGGTTCCTTTTCTTTATTTAATTACCGGTATAGTTTTTCTTATCTTAGCGAAACTTGAGTTTAAAAAAGTCTTAAACCGACTTATTCCGGCTAATGGTTTTTTGTTATTTTTCTGGGTTTTTGTCCCCTTTATGTATAAATCAAATCCTTATATAATAGAGACTGCTTATTTTAAGGTTAGTTTAGAAGGTGTACACCAAGCCCTTATTATTACTTTAAAATGTAATGCCATTTTAATGGCTACGATTGCATTACTTGGCACTTCTAATGTTTTTGCTTTAGCTCACGCTATGCTTCATTTTAAGGTTCCGGCAAAATTGGTAACCGTGTTTTTTGTCTTTTATAGGTATATAACCGTTTTACATGAAGAATATCTTAAAATAAAAAGAGCAGCCTTGGCAAGAGGTTTTGTTCCTAAAAACGACCTTAAAACCTACAAAACCTATGGTTATTTAGTAGCCTCTCTTCTGGTTAAAAGTTTTGAGAGGTCAGAAGAGGTTTACCGAGCCATGTTAGCTCGAGGTTTCAAAGGTTTTTTCCCGGTTTTAAACCACTTTTTCTTAAAAACTTCAGACTTGGTTTTCGCTTTTTTCTCCATAGCGGTTATCTTTTTAATTTACTTTTTTAATTTATAATATCTTTTCTATGGAAAAACTGATAGAACTCAAAGGCTTAATTTTTAAGTATAACGACCGTGTGGTGCTTGATGGTTTAGACTTAGAGGTTAGGGTAGGGGACCGAATAGGGCTTATCGGTCATAATGGAGCAGGGAAAACCACCCTTCTTTACCTTATTATGGGTTTTCTTAAACCCTTAAAAGGAAGGATAGTTATTTTAGAAAAAGAAAGGAAAGAAGAAAAAGACTTTATAGAAATAAGACAAAAGATAGGCCTTTTGTTTCAGGATTCAGACTCTCAACTTTTTTGCCCCACGGTAAAAGAAGACATAGCTTTTGGCCCTCTTAATATGGGAAAAACTTCAGAAGAGGTTAAAGAAATAATAAAAAAGGTAGCCCAATTTTTTGGTATATCCCATCTTTTAGAACGTCCTGTTTATAAGCTTTCAGGAGGAGAAAAAAAGCTGGTTGCTTTAGCCGGAATCTTTGCCATGGACCCTCTCTGCTATCTATTAGATGAACCTTCTTCAGGCCTTGATGACCAAAGCAAAACCAAACTGATAGAATTTTTAAAGACGCAATCTACCTATCTCATAGTTTCTCATGAAATAGAATTTCTCAAAGAGGTTACCAATAAAATTTATAAATTGGAAAAAGGTAAACTTTTTCAACTATTTTGATAGCAGCTTTTTAATCTCTTCCACAGATAAAACTTCTCCTTGAGAAACTACTTGTCCATCTATCCATAATCCTGGGGTCTTAAAAACTCCAAAAAGAGCCATCTGTTTAATGTCTTGAACTTTCTCTATGAAAGTCTCTATTCCTAATTCTTCTGCGGCTTTTTTGACGTTTTCATAAAGAGTTTCACATTTTAAACACCCTGGACCAAAAACCTTTACAAATTTCGTCATGTTTTAACCTCCTCCTGAAATTTTTAGTAAATTTTTATCGTGTTATAAATCCAAAAATATATCCTAAAATAGTAGATAAAACAATTACTAAGCCTCCATAAACTAAGGTTTTTTTAACCCTCCAAATACTTTTCAACACCAAAAGGCTGGGTAAACTTACGCTTGGTCCAGCAAGCAAAAGTGCCAAAGCAGGACCATATCCCATACCAGACCCTAAAAGCCCTTGCACAATAGGCACTTCGGTCAAAGTGGCAAAATACATCAAAACCCCTACAAGGCTGGCAAAAAAGTTAGCCCAAAGGGAATTACCACCCACTAAAGAGGCTATATAAGAGGAAGGAAGAAAGGCTTCATGTCCAGGCCTTCCTAAGAAAAAACCTGCTACAAAAACTCCGGCTAAAAGTAGCGGTAAAATTTGTTTTCCCAAAAGATAGGTGTTCTGAAACCATTTTTCCATCTCACCTTTGGTTTTATAAAGGGCATAACTAAATCCTATCAAACCCACGAGAAAAGTGATTTCTTTTTCGTGAAAAACAACTTGGGTTAACCCTACCAGTAAGGCTGTAATCAATAACATCGTAGCAGAAACTCCAAACCAAAAAACCACTTCAACACCAAGTAATAAAACTAAAAAAGAAACGAGATACCACTTTAACGAAAAAATAATCCCAGCTATACCTGTTTTACCTCCCCAGGTAGCTAAAATCAGAATACCTACTAAAGTAGCAAGTAAGGTAACCCTTTGATAAAAAGGGATGGTTTCAGGTTCTTCGGTTAATTCCATCTCACCTAACCTTATTTTTTCTTCTTTTCTAAAAAGGTAAGCCATTAAAAGTCCTATTAAAATGCTTCCTAATATTGCTCCTATAGCCCTTGCAATACCTATGTTCAAACCTAAAATTTTAGCGGTAAGCACTATGGCTAAAATGTTTATAGCCGGTCCGGAGTAAAGAAAGGTGGTAGCAGGACCTATACCTGCACCTCTAAAATAAATTCCTGCAAAAATAGGAAGGACCGTGCAAGAACAGACAGCGAGAATAGCCCCTGAGACGCTGGCTACACTGTAAGAAACATGTTTAGGGGCCTGCGCACCTAAATATTTCATCACCGAAGCCTCAGACAAAAACGTGGAAATAGCTCCGGCGATAAAAAGAGCAGGTAATAAACAAAAAATGACATGTTCTCTTGCGTATTCATGCGTTAAATAAACAGCTTCTTTTAAACCTACTATAACCCTTTGATCAAAAGGCAAAAAATAAAAAAATAAAAAAATAAACCCAGCAGCTAATAAAAATCTAAGTTCTTTTTTCCACATCTAATCCTCCTATAACCTCTATGGATTTAAAAATTCAGAAACCATGGTGGTTTTAGCGGCTATATGTTGGTATAAAGATTGTTTTTTTATTTCCTCAAGGAAAACCTCTATGACTTTGGCTATAAACTCATCTTGAGGGGAAAGCTTATATATGATAAAAGATTTATTTTTTTTATAAACAGTTATCCCTGCCTCGGTTAATACCTGAAGGTGTCTTGAAATGGTAGGCTGTGAAGAACCTATAATGTTTACCAATTCACAAACACAATGAGGTCTTATGGATAATAAGACTAAAATTTCAAGTCTGGTAGGGTCAGAAAGGGCTTTGAAAAGTTTAGAAAACCTATATTTTAGGTTCATCTAACCGAACCCCCTTTAGTTATTTTTAAAAATTATTATATAGCTAAATAACAATATGTCAAGGGTAATTTTTAATACTTTAAAAAAACTTTTAAACACACCGGTATTTCCATTTTAAAATTAAATTTTGCTTATAAGCCAAACAAAAAACACTTTAGAAGAGGTTAGAAAACAATTCCTTGATTTTGGATGATTTGGGAACGAACAGACGGTAAACAATGCCGATTAAAAATTAAAAATCTTTGAAGAAGTAAGAGAGGATTAAAAGTTTGTTTCTATTTGTTTGACCATCAGAGTAATAAACTTATTAACAGGAGTTTTTAGTCCCTTTTGCTCGGCAAGGTTTACGATGGCTCCGTTTAGAGCGTCTATCTCTGTTTTTTTTCTGTTTTTGAGGTCATAATACATAGAAGGATAATGGGCTGCTGTGGGAGGGATAAGTTTTTGATAGAAATGTTTTTTATAATCTTCTGGGTTATCCCATCTGATTTTAATATTATAGGCCTTTAAGACTTCAAAAATTTCTTCTATAACTTTATCCATAAGAAATCGAGTTTCATAGTTTTCGGCAAGTTCTCCGTAGGTCCTTTCTAAAAGGGCTCCTAAGGGGTTTAAGGCTGAGTTGTAGATGATTTTTTCCCAAAGGATGGAATAAACCTCTTCAGATACCCTGGTAGGAATTCCCGCTTGAGTAAAAACTTTAGCTAAGTTTTCTAACGTTTCTTTAGGGATGGTGTTTTCTGGTTGTCCTATAACTACGTCGTCCCCAAAAACAGTAACCTTAGCCACCCCAGGAGATATCAACTTAGCCCCAAAAATAATCCTTGAAAGAATTATCTGATTTTTAGGGATCAGTTGGGTAGCCTTTTCGTAGTTTCCATAACCGTTTTGTGCGATCAAAAGCAAAGTGTTTGGTTTTATAAATTCTTTTATCTGCAAAAGGGCTTTCTCGGTATCAAAAGCCTTGACCGTAAGGATTATTAAGTCAAGGTCTAAAGATTTTAGGTCGTTAGGTTGGGTAAAATATCCGTCTATGACAGCTTGTTTTTCTCCAAAAAGACCGGTAATTCGAAGGGGTTGTTTTAACTGGGAAAGGTGGTTTTCTTTAATAAAAGCATAGGTTTCATAACCTGCATTTTTTAAAGAAACTGCAAAAACCGTTCCTAAGGCACCTAACCCAAACGCTAACACTTTCATGGTTACACCTCTATGCCTCTTTTTCTTAACTCTTCAAGCTTACGTTCTCTGCAAGTAGAGCACCTAAATTCAGGTTCAGGGTCGTTTAGACGGTCATAATTTTTTGCCTTTACCACCCTGTATCCTTCTCCTATAACTCCGCAATCAGCACATTTTACGTTTTTTTCTATTTGCCAAAGGGTAATGTGAGGAATGCTAAAATAACCTCTAAAAATAGCTTTATCTATAAACCAAAAGACATTAGCCAAGATAAATTGATTAAGAAGAAAAGCCGGTATGGTGTGTATTTTTAGCATATCGCTTAAAAGATATTGCATCAATGCACCGGCTATACCAGAAAGCAAAATCCATCTCCCAAACACATAAATAAACCAAGATTTCACCTTAGAACCTCCTTTATCAAGGTTTCTGAAAGTTTAATTATAACATTTTTTATCAGATAAAGGTAGGTTGAACTTTTAAGTTTTTGTTTATTAACTTCCGATAATGTATATTATGTAAAATAAAGGTTTGATTTTTCTTTCATTTTTAAATTGCGTGGTTGATAAAAAAACAAGATATTTTCAACCTTTGTATTGCCTTTTTTAAAATTTTTAGTTAAAGTTATAAAAACTTTAGACTTTTAAACTGACAAGGAGGCACGATAGATGGGTATCCTTCCTGAAAACTTTAAAACCACCCACATAGGAAGCCTTCCTTTTTTTGAGGCTGAAAAAGCTGTAAAATTAGTGTTCGAATATTTAGACATCCCTGCCTGGCCTCAACTTTCTAAACGCAAAAATGAAGGAATGTTGGTTCAGTTTAACGAAGGTCTTCCTGGTTTTAACTGGGAAAAAGAATGTTTAGATACTTCTTCACCTGAGTTCGAAGAACAAATGTTAAACTTTTACGAGACCTACCTTAAAATCCTTGAAGAAAATCAATTAAATGAGTTAGCTAAGTTTGAGTTAACTGAGGCTACCTCCTTAGGTTTTAAGGTCTTTTTAGAAATAGCCTCTGAGGTAAATCCCCGGTTAGTAAAAGGTCAAATTACCGGACCGTTTACCTTAGCCTCTGGACTAAAACTTCATACTGGAGAAAGTCCTATTTTTAAAGATGAACTTAAAGACCTTATCGTTAAGTTTGTTTTTCTTAAAGCCTTAGCCCAAGGATTAAAACTTAAAAAGGTCGCACCGATAGTCATCATCTTTCTTGATGAACCAGGTCTTGCAGGTTTTGGTTCTTCTTCCTTTATTACCATTACCAAAGAAGAAGTCCTTAACATGTTAAACGAAATAGCCTTAGGTCTTAAAAATTTTAACCTTCTAACAGGTATTCATATCTGCGCCAATACCTCCTGGGACCTTCCCCTAAATTCTGAAATAGATATCTTAAGTTTTGATAGTTTTAATTTTTACGAAAAATTAAGTATTTATGCAGAAGATATTAAAAACTTTCTAAAGAAAGAAGATAAGTATTTAGCTTGGGGGGTTGTGCCTACAGACAGTGCCCAGTTAAAGGAGGTAAGTTTTGAGGAGATATTAAATCGGTTTAAGGTCCAATTGAAGGATCTGGCTAACAAAACCGGTTTTGCTGAACAAGAAATCTTAAAAAGAAGTCTTTTTACTCCGGCTTGTGGTTTAGGAAGCCTTCCTGAGGATTTAGCTTTAAAAGCCTTGGATTGGCTTAAACAGTTTAAAAAAGCTCTTAATTTATAAACATGGGAAAATCGCTCCTACATGAAAAAGTTTTAGTGTTAAACAAGTATTATCAAGCAGTCCAAATAACCACTGTTCAGAAGGCTATTTGCCATTTGGTAAAAGGTACAGCTAAGGTTATAACCCCAGATTGGACCACCCATACCTTTGACGATTGGATAAAGATAAGTATGTTTTATGAAAACGGAGCTAAGATAATAAAAAGTCCTTCTATCTCTATCCTTATACCTGAAGCCATTTACTTGCCTTTTTATGAAAGCCTTCCTAAAAACGAGGTTATTTTTTCAAGACAAAATTTGTTTTTAAGAGATAGGTTTACCTGTCAATACTGCGGAAAAATTTTAAAAAATCCCAAGGATAGGACCATAGACCATGTGATCCCTAAAAGCAGAGGTGGTAAAACCGTCTGGACTAACGTAGTCCTCTGTTGTAAAAAATGTAATTTAAAAAAAGGGAATCAAACCCCTGAAGAAGCAGGACTTAGGCTTTTAAAACCACCTAAGCCTCCCAAGTGGCAGGCCCTTATTTTAGAAGAGTTTCCTAAAAATAAAAAGGAAACTTGGAAAGTCTTCTTAGACTTTGCAGGAATAATCGATTAAAGAGTTTAAAAAATTTTTATAAAAAAGATTAATTTTTTTCTATTAAGTCCACTAATTTTTTCAATAACTCTTTAGCTTCTTGAGTAAGGTTTTGAGGTAAATAGATTTGATATTCCACGATTAAGTTTCCTCTCTTTCCGTCAGGCAAAAACGGACCTCTTCCTTTAAGGATCACCGGACGTCCTTCAGTAAAAAGTTTAGAAGGAACCCTTTCCTCCCCCTCTAAGGTCTTGATAGATATAAAATCTTCTATAAGGACTTCCCAGAAAGGAATTTGACAACGGTATATAAGATCTCCGTTTTGGAGAGAAAAATAAGGATGAGGTTTGATGATTACCTCTAAATAAAGGTCATAGTCAACCCCAAGTATTTCTTTTTCTACAAAAACATAATCTCCTTCCTTTAATCCTAAAGGAAGGTCCAGCCAAAACTCGTTGAGCACTTTAACATAACCTTTACCTTTACATTCATCGCATTTTTCAGTAAGGATTACCCCTTGACCTTTACAATAAGGACAGGTAAGGTAAGAAATGGTTTCTTTCCTTTGGTCAAACGTTTCAACAAAACCTACACCTTTACAAAAACCACATTTAGAAATAGGACCCTCTCTTTTTTTACCTAAGCCTTCACATTTTGGACATACCCTTTCTTCTCCAGGGATTTCAACCTTCTTTTTTCCACCAAGGGCAACCTCTTCTACGGTTAACTCAAGGACAGAGAAAAAATAATTTCCTTTTAAAATAGGTCTTTGTAAGACTTTGATTTTAGAAATCTTTTGATAAGATTGAAAAAACTCTTCATAGTTTTTTATAAGTTCTAAGAATTCCTCTTTATTTCCTCCTCTGTCAGGATGAAGTTTTTTAACCCTTTCTCTAAAAAATCTTTTTGCCTCTTCAAAGGAACTAAACTGTTTAAAATTCATACTTCAAAGGCCAAAGTTTAGTCTTTTTTATAATAGCAAACCGTCTTCCCTAAAACCTTTTTCTCCATGTCAGGGAAAGAAACCGGAGCTATTTCTGTTGCTCCTAAAATCAAATAACCACCAGGTTTTAACACATTCCAGAGGTCTTTAAAAACTTTTTGTTTAGTCTCAGCGGCAAAATAAATAAGCACATAACGACAAAAAATAATGTCAAATTTAGTTCTAACCTTTTGAGAGGTCTCAAGAAGGTTTAACAAGTCAAAACGAACCATGTTCTTTAGGTTATCGTTTATCTTCCAGTTGGCACCCTCTTGTTTAAAGTATTTAACTAAAAAGACTACAGGTAACCCTCTGTTAACCTCTATTTGGTTATAAACCCCTGTTTTCGCTTTTTCGATACTTTTTTTAGATATGTCTGTAGCGTAAATTTCTATCTGGTAAGTTTTGAGATAGGCTTGAAAGTATTCATGAAGAAGCAAAGCGATACTATAAGGCTCTTGTCCTGTAGAACAAGCGGCAGACCAAATAGAAATTTTCTTTTCTATTTCTCTTTTTTTAAACAACTCGGGTAAAATATTATTTTTAAGGGTATCAAAGGGATGCTGATCCCTAAAAAAGTAAGTTTCGTTAGTGGTAAGAGAATCTACAATCTCGTTTATCAGTTTATAATCTGCCTTACTCCTTATAACCCTATAAAGGTCCTCCAGGTTTTTATACCCTAAGGTTAAAGCAAGTTCATTTAAACGACTTTCTATTAGATACTCCTTACCTTCTTTATAAGAAATACCGCTTATTTTTTCAACTAAAGTGGTAAAAAATTCAAAAATTTCTCTTTGCATCTTTTTACACCTTAAAAATTTCTTTTAATCTCTGGGGTATTTGATCAAGGCTTAAAACCTCATCGGCTAAACCTGCTTCTATTACAGCTTTTGGCATTCCAAAAACAATAGAAGTTTCAGCATCCTGCGCTAAAACCACCCCACCCTGTTCTTTTATCTTTTTAGCCCCTTCTTTTCCATCGCTACCCATACCTGTAAGAATAAGCCCTACAGAAGCACCCTCATAAACCTCGGCTATTGATTCAAAAAGTTCATCTACTGCAGGACGACAAAAATTTCTAGGAGGGCCTTGATGAAGTCTAATTTTAGGTTCTGCATTATCTTTTTTCACCACCATATGAAAATCTCCAGGGGCTATATAAACCATACCGGACCGGACAGGTTCTCCTTGCTCACCTTCCTTTACTTTCAGCTCAGAAAGAGAGTCAAGACGCTCAGCAAGCTGTTTGGTAAAAACAGGAGGCATATGTTGGACGATAAGGATAGGTACAGGAAAACTTTTAGGAAGCTTAGGTATAATCTGCATTAAAGTTTGTGGTCCCCCGGTAGAAACCCCTATCCCTAAAACTTTTAAATCTTCTTTTTTAAAAACCTTTTTAACCTGAGAAGGTCGATAGATAGATTGTATCCTCTTTAAAGGAACAACACTTTTTATTTTAGGGATAAGCTGGTCTTTGATTTGTTTTACACTTTCTAAAAAAGATTTGGTAGAGGGTTTAGGGACAAAGTCATAAGCCCCTAACGCAAGAGCCTCTATGGTGGCTTTAGCCCCTTCCTGGGTTAAAGAAGAAAACATGATAACCTTAGTAGAAGGCACTTCTTTTCTCAAAAATTTAAGCGCCTCAATCCCATCCATTTCAGGCATTTCTATGTCTAAAGTAATAACATCTGGCTTTAAAGTCTTAGCTTTTTCTATAGCTTCTTTCCCGTTTTTGGCGGTATCAACTACTTCTATATCTTTTTCTTCTTTCAATATATCCACTATCAATTTTCTCATAATAGCGGAATCATCTACTACAAGGACACGAATCATCGATTAGAAACCCTCCAGAAGAAACCTAATTTTTGTTTCAAGCATTTCTTTATCAAAAGGCTTCATCAAATATTCGTTAGCCCCTGCCAAGATGGCATCGATTACACTTTTTTGTTGATTTTCTGTAGTAACCATCATAACTTTAATGTCAGACCATTTAGGATTTGACCGCAGTTTCACTAAAAATTCATAGCCGTTCATCACTGGCATATGCCAATCAAGCAAAATAAGCTGAATGTCGGGGTTTTCGTTAACAACCTTTAAGGCTTCTTCACCGTTTTCTGCCTCAAGAACTTCAAACCCCATTTCTTCTAAATATTTTCTTTCTATCTGCCTTATAGCATTTGAATCATCTACTACTAGTGCTTTCTTCATCTAACTTTACCTCTTTAAAACTTTTTAAACCTGTTTTTCTAAAATATAACCCGGTAAACTTTCCTCAAGATATAATTTAATTATAAACTGAATTTGGTTTAAAATAAAGAGGTCTTTTAAATTTTTATACTCTTTTTTTGCTAGTTCATAGGCCTCTTGGTTATAAAAATAAAGCTCTAAAAGGATTTCTCTTTCGTCATAGCTTATAAAACATTCAACCAATCCTAAATATTCTCCATAAAACTTAAGGTAAAAAAGTTTTACCTTACCTTTTCTTTCTTGAGGGGGCCCTAACTCTACATATCCCCAAGAACGTTCATCGTTAAACAGAAAAGGGATAAACAACTTATCTTCCTGATAAACAAGGGCTGAAGATTTAACCTTGTCTCCTAAAAGTTCTTTAATACCTTCTTCTAAGGATTTAGTCTTTTTGTCTTTTTTGACAAAAAGGTCTGTTAAGAGGGTAGAAAGAAGGTTTAACTCTTCTTTAACATGAAATTTTTGTTCCCCTTCCCTTTTTCCTACTTGAGAAATAAGATATAAAATTTTTAAGTCAGAACTGATTTTTTCTCCAGAAATAACCTGTAAGACTACAGGATTACCTGTTTGTAAAACCTTTACTTTTATGTTTTCTCCTACCTTAAAATCTTCTGGATTAATTGCCCCTGCTATTCTCGCCTGAAATTTTTCCCCTCCTAACTCAAGGTTTAAGGTTTTACCTTCTATCCCCAACACCTTAATGATAAGCTCCCTTCCCGGACGATTGAAAAGAAACCAAAGGTTTTCAGGAAGATAGAGTATTGGAGCAGGAGCGGTAATTTGCATAAGCTTACCTTAGTTTTTTAGAAGCTAAAATAACCTCTACTTCTGCCTCGCTTATTTTAAGACGTTTTGCTATTTCTTTAGGAGTTAGACCCTTTTCATAAAAATAAATCACCTGATCTTTAACTGACCTATTTTCTAAAAGACCCTCTCTTGAAGTTTTACTGGTCTTTTGTAATTCTTCTAACTTTTTAACCAAATCTTGAGCCCTGTCTATGCTTTCTTTAATTTCTTCCCAAGGAAGGTCAAAAACCCTCTTAAACTTTAAATAAAAAAACACAAAACCTGCTATCATCAAAAGGTCTACCACCACTAAGAGGACTAAAAAAGTAATGGTTAGACTACCCATTTTTAACCTCTAAACACCACCCCTTCTATTTCAATTTTTTGAGGGACAGGAAGTAATCCCTTTTTCTTCATCTCTTCTTTTAAACCCTCTTCAAGCTCCTTTTTTTTGTTAAGATCAAACCAAACAGATATAGGTACTTTTTGTAATCTTTCATAAATAAACTCCCGATAAGCGGTTTCTTGGTTTACTATTTCTTTCATCGTTGTGCTATTATCAAAATAAAACACTAAGTCTACGTTTAGGTAGTTTTTGTTTTCTACCGGAATTAAAAGTTCTTTTATTTCAAATTTATAAGGATAATAGTTTTCTTTTTGTTCTATTTTGGAAATTATGATCTTAGCTACCTTAGAAGTTTCGGTAGCATTAACAGGTGTTTCCTTAGAAAAGGAAGGTTCTGTCTTTTCTGAAGAAAGCTCTGTCTTAAGGGGTTCTTGAGGTTTCTGAAAAAAAAGAATTTTATAGATAAGGTAAACCCCTGCCAAAAGAAAAACTATAGAACCTAATATACCCCAAAACCATATATTTTTTAAAAGACTAAATTTTTTAGTTTTATCACTTTGTTCAACGGTTGTTTCTTGGGAGTAAGGTTCTTCAGGTTTTTCTACCAGTTCTTCTACTAAACCTGAAACTTTTTCAGGAGAAAGAAGATTTTCCTCTGGTTGTTTAACTGATTGTTCTTCAGGCTTTAATTCTTCAGAACCTACCTCTTTTTGGTCTTGAGATTCAACCCGTTTTTCCTCTTGAGAATACGGTTCTTCTACTTCTTTTTTAATTTCTTCTAAGTTTTTTTTTAGCTCTTCGTCCAAACTATCCTCCTAAGACTTTTTCTAATTTTTCCTTTAAAGTTTCAGGAGTAAAAGGTTTTACTATGTATTGATTAACCCCATGTTTAATAGCCTCGATAACATTATCCTTTTGTGCCTCAGCCGTAACCATCACAAACAAAATGTCTTTTAAATTAGGGTCATTTCTCACTGCTTTTAATAAATCAAGCCCACTCATCTTAGGCATGTTCCAGTCAGAAATGATAAGGTCTATCTTTTCTTTCTTAAGTAAATCCAAAGCTGAAGTGCCGTCGTCAGCCTCAAAAATGTTTTTAAAACCTAACTGGGTCAAAATGTTTTTTATAATCTTCCTCATCGTAGCAAAATCATCTACTACCAGAACTTTAAGGTCTGTGTTTAAAGACATAACCCTTAACCTCCTGTTTTAGGTTGGTTTAAAATACTTCTAAGTTTAATTATAGCTTGGTTGTGAAGTTGGGAAACTCTACTTTCTGTACACTCTAAAACCTTGGCGATTTCTTTCATCGTTAACCCTTCATAATAATAAAGGGCTAAAACCAAACGCTCCTTTTCGGTAAGGTATTCTAAAGCCTTTTCAAGCCCCTCTTGAAGCTCTTTGAGAGAATACTTTTCAAAAGGATCTTCCTTAGTATCTCCTATAAATTCAAAAATATCTTCTTCTTCTAAGTCTGGCATCTTTTGTTTAAAACTTTGAATGTCTATGAAAGTAATGCCCTTTATGTGTTCTAAAAACTTGTGATATTCCTCTAAACTAAGGTTCATAGCCTGGGCGATTTCTCCTTCTTCTGGCATTCTTCCTAAATTTTTATATAAATCTTTTACTTTATTTTCTAATTCATCTATTTTATCTCTTATACTTCTTGGTATTATATCTATTTTTCGAATTTCATCAAGCATAGCCCCTTTAATTCTAAATTCAGCAAAAGTCCTAAACTTTACTTTCTTAGTTGGATCATAACGATGATAAGCCTCTATCAAGCCTATAACTCCTACAGATACCAAATCTTCTTTGCTTATTACTGGCTGTCCTTGAAAAGCATATCTATTAGCCCAGTAGTTAATAGTAGGCAAAAACTCCTCTATTACCTTTTCTAAAGGGGGTTTTTGATAAAGTATTTTATTGATGATTTTAGGGACCATAAATCATCCTTTCCTTCTTTATCCTAAAGAAACTACCCTTTCTAAAAAAGCCTCTAAACCTTGAGAGGCTTGTGGGTTATACTTCATAAGTTTATAGGCTATTTCTTTAATCTTTAAACTACAAGGTTTTTCAGGACATAACAGGAGATAAGGGATTTGAGACCTGATGGCTTTTTTTACGCATTCATCATATGGGATACCACCAAGATAAGAAAGTTTTATTTCTGGTAAAAACTTTTCTTGGACATAAAGCAATTGTTGATATATTTTCTTTCCGTCCTCCTCTTGGTTTATCATGTTGACCACCAAGTAAAAATCTTTGATACGATGTTTTTTATAAGCTACCTTTATCAAAGCATAAGCATCGGCTATAGAGGTTGGTTCTGGAGTACAAAGGACTATCCTTTCTCCCCCTAATAAAAAGAAAAAAAGCACGTTTTCTGAAATACCGGCTGAAGAGTCAAAAATTAAATAATCATAGCCTTTAAAAGCCTCTTCCATCTGTTCTTTTAACAAAAGTTTTTGTATAGAGGTCAGATGGGTAAGTTCTACCACTCCAGAGCCTGCTGGTATGATATCAAAGTTGTATTCTGTGGGGTAGATGATATCCTTTAGGCTCATCTCACCGTTAAGCACATATCTTATGTCATACTTAGGGGAAATGCCCAGCATCACGTCTACATTAGCCAGACCAAGGTCTGCATCAAAAATCAAAACTTTTTGTTGAAGCTGAGTTAGTGATAACGAAAGGTTTATCACAAAACTGGTTTTACCTACCCCACCTTTTCCGCTTGCAACAGCTATGCTTCTCATAAAACCTCCAACTCTTTTTTTATTCAAAACCTCTTAAAAATAACTTTATTAAAATTTCTTCTTCAGCTTTTACAAGGTCTTCAGGCACCCTTTCTCCATTGGAAATAAATGTTAAAGGAGGAAGGTTACTTTCTAACAACCAAATTATAGGTAGGCTGTTTTTTATCTTATCCGTAAAGGTTAAAAAAATTCCCTCTACTGGAAGTTTTTCTATCTTTTCCCACAACCTTAACCCAAACTCAAAATGTTCAGTAGCCTTAACTACCCATTGGAACCTCAAAAAAGAGAGAGCTTGCGAAAGTTCTTCTAAATCCAATATACTAAATTTTTTATTAATTCCCGGAGTATCAACCAAGATGTAATCATATTTACTTAAACTTTGGGCTATCTCTTTAAAATCTTCTATGTCTACTATGTCAAAATCTATCTCTAAAAGTTCGGCTAATCTTTTGGTTTGAAAGGCTCCGCCTATCTTATAGGTGTCTAAACTTAAAACTAACACTTTGGCTTCATATTTGTATTTATACCAAACGGCTATTTTAAAAATGTTAGTAGTCTTCCCTACACCACCTTCTCCTATGAAAACCTGATACTTAGAATGAGGAACTACCCCTTTTTCTTTAATCTTAGTAGCAATATACATGGGAAGGTCCATGTTTTTTTCTACCATATCCTTAGCAATAAAAGCCGGTATCCCTTTTTCTAAATATTTTAAATAAGTCGCATCTTTTAGCTGTGGATTTAAAACTTCTTTTAAAAGCTCTTTAATTTCTCTTAAATCATTTTTGAGTTCTTCATCTAAGGATTTAGTAAGGTTATGAGATTTTTTTTCTTCTTTAACAGCTGAAGGAACCAGTATTTCGGTTTCTTCTATGGCTGCAGTAATCTCAAAAAAATCTCCTTCCTCAGTCTTTACCTTTTCTGAGCTTAAAATAACCGCATCCTCTCCAAACGCCTTTTTCACCTGATTTAAGGCTTCTAAAATGGTTTTGCCTCTAAACTTTTTAATTTTCATTTTTTATACCTTATTCTCTGACTATTTTAACTACCTCTAATACTTCTATCTTAACCTCAAACGGAATTTCTGCCTGCGAAATAACCGGAACATAATAAAGACTTCTTTCTATTAATTTTCTAAGATGTCTTCTTATAGTAGGACTACAAACTATAGCAGGAACCAAATTTTTCTGCCCTGCCCTTTCTACGGCCTGGGTTAACGCTGCCACTACTTTGCTCCCTATCTTAGGGTCTACCATCAAAAATACCCCTTGTTCTGTTCTTTGAAGAGCCTTTCTTAAGGCTTCTTCTATATCATCTCCTACCACTACCGCCGGCAGAGTTCCGTTTACTAAATAAGGTTTAACTATATACCTGTTTAATTTTTGCCTTACATATTCAGTCAATACGTCAGGATCTTTGATGGCAGGAGCATAATCACTTATTGTTTCAAAAATGGTAACAAAATCTCTCAGAGGGATCCCTTCTTTTATCAAGTTTTGTAAAACCTTCTGTATTAAAGTTAAATTAGCATTATTTAAGCATTCTTCAACTATTTTGGGATAATATTTACTTATATTATCTAAAATTCTTTGTACTTCTTGTTTGGTTAAAAATTCGTCAGCATATTTCTTTACGACCTCTGAAAGATGGGTAGTTATAACCGTAGAAAGGGTAACTACAGTAAAACCGGACATTTCTGCTTCTTCTTTTTGGTCTTCAGGAATAAAATATGCGGTCATACCAAAGGTAGGTTCTTTAGTAGGAATAGCCCCAGGAGGGGGTGGTAGGTCAGGAGAAGAAGGAAGGGCCATGAGATAATTAGGCATAAGCTCTCCTTTAGCCACCTCTACCCCTTTTATCAGGATGACATATTCTCCAGGCTTTAGACTGAGGTTATCTCTTACATGGACCGAAGGTATTCTTATCCCTAAATCCTGAGCAAGATGTTTTCTTAAATTTTTAATTCTTTCAAGTAAATCCCCTCCTCTGTTTTCATCCGCAAGATAGATTAAGGCATACCCTAACTCTAAGGCTAAAAGTTCTACTGGTCTTATCTCCTCTAATTCCGAAGGAGGAGAAGGAATGGCCTCTTCTTTAGTTACCTCTTCTAACTCTACTTTTTGTTGATTTTTATAAGCTAAATAACCTAAAGTAAACAGAATAACGCTGAACATAAAAAGTGGTAAAAAAGGTATCCCTGGTATCAAGGCTATAGCCAAAACTATCCCACTTGCCAACCAAATAACCTCTGGTTTGTTAGCAAACTGCATAACCAAATCTTTTCCCAGTCCTGCCTCTGCTGCCGCACGGCTTACCAAAATACCTGCTGAGGTAGAAACGATAAGTGCTGGAATCTGAGATACTAAGCCATCTCCTATAGTTAGGATAGTATAAGTCTTAGCAGAGGCTCCAAGGTCTAACCCTTTTTGCAATGTCCCTATCAGTATCCCTCCTATGATGTTAACAAAAGTAATGATAAGCCCGGCTATAGCCTCTCCTCTTATAAACTTCGAAGCACCATCCATCGCTCCATAAAAATCTGCTTCTTTAGAGATTTCTTCCCTTCTTCTTTTGGCTTCTTTTTCGTCTATCAATCCTGCGTTTAGGTCTGCATCAATGGCCATCTGTTTCCCAGGCATGGCATCTAAGGTGAACCTAGCAGCTACCTCAGCAATCCTACCTGCTCCTTTGGTAATTACTACAAAATTTATCAACACCAAGATTAAAAATACGATAAAACCAACAATATAGTTTCCTCCTACTACTACCTCTCCGAAACTTTTGATGATATAACCTGCGGATACCGTTCCTTCATGACCTTTAAGCAAAATCACTCTGGTAGTTGCGATATTCATGGCTAACCTAAAAAGGGTAGTTAAAAGAAGAAGTGCTGGAAAACCTGTAAAATCAAGAGGTTTATTAACCTGCATCGTCATGATAAGAATTAATACCGAAATAGAAATATTAAGGCTTAAAGATAAATCTATAAGATAAGGAGGTAGGGGAAAAAGCATTATCGCAAAAAGAACAACTATCCCTAAAACAGCAAATAAACTATATCTGTCTGGAAGATTTTTAGCAACTAAGCCTTTTTCCATTTACCTATACTACCTTTTTATTTTTTAGTTTGTATATATAAGCCAATACTTTAGCTACCACCTGATACAGTTCTTGAGGAATGTATTCTCCTATATCTACCTTTTCATACAGAAGCCTTGCTAAAGGTGGGTCTTCATAGATAGGAACTTTGTTCTCTATAGCGATTTCCTTTATTTTTTGAGCAAGAAAGTCTTTTCCTTTGGCTACTACCTGTGGAGCTGGGGCCTTCCCAAATTCATATTTAAGGGCTACAGCATAATGGGTGGGGTTGGTAATAACCACATCTGCTTTAGGCACCTCTGCAAGCATCCTTTTTCTTGCCATTTCTCTTTGTTTTTGCCTGATTTTAGCCTTAACCCATGGGTCTCCTTCTGTTTGTTTAATTTCTTCTTTTAATTCTTTACGGGTAAGCCTGAGCTTTTTTTCTAAATCCCAACGGGCATAAAGCCAGTCAAGAATTCCTAAAAAAACGAGCAATATTAAAAGCTTAGAAACAAAGTCTTTTAAAAATATCTTAAAGCTAAAAGCCAAATACTTAGGGTTGACCCCAAAAAGTTTTAAAATATAAGGAAAATACTTCATCACGATAAAATAAGAAACTCCTGCTATGATAGCAAGTTTAAGGATAGATTTTATTAATTCAAACACCGCTGTAAGAGAAAAGAGTCTTTTAAAACCTGAAACGGGATTAATCCTCTCAAAATTAAACCCGATGGCTTGAGAAGCCAAAACTCCACCCCCTGTCTGCAAAAGGTAAACCAAAATCACTACCAAGCAAAGTATAAAGAAAAAAGGTAAAAGAACCTTCCCTAAAGTTTTTAACAAAAAATGTGCCAAATAAACCAAAAAAGGAAGGCTAAATTCTGTATAGTAGCTATTTAAACAATGATAAAAAATCAAATAAAACTGCTGAAAAAATAAAAAACTTAAAAGCATAAAACCCAAGAAGCCTGTTCCTAAAACCGCTACAGAAGAAAGTTCGCGGCTTTTAACAATTTGTCCTCTTTTTCTAGCCTCTTCTCGCCGTCGAGGTGTAGGCTCCTCTGTCCTTTCTTCAAAAGGCTCCTCAGGCATATTCTCTTACCTCTTTTTACTGTTGTTTAAAATATAAAAGTACACCGTTTAAGGTGTTAAAATAATCTTTGATATTAGGAACCAATATTTTTGGTAATAAAACCAGCATAAGTCCTAAAAAAATCAACCCTATACCTATGGTTAAAGGGAAACTTATAAACATGACGTTTATCTGAGGGATTAACCTTCCTACAATCGCAAGGCTTATATAAACCAACATCATAAGCACCATCAAAGGAGCAAGAAACCTTATTCCCAAATCAAACATCAGTTTGCTTTTTTTTATTATCAAAAGTCCAAGGTTTGTATCTAACCAAAAACTGCCAGGAGGGATTTTTTCAAAACTGTAATAGACAAAACTAATTAAGTAATGGTGAAAATCAAACACAAAAAAGACAAAGAGAAAGATGATATAAACAAATTGAGATATCACAGGCAAGCTAAACCCTGAGAGAGGATCGATCGTCTGGGTAATCCCAAACCCCATCTGATAGCCTACTAATTCGCCTCCTATCTGTATACCTGCTAAGATAATCCTAAAAACAAGAGAAATCATAAAAATAAATAAAAAATCAGAGATAAGAAGCAAAAATAATTGATAGGCGTTGTAAAAAAACGGAATATTTCCTTTAACTACCGGAGTTAAGGCCAATCCTAAAACCAAGGAAAGGGCGATTTTACTTTTGGTAGGAAAATAAACCGCCCCAAAAACAGGAAAAAGAATAAAAAGTAGTAGTATTCTATAGAAAACCAAAAAAAACAAGAAAACTTGTTTTTCAACAAGATCTAAAAGTTCCATATTTTCTATCAATTAATAAGGTGTGGAATGTTTAAAATCAAATTTTCAGTAAAATTGGTTAGTTTTTTTAACATCCAGGGTAAGGTTAAAACAAAAACCACTATCATAGCTAAAATCTTAGGAACGAAAGTAAGGGTCATTTCTTGGATCTGAGTAACCGCCTGTAAAATACTAATAACCAAACCAACTATCAAAGCTGTAAGCAAAAAAGGACCAGAAACTAAAATACAAAGTTTAATTGATTCCTTAGCCAAAGTCAAAATAGTGGCATCTGTCATTTTATTAACACCTCCTTTAATGGAAACTTTTTACCAAAGACATTACCAACAAGTTCCAACCGTCAACCAAAACAAACAACAAAAGTTTTATAGGAAGAGAAATCATCATAGGTGGAAGCATCAAAACACCCATAGAGATAAGAACGCTTGAAATTACTACGTCTATTATCAGAAAGGGAATATATAGTAAAAAACCTATCTGAAAGGCTGTTTTAAGCTCGCTTATCATAAAAGCCGGCACTAACGTAAAAAAAGACACATCATCAGGTGTTCTTGGACGCTCTTCCTGTCTTAATTTAATAAAAAGAGCTAAGTCTTTTTCTCTGGTGTTTTTAAGCATAAAATCTTTAAAAGGTTTCTGTGCCCTTTCTAAAAATTCAGTATCTCCTATCTGTTTGTTTAGATAAGGGACAAAAGCTTCTTGATATACTGTTTTAAAGGTAGGAGCCATGATAAAAAAAGTTAAAAAAAGGGCTAAGGAAAGCAAAATCTGGTTAGGTGGGGTCTGTTGGGTACCTATAGCATGTCTAAGTATTGAAAATACTACCACCAAACGAGTAAAAGAGGTTAACATCAAAAGAAGGGCTGGGGCTACAGACAAAACAGTAAGTAAAATAAGCACTTGTAAAAGAGTAGACACTTGTTCAGGACTTTTAGCTGCCTCAACTCCTATTTTTACCGTAGGCAAAGCTATGGCTACCAAACTAACCATCATGCTTTATCTCTCCTAAAAGGTTAAACCCTTTGTCTGAATATCCTACCAAAAACTTTTTGCCTTCAACCTCTATTAGCAAAATCTGTGCCTTATAGTTAATAGGTTTAACAGCTAAAACCTTAATTGGATTTTCTGTCGTATTTTTGACAGTATATTTTTTATAAAAATGAAAGGCTATTGGAAAAAGGCTTAACACTAAAAGCAAAATTCCTAAGCTTTGTAAATAATAAAACCATTCCATGGGTTAAGACCCTAATTTTTTAATCCTATCTTGGGCGCTTATGATTTCCGTAATCCTTACCCCAAACCTTTCGTTTACCACTACTACCTCTCCTTTAGCCATAAGTTTACCGTTTACATAAACCTCTACAGGTTCTCCAGCAAACTTGTCTAACTCGATAATAGAACCTTGGTTTAGTTTAAGCAGGTCTCTTATCAACATTTTGTTTCTGCCAATTTCTACCGAAATTTCTAAAGGTATGTCTAAAATAAACTCCAAATCTGGATGCAAACCACTTCTTTGGACAGGGCTTAGTTCTTCAAAACTTGCAGGTTGGGTAGAAGGTCTTTCTTTGATTGAAGGTTCTTTCGTTTGAAAAATTTCTTGCGGGGTTTCTGGAGGAGTTTCTTCCTTAGTTTCTGAACCTCCTACTTGTGCCTCTTTTAAAGCCTCCTCCCACATAGCCATTAAATCTTCAGGGCTAAGGGTGGATTCTTCTTGAGGACTTCCATTGATTTTTTCTTCTTCAGCCATTTATGTTCCTCCTAATTTCTTATTTTTCGGTATCTTCCGAAGATAAAAATCTATCTACCTGAATAGCAAGGTGGTTTTTAAAAACCCCTAATTTACCTAAAATCTTGGGAACTCCTTCTATAAAAACCTCTACAGGCTCTTCTATCTTTTTATCAAGGACTACTACGTCTCCTACTTCAAGATTTACCAAATCTTCTAAGGTGATAGTCCCTTTACCTAAAAGAGCTTTAAGTTTTACTTCACTATTAAGGATATAGTTTTCTAAATTCTTTTTCCAGCTTAAGTCTACATATTCCTCTAACTGATAGGGAGAATAGAGCTTATCCTTTATCGGTTGTAAAGTACTTAAAGAATAGCAAAAAAGAATTTTTC
Organism: Thermodesulfobacterium sp. TA1; assembly: GCF_008630935.1. NCBI lineage: Bacteria > Pseudomonadati > Thermodesulfobacteriota > Thermodesulfobacteria > Thermodesulfobacteriales > Thermodesulfobacteriaceae > Thermodesulfobacterium > Thermodesulfobacterium sp. TA1. The sequence continues at coordinate 973,167 of NZ_CP043908.1, forward strand.
CGCTAATAGACTCAAGCTCCAAGGTATAACCAGTCACAACAACAGTTTCTTCTGGCATAAGAACCCTTGCAAACTGAGGGTTTACTTCTCCTCTGATATATTTAGGTTTAACAGGATAAATGTTTTTCCAAGCTTTTTCTAACTCATGGAAAACAAGGTCAACCACCTTTTTAAGCAATCTCTGTTCTATAGGGGTAAACTCTCGGCCTTCAACCTTAATATGTTTTCTTTCACCACCTAAAAACCTTTCGATAAAAAGAAAGGCTAAGGTAGCGTCAATGATAAGAAGAGCTTGTCCTTTTAAAGGTTCTAACTTAAAAATATGAATAGAGGTAGGCACAGGAATTTTGTTTAAAAAATCTTTAAATCTTTCCATCTGAAGAGGAAGGTTGGAGATGTCTAACATTTCTCTTAAAAGGGTAGAAAGTTGCATTCTTAAACTTCGAGCCAACTGCTCATTAATGACCTCAAGCCCTGGAATTTTAAGACGGGTAGAAATGGTGTAGTTTCTAAAGTCAAAAGGCTTAGTCTTTATCTCTTCTTTAGTCTCAGGAGTGGTATCTATCTTACCTTCAGAAAGACCTGAAAGCAGGGCATCTATTTCGTCTTGGCTAAGTATCTTTTCCATAACTACTCCACTATGTACTGGGTTATATAAATAGCCAACACAATTTCCTCTCCTAAGGCCTCGTTTATTTTAACTAATAAATCTTTTTTAATCGCCTCTTTAGCATCAGGCTGCATAACCTCTTCTGGGGTTTTACTACTAAGATAGGTAATGATTACATCCTTTATCATCGGTTCTTTAACCTTAATCTCTTCTTCTGCCTTTTTATCAGCAACCCCAAAGGCCAACCTTACCTGTAGATAGCGTTTACCTGTAGGGTCTAAAAGGTTTACCACTACCGGCTCCAAAGGATAAATTACTTTTACTGCCGCACTTTCTTTTTTAGCCTTTTTACCTCCCTCCTTTTCTTCGCCCTTTTTACCCATCAAGAATAAAACCACCCCAGAAGCAAGGGCTATCACTAATAAACCTACTACCAGAAACAGCAAAAACTTTTTTTTACCTCCCTTTTTTCCAGCCTCTTGTTTTTCTGCACCTTCTTTAACCTCTTCTGCCATAAACCCCTCCTAACTTTTTAAAATTTCTATCAAATTTTATGCCTAAAAATAGAGCGTAAAAACGGTAGTTTAACCCTCTAATATGTCAAAATTTTAACAGATTTGTCAAAAAACAAAAGGATAAAAGATAAAGATAACGTTTTAGAAGTTATAACTAAGAATTGATGTAATTTTTCAGGAAAACCGAACGGGTGTCAAGGGTTGTGAGACTATCCGGGACTAAGTGGGACTATCTGGGACAGCTTGATTTGTAAGGGATTGGTCAAAGAAAGTTTTTTGCAAGTTTGCAGTTGTTCGGTTTTTGATACAAATTTGTTCGGTTTTTTTTGATACAAATTGAATTATAGTCGTTCGGTTTTTAGTAACGACGCCTTTCTCTTTCATAATTGATACGCTGTAAGGTTCTTTCAATGATGTTTCGAAGGTCTGTAGCTATAGTTTCTTTTTCTTTTTCGGTGATCGTTCCATGTATTACAAATTGAATAGACCCGATATGAATTGTAGGACCAGTAAAGGTTGCTCCAGCAGGCTTTACAGGTTCAAGGACTTGTTTCATTGCAATAAGTAGAGGGGATGGTTTGATTGCTTCTGCAATAGTTTCAATAAACTTAATGCGATGAAGATCGCTTAGTGGACCTTCTTTTGCTGGACTTGAAGGGAGAAGATTTCTAATTTTTTGGACGATGTTTTTAACTTCTTCTATTGGCTTAGTAGCAACGGTTTTTATACCTTCCCAAAGGCTTTCTATAATTTTTTTCCCTGCTACAAAAAGGTCAATACCCATCACATACTGGACAAGCTTTCTAAGAGCCATAATAGGGGCTGTAATGGGATTAACATATAAAAAAACTTCTAAGACTTTTTTCCAATTTGCTTTTAACCAGTTCCACACTCCAGATAAAGCTTTGCTTATTTTATCCCAGTGTTTATAGACGAGATATCCTGCAGTAATGAGTGCTACTATACCTGTTATAATGAGAAAAATTGGATTTGTAATTAAAGCCAAACTAAAAGCTCTTACTGCAACTACTGCAGAACGAAAACCAGAAATTAATGCCCTTAAACCAGATAAAAAAGAAGCCCATACATAGCGTGCCATAACACCCATAAAGTGTAGTAAAGCTGTAGTTTTAGCTTTAAGAGCAGAAACTGCTTGTAAAATTGAAAATTTTACTTTTAAAAGCCAAAAATCAAAGGTTTTAAGCCATGTTATTCCTGCTTGTCCTGTTATTATCCATTTAAGGAAAGCTATTGAATTTTGTAGTAAAGCTCCTGTTAAATTTTTTACTAAATTTATTCTCATCAACCACAAAGCTGAAGTAAAAGCAAGACTTAGAAGTTTTAATGCTGTTCCCAAAACAAGAGAGAAGGTCCCAACAACTGCAAGAAGACTTACAAATCCACCTATAGTGTAAGCAAAAACTGCTGAGAGGGTTTTATGTTCGTTTATAAAATCTGCCACTTTCCCAAGCACATTATTGAGAAAATTAAATATTTTAATCAAACCAGGAGCTACGAGAGAACCAAAAATAGCTGCAACTTGAGTTAACGTCCCCTGCAGAGACTCCCACACATTGGCAAATGTTTGTAAAGTTACGTTAATTCTTTGTTGTAAAGATGCTTGTTCTTCCATTTTTTTTGCCATTTCTTCAAGTCCAGAAAATCCCCCTTCTTTTATTTGTTCTCGTAAGGCTGTATATTCCTCTGGCTTTAAAGTATTTTTAATAGTTTCTAAATAAGCAAGGGCTTCTTCTTTGGATTTCACGAGAAGTGGAACTATAGCACGCATGCCTTCAGCATCAAATAAAGTAGTCAAGATTTTCATTCGTAAGAGAGGGTCTTGTATAGCGGAGAGTCTTTCTCGAATAGTAATTAAAAATTTTTCTAATTGAAATGCTCCCCTTTCGTCAAAAAAATCTTTGACAGAAATTTGAAGATCTATACCTTCTTTCTTTTGTAATTTGCTAAGATTTTCTTCAAGTTTTGATATGTTTTGTAAAACAGAACGTATCGATGTACCTGCTGTTTCACCTTTGATACCAAATTGTTTAAGCGTACCAATCCAAGCAAACATTATTTTAGATGCATTTAAACCTGTTACTCCGAGTTGATTAAGCTCAGAAGAAAAATATTTAGTTGAATAAGCAATTTCTGAAAGTTCTAATCCAGAGGCAAATTTGAGCCTTTGTAGTTGATCTACAAAGGCGGAAAAACCTTCTGCAGGTATTTTGAACGCATTAGCAAATTGTTGCATATATTCTGCTACTTGTTCTGGAGAGGCTTCTCTTTTAAATAATACCCAAGCATAGCTTGCTGCTTTTAGTCCACCACCTACTATTTTTTCAATGTCCATCCCAGCAGATTTTAAGGCTGTAGCTACACGATAAAAATCCGTTGCACTACCAGGAAGTCTTACTCCAAGCTCTTCAATTTGCTTGTTTAGTTCTTCAATTTGTTTAGGTAGCCCTTCTTTTGTCATGAAGGCAACTTCCATTTCCACTCTTGCTTGTTCCATTTCTGAAAAGCTATGTATTGCTTTAGTAAAACCAGCAAGTGGAAGAGCGGTTGCTTGAGCCATCTTTGCAGTAAAATCTTCAAACCTTTCTGAAAATTCCCAGAGAGCTTTCGGGTCAAAAGCTTTACGAAGTGTTTCTTGGAAAGATTTTAACTTGTTTTGTGTTTGTTGAAGTTCGTGATTAAACCTTGAGACGTTCTCTTTTAATTCAAAAAGCTGACGAGAAAAGTTATCAATAAGTTGTAAAGCTATGGCAATTTTAAAATCCATAGTATAATATCCTTATGCCTTTCGTTTTTTTACTTGGATTATACGTCCTGGTAGGATACATTTTAGGTGGGCTCGTTATTTTCCTCATACCGCTTGCTTTTATAGCAATTATCTTTTGGCTTATAGGAAAACATTTTTTAACTCCCGGTCTTAGAGTATATTTTACTCGTAGAAAGGAGCGTAAAAAGCTCAAAAAAATTTTGGAAGAAAGGCTTAAATATCTTCCGTAAGGTTTTTGTAAAATTCTGTAAGTTTGAAAAGCCAAAATTTAAGCTCTTGATAAGACATCTCTGCAAGGTCCTTATATGAAAACCCATGTTTTATCATTGAGAGGATTGTTTCGGCGTTAATAAAGGGTTGTAAATCTCGGTAAAATCTCTAACGTTTTAGAAGTTATAACTAAGAATTGAAAAGAAGAAAAAATAAGAAAAGAAATGGCGGAGGGGGCGGGATTCGAACCCGCGGTACGGGTTTTAGCCCGTACATGCGATTTCCAGTCGCACCCCTTCGTCCACTCGGGCACCCCTCCTAATCTAACTTTAACATTTTAAAACCTAATCGAAATTTTGGCAAGAGGCTTTTAAAACTTTCTTAATATATACTTTAAAGTAAAAACTACCAAAAAAATTTTTAGAAGGTCTCCATAAATAAAAGGTAAACTTCCCATCAACAATAAAACCTTTATGTCAGAAATTTTTAATATCCAGCCTAACCAAAGCATACCCATAAGATGAATAACCCCAAAGTTTACTATAACCAGAAGAAAAACCAGACCCAAGAAACTTTTTGTCCAGATAAACCTATGATAAAGAAAACTTACCATCAATCCCGCAGGTAAAAAACTTAAAAGGTATCCTCCTGTAGGACCAACCAAGGTTAAAAAACCTCCGGTTGCTCCAGCAAACCAAGGAAGTCCTAAGGCACCCAAAAATAAATAAAAAAATTGAGCTAAACCACATCTAAAAGGAGAAAAAAGAAGCGCGGTTAGAAAAACCCCAAAGGTTTGAAAGGTTACAGGCACAGGAGAAAAAGGAAGATAAAATTTAAGCTGAGCTGAAAGCCCTATTAAAAGAGCACCTAATAAGCCCCAAAATACTTCTATACCTAAATTGCCGGATGTTAAAACCCCTTTCCTTAAAACCATCACCTCTGCAAATTTTTTCATAGTCGCCTCCAATAACTTAATAGATTTTTGTTAACTATAATTTTATCAGAGTTAACAAAAATTTAAAGATATTTTTCTAACAAACGAATAATTCTTTCGGTGGCTCCGGTTTTTGAACGATAGATTTGGTAAGCTTTTTTAGACAAATTTTCAAGTTTTTGAGGATTATTTAAAAGGTCTTTTAGCGTTTCAGCAAGTTTTTCTGAAGAAACTTGAAGGCAAGCCTTTTTTTCTAAAAATTCTTGGACAAAAGGAAAATTTTCCATAGAAGGGCCAAACACCACAGGCTTTTTCCAGTAAATAGGCTCTAACGGGTTTTGTCCTCCATGGGGGATAAAGCTTCCTCCTATGATGGCTAAATCGCACAACCTATAAAGGCTCCCTAAAATCCCTATCTGGTCTACCAGAAGGATAATCCTTTTAGCGTCTTGAAGGTTTAATTTTTCGTAATTTAGGCTACTTAACCTGTAAAACCTGTTTTCTTTTTGATTAGATATCAAAGAAGTTATCCGAGAAAATACCTCCTCAAAGCGTTCAGGATGCCTTGGGGCTAAAAGTAATGTTCCTTCTTCTACTACTGAAAGAAAAGCCTCGGTAATTATTTCTTCTTCAGGATGATGAGTACTTCCGGCAATGATAACCGGTTTTTTTAACCTATCTTCCCAGGGAAATTCAACATAAGGGATTTCAAGGTCAAACTTAGTGTTTCCTGCTACGATAATTTTTTCTTCAGGCACCCCTAAAGCCTTAAACCTCTTCTTATAGAGGTTATCTTGAACCACGATTAAAGTAAGGTCTTCCAAAACCCTTCGGATAAAAAACTTTATTTTTTGATAGTTTTTAAAGGATTTTTGACTAAGACGTGCGTTAACCAAAAAAACAGGAATTTCTTGGGCTGCAGTATGGATAAGATTAGGCCAAATCTCTGTTTCAGAAATGACTAAAGCCTTAAGATTAAAAGCCTTTAACGTTCTCTTTATCGCAAAAGGACAGTCTAAAGGTAAGTAGATCACTTCTACCGAAAGGCCTTTGAACCGATCCTTAGCTACCTTTTGTCCTGTGTCAGTAATAGTGCTTATAAGGATGTTGTGGTTGTTGGATAACCTTTTAACAAGGGAAGAAAGTGCTATGACTTCCCCTACTGATACACAATGGACCCAGATAGTAGAACCTGAAGAAAAATTTTCAGACTTTTTAAAAAGGGCAAACTTATCCTTTAACCATTTTAACCTTAACTCTGGAGGTCTTTTCAAAAACTCCTTAGGTAAAAGCAAACCTGCTACCAGGTAATAGATAAGAGTATATACCCAAAACATAAGCCTAAAAGTTCCCTATAAAAGATATTTGTACTCCTCTGTCTTTTCCATGGCAACGATGAGACCAATAAAGGCCTGATAAACACTTAGTACAGTCCTGAGAAATCCAAAGATTACTTTCAGGTATACCTAAGGACAAAGCTTGATAAACGTTTAATCTTTCCAAATCCAAAAAGAATTTTTCTTGATTATATCTTATAACATCTTCATAAAAAGAAAAATTTTTTTCTAAATAAAGGAGAACATCTTTTTGGACTTCATAACAACAGGCTTTGATATGAGGGCCTATGGCCAAAAAGATTTCTTCAGGTCTATAACCTAAGGTTAAGACCGTTTTAAGGGTCTTTTCTAAAATTTTAGACACTGTCCCCTTCCATCCAGCATGAACAGCACCTATTATTTTAGCATCTTGGGTGGCTAAGAGGATCGGTACGCAGTCAGCGGTCTTAACCCCCACCAAAAGTTTTTTCTGATTAGTAAGCACCGCATCCCCTTCTATTCCAAAAATCTCTGGAACCAAATCTTTCTCCCAAAGAAAAATTACAATATCGCTATGCACCTGTTTAGGAAAAAACCATCTATAATCATTAACTTGTTTTAAAATACTAAAATCAAAATTTTTAGAAAGTTTCTGCGAAAAAGCGGCTAATACACCGATTTTAAGTAAATTATCTGGAAAAATAAAATTTGTGTTTAATTTGTGAGAAAAGTCTAAAAGTTCTTGTTTTAACATTGCGTAAATTGTTTTAAAAAGGGTAAAATTTCTTTTTTTAGGTTTTGTAGTGCTTTTCCTCTATGACTTAGACGGTTTTTTTCTTCTAAAGGTAGTTCTGCTGCGGTTTTTTGATAGTTATATTCTGGAACTAAAAAAAGAGGGTCATATCCAAAACCAAAAGAGCCTTTGGGCTCAAAACCTATCCTCCCCTCCCAAACCCCTTCTGAAACTAAATATTTTCCGGTAGGATGATAAAGAACCATGACGCATTTAAACCTTGCAGTTCTTTTTTCAAAAGGAGCCTCTGCTAATTCTTGTAAAAGTTTCTGGTTGTTTTTTTCATCGGTTGCCCCTTCCCCGGCATAACGAGAAGAGTATACCCCAGGTGCACCTTTTAATGCATCTACCTCAAGCCCGGAATCATCAGCCAGACACAAGCAACCTGTTTTCTCGGCATAATACTTAGCCTTAAGCATGGCGTTTTCTAAAAAAGTTTTACCTGTTTCTTCAGGAGGAGGAATCTCTGGAAAATCCTTAAGGCTTTCTATTTCTAAACCTATTTCTTCTTTAAGGTCTTTAAGGGCTTCGGTGATTTCTTTAACTTTACCTAAGTTAGAGGTAGCGATAATCAAAGTCAGTTTTTTACTCATACCTTTAACACCTCTTTTTGTTTGTTTATAAGTTCTTTTATACCTTTAAAAGCCAAGTTTTTCATCTGTTCTAATTCCTCCCAGGTAAAAAGACTTTTTTCTGCGCTTACTTGAATTTCTACTATTTTTCCAGATTCAGTCATAAAAAAATTAGCGTCTACCTCTGCAAGTATATCTTCTTGATAATCAAGGTCTAATAAAAAATTTTCTCCTATTTTACCTACACTAACACCTGCTAAAAATTCTAATACTGGGGAAGTAGATAAAACTCCTTTTTCAAGAAGTCTTTTCACAGCAAGATTTAAAGCTAAAAAAGCTCCGGTAACTGAGGCGGTCCTGGTCCCTCCGTCTGCGTTTAAGACCTCACAGTCTATCCATAACGTCCTTTCTCCTAACTTAGAAAGGTCTACGACCCCTCTTAATACCCTTCCTATAAGACGTTGTATTTCCATAGACCTACCTTTTCTTCCCATGGTTTCCCTTGGGGTTCTCTCATGGGTAGCCCCAGGTATAAAGGCATATTCTGCTGTAATCCAACCGGTTCCTGTACCTTTAAGAAAAGAAGGGACTTTTTCCTCTAAGCTTACCGTACAAAGCACTTTGGTATTTCCAAATTCTACTAACACCGAGCTTAAGGGATTTTTCAAAAAATCTACTGTAAACCTTACTTCTCTAAGCTGGTCAAAAGCCCTCCCGTCATACCTCATCAAAAACCTCCTACACCAAAGATTTTACCTTTTCCTATTGAATGAGGAGAAACACACTTTCTAAGAGTCCCCTCTAACTCCCAATCTTCATACTCTATGGTTATCCGTTTTTTTCTCAAAACACAAATTTTACCATATAAATCCCTTCCTAAAACTATCTTTTCAAAGGTTCTTTCACCCAAACCACATAACCACAACCCTTCTTTTAATTCTCCGTTAAGCTTGTCTTTCATCAAAGGTTTAGGCAAATTAGGAGATTTAATTAATAGACTAAAAAATCTTTCAACCTCAGAAGATTCTTGTACAGCAAGTCCTTCCCAGTCCTCTAACAAAGGGTTGAGCTCAAGTCTACAATAAAGTTCCCCATCAAGGTTAACAAAGTTTACATGGCAGACTTCACATCTATATTTTAAAAGATTTTCTCGAGTATGTATAGGCTTACTAAGTTTTTGATGACAGTCTAAACACTTAATTTTTTGGCGTTGAAACATTATCTCTTCTTTTTTATGACAATCGGTGCAGACCATACCTTTTTCATAATGGACACTTCTTAAAAGTTGATAAGCCTCGATCCCATAGGGTCTTTCAGGAGTTTTCCCTTTGATAAAAGGAGCACGATAGTCCTCATACCAGTTATGAGGACTATATCCCAAATAATCCCAGCCTATATAACTGCTATAATGACAGGCTAAACAGTTATCCATCTTAGGTTTGAGGATAAAATGTCCTGTTAGTTTTTTTTCTTGATACCTAAAATGGCAAGCTAAACAGCCCTTAGCCCTTCTGGTTTTTGGATAATCCTCTCCTTCATAGTCTACATGGCAGAGAAAGCATCTTCTTCTGAGAAAATCTATCAAGGTTGAGGTTGGGTCAAAAGGCTTTTCAAACCTATAAGCGTTAAGTTCTCTTACACTAAGATTTTTAGGTATTCCAAAGGCTTGAAAAGTATGAGAAATCATCTTGCGATAGGTATAATGTAAAGAATTTTTAAAACCTTCTACTTCAAATTTATGACATTTTATACATACCTGATAAACTAAATCAGCAGGTGGATTTTTTAACAAGTCTTTATGTGCTTCTTTTTTAGAGGTGGCTTTTTCTCTACCTTGATGACATTGGATACAAGAAAGTTGTTGATGAAACCTGTCAAAAAAAACCTGAGGATGGCAGTCTTTACAACTTTTAGGTTGAGATTGGTTAACACAACCTGAAAGCCAAAAAATTAAGATTAGGATTAAAAGTTTTGATTTTATCCTTGACACAGTCTATAAGCCACTTTATCAAGAAGCTGAACAACCTGTTCAGGATTTTCAAAAGGTTTTCCTAAAACCTCTTTCCAAACCCGTTCGCTTTCCATACAAAAGTAAAAGGCTATTTTGTCTTCAGTTTCTTTTATAAGTTTAGCAAGGTTTTGATAAAGCCTTTTTCTAAGGTCTATAAAGTAGCGTTTTTTCATATCCAGCCCTTCGATAAATTCATAACTATAAATCTTGGTTTTTGGAAACCTTTCTTCAGCAATATATTTTAATTCTTTGGGGTATCTTAAGGTTCCTAAGCTTATCCAAGCGATTTTTTCCCAAGGTATTTCGTTTAAAATCCTTTCTAACACCTTAGGATATTCGATTTCAGCGTTTTCATAGAAGATGATAGGGTCAAAATGGAAGGCTACGGTAAACCCATGGGCTACTGCAAGCTTCGCGCTTTCAAGTCTTTGGTCTAAAGATGGGGTTCCTATTTCTTCTGATTGTATGATAAAAGGCGTATTAACAGACCAAGCAAATATAATCTTAGGATTTGGTTTAAATTTTTTAAAGTAGGTTTCTTTGATAAAAGCCTTGGTTTTTAGTTCAAGCACAGCCCAAGGGTCTTTTTCTTCCCAAAAATTTATCAGCTTTTCAGAAACACCTCCGAAAGGTTCTAACACCATACTATCTGCAAACTCGCCTGTTCCTATTCTTAATACCCTACCCTCTCTTTTAGCATTATCTAAAACTGTCTCCAGTTCAGGAAATCCTTCTTCTATTAAATTAGCCCAAAGTTTTATACCTGGACGATTTAAATAAACCTGAAGGATACAATAGGTGCAGTCAAACAAACAGCCTTCTGCAAAATGAAAGATTTTATAACCACAACAAAGATAGTTTTTAGTTCCAGGGCAATTCCTAAAAAACCTACCTCTGAACCTCATCAAAAATAGATATTTTTTGCCTAAGGAAATAACAGATGCTGGAAAGGCTCCTGCCTCCCAATGAAATTCTTCGTAAGATGAAATAATTTCATAGGGATATTTAGCGATTATCTCTTGGGTTAGAAGATAAGGAAAAGCCTCTTTTTCTATTAAAATTTTCATTACTTAAAGATAGTGTTTAATCAATAATTCCGCTATTTGAACGGCATTGGTAGCAGCCCCTTTTCTTAGGTTGTCTGCTACAATCCACAGATTTAGTCCGTTTTCTACAGAAAAATCTTCTCTAATCCTTCCTACAAACACCTCATCTCTTCCTGCAACCTCTATCTGAAGGGGATAAACCTTCTTTTCTGGATTGTCAAACACCAATACACCAGGTGCTTTTTCTAAAAGTTCTATAGCCTTTTCTACGTTAATTTTCTTTTCTGTTTCTATGTTTACAGATTCAGCATGTCCGTAAAACACAGGCACTCGCACTGTGGTGGCGGTTACTCTAATACTCTCGTCTTCCATAATTTTTTTAGTTTCTTCTACCATTTTCATCTCTTCTTTGGTATATCTGTTAGGAAGGAAAACATCTATCTGAGGAATGCAGTTAAAAGCGATAAACTGAGGTAAATGCTTAGGTTCTGGCATAGGTTCTCCACTGCACCAAGCCTTAACTTGAGCCTCGAGCTCAGCAATAGCCTTTTGTCCTGCTCCAGAAACCGATTGATAGGTGCTTACTACTATTCTTTTAATTTTACCGTAGTCGTGTAAAGGTTTTAAGGCTACTACCATTTGGATAGTAGAACAATTAGGGTTGGCAATTATACCTTTATTTTTATATTGGGCTACCGCATGAGGATTTACTTCTGGCACTACCAAAGGAACCTCAGGGTCCATCCTCCAAGCACTTGAGTTATCAATAACCACTGCACCATCTCTTGCAAAAAGCGGGGCAAAATCTAAACTTCTTTGGGCTCCTGCTGAAAAAAGAGCGATGTCTATCCCTTTAAAACTTTTAGTTTCTTCTAAAACCTCAACGGGTATCTCCTCACCTTTAAAAGGAAGTCTCAATCCTTTAGACTTAGAAGAGGCAAAAAACCTTATTTCTTTTACAGGAAAGTTCCTTTCTTCTAAAACCGAAATCATCATCCTTCCTACGGCACCGGTTGCACCAACCACGGCTACTGTATATTCTTTCATAAGGGCCTCCTTAAGTCCTATTTTTAATTTAAGAAACTATCATAAAACCTAAAAACTTCAAGGCATTTTCACGTATCTGTTATTAAAAATCTCCTCCTTAAAATAAAGAGAGGCTTCTTCTTTTTATTTGCAGTTTCTTGAGATTATTTTAAAATTAACGAGTATGAAAAAATTAGAAGGTGAAGAAATCTTAAAAAAATGGCGTCAAAACCGTCTTAATAGTAGATTTCCTTTGGTAGCTGTGCTTGACAACATAAGGAGTGCCTACAACGTAGGGTCTATGTTTAGAACAGCAGAATGTGCTTACCTTTCTAAACTTATTTTATGCGGTATTACTGCTTATCCTCCTAACTCCAAACTTGAAAAAACAGCCTTAGGAACCACTAAAACCATGCCTTGGGAGTATTTTGGGGACACCTATCAAGCAGTAAAACATTTAAAAAATCTTGGATATAAAATAGCAGCTTTAGAAATTACCGACAGTAGTCTGCCTATTCAAAAAATTGGTTTATCTGATTTTCCCTTAGCTTTGGTTATAGGAAATGAGGTTACCGGAGTCGATGAAAGGGTGCTTGAAGAAGCGGATATGATTTTAGAAATTCCCCTTTATGGAGAAAAAGAATCATTAAACGTAGCCATAGCCTTTGGGGTAGCTATCTTTCTTCTTATAGAAAAATTACGAAAAACATGCTAAAAATAACCTATCCTTTTTGTTTTGATAAAATCCCTGCTTTTTTCATAGATAGAGTTAACCGATTTGTAGTTAAAATCAAAATAAAAAATGGATTTAGCTCTAAAGATAGAATTTATCTTGCCTATTTACCCAATCCTGGAAGGCTTTGGGAGTTGCTTTTAGAAGGAACAGAGCTTTTGTTAGTGCCTAATACAGGGGAGGCTAAACTTCCGTATACAGTCTTAGCCTGCAAAAAAGGAAAAAACTATGTGCTTCTTCACACCCATCTAACCAACCAAGTAATTTCAACCCTTATAACCCAACAAAAGATAGCCTTTTATAGAGAATTTGAGGTAGAAAAGACAGAACCATCTTATGCTGATGGAAGGTTTGACCTTCTTTTAAGAAATCTAATCTCTCAGGAAAGAAGGGTCTTAGAAATAAAAACCTGTACCCTCTTTGGTAAAAAAATCGCTATGTTTCCTGACGCAGAGACCAAAAGAGGCCAAAAACACCTTTTAGAGCTTTTAAACCTTTCTCAAGAGGGCTATCAAGCCGAGATGCTTTTTGTGGTTATGAATCCAGACATAGAATACTTTCTTCCTGCCTATCATATAGATTTTGGTTTTGCAGAAACCTTTTTAAAGGTTAAAAACCAGATAAGTTTAAGGGCTGTTGCCTTAGGTTGGGATGAAGGGTTTACTGAGGTAAAAGAAGTAAAACATGTTAACATTCCTTTTAACCTTTTAGAAAAGGAACTTAAAGACCAAGGAACCTATCTTCTGGTTTTTAAGATAGATAGATGGGTAAACCTTTCAACTAACCAAAAAAATTTTACGATTAAACCAGGTTTTTATGTATATGTTGGCTCTGCTATGCAAGGGCTTGAAGCAAGGATTAAAAGACATTTGAGAAAGCACAAAAAACCTCATTGGCACATAGACTATCTCTTAGCCCAAGCAACGGCTATCCTTCCTATCCCTATCCGTGCCTCTGAAAAACTTGAATGTGCTATTGCCTCTGACCTTTTTAAACTGTCGGAAGAAGTTGTATCTGGTTTTGGTTCAACCGATTGTCGTTGTCTTTCTCATCTGTTCTGTTTTTCTTCTTCCCCTTTAAAAAACTCTGCTTTCCAAGATTTGATAATAAAATACCGGATAGACAGACTATGTTCTTACCTAAAATAGACTTAAAAACAGGGGAGCGTGGGATTTTATTTCTAACCTTACCTGAATGGCGGTTCGCTAAGGAAAACCTTTTTTTTAAAAAACATTTTTCTTTTTTAAACCTTACGATAAAATACGATGAAAGAGGGTTTATTTGTGGGCCGGTTTTAGGGGCTCCTATGTTAGGATTACTCTTTGAAGTCTTTAATCATTGGAGTCTTAAAGAACTTTTAACCATAGGCTGGGCGGCTAAATTAGGAGAAACCCTTAAGATAGGAGACCTTTTTCTTCCTATTAAGGCCTATTCTTTAGAAGGGACTTCAAGGCTTTACTTAGGAAAAACCAAAGTTTTTAAACCAGAACAAAGTTTTTTTATTAAAATTAAAGAAAATCTTATTCAAACAGGGCTTATCCCCTCCTTAGGTAGTATTGTTTCTGTTGACGCCCCTTTTATTTTTGAAAAGAATACACAACTTATAAAAAAATGGAAAACAAAGGTTTGTGCTTTGGACATGGAAACTTCGGCGGTGTTTTCTTTGGGTAAATATTTTAATCTTAAAACCCAGCCTATCCTTTTTATTACCGATGAGGTAGGTAAACTCATAAACCAGAGGCCTGAAAAGTTATTAAGACCACAAAGAGAAAAACTCTTAAATTTTTTGAAAAAGTTTTTAAACCATGAGTTCTAAAACCTTAAAGACCAATCCTTTTGAAATTTTCGGCTTAACCCCTAAAATAGTAAAAGAACTTGATGAACAAACCCTTGCTAAGCTTATCAAAGCTATCTATAGGGTGCTTCAATTTTACCATCATCCAGACAAAGGAGGTGACCCTAAAAAGGCTTTGGAATTAAACTTAGCTTACGAAACCTTAAACTTAGAAAAAAACGAAAAACTCTTTAAAGAATATAGAAACAAATACATCCAAAGGCTTTCACGCAAAACCATGTATACTAAACTTAAAGACCTTGAAGCTCAAAACCGCAAGTTGTCTTTCTTAGCAGACCTTTTAAAAGAAAAATACTGGCAATTACTGATTGAAAGACCAGGTTTTATAGAAGAATTTAGCCAGGGGAAGGTTTACAAACTAAAGGTGTTTGACCTGGTATCTCATCTCAACTTTTCTTATGTAAAAACTTCTAAAAAATCTTTGTTTTTTAAGGAACTCTACCTTGTAGGAACTGAAGTGCTAAAAAAGGAAGGGACTAAAGGTACCTGGTATAAAATAAAAAACTACCGGTTTTTAGGCTCTATCAAGAGAAATTACATAGAGCCTTGGGTTTTATTAGAAAAACCTTTTAAGGAAAAAGAAAAGGCTTACAAAAACCTGATCGATCGTGAAATTTTTTTGCAAGAATGTATACTTTTCTTAAACCCAGAACTTGAAACAAACGCCTATCTCTTCTTTTTCCAACCTGATGAACCTCAACATGTAGTTTTTGAAGGAGTTCTTTTAAAAAAAGAAGAAGTTTCTTTAGAAAAGGTTATTCCTCTTTTAACCGGTGCGCTTCTTCTTAAAAAAGAGGTTTCTGAAAAATCTTCGTCTAAAAGTTTAGAATAGGGTTAATCCTTAGGTTTAGGAGTTCTCAGAAACCTTATCCCTGTCCAGATGACTATCGTAGCAAAAAAGACCCTCAAGTAAGCTTCAGGTAAAAGATTGGCAACGTTTCCTCCTATAAAGGTACCGATGATAATCCCTATGACCAGACCAGGTAAGATGGATTTTACCACATTTCCCAGTTTAAGGTGGGTATAGGCACCAACCAGCCCAGCTGGGACCATACATAAAAGCGAGGTTCCTTGGGCAAGATGTTGTCCATAGTTTAAACCTAAAACTAAAGCTGGTACCATAATCGTTCCTCCACCTACTCCCATCATCCCGGCTATAAAACCAGCAAACACCCCTGTAAGCAGCAACGCTAAAATCTTAGCAGTTCCTGCTAATGAGAAATGATAGAGGCTTCCTACATAGGGTTTTACTAAAAGTAAAATAGAAGCAAAGATTAAAAAGGCACCAAAAGACCTTTTAAGCTTCCATTCAGGAAGGCTATGGGCAAACTTAGCTCCTTTTCTTGCGGTGATCATCGCGGTAATAGCTATAATCAATGAAGCAACAACATCTACCGCACCATGCATCCCGTAAGTAATAGCCCCGATAAGCCCTGTAAAAACCAAAGCCCAAAGACTGGTTCCATGGGCTTGATGCTGAGAAAGTTTTAAAACACCTACCATAAGTGGTATCATCACCACCCCACCCCCTAAGCCTACCAACCCACCGAAACATCCTGCCAAAACCCCTATCCACAAAGCATGTAAAACTTCTTTTTTTATCATCTTGGTTTTCTCCCTTTATTTTTCTACATAAACTCCTATTCCTTTTAGATAAAAAGTCTCTTCTACAAAAGGATTAATAGGATGGTCTTTAGCCTGTATGCCTTGGAAAATAATCCTCCCGTTAAGTTGTAAGCTTTTAAGAGAATTCTTTATCAAAAACCAAAGTCTTTCAAATTTTAAAAAATGAGAACAAGAAAACCCAAAAAAATATCCTTTTTCCAAAGCTTTAAGACCTAAAAAATAAAGGCTTTCGTATTTTTTCTCTCCCTCAGAAATATGTTTATAAGATTTTATAAAGGCTGGAGGGTCAAGGACTACCATATCTACCTTAGGCGGATTTTTGAGTATTTTAAAAATGTCTCCTTGAAGGGCTATAAGTTTATCTTTCCAGTGGTTAAGTTTGGCGATTTCTTCAGCCAAAGAAAGGGCAGCAGCAGACCGGTCTATCAAGAAAACCCTTTCAGCCCCACCTTTCAAACAATAAAATCCAAAACCACCGATATAAGAAAATCCGTCTATCACCTGTAAACCTTTTGAAAGATCCCTTACAAACCTTCGGTTTTCCCTCTGGTCTAAAAAAAACCCGGTTTTTTGTCCTGAAATAATCGGAATTAAAAACTTTATGTCATCTATAGTAACCAAAATCGGTTCTTCTACCTTCCCATAAGCTACATTTACGTAAAGAGGAAGCCCCTCTTCTTGTCTTTTAACATGGTCGTTTTTTAAGACTATAGCCTCAGGAGAAAGCACCACTTTTAAAGCTTCTATAATAAAAGCTAAAAGTTTTTCCATACCAAGGGTATGGGTCTGCACCACCGCAATTTTTTCAAACAGGTCTACTACTAAACCAGGTACAAAATCTCCTTCAGAAAAAACCAAACGAAAACAGCCTTCTCCAGGATATAACGACCGTCTAAGGTTTAAGGCTTTACTAAACACCTGTACAAAAAAGTTTATATCTATTTTTTGTTCTTCGGTAGAAAGAAGTTTTAAACAATAAAAAGACTGAGGGTTAAAATATCCTATCCCCAAAAAATATTTTTCCTCTGAAAAGATGGTTACCAAATCCCCAGGGGAAATTTTTTCTGAAAGTTTCTCAAAATCTTTTATGTCTTTTTGAGTAAACCAAAGGCTTCTTCTTAAATAATTTTGGACCCCAAGTTTATTTAAAACAACCGGAGGGTATAACACGGTTAAAATCTCCTTTTTCTATATGTATAGCATGGTGAGGACAAATTTTTACACAGTTTAGACATCTGATACATTCGACTGAATTTGGCTCTTCTAAAGGATAGATGTCAACTGGACAAATTTTTTCACAGGCCTTACAACGAGTACATCTATCCACGTCTATTTTAAATCGCAAAAAACTAAACTTATTAAACAGCCCATATATTAAACCCAAGGGACATAGGTTTTTACAAAAAAACCTGTAATCTACCAAAACCAAAATCATAACCCCTAATAAAAACAAGGTCTTAAAGTAAAAAAGTCTTCCTATATAATCCCAAAGTTCTGAGGTTAGAATCAGGTTTAGGTAACCTGCCTCTAAGGTTCCTGCCGGGCAAAGAAATTTACAAAACCCAAGAATACCGTATCCGATTTCATTTTGAAAAGTTAGTGGCACCCAAAACACCAGTCCTATAAGCACCAAATGTTTTAAGTATTTTTGTGTCCTCCAAGGAAAAGTAATTTTTCTTTTTAAAAAGGGTATTTTGTAGATAAGGTCCTGTAAAAAACCAAAAGGACAAACCCAACCACAGATAAACCTTCCTAAGGTTAGCCCAAAAAACAGAAAAAAACCTAACAAATACAAAAAAGGGGCTATCAATGTCTGCCATTTTAAAATCTTTAATGCACTTAATATATTCTGTAAAACCCCTAAAGGGCAAGAAAAAAGGCTGGCAGGACAGGAATAACAATTTAATCCCGGAGCACAAAACCCTTTTAAAGGACCTGTATAAAGGGTTTTAGTAAAGGGAAAAACTAAATATCCGTTATGTAGAAACAAAGAAAAAACCTGTACAATCCTTCTTTTCATTCTTCAAGGCCCATACAAGAAAGACAAGCTACAGCCCCTCTAGAATGGACAAATTCATAACCTTTAAGCTTAAATCCAGCCCAAAGAAATAATCCGATACTAATCCAGAAAACCAAGATTTTCCAGCGCACGTTTCCCCTAACCTAACTTTTTCTGAAGAAATTCTTTCAATGCTTCGCTTATTTCCTCTACTAAATTTGGGTTTTCTCCTTCAACCATTATACGGTACTTAGGCTCAGTACCTGAAGGTCTTATCACTATCCTTCCCGTTTTTCCTAACCTATCTTCTGCTTGCTTGATCTTTTCTTGGATACCCTCTATTTCATCTAAAGGAATTTTTTTACTAACTTTTATGTTTTTTATAACTTGAGGAAGTTTTTCGAAAAGTTTAGCCAATTCAGAAAGAGGCTTTTCTTTTTGTTTAACCAAAGAAAGAAGACGCAATCCTGCTAAAAGGCCATCTCCTGTGGTAGCTTTATCAAGAAAAATAATATGACCTGAGGTTTCTCCTCCTAAAACAGCGTTTACCTCCCTCATTTTCATCACTACATATCTATCTCCTACAGGAGTTCTCAGAAAATTAATACCTTCTTTTTTTAAGAAAAGTTCTAACCCAAGGTTACTCATTATTGTTCCTACTACCGTAAGGTTAGTAAGTTGGACTTTTTCCTTTAATTCTATAGCAAAAATAGCTAAAAGATCGTCTCCGTCTAACAAATTTCCTTTTTCATCTACTACCACGATACGGTCTCCATCTCCATCAAGGGCTATACCTAAATCTGCCTGATTTTCTAAAACCGCTTTTTGAATGTTTTCGGGATAAAGGGCGCCGCTTTTTTCGTTGATGTTGATTCCGTTTGGGTTGCAGCCTATGGCTATTACTTCAGCCCCAAGTTCTTCTAAAACCCTTGGTCCTACTTGATAACAAGCTCCGTTGGCACAATCTATCACCACCTTTAAACCTTCAAAATCAACGTTTGAAGGAACGACAGACTTTAGATGCACCACATATCTTCCTATAGCATCCTTTATCCTAAAGGCCCTTCCTAAAGCATCTTTGTGTACCCTTAAGTCTTTAAACCCTTCATCAAAAATCAACTCCTCTATCTTGGCTTCTGTCTCATCAGAAAGTTTAAACCCATCTTTACCAAAGATTTTAATTCCATTATCGTAATAAGGATTATGGGAAGCAGAAATCATGATACCTGCATCTGCCCGCATATCTTTGGTTAAAAAAGCAATTCCAGGAGTAGGAATAGGTCCTACTAATAAACTATATCCTCCCATAGAACATATCCCTGCAACCAAGGCAGACTCAAACACATATCCAGATAACCTGGTATCTTTGCCTATAACCACCTTGGTGGTATGGTGATTTTGATTTTTAAACAAAAATCCTATAGCCCTACCTACTTGCAAAGCAATTTCAGGTAGCATAGGAAAAAAGTTAGCCTCACCTCTTATTCCGTCTGTGCCAAAAAGCTTTCTTTCTACCATACCCCCCTACCTCTTCCTTTCTTCATAGACGACTTTTACTTTTTCTACGTCCACACTAATAATTCCTAACGGTGGCATTAAGTCAACCTCTAAAGCCTTGTTTAATTTTAGTTTTAATATGTCTATAGGTTCTGTTTGTACCTCCTGAATGTTTGGAAGAACCTCTACAGGGGCCTTGATTAAAACATACTTGGGAATTACTTTTATTCTTCCTTGGGTAAAATAAAACTTTTCTTCTTCTTTAAACACAGGTTTTACAGGAACCTTTTTAGTCCCTATTTTTTTCACAACCAAGGTAAGAAAATTAGGGTTTACCTCTTTTACCTTTATCCCTGCAGGAAGACTTATCTTTTCTATAGGCACCCTTATCTGATGAACCCCTGGAGGGAAGTTTTTGGTATCTATTTCTAAAGTAATTTGTTTTTCGTTAAGGTTTCTTAAAAGATTTCTTATAGCCTGTATCCTTAAAACCACCGTAGAAGGAGTTATTTCCACCATATAGTTAGGATTAGGTAATTTATAATTCACAGGAATTTCTATAGTCTTTTCTATAGAACGTCCCCATACTACAAAATACCATAAGGTAAGAGCCATCAAAAAAGAAAGAACTTTTAGTTTATGTTCCCTTTTGAATCTCATAAGTAATCCTTGTCCACCATGGTGCCTTAGACTCAAAACCTAAAAGCTGAGAAAGCATTTTTCTTAAAGTAGCAGGGGTTACGTCTCTGGTGATTTTTCCGCTTACTGCTATAGAAATATAACCTTTTTCCTCAGATACTACTATAGCTACCGAATCGGTAATCTCTGTAATACCTATGGCTGCCCTATGTCTGGTCCCCAAATCTTTGGCTATGTCTGGGTTGGTAGAAAGGGGCAATACTACACCTGCGGCTACGATTTTACCTTTGCTGATAACTACTGCTCCATCATGAAGAGGGCTTTTAGGATTAAAGATACTTATCAACAACTCTTCGCTTATCTTTGAGTCTAACACTATAGACCCTTCTAAAAAATCCTTCAAACTAATCTCTCTTTCAAAAACTATCAAAGCTCCTATTTTTTTCTCTGCAAGTTTGGTAACTGCCTTAACCACCTCTTCTATACCATAAGAATATTCTGTCTGAAATTTGGTAAAAGGATGCTTTCCTATCTGGGCTAAGGCTTTTCTTATGTCGTCTTGAAAAACTATAATGATTAAAATCAAGATAGAAGACATAAAGGTGTTTAAAATCCAGTTTAAGGTTAACAACTGCAAAGCATCAGAGACGAAATATAAAAGGACCACTACAGACAAACCTGCTACCATCTGTAAAGCTCTACTCCCTTGAATAAGCAAAAGTATCCTATAGATAAAAAAACTGACTACAAAGATGTCTACGATATCTTTCCAAGTGATAGAATTAAACATTTCAGAAATTTTGAAAAACTCAAAATTCAAAATCTTAACCTCCTAAATGTTCCCGAAGAAACTTAAACATTATAACTGCATCTTTGTTAAGGTCAACGCGATGAACCCTTAAAAAATGTACTCTCTTAAGATAAGCCCAAACAGAAAAACCTACCGTTCCTCCCTCTCTGGCTAAAGGGTTTTCTCGGTTTACGATTTTACCTACAAAACTTTTTCTTGAATGCCCTAAAAGAAGAGGTCTTTCTAAGGTATAAAATTCTTCTAAATTTTTTAAAATTTCTAAATTGTGCTCAAAGGTTTTCCCAAACCCTAAACCAGGGTCTATGATTATCTTTTCCACAGAGACCCCTTTATCTACTAAAAATTCTATCCGTCTTACCAAAAACTCTCTTACTTCCTTTACTACGTCTTGATAAATAGGGTTTTCTTGCATGTTCTTTGGGGTTCCTTTGATATGCATAATCACATAGGGGCAGCCAAAATCTTTCACCACATCAACCATATTTGGGTCAAAAGTCCCTGCGCTTATGTCGTTTATCATAGAGGCTCCAGCTTTTAAAGCCTCTTCTGCTACTTTGCTTTTATATGTATCTACCGAAACTATCGCTCCAGGAAATTCTTCACAAACCACTTTCACCACAGGAATAACCCTTTTTAGCTCTTCTTCTTCGGTTATAGGGTCAGAAAAAGGTCTGGTAGATTCTCCTCCTATATCTATGATATCCGCACCTTCTTCTATCAATTCTTTAGCCCTTAAAACCGCATCTTTTAAGTTAAAAAATCTTCCTCCGTCAGAAAAAGAATCCGGAGTTATGTTTAAAACCCCAAAAAAGTAAGGACAATCTTTCCAATCAAAAATTTTAGACCCTATCCTTAAAGGAGAAAGCATGATTAATGGCTTTCGTTCTCTAAAATCAATTTAAACCTTTCTGCATCGATCGTCTCTTCTTCCAACAAAACAGAGGCGACTTTGTGGAGTTTGTCTATATAAGTATCTATTATCTTTTTAGCCCTTTCATAACAATTTTGTATGATTTCTTTTATTTCTTCATCGATAAGTCTTGCGGTATCTTCGGAATAATCTCTTATCTGCAAAAGTTCTTTGCCAAGAAAGATATGGTCTTCCCCCTTACCTAAAGCTAAAGGACCTAACCTTTTACTCATGCCCCATTCACAGACCATCTTTTTAGCAATATAGGTAGCCTTTTTGATGTCGTCTTGAGCCCCTGTACTTATAGATTTAAACACCGTTGCCTCACTAACCCTACCACCTAAAAGCACCGTTATCTTTTTAAGTAAATAATCTTCAGGATAAATATGTCTGTCGTCCAAAGGTAACTGCTGGGTTACTCCTAAGGCCTGTCCCCTGGGGATAATACTTATTTTATGAACCGGGTCAGGGTCAGGTAAATAATAAGCCACCAAGGCATGTCCTGCCTCATGATAGGCTATAACCTTTTTTTCCTCTTCACTTAACATAAACCCTTTTCTTTCTTTACCCATGATTATTTTATCTTTCGCCTCTTCTAAATCTTCCTGCTCGATCATTTCCTTTCCTTTTTTGGCAGCAATAAGTGCAGCTTCGTTAAACATATTTTCTAAGTTAGCACCAGTAAAACCTGGAGTGGCTTTAGCTATAGACCTCAGGTCTAAATTAGGATCTACTTTAAACTTGTTAGCATAAAGTTTTAGGATAGCCTCTCTTCCGTTTACATCTGGTGGAGGAACAAAAACCTGTCTATCAAACCTTCCTGGACGTAAAAGAGCTGGGTCTAAAATATCAGGTCTGTTAGTGGCAGCAAGCACCACTATACCTTCTGCAGTGTCAAATCCATCCATTTCAACCAACAACTGGTTTAAAGTCTGTTCTCTTTCGTCATGACCTCCACCTAAACCTGCACCTCTCTGTCTACCAACGGCATCTATTTCGTCAATAAAAACGATACAAGGTGCATGGGCTTTAGCCTGAGCAAATAGG
The DNA here is from genome assembly GCF_008630935.1 of Thermodesulfobacterium sp. TA1. Taxonomy (NCBI): domain Bacteria; kingdom Pseudomonadati; phylum Thermodesulfobacteriota; class Thermodesulfobacteria; order Thermodesulfobacteriales; family Thermodesulfobacteriaceae; genus Thermodesulfobacterium; species Thermodesulfobacterium sp. TA1. The sequence goes on from NZ_CP043908.1 coordinate 996,102, forward strand.
TCTCTAACCCTAGCAGCTCCTACCCCAACAAACATTTCTACAAAATCTGAACCGCTTATGCTAAAAAAAGGCACCCCTGCTTCTCCAGCTATAGCTTTAGCAAGAAGGGTTTTTCCTGTTCCTGGAGGTCCTACCAGCAAGATACCTTTAGGAATCCGGGCACCTAACTTAGTAAATTTTTGAGGATTTTTTAAAAATTCTACCACTTCTTGTAGTTCTTCTTTAGCCTCTTCTACCCCAGCCACATCCTTAAAGGTTACCTTAGTTTCTCCTTCTTTTATTAACCTTGCTCTACTCTTTACAAAACTAAATGGTTTATTTCCAGGTTGCATCTGTTTGATAAAAAAAATCCAAAGCAAAATAAGCACGATAAAAGGAAGCCAAGAAATCAAAAAGGTAGTAACCCAACTATGCTGCGAATCTGGCTTAACCACAATCTTTATCCCTTTCTGTTTTAAAAAGGGAATCAAATCCTTATCATCTGGAATATAAGTAATCAATTCCTTGGAAGAAACCTTCGTAATAACCTTTTGTCCTTCTATCGTTACCTCTTTAATATCACCATTTTCTACCTTTTCCAAAAATTCAGTATAACTGACGGTATTTGAGGTATATAATGTCTGATTATAGAAAAAATTATAAGCAACCAAAACAAACAAACCAATAAAGATCCAAATCAGTAAAGTTTTACTTTTCTGCCACATCTACTTTTCCCCCTTTTCTCTATCATTTTTAAATTTATTACAACTTTCTTGAAATTCAATCTCGAATCTCTTAATAAAATCCTTTAAGGAGATTGAGGGTTAATTTTTCGCCTTGCCTAGAATCTAATTTTAGATTATAATTTTTAAATATATGAAAAAAACGAACTTAATAGGCATACTTTTAAAGGGTTTATTAATTTTCTTCTTTTTTGGAATAGAATTCCAGTCCTTAGGATTGGCTTCTGAAATTAACATAGTAGCCAACAAGATGGAGGTTATGGAAAGTGAAGGAATAGCGGTTTTTACCGGTAAAGTCCAGGCTACCCGAGGAGATATGCAGGTTTTTTGCGATAAACTTTATGTGTACTATACTACCCAAGAAGAGAAAAAGAACATAACCAAAGTGGTGGCTTTAGGAAAAGTGGTGATTTATAAAGGGAAATGGAAAGCCTATGCAGAGAAAGCGGTTTATTATAAAGACCAAGAAAAATTAGTTTTAGAAGATAACCCTAAGGTCTGGAATGAAAAAAATTTGGTTGAGGGAGATATCGTAGTTCTTTACTTTAACGAAGACAGAAGTGAGGTTCTATCCAAAAACGAAGGCAGGGTAAGGGCTCGTTTTTATCTTAAATAAAACTTTTTACTTATCAATTTTATTATGCTAAAAACTAAGGATTTAAAAAAATTCTTTAAGAAAAAAGAGGTAGTACGTGGAGTTACTGTGGAGGTAAAAAGAGGAGAGGTAGTAGGTTTACTTGGCCCAAACGGAGCAGGAAAAACTACCTCTTTTTACATGATAGCAGGTTTTCTTAAACCTGATTCAGGTGCGATTTTCCTTTTTGATAAGGATATAACCGATTATGATGTTTCTGAAAGGGCCAAACATGGAATTATTTATCTTCCTCAAGAAAGTTCTGTTTTTAGAAAACTTACGGTATACGAAAATTTTAAAGTGGTGGTAGAGCGTTTAGAAGTTAAACAAAAGGAGCTGTTAGAGAAGCTTGATTTTTATGTAGACCTTTTTAGCTTAAGAGAGGTACTTAATCAAAAAGCTTATACCCTTTCTGGTGGACAAAAGAGAAAAGTAGAGATAGTAAGGGCACTTTTAGTAGAACCTTCTTTTATCTTACTTGATGAGCCCTTTGCAGGAATTGACCCTATCGGTATTGACCAGTTAAAAACCATTTTTAAAACCTTAAAAGAAAGAAACATCGGCCTTTTAATATCAGACCACAACGTAAGAGATACCTTAAAAATCTGTGATAGAGCCTATGTTATAGCTGATGGTCAAATCATAGGCGCAGGTACTCCTCAGCAAATATTAGAAAGCGAAATCGTTAAGGAAAAATATTTAGGAGAAAGGTTTAACATTTAAAAATGATAGAGCTAAAAAATCAATTAAAACTTACTCAACAACTAATTTTAACCCCTCAACTAAAACTTTTGCTAAAGGTTCTTCAGTTAAACAGTTTGGAGTTAGAAGAATATTTACTGCAAGAAGTCCAAATAAATCCTTTTTTAGAAATAGAGTATAAAGATTTAGCTCCAAAGGTTAATCAAGAAAAAGATTATTCAGCAAAAGAGGTTAAACTTACAGACGAAATAGACTTAGGTACCGAAGAATTTTTAGAAAAAAGTCTATATCTAATAGAAACCCAAGAAGAGCCAGAGGAACCTATCTGGGAAAAAACCCTTAAAGCCGAAGAAAAGCTTAGTGATTATCTTCTTTGGCAGTTTAGGATGAAAGAGGTTACCCCTATAGAATATGAAATAGCCCAATATATTGTAGGAAACCTTGATGAAAAAGGTTATCTTACTCTTTCTTCTGCAGACATCGCTAAGGAATTACACCTTACTGAAGATAAGGTAGAAAAAGTAAGGTCGATCATCAAATTTTTAGACCCGGTAGGGGTTGCTTCCTATGATTTTAAAAAATGTCTTCTTACTCAGCTTTTGTTTTTGGGTTATGACAAGAAAAGCCTACCTTATGTGTTGGTAGAAAAATATTTTGAGCAAATTCCTGAAGGAATAGAAGTCCTTTCCCAACACTTAGGAATAGAACCCTCAAAAATTGAAGAGGCTTTAGAAGTCATTAAACATTTAGAGCCTTATCCTGCCAGAAATTTTTATGTAGAAACCTCAACTTACATAGAACCAGACCTTAGATTTTATAAAGAAGATGGTGAATGGAAGGTTGAAGTTCTTAAAGAAAAAACATTTACAGTAAGATTAAACAATTTTTACAGAGAATACCTAAGACTAAAGAAGAAAAATTCTCAATTTTTAAAATCAAAACAGTTTTTAAAGGAAAAACTTAAAGAGGCTGAAAATCTATTAAAAGCTTTAGATAGCAGATACACCAGTCTTTATAAAGTTGGTACGGTTATCTTGAAGCATCAAAAAGATTTTTTAGAAAAGGGAATTAAGTATTTAAAACCTCTTACCTTAAAAATGGTAGCAGAAGAGACAGAACTTCACGAGTCTACCATTAGCAGGATCATTAATCATAAATATGTACAAACCCCTACAGGGGTTTATTCTCTTAAGTTTTTCTTTTCTTCAGGTTATAAAGCCTCCGACGGTTCAACTTTTTCTTCTAAAGCGATAAAAGACTTTCTCAAGAAAATCATCGCTCAAGAAAATCCTACTAAACCTCTAAGTGATAACGAAATAGCTAAGGTTTTAAAATCTAAATATGGAATCAACATCGCAAGAAGAACGGTTACCAAATATAGGGAGGAACTACAAATTCCTTCGGTTCGTGAGAGAAAAAAGCAAAAGAAGGGGTAATTGATATGCCTTTTATAGCTTTTGATTGTGAAGGTCCTTTGACTTTAAACGACAACGCCTTTGAATACTGCAAGTTTCTTGTTCCTGAGGGGCATAAATTTTTTAAACAAGTTTCTCGTTTTGACGATTATTTAGCAGACATCCAAAAACGTCCGGGATATAAACCAGGAGATACCCTTAAACTAATACTTCCTTTTTTAAAACTCTTTGGAGCAACTAATCAAAGCCTTAGAGAGTTTTCTAAAAAAACCCTAATTTTTTTACCTAAAACACCTGAGGTTTTAAGGGATTTAAAAAAGATACTTCCTACTTTTATCATCAGTACTAGTTATAAGCCTTATTTAGAGGCTTTGGCTGAAACTATAGATTTTCCGATGGAACAAATTTTTTGTACAGAGGTAGACCTTGATAAGGTAAAACTTTCTAAAGAAGAGGCTAAGGTTTTAGAAAAATTATATCAAGAAATTCTTTCTTTTCCTCCTATAGAGTTTCCGTTAAAAGCCTCTTCTCCTTCTGACCTTCCGACAGAGCTTTTAGAGGTGCTTGAACGAATGGAAGAAATCTTTTTTGAGATAATATGGAACCTTGAGATCGGAGTATTTTTAAGGGAGGTTAACCCTATCGGAGGAGAAGAAAAAGCAAGGGCTTGTAAACTAATAGCTGAAAAATTAAACCTTCCTCTTTCTGAAGGGTTTTATACAGGAGATAGTATTACCGACATGCAAGCCCTAAGTCTAATAAAAGAAAATCAAGGAATATCGTTAGCCTTTAATCCCAACAGATATGCCTTAAAAACAGGGGAATTTTATGGTTTAAGCAAAAACGGTTTGATTTTTAAAGACTTGGTTAAACTTTTTATTGAAGGAGGAAAAGAGGAGCTTGAAAGATTTGTTTCTTTTGGAGATTATGAGTTCCAAAAAATTCCTAATGAACCTGAAGTATTTGAAAACTTATTAAAAAAATGCGAAGAGTTTAGAAAAATCGTAAGAGGGGCTTTGATAGGAGACTTAGGATGATCCCCTTACAAGACATCTTACCAAGACGTAATCCCCCGATAATCACTTGGTTTATCATTATTTTGAACTCTATAGTTTTTTTTTTATGAACTTTCTCTGTCGCCTTCTGAAAGAGAAATCTTTTTTAAAACCTGGGGGTTTATTCCTGCCACTTTTTTTGACCCCTATTTTGCCTTTCTTGTAGGATTCCCTTGGTATCATAAGTTTTTAACCCTTTTTACTCATCTTTTTATCCACGGAGGCTGGCTTCATTTTATAGGCAACATGTGGACTTTATGGATTTTTGGAGATAACGTAGAGGACAGATTAGGTCCCTTTAGGTTTTTACTTTTTTATTTGGTATGTGGAATTTTGGCTACGATGCTTCACTCTTTTATCTATACCAACTCGGTTATCCCTTTGGTAGGTGCTTCTGGGGCTATTTCTGGAGTTATGGGAGCATACTTCTTGTTGTATCCTTTAGCTCGAATTTTAGTAGTCTTTCCTGTTTTTTTTATTCCCCTCTTTTTTGAGGTCCCTGCCTTTTTGTTTTTAGGTTTATGGTTTTTGATGCAGTTTTATAACGGCCTTTTTTCGTTGGTTCTCCCAGATAGTTTTGGTGGGGTTGCTTGGTTTGCCCACATAGGTGGTTTTTTAGCAGGGGCGATTTTATACAGAGTTTTTTGCAATAAAAAATGCAGGTTTTATCGTGATGAATATACCTATTTTGGTTCTTTATTTGATATAGATAAGTCTTGATAAAGGGGGGAATTTATGGCTGGTATAGGAGACCTTTTTTGGATCATTCTTTTGGCGATAGCTATGCAACCTTTTTTAAGACAAAAGTTTTTAGAAATAGCCAGACAAAAAGCTATAGAACAGATTGAAAAAAAGAGAGGGTCCAGGGTTATCCTCTTAGTTCATCGCCAGGAAAAGATGTCTTTTTTTGGTTTTCCGTTGATGAGGTATATAGATATAAACGATTCTGAAGAAGTAATAAGGGCTATCCATCTTACCGATAAAGATGTACCTATAGACATAATACTACATACCCCTGGAGGTTTGGTTTTAGCCTCCCTTCAAATCGCCCTTGCGATTAAAAAACATCCTGCCAAGGTTACCGCTTTTATTCCACATTATGCCATGAGTGGAGGAACCCTTATTGCCCTTGCCTGTGATGAAATAGTTATGGATGAACATGCAGTCCTTGGACCGGTAGACCCTCAGTTAGGTGAATATCCAGCTGCTTCTATTTTAAGAGCGGTTAAAAGAAAACCTTTAGAACACATCGATGATAAAACCCTGATTTTAGCAGATGTTGCGGAAATGGCCTTAAAACAGATGAAAGAAAACTTAAAACTAATCCTAAACAACCGGTATTCAGAAGAAAAAATAAATACCTTAGCAGAGGTATTGTCTCAAGGCTATTTTACCCATGATTATCCTATTACCTATGAGAAAGCCTTAGAATTAGGGCTTCCGGTAAGTAAAGACATGCCTGTAGAAATATATCAGCTTATGAAACTCTTTCCTCAACCGATGCAAACCACCTCTTCGGTAGAATATATACCGTTACCAAAAAAAGGAAAATCTTAATCTTTTGAAGAAAGAAGTTCTTTTAAGGTTTCTGTAAAAACTTGATAATGTTCGTCGCTCCACAAAACAAAAACTACTTTTTTGGGGGCTTTGTGCTCTTTTAAAAATGCAAGTGTTGTTTGAAGAGATATTTGGGCAGCCTCTTTTAAAGGATAACCATAAGCCCCTGTGCTGATGGCAGGGAAAGAAAGCGAATTAAGGTTATACTCTAAAGCTAACCTTAAAGCATTTTGATAAGCACTTCTTAAAAGCTCAGGTTCTCCACTTTTTCCGTCTTTATAGATTGGACCTACCGCATGGATTACATACCTTGCCTTGAGGTTTCCACCTCTTGTTATCACCGCCTGACCGGTTGGGCATCTTTTATATTTGGCTCTCAATTCCTCAAGAATCGCAGGTCCTCCCTTTCTATGAATAGCTCCGTCAACCCCTCCTCCTGGAATAAGGGCTTCGTTGGCTGCATTGACGATGGCTTCGGTATCTTGTTCGGTAATATCTCCTTTGACCAGACTAACTTCACACCCTTCAACCAAAACTTTCATGAGATTTCCTCTATAATTTTACAAAAATTACGGGTCTGGGGGGATTCGAACCCCCGACCCCTGGCTCCGGAGGCCAGTGCTCTTTCCAGCTGAGCTACAGACCCTTTATCTTTTTAAATATTATATCAGATTTTAAGCCACAAGACACTATATCTTTACTCCCTCAACCGCTTTGTTAAGCTCTGCAATCACGTTCTTTAAAATTTCTATTTCTTCTGTTACTCTTTCGTTTAACTCTTTTACCTCCATCGCAAGCTGACTTGATTGTATGGCAGCTTGAGCTACCTCATTGCTTGCTACACTTTGCTCTTCAGTAGCCGCCGCTATCTGATTAATAGCATCTCTTACCTGCATGCTTGATTGAGCAATCTTATCAAGCACCTCCCTAATCTGCGTCAAGGCACTTAAAGCCTCTCCTACCTTTGCAACGGTTATTTCCATGTTTTGGACAGAATTTTCAGACTCTTGCTGAACCGCTGTTATTCTTTTAGCTATATCTTCGGTTGCTTTAATGGTTTTTTCTGCAAGTTTTCTTACCTCTCCTGCAACAACCGCAAAACCTTTTCCATGTTCTCCAGCTCTTGCTGCCTCAATCGTTGCGTTTAATGCAAGAAGGTTTGTCTGGTCTGCTATGTCCTTAATCAATCCTACGATATCTCCTATTTCACTTACTCTTGAACTTAAAGCATCTAAAGTCTTCTTAAGCTCATCGGTTGCTGCGGTAGTTTCATTTATAATAACCATAGATTGTTCAGCAAGTTTAGCTCCATCTTCTGATATTTTCTGAGATTCGTTAGCAAGGTTCTGAGCATAATGAGCATTTTTTGCCACATCTGCAATGGTTGCACTCATCTCCTCAACGGCTGCTGCAATCTGATTAGCCTGATTGGTCTGAAAGTCAATCTTTTTCTTAACAGTATTTACGTTTCCAATAAGATTACCGACTACCTCGTAAATCGTATTAGCTGAACTTTTAATCTGTTTTACCAAACCTTGTGTAAACTCTTCTACCTGTATAACCGCCTTAGCAATAAGGCCTATTTCGTCGTTTCTATTTCTATAACCTTTACCAAAACCAATCCTGCTAAAATCTCCTTTAGCAACCTCACCAAGCTTTGCCGCCATGTCAGGAATAGCAACCAAACTTCTTTGGGTAACTATATAAACCAGTATTCCTATGAGAATAGCAGCTATAACGTTTAAAACAAACATTATGTTTCTAAAAGTGTAAACCGTTTTATAAAGCTGAGAATTAGGAACGTTTAAACTAATCAACCATTTAAAACCAGGATATACCTCAAAGATTGAAGTTGTCTTTTCACCGTTTACTTTAATTTCTAAAACCTTATCAGACTTAGCCTTTAAAAATTTTTCTAAGCTTTCTTTACCTAAATCTTTTCCTGCAATAAGCTTAGGCTCTCCTTTAGAAACATCATAAACAGAAACAAATCCTTTTTCTCCTATTTTTAGATTTCCCAGATAGTTTTTAAAATTATTTATTACTTGAGTAATATCAAAACCAATAAAAAGCACCCCTACCACGTTTCCACTTCCATCTTTAACAGGCACGTATTTAGTCATGTATTCTTTCCCAAAAAGGGTTGCTTTACCTACATAGGTTTCTCCTCTTAAAAGACCCTGATAAGCAGGATGGTTTCTATCTAAGGTGGTGCCAACAGCACGGGTTCCGTCTTCTTTTTTAAGAGAAGTGGCTATTCTTAAAAAATCATCCCCTTCCCTTTTAAAAATAGTAGCTACACTTCCTCCAGTAATTGCCGTAAATCTATCGCAGACCTCATTATCAGGTCTAATGGCTGAAGCATCTCTCGGGTTCATAGATAAAAAAATATTCATAAACCTATCTGCTGAATATTTAGCAAATTCATCAAAAGTCTGCAACTCATGCATTATGGTCTTTACTTCAATCTTAAGGGTAGCAAATTCAGTTTTTTTAATAGAAGAACTTGTTTGAAAATAAACCAACGCCGCAACCACTGAATAAACCAGCATAATCGCAACAAAAACTAAAATAAAGATTTTTTTACTTAATGAGGCCTCTCCTAACATTTTTTTAACCACTCCATATCAACCTCCTTCGAAAAATTAAATTATAAAAATTTTTTAAACCTATTATAGAATATTATAAAGAATATTATAAATCAAAATTTTAAAAATCAACCCTTGGTCCTATATCAACTAAAGGTAGAAATTTAGAATGTCCTTTGGATAATCTTTTCTTTACCTTGGGGTTACCGCGGTATTTTAAGTTTGCTTTATCTTTTAGGCTGTGGTATAGTTTAAAATATGAGGTCATTAAAATATGATGTAGTTATAGTTGGTGCTGGACCAGCGGGGATTTTTACAGCCTTAGAACTTTTAAAAAATAAAAATCTTAAAGTTCTTATCATAGAAAAAGGGAAAGATATCAGAAAAAGGGAGTGTCCTAATCTTAAAATAAGCAAATGTGCAAAATGTATCCCTTGTAACATCATAAGCGGATGGGGAGGGGCTGGAGCTTTTAGTGACGGAAAGCTTAATCTTTCTAAAGAAATAGGAGGTTTTTTAAGCGAATATATAGACCCTAAAACACTTTCTGATTTTATAGAATATGTAGACCAAATTTACCTAAGCTTTGGTGCCCCTGAGGTTCTTTATGCCCCTGATGAAGCAACTTTAAAAAAAATTACTGCTGAAGCTGCTAAAAACGGTCTTCTTTTTATTCCTTCTAAAATCAGACATATAGGCACCGAGAAATGTAAAGAAGTATTAACCAACCTTCAAAATTATTTAGAAAAGAAAGTTGACCTTCTTTTTGAAACAGAGGTTGAAGAAATCTTGGTTAGTAAAAACAAGGTAAAAGGGGTTAAGTTAAAAGACGGAAGACAAATTTTAGCCTCTTTTGTGGTAATAGCACCTGGTAGGTCTGGCAATGAATGGGTTCAGAAAGAATGTAAAAGGCTTAAACTTTCTACAAGCATCAACCCTGTGGATATAGGAGTTAGGGTTGAGGTCCCAGCTGCGGTGATGGAAGATCTTACCTCCAAGATATATGAACCTAAATTTATCTATTTTTCCCAAACCTTTGACGATAAAGTTAGGACTTTTTGTGTTAATCCTTATGGTGAGGTAGTTACGGAAAACATAGACGGTATATGGACGGTAAACGGACATAGTTATGCTACTCAAAAAACTGAAAACACCAACTTTGCCATCCTTTGTAGCACCTATTTTACCGAACCCTTTAAAGAACCGGTTTTATATGGAAAAAACATTGCTAAATTAGCCAATTTCTTGGGAAACGGAGTTTTAGTACAACGGTTAGGAGATATTAAAAGAGGTAGAAGGTCAAACGAAAAAAGAATCGCTAGGAACTTAGTCCAACCAACCTTAAAAACTGCCACCCCAGGGGACCTAAGTTTTGTCCTTCCTTATAGGTATTTAGTAAATATTTTAGAGATGTTAGATGCCCTTGACAGGGTAATTCCAGGGGTAGGATCTCCTTATACTTTACTTTATGGGGTAGAAGTGAAATTTTACAGTCTAAGGATAAAACTAACCTCTAACTTAGAAACAGAGGTTAAAAATCTTTTTGCTGCCGGCGACGGCGCAGGTATTACCAGAGGGTTAATCCAGGCTTCAGTTTCAGGGGTAATTGTAGCCCGGGAAATCTTAAGACGTTTTTCTTAAAAAAACTGCAAACAATTAAAATTATGTTATAATAAAACCAAATCTGGTTTAGGAGGCAGTTTATGCAGATTAAAGCTGAAACCTCTAAGTTAGAAAAGATGCTTAAAAACATAGAAAAAGTTTCAGACAAAAAGGCTTCTATGGCTGTGCTTTCTATGGTCTTAGTTGAACCTATACCAGAAGAAAATACCCTTTATCTTACGGCTACTGACCTTGAAATAGGATATAAAGGTAAAACTTTTGCTGAAATAGAAGGATTCTCCTCTCCTTTTTGTGTTTCTGCAAAAAAATTTTACGAAATCGTCAAAAACTTTCCCGAAGATACTATTTATCTTATCAAAGAAGAAAATAAACTAATTCTAAAAGACGAAGAAGAAAAAATTGTATATAACCTTAGCATAATGGATGGAGAAGATTTTCCGAGCTTACCTGAGTTTGTCGAAGAAAATACCTTAGAGATCCCTGGAAAAACCTTAGTAGAGCTTATAGCTACCACTGCTTTTTGCGCCTCTAAGGAAGATACTCGTTTTGTTTTAGGGGGAATTTATTTAGAGCCATTAAAAGAGGAAGGTAAACTAAGAGCCGTAGCTTCAGACGGTCATAGGTTAGCCCTTTTAGACAGAGAAGTTACAGGGATTGAAAACTTTCCTGCCGAAGGTTTTATCATTGCAAGAAAGGCAGCCAAACAAATAGAGGAGATAGCAGAAGATGAGCTGGTAGTAAGGATTGGTTTTACTAACAACTACGTAGTTGTCTGGACCTCTAACGCTCTATTTTTCACCAGAACGATAGAAGGTCCCTATCCAGACTATCGTATGGTCATACCTTCTGAATATAACAATTTCTTAAAAATAGACAGAAAGCTCTTTATAGATGCTTTAAAAAGGGTTTCTTTGGTGGCAAACGAGCGGTTTAAACCTATAATCTTAGAATTACTAAACAAGGAAGTTATCCTTACCTCTCAAGAAACAGAATTGGGTAAAGCTCAGGTGAGGATTAGTGCAGAATATGAAGGAGAGCCTATGGTAGTAAGTTACAATGCTGACTATCTACTTGATGCTTTGCAAATCATGAATTCCGAAGAAATAGAGATGAAAATAGGTGCAGGTAAAACCCCTGCCATCCTCACAGGATACAGAGATGAAGGGTTTCTTTACTTATTAATGCCTATGGTTTTATAATTTCAAAACCTAAAATCTATCTAAAGGTGTTGTGTAGGCTATGAATACAGAAAAAAAAGAACAGTATGCAGCAGAAAGTATTAAGGTTTTATCTGGTTTAGAAGGGGTTAGGACTAGACCAGCTATGTATATAGGGTCTACTGATGTTTCAGGTTTTCATCATCTACTCTGGGAAGTTTTAGACAACGCTATAGATGAGGCTTTAGCTGGATATGCTACCGAAATCTGGATTAGGCTTCACCAAGATGGTTCTGCCAGCGTAGAGGATAACGGAAGAGGTATTCCAGTAGATATTCATCCAGAAGAAAAGGTGCCTGCTTTAGAGTTAGTCATGACCAGACTACACGCAGGAGCAAAATTTGACCACGGGGTTTATAAGGTATCAGGTGGTCTTCACGGCGTGGGAGTTTCAGTGGTAAACGCCCTTTCAGAATGGTTGATAGCTGAAGTTTATAGAGAAGGGAAAATTTACAAACAAACTTATAAAAGAGGGGTTCCAGACGGACCTGTAAAAGTAGTAGGAGAGACTAAAAAAAGAGGAACTTTAGTTAGGTTTAAACCTGATAGGGAAATTTTTGGAGACTTAGATTTTGATTTAGACATCATAAAAAAACGGGTAAAAGAGTTAGCCTACTTAAACCCAGACATAAAACTTTATCTTATAGACGAAAGGATAGGTTATAACGAAAAATTTCATTATAAAGGAGGTATAGTTGAGTTAGTTAAAACCTTAAACGCCAAAAAAAACCCGGTCCATTCTAAAGTAATCTACCTTTCCGGAGAAAGAGAAAATATCAAAGTAGAAATAGCTTTACAATATAATTCAGGATATACAGAAACCATTTACAGTTATGTTAATAATATCTTTACCAAGGAAGGTGGCACCCATGTAATAGGGTTTAGATCTGCCCTTACTAAAGCCATAAATCGTTACATCTCAGACGACAAAGTACCTAAGCAGTTTAAGGTAAAAATCGAAGGAGAAGATGTAAAAGAAGGACTTTGTGCAGTAATTTCTCTTAAAGTGCCTGAACCGCAGTTTGAGGGTCAGACCAAAATGAAGCTTGGAAACAGCGAAGTAAAACCTATCGTAGAATCTATCGTTTATGAAGGACTTTTAAAGTTTTTTGAAGAAAATCCAGGAGAAGCCAAAAAAATCATCCAAAAATTAGTTATTGCTGCTAAAGCAAGAGAGGCTTCAAGGAAAGCCAAAGAACTGGTAAGAAAAAAAAGTGAAATAGAAGAATTTATAGTGGCAGGAAAATTAGCTGATTGTTCCGAAAAGGACCCAGAAAAAAGAGAACTTTTTATCGTAGAGGGCGACTCTGCAGGAGGTTCTGCCAAACAAGCCAGAGACAGAAAATTTCAAGCTATCCTTCCTCTAAAGGGAAAAATACTTAACGTAGAAAAGGCTAATATAGAAAAAATGCTTTCTTCGGAAGAAATAAAAAGTTTAATAGCTGCATTAGGGACAGGGATAGGCTCTGATAATTTTAATCCTGAGAAGTGTAAATACCATAGAATAATCATCATGACCGACGCAGATGTAGACGGAGCCCACATAAGAACCCTCTTGCTAACCTTCTTTTACAGACAGATGTACGATTTGATAGAAAAAGGTTGGATATTTATCGCCCAACCCCCTCTTTATAGAGTAGTTGACAATAAAAAAGAAGTTTATCTTAAAAACGATGAAGAATTAGACAAATACATCATAAATAGATTGGCAGAAAACATAAAAATTTCTTTTACCAAAGACCAACAAATTCTTTCCCTTAAGGACTTTAAAAACTTTTTCCTAAACTGCGCCAAACTTGATAGACTACTTCTTAACCTACTCAAAAAAAATTATCCTCCTAAGGTCGTACTTATTGTGCTTCAAGCAGGTTTTGATAATCTCTCTTATTTTGAAGACCTAAATAAAATCGAAAAAATAGCTTCTGAATGTCAAAAGGCAGGTTTTAAAGTTTCTAAGGTAAAATCAAGTGAGCACAACCCTAAGTATTACGAATTTTTTGTGTTCTCTGAAAAAGAAGCCACCATTTCCTGTCAAGTAGGACCAGAGCTTATCTTAGAAAAAGACTACCGAGAGGCCTTAAAGGTGTTTTCCCATCTCAAACCTTACTTAGGTTATACGATTAACATAGAATACAAAGGAGAAAAAAAATCTTGGGATGATTGGTTTTTCTATATCTCTGAAATACTTACCTATCTTAGAGAAGAAGGAAGAAAAGGGCTCTTTATTCAAAGATATAAAGGATTAGGAGAGATGAACTCAAAACAGCTGTGGGAAACTACGATGAACCCAGAAAAAAGAGTTTTAAAACAGGTAACCATAAAAGATGCCGAACAAGCAGATGAACTATTTTCTATCCTTATGGGAGAAAACGTCGAACCAAGAAGAGAATTTATCTATAAACATGCGTTAGAATATAGAGAATTAGACATTTAATAAGGGGATTTAATATGGAAAAACCTAAACTAAGGTTGGTCATACCTAAGGATGAAATATCCCTTAAAATTAAAGAATTATCCGAAAAAATTGATAAAGATTTTGATGAAGAACCTATTGTTTTTATAGCTACGTTAAAAGGGGCTTTTATGTTTGCTTCAGACCTTTTAAAACATATTAAAAATCCTAACGTAGAAGTAGATTTTGTAAGGGTAAAAAGTTATGGCCTTTCAGATAAATCCTCTGGGAAGGTAGAGTTAATAAAAGACATAGAAATACCGGTAGAAGGAAAAAATGTAATCATTGTAGAAGACATCGTAGATACAGGACTTACCTTAAAATTTTTGTATGAAAGACTTAAAGCCTTAAAGCCTAAAACCCTTAAAGTTTGTGCTTTAATAGATAAAAAAGAAAGAAGAGAAGTAGATATCCCAGTAGATTATATAGGGTTTGAGGTGGAAAAGGGGTTTTTAGTAGGGTATGGGTTGGACTTTGCTGAGAAATATAGACATCTTTCTGAAGTTTACGAGATGGTAAAAGATGAGTAAAAGAAAGTTTATCTTGAATTATCTTAAAAACAGCCCCTGGTATTTATGGGTTATAAGAATTTCAGGAGCTATTTTTATTGCTTATACGTTGATAAAATTGTTAAGGCTTAAGTAAGCAACCTAAAAATAATAACGCTTAATCAACTTTTTGGTTTTGCTATTCCACCATACAAAGATAATCCATCCTCCTAACACTAAAAGTGGGATTAATAAAGCCCCTGAATAACAAATATAAGTTGGTAGATAGACCGTTTTACCATTAAAAATTCCCTCTAAAGTAGCAAAAGACAAAAAGGAAGTTAAAAACTTATAGGACCCTATCAAAACTCCTAAAGCAACCAAAGACTTCAGGTCTCCTTCTCCTGACTTAGCAAAAAGGCTTGCTCCACAAGAACCTGCTAAAATAATTCCAACCCCAAAAAGAATACCTCCTAAAAGGCCTAATAGCCCAAAATTAGGTAAAACATAGGTATAAGGGTTTAATACCTGATAAGATTTAAGGCCCCATATACCCAAAGTAGCTAACCCTAAGGTTAAGATAACAGCCTGGTTGTTTATGGTTTTTTCAGAGAAAAAGGGTTCTTTTAAAGTATTCCCCATACACCAGTGGCTTTTTTGTAAAACCATCCCAATGGCTGCCCAAAGGATAAGCACCCAAGATTTAAAAGCGACCCAAACTAAAGCCCCAAGACTTAACAAAGCCAAAATAGGATTTAACTTGGGAAACCTTATCTGTACAGCCTTACTCTGTCTTTGTCTTTCTAACTCCCACAACTGATATTTTACCCCGATCAATCCTCCTATCCATAAACCAACCAGCACAACCAAAGCCCCGCCTGAAAGGTTAACAAAAGGCATCACAAAAGAAGTAACGTTGTCCCCTAAAGATAAAAAAGCCCCTATTCCCATCAAAAGCCCAGCGATAATGCTTTTTATCCATTCCTGACTATCAGGTATTCTTATCCCACACTCTCTAAAAAGATTAGCTGAAAAAAAAGCCCCTAACCAAAGGACAAAGAGATTAAGAAAAGGTTGGTTGGTAATCCCCCAAGGCTCTCCCAAATATTCTCCTAAAACCAATAAAATCGCCAACAACAACCCTCCTAACCTTACATCCATAAAAAGCCTCCTCTCTTAAAGTCTGGAAATAAAGCTTTGGTAAAAATTAAATATTTTTTTAAATTCATTAGGTTGGGTCTCCAACCATTCTTCAGGAAAACCATAAAAAGCTATCTGATGTTTTCTAACCTCTATCAAAAAATCAGACAAAAACACCGCTAAAGGATTAGTCTCTAAAATAATAAAAGTTGTTGATTTTGCAACCATCTTTTCTATCCACCGATAAAGCTTTTTTATGTCCTCTAAGTGAAGTCCTTCAAAAGGAAATTCTAAAAACACATACTCTGCGTTTCTTTTTTCAGCCAGCTTTTTTACCAAAGAAAGTCTGGTTTTTTCTCCTCCAGAAAGGGTTTGTATCTCTTGAGAAAGTTTTAGATATCCAAGCCCTATTTCTGTTGCTTGGATCAACCTTTCCTTTACCTTAGGAAGGTTTGAAAATACCTGAAGTGCCTCATCTATGGTAAAATCTAAGATTTCAAAAACCTTAAAACCTTTATAATCTAAGTTTAATACCTCTAAGTTTAACCTTTTTCCTAAACATTCTTCGCATAAAACCTCGATCAGAGTTTCCTCCTCTTTATAAACCCTTTTACCTTTACCTTGACAACCTGCACAAACTCCTTCTCTGGTGGTAAAACTAAAGTGTTTTTTAGTAAGACCTTTTACCTTAGAATAGGGAAGTTGCACCCAAACCTCTCTTAAATGGTCCCAAAGGTCTAAATAATGAATAACCCAATCGTGTTTTCTTTTAAACAAAGATAAATCGCTAAAAACTACTTGTTTGTTCTGCTTTAATAAAACTTCAAAGAGTTCTTTAAAAACTTCGGTTTTTCCGCTTCCAGGTTTTCCATAAATCAAGTTTAATCGATTAAGAAGCACCTTAACCTTTCCTAAACTTAAAGGAAAATCAACCGTTTTTACCTCTTTAGATTTTTCGTTTTTAACAAGTTTTTTCACTCCAGAAAAATAGGCTGAGGTTAAACCCTGTTTGTTTTCAAAATACTGGGCATGATAATCTGCAGCTAATAAATATCCTCCTTTATCCCCTCCTCCAAACCCTAATTCCACGATAAAATCAGCTTCGGCAATAAATAAAGGGTCATGTTCTACCACTAACAAAGAGTTTCCTTGTTTAACCAATCTTTTTAAAAACTCTAATACTTTGATCCTCTGTTCTAACTCAAGCCCTAAGGTTGGTTCATCAAGAATAAAAAGACAATGTCTAAGGTCTGCGGTTAAGACCTGTAAAACTTCTATCAATTTCTTTTCTCCTACCGAAAGTTTAAAAACAGGGTCAGAAAGCCTAAGATAACCTATGCCTAAAAATTCGGCCTGGTCTAACTTATAGGCTACAGAGTTTATTAGGTTTTTTAACCCTTTGGTATCAGAGAACTCTGAGATAAAATTTTTAAACCCTTTAAGGTCTAACTTTAATATTTCCTCTATCCTAAAATGCCTTAGTTTGCTTTTTAAAATCTCCTCTTTTAGCTTTAACCCTCCACAAGTTTCACAAAAAGTTTTTTCTTTATAACCCCTTCCCTTACAAATCTTGCAGTAAGACCAACCTATAGCCAAAAAACCACCGCAATTAAAACATACCGGTCTTAAACTAAACTGAGCCTCAACTCCATCTATAGTTCTTAAAAGAAACCTTCCGTTGCTAAGAAAAAAACCGGTTCTTATGTTTTCTACCAGTCTTTCCCTCCCCTTTCCTTCCTTAACCATCCTGTCTGAGATTAAAAATATTTCTTGAAAACTTCTGGGAAAGGTTTCTTCGGAAAGGTCTTTCTCTTCTCCGTCTATAAGATACTTTACAAAACCTTGAGAAACAAGATATTCTATGGCTTTAGGAGTAGGCTCTAAAATAGGGATTAAAAAATAAAACTTGGTTCCTTCCTTCAAATTTTCATACCAAGAAAGCACCTGTGAAACAGAATGAACCCGATTAAGAAACCCACAAGAGGGACAAAAAACCTCCCCTTCATGCAAAAACAAAATTTCTAAAAGTTTAAGCAAACCTAAAAATTCTCCGACGGTTTTGTAAGGGAACCAGTTTTTTATACCCTGAGCTAAAGCAAAAACTGGAGGAAGAGAAGAAGAAAAAGTAGCTTGATAAGAAGTGGTTACATAAAATTCTTTATCATAATTCAAAACTTTTAAAAGCCTGTTTTTACCTTCCTCGGCTATCGTATCTATAGCCAAGGAGCTTTTTCCAGAACCAGAAGGCCCGGTAATAACTACCAAGGAGTTTAACGGTATCTTAAGGTCAAACCCCTTTAAGTTATGGGTTGAAACTTGTTGTATTTCTAAATATTCCTGTATTTTACCCCTTTGCACTTATGCTCTTAACCTCTTTTAACCAAGATATAAACTCTGAATAAGAAAAAGTGTTTAAAACGTGATGTTTTTCGCACCAACCTCTTCTTGCTGTAGCTATTCCTAAAAAAAGGTAGTCCATCTGGTCTATAAAATGGGCATCTGTGCCTATGATAACAGGAACACCTTTTTCTATCGCTGCCCTTATGTTTAAGTCATTAAGGTCTAATCTTTTATAGTAGGCATTTATTTCCAGAGCTTTTTTATATTGGGCAGCCACCTCTATAACCTTAGGAAGGTTTATGGCATAAGATTCTCTTTCTCCTATTATCCTTCCTGTGGGATGGGCGATAGCATGAACTAAAGGATGTTTAAGGGCAGAGATAACCCTGTTGGTAATCTGTTCTTCAGGTTGTTGAAATCCTGTATGTATAGCAGCGATTACAAAGTCTATTTCTTTTAAAACCTCATCAGGGTAATCAAGAGACCCGTCTGAAAGAATATCTACCTCTGCCCCAAAAATAAGCTTAACCTTTTTAGACCTTTTGTTTAATTCTTCTATTAACTTTTTTTTCTTAAAAAGGTCTTCTATCGGCACACCTCCTGCTACTTTTAAGCCTTGAGAATGGTCACAAACCGCTACCCATTCAAGCCCCATACTTTCTGCTTTTTTAAGGATTTCTTCTAAACTTGCTGTTCCATCGCTGTATTTAGAATGGACATGTCCGTCTCCTTTAATTTCATGATATTCTACCAATTTAGGTAACCTTCTTTCAAGAGCAGCTTCTATTTCACCACGGTCTTCTCTAATTTCAGGAGGTATAAAAGGTAAACCCAAAACCTGATAAATTTCTTCCTCGGTCTTTCCGGCAATTTTTTCTTCTCCTTTGTAAACCCCGTATTCATTTATCTTTAACCCTTTTTCTAAGGCCAGTTCTCTTATTCTTATGTTATGAGCCTTTGAACCGGTAAAATAAGCCAAAGCTGCCCCCCAAGAATCAGAGGCCACAACCCTTATATCCATCTGGATGCCTGTTTTTAAACGAACGCTGGTTTTTGTCTCACCAAAGGCTATCACCTCTTCTACCCAAGGAAGTTCAACAACCTTTTTCATTACCTGGTCAGGTTTTTGGGAAGTAATAAGAATGTCTATATCTTTAACCGTTTCTCTTCTTCTTCTAATGCTTCCTGCTATAGCGATTTCTTCTACAGGGCTTATAGCTTGCAAGGTTTTTACTATTTCTTCTGCTAAAGGTAAAACCTCTCCCAAAGGACGTCTCCCTACCTTTTCTTTAAATAGTTTTATACCCTTTAAGATGTTTTCTTCGGTTTTTATTCCAAAACCAGGAAGTTTGGCTAAACGATGTTCCTTACAAGCCTTTTCTAACTCATCTAAGGTTAAAATGTTTAATTTTTCATAAAGGACTTTTACTTTTTTAGGCCCAAGTCCAGGTATTTCTAAAAAAGTAAGGAGCGCCGGCGGTATTTCTGCTTTCAGCTCTTCATAAAGCTTTAAAGTTCCTGTTTGTAAAATCTCTTTGATCTTGCTGGCTAAATCTGCTCCTATTCCAGGAAGTTTTTCTAACTTATTTTCTTTAGCTAATACCTCTAAATCTTGAGAGAGAGCCTCTATCACTTGCGCTGCCCTTTGATAAGCCCTAACCCTATATGGATTATCCCCTTTGATTTCTAAAAGGGCTGCAACTTTATAAAAAATGTCCGCTACTTCTTTGTTTTTCATCGTTAAAAACCCCAAATATTTATAATAATTCAGTAAATTATTTCAATAAGCCTTTTTTCTTTTTAAATTTTAACCATTCTTTGTTTTTTTTAAAGTTTTGGTCTTTTTTTGATATTTGACTTTTTCAGGTTTTTATGGTAATTTTTTAAAAACTGTTTAACTTTTACCTTGTCTTTTTAAAACTTTTTGTTTTTTTTTAAATTTTAACTTTAAATTTCTAAAAAAGGAGGAAAATGATGAAACAAACCATAAAAAAATTTTTAGGACTGCTCTTTTTCTTTTGTATTATCCTCTGGGGACAAAGAGGAATAGCTGAAGATTTAAACAATTTAACTGAAATAAGTGCGGTAACTGCTGTTACTTTAGACGCTACTACAGGTAAAGTTCTTTTTGCTAAAAATCCTAATCTAAAAATTCCTCCAGCTAGCACGGTAAAATTAATAACAGCAATGGTGGTTTTAGACAAACTTCCTTTAAACAAGAAGGTAGTTATTTCTAAAACGGCAGCTGAAACCCCAAGCGTAGCTCCCCTTTTAAAAGAAGGGGAAGTTTATACTGTAAACAACCTTTTATATCTACTTTTAATGAAATCTTCTAACCAAGCTGCGGTAGCATTGGCAGAAGAGGTAGCTGGTTCTGAAGAAAAATTTGCGTTATACATGAACCAAAAGGCTAAAGAATTGGGGTTAAACAATTCTTATTTTATTTCTGCTTCTGGTTTACCTTCCCCTGGTCAATACACCACTGCCTATGACTTAGCCTTAATCCTTTATCAAGCCCTTAAATATCCTTTGATAAAAGAGATTATCGGTACTCATACAAAAATCATCTCTTCTGAAGGTGGAAGGGTGCTTGTGGTTAAAAATACTAATCATCTTTTAGAGGACCCTGAACTAAAAGATTATATCTTAGGTGGAAAAACTGGTTTTACCAGGGCTTCTAAACACTGTTTAGTAACCGCCTCTAAGGTTCATAATCGTTTAATCATTACCTCAGTCCTTGGAGCCCCTTCCAGAGAAAGCTTGTGGCGCGATTCTAAAGAACTTATCAAGTTCAGTCAGCTTGTTTTAGAAAATAAGGCAGAACCTTTATATCTTAATACGGTAGTCACTTCTCAAGTCCCTATTAGCCATGTTTCTAAAACCAAACTGTTTAAAGCTAACTCTGTGGTTAAAGCTTCCTCTAAAAAATCTAAAACTTTAGTCCAAAAATCTTCTAAAAAAAGCAAGGCTATAGCTTCAACTTCTAAAACTTCTAAAAAAGCTAAAACTTTGACTGCAAACAAAACAAAAAACAATAAAAACAAAGCTTTAGCGACAAAAACCTCTAAAAACCACAAAAAACGTTCATAAATCTACCTTTTTAAAGGATAAAAAGATGCATATTACCATCATAGGGACAGGATATGTAGGTTTAGTTTCTGGGGCATGTTTAGCAGATTTTGGAATGAAAGTTTTTTGTGTAGATAAAGACCGAGAAAAAATAGATAAACTCTTAAACGGGATCATACCTTTTTATGAACCAGGTTTAGAAGAATTAGTAAAGAAGAATGTAAAAGCAAACAGGCTATTCTTTACTACCGATTTAGAAGAAGCTGTCAAAAATTCCTTGGTGGTGTTTATTTGTGTAGGAACTCCTCCTAATCCTGATGGTTCTTCAGACTTGTCTCAGATAAAAGAGGTAGCTTTGTCATTAGCAGAGATAATAGATGAATACAAGGTTATCGTTACTAAAAGCACGGTTCCTGTAGGAACTAATCGTTGGATTAAAAACTTGATAGATGCGAACAAAAAAACCTCAGTAGCTGTAGACATCATCTCTAATCCCGAATTTTTAAGAGAAGGCTCAGCGGTAGAAGATTTTATTCATCCAGATAGGGTAATTATCGGAGGAGAAAGTGCTTACGCCATTGCCATCATTAAAGACATTTATAGACCTTTATACTTAGCAGAAACTCCCTTTATAATTACCAACCTTGAAACCGCTGAACTTATCAAATATGCAACCAATGCTTTTTTAGCTACTAAGATCTCTTTTATCAATGAAATCGCTAATTTCTGCGAAAAAGTAGGGGCTGATGTTACCATCGTAGCTAAAGGAATAGGAATAGACCCAAGGATAGGTTCAAAGTTTTTAAACCCTGGGCCTGGATTTGGAGGGTCTTGTTTACCTAAGGATGTAAAATCTCTTATCCATCAAGGAAAAAAGGTGAGCTCACCGTTCAAAATTCTTGAAGCGGTAATCGAGGTAAACGAAAAACAAAAGTTAAAGGTAATAGAAAAATTAGAAAAATTTTTAGGTGACCTGAAAGATAAAACCATCGGGGTGTTAGGTCTTTCCTTTAAACCTAACACGAGTGATGTAAGGGAAAGTCCTTCTTTATCTATTATCCCCATTCTTTTAGAAAAAGGGGCAAAAGTAAAGGCTTACGACCCTGTGGCCATGGAAGAGTTTAAAAAATTATCCCAAGGATTAAACATAGAGTATGCCTCAAATCCTATCAGTTGTGCTGCCGAAACCGATGGATTAATCATCCTTACTGAATGGAACGAATTTAGATTTTTGGACCTATCTCAGATCAAAAAGGTAATGAAAAATCCAGTGCTTATAGACATGAGAAACATCTACGAACCTTCGGTAGTAAAAGCCTTAGGGTTTAGCTACGAAGGAATAGGTAGATTATAAAATTTCCTCTAAAAAAGGATTGTTTACCTTTTCTTCTCCTATGGTTGAAACAGGTTTAGACCCATAATCATGTCCTGGGAAAATTACCGTTTCCTCAGGTAAAGTTAAAATTTTTTCTTTGATAGAGTTCATCATCTGAAAAAAGTTTCCTCCTGGTAAGTCTGCCCTTCCAACCCCCTCTACAAATAAAGTATCTCCTGTGAATAAAACGTGGTTTTCTGGATGATATAAACACACCGACCCAGGAGAATGCCCAGGGGTATGGATTACCTTAAGCCTCTCCTTACCAAAAAGAACCTCATCTCCTTCTTTTAAGGTTGTGTCTGCCTTTGGGTTTTCTGGAAAGCCCCAAGACTTAAAAAAGGAAAAATTGGTCTTATCTTGAAAAAACCGGTCATCCTCTTCATGTAATACAAAAGGAACGTTTAAGGCCTCTTTTAAAAAATAAACACCTACCACATGGTCAGGATGTCCATGGGTACCTAAAAGGGCCTTTACCTTAATTCCTAAATTTTCTACCAAGTTTAAAATCTTTGGGTCTTCTGCTCCAGGATCTATGATAATACCTTCTTTAGTTTGCTCACAATAAACGATATAACAACAAACTTCAAAACCACCTACGATCAATCTTTCTACCTTCATCTCCTTTCTCCTAATTTTTAAATCTACTAAAACGGTCTAAAATAAAACTTTTTATCTCTTCCAAAGAAAGCCTTTCTGTATCTACGGTCAGGTCGGCAAACTCCTGATAAAGTGGCTCTCTAAGGGTTAACACCTGAACTACCTCAGTAGTCAAATCCTCTGAAGTAAGTTTTGGTCTTTCTTCTAAGGTTTTTTCATCTTTTAACATTCTTTCTATAATGATTTTAGGAGAAGCTCTCAGCCATACTACAAAAGACTTTTGTTTTAAAGCTTTAATTTCTTGTTGATGTAATATCCCTCCTCCACCTAAAGAAATAACCACTTTGCTCTTCTCAACCAAGGACTTTATAACCTCTTTTTCAATCTCCCTAAAATGTTGCCAACCCTTCTCTTCTACCAGTTTTCTTATCGTTTTTCCAGAACGTTTTTGTATCTCCTGGTCTGTATCGATAAAGTCCCAGTTTAGAACCTCACTGAGAAGTTTACCTACCGTGGTCTTTCCTGTAGCCCTAAAACCTATAAGTAAAATTTTATCCATAAAGCTTTTCAAAATATTCCCAAAAACTCGGGAAGGATTTGCTTACACAACCAGGCTTTAATATCCTAATTCCTCCTGTCTTTAAACCTAAAACCGCAAATGACATCGCTATTCGATGGTCATCATAAGTTTCTATTTCTGCAGGTAAAAATTTTTCTTTACCTTCTATTATTGCTCCATCAGGAAGCTCTTGAGCATTAACCCCTAATTTTTGCAATTCGGTAACCATCGCCTTTATACGGTCTGTTTCTTTAAACCTTAAATGAGGAGCTCCCTTAAGCACTGTCTTTCCTTCTGCTACCGCCCCCAAAACACACATCGTAGGAAAAAGGTCAGGTGTATCTCTTAAATCTATCTCTACTGCCTTAGGCCTTCCTTTAAAACTTACCTTTACCCCTTTAGGATTAACAGGTTCTACTTGAGCCCCCATTTTTTTGATAAATTCTAAAAACTTGGTATCCCCTTGTTTAGAATAAAAGTTGTAATTTTTAACCCAAACCTCACCTTCACCTAAAATTAAAGGAAGGGCTAAAAAATATGAAGCACTTGAGGTATCAGCTTCGATTTCATAAACCTTAGGGGTATATCTACCATGCCCTACCTTAAAATAACGGTCTTCAGCATAAACCTCAACCCCAAACTCTTTCATCACCTCTAAGGTTATCTCTACATAAGACCTTGATAAAAAAGGACCTTCTATTAGGATTTCAATCCCATTGGGTAAATAAGGTCCTATCAGCAGCAAAGAAGACACAAACTGACTGCTTACATCTCCTGGTAAACTAATAACCTCAGACCTTAAGGCACTTGCGTTTACCTGCACAGGAAAGTACCCTTCTTTTTCTAAACACTTAACCTCAGCGTTTAGCCTTTTTAAAGACTCGATTAAGTGTTTAACTGGCCTTTCATGAAGTCTTGGTTTTCCATAAATTTCTATAAAACTCCCTTTTCCCAAACAGGCATAACTTAGAAAAAATCTCGAACCAGTACCGTTGTTTCCTAAATAAACCTTAGCCCCTGAAAGCAAAGGAGGAAAACCCCCTCTAACCTTCCAAACTTTATCTTTCTCAATCTCATCAAACCCTACGTTAGTGGCTGCTAAAGCTCCTTTTAAAAGTAAAGTGTCTTCACTAATCAAAGGGTTTATCAAATGAGAAGTGCCCTCTGCCAAAGAGGCACAAATTAAAGCCCTTTGGGTCAAACTTTTAGAAGAAGGAAGTTCTAACTCTATTTTCTTAAAATCTTTTAATGGGTAAATCTCTTTAATCTTTGTCATCTAAACCTTGTCTCCTTTTTATCTCTGCATAGAGTTCTTTTTTAATAAGGTCTAAACTTTCTGAAGGTAAAGTCTTTTGAGACCAAATTTTAAGCTGTTCAATACCCTGATAAAACAACATCAGCAGTCCATCTATAGTCTGACAACCCACTTCCTCAGCATAAGACAAAAAAGTAGTTTTTAAAGGAGAATAAACCAAATCCATCGCTACCTTAAATCTTGCCAACACCTCTGGTCCAACCACACTTACTTTAGAGTTTAACCCTACGCTGGTAGTCTGGATTATAACCTCTCCTTCTGCCTTCTCTAATTCTTCCCAAGGTTTAGCTATTACAGAAAACCTCTCGGCTAATTCTATAGCCTTCTGATAGGTTCGATTATAAACTATCACTTCTTTTGTTTCAGCCTTTTTCATGGCATAAATAACTGATTTTGCCGCTCCTCCTGCACCAACCACCACTACCCTTTTATTTTTCAAACTCACACCGTTAGTTTCAAAAGCCTTTAATACCCCTATCCAATCGGTATTA
This sequence comes from Thermodesulfobacterium sp. TA1, assembly GCF_008630935.1. Taxonomy (NCBI): domain Bacteria; kingdom Pseudomonadati; phylum Thermodesulfobacteriota; class Thermodesulfobacteria; order Thermodesulfobacteriales; family Thermodesulfobacteriaceae; genus Thermodesulfobacterium; species Thermodesulfobacterium sp. TA1. The sequence continues at coordinate 1,021,444 of NZ_CP043908.1, forward strand.
AACCCTAAAAGCTTTCTGTTTTCCATTACCACCGTATTGACCGCCCCTATTTCAGAAGAAATATCATCTATAACATCCAAGTAATTGATAATACGTTCTTTATGAGGAACAGTTACAGAAAGCCCTTTAATCCCTAAAGCCTTTACTCCCATAACCGCCTTTTCTAAATCTTCAGGTAAAACTTCAAAGGTTCCATAGACAGCTTTAAGGCCTAAAAGTTTAAACCCCAGGTTATGGATAATCGGAGAGAGGGAATGTTTTACAGGATAACCTATCACTCCATAAACATTATACATTTTATACCTTATCCTCGTCAGGTTTAGGTAGATATTTTATAAGGTTAGAGTAAATGGTTTTTGCAGTTAAAAGGTCAAGTTGTCCTGGAGCTACTATCTCCTCTTCTGAAGGAGCAACATAGGTAAAAGGTGAGCCTGCTAACAAACATAAAACCCTACTTAACCTGCCTTCCTCTCCCATAGCAAAGGTTACAAGGTCTATCCCTATCTCCTTAGCAAAAAGTATCAAATCTAAAAGCCTTAACCCATCGTCAAAAACCTTACCCATCGTTACGATTTTAGCCTTTTTAATACCTCTTTCTTTCATCTGGAATAACATCTTTTTTAAATATCCTTTCTCAGGGGTTCGGTTAAAATTATGATACGATACTAAAATTTTCTCGTATTTAGAATTAGTTAAATTAAAGTCTTTATAATTTTTCTTCAAAAATCTCCATTCTATGTCTACCAGATAGAAAGGCTGTTGTAAGGCCCATAAAATCCAGTCTAAATAGGCCTGGGTAGATATTTTTTTTCTTCCACCTTCTTTGTGGCTCCTAAAAGTGAAAATAAACTTAAAAGGATAGGTTAAAACCTTTTGTAAAGCCTCTTTTGAAGGGTTTTCTAAGGCATCTACTCTTAATTCGAAAAGTTCGGTTAACTCTGATAAACTTTCTATCCTTTTAAAAATTTCATCTACGTTCTTTTCTGCTAAGGTAACGCAGAACATCTCTTATACATGAAACTTAGAAAGGTATTCAAAGATGGTTTGATCATACCTACTGGTTAAAGCAAAAACTTTTTTGGCAAGCTCAAACCTGGTTTCAAGGGTTGTATTGCCATAGGTTTTTATCTCTTGAAGAACCTTTTCATAGTCTTGAGGGTCTACCACCACCGTAACATAATGAAAGTTTTTAGCAGAAGCCCTAAGTAAAGTAGGTCCTCCTATATCGATGTTTTCTATAGCCTCCTTTAGGTCTCCTCCCTTCTCTACCACCTTTTCAAAGGCATAAAGGTTTACTATCACTAAGTCTATAGGTTTTATTTTAAGTTCTTCTATCGTTTTTATGTGTTCTGGGTCGTCTCTTTTAAAAAGGATGGCTCCATGTATATGGGGATGTAAGGTTTTTACCCTTCCTTCTAAAATCTCAGGAAAACCGGTTATTTCGCTAATCTCTACCACCTTTACTCCGCCTTCTCTTAAAACCTTAGCCGTGCCACCGGTAGAGACGATTTCTATACCTAAACCTTCAAGCTCTTTGGCTAATTCTACTATTCCCCTTTTATCGGTTACACTGATTAAAGCCCGTTCTATTTTATTCATAATCAGAATCTCCTTTTTAAGGCAGTTTTTTAGGCTATACCTATTTCTTCATCGGTTAGATAGCAGGCTGGGTCAGGAGCCCACACATCTCCTGTAACCGCCTCTGCCCTTACTCTAAAATTTCCTCCGCACACCTCTAAAAACTTACAGACGGCACATCTACCTTTAACATGCTTTTTCTTTTCTTTTAATTTAGCCATCAGAGGGTCTGAAAGATCTGTCCAAATCGTGCTAAACGGTCTTTTTCTCACATTTCCAAAGGAATAGTGTCTCCAAAACTGGTCTGCATGCACCTCTCCATCCCAAGAAATACAGCCTATACCTACCCCACTATTGTTACCTCCGTTCATCTTAAGAAGTTCATAAACTTCTTCTGCCCTTGGATTGCCCTCTCTTTTCATTCTAAGATAAAGATATGGACCATCTGCGTGGTTGTCTACCGTCAAAACCTCTACTTTATGTCCTTTATCGTGTAATTCTTTGGTTCTGTCTATGATATAATCAACCCAATACCTGGTTTCTTTATGGTCCAAATCCATTTCTATTAAATTGCTACCTCTTCCTGCATAGACTAAATGATAAAAACATATCCTTGGAATAGCCAGTTCTTCAACCAAGTCAAACACCTTAGGGATTTCTTGGGCGTTAAGTTTGTTGATGGTAAACCTTAGCCCTACTTTTATTCCTTCTTTTTTACATGTCTCTATAGCAGAGATCACTTTATCAAAACACCCCTTTACCCCTCTAAACTTATCATGCACTTCCCTCCAACCGTCAAGACTAATCCCTACATAGGAAAGTCCAATTGTTTTTAGTTCTTTAGCTAAAGCTTCATCTATCAAAACCCCGTTGGTAGAAAGCACTGCCCTCATCCCTAAATCTACGGCTTTTTTTATTAAGTCTAAAATATCTGGTCTTACCAAAGGTTCTCCTCCAGAAAACAAAACTACCGGTACCCCAAAATGAGCTAAATCTTCAAGTAATGCCATACCTTCGGTTGTAGTAAGTTCGTCAGGATGGGGGTTGTTGTCTGCTTTGGCATAACAATGTATACACCTTAGATTACAAGCCTTGGTGACATTCCATACCACTACTGGTTTTTTGTCTTCAGAAAACTGCAGAAGATGGGAGGGAAGTTTTTTTGAATGTCTACCATACCTTAAAGGGTCGGACGCTTCTATGGTCCCACAATAAAGCTTGGAAATACCTATCATTTCTTAAACCTCTATTTTTTTATATACTTTAAAACTTTATTTAAAAATTCCTCTTCTTTAAAAGGATAAACTAAAATGTCATCACAACCACAATCTTTAGCTTTAGTCTCTTCTTCCTTTAACGGCACTTTACAAACCCCTAATATAGGGATGTCTTGAGTTTCTGGAGAGGATTTTAAAAGTAAGGTAGTAGCAAATCCGTCTAACAACGGGATGTCCTTTTCTAAAACTATCAACTTTGGTTTTTCTTTTTTAGACAACTTAAGAAGAGTTTCTCCGTCTTCTATCAGTTTGTATTTTAGTTTAAGCTTCTCTAAAACCTCTTTTAATCTATTAAATAAATCCTCAGAAAGGGCTAAGTATATCATATTCCTAAATCATCTTATTTTTTAAGATTTCTTCGCAAAATTTTTCTGGATTTTTAAAAGCTTCTGGAGTTATAACTACGTGGTTTATACCTAAAACATCTCTTAAATAAACGAGTTCATCTTTTAAACGAGACATTATCTTGTCACAAAGGCTAAAAACTCCAACCTCTTTTTTTATAACTCTTTCGATAATAAGGTCTATAGCTTCTTCAGAAAATAAAATCCTTAATTTATACCTATTTTCAAAAAACTTTTCATAGTTCTTAATTTGCTGCCAAACATAAAAAAGCCTTTCCCAAACCTTTATAGGCTCTATAGCCCAACTTAAGTAAAAACTAAAAAGTAAATTTACCCTTTTTGGGGTTAAATCAAAAGATTTATCAACCCAAAAATCATTCTTTGAATTTAAATAATCTTTAAACCGCCCTTCTTCTTCCAAAAGGGCAGTCTTAAAGTTAACCATCCAACGTTCGTTTTTAGGAGAGGATAACATAGCTTGAAGGATTCCCTCAGGGTCTTTTACCAACTCTTCGGTTACCCCTAAATATTTTAAACCTTTAGAGGATAACACCCTTTCATAAGGGATTAAAACCCTTTCTAAAACCATAGCCAGGGCCCTTGCTCCGGTGTTTTCTTGAGAGGCAAGCCGTGCAATTTCTTTCAGAGCTCCGTTAGTAAAAGCTAAGGTTATTCCATAGACATTAAAATCCTTTTTTTTATTTAAAACTATAGGGTTATTAGGATTAGCCAAGATTTCAAAAAGGTCTTCTTCAGAAAGAGGATCAAAAACCACGATTACCGGAAACCTTCCTACAAACTCTCTTTCAAAACCATAGTTTACTAAGTCTTCAGGCGAAACAAACTTTAGGTAATTAATCTTTTGGTCTATTTTTTCCTCTAAGTCAGAAAGAAAACCCATTTTCTGTTTTCTTAATCTCTTTTTGATAATTTCCTCTAAACCTTGAAAAGCCCCGCTTGCTACAAAAAGCACATGCTTAGTGTTTAAAACTAACTTTTTTTTACGGTTTTTTTCAAAAAAATCTTTATGGTTAAAACTTTGCCCTACCTCTGGGGGCAATTTTATTTCTACGGTAGTTTCTTCTAAAGGTTTTAACAAGGCCCTTTGTACCCCTGTCCGAGAAACATCAGGTCCTATGTTTTCTCCGGTTGAGGCAATTTTGTCTATCTCGTCTAAAAATATCATTCCATAATGAGCTTTCTCTAAGTCTCCTTCAGCCTCCCAATAAAGTTCTCTTATCAAGTCTTCGATATCTCCTCCTACATAACCAGTCTCACTAAACTTTGTAGCGTCTCCTTTTACAAAAGGCACCCCTATTTTTTTAGCTATCAGTTTCATCACATAGGTCTTACCAACTCCTGTAGGACCTATGATAAGAAGGTTGTTTTTGACAAAATCAAACTCCTCGTTTCTTTTTAAAACATAATGTTTAATCTTTTGAAAATGGGTGCAAATTTTGGTAGAAATAACAGCCTTAGCCTCTTTTTGTCCTACTACATAGTCATTTAAAAAACTTTCAAGTTCAAGGGGTTTAAGGTCAAACTCATAGATGGAAGAGAATCTCTCAGAAGATAATTTTTCCAATTTCAATTTAGAACTTTTAATCATACTTAAAACTATAATATATGCCTTTTTTTTAAAATGTAAACCTTATAAAAGGTCTTCAGGGTCGATATCATAGGTTAATTTTATCCCTTTTAAACCAAAACGAACCAAAAAAACCTTTAAAAGTTGATTAATCTTTTTATAACTTTCCGCTTTTAATATAAGATGCCAACGATAAAAACCCTTTAATTTTCTAAGAGGACAGGGAGAAGGTCCTATTATCTTTATACCTTCCAAACCCTCTTCTTCTACGATAGCCTCTAAAATTTCCTTAGCCTTAATACCTCCTAATTTTACCAATTCTTCTTTAATACCTTCTATTTTGATAACCGCCATCCTCACAAAAGGTGGGAAGCCAAAAGCCCTCCTTAACTCTATTTCTTGGTGATAAAAACCTTCATAGTTCTGGGTTAGGGCATAATTTATCACATAATGTTCCTCTAAAGTAGTCTGAAAAAACACCTTACCTCTTTCAGCCTTTCTTCCTGCTCTCCCTGCCGCCTGAGTAAGCAACTGAAAAGTCCTTTCATTAGACCTATAAGAAGGTATAAACAAACCCTCTTCAGCCCTTAAAACCCCAACCAAACTTACTTCTGGAAAGTTATGTCCATGTACCCCCATTTGAGTGCCTACGATGATTTTAGGTATGGGCTGGTAAATTTTTTCCATCACTTTTAAAAATTTTTTCTCAGTATTTATACTATCTCGGTCTAACCTTACCACCTCTACCTCTGGAAAAAATTTTTTCAACTCTTCTTCAACCCTTTCGGTTCCTGCTCGATAAAACTTTAGATTAGTTCCTTTACAGTTAGGACAGACAAGAGTTTTGGTTATTTCAAAACCACAATAATGACATAAAAGGCTTTCCTCTTCTTTATGATAGGTAAGAGGAATACCACAATTAGGGCATTGCCATAAATGAAAGCAATCTTCACACCTTACCAAAGGGGCATATCCTCTTCGGTTAAGGTATAAAAAAACCGACTTTCCCCTTGCAAGTTCTTCTTCTATGGCTTGCTTCAGCGTAGCAGTCACTAATTTAAAGCCAGGATTTTTTATAAGTTTTATCTTAGGAAGTTGAGTATAAGGACGGTCTTTTAAAACCAAAAGGTCATATTTCCCTTCTAAAGCCCAATAAAAGCTTTTTACACTTGGGGTAGCTGAACCCAAAATTACCGGTATGTTCTCCATTTGCCCCCGTATCAAAGCAAGGTCTCTGGCATTATATTTACAAGTAAGGTTTTCTTCTTTATAGGAATGGTCGTGCTCTTCATCCACTACTATCAAACCCAAGCCTTCTATAGGAGCAAAAATAGCAGACCTTGCACCTACCACAATTTTTACCTCTCCTTTAACTATCCTTTGCCACTCCTTAAACCTTTCACCATTAGAAAGACCACTATGAAGAACAGCTATGTCAGTTGTAAAATGCTTAAGCAATAACATTTCCATGTAAGTGGTCAGAACAATCTCTGGTACTAAAACCAAAACCCTTTTCCCTTTAGCTAAAACCTCTTTTATCGCCTCTAAATATATTAAGGACTTTCCGCTTCCTGTAACACCAAAAAGTAAAATGGGCCTAAAACCTCCTGTATCAATTCTTTCTTTAATTTTCAAAAAAACACTTCTTTGTAATGGGGTCAAACGATAAACTTCAGGCACAGACATAAAAATCGAAACCTTCCTCATTTTTGGATATTCAACCCGTTCTAAAATCCCTTTTTTTATTAAAGTATTCACCTCCTTAGCCGGAAAGAGATTCTTTAAAACTTTCTCAGGAACTTCTTTTAAACTGCTTATATAATGTAAAATTTTATTATTTTCTATATCTTTTTCTTCTAAAGCTGGGTTTAATCTAATAAAAACTTCTTTAGGTAGTTTTACTTCAGGAAAATAATATTGAATTTCTAAAAATCCCTGTTTTTTCCATTTTAGTAATTCTTTTGAAGAAACTTTGGCTTTTCTTAAAAAAGTTTTAAACTCATACCCCTTAGTTTTTATCAAAGAACAAACCTCAGGAAGTTCTCCTTTTTTTAAAGCTTCTTTACCGAGAGGTGTTAGAAAGATTCTTTTTTTAGGAAGAATAAATGTTCCAGAAGGTAGAGCTGTTTTATATACCAAACCTAAAGGACATAAATAATAATTGGCTATCCATTCAAAAAAGGGGAAAATCTTAGGTGGAACTATAGGTTCTTTGTCTATAATCTCTTCTATTTCTTTATAGGTAAACTTTGAATTTTTGAGGTTCTCTTCTTCTACTGGTTCACAACTAAGAACGATCCCTATTAATTTAAAGTTTTTAAAAGGAACGATGCACCTTATTCCAGGAATGATAAAACTATGACTTAAATAAAAAAAAGTTTGATTTAAAGGTAAAGGAAGGACTACCTCAACAAGGTACATCAAAAGTTAAATTTGGAAACGTTTTTGGCAAAAACTCTTTAAAACATCCTCAAGTTTTGGGTCTTTACAGGCGTAATGAAGGATAGTTTTAAAAAATCCCTCTCTATTTCCTGTATCAAATCTTATCCCTTTAGACAAATAAGCATAAACCTCATGTCCCTCATCTACCATAAGTTGTATAGCGTCAGTCAGCTGGTACTCTCCGTTAACCTTAGGTATTCTCTTTAAATAATCAAAAATCACCGGGTCAAAAATATAGCGCCCTATGATAGCAAGGTTAGAAGGTGCCTCTTCAGGGGCAGGTTTTTCTACTACGTTTTTTATTCTTATAAGGTTTTCTTCTACTTTTTCCCCATCGATAATCCCATATCTTGAAATATGTTCCCAACTTACCTCTTCTACCGCTATAAGACTTACTCTTGAAACTTTAAGAGATAAACTTTGATAAACCTCTAACATCTGCTTAAGACAAGGTGGGTCTGCGTCCACCAGGTCGTCTCCTAATAAAACAGCAAAAGGCTCTTTTCCTACAGCTTCCTCTGCCATCAAAATGGCATGTCCTAAACCCTCAGGGACTTTTTGTCTAACTTCTATAAGATATTTTATCTTTTCTTCTACCTCTTTTACCTTTTCTAAGAGGTCTGTTTTTCCTCTTTCTTTAAGAAAACTTCTTAAGTTTAGATCAATATCAAAATAATCTATGATTTTTCCCTTTCCTTGAGAAATGATAAAAATCAACGTATTAACCCCAGATTGAATGGCTTCATCTATTACGTATTCTACGGTGGGTCTTTCTATAACCGGTAAAAGCTCCTTAGGCACTACTTTAGTAATCGGAAGCATTCTTGTTCCAAGTCCTGCCACAGGAAGAACAGCTTTTCTTACCTTCATAACCACCTCTCCAAATTTTTTTCAAAAAGATAATTCTGAATTCTCTTGAAATAATTATAAACCTCTTCCCAATAAGATAAGCTTTTATTATAGACTGTCTCAAATTCCTTTAAATGTTGGGGATTTAAAATTAAGTTAGCACTCCATAGGAAGGTTTTTTTAGGGTCTAAGGTCTCTGCCTCAGGACAAACATAAATCAGTTCAAGTTCTCTTCTTAATTCTATTGAGATTTTAAAATCCAAAAATTGCTTTAATTCTTTAGCCTCTTCTAACGAATTAACCCCTATCACCACGACTTTTAAAAGTTTGTTTTTTATCCAAAACACCAAATCTTCTTGATTTTTAGTCTCTCTTATTGTATAACCTTTATGTTTTTCAAACCATTCTGCTATAGGCTGAAAAGAAATTGGAAGTTTCCAAAAGAAAGCTACTATCGGCTTTTGTAAAAACAGATCTGAAGTCTCAACTACCATACCAACCTCTTATTTTACCCCTTTGCCTCCAAGCTCTAAATAAGTAGGCTCTTCTTTCACCTCTCTTCTCTTTTTAATAAGGTCTATTTGTCTTCCTACTATATCCTTTCTTAAGGCATGATATACCGCTAACTCTTCCTCAATAAGATTTTTTTCATAAAGCTCAATAAGATGTTGATCAAAGGTTTGCATCCCAAAAGGTTTTCCCTGGGTCATGGCATCATAAAAAGTTTTACCCTCTGACTCGCCTGTAAGTATGATTTCTTTTACCCTTAGGTTGTTATAAAGGATATCAAAAACAGGAATCCGTCCTCCTCCTATTTTAGGTAAAAGTTTTTGGCCTATCACCCATCTAAGCGAAGAGGCAAGCCTTTGTCTTATAAAATTTTCTTCATCAGGAGGATAAAACCCTATAACCCTGTTAATGGTTTGCGAAGCTCCTATGGTATGTAGGGTTGAAAACACTAAATGTCCGGTTTCAGCCGCCATAAGGGCTATATCCATGGTTTCTCTATCTCTTATCTCACCTACCAAAATAACATGAGGGGCTTCTCTTAAAGCTGCCCTAAGTCCCTCAGCATAAGAGCTAAAATCAGTCCCCAATTCCCTTTGGTTAATGGTCGCTTTTATAGGTTGATGGAGGTATTCTATAGGGTCTTCTAAGGTTAAAATATGCACAGGCTGGGTCTTGTTGATTTCGTGAAGAATGGCTGCTAAGGTAGTGGTTTTACCTTGTCCGGTAGCTCCAGTAACCAACACAATCCCAAATTTTTCTTTGGCAATCTTATAAAATACCTCAGGAAGGCCCCATTCATCTATACCCTTAACCCTACTGTCAAGCTTTCTCATGATGATGTTATAAGTCTTTTGACGAGAAAAAACGTTTACCCTAAACCTTGTATTATCATCTAAAAAATAAGAAAAATCTGCATATCCATCCTTAAAAAGTTTTAAAAAAAGCTGAGGATTGTCTTTTAAAAGATTAAAAGCTATAGCTTCAGTTTGAAAGGGAGTTAATCTGTCTACATAAAAATCTTCTAAAAAAACGTTTTTCATCGTTCCATAGACCATTACCTGAAAAGGATAACCTGAAAGGATAAAAACATCAGACACTCCTGGCTCTACATTAACCAATCTAAAAAACAAGTCTTTTATATCAAAATCTGTCAACATGCCGTTATTAACCAGGCATTTCGGTAAAGTCTAAAATCTCTTTATTTTGCACATAAGGAATAAACCTGCTCTTATCTACCGCCTTGATAAAGGCCTCCTCAGGGCTTATCCATTTGTTATTAAGATACTCCATGATGCAGTCGTCAAGAGACATCATACCATATTTCTTACCCATCTGTATCATCGAAGGTATTTGATGTATCTTGTTTTCTCTTATCAAATTTCTGATAGCAGGGGTAGCTATCATGATTTCCATAGCAACTATCCTACCAGGTCTGTCTATTCTTTTAAACATAGTTTGAGAAACAACCGCTCTTAATGCTTCTGATAAAGAAACCCTTATTTGGTCCCTTTCTTCTGGTGGAAAGGCATCTACAATTCTGCTTACCGTTTGGGCTGCACTGATGGTATGAAGGGTGGCAAACACTAAATGTCCGGTTAAAGCCGCCTCAAGGGCTAAAGAAATAGTCTCTAAATCTCTCATTTCTCCTATCATGATGATGTCAGGGTCTTCTCTCAAAGCAGCCCTAAGAGCATTGGCAAAGCTCTTAGTGTGGGTACCAAGTTCTCTTTGGTTTATCAAACAATTTTTCGGCTCGTGCACAAACTCAATAGGGTCTTCTATGGTAAGAATATAGTCATAACGCATCCTGTTGGCATAATCTATGATAGCTGCAAGGGTGGTAGATTTACCTGAACCTGTAGGACCGGTAACTAAAATCAACCCTCTAGGTAAAAGAGCTAAACGATTAAGGATTGAAGGAAGACCTAATTCTTCTACCGTCTTAATCTTATTAGGGATAAGCCTAAAGGCTGCAGCTACACCTCTTCTTTGACGATAATAGTTAACCCTAAACCTTGCTAAGCCAGGAAATTCATATCCCCAGTCTACCTCTCCTTCTTCTTCAAATTTTTTGATGACCTCTTCCGGAGCAATTTCATAAAGCATTTCTCTAAGTTCTTCATCTTCTAAGACCTTATACTTTACCCTCTGAAGGTCCCCATGAACCCTTAGAAGAGGGGGATTTCCTGCAGAAAGATGCAGGTCTGAGGCTTGAGTATCTACCATCAATTTGAAAAAGGCGTCTAACTTAGCCATTGTGTATAATTATTATAAAAATTTTCTAAAAAGTCAATGGTTTTTTCCTATGTGAAGCTCTCAACCTCTCTTTCTACGTGAACTTCCATCGCTTTAGTAATACAAACCGCTACGCAAAATTCACAAGCTGTACACTTTTCAGGATTAAATCTTACGTAAAAACTATCCCTTTCTATATAAAGAGCTCCTGTAGGGCAAGCGGCTGTACAATTTCCACAATGAATACATTTTTCTTCATTTTTGATAATCTGTTGTTCCAAAGACTTAACTTCTATTCCTACCTCTTTAAGGTAATTTAAGCCTTCTTTTAGTTTTTCAGGCGTCCCTTCAAGTTCAAGGATCATAATACCTTCTTTACCAGGAGTAATAACCGCTCTAAGGATATTAAAAACCAGGTCATAATCCTTTACCAGTCTATACACTATAGGTTTATCTACTATCTCTGGATTAAACTTAAGATAAAAACCCTTTTTGTAGACCACACTCAACCTCCAAGGTTTAATTTTGTGTGTTTAAAACCTTCCCACAATATTCTAATCCCATTTTAGCAACCGTCAAATCAGGATTAATTTCTAAGGCTTTTAAAAAGAAAACCTCTGCAGTGGGTAGCTGGTCTAAGGCTTTAAAACAATAACCTATGTTTGCATAATCTATAGCAGAAGCAGGGTTTAATTCGATCGCCTTAAAAAAGGCATCCATAGCTAAAAAATATTCTCCTAACTTATAATAAGCCCTTCCTAAAATATTGTAAAGTTCAGGAACCTCTTCTAAAGAGAGCCCTTGCGAGGCAACTTCTACCGCCTTTTTGTACTGTTCATCTTTTAGATAGGCATCAGCTAAATGGGTATAAAGGGCTATATTGTCATCTTCAAAGTCTATTAATTCAAGTGCCCTTTGATAGGCTTTAATCGCTCTTTCCAATTCTTGCAGTTCTTTATAGGTATTACCCAAAAAAGCCCAAAGATAATACTTTTCAGGTGCTTCTTTTATTAAATCTTCTAAAATCGATTTCTGAACCTCAAAAGGAAGATAAAGGCTTAGGGTCCTTACCAGTTGATAAAGGTAAGAAATTTTAGTTCTCTCCCTAAAAAGAAATCCTGGGATAACCGCATAAATCGCAGGAATTGATAAGTCTGGATGGGTTATATCAACCAAATAAGTTTGGTATCCTATGTCTTTTAAACGTTGGGTTAAAGTCTCAAGTTCCTCTGTATGGTTTTCAGCATAAAGATTTGGAAGATCCTGCAAGTTCACTTCCCCACTAATAGTGATAACTTGAGAGGCTTCTTCTAAGGTCCGAAACTTAGGAAGTCCGCTTTCTAAATATTTTCCTTCGGTATCAAAATCTCCTGCCAGTTGAGCTACCTCAGTCAAAGCCCTTATCAAAGCCCTTTCAGGAGAAGTACCTGTTCCTGCGGCATAAACGATTTCACTTCTTTTAGGATAAGTAGAAGGATCCATCGCCATTACCGCTATAGTAGGAACCGGCATACCTAAGGTCATGTCTCTTATCCATACCTTTATACCTAAACGTTCATAACAAGAGAGAAGGCTTTCTCCTTCTCCTGAAATAGACCCCCTTTTGATCTCAGCCATAGGCATACCTGTCCTTATTGAAAGGGCGTTTACATGTCTTTCTACCAACTCACAGATGGCTTGAACAGCAGCCTCTGGATAAGTATTCCCTCCAGCAGACCCGTTATACTCATAAAGTATCCAAAACCAATGAAAAGGTAAATATTTGACCTTTTTAGTAGTAACCTCTAACCCTGGAACAAACCACATAGGAGTCTTTTTTATATACCGATAGGCTATTTCTTTGACTTTATTTGTCTCTTCATCCTCTACAGACCTCAAAAAAACCTCCCAAGAAAGGGCTTCATCTCCTATTTCTTCAAAAGTAGTAAGCTTTCCTACATTTTCTACCGTTTGATAAAAAGAAAAAAGGGAAAATCTTTCTACCAGTTCCATAAGGGCACTTGCTTTGGCTAAAACCTCGGTAGAACCTTTCCCCATTTGTTTAAAATTTCCAGTAACCTTTTGTCCATCTATATCATAAAGACTTATATATACCGGAATCCCAAGCCTACCTTTATCTATCCTTTGAACCCCTTTATAAACCTTAAGCCCTAAACTTTTAAGCCTGTTTTCTACCCTGGATACCGTCTCTTCTGGAAGAGCTGCCTTATCAGCTATCACCTTTTTAGAAGGCTGAAAAAATTTTTTTAAAAGGTCTTCCATATCTAACTCCTTTGTTTATAATTTAAAAAATTAAATCGTTTTAGTAAACTTTATTTTACCATAAAACATGAAAATAGCTATTTGTCTTAGTGGTGGTGTAGACAGTTCTTTTGCAGCCTATCTTTTAAAAGAACAAGGTTTCTCTTTAGTAGGGCTTACGTTTAAACTTTTTGAGAACCAAGAAGAGATAGAAAAAGCGAAGATGATCGCTGAAAAACTTGAGATACCTCACCATATTATAGACCTTTCTCACGAATTTCAAGCTCAAATCATCTCCTATTTTGTAAAAACCTATCAAGAAGGGAAAACCCCAAACCCTTGTGCTTTATGTAACCGAAAAATAAAGTTTGGTAAGGTGCTTGAATGGGCCTTAAAAACTTTAAAGGTAGAAAAGTTAGCCACCGGACATTACGTAGGCTTAGAAGCATACCAAGGAGAAGTCCTGTTAAAAAAAGCAAAAGACCACAAAAAAGACCAATCTTACTTTTTGTCCTTGATAACTAAAGAGGCTTTGCCTTTTTTAACCTTTCCTTTAAATGGCTATCTAAAAGAAGATATCAAAAACCTGGCTAAAAAAATCTTTAACCTTGAAACTTCTAAAGAATCCCAAGATGTATGTTTTTTAAAAGGTAAATCTATAAAGGAATTTTTATCACTTTTTTTAAACCCTCAAAAAGGTCCGATAGTTTATAAAGACAGGGTAGTAGGTCAACATGAAGGGATATTTTTCTATACCATAGGCCAAAGAAAAGGGCTTAGAATTCCTTTAGGGAAACCTCTTTACATCATCCGTTTAGAGGCCAAGACCAACACCGTTTTTCTTGGAGAAAAAGAGGACCTTGCAGCCAAAGGGGTAGTATTAGAAAACCTAAACCTCCACCTTCCTATAAACCGATGGACTTCTCCTGAAGCTCAGATAAGATACCGTGCCCCTTTGGTAAAGGTTAAAGATGTGGTGCAAAAAGAAGAAAAAACCGAGGTTTATTTTAAAGAACCTGTGTTTGGGGTCACCCCAGGACAGGTTTGCGCCTTTTATGAGAAAGATTTTTTGTTAGGGGGTGGGATCATCGTAGACAAACTTTAAGTTTAAGCTATAATCAGAGCCTATGGAGCTCAGCCTAACCCAGGAACAACAAGAGGTCTTAAATACCTTTCAAGATACTCTTGTAATAGCCGGCCCCGGAACTGGTAAAACCTACACCTTGGTAGCTAAAGTTAAGCACCTTATAGAAAAGGATTACGTTTCTCCGGAAAAAATCTTAGTTTTAACCTATTCCCTTAAAACCTCAAAGGAGCTTAAACAAAGATTGATTAAGCATGGCTTAAAACATGTAAAAGTAGATACCTTTCACGGCTATGCCTATGATTTGTGGTGCCAACACCATCAAAAACCTCCTAAGCTGATTACCGAACAAGAAAAAAAAGAAATCTTAAAAAAACTTTTTGGAAAAACTAAAAACCCTCTAAAGCTACCTAACCATAAACTTAGTTTTTTTGAATACCTAAAAAAGAACCAGCTTTTAGACTTTGAGCTTTTACTTTATGAAGCTTTATCCCTCTCTAATATAAACTTCGCAGGTTATCATGTCATAATCGATGAGTTTCAAGACCTCTCAGAAGACATCCTAAAATTTTTGACCCTCTTTAACGATGCAACCTTTACGTTGTTTGGAGACCCCAACCAATCTATCTATGGATTTAGAGGGGCTAATCTTAAAAATCTGAAAGCTTTTTGGGAAAACTTTAGACCTAACCTTAAAATCCTTGCTCTTTCCCAAAGCTTTAGATGTCCTGAAGAAATCCTCAAACATGCTGAAAACTTTAAAAGCTCTCCGTGGGCAAAAATAACCTATACCAGTGTTAAAAAAGGTGGTAAGGTAGAAGGGATGTTTTTTGAAAAGACCTTTCAAGAAAAAGAGGTTTTAACCGATTTAGTAAAAAAACTTTTAGGAGGACTCCAATTAGAACAACAAACCCAAGAAGGACTTCCTCCCAAGGAAATCTTCGTGCTTGCCAGACTAAAAGAGGTCTTTCAACCTTTAAAAGAGACGTTTATTAAAGCCGGTATCCCGGTTAACTTAGTAGAAGAAGAAGCAAAAACCGCTTACGAAACCTTACAAGAATTTATCTCTGAGGTTCAAACCTCGGCTTTTTCTGTAGAAGACTTGATAAAAAAAGCCCATCCTAAGATTAAAACTTACTCAGAAAACCTTTGGGAGCTTTCAGACCAAAATAAAGAAAGATTTTTAGGCTATCTTCTTAGCACTCACTACTCAGACCTTATAGAGATAGACCAAGAAGGGGTTAATTTTCTTTCTATCCATGCCTCAAAAGGACTTGAGGCTGAAGTAGTCATTTTAGTAGGAGTAGAACAAGGACTTATTCCCCTTACCCTTTTTCAAGATACAGACGAGGAAGAAGAAAAAAGACTAATCTATGTCGCTATAACCCGAACTAAAAGAGAATTTTACTTTTCTGCGGTAAAAGAAAGAAAGGTTTATCAATTTTGTTTAAACTCTGGATTATCTCCTTTATTTAAAGGTATGCCCTTAAAAACCTTTAAACCTAAACCTCCTAAACCGAAGCAATCAAGCCTTTTTAGTCTCTAATATCAAATTTTTCCTTTTGAGCAAGTTGTCTCATCTTATAAAGGGCTTTTTTCTCTATCTGTCTTATTCTTTCTCTTGAGACCTTAAACATATAACCTATCTCTTCTAAGGTATAACCTTCGTATTCTCCAAGTCCAAACCTCATACGGATGATTTTTTCTTCCCTAGGAGAAAGGGTAGCCAGAAATCTCTTTATCTTGTCTGAAATATCTCTTTTTCTTGCTGTATCATAAGGGGAAGGGCTTTTTTTATTCTCTATAAAATTCCCAAGAGTGCTATCTTCATCCCCTATAGGGGTCTCCAAAGATACAGGCTCTTTTGAGGTTTCAAAGATAACCAAGATTTTTTCATAAGGAACGCCGGTTCTTTGGGACAGCTCTTCTGGGGTAGGCTCTCTTCCCAATTCTTTAGAAAGTTCGTAAAAAACCTTAAATACATAGTTTCTTAGTTCTAAAAAGTGCACCGGAAGTCTTATGGTTCTTGTTTTATCAAGAATCGCTCTGGTAATCGACTGCCTTATCCACCAAGAAGCATAGGTGCTAAACTTATTACCTTTTCTATAATCAAACCGGTATACAGCCCTCATCAAACCAAGGTTTCCCTCTTGGATAAGGTCTGCTAAAGATAATCCCTGCCTTACATATTTTTTAGCGATAGAAACTACCAACCTAAGATTAGCCTTTACCATTTCATCTTTGGCTTTTTCTATCCGGTTGATGTTCTTTTTTATATCAGCACAAAATTCTTTTATTCCTTGAATGCTTACCTTGTTTTTTTGACCTTTAACGTATTTTTCTTCTAACTCTTTAACCAATTTTTCCAGATAGTTAACATAAGTCTTTTTAGGTTTAAGATTAGGGTCTCTTCTTTGCCATTCTTGAACTACTGCTTTTAAGTCTATAATTTCCTTACAATCGATCCATGTTTCTTTTATCAATTTTAAAATATTATCAAATCCTTCTCTTATCTCTCTTGACAGTTCTTCTTCTCTTTCAGGGGTTAAAAGCTCATACTTACCCATTTCTTTGAGATACAGAGACAAAAGCTCCTCTGACCCAGGCTCTGAAATAGTCTCTTCTTCGGTTAATTCTCCTTCAACAAACGTTGAAAGTTCTTTGATCTTATCATGAACCTTTTTTTCTATATACTCTTCTCGTTCATAAGGATCTAATTCCTTTAGTTCTATCCCATAGCTCTCAAGAAGGTCAAAAATTTCCTCCATCTTGTCAGGGTCGTTATACTCTTCAGGTAAAATTTTGTTTAAAATCTCATAAGTAAGCTGACCTGTTTTTCCTAACTCTAAAATCTTTTCGTTAAGATCCTTTTGAGCCATTTACTTCAACCACCCCTTTTATTTTTAATTTGTTTTGTTAGATTATAAAATAAAATTTTTTAAAAAATAAGCATTAAACATTTAACCTTCAACCATGCTCGACCCACTTTTATTAAAAACTTTAAAATACATATTAAGCTATCACCCCGACGAGTTCGGTCTTATTCCTGATAATAATGAATTTTTCAAAATAAAAGAAATTTTTCAAGTTCTAAATTTTACTAAAAAATTTAAAAAACTAAACTTAAACATATTAAACCAAGCTTTTTCTTATTATTATAGAGATTTTTTTGAATTTTTAGACAATCTCAACTTAGTCAAACCTAAAGAGAAAAAATACTTACCTCCTTTACCGGTAGATTTATCACAACTTTATAATTTTAGAAAACTTTGGACGTTTGTCAAGCCCAAGGTCTGGTATCAGTTATCTTTAGGCGAAAAACGGGTGCCTAAAGATAGGAAAATACCTGTGTTTACTGAAAAAGAACTGGCAGAAAATTGGGCTAAAGCCAAAGGTAGTCTTGTGATAGAGGTTTTACCTTATAAATTCCCTGAAAACCTCGAAGTCTTTAAATTTGGCGAAAAAGTATTTTTACTCAGCTATCTTAGTTATGACTTTTTAAAGGGACCAGCTATAGACCAAAAATTTATCCGCAAATATTTACCTCCAGAAAAGCCTGCAGAAAAACCATCTCTTATCATACCTTTTAATCAGCCTATAATATCAACCCAAGATAACAATCAACCAGACCAAGACCTCCCTTTTAGAAAAATTACCCACGGTAAAAAGAAGGAAAAACCCTGGAAAAAATACCAAAAAAAGAAAGCCAAACTAAAAACAGACACCGATTAAGTTTAATTCAACCTAAAAGTTGTTTTAAAACCTCGATTAACCTAACCATTTGATAAAAATAAGGCTTTTTTTGTAGTTTTTTAGGAAAAGGTTGTTTTTTTTGAGAAAAATAAAAACCTTTGTAAACGTCTCTTAATAAATCCATAGACCTTTCAAACAATCTTCGGTTAAACCTAAAGGTAAAAAACAACGCAAAAAACAGACATAACAACTCCTTTCTCTCAAACACAGGAACAGGTTGAAAAGACAAAGGACGATATGGTTTGTTTATTAAAGGTAGAAAAATATAAGCAAAAAGACAAATTCGCTCTTCAAGACTTAAGCTTTGGTCTTGAGAAAGTCTGTTTAAAAAACTCCAAACGATCCTTTCATCTACCGACTTCTCTTTCTCCATCTTAAGATAAAAAGGATATATCTGATAAAGAATCCCAGATTTTTTAAAAAGCCCAAACCAATCTGCCACCCAAAACCCACTCAAATCTTTTAAAATCTCATCTCTTAACCTTTCCCAAGCTACCTTTCTAATTAAATGAGAATTTCTTAGAATTGCTTCCCAAGTTGTTGTTTCGATGTTAAATTTTAATCTTGATGCATGTCTTATAGCCCTTAACATACGAACAGGGTCGTATAAAAACCTTTGGTCTGGGTCTCCTATAACCCTTATAATACCTGCTTTTAGGTCTTCTAAACCTCCTACATAATCTATGATTTCCTTCGAAAAAACATCATAAAAAAGGGCGTTTATCGTTAAGTCTCTTCTTAGGGCATCTTCTTCTGGGGTGCCATAGTTTTCTTTTATTTTTCCGTCGTATTCCTCTTTTCCTCTAAAGGTGCTTACTTCTACATATCGGTTCTTGTCTAAGTATACGTGAACTATAGGAAACCTTCTTCCTATGATAAAGGCCCTCCTTGGGAAAAGGGCTAATACTTCTTTAGGGGTAGCTGTAGTTCCGATATCATAGTCCTTAGGCGCTAACCCTAAAAGAAGGTCTCTTACACACCCCCCTACCAAATAGGTAGTATATCCTTGTTGTTTTAAACGTTTTATGATTTTTAATTCTGGCTTAGGGACAGGAAGGATTAACACTTTTTCTTCTTTAAATAAACCTGAATAGCTGAGATAGCTGCAGGAGTAGTTCCTGGGATCCTTAGTGCCTGGCCTAAGGAAGTAGGCCTTATCTTGGTAAGTTTTTCACGCACCTCGTTAGTAAGTCCTGGTATTTCATAGTAATTAAGGTCTTCTGGTAACTTTATATTTTCCAAACGTTTAAACTTTTCCACTTCTTTAAGCTGTCTCTCTATGTATCCACTATATTTTATCTCGGTTTCTACCTCTGAAAGTACCTCTTGGTCAAACTTTTTTAATTCAGGGATAAACTCTGCTAAATCCTCTATGTCTATTTCTGGCCTTCTTAACAGATCATAGGCTTTGGTGGTTTGTTTTAGTGGAGCTAAACCTTTGCTCTGAAGATATCCGTTTATCAAGTCAGGAGAAACTCTAATTTCCTGAAGAAGTTGCCGTAATTTTTCTATGTTTTGTTTTTTATCCACAAACCTTGCCCATCTTTCTTCATCGATAAGCCCTAACTTTTTTGCCTTTTCGGTAAGCCTTAAGTCTGCGTTGTCTTCTCTTAACAATAATCTATATTCTGCTCTTGAAGTAAAAATCCTATATGGCTCATCTACCCCTTTGGTTACTAAATCATCTATCAAAACCCCTATATAAGCTTCAGAACGGTCAAGAATAAAAGGCTCCTCTTCCTTTACATAAAGGGCTGCATTGATACCTGCAATAAGCCCTTGGGCTGCAGCCTCTTCATACCCTGTAGTACCGTTTATCTGACCTGCTAAAAATAAACCTCCTATCAGTTTAGTTTCTAAGGAAGGTTTAAGTTGGGTAGGAAAAACAAAATCATGTTCTATACCATACCCTGGCCTTAAAATTTCTGCCTTTTCCAGCCCAGGTATACTTCTTACCATTTTCCATTGAACGTCTATCGGAAGGCTGGTGCTTATTCCGTTGGGATAGACTTCTATAGTATCAAGGCCTTCAGGTTCTATAAAAACTTGATGTCTCTCTTTGTCTGGAAAACGAAAAACCTTATCTTCTATAGAAGGACAATATCTTACCCCTCTTCCTTTAATCTTTCCGGTAAAAAGAGGGGACCGGTCTAAGGCATTTTGGATTATTTTGTGGGTCTCTTCGGTCGTATAGGCAATAAAACAAGGTACTTGAGGAAGTGGTGGGCGCTTACCTATGTTTTTAAAGGAAAAAAGAGGTGGAGGAAAATCTCCCCATTGAATTTCTAACTTAGTATAATCTATGGTACGAGCATCAAGCCTTGGACAAGTCCCTGTCTTAAACCTTCCAAGTTCAAACCCCAATTCTTTTAGATTATCTGCCAGCCTATTAGAAGGAGGGTCTCCAAGTCTTCCTGCTGGAAAGCTTTCAAGCCCTATATGAATAAGGCCATGAAAGAAAGTTCCTGGTGCTATTACCAACGCTTTAGCCCCAAACTCTTCTCCAGCCTTGGTCTTAACCCCTATTATTCTTTTATCTTTTACTAAAATTTGAGTAACCAATCCTTGTTTAATAAAAAGATTAGGGACTCTTTCTAACCTTTTTTTCATCCTAACTTGATATCTAAATCTATCTGCTTGGGCTCTGGTAGCCCTTACCGCAGGACCTTTTTTGGTGTTAAGTTTTCTAAATTGAATCCCTGTTTCGTCTATGGCTAAGGCCATCTCACCGCCAAGAGCGTCTATTTCCTTTACTAAATGGCCTTTACCAATCCCTCCTATAGAAGGATTACAACTCATCGCCCCTATTCTTTCAAGGTTTATGGTAATAAGAAGGGTCTTACATCCCATCCTGGCAGACGCTAAGCAAGCCTCAATCCCAGCATGACCTGCTCCTATAACTATAACGTCAAAATGGTCAAGAAAAACCATAACAACCTACCTCAGCTTGATATATCCTTTTTTATTTATCCCAAACTTTTAATTATTATACCACATCAAACTTTCTCTCAAATCCCTGACCTCTTAACAATTTCTTGTATAATCCCGGTAGTGTCTAATTAATTGTGTAAAGACTTGAAGGAAAGGGATGGTAGCTTCCCCTCCTTTCTGATAGGTTTGGGTATTAAGCATTGGGAAAGCTACCGTGAAAAAAAAAACTAAAACTTTAACAAAACAACCTATAGAAGGGATTCTAAACTTTTTTCAGCAAGAAGTCAACAATCTTATTAAAAACCTTTTATAAAAGCTTATGCTTGAAGAAAGAAGGATTTATTTAGAAGAGCAAGAAGACTATGCAAACGGTTTTTATACCAGAGATTTACTTACAAAGTATGGGAAGGTCCAAGATTTAAAAGTACCCCGGGTCAGGAATGGTGGTTTTCGTGTCTTCCTACTTCCTGAAAGAAGGAGGGCTGAAAAGCATTTCCCGGTTAATAAAGGTGACTGAAGATGAAGTAAAGAGTTGGAGGGAAAGAGCTCTTTCAGAGGAGTATTTGGCAATATTTTTAGATGGAACTTATTTGTCTATTCGGCGAAATGAGGTAGCAAAGGAGCCAGTATATTTAGTTTTAGGGATAAAGCCTGATGGGAGAAGAGAGATACTTGGATTTTGGATATTTGGGTATGCCAGGGAAAGTGCTAAGAATTGGGAAGAAATTTTAAAAAGGATTTAAAAAGGATATATAGAGCAGAAACAGAAGAAAGAGCTAAGGAGGGGATATTAAGATTAAGGGAAAGATGGGGTAAGGTATATCCTAAGGTAGTGAAGAAATGGGAGGATAAAGCGTATGCATTATTGAGATTTTTGAGATATCCGAAGTTATACTTGATCGTGAAGGAGATGGATGAGAGGTTAAACTTAAGCAAGCTTAGGAGGATTTGATAAGATTAAATTTGGGAACTACCATACCCTTTCTAATAAAATTTTTACACAATAAAAGAAACACCATGCTTGCTGTCCCGGGTTATCTCTTTCTATTTTTTAACAAAATGGTAAAATAAAAAAACTGTGAATAAAGCTTTTTTTTATCTTGGAATAACCATTCTTTTTTTTAGCTCCTACGAAGTAGTAGGAAGAACCCTTACAGGTATCGTAAACCCCTTTCAGGTTATTTTCTTAAGGTTTCTAATTGGGGGAATTTTTCTTCTTCCCTTTGCCCTAATAACCCTTAGAAAAAGAGCCTTAAACCTTAGCCTTAACGACCTATTCTCACTTTTTCTTTTAAGTTTGATTAATGTGGTTATTAGCATGTGTCTTTTACAGATAGGCATCAATCAGACCAAAGCCAGTTTGGCAGCTGTAGTCTTTAGTTCAAACCCTCTTTTTGTAGTTCTTTCTGCTTACTTCTTTTTAAAAGAACCCTTAACTTTCCACAAAGTTTTAGGATTAGCCATCGGTCTTATAGGGCTCTTTCTTACGTTTTATAAAGATTTAAACATAGACCCTTCTTACACCTATGGGATAATAGCCTTGATTTTTTCAGCCCTAACCTATGGCATTTACACCGCCTTTGCACAAAAGGTTACTCAAAAGATAGATAACTTAGTGATGAATTCCCTTTCTTTTCTCATAGGAAGTCTACTTTTGCTACCGATTCTTTTAATCAACCAACAACCTATTTTTTCCCTTCCTGAAAAAGCCTGGATACCTATCCTTTATCTTGGAGTTTTTGTAACCGGGGTAGCCTATTATACCTATTTTAAAGGACTTAGTCTAACTAATGCAGGTAGTGGTTCTATGATTTTTTTTGTCAAACCGGTTTTAGCAAGCTTTTTAGCCTGGGTTTTTCTTTCTGAAAAAATAACTTCCCATTTAATTTTGGGAGGAATTACCATACTTATAGGTATATTCTTGGCTCAAAAGGAAAATCAAAAAAGCTTGAGTCTCGACCCCAAAAAGCTAAAATACTTTTTTAGGGGATAAACGTTGAACAAAATGAGACTAAACAAGTTTTTAGCAGCCTGTGGGGTAGCCTCAAGAAGAAAAGCAGAAGAACTTATAAAACAAGGAAAGGTTTTTATAAACGGAAACATGGTCACCGACCTTTCCTATACGGTTGATCCTAAAAAAGATGAGGTAGTGGTAGAAGGGAAAAAAGTTTCTTTACCAGAAAAGGTTTACTACTTATTTTATAAACCTAAAGGTTTTTTAACCTCACTCTATGACCCACACCATCGTGAAACCATAAAGGTGTTTTTAGAAAAACTGCCTCAAAGGGTCTTCCCTGTAGGTCGCCTTGATAAACACAGCGAGGGGTTACTTTTACTCACCAACGACGGAGATTTAGCCAATCTTCTTCTTCACCCTAAGTATGCGGTAGAAAGACGTTATTTAGTATGGGTAACTCCTAAATTAAACGAAAAAAAAATAAACCAAATGTTAAAAGAAGGGGTAAACATAGAGGGTAAAGTAGTTAAACCTGTTGTCTTTAGGTTGATTAAAACCGAGGGTAAAAACTATGTTTACGAGGTATGTGTAAAAGAAGGTATTAAAAGAGAGGTTAGAAAGATGGTAGCCTATTTGGAAGGGAAGGTTCACAGACTATTACGGGTCCAGTTTGGTCCGTTAGTTCTGGAAAATCTTAAACCAGGAGAAATAAGACCTCTTTCTAAAGCAGAACTACAAAAACTTTTTAGGTTTGTATCTCAGCTAAAAACCTCTAAAACCTTAGCCAAAGCCTCCTCAGGGGAAGACACATAATAAACACCTGATAGGTTTTCCCAGGTGTGAAGACCTATCACCGGTTTCCACATCTTTAATGCCAAAGCTATTTCAGAAAGGGTTCCATATCCCCCTGAAACCGCTATTACCGCCTCAACCGACCTTATTAAAACTACGTTGCGTGCATGTCCCATGTCAGTAAGGATTAACACTTTAACATAAGGGTTAGCCTCTTCAGGCTTATGACCAGGTAGGATACCTACGGTAATAGCCCCTGACTCAACAGCGCCTTTACAAGCTGCTTCCATTACCCCACCTAACCCTCCGGTATAAACTATAGCCCCTTTTTCACCTAAAAGTTTACCTACCTTATAGGCTATCTGGTAGGTCTTTTCATCGGTAATCCCTGCCCCTATCACCGCTATCCTTTTATTCTTTAAATCCATAAGCCCCCACCAATTTAACAAACCTTACCGGTTCTAAAGTCTGGGTTATAAGTTTCCCGTTTTTTTTAATCCCTTTTATCAATATTTGAGAAAATTCATCTCCTACTGGAATAACCAATCTTCCGCCCTCAGCCAACTGGTCTATCAAAGGTTGTGGAATTTGAGGAGAAGCTGCGGTGACGATGATAGCATCAAAAGGTGCTACCTCAGGCCAACCTAAGCTTCCGTCTCCAACTTTAAAAGAAATGTTTTTATAACCTAAACTTAAAAGCACCTTTTTTGCTTTTTCAGAAAGCTCGTAATCCCTTTCTATAGTATAGACCCACAAGGCAATCTCCGCAAGGATGGCCGTTTGATATCCAGAACCTGTCCCTATTTCTAAAACCCTTTCTTTACCTTTTAATTCTAAAGCCTCGGTCATAAAAGCAACGATATAAGGCTGAGAAATGGTTTGCCCCTTCCCTATAGGTAAAGGAAAATCTCCATACGCCTGGTCTCTTAAAGCCTCCTCTACAAAGAGATGTCTCGGAACCTTTAACATAGCCCGAAGTACCTTTTCATCTTTAATACCTCGGGCTATTATTTGAGACTTAACCATTTTTTCCCGAGAAATTCTATACAGGTCTTTGTCGTAAAAACTTTGCATATGTTATCTTTTCTTAGGTTTTTCTACAGTATAGTAATAGCAATCAACCACTTGATCTTTATAAATAACTACCTTAAGTATTTCGGTATAATCTTCTCCTTTATAACGGCTGGCTAAAGGTATACCCTCCCAAAAATTTTTAACCCTATAATAGTAATACCATTCTTCCTTTCCGTCTGGAAAGATAAAAACCTGAACAGGGGGGCCTAAAATTTGGGTGATTTCAAGCTTAGTGGTCTGATTAGGTTTGATAAGGCTGGCTTTAGAAGCTAAATTAGGGCCAGGCTTAGTGGCACAGCCATAATAAAAAAAACTTAAAAGTAAAATTAACAACCAACTCTTTAACTTCATTTTAGCACCTATCTTATCTTTAACAAAAATATTAACACAGATCCCTCTTTTAACAACAATCTTTTAGGTTAAAATTAACAGCATGGAGATAAAATATTATAAATGCGGCGGAGAAACCTTTGAATTAAACCTTAAACCCCTTCCGTTTAAATGCAAAAGATGTAAAGAAAAAGAGGCTTTGGTAGAAATTCCTTCCCAGGGTATCAAGGTTTGTCCTGACTGCTTTAACCAGTTTTTTGAAAACCGCTTAAAAAACACTATAGAAAAATATAAAATGTTTCGTAAAGCTAAAAAAATAGGAGTTTTTGTTTCAGGAGGAAAAGACAGTGCTGCTCTTTTGTTTGGTTTAAAAAAAATCTTTCCTGACTTATCCCTTAAAGCTATCTATCTTAACTTAGGCATAAAATACTATTCAGAACTTGCAGAAGAAACGGTTAAAACCCTCTGCCAAGACATAGACGTTCCCCTTTATGTCTACAACTTACCCCAAGAAGAAGGATATTGTATAGATGAGTTTGTGCACACGATGTTTAAAAATAAAATATGCTCTGTATGTGGGGTTATAAAGCGTTATCTTTTTTCAAAAATTGCCAAAAAATTAGAAATAGATGTCATCGCCACAGGGCATCACCTTGACGATACCGTTTCTACCATGTTAACCCTTTTTTTTCAAGGAGATTTTGAAGGAATAGTAAAGCTTGGTCCTGTGTTGCCTCCTATCTATCTTGGCCAAGCAACCAAGGTTAAACCCCTTTATCATACCCCTGAAAAAGAAATTTTTTACTACGTAGCACTAAACAAAATACCTATAGAAAGGTGCGGTTGTCCTCATGGAGAAATTACCCCAAGTAAAAAGAATAAAAAAATCTTAGAAATCTTTGAGCAAGAAAATAGACAGTTTAAGTATCAACTCCTTTCTGTGTTTGTGAAAAAACTCATCCCCCTTTTAAAAACCCATCCAGATTACCGATTTTCTCTTCCTGAGGTTAAAAATTGTATTAAATGTGGGGAGATCACCACTTCAGCAGATGAAGTATGTAGCCGCTGTAAAAGGGTTTCTCTGTTAGAAAAAATACCAGACAAAACCTTAGAAGTAACTCCAGAGGAGTTTAAAAAGTTTATACAAACCCAGCCGAGGGAAAGTTGGGTAGTCTTTGATCTTAGGGAAAAAGAAGATTTTGAAAAAGGGGCTTTTGAAGGGGCTTTATGGATTGACCCTAAGATAGTAGATAGCTCTTCTCGAAAACTTGCTAAACTTTTTAAGGCCTACAGAGATAAAACCCTGTTTTTCTATTGTTATACTGGCCGACTAAGTTATCTTTTAACCTTAAAACTTAGGAAAATAGGGATAAAAGCCTTTAACATAGGTTCTCCTGAAAAACTAATAAGTTAAAAAAGCCAAGGGTGAGGATTAAAGTTCCATCAAACCCTGGCTTTTTTAAAAATTTTAACTATTAAGAACTTTCCTTTCCTATTTCATCCATAGGCCTAAAAGCTTTTTTAGTTGCCCCACAAACCGGACATTTCCAATCATCAGGTAATTTCTCAAAAGGTGTACCTGGAGGTATTTTACCTTTTCTATCCCCTTTGCTTGGAACATAAATATAACCACAGTTTGTCGTTGAACAAATCCAAGCTCCTTCAAAATCTTTTGGCATCTTCTGCCTCCTAAAACATCTCTTATTTAGAAGAATAAATCAAAAAATAGTTTTTACAACTATTAAAAAATTTTTAAATTTAAATAAATTTTTGTCATAGTGCCTCTTTTATTGTATAAAGACTCTTTTGAGGAGGTATGGTAGTCCCCAGATTACACTTTATTAAATCCTCAAGTATAAATACATGCTAAATTTCTTATGAAACAATTTTTAAAATCTCTTCTAAGGAATGAAAAAGTAATAATCTCTATTTGTTTTTCTTAAAGAAGCTACCATGCCTTTTATTATTCTTCAAGCTCTACGCAATTAATAAGGCACTACCGATTATTAGTCTTGATTTTTTAATCAAATCTGATATGCTAAACAGTTAAACATATTAAATTAAAAAGCGTAATACAGAAGCTACTGATGGCACCTAAATAAGTTGGTCATGTCTGATTTATTTTTTATAATTAAAAAGTTTTTTGTTTTCCTATTTCGTCCCTCAAGTTTAATATTTCTCTTTCTTTTAACTGTAAGTATCTATGTGGTTCTTGGTAAAAGAAGGGGAAGACGGAGGTTTTTTCTTTTTGTAGCTGTGGCTCTTTACTATCTATCAACCACACCTTTTTTACCTTATTTTCTCTTAAAACAATTAGAAAAAAATTATCCTATTCCTCCTCAAGAAGAGATAGCAAAAGTTGAAAAGATTATAGTTTTGACAGGTAGGGTGTATGGTCAAAAGGACCTTGGGTTAGAAGAGAGATTTAGTAAAGAAACGTTAGTAAGATTTTTTAAAGCTTTAGAATTAAAAAAGGTCTATCCTGAAAAAAAGGTCATCATCGTAGGGGGTTCATACGAAGACCTTAACTTCAAGGGTGCTTCTTATTTAAAGGAGTTTGCCGGTAAATTAGGTTATCAGGTTGAGGCTATAGATATCCCCTTAGATACAGAAACCAGCGTAAAAACCATTAAAAAATTACTTTCTTCTCCTGAAGAAAGATTTCTTCTGCTAACCTCAGCTTATCATCTTCCGAGGGCTATTATTCTTTTTAAAAAGGAAGGATTAAATCCTATTCCTTATCCTACTAACTACAACCACAAACTTTGTAAACCAGACTTTTCGGTTAGCAACTTCTTTCCTAACGACCTTTACTTTAGTTTAACTAATTTGGCTTTTCATGAATACCTTGGTATACTATTTTATAAGATTAAATTTCTCTTGTTTTAAACGAGGCCTTTGTTATGGAAAAACTGATTGTTAAAGTATTAGCCATAGGAGAAAGTTCAAGAAAAATTCAGGAAGAGTTTTTAAAGACTGAAGGCCCAAAAATCGTTGAGGTTGCGGTTTTAGCTAAAGAGGTCATTCTAAAAGGTGGTAAAATCTTAATCTTTGGTAATGGAGGAAGTGCGGCTGATGCTCAACATCTCGCAGCAGAGTTGGTAAACAGATTTAAAAAAGAGAGAAAACCCCTTCCTGCCATCGCCCTCACTACCGATACCTCCATACTTACGGCGGTTTCTAATGATTATGATTTTTCTCAGGTGTTTGTAAAACAGATTTTAGCCTTAGGAAAAAAGGGAGATTTAGCCTTAGGAATAAGCACCAGCGGAAATTCTCCAAACGTCATAGAAGGATTAAAAACCGCTAAGGAGCTTGGGCTTTATACCGTGGGGTTGACCGGTGGAACCGGTGGAAAAATGAAGCCTTGGTGTGACCATCTAATAGTCGTGCCAAGCCAAGACACCCCACGCATCCAAGAAGGACACCTACTTTTTCTTCATCTTTTTTCAGAGTTGCTTGAAGACCTTATTTTTTCATAAATAAACATGCTGTTAGCCATAGAAACTTCTTGCGACGAAACAGGGGTTGCTCTTTTTTCTGAAGAAGGAAAACTTATCTCTCATCTTCTTTACTCTCAGGTAGCCATTCATTCTCCCTTTGGGGGTATCGTACCAGAAATTGCCTCAAGAAAACAGCTTGAAGTGCTTTACCCGTTTATAAAAAACCTGTTAGCACAAACCCATACTGAGGTTTCTCAGATAAAAGCTGTAGCTGCTACCTTTGGACCTGGATTAATAGGGTCTCTTTTGGTAGGGGTCTCAATAGCTAAAGCCCTTAGCTTTGCACTTAAAATCCCTCTTATTGCAGTAGACCATCTACATGCCCATCTAACGGCTGTTTTTTTAGAAAAAGAGGTAGAATTTCCCTTCATAGGGCTACTTGTCTCCGGTGGACACACAGCCCTTTTTTGGGTAAAATCTTTTTTTGAATACTATGTTATAGGTCATACTAAAGATGACGCAGCCGGGGAAGCCTTTGATAAAGTAGCTAAAATCTTAGGATTAGGTTATCCTGGTGGTCCGAAAATAAGTCAGCTTGCTGAAAAAGGAGACCCAGAGGCTATCTGTTTTCCCAGACCGCTTTTAGAATCTAAATCCTTAGACTTTAGTTTTTCTGGACTTAAGACCGCGGTGTTAAACTATGTTAAAAACCACCCTTCTTATAAAATAGAAGACCTTTGTGCTGGTTTTGAAGAGGCGGTGTGCGACGTATTAATAACTAAAACCTTTAAAGCGGTTGAAGCCTTAAACATAAAAAGAGTGGTGGTAGCAGGTGGGGTAGCAGCTAATAAAAGGCTGAGAAAAAGATTTTTAGAAAAGGCCTCTACTATTGACGCAGAAGTTTATTTTCCTTCTTTAGAATTTTGTACCGATAACGCAGCCATGGTAGGATTAGTAGGATATAAAAGTTGGATAAACAAGAAGTATGCCGACCTAAGCACAGAACCTTATGCAAGGGCTGTTTTTCAAAAAATCAATATTATTTAAAATTCCTCTAATTCTTCTTTTATTCCTAATTCTTTGATTTTTTTCTGAAGATAAGCCCTTTCAATACCTATTTCTCTTGCAGTATGAGAAATGTTGCCCCCATGTTCTAAAAGTTTTCTCCTAATAAATTCCTTCTCAAAAAGTTGTTTGGCGGACCTAAGATCTTTTTCCTTAAACCAAGGCTGGTCTTGAGAGAAAACATAGGTCTTATCTTTTAAAAGATGCTTAAAATCCTCAGGTAGGTCCTCATATCCGATTTCTTTTTTGTTAGAAAGAATGACTAACCTTTCTATAAAATTTTTCAACTCTCTCACATTGCCAGGCCAGTGATATTCCATTAAAACTGAAAGGGCATCTGGTTTTAGATGTTTCCTACCAGAGGCTGTTTTATAACTCATCTCTTCTAAAAATTCTTCTACCAAAACCGGTATGTCCTCTTTTCTTTCTCTTAGAGGCGGGATATAGATAGGGAAAGCATTAAGCCTATAAAACAAGTCTTCTCTAAACGAGCCTTTTTTTATGGCATCTCTTAAGTCTTTATTGGTTGCTGCTATAATCCTTACGTCTACTTCTATAGATCGGGTTCCACCTAACCTTTCAAATTTTTTTTCTTGTAAAACCCTTAACATCTTAGCTTGAGAAGCAAGGCTCATATCTCCTACTTCATCAAGAAACAGAGTGCCACGATTAGCCAACTCTAACTTTCCTGCTTTTGAAGTAAAAGCCCCAGTAAAAGCCCCTTTTTCATACCCAAAAAGCTCAGCCTCTATCAAGGTATCAGGAATGGCTGCACAGTTTACCTCTACAAAAGCCTCCTTAGCCCTATGCGAATAAAGATGAATAAGCTTAGCTACTACTTCTTTTCCTACCCCTGATTCACCTAAAATGAGGACGGTAGTATCAGTAGGGGCTACTTTATGAATAATGTCTCGTAAATTTTTAATGGCAGATGAAACCCCGGTTAATTTGACCTCGCCAAGCAATTTTTCTCTTAGCCTTTTGTTTTCTTCCTCTAAAGAACTTACCTTTAAGGCATTTTCTAAGGTAACTATTATCCTTTCATAAGAAAGAGGTTTTTCTATAAAATCGAAGGCTCCCATTTTAATAGCCTTTACTGCGGTTTCTATGGTCCCATGCCCAGAAATAACGATTACCGGTAAAAAAGGATACATCTTCCTGATGGTATCTAAGACCTCAAGGCCGTCTGCGTCTTTGAGCCAAAGGTCTAAAAAAACCGCATCTGGAGGTCTAAAGTTTATCTCCTTTAAAAAATCTTTAGCATAAAGAAAGGTTTTTACACGATAGTTTTCGTCTCTAAGAATGTCTTCTAAAACTTCTAAAATTCCGATTTCATCATCAAGAACCCAAACTTCTTTCATCATGTTAAAAATATGACCTTCTCTTTTAAAATGTCAAGGATTAATTCCGAGGATTATTCTATCCTAAATAAGTATCCAGAGACATCATGATAAGAAAACCTAAACCAAAACCTAAGGAAGAATAATCGGTATTGGCAGCTTTTTGAGCCTCAGGAAGTAACTCTTCTATGGTTACGAAAATCATCGCACCTGCAGCAAAACTTAAAGCATAAGGTAAAAAATAAGAAGAATAAGAAACTATACCAAAACCTACTAACGCAAAGATTGGTTCCACTATAGCTGAGAAAAAGCTTAAATAAAACGCCTTAAATTTAGACATTCCACTAAATTTAAGGGTCAACCCTAAGGCTAAGCCTTCAGGGATGTTTTGAATTCCTATTCCTAAGGCTAAATTTATGGCCTCTTTAAGCAAATATGTATCTTCATTTACACTACCAAAGGCAACTCCTATCGCCAATCCTTCGGGTATATTATGAAGGGTAATGGCTAAAAAAACTAACACGCTAACATTTAAAGAAACCTTAAACCCCTCGGTCTCTTCCTTAGAAGCAAAAAGATGTAAATGAGGTACAACTAAATCCAAAAGTCTTAAAAACAAAACACCTAAAATAAAACCTATGCTTACAGAAACAAAAGGTGGAAAAACTGAAGCCTTAGCTATCTCTAAAGCTGGAACCAACAAAGACCAAAAGCTTGCTGCAATCATTACCCCAGCTGAAAACCCTAAAGAAATAGAAAAAAATTTAGGGTTCGGTCGGTTAAACAAGAAAACTCCTAAACCACCCAACCCAGTAGTTAACCAAGTAAAAATGCCTGCTAAAAGGACGTTTATCATTTACTCTACACTTATTCCTCAGGGTTGTTTTTATTGAAAAGGTTATTTTTATAAGTTGAAGCAGGCTTTTTAGGTAAATACTCAAACTTTGGGTTAAACATTGCGTTAAAGATGCTTTTTTTAATCCTTGGGTCTAAGAGATATACATTTTCTTTAAGCCAATTCTCTATAAACTTACGTTTGGTTTGTTCAGAAAAAGGACAAGGGTTTTTTAAAACCTCCCAACCTTGGGACTTTACAAAACGAGAAATCATGTCTTTTTCTACAAAAACAAGAGGTCTTATTAGATAGAGATTTCCTTTAAACATTTCTTGCACCGGTAGAATGGTAGAAAGTTCTCCATGGTAAAAAAGGTTGATAAAAAAAGTTACCAAAAGGTCGTCTTTATGATGTCCAAAGGCTATCTTGTTAGCCTGCCAAGCCTCAGCCAGTTTAAAAAGATGTTTTCTTCTATGCCAAGAACAAACAAAACAAGGGGCTGTGGTCTTTTTTTCTGCAACCTCTAAAGCCTGCTTTCCACAATCGGTTTTTTCTACATAAAATTCCATATTAAGACTTTGGCAAAAATTTCTAAGCCTCTCAACCCCCTTCTCATAAACCTCTTGATCACAGGGAAATCCCATGTCTAAATGTACCCCGATCAACCGATAATTAACCCTTAATTTTTTTCTCCACTCACTTAAAAAATAAGCCAGAGCAAGGCTATCTTCTCCTCCAGACATGGCCACAATAATAAAATCCTCTGCAGATAGCATTTGATATCCGAAAATTGCCTTACCTACCAAACGTTTTATCTTATTATAAAGGCTCATCTTGATATTTATAACCTTAAAATGGAATTTTTACCCCTGGATTTAAAAGATTATCTGGGTCAAACATCTTTTTGAGGTTTTTCATAAGCTCTAATTGAAAAGAACTAAGCTCCCAAGCTACAAAAGACCTTTTTACATACCCTATTCCATGTTCCCCTGAAAGGGTACCCTTAAGATTTAAAACCTCTTTTAAAATAGTGTTCCTTAGGGCTTTAGCCTTTTCCTCTTTTTTTGGACCAAAAAGAAGATTAACATGAAAGTTTCCATCCCCAGCGTGTCCAAAACAACACACATAAACACCGGTTTTTTCTTCCAAATCCCTAATCCTTTTTAAAAACTCTTTCATATTTCTTCTTGGCAAAACTACATCATCAGAAATCTTTTTTTCTCCTAACATCCTTACTGAAGGAGAAACACCTCTTCTTACCTCCCAAAGGGTTTCAATTTTTTCTTCAGATTCAGCTTTATGATAAAAAATACCTTTGGTTTGATATAGGTCTTCTACTTTTTTAAGCTCCTTCTGCACCATTCCTTCTTCTCCGTCTAATTCTAAAAAAAGAAGAGACTGAACTCCTTTGTCTGGCAGTTCTAACCGTTTATTCTTGAGTAAGGCTAAAAGGGTAGTTTTGTCTATAAATTCTGCAGAAGCCGGGGTAATAAGACTTTTCAAAAGCTCTGAGATTATCTCTAAAGGTTCTTCTTCTTCTCTGTGATAAGAAACCAAAAGTACCCTTTTCTCTGGGAAAGGAATTACCTTTAAAACTATCTCGGTAAAAACCCCTAAGGTCCCTTCAGACCCAACAAAAAGTGGGGTTAGATTATAACCCACAACTCCTTTAAGGGTAAAAGGACCTGTCCAAAAAATTTTACCTCCCGGCAATCCTACTTCTAAGGCCAAAACATAATCCTTGGTTGTGCCATACTTAAGACCTCTTGGACCACCTGCACCTGTGGCAACATTTCCTCCTATGGTAGAATAAGCATAACTTGCTGGGTCTGGAGGATAAAAAAGCCCAAATTTTTTCAAATACCTTTTCAGCTCTCCGTTTAACACCCCAGGTTCTACCACTACCAATCTTTCTTCCAGGTTTAGGTCTAAAATACGGTTCATCCGTTCAAAAGAAAGGACCAATCCATGATTATGAGAAACGGCACTACCCGTGGTTGCTGTCCCAGCCCCTCTTGGCACCAGAGGAACTTTATACTCTGCTATAAGCCTTAAAACCTCAACTACCTCTTCTTTTCTTTCAGGAAAGGCTACAGCCAAAGGAACCCCTGTAGCAGATGAAGAGTCATAAGAATATACCAACAAATCCTTAGGTTCAGTAAAAACCTTTTCTTTTCCTAATATTTCCTCAAGCTTTGAAAGAAATTTAAAGGAGTATTTCATCAGAAGACCCAAGTTCTGGTTCCCATACCTTATCGTTTAGCTCTAAATTAATCTCTTTTATCAAGTAATCAAGCCTGGTCCTTAAAGATACATCTCTTTGAACCTTTTGTTCAAAGGTCTTAAGGTTGTAGATGATGGTAGAGTGTTGTTTTTTGAAGATCTTAGAAATATCCTTTAGAGACTTTTTAAGAACGTTCCTGAGAAGATAGATCACTACCTGACGCGAAAGGGAAAGGTCTTTTCTTCTAGAAGAAGAAAAAAAGTCTTCTCTACCTATCCCAAAAAACTTACAAGTAGTCTCTATAACAAAGTCTACCGAATCTGAGGTATCTTTTAATCCAATCTCTTCTATAAGTTCCTTAGCCAAGGTTAAAGAAATAGGCTCTTTTAAAAGCGAGGCCCTAGCAATAAGCCCTAACACTACACTTTCAATCTGTCTTACATCACCCCTTACTTTTCTTGCTAAATATTCTACTACTTCATATCCTATGTTATACCCCAATTTTTTCGCTTTATGCCTGATAATCTTTTTACGGGTTTGAAAATCAGGGGCATTAAGTTTGATAATCAAAGCTGAATTAAGCCTTGACCTAAGAGAACTATCTATGTTATTTAATTCTTGAGGCATCTTGTGTGAAGTAAAAATAACGGTTTTCCCTTGGTCTAAAAGATAGTCTAAAAGAAAGGTTAGTTCGTTTTGAGTATATTCCTTTCCTACAAAGAAATGTATACCCTCTAACAACAAAACCTCACAATATTCCTTAAAATTTTCTTTAAAGTTTTCTATCATCCCAGACCTGAGGTATTTTACCATGTAGTTTAAAAAATCTTGGGCGGTTAAATAATATACCCGGTCAAATCCTCTGCTAAAAAGAGTGTTACCTACTGCCTGGGTAAGATGGGTCTTACCTAAACCAAAGTTTCCATAAAGATAAATCAAATATCCTTTGGGTCTTTCATCGGCTACCTGATAACAAACATTATAAGCAAATTCATTACATTTACCTACCACAAAATCCTCAAAGGTATACTTAGGACTTAGTTTCCTTCCTATCAAACTTATAGGATTATAAGGGATAATTAACTGTTCTGCTTTGGGATTTTCTCTTACTATAAAACTGTAGCCTATTAATTCATATTCTGCTACTACCTGGTTTAGTAAGTTTGCATAATTTTCTTCTATCCAATTTTTGGTAAACTCATTTGGAACCTCTAAAATAAGTTTACCATCAACTACTTCTCCTTTGTTAGCCTCAAACCAAACCTTAAATATAGGTTCAGGCAATAACTCCTTTATTCTTCCTTTAACCAAGGACCAACTAACAGACATAACCCCTCCAAAAACTACAAGTGAATGGATTGAAGAAAAAATAAATTTTTAAGACCTTCTTTGGATATTTAATTTACCTAAAACCTTTTAAAATTTCAAATCGAAAAAAGGATGGTTGGGGTTGGTTTCAAGTTCAATTTTTATTTTTAATTTTTAACAAAAAAACAAAGACTTAAAAAAATCGAAATTTAAGAAGTAAATAAGTATGGGGTTTTTGAGAGAAAGTTTTTATTAAGAAACATGGCCTTTATATTGAACATCTCTTTTTTTCTTTAACATTTTCTTATTTTTGTTTTTTTTCTTTTGTTTAGATTTTTAACATAAAAAAAAGGGGGTTAAATTGAGCAATATTACACTATAAATTAAAACAAGCTATATATTGTAGGTTGCTTTTTTGAGTAAGTTTGGGTTCTTTATCGTAACATTGTATCGTCTTTTTAGGACATCTATTAAAAAAAACACAGCCTTTAGAAGGTAAAACCGTCCCTTCGGTGTCGGTCTCAATAATTAACGGAGGAGAAGGAGAAAATGCGTCAAGGTAAGATTTTAAAAGAAGTTCGGTATAAGGATGATGGATAAGATCTTTAAAATTAGCTTTATGACATAGTTCTACCAATACCCCAAGATATATTACAGCAATCCAGTCGGCAAGATAAAAAATTACAGGTAAAGAATGGGTGATCAGAAGATAGCTCAACTGATAACGTTGTTTTAAGACTTTCATAAGGTCAAGAATTTGCGCCTGGATGGTTACATCTAAAGCTGAAGTTGGTTCATCGAGCACTATCAATTCAGGGTTAACCATTAAAGCCCTGGCTAAGGCTATTCTCTGCCGTTGGCCTCCGCTTAATTCGTGAGGATATTTTTCTAAAACCTTTTGGTCCATCCCTACCTGATTTAAAAGTTCTTTAGCTTTATCTAAACCTTCTTTTTTGTTAGAACTTATGTTGATAAGATATGGCTCTAAAAGGATGTCTTTTATTTTATATCGAGGATTAAGGGAAGAATAAGGGTCTTGTAAAACAGCCTGAACCTTAGGTCTTAAAGCTTGGTAGGTTTTTTTGTCAATGGTCTTAAGAGATTTTCCAAACCAGTAAACCTCTCCCTGATCTGGGATTTCAAGTCCTAAAGCTATTTTTCCA
Source organism: Thermodesulfobacterium sp. TA1 (assembly GCF_008630935.1). Lineage (NCBI taxonomy): Bacteria > Pseudomonadati > Thermodesulfobacteriota > Thermodesulfobacteria > Thermodesulfobacteriales > Thermodesulfobacteriaceae > Thermodesulfobacterium > Thermodesulfobacterium sp. TA1. Next base: position 1,057,807 of record NZ_CP043908.1, read on the forward strand.
AGGGTAGATTTTCCACATCCACTCTCTCCTAAAAGACCTAATACCTCACCCTTTTCTATCTTAAAACTTACCCCTCTTAAAGCAATAACTCTATAAGTTTTTAAACCACCTAAAACCTTTACTTGGTAAGTCTTCCAGAGATTTCTAACCTCAAGCACAGGTTTATCCATACCTAAAACATCTTACCATGTGTTGAGAAGTTACTTCTATCAGAGGTGGGTGATAAATTTTACCTTCTTTACAAGGTGCATCACAACGTAATCTATAATAACAGCCTTCAGGTTTTTGAGTAAGCTCTATGACCCCTCCTTTTAACCTAACCTTAAATTCACCTTCTTTAGGATAGGAGTCTATCAAGGCTTGTGTATAGGGATGTAAGGGGTTTAAAAAAAGCCTGTCTACCAGGGAAATTTCTACTATCTCTCCCGCATAAAAAACAGCTACCCTATCAGCGATCCATCTTACTACCCCTAAATCATGGGAAATAAACACTATCGTAAGTTTTCTGGTCTTGTTTAGCTTTTTTAATAAGTTTAAAACTTGAACCTGCAAGGTTGGGTCAAGTGCAGTAGTAGGTTCATCAGCTACCAAAACTTCTGGTTCTCCAGCAAGGGCTATCGCTATCATTACCCTTTGTCTTAATCCCCCAGAAAGTTGATGAGGATAACTCCTTAACTTTATCTCTGGGTCTGGAATTCCTACTTCTTTTAAAAGACTTATCATTTTATCCTGCCTTTCTTTTTTAGAAAACTCAGGCTGATGAACCTTAAAAACCTCTTCTAACTGTTCTCTAATCGTTAAAACCGGATTTAAAGAGCTTAACGGATCTTGCAGAATGATGGCTATTTTTTTACCTCTTATTTTGATAAGTTCTTTTTCGTCTAAAGAATAAAGAGAAAGGTCATCTAACCAAACCTCTCCCGAATAATAGCAAACACCAGGAGGGAAAAGCCTAAGAAGGGCAAAACCTGTTAAGGTTTTGCCACACCCACTTTCCCCTAAAACCCCAAGGACCTCTCCTCTTTCTACTGTAAAGCTTACATTTTCTACTAAAGGAACTTTTTTATAGGTTAATCCTAAGGTAAGGTCCTTTATAGCTAAGATTGGTTTCACCCTTTAATTCTCCAGAGACACCTCTCTGGTAGAACCTATCTTCAACCTCCAGAACAGGCCTTCATTTCAGCAGCCATAATTTCATAAGGAGTTGCCTGTCTTGCCTCTAATACCTTAATATTAATCGCTACGTTTTTCCCTGCGGCAGGATGATTAAAATCTGCCTTGATTTTATCTCCGTTTATTTCAAGTACTTTAAAAGAAATCCTTGCTCCGTAAGGACTTACTTCTTCATACCATTCCCCTACCTTTACCTTTTCAGGGTGCTTAAGGCTACCCATTTCTACCTCTTTTATTAAATAAGGAAGATGAGGTCCATATGCAGACTCAGGAGGAATTACGATCCTCACCTCATCCCCTTCTTTTTTTCCTAAGATAGCCTCTTCGATAACCCTGGGGATATGTTCTCTACCCAAAATAAACGAAGTCTCGAGCTCCTGAGAAAACCAATCTGGAGCTTTTTCATCTTCAAGTTCTAAACGATAGAAAATCTTAACATAAAAATCTTCTTTAATACCTTCCATCCCTTCCCCCTAATATTTATTTTTTTACTAAAAAATTAAACACATTTTAATAAAAATTCAAGTAGAGCCATATGAAACCACATTTTATTTTCTGCTTGGTCCCAAACTACAGAATGCTCACCCTCCAACACTTCTTCTGTAATCTCTTCTCCTCTATGGGCAGGTAGACAATGTAAAACCATCGCTTCTGGACTGGCTAATTTTAAAAGGTCTGAGTTAACTTGAAAAGGTTGAAAAACCTTTTTCCTGGTTTGGGATTCTTCATCTTGACCCATACTTACCCAAACATCGGTATTTATAATAGTAGCTCCTTTTACCGCCTCTTTAGGGTCGTTTAAAATTTCTACTTGTAGATTGTATTTTTGCCTTAACTCTTCGATAAGTTCTTTAGATGGTTCATATCCAGGAGGTGAAGCCACGGTGATTTTAAAACCAAGAATTGCAGCTGCTTCTATCCAAGAATGGGCTACGTTGTTTCCGTCTCCTATCCAAACCACTTTCTCTTTGGTAAGGTCCCTTCCTTTTTCTATTACTGTAAGCACATCAGAAAGGGCCTGACAGGGATGATAAAAGTCAGAAAGTCCATTAATCACTGGGATCGTAGCATGTTTAGCAAATTCTTGTATAGTCTGATGGCTATAAGTCCTTAATACCAAAACATCTAAATATCTTGAAAGCACTCTTGCAGTATCCTTTATTGGTTCCCCTCGAGTAAGCTGTAAATCCCTTGCTGAAAGGAAAAGGCTACTTCCTCCCAATTTTATCATCGCCGACTCAAAAGAAAGACGCGTTCTGGTTGAGGGTTTTTCAAAAATCAACCCCAAAATTTTACCTTTCAAAGCCTCCTGAGGATAACCCTTATGTTTAAACCCTATCGCACGAGAGAATAAACTTAAAATCTCTTCCTTAGCAAGGTCAGAAATTCTTAAAAAATGTCTTATACCCATTTTTTCACCTCTTATAGCAAATTAAAAAGAATTTTTATCCAAAAACTTTGAATTTTTTAATTTTTAATCAATTTTTAATTTTGTAAAGTGCTTTTTTCGAAAAATTTTATACTTGACCTTAAAAAAATATTTTTGTAAAATGATAAGTAACAAACTTGGAAACATTGAACCTTATGATAAAAGTCTTATTGGTTTATCCACGTTATCCAGATACGTTTTGGAGCTTTAGAAATGCTTTGAAATTTGTCAAAAAGAAAGCCTCTCATCCTCCCTTAGGTTTATTAACCATTGCTAGTTTACTTCCTAAGGATTTTCGACTTAAGGTTTTAGACCTAAACACAAGTCCTCTTAATCTTGAGTTTTTTAAATGGGCTGATTGGGTATTGATAAGCGCTATGTCTGTGCAAAGGGAAAGTGCTGAAGAAGTTATTAAAATAGCTAAAAGTCTTGGGAAAACGGTCATAGCTGGAGGGCCTCTCTTTACTGCTTTTTATCAAGATTTTATCGAGAAAGTAGACCACTTAGTTTTAAATGAAGGAGAAATAACCTTACCTAAATTCCTTGAAGACTGGGAAAAAGGATGTCCCCAAAAAGTATACTATACCTCTGAGTTTGTAGACCTGAAGTTTTCACCTGTTCCTTCTTATCATTTGATAAAACTTAAAGATTATACTTCTATGTGTATTCAATATTCTCGAGGATGTCCTTTTAGTTGTGAATTTTGTGATGTAACCAACCTTTTTGGACGTAAAATTAGAACTAAAACGGTTGATCAAATAATAGCTGAATTAGAAAACCTTTATAAACTTGGTTGGAGAGGTTCGGTTTTCTTTGTAGATGATAATTTTATAGGAAAAAAACCTACCGTTAAACAAGAACTACTACCTTCGTTGATACGTTGGCAAGAAAAACATAGATATCCTTTTGTTTTTTATACCCAAGCTTCAATAAACTTAGCCGACGATGACGAACTTATAGAACTTTTGGTAAAAGCTGGCTTTAATTCTGTTTTTATAGGAATAGAAACTCCGGTTGAAGAAAGCTTAGCAGAGGTGCAAAAACGTCAAAACTTAAACAGAAACCTGGTAGAAGATGTCAAAAAAATCCAAAGAAAGGGTCTTGAGGTAATGGGAGGTTTTATTGTAGGTTTTGATTCTGACCCTCCCAATGTTTTTAACTCCCTTGTCAAGTTTATAGAAGAAAGTAAAATCGTTATAGCGATGGTAGGACTTTTAAACGCACCTCCCGGGACTAACCTATACCAAAGACTTAAGACAGAAGGTAGAATTAGACCCCTCTTTAAAGGCAACAACACCGACCTTTCAACCAACATCATCCCTAAAATGGGATTTGAAACTCTATTACAAGGATACAAAAAAGTAATCACCAACCTATATGAAACCAAAAGATATTATAAACGTGTTTTTGGTTTTTTAAAAGATTTTAACCCCTATACCCATATAAAGATAGACAAAGCTTATGTAAAAAATCATCCTTTTTACCTTTTGAACCTTCCTAAAATAATCTTTAAATTTGGGGTTTTAGAAAAGGGAAGAATTTTATTCTGGAAAATGTTTTTTTACACCTTTTTTAAAAAACCCAAGGTTTTTGCCACTTTTATAGCTCAAGTTTTAGGAGGATACCATTTTAGAAAGGTTTTTCGCCCATTTTTCCTTTCAGGAAAAATATAGCGTTTACCAAAAACTGTGAAATACTGTGAAATTTTGAACTTTCTACTTGATTTTTTTAGATAATATAGTAGACATATTGAAGATCTTCAATAAAGCAATAAACCACAATAAGAGGTGGGATATGATTGAGATTAGACTACATGGAAGAGGTGGGCAGGGGGCGGTTACCTCTGCCGAGCTTATCGCTGTGGCTGCTATCTCCCAGGGTGATTATGCTCAAGCCTTCCCAAGCTTCGGACCTGAAAGAAGAGGGGCTCCGGTCCAAGCCTTCGCAAGAATCGACAAAAAACCTATCCGCTCAAGAGAAAAAATCTATGAACCTGACGTCATCCTCGTTCTTGACCCCACTCTACCCAAAATCGTTAACATCACCCAAGGACTTAAATCCTCTGGTATCGCTATCCTTAACTCCCATCTCCCTGAACCCGAATTACGTAAACTCCTTAACAACTTCCCAGGTAAAATCGCTGCCGTTGATGCCACCAAAATCGCCATCGAAGAACTCGGACTCCCTATCACCAACACCACCATGCTCGGTGCCTTCCTTAAAGCCACAAGCCTCATCTCCCTATCAGCCATCGAAGACGCTCTAAATGCTCGCTTCGGACGCCTTGCCGAAAAAAACATCAATGCCCTCAAAAGGGCTATCGATGAAACCAAAATCTACTAATAAGGAGTTAAGCCATGCCTAAAGAACAAGGCCTCGTAAGCTGGAAACAACTCGCACCAGGTATGTATATCCTTGAGCCTGGTAATTCCAAAAAGTTTAAAACCGGTGACTGGAGAGCCTTCAAACCCGTCCTCGATAAAGATAAATGCATCAAATGCGGTATGTGCTATATCCTATGCCCTGACATCTGCTACCAACCAGACCAAGAAGGCTTCTTCATCTCTAACCTTTTCTACTGTAAAGGCTGCGGTATCTGTGCCGCACACTGCCCTAAAAAAGCCATTACCATGGTCTTAGAGGAGGAATAACATGGCTAAAAAAATCGCTAAAGAAGTCTCCGTTGCCGTGGCTGAGGCTGTAGCCCAGTGTAATGTTGACGTCATCTCAGCCTACCCTATTACCCCTCAAACCCATATCGTCGAACACCTCGCAGAACTTGTTAACAACGGCGAGCTTGATGCCGAATACATACCTGTTGAGTCTGAACATGCTGCCATGAGTGCCTGCATCGGTGCTGCTGCAACAGGGGCTAGAACCTTTACCTCTACCTCCTCACAAGGCCTCCTCCTCATGTACGAAAACCTCTACATCGCTCCTGCTCTACGCCTGCCTATCGTTATGGCTCTTGTCAACCGCTCTGTCTCTGCCCCTATCAGCATCTGGAACGACCACTCCGATGTCATGTCCATGAGAGATGCCGGCTGGATACATACCTTCGCTGAAAACGGCCAAGAAGCCGTTGACCTCATCTACCATGCCTACAAAGTCGCTGAAAAAACCTTACTTCCTGTTGCTGTAAACATCGACGGCTTCATTCTATCCCATGTGGTAGAACCTATCGAATTCTTAGACCAAACCCTGGTTGATAAATACCTTCCCCCCCTTAAAATGAAATATAAACTCGACCCCAAAAAACCTATCACCATCGGTGCCATCGGGGTCCCTGAAATCTATACCGAGGCTAAAAAGGCTGAAGACGAAGCCCTTAAAGCTAGCTACAAAACCATCGTCCAAGCCTGGAAAGACTTCGAAAAACTCACCGGCAGAAAATATCTTCCTGTTGAAACCTATCAAATGGAAGATGCCGAAGTAGGCCTTGTCATCATGGGAAGCCTTGCTGAAAACGCCATGAATGCCGTCGACCTCCTTAGGGCTAAAGGTAAAAAAGTAGGACTAGTAAGAATAAGACTCTGGAGACCCTTCCCACTTAAAGACTTCATCAAGGCTATCGGTAAAGTCAAAGCCCTTTGCGTGGTTGACCGAGCCGTTAGCCATGCCGCTACCGGTGGCCCTGTCGGTATAGAAGTAAGGTCTGCCCTCTACCAGTCTAACAAAAGACCTCGGGTCCTTAACCTCATCGCAGGCCTAAGCGGCAGAGACGTTACCAAAGAAGACTTCGTCGAAATCTTCGAAAAAACCTTTGAAACCCTTGCTAAAAAACCATCTACACCCTATGAAATATACGGTGTAAAGGAGTAAGCCTATGAGACCAGAACTTAAAAACTTTAAACCCTTTACCATGAAAAACTTACCTCAGTATGAAGGCTTTGCTCAAGGCCATAGAGCCTGCCAAGGTTGCGGCACCGTACTCCCACTAAGACTCGCCCTTAAAGTCTTAGGCCCAAACACCATCGCCGTCACCTCAACCGGCTGCATGGAAATCATCTCAAGTCCATTCCCTTATACCTCCTGGGAAGTCCCCTGGATACATGTTGCCTTCGAAAACTCCGCTACCGTCGCCTCAGGCATAGAAGCCGCCATCAAAGCCCTTAAAAGAAAAGGTAAAATTAAGTCCAAAGAAAAAATAAACATCGTCGTCTTTGCCGGAGACGGAGCTACCTTTGACATAGGTCTCCAGTGGCTCTCTGGTGCCCTTGAAAGAGGCCATGACTTTGTCTACATCTGCCTTGATAACGAAGCCTACATGAACACAGGGGTCCAAAGGTCTGGAGCAACCCCCTTCGGAGCCCACACCACCACAAGCCCTGCCGGTAAAGTCATCAAAGGCCAAACCACCTGGAAAAAAAATCTAATGGGCATCGTGGTAGCCCATAACATACCTTATGCCGCTACCGCTAACCCAGCCTTCCCTCTTGACCTGATGAATAAGGTTAAAAAAGCTGCCCTGATAAACGGTCCTGCCTTTATCCATGTGTTCGCAACCTGCCCCACCGGTTGGGGATGTAAAAGCGAAGACAGCCTACTTGCAGCTAAACTTGCGGTAGAAACAAGGGTCTTCCCTCTCTACGAAGTAATAGACGGAAAATACATCATCAACCGCAAAATAGACAAACCTAAACCCGTAGAAGAATACCTTAAACTCCAAAGAAGGTTTAGACACCTTACCCCAGAACAAATAACCTACATCCAACAAAGAGTAAACGAAGAATACGAAAAACTAATTAAACTCGCCGAATGCTTCGGAGAAGAAAAAACCGAAACAAAACAAAACCAAGAAGAGTAAAAATTCTTCTTGACAGTGGAAAAAAATAAATTATAATTAATGTTATTCAAGCGGGCGTGGCTCAGCCTGGTAGAGCGGCTGCTTGCCATGCAGCAGGTCGCGGGTTCGAATCCCGTCGCCCGCTCTTTATCCTTTTTGATGGTGTCAAGCTATGAAGTTGGTATTTTATGGTCATTCTTGTTTTAAAATAGTCTCTGAACAAGGGAAAAAAATTATCATAGACCCTTGGCTAACCAATCCCCTTTCTCCTAAAAATGCCGACCAAGGACCTTATGATTACATCTTGATTACACATGCCCACGGAGACCATTTAGGAGAGGCTCTATCCCTTGCTAAAAAAGGGGGAGAAGTAATAGCCATTCATGAAATTCAACAATATCTTCTTAAAAAAGGAGCCCCCAAAGCCATCGGCATGAACATAGGAGGTACTTATCGTTCAGGTGAGATTTCTTTTACTATGGTTCCTGCTTTACATAGTTCCTCTTTCCCAGACGGAAGCTATGGTGGGGACCCTTGTGGTTTTGTGATTACTTTAGAAAATGGATTAAGTATTTATCACGCTGGTGATACAGGAATTTTTTACGATATGAAATTAATAGGAGAACTTTATACCCCTAAAATTGCTCTCTTACCTATAGGAGACCATTATGTGATGGGTCCTAAAGAGGCTGCTAAGGCTTGTGAACTTATAAACCCTGAAGTAGTTATCCCTATGCATTATGGTACATTTCCTATTCTTTCTGGTAAAGTAGAAGATTTAGAAAAGGAAGTCAAAAAATACGGTCTTGAAACTAAAATAATAGCTTTAAGACCTGGCGAAGAGTATAGTCTTTAAAGTTTATCTATGCCTTGTTTTCTGGCGATATCTGGATATAGCGGTTCAGGGAAGACCACATTTGGGTCGTTTTTGGTAAAAAAACTTAGTGAGAGCGGTTATAAAGTAGGAGTAGTTAAATCTTGTAAAGAATCAGAAATTTTTACTGATTTACCCAACAAGGATACTTGGGTCTACCGGGAACAAGGGGCATCAGGGGTTGTGCTTTTTCAAGAAAACTTGTTTACTCTTTATTTAGACCCTCCAAAAAACAACCTTACCTCACCTAAGGATTGGCATGGTTATTTTTTATCAATTTTTTGGGAATACGACCTAGTGCTGTTTGAAGGGTTTAAAAAGGTTGATTTTCTTTCTAAACTTTGGGTGATAAAGGACAAAGATGAAGATTTAAGGTCTGTTAAAAAAGAAATAAAAAATCTGTTGGGGTTTGTGGTAAAAGAAAACGTAGAGTGGTGGAAAAAAAGTTTCCCAGAAGAAACCTTTTTTAGTTTAGAAAAAGAGGAAGAAATCTTAAACTTTTTAAAAGGTTTTATAGAACAAAAAAAAGAAAAAGTGATGTTAAGGGTTAATGGTAAAAAAGTTCCTCTTAAAGATTTTGTAAAAGATATTTTAGCCTATCCTGTTTTAGGTTTTGTTAAAGCATTAAAAGGGGTCCCTGAAGAGATTCTAGAAATAGAAGTAAAAATCAAAAATCAATCTTGACAAAACCAAGAAATCGTTTATATTTAAAAAAGTTTTAGGGAGACTGGGCCGGTAACTCAGTCGGTAGAGTATCGGCCTTTTAAGCCGAGAGTCGCAGGTTCGAGTCCTGCCCGGCCCATATAAATAAAATAAGTGCCCCCATCGTCTAGCCAGGTCCAGGACACCGGCCTTTCACGCCGGCGACAGGGGTTCGAATCCCCTTGGGGGCGCTTTTTTTATTTGAGAAGTCGTTTTGGATTTAGGTTGAAAAATCTATTTTTACCTTGACTGTTTATGTTTCCAAAATAAATAAACTCCTGTCAACCCAACAAGCCATCCTGCGATTCCAAGGGCAATAAATAGTTTGGTATAGGTGGCAACAAGAGGCTTTTTAAACCCCTCTATACTTAAGTCTTCTTTCACTTTTATCGCAACCTCTGCTGCATGAAGCCCGTGCTCTGTTTCTCCTTGAGCCCTTACCTTCCAAATACCTTTTTTATCAGGCATAAAGCAAAAAATTCCATTTTTATCAGCCCTTGCTTTTTGAAAGGGTATTTTTTCTTCTGACTCATAAACTTCTATTTCTGCATAATTCATCGGTTCACCACCTGCAAAAAAGAAACTTACACAAACCCCCTTAGCCTCCTCTACCTGATAATTTACTTCATGAGCAAAAAGCTCTTTTAAAAAACATAAACATAGTAAAACCACCAAAAACAGGATTTTTTTCAATTTTCTAACCTCCAGAGAAAAATTTTAATCCTTTTTCTGCCAGGTAAGGGAAGTAATAAGCCATAGATAGTCAGCTTTGGGGTCTGAAATTTTTACCTTGTAAAAACAAACCAAGGCATAATACCCTTCTTTCATCTTAAGTTCTTCAACCTTTATCCTTGCCATACCCTTAGCATCCGTTTTTGCTATTTCTTTATGAAAAGGATTAAAAACGATTACTCCTTCAGCAGGTTTCCCTTCATATAAAACCTTAACCATCGCTTCGTCTTTCCCTTTATATGGATTTTCCACAAAAACTGGTTCAAGTTTTAAACCTAAGGGTTTGTTTAAAAGGGTTGAGTCCGCAAAAATCGCTTTGGTTGCCTGAAGGGCATAAAAACTCTCTATTACTTGCAAACCTTGCTTTTGGGCCTCAAGTTTATCCATCCTTTTTCTACCTTCTGGGGTAGTAACTAAATAAACTCCTTCCATAGAGGCAAGAATTACTGAGGGCTTTTTCTCAACTGAGAGAACAAGTTGGTTATCAACCACTTCTTTTTTAAGTTTCACTGAGTTTCCCTTATTATCAAAAACCTTTAACTCTTTTATCCTTCCAGGATCATAAGGTTCAACCTTACTTTTATGACCCCAAAACACCTTAAACTTTCCGTTGGTTTCTTCTATCCAAAGCATATGACAAAAACCCACGGATACAAACAAAAATATAGCTAAAACTGATAAACCAAAGCTTAAGACTATTCTCTTCATCATTTACCCCCTTTTGTTTTTTAATTTTTGATTAAACTTAAACTGGTATAAAACAAAACCTACTAAAATAGTTAAAATCCCTGCCAAAATGGTTAAAGGCTTAGTTAGGATGGTAAAAATAATCATCCAAAGGTTAGCTAAAATAAAAGCAAAAGCCGGGAAAAAAAATCTTTTTTTAAGTTTCATAAGTCCAAAAACCGTTAAGCATGCACATAAAGATAAGGTAAAACCTATGTAAAGAAGAAGGGCTTCAAAGGTTGAGGTTAAAACCATAAAAATAGCAATAAGTGCCTGAAAAATAATAGAAAAAACAGGGGTTTTCTTTTCTGGATGGACTTTTGAAAAGACTTTAAAAAATATTCCATCCCTTGCCATGGCATAATATACTCTTGGTCCGGCGATTATCATAGCACTTAAAACTGAAAGAAGCCCAAAAGTAATTCCAGCAGTAAAAAGAAAAGAAAGCTTTTCTCCAAAAAGCTTTTCTGCGGTCTTAGCTCCTATCTCCACAACTCCAGACATTTCTTCCACAGAAAGGGACTTAACATATAAAAGGTTTATTCCGAGATACAAAGCTACTATTATTAAAACCCCTAACAACAGGGATAAGGGAATGTTCCTTTGCGGGTTTTTAATTTCCTCTCCTATGTAAGTTGCAGCATTCCAACCACTATACGCATACATAACATAGATAAGAGAAACAGGAAAACTTAAGCTTAAAATGGCTTCTTTTTTAGGAATTAGACCCTCTATCTCAAAGGTATTTAACCCCTCCTTAGAATACCAAAGCCCTAATAAAATAAAACCAAAAAGAAAAAGGATTTTAAAAAGGGTTAACCCTGCCTGAAGGTTAGCACCTATCCTAATTCTTTGCACATGAACCAAGGAAAGAAGTAAAATCACTGAGATGGCTAAAAGTTTTGAGGTTATCTCAAAGGTTTGGAAATGGAAAAGCTCTAAAAAGTATTTTGAGAAAGCAATGGCGGTTGCTGCGATAGGAGCTGAAAACCCAACTATAAGCGAAATCCATCCAGCAAGAAATCCAAAGACTTCACCAAAGCTCTCTTTTAAAAAGGTATACTCACCTCCTGCCCGAGGGAACATCCTCCCAAGCTCAGCATAACTGAGAGCCCCAAAAAGGGCTATCAACCCTCCCAAAATCCACACAAGAAGAAGAGCTGCTGGATCTTTAATCTCTTTTATGATAAACCCTGAGGTAGTAAAAATCCCAGTTCCTATGGTATTTCCCACAACAAGCATTATAGCAGAAAAAAGTCCCACTTCTCTTTTTAATTGCCATCTTTCTTCTTCGTAAATAGAAATATTTTTCAGTTCAACCAACTCCTCAGATTTCACCAAAATCTCCTATATAAACCAAGTATTCAAAAGGAAGCTTAATCCCTTTAATTTTTTCATAAATGTCTTCAAAGGTTCCTGCTATGACCCTTTCTTTTTCCTTATAACCTGCATAAAGCACAAAAATTACCTGAGTTTTGGGAGAATAATATTTTTCAATCTTTTTTAAAACCTCGGCTATGTCCTTTATTCTCATGGTGAAAAGAACAAGGTTTGTCCTTGTTTTAGCAAGGCTTTCAAGGTCAGAAAAACCAGAAGCCAGGGTTATACTTAACGTCTTTCCCCCTGTAAGACTTTTTTTAATGGCTGCGTTTGCAGCGTTAAAAGAGCTAACCCCAGGAACAATTTCTGGGTTCAAATCTTTAAAAGCCTCCATATACCAGATATGAGGACCATAAACGGTGGGATCTCCTTCATCAAGCACCGCTACTACTTTACCTTGTTTTACGGCAGTTCTTACTATCTTAGTTATCTTTTCAAGCTCTTTCTTTTTTTCTTCTCTGTTAAAATCATGGGGTCTTATTTCAGATGAGGAAATTTCTTTTTCTTTTCGATAAAAAAGATGAAAAATCCCAAACCCTGCGTCATAAACCTCCTTTCCTTTGATTAAATCTTTCATCCTTTCGCAACTCCACTTACTGCAAAATACAATGTCAGCTTTCTGGATAACCTCATAAGCCCTTAAAGTAAGATTATCAAGGTCTCCCACACCGGTACTAACAAGATAAAGTCTTCCTTCTGCGCAAGCTTTGGAAAAACTGAAAATCAAAAACAAAAGGCTTAAAAGGAAATTTTTTCTAAGTTTTTTCATAACCTACCTCCACTTTTTTAAAAATTAAAGGATATTGAGCTAAACACAGTAAAAGGCACCCCTGGATAATAACTGTTAGAAGTACCAAAAATGTATCTTCTGTCAAAAAGGTTGTAAATCTCAAGGCTTAATTTTATGTTTTTAAGCCTAAGACTTTTTATTTCTTCTTTGTTATAAGAAACTATAAAATCAAAAACTTCATATCCTGATACTTTTTCTGTGCGTTGTAAATCTCCATAATAACTACCTACATACCTAAACCTTGGGGTTATTTCAAACCCTTTGTATCTTGCTATAAGTCCTGTGGTTAACATTCTTTCTGGTACACCAACCACCTGTTTTCCTTCAACAGAATAGCGAATTCCACCACTTACGATATCTTCATCATATTTCATTTTTACATAAGAAGGATTAAAGAAAAAGGAGATTCTATCCGTCAGATAGAACGTTGAAGCAAGCTCAAACCCATATCCCCTTGCCTTGCCGATAAAGGTATTAAAGCTTACCGGTCTTCCAGTTTGAGGGTCAATCAAAGGCTGGGACGGATTATCGGGATCTTTCCATCCCGGAGTAAAAGGAGTGTTTAAATTCTTATGTTTAGAAAAGTATATGGTGGGATATAACTCAAACCTTTGTGTTCTAATCCTAAGCCCCAAATCCCAATTATAAGTTTCTTCACATTGGTAATCGTTAAAAAGGTCATCTAAGGTTATACCCATTTTTTTGAACTTATCATAAAGCCGATAATAAAGGTTAATGAGAGGCATATACATGTATGGTGTTTGAAAGGTTTTACCAAAGCTTGTGTAAGCCTCTATCTTATCACTAAAGGCATAAGAAATACCAAAAGAAGGAACCCAGGAAGAATAGCTTCTTCCACCATAATCAAGCCTTGGTTCCCTTTCTAAATATGGTGTTGTTCCATTATATTTAGTAATATACCCTTCGTTTTCACCGTCCTTTTTCTTTATATAAGTTATTCCTGCCTGCCAGTTTAATTTGCCAAGGTTTCCTGAAAGCTTTAAATACGGACTTGAAGAATAGCCATCTGAAATGCTTTTAGTAAACCTCCCCCATCCGATAAAAGTCAAACTACCATTAGCATTTAACCAGTAATTTTTTGAGGGTCTGTCATCCCACTCTTGACGCTCATAATGATAACCTAAAACCCCTTTAACAAGCCTAAAATCAAAAACAAGCTCCCCCAAAACTCCTTTACGTGTAACTTCCCATCCACTCCAGCTTACTCCTGGTTTAGGTGGTCCTGAAGGACCAGAGATTCTTGAACTCCCACTCCAATCCTCTTTTTCCTCTATCCTGTAGTAAGGTTTTATCTGAAGCACAAGACTATTTAATAACTTAACATCTATAAAACCGTAATAATCATAGTTTGTCCATCCAAGCTTTTGATACTTGTAATAATACCAGTCTTTCGTAGTATTACCTGTAAAGATTTCATTGTAATCTAACCATCTATCTTTTTTAGCATTTTGATAAGAAAGGGTAGCATATTTGTGATGTTCAATATCATTGTAGTTTACCCAGAATTTTATATTAATCATCTCTCCTATTGGTTGAACCAAAGTAAAGTTTACATTATTTCTTGGACCAATTTTTCCTTTACCTCTCCATTTATCTGCTTCAGTATATGAATAGGACAGAGAAATTTTTGTCCCTAAGGGATTAATTTTTCCAGTATCTAACCTTGCAAAAGTCTTGGTGTAGTCATTCATACCTAAGCCTTGTTTAAACTCAAAACCAAACCTATCTTTTGCCCATTTGGGTTTTACCTCAACCGTTCCTCCCCTTGTTCCAGCCCCTGTCCCAAGGTTAACAGGAATAACCCCTTTATAAACATCAATCGCTTCAATATTATCTAAATCAAAGATGTATTCTCTTGGACCGATTGGGTTTCCTCCGTAAACAGGCACCCCTTCAACAGACATAGTCCCCAAGGAACCACTTACCCCTCTTATGGTAATAGTACGTTGAGTAGAGGAAATACCTGTTGGATCAGGACTCTCAAAACGGACTCCAGGTAAAAAATTTAAAATGGACCACACATTACTACTTCCCTTTTCCCCAGATAATTCAATTCCCTTTTTAGTGATTCCAATTCCTGTATAAACCGTTTCTGCGGTTTCTTTAGTAGGAGTAATAATTTTCTCTCCCTCAACCACAACCTCAGGTAGCTCTTCAGCCTTTTTAAATTTTTCTTCTTCTTTTATCTCCTCTCCAAAGGCTGAAGAAACTAAAAATCCTAAAATAGCCAAACTTATATAAAAAATTCTTTTATTTTTACCCATATCCTCCCCCTTTTTAAAAAAATATATTTGTTATACCTTACACAATTTTAAATGGAAATTAATTATTTAGTATCATAAATTTTAGAAATTGTCAATATTAAAGTTATTTTATATTTTTATGAGTTTAAAATTTGAAAAAAAATATAAAATAATAGATATATAGTGCTTAAAATGTGAAATATAAATATTTAAAGTATTACTTAAAAAAGATTGAGATTAGGGCATAGAGGAAGACTATGCAAATAAGCTTTATTTTCTTATAGATCCTTAAAAAACTAATTAAATCCATCGTTATTTAAAAAAATTCCGATCAACCGACATAGTAATTTTAATGATACAAGCAAAAGCAAATTAAAAACTGCCATTGTGGCTCCGATAGCATCTTTAAAATTAACAATTTTAGAGGAAGGCCTGCTATAAGTTTGACCGTTCTTAAAAATTATATTATAATAAATTAATTGCGGTTAGTTGGGGAGGCTTCTCATGACAAGAATAGCGCTTGGCAAGGAGTTGCAAATCTTAAAAAATCTAATAACTGATATGGCAAAAAATGTAGATGAAATGGTAAATGGTACCATTTTAGCTTTAAATAAATTAGATGCAACGATAGCTGAAAAGGTAATCAAAGCAGATGACCAAATAGATTACTATGAACATATGGTATGCCAAACAGCACTTGAAATCATAGCCTTACAACAACCAGTAGCAAGAGATTTAAGGTTTGTAATCACTGCTATAGACATAGCCAGGAACTTAGAAAGGACAGCAGATCAGTCGGTTAATATTGCTTACAGTGCTCTCACTTTATCAAAGCAAGAAAATCGAGCCTTTCCGGAATGTAAAGTAGCCATAGAAGAAATGGCTAACGAAGCTTTAACCATGCTTCATTCAGCCATCAATGCCTTTGTCACTGAAAATACTCAAAAAGCAAGGTCAGTGATTGAATATGATTCTATAGTAGACCGTTTACAAAGGGATCTTATCGAGGATGTAAAAAATTGCATGAAAAGAAGTCCTAACAATATAGATCCAGGGATAGAATATATTAAAGTAATAGAAAATATAGAAAGAATAGCTGATTTAGCAACGAACATCGCAGAAGGGGTCATTTTTGTAACTGAAGGAAGAATGGTAAAACTGGAAGAAAGAACTATCTCTATAAAGAACATCAAAGAAGAAATTTTAAAAGACTTGCCTGTATTTGAGTTATTAAGGAAGCATGCCCGTTTAGTGATAGAATGTGTTGAAAGGCTTTCTCTTTCTTTAGAGGCTTATTATAACCTTAATCAAGAAAGGCTTGAGGAAACGGCTAAACATATTTTTGAGATAGAAAAAGAAGCTGATAAACTAAAAAGAAACATCAGAGGACACTTACCTAAAGGACTTATCTTACCGGTAGAAAGGTTTGAGCTTTTTATGTATCTCAAAGAACAAGACGCCATTGCTGACGTAGCTGAAGAAATACTTAATTGGCTTTCCTTTAAACATCTCCCTGTCTCCTCAGACCTTTTTAAACATATAGAAGAACTTCTAAACCAAAGTATTAAGCCTCTTGAATTTTTAGAAGAAATGATCCTATATTCTGCGGATTTTATTTTAACTAAAAATGAAGAAAGCAGAAACCGTGCCAAAGATTTGATCAGAGAAATTAGGTATGGACAGTACTTAGCTGAAGATTATGGGAACAAAGTTAAAAAGGCCATTTTTAACCAAATAGAAGATCCTTTAGCCCTTTTTTACTTTTTAAAACTAGTAGACCTGATTTTAGGGATTTCTCATCATGCAGAAAATACTGCAGACCTTATGCGGGCTATGATAGCTAAATAAAATAATGTTTTTTAAAAGATTTATTTTATTACTTGCCCTATCCTATCTAATCTTATTCGAAAATGTTCTGAGTCCCAAGAAAAATATATAATCAGAGCCCTACCTTTAAGATATTCTATCGGAACAAAACCCCAAAACCTACTATCATAACTTTGATCACGGTTGTCTCCTAAAACAAAGATCTTTCCTTGAGGGACTTTTATCGGTCCCAAATTGTCTCGAGGACTAACCTCACGAGGGTAAACCTCGGGGTCTACAAACTGTACATAAGGCTCATAAAGAAGTTGACCATTAACATAAACTTTTTTGTTAACTATCTGTATAGTATCCCCTGGAAGCCCTATAACCCTTTTTATAAAGTCTAACTTTTTGTCTAAAGGATAGGTAAAAACTACTACTTCTTGTCTTTTAGGTAGTTCCCTAAAATAGATAAATCCTCCTTGAATCGGATTTTTAACTCCGAATGAGAGTTTGTTGACCAAAAGGTAGTCTCCTATTAATAAGGTAGGTATCATAGAGCCAGAAGGGATTTTATATGCCTGCACTACAAAGGTGCGGATAAAAAGGGCTAAAATTAAAGCTATGACTAAACTTTTAATCCAATCTAAGACCTTTTCTTTACCTGTATTCATTTCTACTCCTTTAGTGTTTAGATTTTTAGAATTGCGAGAAAGGCTTCTTGAGGAATCTCTATTTGACCTATAGATTTAAGCCTCTTTTTACCTTCTTTTTGTTTTTCTAAAAGTTTTTTCTTTCTGGTGACGTCTCCTCCATAACACTTTGCAAGCACATCTTTTCTAAGTGGAGCAATTCTTTCTCTGGCTATAATTTTACTACCGATAGCCGCTTGGATAACGACTTCAAAAAGTTGTCTTGGTATTACCTCTTTTAATTTAGTCACAAGTTCTCTTCCTCTATAATAGGCCTTGTCTTTATGGACTATTAAAGATAGAGCGTCAACAGGTTGTTTATTGATTAAAATATCCATTTTTACTAAATCTCCTGGTTTGTATCCAATAAATTGGTAGTCTAAAGATGCATAACCTTTAGAATAACTTTTAAGTTTATCATAAAAATCTAAGACTACCTCGCTAAAAGGAATTTCATAGACTAAAACGCACCTTTCTGGGGTGAGAAACTTAAGTTCTTTTTGGATTCCTCTTTTTTCTTCACAAAGATTTATCAATTGGCCTAAAAATTCCTTAGGAGTATAGATTTCTGCCTTTATGTAAGGTTCAAGCACCTCCTCTATCAAGCTTGGATCAGGCCACTTTGCCGGATTTTCTACCTCTATTTCCTTTCCGTTTTTAAGTCTTACCTTGTATTTAACCGAAGGGGATGTAGAAATAAGGTTAAGGTTATATTCTCTTTCCAAACGTTCCTGGACGATTTCCATGTGTAAAAGCCCCTGGAAGCCGCACCTAAAACCAAACCCTAAGGCTGCTGAAGTTTCCATTTCATAAGAAAAAGCTGGATCGTTTAACCAAAGTTTTTCTATAGCCTCTTTTAGGTCTTCAAAATCGTCGCTGTCAACCGGGAAAATACCTGCAAAAACCACAGGTTTTTGTTCTTTAAAACCTGGTAAAGGTTCTACCTGAGCCTGAGATTCGGTAATAGTATCACCTATCTTAGCCTCTCTAACCTCTTTTATCCCCGCTGCTATAAAACCAACCTCTCCGGCTGAAAGTAAATCAACCGATGTTGGCTCAGGAGCAAACACACCCACCTTTGTAACCTCGTATACCTTACCTGTAGAGAAAAACCTTATTTTCTGTCCTGTATAAAGCTTGCCATCAACCACCTTTATTAAAACGACCACCCCTAAATAAGGGTCATACCAAGAATCAAACACCAAAGCCCTGAGAGGTTTTTCTTTATCTCCTTTAGGAGAAGGAATCTTCTTAACGATAGCTTCTAGAACTTCCTTAATTCCTATTCCAATTTTAGCGCTTACCAAAATAGCTTCTTCTGCCGAAAGCCCGATAACTTCTTCTATCTCTTTTTTAGTTTTTTCTATGTCTGCTTGGGGAAGGTCTATCTTATTGATAACCGGTATAATTTCTAAGTTGTTTTCTAAGGCTAAATATACGTTAGCTAAAGTTTGGGCTTCAACTCCTTGAGAAGCGTCTACCACCAGTAAAGCCCCTTCACACGCAGCAAGGGCCCTTGAAACTTCATAGGTAAAATCTACATGTCCCGGAGTATCTATAAGGTTAAATTGATAGACCTCCCCGTCTTCACTCTGATAATAAAGCCTTACTGCCTGAGCTTTTATAGTAATTCCTCTTTCTCTCTCTAAATCAAGGCGGTCTAAATACTGGTCCCGCATCTCTCGGGCTGAAACAGCACCGGTAGCCTCTAAAATCCTGTCGGCAAGCGTAGATTTACCATGGTCTATATGAGCAATAATACTAAAGTTTCTAATTTTTTCCTGTGGAAAAAGCTTCGGCTCCTTTTTCATAGCAATTTAAAAATAACAAATTTGTTAGAAAAAACAAGATATTTACTCTATATTTACTCTCCTATTTTAGGAAGCTTTCCCTTTTCTTTAGCTAATCTTAAAGCATAAACAAAAACTAAAGAACTAACTACTAAATAAATTAAGTTTAAAAAATAAGATTTAAGCACTAAACCTATATCCCATTTTTCCGTTTTTAAAATTTCTCTCAAGGTTTCAAAAAGATACGAAGCGGGTACTAATTTACCAAAAGTTTTTATAGGTTCTGGTAAAACCTCTAACGGATAAAACACAGCAGAAAAAGGAAGAAAAAACAAGGCTAAAGCCCAGGCAAGAATTTCTGCCTCTTGACCAAAAAACAAAATAAGTGCCATTGTAAGTAAACCTATACTCCAGGCAAAGATTAGTAAACCATAAACCAAAACAAAAAATTGTAACCCTGTTAGCCAAAATTTAAAATTAAACACCGTACCGGCAATAAACACCATAATAACCGAAGCAATAGCCGCCTTAAAAAGGCTATAGATCATCAAGCCTGCTAAATATTCATAAACTCTTATAGGAGAGACAAAAATATGTACCAAGTTTCTGGACCATACATCTTCTAAAAAACCTACTGCTAAACCTTGTTGAGCCCTTATCAAAATATTCCAAAAAATTAAAGCCCCGATAAACTGAAAAACCCAAAAACCTTGAGAATAAATCTCCTTTTGTAAGTATATAGTAATAAAACCCCAAAGTAAAAGGTCAACCGTTGGCCAATATAAAAGGTCTAACCACCTACTTGGACTGTGTTTTAAAAGAAAAAAATGTCTTAAAACTACGCCATAAATCCTTTTAAAGCTAAAGACCGTCTTCATGAAACACCTTAAAATATAATTCTTCTAAGGACTCCACCTGAAATTGAACCAACAAATGTTTTAACTCACCAAACCCAACCACCCTACCCTGCTTAAGAAGAAGTATTTTGTTGGCAACCCTTTCTAATTCTCCTAATTGATGAGAAGTAAGCACAATCGTAGTCTTTCTTAAGGCTACTTCCTCTTTTAAAACTTGAGATACATATTTTACATATTCAGGGTCAAGGCCAGCAGTAGGTTCATCTAAATACACTATTTCAGGACGATGTAAAAAAGCTCTAACCAAGTTTAACCTCATCATCTCTCCTGAAGATAAAGAACGAGTTAAGGTTTTCTTTTTATGGGATAACTTAAAAAGAGCTAACAATTCTTCTATCCTTTGACTAAGAGAGGGCACTTTATAAAAATAACCAAAAACCTTTAGGTTTTCTTCTACAGTAAGAGAATAAGGAAGACTAAGATACTGAGAAGCAAAGCCAACCTTAGCCAAAATTTCTGCTCTATGTTTTCTGAAATCTTTACCAAAGTAAAAAATCTTTCCATAAGTAGGAACTAAAACATCTAATAATAAATAAAGTAAAGTGGTTTTACCCGCACCATTAGGACCAATTACCCCCAAAACATCGCCTCTTTTTAACTCAAAAGAGACATCTTGAAGCACTTTCTTAGAACCAAAAAACTTAGAAAGAGAAACTGTTTGAAGAATAAAATCCATATGTAAACCCCCTAATCCAAATTTTGATTAGGGGGATTAATAGCCTAAAAATTTGATTTTAAACGTTAAGACTAAAATAGCTTAAGATATTTTAGCCTTTTCTAATTTTGATAAGGCTTCGTCTAAGGTCATAATACCCTTAGCTACCGCATAAGCTATATAAGAATAAACTGTAGTATCATATCCTTCGGGACGAGGAAAAAGGCCCTTAGCACGAAGTTTAGCTAATTTTTCCCTTCTTCTTCTCCTTCTTTCGATTTCTCTCTGCCTTTCTATCTTTTTATGTCTTGCCATCAGTACCTCCACCTTGAAATGATAAAGTTTTGGTTAAAAATATATAGGTTTTTATTTTTTTGTCAACCCCAAACAGATGGTTGTGTGGTTACTATTTTAAAATATTGCGACGTAATTTCTAAATATAATTATCATGTTAATTAGCTATCCTTTCAACCTAATATCCAAACCTATTTTAAGGTTTAAGAACAAATCAAAGAATAACTAAAGTCAATCGTATTTATAAACCGGAGAGAAAGAAAGGCGAATTTAATCGATAAAATAGTAAGGATTACAAGTTAGGTAGTTAGGTAGTTAAATAATGGTTGTAGTTATAAAATTTGAGGTTTAAAATAAATATATCAACAAACCTACCCGGAGGATATAACCATGACTGAGAAAAAAGAAGACCTTTCTCACATCCCTCAAGAAGTGATAGAGCGGGTTAAAAAACTTAGAGAAGAAATAGAATATCATAACTATCGTTATTATGTGCTTGATTCTCCGGTTATCTCAGATGCTGAATACGATGCCTTAATGAGAGAACTCAGAGAGTTAGAAGAAAGATATCCCGAATTGATTACCCCTGATTCCCCAACCCAAAGGGTAGGTTTTAAGCCAGCAGAAGGATTTAAAGAAGTACCTCATGCAGAGCCTATGTTATCCCTTGATGACGCTATGAACGAAAACGAGGTGTTAGAGTTTGATAAAAGAATTAAAAAATTTTTAGGATTCCCAGAAAATACCTCTATAGAATACACTGTTGAGCCTAAGATAGATGGACTCGCAGTAGAGTTGGTTTATGAAGAAGGGATATTAAAGGTAGGAGCTACCCGAGGAGACGGATATGTAGGAGAAGACGTTACCCTTAACATCAAAACCATTAAATCTATCCCCCTAAAACTTAAAAAATTTGACGAAAATTCTCCTGAAATTCCACCAAGAATAGATGTAAGAGGGGAAGTTTACCTAAATAAAGACGAATTTGAAAAAATTAATCAAGAAAGAATACGCCGAGGAGAACCACCTTTTGCTAATCCAAGAAACGCTGCAGCTGGTTCACTTCGCCAGCTTGACCCATCGATAACAGCCAAAAGAAAGTTAGACATATTTTTCTATGGCATAGGCAAAATAGAAGGTTATACCTTTAAGACCCAATGGGAAGTACTTCAAACATTACCTAAATGGGGGCTAAAAGTTAATCCTTTAGTAAAGTTAGTAAAAAACATCCAAGAGGCGATTGCTTATCATCATGAAATGGAAAAGAAAAGACAAGAACTTCCTTATGAAATAGACGGTATAGTTATAAAGGTAAACGACCTTTTTTTATGGGAAAAACTTGGAACTAAGGCCAGGTCCCCAAGATATGCCATTGCTTATAAATTTCAACCTACTCAAGTCACTACCAAACTTTTAAATGTAGTTTTTCAGGTAGGTAGGACTGGAGCCATAACTCCGGTAGCCATTTTAAAACCTGTCCAAATAGGAGGCGTAATAGTAGAACGGGCCACCCTTCATAACGAAGATTATATAAAAAACTTAGACATTAAGATAGGTGATTGGGTGCTTGTCCAAAGAGCAGGAGACGTAATTCCTCAAATTATTATGCCGATTAAAGAAAGAAGAATAGGCGAAGAAAAAGAAATAAAATTTCCTACAGAATGTCCAAGATGTGGCACCAAACTTGTCAAAAAGCCCGGTGAAGCAGTTTGGAGATGTCCTAACCCTAACTGTTATGCAAGCTTGATAAGAAAAATCTTACATTTTGCTAGCAGAAATGCAATGAACATAGAAGGCCTAGGAGAAAAGGTAGCTAAAGATTTGGTAGACAGAGGATTGGTAGAAAACATAGCAGACCTTTATTACCTTCGTTTAGAAGATTTCTTAAGACTACCTGGTTTTGCCTACAAAAAAGCTAAAAATCTTTATGAAGCCATTCAAAAAAGCAAAAAAACTAATTTAGCTCGGTTTCTTTATGCTTTAGGTATAAGGCATGTAGGAGAAGCAATGGCACAACTTTTGGCTCAAAAATTTAAAACCTTAGAAAACCTTATGAACTCCTCTATGGCTGACTTAATGACAGTAGAGGGTGTAGGTTATGAAGTGGCTAAATCGATAGTAGAATTTTTTAGAAACGAACAAAACAGAGCAATTATTAAGAGATTATTAGATGCTGGGATTATTTTTGAAGAAGAAAAAACCGAGGAAGTAATCCCCAAACTTCAAGGATTAACCTTTGTGTTTACCGGTGCTTTAAAATCAATGACCAGAGACCAGGCTAAAGCGAGAGTTTTAAGCTTAGGAGGGAAAGTTTCAGACCATGTATCTAAAAATATAGATTATGTAGTGGTAGGAGAAGCACCTGGGTCTAAATATCAAAAAGCCTTGACCCTTGGAGTAAAAACCATTACTGAGGAAGAATTTTTAAAGCTTATAGGTGAAGCCTAATAATGCGTTAACCTCTTCCATCGTTTTCTTAGCGATAGCCCTTGCTTTTTTTACTCCTTCTCTTAACATCTCTTCCCAGTCTTCTTTTTCTATCTTAGTACGTCTTTCCCATATCTCCGTTAAACTTTCTATTATTTTATCAGCTAACTTTTTTTTACATTCTACACAACCTAGTTGAGTATTTTTACAACCCTCTATCACCTCTTTTTTTTCTTCTTCAGAAAAATAAAATTTTATAAGATTGTAAGCTACACACCTTTTTTCCGGGTCTCCTGGATCTGATTTTCTTGGTCTTTGTACATCGGTTACATAGGATAAAACTTTTTTTCTTACTACTTCTGGTGGATCGTTTAAAAAGATGGCATTACCATAACTTTTACTCATTTTCCTTCCGTCT
The DNA here is from genome assembly GCF_008630935.1 of Thermodesulfobacterium sp. TA1. NCBI lineage: Bacteria > Pseudomonadati > Thermodesulfobacteriota > Thermodesulfobacteria > Thermodesulfobacteriales > Thermodesulfobacteriaceae > Thermodesulfobacterium > Thermodesulfobacterium sp. TA1. Next base: position 1,081,662 of record NZ_CP043908.1, read on the forward strand.
ATTCCTGGTATCTTGGGGACCTCGGATAAAAGGGCCTCAGGTTCTGGAAAAAATTCAGTACCGTATAAAAAGTTAAATCTTCTGGCTATTTCTCTGGTTAACTCTAAATGGGGTACTTGGTCTAACCCCACAGGCACTTTTTCTGCTTTATAAATTAAAATATCAGCTGCCTGTAAAACTGGATAACCTAAAAATCCGTAAGTGGTAAGATCTTTGTTTTGAAGATTTTGTATCATATCTTTATAAGTTGGGTTTCTTTCTAACCAAGCTACTGGAGTAATCATAGAAAAAATTAAAGAAAGTTCAGCATGTTCTTTTACTAATGATTGTAAAAACAATACACTCTTTTCTGGAGAAAGCCCCACAGACAACCATTCCAAAAAAAGTTCTTTCACAAATTCCTTAATCTTTTGAGGAGACTCATACTCAGTAGTAAGGGCATGCCAATCTGCCACAAAATAAAAACATTCATGCTGCTCTTGAAAGGTTAACCAATTTTTTAAAACCCCATGAAGATGCCCCAAATGAAGAGGACCTGTAGGACGCATACCGCTTAAAATTCTAAAACTTTTCACCTTCATCACCCTTTCTAATTTTTTTTGATAGTTTTCTAAAATTACCACAAAATCCAAAAATTTGGAGTAAACCATCTTTTAAAATAACTGATTTTGGATAAAATATTTTTCATACAGGTAACTGTATCAAAAGGGAGGTAGAATTAAAATGGAATGCGAGAGATTAAAAAACCTTATTAGAGACTGGTACCAAGAAGTAAGGTCCTTTACCCTTTCTCCGGTTAAAATGATGGAACTTGTAGAAAAACATGTACAAAACTGTGAAATTTGTCAACAAGATGAAACCCTACCTTTAGAATTGGAACAATTAAGAGAAATTATAAGGGTTCCTCATAAACCTCCAAAAGAAAACGAATTTAAGTTTTCTGAAGAGGTAAAATATATATATGATGAAGATTTAGAAGAAATAGAGGAAGAAGAAATTTAAAAAATATGCTTAGTTATTAGCTATCCTTCTTTATCAACTAAGACCTCTTATGGCAGTCGTTACACTTAGTAGGCGCCTGTTTAGCCTGTTCAGCATTAACTTTTTTATGACATTCAATACAAGTTTTATGATAAGCATCCATAGCTTTTAATATCTTATCTTGAGCCTGAGCGATATCATGACATTCTATACATTTTTTTACTTCTTTATTAGGGTCTGCGTCTGCGTGATGACAAATCTTACATTCTACCTTGTATTCATCTATGTGTTTAGCATGATTAAACTTTACGGGAGGAAACTTCATTCCCTCCCACTTTAACTCTATTTCTGACGGCAAGGCAAAAACTAAAGCACCTCCAAATAAAAAGCTCCCTACTATCAAACCCCCTAAAATCTTTTTCATAACATTACCTCCTTTATGGTTAATTATGTTTGTGTTCCTCTGGTTCTTCTTCATAACCAGTAATCATAGCTTTAATATGTGCTAAAGGAGTATGTCCTAAGGTACTTAAATAAATATGCACAAAAAGGAAAAATCCATAAAATATCCAAAGCCCATTATGGATTAAAGAAACTATTTGAATACCTCCCATCAACCGTTCTAACCAACTAAATTGCACAGGGTCCCAAAGCACAAGACCGGTTAAAATCTGTAAAGGTATACAAAAAACCATAATAATAAAATAAAAGACCTGTTGTAAAGGATTAAATTTATTGTCTGGGGTTGGATGATGAGGGTTTTTGTCTCCTACCATAATACCATAGGCATAATACTTGGCCTGATTAAAAGCTCTCTTTATGAAATCTATAGGCCTCCAAAAAGGTGGAACATAGATTTTAAAAATTTTCCCGGTAACCAGATAGTAAACTAACCAAATAAAATAGTTGGCAAGAAGGATAAAACCTAACCAACTATGTATTTTTACCGCCGTATGAAAGGACATAAGGGTTAGCTTGTCAACCAACCTAATTTGTAAGCCAGTAATAATAAGAACAATAAAACTTAACGCATTTACCCAATGCCATATCCTTATAGGTAAAGGATGGAGATATACCTTCTTCATTATTTACCCTCCCTTCTTTTTCTTCTAATAGGTGTAGTAATAATCCTTAAACCTAAATGACCTAAACCAAAACCTAAACCGCAAACTACAGCTAAAACAAACAACACATCTAATACACTAATCCTTGAAAGACCTAAAACGTAAAAATCTTTTACATTAGGTATAGCGTAAAAAGAATTTAAAACCTTTCTATCAACCGAGGTCTTAAGAGTTTTTTCTCCCTCTTTGTTGATTTCTAAAACACCGACAAACTTAGCCTCAGAACTATGACAAACCGCACAATCTTTTATAGCCTCTTTCTTAGAAAGGATCTTATGCGCATCATTAGGATTGGTTATATCTATTCTACCCTTTAACTCTACCTTAACTTTTTGTTTAACCGTACCCAAAAATTCCCAAAGTTCTTTTTCCTGAATCAAACCATCTTTATTAAAATCGATTTTCTCTACTACCTGTTCAACATCCCAATTAAGGACTTTACTTAACTCATCTATCGTAAAAGGTGTCTTTTTATCCTTATTTACTAAAGTAAGTATTACTGCCTTTTCACCTTTAGCATGACAAGCACTACAAGAAGAACCTTTAAAATGCACGTCTACAAAAGATTCCAAGGTAAACGGAGGATTGTAGAGCCATTTATTATGAGCTTTTTTAGAATCTTTATGACAGGCCAAACAAGAATCGTTTAAGTTAGCCATATTAATAGGCAAAACATCGTGGGCCTTATGGCAATTAGAACAGTTAGGTGCATTAGGTTTCGCTTCAGATAGGGCTTTAAAATGGATACTTTCTTTATAAGCTTTAGCTTCTTCTCCATGGCAGCTAGCACAAAGGTTTAATTTAAGTTCATTGTTAGGCAAAATCCGAGCAACTTTATGGTAATCATGACATTTTAAACAGTCTGGGGCGTTTTCTTTTCCTTGATAAAAAGCTTTAGCATGAATACTTTTATTAAACTGCTCAGTCTCTTTAGTATGACATTGTTTACATACTTCTATAGCTTGCTTTCTATACTCTTTCAAAGAAGCTATCTTCTTAATAGGATGCTCTGTTTTAGAATAACCTTTATGACAATCACTACATTTAAGGTCTTTATGGACGGAGTTTAAAAGATGTGCTCCATCCACTCTTACTGAAAGTACCTCCCCGTTTTCAAACTTTTTGGTTATGTTTCTGCTATGGCAGGTCAAACAATACTGATTTTCTGGCAAGTGTTTTGCTATTTTAGCCGGTTTAACCCCATGGTATCCATGGCACTCGATACAAGAAGCAGTTTTAGAAATGTTGTAATGTACCGGATTTCTCTTTAATGAGGCATCGGTATGACACTTTTGACAGATTGTTTTGGAAAGAGTAACGGCATATTCTCTTTTATTTTTAAAATTATAAGTAGGGTGTTTAGTCTTTGAAAAATCAGAATGACATATTATACACTGAAACTTGCCGTGGACCGATTGTTTAATTTCGTTTAAGTTTACTTTAAGGTCTAAGGTTTCTCCACTTTTAAGGTTTTTCTTCAAATCTATCTTATGACAAGACATACAATATTCATCAAAACTTGCCTTTTGCTTCCATTCTTTAAGACTAAAGTCTTCTTTAGAAGGTAAACTCCCTACAACCTTTTTAGAGGTAGCGGCAACCAAACTGGTTGCTAATAAAAACAAACTCAGTATTAAGAAAGAAAAATATAGAGTTTTTCTTTTCATTATTTACCCCCCACAGGAATATTGGTATGATATCCGTGGCAATCAATACACATAAATCTTTTATCTTTGGCTACTATAGCATGACCTGGATGTTTAGATATACTTTCATAAGTATGACATTTAATACAACGAGAGGCCATTTCTTTAGTATAATCTTTTAAAGATTTAATGTTTAGAGGTTTAGGATGAAAGTCCGCGTTATAGATGTCATAATGGCAAGCAAAACAACCTGTTTTAGCATGAGGAGTAAGAGCAAATTTTTCTGGATCTACATAAAGATACATCTTGTCTCCGTTAGCTAAAACCTTTGGCGACCTTTCTGCTTTATGACACTGAATACATTCTTGGGTCTGTTTTTTCACTAACTTCATATTTTTTACATAGTGAGAAGTATGACATTCAGAACAAAGGACTTTTCCTTCTTTTACGATGTTTTGATGAAAAGAAGAAAGTCCAGAAGATGGATGACAGATAAGACAATTTCGATTTATCTCTTTTGAATAAGCATAACGGCTTTCTATTTTGATAGGTTTGGGATGGGTAGACTTATCGATATCCTGATGACAGAACAAACAGTGAACCTTCTGGCCATGGGCAGATTGATAAAATCTTTTTTCCTCCACATAAAGCGCCATCTTTTCTCCATTGGGTAAAACCTTATGAAGCCTCTCTAACCTGTGACACTTCAAACAGTCCTTAGCTACTTTGTTAAACTCTTCTTTTATAGGCTGGATGTAGTGCGAACCATGACATTCTGCACAAGAAAGTTTGTTTTCTCTTACGATGTTTTTGTGAATAGGAGATAAGCTCTCTGTAACATGACAGCTTACACAATTAGCAGAAACCTTTTTCCTATATTCTTTTTTGCTTGAAATTTTTATCGGTTTTGGGTGTTCTTTTACGTTAATATCAGCATGACAAGAAAGACAGTCTATACTTCCGTGAACTGAAGTTTTAAAACCTTCAGGGTCCACATAAAGCGCCATCTTTTCTCCATTGGGTAAAACCTTATGAAGCCTCTCTAACCTGTGACACTTCAAACAGTCCTCGTTTGAACCACCACTACTTGCCACCAAAGCTTTATTAAAAGTTAATGAAAGAAAAAAACTTAAACATAAAAGCACTCCAGATAAAAACAATCCAAGAAAAAAATATCTAAAACCTTTTCCCATTATAAACCTCCATAAAGAAAGATTTTTACAATAATCCTAATCTCCCTATTGAATATAGATATTATACAATCTCAATCTTTCAGTCAAGCCTTACAAAACCTAAAAATATAGGTTTTTAGGGATAAAATTATATTAATCACCATGTTTTTATAGTTTTTTTTTTATTTTTTCCTTTTATCTATTACTCTTACCGCTTTACCAGGAACTCTTTGAATGGTTCCTTCAGGAACTATCTGGATTTTGCTTCTAAATCCTAATAAGTCATAAAGTTCTAAGTTTAGTTTTTCCATCTCTTGATCAGTCAATCCACCATCGGTTTTTTCTACGATGATGGTCATTTCGTCCTTACCTTTTATGTTTTCTATAACCAGCTGATAATAAGGAGCAAGTCCTTTATATTTTAAAAGAATAGCTTCTACCTGAGAAGGATAAAAGTTTACTCCTTTTACCTTTAACATGTCGTCTGTTCTTCCTTTTATTCGGTCTATCCTCACATGGGTTCTACCACATTCACATGGCTCATAGCTTACTATCCTTGAGATATCTCTTGTTCTATATCTTATAAGAGGCAAACCTTCGCGAGTAAGAGTAGTTACTATTAATTCTCCTTCTTCCCCTGGAGGCAACACCTCACCTGTTTCAGGGTTTACGATTTCTATTATGTAATGATCTTCCCATACATGGATACCCTTTCTAGCCTCACAATCTATTCCTAAACCTACCCCCCCTGTTTCTGTCATTCCTATGATATCAAAGGTTTTAACTCCCATTAGGTCTTCTATTCTCTTTCTATATTCATCTGACCAGGTCTCAGCCCCTAAAATAGCTACCCTAAGCTTAGTTTTTCGGAAATCAAAGTCGTTTTCTTTAGCCACCTCTATAAGCCTCGCAGGATAAGAAGATATGGCTCCTATGGCAGTTACCCCTAAATCTTTTATAAGTTTAAGCTGCATAAGGCTTCTTCCAGCCCCTGCGGGCACGATAAAACATCCTAAAGTTTCTGCTCCATAATGAAAACCAAACCCTCCGTTAAACAAACCAAAAGAAGGCATGATCTGCAACCTATCCTTTGAGGTAAGCCCAGCACAAGCTAAACAGCGAGCCATAATCTCACCCCATTGATCTACATCATGCTTAGTCATAAGGTTTAAAACCGGTATCCCTGTAGTCCCTGAACTCATATGCATCCTTACACAATCTGAAGGATCTACCGCAATGTGTTCAAAAGGATAACAGTCTCTTAAGTCATCTTTGGTAGTAAAAGGTAAATACTTCAGATCATCTAAACTTTTAATGTCCTCAGGATGAACCTCTTTTATCTTTTCTTTTAACCTGGACTTAGAATTCTTAAGAAAAGCTATGGTTTTTCGTAGTCTTGCAAGTTGAATTTTTTCGATTTCTTCTCTGGGAAGGGATTCCATTTTGGGATTAAACATCTTCTCCTCCTAAAGTTATTATATAATAATATTTATAATAGTTTTTCCATACTCAAATAGGCCTTTAAACGACTATCGCATATAAGACAAAAATTTTTACCTTTTCTGTCTGTATCTCTGATGGTATTAGAAAAAGCCATCACACATCCTGGATTAAAACAATGAGGGAGAAAAAATAGATGACCAATCTCGTGGGTAACCTCTTTAATAAGTCTTTCAGTAAAAAGTTTTTCGTCAAACTCTAACCCATAAAACTCTGGATTCAGCCTAACAAAAGATACCACCGCTATTCCTCGCCTTAAATCTGCTTCTCCAAAAACAAAGTTTAAACCATAGGCATAAAGGTCTACGTCCACCAAAACTACCCATTTTTCTCTTGGGTTTTTTTTGTATTTAGAAAATAGATCTATAATTTTGGTAGAACGGTATTGATTTCTTTTAGGATTATAGGCTTGAGAAAAATCAAAAACCAATCCATAAAAATTAACAGGGCAACCAAAAACAGCTTCTAAGTGAGACTTTAATACTAAAAGGATCTCGTCTTTTAAGTCCGTATAAACTAAAAAAATAGAGATTTTTTTCATGTCATAGTTAAAATATCAATTTTAACCATGATGTCAAGTTCTTTAGAAGATTTTTTCTTATAAACCAAACCCTGTTAGATTTGAGAGTCTAACAAGGTTGGCTAAAAGTTATTTATTAAGGGGGTTGTTTATATAGACCTGACCATAGGGTTGACTTTGGTTTTAAACATGATGTTTCTCAGAAATTTTTCTTCAGACCTACTCATCAAAGAAATAGCTGTGCCTGTTTGACCAGCCCTTCCGGTTCTTCCGATACGATGGATGTAAGATTCAGCATCCTTTGGTAAACCATAATTAATGACCAACCCAACGTCTTTGATGTCTAAACCTCGAGAAGCTACATCGGTAGCTACTAAGATTTTAAACTCCCCTGCCTTAAAACCTCTCATCACTGTTTCTCTTTTTTTCTGAGGGTAGTCTCCGTGGATAGCTTTTACTGAATATCCTTTCTCCCTTAAAGCTTTGGCTAAATCTTCTGCTTCTAACTTGGTTTGTACAAAAATAATAACCTTTGGTTCTTGCCAAAGGTCTAAAATTGCTGTTAGTTTTTCAAACTTCATGTGGGAAGGAACCTTATAAACCTCTTGGCTAATTTGTTTTAAAGTGATTTCTTCTGGCTTAACCTTTATGGTTTTATAACCCTCTCTAAGATATTTTTCTGCTAAAGCCCAAATATCCTTAGGCAAAGTAGCAGAAAACAAAAGGGTTTGCCTTCCCTTAGGTGTTTTTGAGATTATATAGTCTATGTCCTCAATAAACCCCATGTCAAGCATCCTGTCTGCTTCATCTAAAACTAAAATCTTTACTTTATCAAGTTTAAGATAACCTCTGTTAATAAGGTCCTTAATCCTTCCAGGCGTTCCTACTAAAACTTTACCTATTTTTTTCTGTAAAAGCTCTCTTTGCTTTTGCAAAGGTTTCCCACCGTAAAAAGTAAGCACAAAAAGTCTTTTGTTTTTTCCTATGTTTCTTATTTCTTCACTTACTTGAATAGCAAGTTCTCTAGTAGGAACAAGCACTAAAGCCTGAATTTCCTTAGCTTTAAGGTCTACTTTTTCTACGATAGGTATTCCAAAAGCTGCGGTTTTCCCAGTTCCTGTCTGGGCTTGACCTACCAAGTCCTCTCCTGCTAAGACTAAAGGTAAGGCCTTTTTCTGAATGTCTGTAGGGATTGTATACCCCATAGAACTTAACGCTTCAAGCGTTCCCTGAGAAAGGTTAAAACTCTGAAAATCTAACATAAATCCTCCATGATTTATTAATTTTGTTTGCAGAGAAAAGAAGTCATTTTGAACTTAAAATGAACTTTTGAGAAGTTTAAATAACCTCTTTTTTACTGCTTTTTTAAAAAATAACATGGAATATAAAAAAAACAAGTTAACAAAAGGCAGATTATAAAAATTTTAGAAACTAAAATTGCCCTTGACTATTTAAATAAATTTTTTTATTAAATATTTTTAAGTAATCTAAAAACAGGAGGGTAGGTTATGGGGGTACCTAAGGTATTAACGATTTTAGGCCAAACCGACGCAGGAAAAGCAAGACTTTCTGAAGCCTTTTGTAAAGTTTGTGGAGAAGCCATCAAGGGACAAAAAAAAGAATCAAACTTCTATCTGAGAGTCTATGGATTTAATTACAAAGATACACCTTTTTATCTTTTAACCACTCCAGGTGATGAAAACTTTTTAGGAGAGATTAAATGGGCACTTAAGGTGTCTGATGCTGCTATTTTAGTGGTTGATTCTTCTAACCCCATCAAATATCACACCATAAGAGTGTTTGAAATGGCAAAAGAGATGGAAGTTCCTCTTTTTATCTTTATCAACAAATTAGACGAAGAAAAAAGTAACTTTGGTCAAACCATTTGCGACCTGCAAGATAACTTAGAAATTTTACAGGTCCCTATAATCTATGCCTTTGGAGAAAAAGAACAGCCTCTTTTAGTTGATTTGATAGAAGATAAGGCCGTAGTAGAAAAGGGTAGTAAAATAGAATATATAGACTATCCAGAAAATTTAAAACATAGAGTTTCTACTTTAAAAGAAAATCTTATAGAAACAGCAGCTGAAGGAAAAGATGAACTGATAGAAAAATATCTTGATACCGGAAGTTTAACCAAAGAAGAAATTTTAGAAGGTTTAAAAGCTGGTTTAGCCAACAATAAAATCGCTTTAATCTTTACTGGGGCGGCTAAACCTGGAATAGGAGTGCCTACTTTTCTCGAATATCTATACCAGTTTGTTCCCTCTTACGAACTGGTAAGAAAAAGGAACGAAACAGACGAAAAATCTTCTGGTTTTATTTTCAAAACCATCATCGATCCCTTTGCCGGCAAACTTTCTTATGGAAGGGTATTTGCCGGTTCTTTTAACTCAGACAGCACGGTTTTTACCTCTAACGGCAAAGAAGAAAAGTATACCCAAATTTTTGTACCCAAAGGCGATGGACTACAACAAGTAAAGGAAGTTAAAGAAGGAGAAGTAATCGTTTTTGCTAAAGTTGACGGATTGTCTACAGGGATAACCTTTGCTAAAAATCTTGGGGTTAAACCTATTTCACTACCCAAACTACCTTCACCTATGATAACCATGGCTTTACACCCAGAAACCAGGGCTGACGAAGACAAGATAAGCGGAGCTTTAACTAAAATCAAAGAAGAAGACCCTTCTATCATCTTTACCAGAGATGAAGAAACTAAAGAACTTCTTATTTCTGGTTTAGGGGTAATCCATATAGAAAAAACCATAGAAAAATTAAGGGAAAAGTTTGGGGTAAAGGTAAAACTTACTACCCCTAAAATCCCTTATAGAGAAACCATCAAAAAACCAGTACATGGTGTAATTTATAGACATAAAAAACAAAGCGGAGGTAGAGGACAGTTTGCTGAAGTCCATTTCAACCTCTTTCCCTTAGAAAGAGGTAAAGGCTTTGAATTTTTAGAAACCCTTACTGGAATGAATGTCCCAAGAAACTATGTACCTGCAGTAGAAAAAGGGGTAAGAGAAGCGATGGAAAGAGGACCTTTGGCAGGATTTCCGGTAGTTGACGTAAAAGTCCAATTTTATGACGGAAAATCTCACGAAGTAGACTCCTCTGACCTTGCCTTTAAAATAGCAGCCATTCATTGTTTTAGAAAAGGTATGGAACAAGCTAATCCTGTGCTCTTAGAGCCTTATATAGAAATGGAAATCTATGTTCCAGACGAAACCGTAGGGGACGTAGTAGGAGACCTCAACTCAAGAAGGGGCAGAGTATTAGGGATTGAAAAAGATAAAAAAATGACTAAAATATCCGCTGTGGTTCCGATGGCAGAGGTTCAAAACTATGTAGTAGCTTTACAAGGATTTACAGGAGGGAGAGGGTATTTTATCTCCAAGTTTTCCCATTACGAAGAAGCCCCACCGTTTGTAGCAGAAAAAGTGATAGCAGAAAGAAAATCCCAGTTAGAGGCTGCAAAAGAAGAATGATAAAAGTAGGCATCCTTACACTTAGTGATAAAGGGTTTAAAGGAGAAAGAGAGGATAAATCTGGAAAACTGCTTAAAACCTTGGTAGAAAAAGAAGGATGGTTAGTAGAAAAATATTTAATTCTACCAGATGAAAAGGAAAAAATAGTAGAAACCCTTAAAGCTTGGACTGATGAAGCAAGATTAGACCTTATTCTTACCAACGGAGGAACTGGGGTTTATCCAAGGGATGTTACCCCTGAAGCTACCCGAGAGGTAATAGAAAAAGAAATTCCTGGTATACCTGAATTTATAAGGTATATCAGCTATCCCCTAACCCCTATGGCTGCTTTAACCAGAGGAGTAGCTGGGGTTAGGGGTAAAACCCTTATCATCAACCTACCTGGTAGCCCTAAAGCTATCGAAGAAATTTTCCCCAACTTGATAGCCATCATAAAACATGCGGTAGAAAAGATCAAAGGAGACCCAAGTGAGTGTGCCAGAGGTTAAACTTTCTAAAATGGTAAAAGCCTCAGGTTGAGCGGCTAAGCTTCCACAAGAGTTTCTTGTGGAAATACTTGAAGATTTAGAGCTTCCTTCTCATCCTAACCTTATTCAAAGTTTTGAAAACGGAGCTGATGCAGGGATTTACAAGTTAGACGAAGAAAAGGCCTTGGTTTTTACCGCCGACTTTTTTACCCCTGTGGTTGACGACCCTTATACCTTTGGGCAAATAGCCGCAGCCAATTCTTTAGCAGACGTTTATGTCTGTGGAGCAAAACCCCTTTTAGCCTTAAACCTTATTACCTTTCCCAAAAAAGGTATCCCTAAGGAGGTATTAAAAGAAATTCTAAAGGGTGGTTTGTCTAAAATCAAAGAAGCAGGTGCTTTGTTGGTAGGTGGACATAGCGTTGATGATCCAGAACCTAAATATGGTCTTGCTGTAGTTGGCCTGGTTCATCCTCAAAAGATCATAAGAAACAATCAGGCCCAAGCAGGAGACCTCCTTTATCTCTCTAAACCTATAGGAACAGGAATTTTAATAACCGCCTATAAAGGTAAACTTTTTGATGAAACCAAAGAGATTTATCAAAAGATGGTAAAAACCATGACTGAGCTAAACGATAAAATCTGTTCGGTAATGGTAGACTTAGGGATTAAAGCTGCAACAGATATTACAGGTTTTGGTTTAATAGGCCATGCCCTTGAAATGGCTACTGCAAGCAAAAAGGACCTTATCATCTACTCAAGCAAAGTCCCTTGTTTTAAAGAGGCTAAAGATTGTATTTCTATGGGAATAGTGCCTGAAGGTGATTACCACAACCTTCATTTCTGCAAAAAATCGATCTATGTTCACCCAGACGTCTCAGAGGATGAATTAATCTTATTATCTGATGCCCAAACCTCTGGAGGGGTTTTAGTAGCCGTACCTCCAGAAAAAAAAGAAATCTTTGAGAAAAAAACGTTTGAATTAGGGCTTACCAACCTAACCCTTATCGGAGAAGTTAAACCACCAGAGGGCTCCTGTCCAACCGTAAGGGTTTATCCTTAGATTTATAAACTTTTCCTATATATCAACCTAAAACTTATTGAAAAATCCTATTTGACTTTTCTCAGTTGTTACTAAAAATTTTTCTAAATTTTTAAGAAAAAACCTCCAGGGAGGGATCTATGACACAAGACTATGTAAAAATGTGGCAAGATTTAGGTCTAAATTTAGAAAACCATGATTGTTTGCTCAAGGCTTTAGCCGATATATATCAACAGGTGTATCTTACTCAAGAAAACCGCCCCGAAGGGATGAAATATTTTGATTTTGTTATCTCAGAGGCTCATGGTCTTAGGATAAAAGAGCTTCTTGAGGCTAAAAAACAGGGAAAAAAGATTATAGGAACCTTCTGTGTTTATGTACCTGAGGAAATGATACTGGCAACAAACGGAATATGTGTAGGTCTTTGTGCAGGGGCTCCAATAGGTTTTGATGAGGCAGAAAAGGTTTTACCAAAGAATACCTGTGACCTCATCAAGGCTTTTATAGGTTTTAAGCTTACCCAGGTTTGTCCTTATATAGAAAGCTGCGACCTTTTGGTAGGCGAAACCACCTGCGATGGTAAGAAAAAAGCTTATGAAGTCCTTGATAAACTTACCAGAAAGGTCTATGTTATGGAAGTCCCCCACAGAAAAACAGAGGTAGGTAGAGAATTGTTTTTAAAAGAACTTTTTGGTTTAAAAGAGAAGTTAGAAGAATTAACCGGTCAAAAAATGTCGGTAGAAACCCTTAAAGAAGGTATAAGGATAGTAAACGAAAAAAGAAAAGCTTTGATGAGGCTTGAAAGATTAAGGGCTTATGACCCAGCTCCTATTTCAGGTCTTGACGCCCTTTTGGTTAATCAGATAGCCTTTTATGACGATCCAGTAAGATTGACCCAAAAGGTAAACGAACTTTGTGATGAACTCGAAGAAAGGGTTAAAAAGGGCTTAGGCGTTAAACCCAAAGGAACCCCAAGAATACTTATTACTGGTTGTCCCTTTGCCTTACCCAACTGGAAACTTCATCACATAATAGAAACAAGCGGAGCAGTAGTCGTAGGAGAAGAATCTTGCATAGGAAGAAGGTATTATCATACCTTGGTTCCTGAAAACTTTGAGAGTGTAGAAGCAGGTATCAAACTCTTAGCCGATAGATACTTAAAGACCCACTGTGCTTGTTTTACCCCTAATACAGAAAGAACAGAAGACATCAAAGATATGGCCAACCAACTAAAAGCTCAAGGGGTTGTTTATTACTCTATTCAATTCTGTACACCCTACCTTTTTGAGGCTTATCAAGTAGAAAAAGAAATTGACCTTCCCTTTTTAAAAATAGATACCAACTACAGCATGGAAGACGTGGGACAACTCAAAACAAGATGTGAGGCCTTTATAGAAACCTTATAAAGATTTATTATGAAGGTTTTAGGGCTTGATGTTGGTTCTACCTACATTAAGATAGCCCTTTTTGAAAAGGAAAATTTAAAAGCTTTAGAAAGAGATAATACTTCCTATACACCTTTAGAAAAAGCTCTTTATTATATAGAAAAATACCAACCAGATCAAGTAGTTGCTACCGGATACGGAAGAAACTTGGTTCATACAAACCTTGAAAACTGTACTACTATTTCTGAGATAAAAGCTTTTGCCATAGGTGCAAAGTTTATTCATCCGACAGTAAAAACCATCTTAGACATAGGAGGACAGGATACCAAAGTTATAAGCCTTGATGAAACAGGTAAGGTGGTAAAGTTTGAGATGAACGACCGTTGCTCGGCAGGCACAGGAAGGTTTTTAGAGATAATGTGCAGAGCATTAGGTTATCAGATTGAGGAGTTAAATCATCTGGAAATAGAAGGAGAGGTTAAGGTAAAAATTAGCAGCCTCTGCACGGTTTTTGCAGAATCAGAGGTTATCTCCCTGATAGCCCAAGGGTTGCCAAGGGAAGAAATTTTAAAAGGAGTTCATCTTTCTGTGGTCTATAAGGTGATTTCTATGCTTAAAAGAATTTCTGTTAAAGAGGATTTAGTTTTTGCTGGAGGTTGTTCACAAAATAAGCTTTTAAAAAGACTTTTAGAAGACCAGCTAAAAACCAAGATTATAACCTTAAAAGAATCCCCTTTTTTAGGGGCGATAGGGGCTGGGGTTTTTGGTTTGTTAAAAACTAGAGATTAGAAAATTCTTTGATAAATTCTAAAAATTTATGTTCTATCGGTAAAAGTTTAGTCATCCGTAGATAAACCATGTAAAACTTTCTTTTTATCACCAGATTTTTAATCCTCACTACCTTTAAAAGATTAAGAGAGGTTTCAAGTCCTACGGCTAAAGAAGAAACCAAACCAAACCCTAAACCTGCTTTTACCGCCTCTTTTATAGCCTCTGTTGACCCCATCTCTCCGATGATATTAAGCTTAGTCCAGTCTATATTCTTTTTATCTAAAGCTTCTAAAAAATTTTTCCAAGTGCCTGACCCCTCCTCACGCTTTAAAATAGGTATTTTATAAAGTTCTTCTAAACTTATTTCTTCTTTAGCAAAGTCAGTAGGAGCAATAAGGACTATCTCATCTTCATAACAAGGTAAAAACACTAAATCTTTATTAACAAAAACCGCTCCAATCATCCCAAAATCTATCTCCTTTGCCAACACCTTTTCTACAACCTCTTTACTGTCACCTACTTTTAAAAAAACTGAAATGTTCGGGTACTTTTCCTTAAAACTTTTTATGATCTTAGGAAGTATATATTGTCCTGGGATGGTGCTTCCTCCGATTTCTATCATACCTACTTTTTCGTCTTTAAGTAGTTTCAACTCTTTCTCCATTTGCTTTATAATGTTTAAGACCTCTTTTCCATAACGGTAGACTATCTTTCCTGCTTTACTGGGTACAACTTTTCTGGTATTTCGGTCAAAAAGACTTACCTCTAACTCTTCTTCAAGGTCCTTGATATGAAGAGTAATGGTAGGTTGAGCAAGATGTAAAACAGCAGAAGCCTTAGAGAAACTCTGAGTTTCGTATACCTTGATAAAAACCTCTAATTTCCTTAAGTCTAACATATCATAATCCTCAAGGTTTGAAATATTGATATTGAGTATACAAAAAAACACTCTAGAGACAAGGGCATTTTTTATAGAAAAAGTCTATAAATCTTTCTAAAACATATTGATTTTTTCTATTTGACTTTAAATTGCGTTTTTTATATTTTTTTAGAATTGATAAACTACTACTTTTAAACTAAAGGAGGTGTGCATGAACGGGATAGGTAATTTTTTTGCCACCAGATGGGGCATTATTTTAGTAGGAGCTATTATAGGAATTTTAGCCCCTATTCTTCAAAAGCTGGGAAACCCACCTAATATGGGGATTTGTGTTGCCTGTATGGAAAGAGACATTGCAGGAGCCCTTGGTTTTCACAGAGCAGAGGTAGTCCAATACATGAGACCAGAAATAATCGGTTTTGTTTTAGGTTCTTTTTTAAGTGCCCTTTTGTTTAGGGAATATCGTCCAAGAGGAGGGTCTGCCCCGTTTATCCGGTTTATCTTAGGGATGTTTGCGATGATAGGTGCTTTGACTTTTTTAGGTTGCCCTTGGAGGACTATCCTTAGACTTGCTGGAGGAGATTTCAACGCTATTTTGGGGTTGGTAGGTCTTATTTTTGGTGTATTTATCGGAACAATTTTTTTCAGAATGGGGTATTCGCTCGGTAGGTCTCAGGGCCTACCTTATAAAGCCGCTGGTTTAGGCTTTCCCTTTTTGATGCTAATCTGTCTGGTTTTACTTTTGATAGATGCACCTGCCCCTGGTACCAACAAAGGAGAATTTTTATTTTTCAGCATTAAGGGGCCTGGTTCACAACACGCCCCTATTTTGGTTTCTCTTTTAGTAGGACTTTTTATAGGGGTGCTTGCCCAGAGAAGCAGGTTTTGCACCATGGGAGCCTTCAGGGATGTTATTCTTTTCAGGCAGTTTCATCTTTTCTTAGGAGTTGCCTCCTTTTTTGTTACCGCATTGATTACTAACCTTATTTTAGGGCAGTTTAACCCTGGATTTGAAAATCAACCTATCGCCCATACGATGCAGTTGTGGAACTTTTTAGGCATGACCTTAGCAGGACTTTGTTTTGCCTTAGCAGGAGGCTGTCCTGGAAGGCAACTTTTCCTTTCAGGAGAAGGAGACGGAGATGCAGCCATCTTTGCTACAGGTATGATAGTAGGTGCAGCAGTAGCTCATAATTTTGGTTTAGCTGCTTCTCCCAAAGGTATAGGACCTCATACCCCTGAAGCCATAATCTTAGGTTTTGCGGTATGTCTGGTGATAGGGTTTACTATGAGGACTAAAAAAGCTTAAAATCAAAAACTTAAGGAGTCAACTATCAGAAAATAGGAATTAAACATGAGAGACCTCCAGAACAGGGAACTTAGAAAAAGCAGGATTAAAGAAAGTTTTTTTTCTACAAATTGCATAGATAACTCTTATAAGTTTGTTTACAACTGCTATCATAGCTTTCTTATAACTGCCAAAGTTTTTCTTCTTACGTATAAAATAGGATCTGAAGTAAAAATTCCATTTTACTACACCTACCGCCATCTGGAAAAGAACATTTCTGAGAAAGCTCGACCCTTGCTTAGATATGCTCATCTTAGCTTTATACTTACCAGATTGTTTTGTTACTGGGTCTGTGCCCGCAAACTTTATGAGCTTTTTGGCATTAGAAAATCTTTTTACGTCTCTGATTTCAGCCAAAAAGAGACTTGCAAGTTTAGAGGAAATACCTTTTATAGAGGAAATGAGCTTAATTTGTTCTTGCTGGTCTTCATCCATTTTCTCTACAAGCATCTCTTCAAGCTTTTTTATTCTTGGCTCAAGGAAAAAGAGTTTTTCGATGTAGATGATAAGAGTTTGAGAGAGATAAGGATTGTCAACCCCGATAGAGTTTTTAGCAAGGTTTATGACTTCATCGGGAGAAAAGGAAGGGGTTTTACCTTTAGGAACAGAGGATTTAATAATTTCGGAAATTTCATTTGGTTTAGCTTTTTTAAGGGTTTTAGCAGAGGGGAATTTAAGGAGTATGTTAAGGAAGGAGTGGGAGTAAATATTAAAGTGCTTTTCAGCTTCTGGGAAAAGAACAGTGAGGGCGTATTTGATTTGAGTTTTAGCTTCAGCAAGTTCATGTTTAAGTTTTTGGATAAGACGAGAAGCACTACGGAGTTCAGAGTTTTCAGGATAGGATTTAAGGAATTCAGGGTTATTAAGAGCGAAGAGTGCAAGGATTTTGGCATCTTTTGTGTCGTATTTAGAGGGGTTGTTAGCGGAGATAAATTCAAAGAATCTGTGGACGATTTTAGGGTTAAGGATGAAGGTTTGGATATCTTTTTCAACGAGGAAGCAGTAAAGGGGGATGTGGAACCTACCAGAGGATTCCATAACAACGATAGGGTCAGAGAGGGTTTTGAGAAGGTTAAAGAAATCAGAGAAGCCTTGAAGAGACATAGAGAGTTTGCCGGAGGAGAGGGTTTTAGCTTCATGGTTAAGGATGCAGAAGTGGAAGTTATCTTTAGAAATGTCAACACCGATGTAATGGGTCATGATGCTACCTCCTTTTTAAGATTTTTGTCCCTCACACCATCCTCCCGAGTAGCTGGGGCTTTGGTAGCCCAACCAACTTATCGGGTGTTGAGGGACAGAGGGACATACTCCTTAAGAGGCTCAAAGGCCTACCAAAAATGGAGTCCCTGTCCCTCTCTAACTTATAAGCTTTTGTTTTATTATACAAAACAAAATGTGTTAAACAAACCTTAACATAAAAATTGCAGGAGGTAAAAATATGGCTGAGGTGGTAGATGCAAGGGGACTTTCTTGTCCAGAGCCAGTTTTACGGACATTAGAAGCTATAAAAGCCTTAGGGCAAGGGGAATTAGAAGTCTGGGTAGACAACCCAACGGCAAGAGAAAACGTAATCAGAGCTGCTAAAACCTCTGGCTGGGAGGTGGTTGAAATAAAAGAACTCCCTGATACTATTAAAGTGGTTATCAAAAAATGATGAACTGGCTAACTAAATTTTTTCTACCTAAAAAAGAAAAAACCCAAGAAAATGCCCAAAGGGCTCTTCTTATCTTTGAAAACACTTCTGAAGTTATCCAGGCAGAAAAGGTTTTACAAAAAGAAGGTTATAAAGTAAAGGTGGTTGGCCCTCCTCCTGAGGTAAGAAAAGGCTGCGATTTAGCTATAGAAGTCCCGGTAGTAGAAATCCCTGGTATCTTAAATCTGTTAAAAACCAAAAAGATAGAACCTTTAGACTTTATTTCCTTTTCTGAAGATGAAATTTTAAAACCTGTAGACCTCTTTAACGTTAAAGACTTTGGGGAGTATCTAATGGTAAGGGCTGCTAACATGAAAATCACGGTAGATAAAAAAACCTTAACCATCGTTAATGTCTCTGGCGGGGGATGCCCTGATGTTCCATATTTAGCTTCTGTTTTAGTAGGTAAAAATCTAAAAGATATTTTTTCTCTTAAAGATAAAGGACACACCCTTTGTGGATATGCTCTACATTTAGCTTTTAAAAAAACTAAAGAACTGTTATGCTCGGAATAGTAGGCATCATACCCGATGAAAATTTTCCTTTGGTTTATGGAACCCCTACTTTAGTAGAAAATTTTTTAATCGTAGACCGATGGCAAATACCTGTAGAACGTGGAACAGC
The DNA here is from genome assembly GCF_008630935.1 of Thermodesulfobacterium sp. TA1. Lineage (NCBI taxonomy): Bacteria > Pseudomonadati > Thermodesulfobacteriota > Thermodesulfobacteria > Thermodesulfobacteriales > Thermodesulfobacteriaceae > Thermodesulfobacterium > Thermodesulfobacterium sp. TA1. The sequence continues at coordinate 1,100,303 of NZ_CP043908.1, forward strand.
TGCTCTTATTGCCTCGGCGATAAAAACCTTAGAGTTTTTAAAAAAGCCCAGTCCTTTGGTCTTTCTTGTAGGAGACATAGGCACAGGCAAAGGAAGTAAGGTTTTATACCGGTTTTTAGCAGAAAACCTTTCCCAATATTCTTTTAAGACACTTACTTTTCACTACATCCTTCCGGAAATAGACGGGTGTTTGAAAGTAATTTTAGCGATAGAAAAATTTTCCAAGAAACCTTTTCTGATAGCAGACGCAGGGTTTATGTATGCGGTCAAAATGGCAGGATATGCCAATTTTTTTGATCTTTTTACCCCAGATATAGGAGAATTAGCCTTTTTAGCAGATGAGAAAGCCCCTCACCCTTTTTATACCAGAGGATTTTTACTGTCTAACGAAAATGATGTAGAAAGCTTAATAGAAAGGGCATATAAACATCAAAACGCACCACCTTATCTTTTGGTTAAAGGAGAAAAAGATAGAATAGTTTTTAAAAAAAAGGTCTTACTAACCATAGAAGAACCCTTAGTCCCTGAGCTTGAGGCTATAGGAGGAACAGGGGATACCCTAACCGGATTGGTTTCAGCCTTGATTTATGCTGGCTATCCTACAGAAAAGGCAGGAGCTATCGCTGCTAAAGCTAACAGATTAGCTGGTGCTTTGGCCTGCCCTACCCCAGCAACTCAAATCTCAACCATCATTAACTTTATTCCCCAAGCCTTACAACGGCTTATAGATTAAACCTAAACAGGAATGATGGTTATTTCTTTAGAACTTTTAAGGTTCTTTAGTTTCTTTGGGTCTTCTAAAACCCTTCCTATAAGGTTTACCTCACTTGCAGGCACAGGGTTTTCATCAAAAGAAGCAGGGGTAGGTCCAAAAAATATGGCTATAGCCTTTCCAGGAGGCCAATAACCGATATCTCCAATCCTAACTTTGAGGGTAGCTGTTTCATCTAAAGGATAGTCTAAAGGAATAGAAAAATAAAACTCATCACCCCAAGTGTTTATTTTGGCCTTAATAGGCAATATTTCGTAAACCGCTTTTCCACAGGAATTATCCAAAAGTTCAGCTAAAATTTCCTCTTTTCCGTCAAAAATCAACTTAATCTTCATTTTAGAGTAAAAACCTAAATTTTAAATCGATTTGGTTCTTATATAACCATATTTTCTCAAAAAAACAAGAATTAACAACCAGTTTCTCAAAGAGGGTGTTATCTCATTAATTGTATAAAGACTTTAAGAATAATAAAGGGTATGGTAGCTTCTCTAAAGGCTAACCCACAAAAAACTATCTACCTTTTCATTTTTTAGAAGAGTTTTTAAACTTGTTTTATAAGGAGTTCAACACCTATTTATCTTTGACCGGCAACAAGAAAGTTAAAACGGCTTTTATATCAGAAAATTACTTACAAAGTATGAGGAAGTAGAAGGCTTAATAGAGCCACGAATCAAAAATGGAAATTTGGTTGCGTGATGAGGAAGTAAAGGCTTTGCTTAGTGCAACAAATCAGGCTTTGAGAGGGTAGCAAGATAGATAAAAAGGAGGGTGAAGGTGATAGAGGTATCTTCGGATGAAGGGGCAGCTGAGAGGTTAGTATGCTTAAGGATTTAATGGAGGTTAAGTTGGGGACTAACATGCCCTTCAAGAGAGTTTTTACACAATAAAAAAGGCACTATGTCAAAGGCTGACAAAACAAAAATCTGAGATGAAAGAGACAGATTGACAGAGTTTTAATAAATGTTTATATTTTAAACATGTCTGAAATGTCTGGGTTGGGTAAATTTCTAATTTTGATCGGAGTTTGTTTAATCTTAGTAGGAATTTTGCTTTCTATGCTTCCTAAAATTCCATATTTAGGCAAACTTCCTGGAGATATCTATATCAAAAAAGACAACTTTACCTTTTATTTCCCTTTGGCTACTTCTATCCTTATAAGCCTTTTACTTACGATCCTTTTAAACCTTCTTTTTCGTAAATAAACGATATTAGTAAATAAACCGGTTAAACCTCTACAGGATTACCGCCTATTTCTTTAATAAGTCTCTCGATTTCTTCTTTAGAAAGCTGAACTACTGTGTCTTTTTTCATCGACTGGCTTATTTTTTCTTCTATGACCGTTCCATGAAAATGGTCTGCTCCCCATAAAAGGGAAACCTGTGCTAACTTTACCCCTAAAAAAACCCAATAGGCTTTAATATGAGGAAAATTGTCTAAAATAATTCGAGAAATGGCGATAGTCTTCAAAACTTTTAAGGCTGAGGGACCAGTAAGATAAGAAAGTTCGTTACCTTTGGGTATAAAAGCCAGCGGAATAAAGCAATAAAATCCTTTAGTTTCTTGTTGCACTTCCCTTAAGGTAAACAGATGTCTTATTATCTCTTCTTCTGTTTCTAAATGTCCAAAAAGAAGGGTAGCGTTAGTAGGGATACCTAACCTATGGGCGGTTTTAGCTATTTCAAGCCATCTTTGGTAGCCTATTTTCCGTGGATATAACTCCTGATGCAGCCTTTCAGAAAAGACTTCAGCCCCTCCTCCTGGAAGGGAATTAAGCCCTACTTGTTTCAACTCGGTCAAAACCTCTGCTACCGATTTTTTAGAGATTTTAGTCAACCAATCTATTTCTACGCAAGTAAAAGCCCTTATTCTTAAGGAAGGAAAATTTTGTCTAACTTTACGTATAAGGTCCACATAATACTCATAGGGCAACTCTGGGTTTAACCCTCCTACGATATGAACCTCTTTTAATCCCGGGGTTGACTTTAGTGTTTCTATTATTTCCTCTATGGTATAGGTATAACCATCTTTTTCTCCAGGTTTTTTGTGATATCCACAAAATTTACAGCCGATGGCACATATGTTTGTATAGTTAATGTGTCTATTTATCGTGTAATAATAACGTTTTTGATGTAACCTTTCTTTTACAGCATTAGCCAGCTCCCCAAGAAAATAAAGATCTCCTTCCTGATACAACCTTAAAGCTTCTTCAGCCTCTAACCCTTTACCAGAAAGCACTTTTTCTGCTACTTTTTTATAAAAATCGTTTTTTTGGGTATAAGTCTTGATTATTAAAGATCTATCCAAAACTTAACCTCCTTATGCAAATTATATTAAATACCGGTAATTCTTGCAAAGGGATACATACTCACAATACTCACAAAACTTATCTCTTTCGGTAAAGTAAAACTTATCAGCAAACAACAGATGGTTTATCAACCACTCTAAAAACCTTTTAGCTTTAGGTATAAAACATTGATTAACCAAGGCCCAATCTTTATTTTTTAGGTTAAAAAGAAAAACCTCGGGTTTCTTAAAATGGGAAGGTCTTATAAAACCCGCGTTTATAATATAACGGTCTGGTTCAGGAGAGATAAAAAAGTTTTTGTTTTGATGAAAAAGGTAATAGTAAAAGAAAAGCTGAAAATTAAAAAGGTCGTTTCCAAAGGCCTCAAGCACAGAACGCACCCCTTCTAAATCGTACCTGTCTGAAAATTCAAACTTCTCTAAGAACTCTTTCATTTTTTTAGGCTGAGGAGTGTAAGAGGGATTACTTTTAAAGTCCATGATTAAGTACTTTAAAATCTCCTCTTTTCTTTCTATTATAAAATCAAAAATACCCCAAAAAGTCGGTTCTAAAACCCTTCCATCAAGAAGGGTTAATCTATCTTTATACACCACCTTTTTTTCTACCCCCAACACCCTGTTGGCTTTTATTTGTCCTTCTTTTTCTTTATTTATCCAAAATTCTAAATATCTAAAAACACTTATAAAGGCGATTTTTTTTGAAAGATAATGGCTTAGAGGGTCAAGTTTTCTTTTAAATTCAAACTCTTCCCAAAGGTTTTCGAGTTGGGTCTCAATCTGAGTTTTATCATAAATCTTAGAGGTAAGAAAAGACTTGCCTTCATAAGGCTTAAAAAAATTTTCAAAAAACTTGTGAAGAAACTTCCCTGGGTCTTCTACCTTAAAACCTAATTTCTCAGGCTCTCTAAGCTTCATCACATATTTGAAATAAAATTTAGCCCCACACTTAAGATAGGTCTCAAAATAAGAACGGCTTACCTTTTCTGTAGATAAGTATTTAAAAAGATGTTCTTTTACCTTCTCTGTTTTAGGTATCCCTTCTTTTTTAGAAAAAATCTCTACTTTAGGTTGTATTACCGTTTCTTCAGGGGTTTCACCTTGTTTTTCTTTCTCCCATTTTAGCCTATGGATAAACCGCGAAGGTTCCTTAAACTCTTGAATGTTTGCCTTTTCAACCTCTAAATAAAAAATATGAACTTCTTCAGCTGCGTTTATAAGCCTGATAAAATAATAATCCCAAAGCTCGTTATGATAAACGGGAATACCAAGATAGCGTTTAATTTCATCGGTAAGTAGCGGATTAAATTCTGAAGAAGGGGGTAGATTCCCCTCGTTTACATCTAAAAGGATAATTTTTTTAAAATAAAGAAGTCTTGTTTCCAAAAAACCTAAAATTTGTAGACCTTTTAGAGGATCGCCAAAAAAAGGAATTTTCTGAGTTTTTAAAAGGTGTTCCAACAGAATAAAAAGGTTTTCCTTAGGGTATGACCAAGGCTTAAAATAATCCCCTTCAAAAAGAGGCAAAATTTCTGTTTCAAACACGTCAAGATAGTTGTTTAAGACGATATCCTGCCAAGAGCTTTGAGGTTGAGAAACAAGATGTCTTAAACCTAAAAAATCTAAGACTTCTTTCAAACTTTTGGCTATATCCTTTGGTTCTTCTATCTTTTCCCAGTTTTTAAAAAATACTTGATGGATTCGAGCTATAATCTCTTGATAAGACCCGTTAAACCCACTTTCTATTTCCTCTAAACTCACCCCTATATACCCTTTATCCCTTAAAAATCTTTCTAAATCTTTTATAACTTGATCCCAAACAAGCACTCCCGAGAAAGAAGCATGATGGAGCAAAGGATGTTTTAACACCTTTAAATAGGACTGAGTAGGATAAAGACCGTTGTTTTTTTCTTTTTGTGCCTTTATCACTGCAATCAAAAGGGAGTTTAACGGAAGGTTATCCATCGGACAAAGAAGAGAAACGTTTACTTCAAGAGGAAAATCCTTTTGCTCAAGTTGATAGATAAGAGGAACCAAGGCCCTTGGATCAGAAAGAACAACCGCTATTTCATCTGGACTTTCTGGATTTTTCTTAATCAAATCTAAAGCTTGCTTTATCTCCAAATGGGGGTCTACTGTACAATAAAATTTTATCAAAGGAGGTTTTATTTCTTTTTCATAATATTTTTTAGGTAAAACTTGATAGTTTCTGTTAAATCCAAACAACCTTAAGGTGTTTTCTACTACTTCAGGTAAGGGCTCTAAGGCCTCAAAAACCAAAAAGGTTTTATCAAAATCCCTTAAAAAGGCTTTAAACAACCTCTCTTCTATCTTTCTTAAACCGGCAAACCCTACCAACCATACCTCGTCTATTAAATTAGCTAAAGGGGTTTCTTTAAAAGATTTTTTTTCCAAGATTTCTACTATTCTCCTTAACCGAGAAGAAGTATTAAGCCCGCCTTTTTGATTTAAAAGGGAGACATAATTAGAGTAAACCTTTAGAAGTTTTTCAAAAATTTCCTTAGCTATAGGGGGTAGGTTTTCTGGAGGATAAATTAGGTTTTGAGGAATCCTTCCTTCTTTTTCAAACTCTTCAAAAACCTCAAGGAACTTTTGACCCCAAAAAAAGTTTTTTTCAAACCTTTCTTTTGTCTCTTCTTTTAAGACTTCTAAAAGGATTAAAAGCCTTAAGATCTCCGCTCCTTTAGAAAGGGGTATTTCCTCAAGCATTACATAAAGATAATCTATTAAGTTTTCAAAAGAAAAAATTCGGGGGAAAAAACCTGCGGTATCGTTTAGTTTTTTTTCTCGGAGATAATGTTTAAAAAACAAAGCAGAACGTCTGTTAGGAAAAATCACCCAAGTTTTAAGGATGTTTTCGTCTAAGGACCTTCCTTCTAAAAAAAAGTTAACTAAGGTTTTCAAAAAGTGAGAGTTGGGTGGGATTAGTAAAGCTTGTGACATCCTGTTTTTCTATCTTAAAAGGGTTTAAAACTATTAGATATGCTTCTATGTTAGCACCAGGATAAAGATTTTGCAATAAGGAAACATAATTTCCAAGTTGCTCTCTATCCTGTAAAATGTCAAGTTGATGAAATTTAAGCTCAAAAATTACCCAACCAGAAGAGGTCCTAAATATCAAGTCTGGCCTGAGGTTTTTAACCTCTCCTGAGTTTTTATTCCTAAGAAACCCTTCTACTTCGGAATATCCCTCTTTAGCCTGTCTTAAAACTTGAGAGACCAAATTCTTAAACTCTAAGCTTTCAAAAAGTTGGTCTAAGGTCTTTTTAATCTCTTCTCTTATCTTTTGCCTTTCAAAGAAAAGGTTTAGATAGAAAGCCAAGGCTTTGTCTAAATAAAAACCTAACCTTTGCGAAAAAAGGGATTTATCCTTAAATAGGTATTCAATATTTTTTTCACAAACCAATAAATTTTCCAAAATAAAGTGTAAAATTTTCCCTATGAGAAGGTTAAGGTTTTTTCTATCAGGGTCTCCTTTAAAGCCCTTGCTTTGGTTTAAAATTAAACCCATAATTTTAATTTTACCTTATAAAAAGGGCTTGTCAAAAAAACGAAAGGGTATATCCTTTTAAAGTAATAAAACCTAAAAGGGGGCTTAAAGATGGAAATAGAGATTAATTTAGCTTCATCAGAGTCCAGAAAAGCTCCTAACTTTGACAAACTGGTTTTTGGAAAAATTTTTACCCCTCACATGTTTGTGATGAAATATGAAGAAGGAAAGGGTTGGCATTCTCCTAAGATCGTTCCTTTTTCTAACATAGAGCTTCATCCTGCGGCTATAGTTCTGCATTATTCACAAACCATCTTTGAAGGTATGAAAGCCTATTGTGGTGTTGACGGAAAAATAAGGCTTTTTAGGCCTTTTGACCATATAGCCAGACTAAACCGCTCAGCAGATAGAATGTGTATTCCTCAAATAGACCCTAAACTTACCTTTGAGGCCATAAAAACCTTGGTTTTGTTAGATAAAGATTGGATACCTAAACAAAAGGGTTCAGCCCTTTATATCAGGCCTTTTATCTTTGCTACAGAAAACACCCTTGGGGTTAAAGTAAGTCATGAATATCTTTTTATGATTATTCTTTCTCCTGTAGGTCCTTATTATGCTGAAGGTTTTAACCCGGTGAAAATCTATGTTACTGAGGAATATGTCAGAGCCTGCCCAGGTGGAACAGGTGAGGTAAAAACCGGTGGAAACTATGCAGCAAGCCTTAAAGCACAGGCTATAGCCCAGCAAAAGGGATACACTCAGGTTCTTTGGTTAGACGGTAAAGAAAAGAAGTATGTAGAAGAGGTAGGTAGCATGAACATCTTCTTCTATTTTGAAAATGAACTAACAACCCCTGCCCTTTCTGGGTCTATCCTTCCTGGTATAACCAGAGACTCGGTCTTAAAACTTGCTACTCACTTAGGTATCCCTTCTAAGGAAAGAAAGATTTCTATAGATGAGGTCATCTCAAGTATAGAAGAAGGTAGATTAAAAGAATGCTTTGGCACAGGAACCGCAGCTGTTATCTCTCCGGTAGGAGAAATTTGTTATAAAGATAAACCTTATGTTATAGGCGAAGGGAAGACAGGCGAACTTACTAAAAAATTATTTGATTACATTACCGGTATTCAATACGGAGAGAAAGAAGACCTGTTTAACTGGACGGTAGTTTTAGACTAAGTGGTTTTTAGACCAAAAAGTTAGAGGTTAAAAATCTACTACTTTCCGTGCCTTAGCAAGCTCTCTTTGAACTTTTACAGCCTTGTCTAATTCTAAATCTGCGGCTTCTTCCAGGCCCTTTTCTCTTAATATCTGACTTCTTGCCATATAAGCTGCCGGATAAACAGGCTCTAAATCTATGGCTTGAGTAAAAAGCTCAAGGGCCTTGTCTAAATCTTTTTTCCGATAGGATATTTGTCCTAACCTAAAATACAACCTTGCGTTTTCTGGTTCTAATGAGATAGCCTTTTCTAAGTCCTGTTCTGCTAAATCTAACTGATCCTTTTGCATATAGATAACCGCCCTTGCTTCCAAGGCTTTTACATGATTAGGGTCTAAACTTAAAACCTTTTCAAAATACTCTAAGGCCTCTTCAAATTTTTTAAGGGTTATTAGCTTTGCTCCCTCCAAAAAAAGGTCTTCTATGTCTATCTGTGACATTTTATCCTCCCCCTCAAAATTTCTTTGTTTAAAATTTATACTTTTTTTAAAAGAATTCAACCCTAAAACTTTGCAAATGATTATCCAAAACTCTTACAAAGTCCCTTTCTTTACTACTTAAAAGCCACAGTCTTAGTTTGTTTTAAAACTTTAGTTTTACAGGTAGTTTTTATTAACTCAGCCTTAGGCAAAAAATTTTGTATCTTTTGTGTGATTAAAGCCAAAGCAAGATGCACCCCATCGGTTGGTTCAGGATGGTCTGAACTATGGACTGAGATGATAAGACCTTCCTTGCCATAAGGATTAACCGCAACAAAGAAACGCTGTTGCAGGCTTTTCTCTGAGACCATAAGGTCAATAAGCAGACCGTCTTCTTTAGTATAAACGTCTAAGACCTTGATAAAATCCTCTCCCTCCTGATAGAGAAACCCCCTGGTTATCACCTGAGATAAAGCTTTAAAATCTGGCAAACCCTTTACCTTTAAGATGTTGATTACCGGCAAGAAATCCTCCTTAGTAAGTTTTAATAAAGGATAAAACTCTTTTACCCAGTCTGATAGGACAACTTTTTTAGTTTTTTTAAACCCGGTAAAATATAAATTCAAACCTTGAGAAAGCCATTTTCTTGCGTATTTGGTAGGATAAAAATCTTCAACCTCAGTTCTTATGGGATCATTCCACAGGGGAGAGAAGGCCTCGTTTTCGGTAAAAAACTGCACTACCTCTTCAAGATATGGTCTATGGTCTGTTGCCATACGAAAAAATCCACCTTCTTTAAGCCGGTCTGCAAGAAGCCATACAAAAGCTCTATTTACTAAACGGTTTTGTCTTTTTTTTCTTTTATCCCATGGGTCAGGAAAGTTAAGATATACTCCGGCTATGCTTTCTGAGGTAAAACCTTTGATAAGCAATGTAGCCCCTTCCATAGGTAAGAGTCTAACGTTATCAACCCCTTCTCTATAGGCTCTTTTTAAAGCCTTTCTTAGCACCTCCCGAGAAATCTCTGTGCCAACAAAGTTAAAGTTAGGATAGGTTTTTGCCAGATGGACGATAAACTCCCCGTTTCCTATCCCTATCTCAACATAGATAGGGTTTGCGTTTCCAAAAACCTCAGCCCAATCAGGCTGAAAGTCTAAATCTTCTTCTCTCAAATAAATTTTACTCTTTAGTACTTCGATTAGAGTATCCACCGCCAAGGGCCTTGTAAAGGCTGACATAGGCATTAAGTAGGTCTGTTTGAAGTTGTATTAAGTTAAGCTTTGCGTTAAGATGGCTTCTTTGGGCGTCTATCACCACTAAATAGTCAACCAACCCTTGCTCAAACTTTTTCTCTGAAAGGGTTAAAACCTTCTCTAAAGAGGCTATTTGCTCTTTTTGAGCCTCTAACTTTTTTTCTGCTGCTTCAACCGCTGCCAAAGCATCGTATACCTCTTTAAAAGCAGTTTTGACGGTTTTTAGGTAGTTATATAAGGCTTCTTTTTTTTGTGCTTCTTTTAATTCTATCTGACTCTTAGTCCTACCAAAATCAAGTATCGGCCCTACTAAAGAAGCCCCCAGGCTCCAAAAAGAGGCAGAATGGGTAATCAGGTTGGCTAACTCATTGCTTTTATATCCTAAGGCACCGGTTAAAGAAATGCTTGGGAAATAAGCAGCCTTTGCTACCCCTATTTCAAAGTTAACGGCCTTAAGAGCCTCTTCTGCTGCGATGATGTCAGGCCTACGGGTTAAAAGTTCAGAAGGTAAAACCGAAGGAGGTTTTAAAGGTAAAGGTAGTTCCCTTTGAACTAAAAGGTCCTTTTCAAAGATTTCCTTAGGGGTCCTTCCTAAAAGGAGAGACAGAGCGGTTTTTAAAGTCTCTCTCCGGTTTTTTAAAGTTTCTACCCTTAGCCTTGCAGACTCATACTCAGCCTTTGCCTGCTCTACCACCAATTCATTAACCAAACCATGCTGAAACTGAGTTTGTCTATACAGATAGGTCTCCCTAAGTTTTTCGGTGTATTCTTCTGCGGTCTTTAGCTGTAGGTTTACTGAAATCAAGTTTAAATAGGTAGAAACTACGTTTGAGATAAGGCTGATCTTTAAGGCTTCTTGGTTAGCTTTAGAAGAAAGCAGCCTTGCAAGTCCTGCTTTTTCTTGATTCCTAAGTTTTCCCCAAAGGTCTAACTCATAAGAAACCAACCCTGAAAGGGAAAAGAGGTAGTCTGTTTGTCCCCCATAAGGGGAACTATATTCAGAAGTTCTACCCCTTTGAGCACTTCCCTGATAGCCCACATAAGGATAAAGTTGAGCCTTTAAACCACCAAGGGTGGCTAAAGCTTGTTCAACCCGGGCTTGAGCTATCAAAAGGTCGTCGTTTTCTTTTAAAGCCTCTTCTACTAATTGATTTAGATAAGGATCGTTAAAGTTTTGCCACCACCTATCCGTTAAAATTGCCGTTGAGTTTTCTAATCTAAGGCTTTGAGGCAAAGGTATTTCTGGTTTCTTTAGCTCAGGGGCTAAAGAACAACCAAAAAAAATAACCGTGCTTAATCCTAATGAAATTAATTTAGTTTTCCTCATTTTCTTCCCGTTAGTTGCGAAAGTTTGGTCCTTGCTTTAACCACCAAGTAATAAAAAAGTGGGATAAAGAAAACCCCAAATAATGTAGCAAAGGTCATACCCATCACCACGGTGGTTCCGATGATGTGTCTACTGTTAGCTCCAGCTCCGGTGGCTAACATAAGGGGTAAAGCCCCGGCGATAAAAGCAAAAGAAGTCATCATAATCGGTCTGTACCTTAACCGAGCCCCTTCTAAGGTTGCTTCAAGTAATCCCATACCTCGTTTCAGCCTTTCCTCGGCAAACTCTACTATCAAAATGGCATTTTTAGCAGAAAGCCCTATCAATACCAAAAGTCCTGCCTGGAAATAAACATCGTTTTCCAAACCAAAAAGGTTTAATCCTAAGGCTGCACCAAAGATAGCAAAAGGTACCCCTAAAAGGATGGCAACCGGAGCACTCCAACTTTCATAAAGGGCAACCAAAATAAGATAAATAAACACCAACGCATAGATAAGGGCTAAGTTACCTTTAGTCTGAACTTTAATCTCTTGGTAAGACACCCCTCCCCAAGCTATGGTATAACCTGGGGGTAAAACCTCTTTGGCTACCTCAGAGATAGCCTTGATAGCATCACCTGAACTATATCCAGGTTTAGGTACCCCCAAAACCTTAGCACTTACAAACATGTTAAACTTCTCTAAGATCGGTGCATCTGGAATAAGCTCTAATTTAATCAAACTGCTAATAGGGATTAAATCTCCTTTCTTAGAACGCACATAAACATAGCTATAATCCCTTAAATCATCACGATATTCGCCTTCTGCCGCTATGTTAACGTGATAAACCCTACCATAAAGGTTAAAGTCGTTGATATAATACTTTCCAAAAACCATATTTAAAGTTTTGTAAACCTCATCTACCTCAACCTCATAGGCCTTAGCTTTGTCTCGGTCAACGGTAACTTTATAGGTAGGTACGTTAGGAATAAAAGTGGTTCTTACTGCCGTAAGTTCAGGCCTTTGATTAGCTTTAGTCACCACTTCCTGCACATATCTATAGAGGTCTAAAATCGACCCCCCAGACCTATCCTGAATATACATCTCAAATCCACCCACCAAACTCATACCTCTAATAGGAGGAGGATTAACTACAAAAATCAAAGCCTCTCTATTTTTTGCAAACGCTTGGTTCAACCTCGGAACCAAGGTAAAAGAAGAATGTTCTTTTCCCTTTCTTTCTTTCCAGTCTTTAAGATGAATAAAAGCGGTTAAAGAATCTGTCTTAAAACCTAAGGTTTGGATGTCAAAACCTGCTATGTTTAGCCACTCTTCTACTTCTTTGGTCTTGGCTAAGGTTTGGTCTATCTCCTTGGAAACCTCGATCGTTCTTTTCAAAGAAGCACCTGGAGGCAGGTTGGCAAAAATGTTAATAAGACCACTATCTTCAAAAGGAACCAAACCTGTAGGCAGACGTTTGATAAAAAACCAAGAGCCTATTATTACAAAAACAAAAATCACAACCCCTAAAGGTGCAAACCTAATAAAGTTTTTCGCGGTGCTAACAAACCATTTTCTGCTTTTGTGGAAAAAGAGGTTAAACAACCTGATAGGTAAGATCGCCTTATGCTCTTTTTCTTCTAAAAATCGAGCACAAAGGGCTGGGGTTAAGGTAAGGGCTACAATCCCAGAGATTATCATAGAGATAGCGATGGTTACCGCAAACTGTCTATAAAAAGCCCCGGTAAACCCTCCTAAAAAAGCCGCAGGTATAAACACTGCAGAAAGCACAAGCACTATCGCTATGATAGGTCCGGTGATCTCGTTCATCGCCTCAATCGTTGCTTCCTTAGGAGGAAGCCTTTTAACCCGCATTATCCTTTCTGCGTTTTCTATAACGATAATCGCATCGTCTACCACCAGCCCTATCGCTAAAACCAAACCGAAAAGGGTAAGAAGGTTGATAGAAAAACCTAAAACATAAAGCCCGGCAAAGGTCCCGATGATAGAAACCGGTATGGCAAGCACAGGAATGATTGTCGCCCTTAGATTACCTAAAAACAGATAGATAACAAAAACCACCAACAGAACCGCTATAACAAACGTAACGACAACTTCCTTTATAGCCTCCTTAACATAAGGGGCAGGGTCATAAGGATAATAAAATTTTATGTCTTCTGGAAAGGTGCGGGAAAGTTCTTTTAAAATAGACTTAACCTTTTGGTTTACCTCAAGGAGATTAGCGTTTGGTGCTAAAAATATACCCATCGGAATGGCGGGATTTCCTTTGTAAAAGGATTCTCTACTAAAATTTTCAGAGCTTAACTCAACGGTGGCTACATCTTTTAAAAGAAGTTTAGACCCATCAGGGTTGGCCCTTAAAGTGATGTTTTCAAACTGGGACACCTTTTCCAGTCTTGACTCCCCTTTTACCGTATAAGAAAATACATAAGACTTGTCTGTAGGTTCTTGGGCAAGCCCACCGGCTGAAAACTGTTGGTTTTGGCTTGCGATTGCGTTAGCTACCTCCTTCGGGGTTAAACCAAACTTAGCGAGTTTATCAGGTTTTAACCAAACCCTTATGGAATAACTTTTGTCGTCAAAAATAAAGACATCCCCAACACCTGGAATGCGTTTCAACTCCTCCACTACATTTAACGCCACAAAGTTAGAAATTTCTACTGGACTTCTTTTATTACCTTCAGATACAAAAGCCACCACAAGAGCAAGGTCAGGAGACCGTTCTCTAACCTGAATCCCCTGTCTTCTTACCTCTTCAGGGAGTCTGCTTAAAGCCATTTGCACCCTGTTGTTTACGTCCATTTTGGCAACGTTAACATCGGTCCCTACCTCAAAAAATACGCTGATGTTAACATCACCACTTGAAGAGGCGGTGCTTGACATATAAATCATGTTAGGAACACCGTTTATATTCTCTTCTAAAGGGGTAACCACCGTTTTTAATACCGTCTCAGCATCTGCCCCTGGGTAATTCGTCCTAACCATTATTTGAGGAGGAGTAAGGGCAGGATATTCCTGAATAGGAAGAACTTGAATGGCCAAAACACCAAGCAAAACAAAAAAGATTGAGAGGACCGCGGCAAACCTTGGTCTTTCGATAAAGAACTTAGAAATCATACCTATTCTCCAACCACCTTTTCCACTTTTACCGAAATACCTGGCTTAAGTTTAAGGAGATTGTCTATGGCTATCAGGTCCCCTGGTTTCAAGCCCTCTTCTATCACCACATAATCGTTTGAGGCCTCTCCTAATTTTACCGGTTGAGGTTGAACCTTATTATCCCTTATTACCCACACCACAGGACCGGTAGGTGTTTGAAAAACAGCCTTCTGAGGAATAAGGATAACATTTCTTCTTTTTACCCCCCTAACCACTACCTGCACAAACTGCCCAGGAAGTAAAACTTTTTCTGGGTTTTTAAACACCGCCCTGGCTTTAACCGAGGCTGTGTTTTCATCGATAAGGGTATCTATAAAGTCTATAATCCCTGAATAACCATAAGCCTTTCCTTCGATCAGCAAGTCCACCTTAAGACCTTTAACCCCTGCCAACCCTTTTTTGGTAAGCTCAAACCCTAATTTGATTAAATCCCTATCCGGAAAAGAAAAGTCTACATAGATCGGGTCTACCTGATTGATCGTTACCAGAGGAGTTCCTGGATTTACTAAATTACCTACGTCAACCAGTCTTTGCCCGGCTATTCCAGAAACCGGAGCTATCACCTTGGTATACCCAAGGTTTATCTCAGCTTGCCTTAGCTGGGCTTTGGCATACTCAACGTTTGCCTTAGCGGTTTTGTAAGCAGAAAAGGCTGCGTCTCTTTCTTGTTCGCTTACAACCCTTGCCTTAAAAGAGGCCTCAATCCTTTTCCAATCCTTTTCAGCCTTTTCGTAATCAGCAAGCGCTTTTTCTAAACCGGCTTTAGCACTTATATAGGCTGCCTCATACAAGTCCGGCTCTATCAAAAAAAGCACCTGTCCTTTTTTGACAAAATCACCTTCCTTAAAATACTGTCTCTGCAAAATCCCGGTAATCCTTGCTGAGACCGTTACAAAAGAAACGCTTCTTGTTTTTCCTGGATAGACCAGCTCAACCGCCTGGTCCTTTGGTTGAGGCACTTGATAGGCGGTTACAGGTATCACCATCGTCTGAGGTTTTTCTACCTTTTTTTCAGAACAACCAAAAAAACTTAAGGTGATTAAAAGTATCCAGATCAATCTCCTAAACATACCCCTTGTTCCTCCGACATATTTTGAAGCTCAACCCCTCTTATAAAAATGTCTACATAACCTTCTATAATTTCCTCTAAATCGTTTTTTCTTAAGTTTAGCAGTTCTTTAATTTCCTTGGCGTAAAAATAAGAAAAAAACATCCCTAAAAAAGCCCTGGCTGCAAGCTGGGTGTTTATTCTTCTAAAAAAACCTCTTTCGGTTAGCTCGTTAAAATATCCAGAAAGAAGGTCTATGATGTTTTCTATGATTGATTCGTGAATTTTTTTGATGTAATCAGGATAGCGATGAAAGTCTGTATGCATAATCCTTATCAACTTTTTCTTAGACTCAAGAACGTTTAAAAACTCTCTTGCTATCTTTTTTAAAGCCGTCTCTGGAGGGTCTCCCTTTATTAAAGGCAGGATCTCTTTTAGCTTAGGCAAAAAGGAATACCGATTGATGGTTTCAGCAAACAGGTTTTCTTTAGACCGAAAATGCCTAAAAAGGGTGACTTCAGCTACCCCTGCCTCTTTGGCAATTTCTTTGGTTGTGGCCCCTAAAAATCCCTTCTCAGAAAAAACCTTTAAACCTGCCTCAAGCAACCTTTCCCGAGTGTTTCTTGCCATCCCTCAACCACATTTAGTAAGCACTTACATTAAAATTTGACTATAGCATGGTTTTTATTTTTATCAAGACTATTAATACTGTTAGAGAATGTTTTGTAAAGGTTGATCTTTTAATCTTTAGGATGAAGACTCAGATAGTATATTTCTCTGTTTACGTCACAATACAAAGGAATATCCTAACCTCGTTTAATAGCATAAGACTCATCAAAAAGTCTTTTAAAAAGAAAAAAAGGGCGGGTTTTCAAACCCGCCCTTTTTTTTCAATCTTTAGAGCTTATTACCTCAACAGCTGAAGCACTAATTGAGGCTGTGTGTTAGCCTGGGCAAGCATGGCAATAGTTGCCTGCATACGGATCTGGTAGGTGGTAAACTCAGCCATTTCTTTGGCGTAGTCGGTGTTCCTGATAACGGATTCGGCCTCTTTGGTGTTGTCGTAGGCAACCTTCTGAGAGTCAAAAATAGACTGAAGGTTGTTCATAGTGGCACCGATCTGGGCTCTTATGGTGTCAACCTTTCTTAAGGCTATCTCTGCGATAAGCATCGATGCCTCTGCACCTTCATTTGAGGTAACGTCTATAGAATAAAGGTTCTTAAACTGAGAACCTCCTGCACTACCAATCTCGAAGTCTCCTAATTTACCTGCTATATTAGTATCTATATTCATCTCAAACTCTTTATCGTTGGCAATATAAAGGTCTCCCACCTTAACTGCAGCAGCAGTAGAAGAATTAGTAATAGCGGTTACACTACCCGAAGAGGCACCCTCAAGGTCATTTATTATCTGATTTATATTAATCGTACCGCTTCCACTTGCTAAAGAAATCTCTACACCTATGGTATAACCTTTGGAAGAGGTAAGCACAAGCCTTCCTGCGTCAGTAGAAGCTGTCAAGTCAGCTCCAGCTGTAGCAGCAGCACGGTTGATTTTTTCAACCAATTCATCAAGAGATACTGTAGTTTCTGCATCAAAATTAAAAGAAACATCTCCTACTTTAAAAGCTATAGTCGCCGTTCCAGAAACATCGGCTATTCCTGTATATTTTTCACCCACGCTAACATTAATAGCTTTTGCCTTAAAACCAACATCGTTTAACTTTTCGTTAACCTGCTTTGCTATATACCCTGCATCAAGGATATAATCATTTCCATTTTTTATGGTAGCATCTATTACCCTTCCGCCAATGGTTATAGTCTGGTTACTAGCAGAAACAACATCAGTTAGACCTGTGAAAGAAGCAGCTTGTCCTTTATATCCGCTGGTTTTAACCATGTGAGCACCTAAACTCTGAGCCCTCACATCATCTACCGATAGATAAACCGTCTGCTCAAGACGAGCCCCATAATGGATATACTTGTCCTTAAACGTACCATCCAAAAGCTTAATCCCGTTATACTCTGTATCAGCACCTATTTTCTGAATAGCATCAACAAAATTCCTAATTTCCTGTTGCAATGCGCTTCTTGCTGTCGGGTCGTTGATGTCGTTGGCTGCATTCTGAGCCCTTATATAGATTTCCTGAAGTTTGTCAAAAATCTGTCCGGCTGAAGCCTCTGCAATCTGTAAGGCTGAAATACCTGTCTGGATGTTTCTATTACCCTGTTCGTAACCCTTAGCCACCGTTCCAAGCATGTCTGCGATAAACAAACCTGCTGAGTCGTCTGCAGCATTCAAAATCCTATTTCCTGTAGACAACCTCAACAAACTCTTGTTTAGTGCACGCTCATTTCTCAACAATGATGTATGGGTCTGAGCGGCACCTTCATTAAAGTTAATTCTGACTGCCATATCAGCCACCTCCTTTTGTTTTTTTCTTTCTGCTTTTGGATATTTTTATCGGAAAGCTTTGAAAAAACTTTAGCCCTATCCTTTAAAAATTAAAAACTTTAACCCTTTTACTTTTTCTAAGAAAATGCTAAAATAAAATCAAAGATAAAACCTAAACCCAAGTCTTAACCAAAGGATTGGACATGACTTTTAAAAATTTTTCAACCCAAGAAAAATTAGAAGCCTTATCTTACCTAAAATCCCGTCAAAAAACCAAAGACCAGTCTATTTTTCTTTCTCCAGATTTTGAGTATTTAGTTTTTAAAGCCAAAGACGAACACGACGAACCTCCCCCAGACCTTCCTCTTAAAATTTCTCATTTTCTTTCGCTATACGATAAGGCTAAACATCAACCTCCCCCAACAAAGCTTTATCTTACCAAACCTGCTTGGGTAGAGGTCCTTTCTACTGAAGGAGGGGCTACCAAAGAATACCTTCTACGGTTAGAAGAAGAAACCTACTTAATCGACAACCGCTCAACCCAACCTCTACCTTATCAAGCCCTTACTAAACTAAAAGACCTTCCTTTTTCAGACCCAACCTTTGTTCCCCCTAACCAACCAAACGTTTATACGTATACTCATCTTTGGACGGTTGAGTGGCTTGACAAGGGTATGCTTATTCTTACCTTTCAAGAAGGTTTTGTCCACCAGCATTTGGTGCTTCAGTTTGACTGGATGGAAGGACAAGTCCTTATCCCTTCGGTTAACTCAGCCTGTTTTGGCTACAGGTTTTACATAGAAGACCCTCTTATCCTAAAGGCCTTTGAAACCCTCTGGGAGATGTCCCAAACAACCGGGTTTACCCCAGATATTTTTAAAAACCTATAAAATTACCTTAGGAGACGCCTATGGTCTCTTCTCAGATTGCAAGCTACTTAGAAAGAAGTTCCTGGATAAGAAAAATGTTTGAAGAAGGTATTAAACTTAAAAAAACGTATGGAGAAGACCGGGTTTTAGACTTAACCTTAGGAAATCCAGACCTTCCACCGCCTCCTCAAGTAAGAGAAACTTTACAAAAATTGGTAGAAAATTACGACCCTTGTTTTCATCGTTATATGCCTAATGCCGGTTTTCCTTTTGCCCGGGAAATGATGGCTAAAAAGGTAACTGCCGAACAAGAAGTTGCGGTCAATCCTGAAGACGTAGTTATGACCTGTGGTGCAGCCGGTGCCTTAAACATCGTGTTTAAAACCCTTCTTAATCCAGGAGAAGAGGTAATTTTTCCTTCTCCCTTTTTCGTAGAATACTTTTTTTATGCTGAAAACCATCAGGGGATACCTAAACCTGTGCCTACCAACCCTGATTTTTCCCTTAACCTTGAGGCTTTAGAACGACACATTACCCCAAAAACCAAGGTAGTTTTGATAAACTCCCCTAACAACCCTACAGGTCAAATCTATACTGAAGAGGAGGTAAAAGGTCTTGCTGACCTTTTAACCCAAAAAAGTAAAAATTTAGGGCGTCCTATCTATCTGGTTTCTGATGAACCTTACAGGAACTTAGCCTTTGACGGAGAAAAAGTACCTTCTATTTTTAAGTATTATCCTAACAGCTTTATAGCCTATTCCTTTTCTAAAGAGCTTTCTCTTGCAGGAGAAAGGATAGGGTTTGTGGCAGTCCATCCTGAAATAACCCCTAAACAGCTGATTTTAGACGGTTTAGTTCTTTGCAACAGGATTTTAGGGTTTGTAAACGCACCGGCTTTAGCCCAGAGACTTGCGACAGAATGTGCCTTTGCTAAGGTAGAAGTAAGTATATATCAAAGGAGAAGAGACCTTATTTGCGAGATGTTGCAGGAAGCAGGCCTTGAGTTTGTTAAACCTAAAGGAGGTTTTTTTATCTTTCCTAAGGTACCGATGGATGATGTAGAGTTTTGTCAAAGGCTTAAAGAACGTTTAATATTGGCTGTGCCCGGAAGAGGGTTTGGGGTCTCAAACCATATCCGACTCTCTTTTTGCGTAGACGAAGAAACCCTTAAAAAAATGAAAACTTTTTTTGTAGAAGCGGTAAAAACCATCCTTAGTCAAGCCTAAATACTCTTGATGTTTAAGTTTAAACTTCTATACGAAAGTCAAACTACTAAAGCAAGGATAGGAAGATTAATTACCCATAGAGGGGTGGTTGAAACCCCGGTGTTTATGCCTGTAGGCACCCAGGCTACCATCAAAGCCGTCCCCCCTGAAAAAATAGCCTCCTTAGGTTATAGGATTATCTTAGCCAATACCTACCATCTTTACCTAAGACCTGGCGCTGAAGTTGTAAAAGATTTAGGGGGGCTTCATCGGTTTATGAACTGGTCAAGGCTTATCCTAACTGATAGCGGAGGCTTTCAGGTCTACAGCTTATCTCAGTTTAGAAAAATTAAAGAAGACGGTATAGTTTTTAAGTCCCATCTGGATGGCTCAGAACACTTTATCACCCCGATTGAGGCTTTAGAAATCCAGAAAAAACTTGGGTCTGACATAGCTATGGTGCTTGATACCTGTATTCCCTATCCCCTTTCTTACGAAGAAACCAAGGCTCTTACCGACCTTACACACCGATGGGCGTTAGAATCCTTTAAGTATAAACAAAGACATGAAAACCATAAACAGGCGGTTTTTGGTATCATTCAGGGGGGTATGTTTCCAGACCTTAGACAAAAAAGCACAGCTTTTATTACTTCTTTAGAGTTTGAAGGATATGCCATAGGTGGACTTTCGGTAGGAGAACCTTTAGAGCTAAGGAACGAAATGATAGAGATTTCAACCAGTCTTATGCCTAAGAATAAGCCCAGATATCTAATGGGAGTTGGAACTCCTCTGGATATTGCTGAGGCAGTAGCCAGAGGAGTAGACATGTTTGATTGTGTACTGCCAACCAGAAACGCAAGGAGAGGAAGTCTGTTTACCTCCCAAGGTCCTTTATCGATAAAATCCTCTAAGTTTAAAACTGATTCAGAGCCTATAGACCCTATGTGTGACTGCTACACCTGCCGAAATTTCTCCAGAGGTTATTTAAGACATCTTTTCCATGCTAAAGAACTTTTAGTCTATCAATTATTAACCCTTCACAACTTATTTTATTATG
This sequence comes from Thermodesulfobacterium sp. TA1, assembly GCF_008630935.1. NCBI lineage: Bacteria > Pseudomonadati > Thermodesulfobacteriota > Thermodesulfobacteria > Thermodesulfobacteriales > Thermodesulfobacteriaceae > Thermodesulfobacterium > Thermodesulfobacterium sp. TA1. The sequence continues at coordinate 1,120,837 of NZ_CP043908.1, forward strand.
CTAAACTTATAGAGGAAATAAAACAAAGCATCCAGCAGGAAAAGTTGCCAAGCTTGATCCAAAAGCTAAAAACTTTATACGAAAAATCAAATTAAAAAGGAGGCAGTTTTATGAATTTGAATTCCCTTTTGGTTTCTAATCTTTGGGCTATGGGTGCACCTCAAGGACAAGCCCCTCAAGGAGGATTGGTAGGGTTTATCATCTCTCTTTTACCTCTTATCATCATCTTTGTCATCTTTTACTTTCTTCTTATCAGACCTCAGCAAAAAAGGATGAAAGAACACCAAAAGTTTCTTTCTGAACTAAGACCAGGACAAAAGGTTTTCACCACCGGTGGTATCGTAGGGAAAGTAGTAAAGATAGAAGGCGACATCGTGTGGTTAGAGGTGGACAAGGATACCAACATACCTGTAGTAAAGGGTTATATCGCAGGACCTATTAATTTTTAGTCTTTTTTATAGCACTTGATGGTTATTTATCCAATCAGAAAGGGTCTTTAAAGCCCTTTGTGCCATAAGAAAGTATTTTTGATTTTTAGGGACTTTTCTTTCAAGCTGAGGGAAAAGTCCCCAGTTTATGTTCATAGGTTGAAAGTGCTTTGGGTTTGCCTCAACCAAATAGTGAACCAGCGCACCGATGGCTGTTTCCTTAGGCGGTATTAACAAAGGCTTATTTCTGACCAATCTTTCTACGTTAAGCCCTGCTAAAAGCCCCATAGCCGTAGACTCTACATAACCTTCAACCCCTGTAAGCTGTCCTGCTAAAAATACGTTTGGTTTCTTTTTAAGTTGTAAAGTAGGGGTTAAGACTAAGGGTGCGTTGACAAAGGTGTTTCTATGGATGGACCCTAACCTTGCAAACTCAGCCTTCTCAAGGCCTGGTATAATTCTAAATACCCTTTTTTGTTCTTCATACTTAAGCTTGGTCTGAAAACCTACCAGGTTATACAAAGTTTTTTCTTGGTTTTCAGGCCTTAGCTGGACCACAGCATAAGGTTCTTTCCCTGTCTTAGGGTCTATCAACCCTACCGGCTTCATCGGACCATAAAGTAGAGTCTCTTTTCCTCTTTCAGCCATCACCTCTATCGGAAGACATCCCTCAAAATACTTTGGGTCCTCAAAAGGATGCAGAGGAACCTTTTCGGCTGTAATTAAAGCCTCCCAAAACCGTTCGTATTCCTCTTTCGTAAGAGGACAGTTTACATATGCCCCTTCTTCGTCTTTACCATAACGGTCTGCCACAAACACCTTTTCCCAGTCTATGGTCTCTGCATAAACTACCGGAGAAATGGCATCATAAAAATGTAAATAAGGCACTTCTATCAACTTAGCTAAAGCCTGGTCCATGGCTTCGCTGGTAAGAGGACCGGTAGCGATAATAACTATCTTGTCTTCTGGAATTTCTTTTACTTCTTCCCTGATAACCTTTATATTAGGATGAAATAGGATCTTTTGGGTGATATATTCAGAAAAAAGTTTCCTATCAACCGCTAAAGACTTACCTGAAGGAACCTCAAATTTTAAAGCAGCTTCTATTATCAAAGATTTTAAAAGCTTAAGCTCTTCTTTTAGAAGTCCTACTGCCTTGGTAAGTTCTTTAGAACGAAGTGAGTTAGAACAGACAAGTTCAGCCAAAAACTCTGTTTTATGGGCTGGGGTGTTTTTAAAAGGTCTCATCTCAAAAAGAGAGACCTTAACCCCTCTAATCGCAAGCTGCCATGCAGCTTCAGACCCGGCAAGACCTCCACCTACTACCCAAACCTCAGACATTTTCTATGGTTGATAATCGATCCCTTCAATGGGGATGTAGGCTATTTTAGGAGTGATAAAAACAAGTAGTTCAGAGTTAGACAACATTTTCTCTTTTCTCTTAAAAAACTCTCCAGCCCCAGGAATGCTTGCAAGCCCAGGAACGTTGTCTATATTGTCAGAGATGTTTTTAATCTTTACCCCACCGATTACTAAAGTTTCTCCATTATCAAGTAAAACCGAGGTAGCGATGTTGCTAGTATTAATGGTTGGTTCTCCAGAAACAGTACGGCTCCAATCAGGTTCTGACTTTTCTATAGAAATATCAACAAAGATTTTACCTTCTGGGGTTACTGAAGGTGTGACTAAAAGTCTTAAACCTGCATCTATAAAATTAACGGTTGCTTGGTTGATGTTAGCGGCATAACTTAAATAAGGGATTCTGTATCCTTGCTGGATTACAGCCTGTTCTTTATCTAAGGTTAAGATTTGTGGTCTTGAAAGCACCCTTGCAACCCCTGTTTCTTCAAGGGCAGAAAGGGTTACATCAAGCACAGCTCCTGTCTTACCAAAATATCCAAGTATTACTCCCAAATTACTCGTAGCCCCGGCTACCCCTAAATCAAAGATGGCTGAACCAGGAACATTAATAGTACTGTTGCCTGTAGAGGGTTGTTTAGCATCTGGTCCATATGGATTGGGATAAGGATAATTAGTTTGTCCGGTGTTAGCCGAAGGATTAGGAGAAACCCCCCACATGCTGTGGTCTGTTGCCTTCCAAGCAGCACCACCCCATTTAATCCCTAATTTATGGGTGTACTCATCTCTTATCTCAACAATCCTTGCTTCTATTACTACCTGAGGTCTTGGTCTATCTACTGCCTTGATGATAGCCTCAACCTCATCTAAGATCTTAGGAGTAGCCTTAACTATGATGGTATTAGTCATAGGCTCAAAGGTAACCTTGTTTGGATCTTTAAGTAATTCCTGAAGTTTTTCAGAAAAACGATGGGTTTTTAAAAGATCTATTACCTTATTTGCCCTTAGATATTTAAGGGTAAAAGTTTTCGTAATCAGCACGTTTTTTTCTTCTTGTAATTTTTGCAAAGCATCAAAGATGTCTCTTTGAGCTTCTATCTCTGTCTTGACGCCTTCTTTACCTTGAGCTATGGCTTTTAAATAATCTTTATAGATTTCAGCATACTTTTTGGCCTCATCTAAGGTTGCGATAATCATCAAGTTTTCTGTTTTTAATTTTGCCAAACCAAAATTAGAAACTATAGCATCCAAAATCAAATCCCAAGGAACATTCTTAGCCCTTAGGGTAACCATCCCGTTAACCTTATCACTAACCAAGAGGTTAATCTTACCCACCTCTGCTAAGAGTCTTAAAACAGCATGCAAATCAGCCCCTTGAAAATCAACCGTTATAGGAATACCTGTGTATTTATCCCCTGAAAGAGGTGAAGTAAACCTTCTTTCATTTAAAAAAATTTCATACGGTTGGTTAGAAATCCTATTTTCTAAAATAGCCTTAACTTCTCTTAAAGTTTTTTCCTCTAAAGTTTCCACCTTTTTATCTTTGATAACTACGTTTATAGGGGTTGAAGGTTTTTCCCATAAAAATTCTAACAATATTTTATTTTCTAAGTCTTTGGCTTGAACATTAAACTTTTGGGTTAAGGTTAAGGTTAAAACTATCCCGCTTTTTTCTAAACTAACGTCTACCTCTTTGATTAAATCTTTGGGTAAATGCCTTACCCAATTTGATTTTAAAGGAACTACATTTTGTAAAAACAAGGTCAGCCTTGTCTGATCAACCTTTAAAGTATATTGTGGTTTTCCGTCAAACTCGAAAATCAACATATCCACAGGTTGTTTTAAATATAAAACCTCTCTTAGATTAACCTTAGCTTGAGCTTCAACCACCCAAAAAGTTAAAATAAATATGAGTATACCAAACATAATTTTCCTTATATCCATACCTCACTCCTTGATTAAACTTAAAACCCTTTGCACTTTTTTACGGTTTCCATAGAGGTCTACGATCTCTTCTTCTACTAAAACTTGATTTTTTTCTACCTTTAAAACCTTATAGTTTCCTACTTTGCTGCCGGTTTTTACCAAATAACCTATCCTTCCTTCATCTTGAATAAGGGCCATCCTTTGTCCTTGTTTATCAACTATTCCTACTAACCGGATAGAAATCACGTCTTCATAACTTATAGTCTTACCTACTACCGGTAAAACAAAGGGATTTTTAATTTCCTTAGGGTTTATTACATAAGCTTCTTTAGCAAGTTCAGTTTTCCAAGTTTCAAGCTCTTTATCTATTAAAGTTGCATTAAAACTTACTGCCTTTGGAGATGTGTCCTCTTTTTTATTATTACATCCCATCAAAAAAACAACCAAAAAAAACAAACTGATTAAACAAAATTTAAACTTCATTTCTTTTCCTTACCTTCTTTATTTTCTACCGGTTTGCCTGTGTACTGAAAAGTACTTAAATTTAACCCAAGGGTAAGTCTTTTATCTTTAATCTTAAACTCAAGTTCGTTTATTACCACTAAACGTGGAAGCTTTTGAATTTCGTTTAAAAACGCTATCATGTTGTTAAAGTCTCCTGTAAGTTCTACGGTTATAGGTATAGCTTGGTAATAATCTTTAACCACTTCTTTCTCTGGTTTAAATAAAATTATTTCTAAGTTGTTCTTTTTAGCAAGCTCTGCCACTTTTTTTAAAATAATGGGTATTTCTTTTTCATCTGGAAAAAGGTTTTTAACTACCTCTAAAAACTCCTTCCTTGCTGCCATCTGTTTGTTAAGAAATTCAAGCTTAGTTACTACTTGTGAGTACTTAGCAATCTCAAGGTCTAATTTGTTAATATCTTCTTTTAAAATGTTGATTTTTTCTTTGTTTGGTTGGTAATAAAATTGATAAAACAAGGCAAGAGGACCTAACACCAAAACGATTAAAACCAATATTTTTGTCCTGAGCGGGGTAACTTCATCCCAGGTTTTAATCCTTTCGGTTAAAACCTTTATTATTTTCATCAAAATAAAACCTCTGCCTGAAATTCTACCAATTTATCCTGTTTTTTAACCTGAGTAATGTTTACCTGCTTTACTATATCCTTTTTTTCTTCTAATGTTTTAAAATACTCTCCTACTTCTTTCATATCAATGCTTACACCTTCTATTTTTGTTTGATTAGAATTTACTTTTAATAAACTAAAATAAACTTGGTTTTTACCAAAATTGCTAAAAACTACATTTACCTTTTTTAATACTTTTTCCTGTTCTTTTTTAAGAGATAAAATAGTTTCTATCCTTTTTTTAGCCTCTTCGTTTTCCTTTTCAAGTTGGACTACTTTTTGAGATATGCTTTTGTATTCTTGAAGTTTAGCTTCTTTGGTCGTCTTTTCTTTAACAAGCTCTTTTTTTTGTTTTTCTATAGAAATAAAACCGCTTATCAGTAAAGATAGAACAAAAAACACAGAAGCTATAAGAAGTTTATAAAACTTAAAAGGTTCTTTATGAACCTCTTCTTTTACAACCTCTTTAGGTTTAGGTAAAAGGTTAAACTTAATAATCATATAAATTCCCTCAAGGCTGCAGCTACGGCGTTAGCTCCTTGAGTATTTATAATTTTAAGATAAGAAGGATCTATATTAGGGTCTATATCTATCCTTTCTTGAAGTTCCAATTTTTTGGTTTCAAGGTTAAGTTTTGTGGTAAAAATTTTTTCTATGTCTAAAATTCTTGCCCCACCACCTACAAGATAAATCGTTTCTAAACTCAGATTAAACTTGCTTTGCACAAAATCTATAGTATACTCAACTTCTTTTAAGATTTCGTCGATGTAATTTATATAAACCTTTTTAACTTCTTGAAACTTTTCAAACTTCAACGGATTAACCATAGTCATCTCAACCAAATCTTTATCAGGTACCAATTTTTTTATTTCTTTTTTTAAATTTTTTAAACCAAGATTAAAAAGCTCTCGGTTGTAAACTGGAATATCCTTATTAGAAAAAAGAAGCCTAACCTTGCTTTCTCCCCAGTCGATGATTAGCTTAGCTTTTTCTCCCATTTCTAAAAACTCAACAAGATTATGAAGGTTTATAAAATCAGTGTCCATGTTATTCACATTAAAATTGAGACCCTTTAAAAGGTTCTCATATTGATGTGCTATATCTTTCTTTATAACTAAATACAAAATTTTATAAACATTTTGCATGGGGAAAATAAAATAACTGTAATAAACATCGTCTAAGTTATAAGGAATATCATCATTAAGTCTTTTTTTTATCTCTTCCTCCGAGGGTATATACTGAGATTGAAAGGAATCATATATAACTACATCATAAGAAATAGAAAGGTTGACTTGATGAGAATTAGGATGAAAAACCTCAAAAATATTTTTTAGGTTGGTGCTAAGATACTGAAAATCATTGATAATCCCGTTTACAATAACGTTAGGATAGGTTTTACCCTGGATAAAATTAGTAAGAATTATTTTTCCTTTGTTTAATACCACCTCTGCTAACTTAATAGAATAAGTCCCTATATCTATCCCTATATAAGAGTTTTTTTGAGACTTTTTAAAATTAAAAAATTCTTTAAATTGCTGAAGATTAAACATTTGCTTCATATTTTTATAATACTTTTTTAAAAATCAAAGTCAAGCTTCAATTTTATTTTTTTGGTAAAACTCCCCTAGTTCTTTTTCAAATTTTTCTATTACTTTTTTCAACCAAACCTTTATTTCTTTTTTTGATTTTTCTAAGTAGTTATTGATTTCTTTTTTCCAAATGTTTTTTAATCTTCTGTTTTTTTCTTTAATCTTTTTAAAAATATAAATCGGACCAGCTAAGGTAGAAACTGCAGGTATGGCTTTTAAAATTAAAGTCTCAGGCACAGAAGCCACAGCAATTAACCCTCCTGCACTGACCGCTACCCCAGGGGCAACAGTAATCGTTTTTTCAACAAAGGTCTCTTCCTCTTTTAACCTTAGTATATCAGGATTATATCTATTTTCTTTAGTTAAAGCCCAATTTTTTACCTTTTCTCTTAAATTTTCCCTTGCAAAAGCATACTGTATGTCTGAAGTTTGCTTCCTAATGGATTCTAAAACCTCTTTCATAAGATAATTAAGCACAGTATCAAGCAAAACCTCAGACCTTTCCCTCAAAAGCTTTACCGGATAATGTTTGATAAACTCTTTTAAAAAAAACATGTCTAAATCTTTATCTAAAAAATAAAAAAGTTCGTTTTTAATCAAATCCATTTCTTTATCTAAATCTTTCTCCAGTAAATTTTCTATGCTTTTTATAGTATCTTTATCAAGCATAAAGGTCACTCTTCAGATTATCAATCTTCTTAAGCTCTACTTCTATACGATTAATATCCTTTTGGTGCATAAGGATCTCATAGTCTATTAATTCATTTGATTTTAACTCTTGCCTCAATTTTTCTAACCCTTGTCTTTTTTCCTCTAAGATTAAAGTAATCCTTTTTTTATAAAAATCAAAAGCCTTATAAAACTCTTCCCTTAACCTTTCTATGATATCTATAAAACTTTCTATAAGGTTGTTTTTTAACGTTTTAAAAAACATTTCTTGGTCCAATACTTCTTTGGTTCCTATTACCGTCTTTTTGGTACGACCAGCTTTAAACCATTTCCAAGGTTTAAGAAAATTCCAATTCTCCAAAAGGTCTTCTACTTTTTCTTCTACGATCTCTTCCCTTTTCACTACTCTATTTTTACAGTTTTCTTCTATGGCTTTAAAGTCTATCTTAGGTAGAGTTACGTTATATTCCTCTTTAAATTGCTCTCCTATTTGGTTTAACTTGTTTTTAAAAAACTCACTAATCTTTTGTAGATTTTCTCTTACTATCTGGTCTAAATCATTTTCTGCATCTCGATAATGTTTTCTCAGTTCTTCTAAATCGGAACTTTTTAAAAAAAGTTCATAATAGTTAAGTTTAAACTCGTTTAACGTGGTTTCAACCGGTGAATGAACCCCTTTAAAGATGGTAGTAGCCTCTTCTAAAACTAAATAACAGTACGCCTCTAATTTTTTTAAGCCTTCTTGTCTCCTTTCTATCTCTATTAAAAACTCCTCTCTATTTTTCTTTTGACTTTGAAGTAATTCTATCATTTCTTGGTGAAGGTTGATTTGTTCTTTATATCCTTCTTTGATGTTTTCTAAAATTTCAATTAAAACCGAGAAAGGAGCCTCAACCAAAAATCTTTCAAGATTAGGAAGCAGTTGTTTAAATCCGGAAAAATCTAAAAAAGCCTCTTTTTCATCTAACCCTTCTTCTTCTGCTAAGTCCTGAAAATAAACCACCCATTTTCTTTTACTTTTATCTTTTTTAATTTCAGCTAAATTTTTACCTCTGTTAAGCTCTTCATAAATAAGTTTTAACAAACTGTCTACCGCAAAAATTCGCTCAGGAGAAATGATAGAACCATATATACGTTTAGCCTCTTCAACCAGTCTTTCTTTTTCTTCATAAAAAACCGCTGCATGGGTTAAAACCAAAAACAATACATCTTTACTTTTTTTAGTAATAACCGAGGAGACAAACCTTTTAAATGATTCTGACTCTACAGGCTTGATAGGATGGATAAAAAGCACTGCATTAGCCCTGTCTAAAAAGGAAAAAGAGATGTCATAAACACCTCCTACCGCATTTACTCCCGGCATGTCAACCAACCTTAATTCGTCAAATTCCCAATCAAAAGGATAGCCAAGCTCTATCCTTATAGGAATATTATCTTTACTACGGTTAAAAGCATATTGTTCAAGCTTATATTTTACCTCCTTAAGTTTTTCCATACCAGACCTTTCTTCTAAATACTTGATGAAATCCTCATCTATAAAAGGAGCTTTATCATGCTCTAAAATATAAAGGTCTATCAAGGTTACCGGTATGTCCCGATATTCTTCTGGAATAGAAGCAATAGTTTTAAGCCTTTCTCTAAAAATCTCTTTAGACTCTTCTTCAAAAAGTTCTACCCTACCAGAGGCATAGGTAACCTTTAAAAAAGGTTTTTTCGAATAAAAAATCTCAATAAGGGCACTGGTAGCTTGCAACACATCGGTCGGAAGTATTTCTTCTTTTATTAAACTATTTATAAAACTTGATTTTCCTGCCTTTACCTCACCGGCTACAGCTACCAAAAACTGACTGTTTTTTAAATTTTCAACCTTGGTAGTTAGGCTTTCAAGGTCTATGCCGTCGTTATGATTACCTCTTAAAGATTTATAGACTTCAAAGGCCTCTATAACTTGTTGTTTATAAAGCTTATAATCCGCAAATCTTAAACGAGAAGGCATATTGTTTTACCTCTTTTTAAGCTTTTATTTTATGGTATTGTTCTCTCAATTCTTCTAACAAAAGTTTTAACCTTCTGGCTATACTTCTAAGTTGGGTTTGAAGCTTTTCTGCCTTTATAGAATCTTCTTGGTCATGGGCAATAATAAGGTCTCTCCCTATAGTATGCAAACTCTTCAAAATACTTTCAAACTCCTCAAAATCAAAATCCTTAACCATCTGTTTCAATTTTTGTCCCTCTTCAGAGTAATACCACTTTCCTATAGGAAAAGCTTGATAATCTCCCCATCTATCAGGGTCAAGTCTATCTATACCTTTAATATGGGCTTGCAAACGTAATAGATAACGATCTATATCTTTTTCAAAAAGTTCAAAAAGCATATCTTCCATCTTCTTAGTTTTTACCGTTGAGGCTATGGTTTTCATATAAGAAGAAATAAGTAAGGTCTCATAGGCGTTTTCACTCATCTTATCCATAAGCTGACTTATCTCGTTTGAAACTTGGGTAATTTCTTCAAAGGCTTCGTTAATGCTTTCAGAGGTTTTCAAACCTCTGTCTAAATCTTCGGCTATTTCTAAAACCTTAGTGTTTAAATCATCAAGCAATCCTAAAATCTTGGCCAACACTTCTTGTTTTTCTTTAACCTCATCTTGTTTAAAAATTTCTATTTGTTCCAGTATTTCTTTAGCGATGTTGTTTATAGAACTGGTGTTCCTTGAAATAGCTCCTACGGTTAAAGCAAAATCGTCTGCTATGATAGAGGTTTGGGCTACCTTTAGATTTTGAAACTTGATTTTTTCGTTAACATTATCTACCAACCTGAAAACATTGTCTACCTGGTCTACCAATTTTACCGAATAATCTAAAGTTTTAGACGTAAAGTTTCTCATATATTCTAGCACTTTGTCTAATCCTTTAGCTAATCTTCCTATCATGTCTTCTCTTTCTTTAAAAACAGAGGGTATTTCAACCGTAAGGTCTCCCTCTGCTATTTTATCAAGGCTGTTTACCATTACCTCTAAAGGCTGATGGGCTATTTTTATGTAGGTAAAATACACCAACAGAGCCGCGGTTAAAATACCTCCTAAACCTAAAAACACATAAACGATCGTTACTAACTTTGTCTCAGAAAAAATATATTCTATCGGAATAACTATACTTATAGCCCCCATTACTTCTTTTTCTCCTACGTTATAATGACATCTCAAACACTCTATGTCAGGTTTTATTGGAAAAACTCCTCTTAAATCAAAGCCTTCTCTTATAATTACTTCGTTTCCCTCTTTTAAAACTTTCTTTTCTAACTCATCCTGGGCATAATATTGGGGGGCTTCTTTACCATATAATTCGTCTATCTTCTCAGCTCTTATAATTCTGATATTAGGTTGCTGTTTTAAAAACTCTTCTCTAATGATTTTATAGTTTTGCCTTTTATCCCCTACCATCTTATCAAGAATAGCTCCATGTTTGATTATGGTACTATATACCATTTCTTGTTTTTCTCTTAAATATAGTTTAGCATGTCTTAAACCGAAGAAGTAATTAGCATAAGAAGTAACAATTATAGTTAAAATTATCAAAATAGAAAAACACAAAACGATAATAGGGATAATCTTTTGATGTAACTCTAATTTTTTACTTAAACTACTGAACCACCCTTGCGAAGACATCTTTACCCCCTTTTTATCTATTTATTTTTTATCAATTAAAAAACTTCCATATTTTTTATCGTGGTTCAAAAGATGATTAATCCACCAATTTTTTAGATATTTTAAAATTTCAGTAAAATTAATCTCTTCCTGAGAAACCAATTCAGTAAAATCTTTTTTAAAATTACTATGCTCTTCTTTATGCTTTTCTGCTTCAGGATAACCATACTTTTCTAACATCTCTTCTTCAAACTTAAAGTGGTTTTCAAAATAGTTTTTAAGCGTATCCAATGAACTTTTTAAAAAATTTTTGTCTACCTTTAATCTTACCGCTTCATATAAAGCATTAACCATGTTAAACATCTTTTTATGTTGCATGTCAATTTCTTTAATCCCTGTAAGAAAAGTATCATTCCAATCTAAAAAAGACACAACAAAACCTCCTAATTAAGGTCTAAAAAATTAAATAACAAATTTTTAAGATTTAGTCAAATCCTAAAAAAAACCGAAAAATGTTTTTTTTATAAAAATTTTTGCTTTTATCAAGATTTTTGTTGACATTTTTAAAATTTTTTTTATAATCGTAAATTATGTTTAAATCGTTTAAAATCATTAGCTTTTTAATTTTTATAAACTTAATCTTTTCTTCTAACCTTTTTTCTTACGAAGACCTTACAGAAAAAAGGCTTAACCTTTGGCCTCTGATTTTTTTTTCTAAGAACCATGAGCTTAACTCTACCAGGATAGAAGCCTTAGGGCCATTTTATCAAGAAATAACCTTCACTCAAGAAAATTCTACTTCTGTAAGACCGATAATTTCTAAGGTTAATACCCCAGGAGAAAAAAAGGTATTTTTTTTATCTCCTTTAGGTATTTATAAAACAGATAATCAAACATCAACCCTAAAGCTTGTACCTATTATCAACAAAACTTGGTACAAAGACGAGCCACAAGAAGCTAAAGAAGAGCAGTTTACCTTTTTTCCTTTTTTTAAAGGAAAAACCGCCTCTAATGAAACTTATGGGGGGTTCTTTCCTCTTTATGGAAAAATTAAAAACCGTTTTGGTGCTGAAGAAATAACCTTTTTCTTATGGCCTCTTTATAGTAGGACTCAATATGAAGAATACACAGCTTATAACATACTTTGGCCTTTTATAAGAAAGATTTCCGCCAATCAAAAAAAAGATCAAGTTCTCTATCAAGGTTTTAAAGTATGGCCTTTTTATGGAAGGTTTAAAGAAAAGGAAGAAGAACGAAAATTTATCTTATGGCCTTTTTACATCAAAGAAACCTTTCGTTCTGCAGAGGGAGACTTTTCAGAAAAGCTTATAAGTTTTCCCTTTTATATAAAGGAAAAAAACGACACCTTTGAAAAAACTATAGTCTTATGGCCTTTCTTTCAAAAAATAACCACCCCAGACCAGTCCTACTATCAGTTAGATGCACCCTGGCCCTTTTTTAGGGAAATAAAAGGAAAAGATATAGAGGGTAAACGTTTTTGGCCTTTATATGGATATGTTAAAAAAGCTGAAACCTTTGATTATTTCATCTTATGGCCGCTTTATTCCTACCAACATACTTCTATCAATTATAAAGATAAAACTTATTATGAAGAAGTACAACGTTTCCTTTTTTTATCTAAGTTTCAGAAAAATTTAGAGGGAAACCAGACTGTCTTGCAAGAAGTTAGAATTTGGCCTCTTTTTTATAAACTCTCTCAAGGTATCCCTCCAGATAATATAGACATATGGTATTTTCCAGCAATTTTGCCTATTTTTGATGAAGGATTAGAAAGAAACTATGGACCTCTTTTAAAATTAATGGAATATTACCAAAAACAAGACTATGTAATGTTTAAATTTCTATGGGGGCTTTATAGATACGAAAGATATAAACAAAGAAAAGTACAAGAATTAGGTCCTCTTTTAAGGATTGTAGAGGGAGAAAAAACAGCCTATGTAGAAATCTTAGAAGGACTTTTTGGTATAGGTCAGAAAAACGGTTTACCTGTTCTCAAAATACTTTATATTCCGATAGAAAAACGCCCATAAAACTCTTCTAAAATCAAATGGGAGGAAAGGATGCCTGACCGCAAGGTGGTTATCTATCCTGGAACGTTTGACCCGATCACCAACGGCCATCTTGACATTATAAACAGAGCCTTAAAGCTTTTTGATACAGTAATAGTAGCTATAGGGGAAAATCCAACTAAAAAACCTCTTTTTTCTATAGAAGAAAGGTTGATGATGGTAAAAGAGGCTGTAAAAGAAATTCCTGAGGGGATAAGGGTAGAAGTAGAAGCTTTTTCTGGATTGTTGGTTGAATTTGCTAAGTCTAAAAAGGCTTGTGCCATAATAAGAGGGTTAAGGGCGGTTTCAGACTTTGAATATGAAATGCAATTGGCTCTTATGAATAGAAAACTTTCTAATAGCATAGATACTATTTTCCTTTTGCCTAGTCTTAAATGGATTTTTCTAAGTTCCTCTATCGTAAAAGAAGCAGCAAGATTAGGAGGAAAAGTAGAAGACTTAGTCCCTAAGATCGTTTTTGAAAAACTAAAAGAAAAATTCCCTCTGGGGCTTTAGATAGTCCCAGAGGGGAAATTTTTCGATTAAAAAGCTTAGATCTCCTTAACTGTGATAGAACCGGTTGGGCAAACCTCTACACAGGTCATGCAGCCAAGACAATCCTCTGCCCTTGAAATTACAGGTTTGCCATCATCTCCTTTGTCGTAAACCTGCGCAGGACAAGATTCGATGCAAGTTCCGCAGGCATCACAGGTGTCATAGTTAATGGTAATTTCAAACATGTTACACCTCCTTTATGATGTTTTTTTTAGTTTAAACTCTTTAGCCTTTCTTAAAAATTTTTCTGCCCAACATTTTACACTAAAAACATGAATATGTGTATAGGCTGCTAATAAATTTTTATACAAAATTCCGTCTTTTTTTCCCTCAAAACCTACCCCTTTTTCTAGCTCAAAAATCAATTTAAGGTCTTGTTGAGGTTCAAACTCCACAGGTTTTGAGTAATGAAATTCATGTCCTTTTATAGAAAGACCTAAATCAAAATAAGGATTTTCTTTTTTAACTTTAGCTATCACATATCCATGACCTTGGGGGGTAGGTTCTACCTTAAAAATTATAGGTAATACTTCAGACATTGGATATTTCCGATTTTTCCAAATTATTTGTTTTCCTAAATACATCAAACCTCCACATTCAGCATAAACCGGCATACCCTCTAAAACCGCCTCTTTTAAGTCTTTCATTAAATCCCTGTTTTCTGAAAGAGCCTCTGCTTGAACTTCAGGAAATCCCCCACCTAAATAAAGTCCATCTATTTCTGGAAGGGTTTTATCTTCAAAAGCATTTATCAACTTAACCTCAGCCCCAAAGGTCTGAAAACTTTCTAAATTTTCAGGATAATAAAACTGAAAAGCCTTGTCCCAAAACACCCCTATCTTAATCCCGTTCAACTCGCTTCTCTGATCAACCTGAAAAGAAAGGTTTACCTCAAACGGAGGAACATTTTTAGCTATCCCTAAAAGTCCTTCTAAATCAAAGTTTTGTTTGATCGCTTTAGAAAGTTCATCTAAAAAAAGTTCCTGTTGATATTCAAAAGAAGTAATCAGCCCTAAATGCCTTTCTGGAGGCAAATTTTTAAGCTTAGGCAAAGCTCCTAATACCTTTACTCCTGTATAATATTCTATAGATCTTCTTATGATATCTTCATGCCTGGGCCTGGCTATTTTGTTTAAAACAACCCCTTTAATATCTATCCCTTGCTCGAAATTTAAAAATCCTTTAACCAATGGAGCTAAACTTCTAGTAACTTTTGTGCAATCAAGAACTAAAATTACCGGAGAACGGAGGAGCTGAGCTAATTTAGCGGTACTATAACTTCCGTAAACATCTATACCGTCAAAAAGCCCTCTATTGCCTTCTATCACCGCAAGGTCACATTCTTTAGCACCTAAATAAAATGACCTCAAAACATCTTCTTCTTTAAACAAAAAAGGGTCTAAATTTCTACAAGCTGACCCAGAAATCTTAGACAGCCAACCTGCATCTATATAGTCAGGTCCTTTCTTAAAACCTGCAACCTTTAAACCTAATTCTCTAAAAACATAAATAAGACCTATAGTTAATAAAGTCTTACCTGAACCACCTTTATGAGAAGAAATCAGAACTCTAGGAATATTAAAAACCTTATTCATATAGAGCAGTGTAACATAGATTAGAAAAAATAAAAGGGAAGAAGTTTATTTAAACTTCTTCCCTTTTATAGATAAAGTATACATTTGTTTACTTTTTGTATAAAACTCCTTGATATTTTACTCTCAATTCTTTGGCCTCTTTTACCCCTAAGGCTATCTTATAAAGGATGGTTAAAACAAAGAACCCTACAGCCCAAATCCCTATAGCTATTCCTATCTCTAACAAGGTGGGACGATAAGGAGTGATGGTCTCAAAAGGAGTAGGGGTATAACCTCCGGTAATCAAACCAATCCCTTTATCTATCCAAGCAGCTATAAACACTGCTAAGCAAGCAACGGCTAATGTGGTTTCATTTTTTCTAGTAGCTGGAATCACTAAAAGAACCAAAGCTATAAAAGCGAGGACATAAGAAGCCCACATAAATGGTACCCATTCTGCATGTCCATGAAGTCCAGCAAAAAGATATTTAATAGGTGCTTGATGGGATTGTATACCACTATAAAAAGCAGTAAAAACTTCGAAGAAGAAGAAAAGCAAGTTCAAAACAAAAGCATAGGTTACTATTTTAGCTAAGGTCTGAATAGCCCTCTGACCAGCATCAAAGTTAGCTATCCTTTTTAACAATAAAGCTAATAAAATGATAAGGGCAGGACCAGCAGAGAATGCAGAAGCTAAAAACCTAGGAGCCATAATGGCTGTTAACCAAAAATGCCTTCCAGGTATACCTTGATAGATAAAGGCAGTTACGATGTGAATACTTGGAGCCCAAAGGATGGCTAAGTAAATAAATGGCTTGAGCCAAGAAGGATATTTAGTCCCTTTGTATTCAGCATGTAAAACAGTCCATCCACAAAGAAGGTTTAAGAGCAAATAACCAGAAAGGACGCAGGCGTCAAAGAAGAATACAGAGTTAGGAGTAGGATATCTCAAAACGTTTAATACTCTGGTTGGTTGACCTAAGTCTACAAAGATAAAAAGCATACACATCAAAACCGCTGAAATAGCTAAAAACTCACCTAACACTGTAATCTTTCCAAAATCTTTATAGTGGTGCCAGTAATATGGAAGGACTACCATAACCGCCGAGGCAGCTACTCCAACCAAAAAGGTAAAGTTTGCAATATAAAAACCCCAAGACACATCTCTACTCATACCGGTTATACCTAAACCTATCTTCCACTGCTGTAAATAACATAAAAACCCTATAAAAATGAGAGTACCTAAAAAGGCAAGCCATAACCAATACTTTTTACTTCCTGTTAATGCCTTTTCTATCATGTTTCTACCCCTCTCTAATTAAATTTTCTATCCGATTAAATAAAAAACCGAAGGATAGGTGGTTAACTCTTCTTTTCTTCTGATGGCTATTCTCTCTTTCAATATCTTATTAATTTCATCGTTTGGATTTTTTAGGTCTCCAAAATATATAGCTTTAGCAGGACAAGCCTCTACACAAGCAGGAACCTTACCCTCAGCTATCCTTTCATAACAAAGGGTACATTTTTCTACAACACCTTTCATACGACTAGGATATTCAAGATTAACCTTTGAAATAAAGGGTCTTGGGTCTATCCAGTTAAAAGACCTTGCTCCATAAGGACAAGCAGCCATACAAAAACGACACCCTATACATCTATGATAATCCATCATTACAATACCATCTTCTCTTTTAAAAGTAGCCTTAGTAGGGCATACCCTAACACAAGGAGGGTTATCACAATGATTACAGAGAAGTAAAAAAGGTGCATCATGAAATTTTTCGTTTAAATAGTGGTTGGCTTCGTGTTCTGGAAAGGCATGTTCAAACTTTTCTTCCCAAATCCATTTGATTTCCTTTTTCTTATCCGGTATGTTAGGAATATTATGTAAAGAATGACACACCTCTACACATTTTAAACCACAAGTAGCCCTATTCTCCTTACACTTAACCACATCAATAGCTAAAGCCCATCTGCTACCTTTTAAAGCCTCTTGGGGTTTAGTGTAAACCCCACCTACAGCAGCTGAAGCTGCTGTACCTATTAAAGTTAATCCACCTAATTTTAAAAGGTCTCTTCTTTTTATTGCCATTTTTCTGCCACCTCCGGTGCAATGTGACAATGCCAACAATCTGGGTGTGTTACTACAAAATTATGACAACTATCACAAAATTTTTCTTTATTAGTATGGCATTTCATACATGTTTTCTGTAAACTAATAAAATATTTTTCACCATCCTTAGCTATATATAAATGTTTATTTTCACGAATAGCTTGCTTTCTCCAGTCATCTAATAATTTCATATGATAAGCTCTCATATATTCTTTAGATTCAATACACTTCTCTTTATCTTTTGGAAGCTCTGGCTGAGGAATAGCTTCTAACCTACCAAAGTTTAACCACATGGGTGTACTCAAAAATCCTATTAGGATTACTATAAAAATAATTACCTTACCCGCATTATACATATTCAGTCCTCCTTAGGAAGATTTAATCTACGCCTTTTACAGGATTTTTTAACGGTCTTCTTCTTAAGTCCACATCCCTTGACTTTTCACCTTCAAAAACTAAAGCATTAGCCACCAACTCATGAAGACCGCTTACCTCCACCCCAGGGACCCAGTATTGGAAAAGGGTAGGTAAAGCAGCTCTATCTATAGCACAAATACAAACTACTTGATTCACTCCATATTCTTTATGCACATATTCTAAAGCGTTTGCCCTGGGGAAACCACCTCTCATCCTTATTTCCATGTTTTCTCCAGCGTTAAGTCCTGAACCACTACCACAACAGAAGGTTTTTTCGCGTATAGTATTTTCTGGCATTTCTACAAAGTTATTACAGACATGTTTTAACACAAATCTTGGCTCTTCAAAAAATCCCATACCTCTTGAAGTATTGCAAGAATCATGAAATGTAGCTATTACATGGTCATTTCTTGAAGGGTCTAACTTTAACTTTCCATGAGCTATTAAGTCCGCAGTAAATTCAACTATATGAACGATTTTATTAGATTTGGCGTGTTCAAAAACTGTTCCTGTAATAGGAGATTTAGGAACTTCTAAAAAGTCTAGCGGACCAAAGAAGGTGTTATGATACTGGTGCCATACCCTCCACATATGTCCACACTCACCACCAAGCAACCACTTAACCTTAAGCCTTTTAGCCTCTTCGTATATCTTAGAATGAAGCCTTTTAGCCATCTCCATAGAGTTAAAAAAGCCAAAATTTCCACCTTCAGTAGCAAAAGGGCTCATCGTAACGTCTAAATCTAAATAATGGAACAATACAAGATAACCTAACATGGTGTAAATACCTGGTTCAGCAAAATAGTCTCCAGACAAAGGCACAAACATAATTTCTGCACCCTTTCTGTTTATATACTTATCCAAATCTATACGAATACCCGTAAGCTCTTCAAACTCCCATACTAAAAACTCTAAATTTTCTTTAAAAGATTGAGGAGGCACACCGACATGGTTACCTATATAATAACTATTGTGAACAGGCTTAATTCCCCAGTCTGTACCGATACCAAGCTCAAGTAAAACTTCTCTCATCATCATGGTTATTTCTGCCGTGTCTATCCCATAAGGGCAAAAAACGGAACATCTTCTACATTCTGTACACTGATAGAAATAATAAAACCATTCCTTTATTACATCTTCATCTAACTTTCTTGCACCTGCCAACCTTCCAAACAACTTTCCAAAAGCACTAAATTCACCCTTTATCACAGACCTTACCAATTCAGCCCTCAATACAGGCATATTCTTGGGATCACCTGTCCCAAGGAAAAAGTGGCATTTGTCAGCACAGGCTCCACACCTTACACATATATCCATAAATAGTTTAAATGCACGGTTTATTCTCATTCTTCTCTGCAACTCTTCTTTAACCTTCTCTTGCCAGTTTTCAGGAAGAGGCCACTTTTCATCATAAGGTTGCCATTTCCCCATATGGGGAAGGTCTAACTCTTCTAAATATTTAGGCTCTACAATACTTAAATAATAACCTTTTTTAAGTTCTGGTTTTATTTCCATCCAATCTTTGGCTGGAGTGCTCTGCAAATTTACATCAGATATTAACTCTTCAGGCTTGGGAAGGCTCATTCTTACCTCCTTTAATTTTATATGTTTAGATTTTTATGAGGTCCGTATATGGTATACCATTCATGATGCTCTTCTTTTTCTACTTCTTCATCAATAGGAATACCGGCATTTTCCATAGCTTCTCTAAACCTTTCTTGCCATTCTGCATAAGTTAAATGCTTTACCGGATAGTTCCAAGGATTAACATGCATTACCGCACGATTGTTATTAGCCATATTACGGGTGGGGCTAAAAAACACACCTACCATGTGGGCAAGCTTACTAAAAGGAAAGTAAGCAGCTAAAACAGATACCAAAAAGAGATGAATATAAAAAATCGTTCCTATTTTAGCCTCAGGTAAAGAAGGTTTAAACGTAGCTAACCCCAAGGTTAACTGCTTTACCGCATACACATCAACCTTTAGGTTATATCTCATCAACACCCCTGTAATCGCTATACCTAAAATAAGAAATAAAGGAAAATAATCAGATCCATGAGAAAGATAGGAAACTTTTGCGTCAACCAACCTTCTAAGAAGCAGAAAAGAAAGTCCTGCTATAATCAAAATATCGGTAATATAAACCGGAGGCACACCAAAACTATGAATAAAGCTATCCATATAATCTAAAAACTGAATCACTGAAGGAACAGGATTGGTAAACAACCTAAGATGTCTGATAAGAATAATCAAAAAAGACCAATGAAAAAGTATGGCCCCTAACCACAACCATTTGGCAGATCCATAAATAAGCCTTTTCCCCTGAAGGTCAGCCCTAAGGTTTCTAAATAGGCTTCTGAAAAATAATACTTCTAACAACATCCTTAAGATTACATCAAAAGTAGTAAAAGGAGATTCTAAACGGCTGTACTTTATCCAAGGGAAACTTTTTTGCTGACCACAGGTAGTTGGAATTTTAAAGGGTTGAGGAGATTTGGCCCAGCTTACTATCCTATAAATGAGCCCTACCACAAAAATCAAAAAACATACATAAGGTATCACTATAGCAAACAATCCTTGCAAACCTAAAACCCCGACCCCAATCCAGGGGATAAGAAGTAAGACCAAAAAGATCAAAAAACTCCAGCCTACGTTCATACCTCTCTCCCTCTCTTTTTATTGGTTTATTTTTTCTTCAGCCTCAACATGAGGCATCCCTTCCATAGGATCGTAAACTAGACCTGCCCTCTTTAAAAGTAAAAAATGCGCCCTTTTCCATTCATCATATTTAATTTTGTTTAACCTTTCTCTATATTCATAAAAATAATCAAAACCCTTGATAAGAAGGGCGTTTATTTTATCTTCTAATCTTAGAAACTCCTCTATCCCAAACCTATGCAAAAACTCTTCCCCAATTTCTTCTCTTATAATACCTTTAAGCTGAATAAACATCCTTAAGGCTTTAGAGGGGACCTCTTCTTGAACAGCAACCAGTTGAGCAAGCCTTTCTAAGTAATAATTAGCTTCTTCCCAGTTAAATTCCCCGAACAAAACCCTTGTCAAACCTTCAAAAACCTCTTCAATCCTATAACCAAAAGGATTTTGGAATCGGTCAACCTCTCTACTAAAATACTTTTGAGTCTCTTCTCCTAAAGAGTTTAAAAAAACAGATTTCCATTTCTTTAAAATCTTTTCCTGGTTCTCTTCTAAAAACTTAGTTAATTCTTCAGACAATCTTTAAGCCCTCTAAAGAGATTTTAACCTAAATTTATACAATTATCTATGGAAAAGTCAACCCTTGTTTTAAAAGGTAAACTCCCTTTTTTGACTTCTTTTTTAGTTAAAAAAAGATTTTTTTTTATTTTTTTAAATTTTTTCAATTTTTCATTCAAAAAGATAATCTGTTGAAACTCTTAAAGTTTTTTAACGTCGATATTACTTTCCTGATAATAAAAGAGCAAAGGACCTCTTATTTCTTCGTTAATAACTTCTTGTTGGTCGGCTATCCCAAGGATAACCCCAGGATAAACCTTCTCTAAAACCTTTATCGTTTTTTGTTTAAACAATGAAAGTTCTTTTTTCACCTCTATTATTCTTTCTAACAAGTTTTGAAATTCTTTAGTATAAAGATCTTGTTGTTCGATAAGTTTGTTTATAACCTCTTCTTTTTCAGGAGGCACCCTACCCTCTTTAATAAGTTTTTTTCCCAGTTCGATACCTGATTTTAATTTATTTAAAGTTTCTTCATAAAGGATACTTTTTTGCAAAATTTCAAAATACTCTTCTAACAATTTTTTGTTATAACCAGCATAAACCTTTGTAGGTGTCTGGCTTTCATTACCCAAAAGCTTAACTTCTACGCTACCTCCGCCTTTTATCTCACCTCCATAAACCCAGCCCTTACCTGTAGTAACCCAAACATTACCAGAAATAAAGGCTTTAGTAAAAATCATATAATTTTTAATCAAAAGATCTCCGTTTACTTCTAAATTCGCATACTCAACCCCTTTAATCTCTGCCTTGCCCTTAACTTTAACCTTGGTTTCCTCTCCTCTTATGATACCATCACAAACAAAGTTTCCGTCTACTTCTATAAATACTTTATTTTCTGTTCCTCCTTGAAGCTCTAAATCTCCTCTAACCCTTACCTTAAATCCAAACTTTATATCTCCCTGAATGGTTAACTTTTTACCGATAAACCTTATGTTTCCTACAGAGAAATCTACATCTCCTTTGATGGTATACTCTGGGAAGACCTCCAATTTATTTCCTTGTAAAACTAAAACCCCGGCAGTCTTAGCTTTTACCAAGTTTTCTTCATCGATAAAAAGGTTTTCTCCTAAGGTTATTTTAGATGGTTCTTTCACCTCAGGAGGAGGTATAGGCTCCCCCAAAACATTCATTCCTGGAATACCCGGTATAGGGGGAATCCATTTAGCTATAGGCTCGTTTTGGTCTATGCAAACAAGCTTTCTGGGTACTTCTCTTATGTCTTGACGATCAACCTCTTTTTCTGCTTCTTGGTTAGTTTCTTCAAACAAAAAAGCAAA
Source organism: Thermodesulfobacterium sp. TA1 (assembly GCF_008630935.1). Taxonomy (NCBI): domain Bacteria; kingdom Pseudomonadati; phylum Thermodesulfobacteriota; class Thermodesulfobacteria; order Thermodesulfobacteriales; family Thermodesulfobacteriaceae; genus Thermodesulfobacterium; species Thermodesulfobacterium sp. TA1. Next base: position 1,142,861 of record NZ_CP043908.1, read on the forward strand.
TTTATCTAAAAACTCTATTTTTTCAGGAAAAGGTGGTTTAGGTGGTAATCCTTTGGCTACTATAACTTTATCCCCAACAAGCTCTGGTTCCTCTAAAATTCCAAAAATGTTGGCTTTTTTTATTTCTTCTCTTATTTTTTCCCAATTTTTGATAAAATCTTTAAGCAAAATCCTTTCTGAAGGTTTTACAGGGAAATATACCATCATTTCATCCTGACTAAGATATAAAAGGAAATCTCCAAACCACAGACCTTCTTTTTTAAACTGATTTCGGTCTATCATTTTAAAGGGAAAACCTCTAAAACTAAAACTTCTTCATCTTCCTTTGGCCTGTAAGCTGGGGCAATATAGATACCCCAAACGGCTATTATTTTACCTTCATGTTCTATAATTAGAACCTGATCTCTTAAATGATGAGGGATCCCTTTTTCTTGAAAAAACTTTTTTAATTTTTTGTGTCCTAAAGAAGGGATGAAAACCTTATCCCCTGGTTTTCTATTCCGAATTATAAAAGGAAATGAAAGTTTTTTGGCTGAAAAACACATTACCAAAGGAGTTTTTTTTATTTCTGAAGTTTTTATTTTATAAACCTTTAAAATTTCTTGATTAGGAAGAAGGTACTCTCCTTCGGTTTTTATTTCTAACTCAAAAAAAGGAAGGTTAAAAACCTTTTTAGAAAAGGCTAAGTAACCTGGACCACGATAAGCTATATAATCTCCTGGAAGATAAACAGGTCCCTTTACATGTTTAGTAAGTAGCCTCTCCAAGTTTTCAATATGAGAGAAAGAGACCCTAAATAAAGGAAGGTTTATTTCTTGGAAAACCAAAAAATATATTCTCTTTCTCAACGTAGTAGAAAGTTGTTTAAGGTCATAAAGTTTTAACCGGATGTTCTTTCCATCAAAACTTTTCAATTTTTCATAATGTTTTTTGGCAAGATCCTCTATCAGTTCTTCTTCTTCCGCTATGATTAAGGCTACTTTTTTGAGGTTTTGTTTGATGTTTTTGTTGAAATTTTGTTCTAAATAAGGGATTAAAAGATGTCTTACCTTATTTCTTACAAACCTTAGGTCATTGTTGGTTGGATCTTCGACCCATTTTAATCCTCGCTCTTCTACAAACCGCCTTATTTCTTCTTTACTTACAAACAAAAAGGGTCTTATAATAAGGTCTTCCCTTTTTATAGGAATACCTGATAGTCCTCTTTTGCCTGTACCCCTTATTATTTTTAAAAATACCTCTTCTGCCAAGTCATCCAAATGATGAGCCAAAGCTACCCTTTGTAGATCATACTTTTTAGCTAAAAAATACCATAGACGATACCTAAGTTCCCTCCCTGCCATTTCTAAACTAAGTTTTTCACGTTTAGCATAAAGAGGCACAGGAGAAGCAGTGTAAAAAAAAGGAATACTTTTTTGTTTACATAGTTGATATACAAACATAGCGTCTTTATAAGAGTTTTTTCTTATTTTATGGTCATAATGAGATACAAAAAGAGAAAGTTTGTATTCTTTTTGTAAAAGGCAAAAAACCTCTAAAAGAGCTACAGAATCAAGACCTCCAGAAATGGCAAGAAGTACTCGGTCTCCTTTTTGTAAAAGCTTAAACTTTTCGATTGCCTGTTTTATAGTGTTAATAAACATAGCTAAGAATAGTTTTGGCGTTTTCTGGATAAAGCTCATAGGATTTTTTAGAAAGTAAAGATAGTTTATGATAAATCTCAGCAAAATTTGGAAGAGGTTTAAACTCTTTAAACAACAACTCTAAAGAGGGCGCTTTCTCTATTTTCAAAGCTTCTGTAAGCGAAGACCAAACCTTTTCTTTATCCTCTATAGAACCTATTTCTAAGCTTTCTCCAGAGAGCTTATGAAAAAAATTTAAAATATAACTTAAATCAAATCTTTTATAAAAGTTCTGGGTTTCCTCCTCCAACTCTTGATAAGCCTTTTTTAATTTCTTAAGTTTTAATATAAAATCCTCTAAAACCTTGCTAAACCTTTTATAAACTGTAAAGAAAAGTTTTACAAACTTACTTTTAGTAGTTAAAGCAAAAGAAGAAGTTACATTAGCAAAAAGCTTTTTTTTAAGCACCTCCTCAGGGAGGTTAAATTCTTTAGCAAAAACTTCTTTACTTAATTTACAAGTCTCTCTTAAAGGAAAATCAGTAATTTTCTCAAACTCAGCCACTAAGTCCTCATCTTTATTTAGTAAAAAAAACACCCTCCAGCTGTTGTTAAAAACCCGTTTATATAAACCTTTTAACTGCTCGATTTCTTCTTTAAAAAGGTTCCATTTTTCTTCTAAAAAAATTTTTTCTCTAAAATAAGTTTCGGCTATTTCTTTTTTGATTTCTATACTTAAGCTTTCTGAAAGTTCATCCCAATTTTTTATCATTTAGTCTAACCTTTTTCTATATTTATTTTATTGTCTTCTAACCTAAAAATTACTGGTCCAGGTATTTCTTCTACCACCGTATAAAAAACATCAGCGATACCTATCATAACTCCAGGATAAACCTTTTCTGTAACCTTAACAAACTTAGACTTATACACGTTTAACTCTTTTTTTATAGCCTTTAATTGTTCTAAAAGTTCTTCTAACTCCTTAGAATAAAGTTCATATTGTTTTTGGATTTTTTCAAGGATTTTTTGTTTTTCTGAAGATAATCCCCCTTCTTCTTTAAGCTTTCTTCCTAAATCTATCCCTACTTTAAGTTTATTTAAGGTTTCTTCTAAAAGTATAGCTTGTTGAAGCTTTTTTAGATAATCATCGATTAAGTCAGATTTATATCCAGCTAAGACCTTGGTAGAAGTTTGGGTCTCATTACCTAAAATCTTAGCTTCTATCTCCTCACAGGATTTAATTACTCCTCCATAGATAATCCCTTTGCCTGAAGTGGCTTCTATCTTTCCAAATACGGTGGTTTCTGAAAAAATAAGATAATTTTTTACTAATAAATCTCCCAAGACTTCTAACTTAGCATGCTCAACCCCTTTAATCTCTGCCTTACCATTAACTTTAACCTTAGTCTCCTCTCCTCTTATGATACCATCACAAACAAAGTTTCCGTCTACTTCTATAAATACTTTATTTTCTGTTCCTCCTTGAAGCTCTAAATCTCCCTTAACCCTTACCTTAAACCCAAACCTTATATCTCCCTTTATTGTTAATTTTTTTCCGATAAAATCTATGTTTCCTATAGAAAAATCTACATCTCCTTTTATTTCATATTCTGGAAAAATCTCAAGTTTATTTTGACTAAACACTAAAACACCTGACTGTTTAGCTTTTATAAATTTTTCTTCGTCTATAAACAAATTGTCTCCTAACTGAACTTGAGGCTGCCCTGCCGGTTGAGGAGCTTGAAGAGTTTCCCCAAAAACATTAACTCCATCTATCCCTGGAATCGGAGGAAACCATTTACCAAGAACTTCACTTTCTTCAGCACAGATTATTTTTTTATGTATTTCCCTTATATCCTTTATTTTATCTTTTTCCTGAAACTCTGGTTGGTCTGGTTGAAAATTAACAACCTTTGCAAATTTTTCTAAAAGTTCTATTTTTTCTGGAACAAAAGGAGTGATATCTATACCTTTGGCTACTACTAATTTATCTTCTAAAACCTCTGGCTCTTCTAAAATGCCAAAAAAACCCTCTTCGCTAAGCCTTTGTTTTACCTGAGGCCAAAGCTCTTTAAATTTTTTTAAAACATCTTCGTTAGGAGGCTCTTCTAAAAAAATCTTTAGCTCATCATCTGAAATCCTAAATTTAAAACCTTCTAAAAGAATACCTTCTTTTTTTATTTCTTCTTTATCCATGTTTGTGCTTTCTCCAGGATTTTTCTTCTCCCCTTAAAAGCCTTCTTATGTTGTCTTTATGTTTATACCAAATTAAAACACCTAAAAGGGTTGCACATATTATATATTCGGTAGGATAATTAAAAATAAAAAGATTGATGGGTAAAAAAATGGTGGCAAGTAAAGACCCTACAGAAACAAAGCCTGTCAAAGCTACCCCTGCAAGAAAGGTTAATAAACTTACTAACATAGCCTTAGGTGCAAGAAACAAAAATACTCCTATGGTAGTAGCAACCCCTTTTCCGCCTTTAAACTTTAAAAAAACAGAAAAAAGATGCCCTAAAACAGCAAAAAAACCAGCTAAAGAAAGGATTAGTTCCTGAGGATAAGAGATTTTGGATTTAAACAAATAGGCTATCAAAAGGGCTAAAACACCTTTTGAAGCATCCCCTAAAAAGGTTATTATCCCCCATTTTTTCCCTAAAAGTCTGGCTACATTTGTAGCACCTGGATTTTTACTACCTTCCTTTCTTGGGTCTACTCCAAAAGGTAAAGACACTAACAGTGCAAAGGGGATTGATCCTAAAATATAACTTATTGTGGAGATAAAAATTAAATAAACCACAAAAAAATTTTAAACGAATTTTTAATAAATGGCAAGGAATTAACGGATAAAATTAGGTGGGTTAGTGTATCTATGGACCAACCCACCTAATGCTTAGAAGCTATATATTAGGATAAACGCTTACTACTTTTCTTCCGTTCTTGGTTTCAAACTTAACAAAACCGCTTATTTTAGCAAAGATGGTGTAATCCTTACCCACCCCTACGTTAAATCCTGGGTGAACCTTAGTCCCCCTTTGTCTAACTATAATCTCTCCTGCTTTTACAAACTGACCTCCATATCTTTTAACCCCTAAACGTTTAGAGTTAGAATCTCTTCCGTTTCTTGAAGAACCACCAGCCTTCTTATGAGCCATTTAAACCTTCCCTCCTTTTACAAAATTTCTTTAATCTCTATCGTAGTTATCAGTTGTCTATGACCTTTTTTTCTTTTGTAACCTTTTTTGGCTCTTTTCTTAAAGACAATCACTTTAGGACCTTTGGCATGGTCTACCACAGAGGCTACTACCTTTGCCCCTTCAACTACAGGATTTCCTAACTTTACTTCTCCTTCTTTGTTAACCAAAAGCACCTCTGAAATTTCTATGGTATCTCCTACATTTGCTTCTAATTTTTCTACCTTAATTCTATCGCCAGGTTTTACTACATACTGCTTTCCACCAGTCCTAATTACAGCAAACACGGAAACCCTCCCTTGCTTAAATTTTTCATCCTAAAAGATAGCTTAAAAACAGGTTTTGTCAATATTTTTCAGAAGATGTTTTTAACGTCTAAAATATTTTTACCCAAATACTATTATCTTACTTCTAAAGACCACCCAAGAGGGGGGAATAGGTTATTATTGACTTTTGTTTGATTATCAAATAAAATATTATAATTATGAACCTTACTTCAAAAAAGGCTTATTTCAGACGTTTCTATTTTCTGTTAGGACTTTTTCTTTATAAAGTTAACCTATCTCCTAATTTTGTTACTTCTCTATCTTTAATCTCTGGAACTTTTGCAGGTATATGTTTTTATTATGATTACTTAATTACGGCTGCTTTTTTATTATTTTTATCAGGCCTTTTAGACCTTCTTGATGGTGAATTAGCCAGGCTTTCAGGTCGTCCCACCAAATTTGGAGCGGTTTTTGATTGGATCGCTGATAAATGGGTAGATGGAGTAGTATTAGGAACGATTGCTTATGTATATACAGATGCTTTTTGGACTATATTAGCTATAGTGTCTTCGATGCTTCATTCTTTTATTAAACCTGTAGTATATGCCGAAATAGGTTATCAAGTAAAACTAAAAGGGAAAATTCAAGACCCTTTAGAAAACACAGGTTTCTTTGGACGTCCTGAAACCCATTTAAGCCTTCTTTTTTTTACTTTTTTAGAAAAACTTAGTTTTTATGATATAGGGCTTGAGTTCGGTATTAAACTTATTACTTTGTTAAGCTTAGCTTCTTTTATCAGTAGATTAGTATATCTATACCAAAACTTTAGAGGAGTAAAGGATGAATAGACCTTATGTAATAATCGTTTCTGAAGTAACGATAGACGGAAAACTTACTTTATACAGAGGGGCTTCAAGCAAAGAATTGATGAGTATTATGACTAAAGAGGTTTATCGTTATTTGCATGCTATAAGGGCTGAGGTTGACGGTATCATGGTAGGGTGTGAAACAGTAAGAACAGACGACCCAAGCTTAACCGTAAGATATGTAGAAGGAAAAAATCCTGTAAGGATTATACCTTGTTCTACGGCTAATGTGCCTTATAACTCTAACATTCTTTCTAAAGAAGCTCCTACCATCATAGCTACTACCAAAAGAGCTCCTAAAGAAAAAATAGAGAAATTGAAAGAACTTGGGGCTGAGGTTATCATCTCTGGGGAAGAGTTGGTAGACTTTAGTTTACTTTTACCAGACCTCTATCAAAGAGGTATTAAAAAACTGATGGTAGAAGGGGGTTCCTCTATAAACTGGGAGTTTGTAAAAAATAGATACGTAGATGAAATAAGAATTATCCACCTTCCAATAATAGTAGGAGGAGAAAACGTACCTACTTTTGTAGGTGGAGAAGGTTTTAAATCTCTTACCAAAGTATTAAGGTTAGAAATAAAAAATTTTTTTAAAATTGACGAATTTTTAATTTCTGAATGGAAGGTTCAAAAATAGAATTGATAACTGGTTGAAAGCTGTTTATAGTTTAAAAACTCTGCGATTACTTCAACTACCCAAAGGATATCTCTTTTTATGGCGTCTTTAGTATAATGGGCTGTATGGGGCGTAAAAATAACATTAGGATAACCTAATAAATGAAGGGTTTTAAATGCCCTTTCATAATCTTGAAGAGAAAATTTACCCTCCAATACCTTTTTCATTTCAAGCAAGAGTTTTTCTCCCTCAAACACATCAAGAGCGATTCCTCCTTGAAGTTTTTGATTTTGTAAGGCCCAAATTAAAGCTTCTGTGTCTACAATAGGACCACGGGCAGTATTAATCAACATGGCTTCATCTTTAACCAATTTTATGTTTTCAAGGTTTATCATATGGTGAGTTTTAGGATAATAAGGTACCATTACTACTATGATATCGGATAATTTAAGCAACTCTTCTAAAGAGAGATAGGTTACATTAAACTTTTCTTTTAACTGAGGGTCTGGCTTTATATCATGAGCTAAAACCTTCATCCCTATACCATGGGCTATCCTTACTACCTCTTTTCCTATTCTTCCTGTCCCTATAATCCCTATTTTTTTACCAAAAAGGTCTAAACCTAAAAGTCCTTCTCTTGAAAAATCCAAATTTTTAATTTTTGAGATAGCTACATTTACTCTTTTAGCCAAAGCAAAAATAAGCCCTATGGTATGCTCTGCTACTGTATTAGAAGCATAATAAGGAGAATTAGCAACCATTATTCCTCTTTTTTGACAACATAAAACATCTATATGGTCTGTACCTGTAGTTCTCGTAATCACGAGTTTTAGATTAGGAAGTTGACTTAGTACTTTTTCAGTTATTAAAGAACTAATATAAATTACTACTATATCTAAATTTGTATATAATTTTGCCGAAAACTCATCTAAAGGGTCTGAGGTAAAAATAATCTCTATGTTAGACAAAGCAGGTCCCAATTTTTGGTTTAATTGTGTTACATAATATTCCTTTTCCCAGTCTTTTTCTATCTCAAAAATCGCTATTTTCATAGGTTTTTCTCTTCATAATAGGCTAAATGGAAAATCCCTCTTATGTCTTCTTTAGAAATTTCTTCAGCTACCTCCCAGATGGTTAAAATATGATAAGCCTTGTCTACCAAGTAGTCTAAATCTTCTTTTGGAATCTTTAAGTCTTTTAAAGTATAAAGCAATCTCAAGTCTCTCAACCAGTTTTCAAAAACTTCAATACCCATCTCTACCGAAATCTTATCTTCTACCTTTATGCCCAAGACTTTTTCGAAAAATTTATGAAGAAGTTTATTTTTTTTATGAACTTTCATCCAGGCATAAGTAATCACTGCCAAACCTAAACCATGAGGAAGGTCATAAACTCCACTTAAGGTGTGTTCTAAAGCATGGATAAAAAAGCGATATTTGCCTACCCCTGCCTTAGGTAAACCACATAAAGCTAAAGAAGAAGCCCACATAAGGTTTGCCCTAGCTTCATAGTTGGTAGGGTCATACATAGCAACTTTAGACCATCTCATAATATTTTTCATTAAAGCTACCATCAAGTCTTCGGTAAGACAATCTTTTTTATATTCCCTACTTACAAAAACCTCAAAAACATGAGAAAAGGCATCAAAAGCTCCATAAGCGGTATAATCTGGGGGAACGCTAAAAGTAAACGTAGGGTCTAAAAAGGTAAGTTTAGGAAAAATAAAGGGAGAGCTCATAGAGAGTTTAACCTTGGTCTCATCGTTTACGATAACACTTATGTTATTAAGCTCTGAACCTGTTCCAGAGATGGTTGGAATAGCTACTATAGGTAACGCCTCCGTAGGGAATGCCTTTCTTTCATAAAAATCCCATATCTTTTCTTCTGCAAAAACTCCACAAGCGATAGCCTTAGCAGTATCTATAACACTTCCTCCACCAGTAGCCAAAATAAAACTTACTCCTTCTTCTTTAGCCACTTTTATCCCTTCTAAAACTTTAGACAATAAAGGGTTAGCCTTTACTCCTCCAAACTCTACATACTCTATTTTAGCCTTTTTTAATACCTCTTTAACTTGTTCGTAAACTCCATTTCTCATTATAGAACTTCTTCCAAACACCCAAAGAGCCTTTTTACCTAAACTTGGAATTTCCTTAGGGAATTGCCTTAAAACTTTTTTTCCAAAAAAAACCTTTGTCGGAAGATAAAACCCAAAATTTTTCATCCACATTCCCCCAAAATAAAATAGACCTATAGGGATAAACCCTATAGGTCTATTTTTAATCAAAATTAAAAATAAATCAACAGGTTAGGCCAAATTTTTTCTTAAACTTACTAGTTTTTCTACTACCTCTGGTTCTGCCAAAGTACTGGTATCTCCTAAATCTTCAAACTGACCAGAAGCTATTTTTCTTAAAATCCTTCTCATGATTTTTCCGCTTCTGGTCTTAGGTAATCCCGGAGCAAAAAGGATATGGTCTGGAGTAGCTATAGGACCAATAACTTTCCTAATATGGTTTACCAATTCTTTTTTAAGCTCTGGAGTAGGATCAAAACCTTCTCTTAGGACTATGTAGGCAAAAATACCTTCACCTTTTATTTCATGAGGAAATCCAACAACCGCAGCCTCTGCTACTGCAGGATGTTCTACAAAAGCAGACTCTAATTCCATCGTACCAAGCCTATGGCCTGACACATTGATAACATCATCAAGCCTTCCCATAATCCAAAAATATCCGTCTTCATCCTTTCTGGCACCATCTCCAGTATAATAATATCCTGGGAACCTACTGAAATAAACTTCTTTAAACCTCTTTTCATCTCCCCAAACTCCTCTTGCCATACCAGGCCAAGCCCTTTTTATACAGAGATGTCCTCCTTCATTGATGTCCGCCTCTGTTCCATCAGCCCTTAAAATTACAGGCTCTATACCAGGTAAAGGATAGGTAGCTGAGCCTGGCTTTTGAGGCACAGCAAAAGGTATTGGGGCTATCATATGTCCACCGGTCTCAGTTTGCCACCAAGTATCTACGACTGGACAGCGATTACGTCCTACGTGAGCATAAAACCAAACCCAAGCTTCTGGATTTATAGGTTCTCCCACTGTACCTAAAATTCTTAAGCTAGAAAGATTATATTTTTTAGGCCATTTATCTCCTTCTCTCATCAAAGCCCTTATCGCTGTAGGAGCTGTATAAAACACCGTAACCCCATATCTGTCTACCAACTCCCACCATCTTCCTGGGTCTGGATAGGTAGGAACTCCCTCATACATAAAAACAGTAGCCCCTAAAGCTAAAGGTCCATAAACTACATAAGAATGTCCGGTAATCCAACCTATGTCAGCAGTGCACCAATAAATGTCTTCAGGTTTAAGGTCAAAGACCCATTGAGTAGTATGGGCAGCATATACTAAATATCCACCAGTAGTATGATAAACCCCCTTCGGTTTTCCTGTAGTTCCCGAAGTATACAAAATAAAAAGAGGATCTTCCGCATCCATTATCTCATACTCGCAGTACTCAGCTATGCTTAAATCCTTTTTAAGGTCGTCATAAAAAACACAACGGTTATCCTTTAACTCAATAGGATCTCCAAAACGGTTTAAAACAATACAGTATTCTACACAATCACAATCTTTTATCGCCTCTTCAGCTCTGTCTAATAGAGTGATCCGCCTTCCAGCCCTATAAGTTCCATCACAGGTAATAACTACCTTAGACTGAGCGTCAAGGATACGAACTTTAAGCGCCTCTGAAGAGAAACCTCCAAACACTACACTATGTATAGCTCCTATCCTTGCACAAGCTAACATGGCTGCCACAGCCTCTGGCATAGTAGGAAGATAAATCGTCACCCTGTCGCCTTTTTCTACCCCTAAATTTTTTAAAATCTTAGCAAATTTACATATCTCGCTATGGAGCATATTATAGGTATACACCTTGATATCTCTGTCAGGCTCACCTTGCCAAATGATGGCGGCTTTGTTTTTAATAGCTGGATTGTCTAAATGCCTGTCTACACAGTTAAAACAAGCATTAAGCTTACCTCCCTCAAAAAACTTAATCTCTGGTTTATAAAAATCCCAATAACAAGTCCTATCCCAATATTTAAACCAAGTAATCAACTCTTTAGCCCTTTCAGCCCAAAACTCATCGGGATCATCTAAAGAATATTGATAGATTTGTTTATATTTGTAACGAGAAGAAATATAAGCTTGGTCCTTACCTTCTTGAGGTGGATAAAAAATCCTACCCTCTTTTAACAAAGATGTTAACTCTCCCATCTTTCCCTCCTTGTTTAAAATTTTTTATGTAAACCATTAGATTTATACATGCGGCTTTATGATGTCTCTTAAAGTTACCATACCTACCAGTTTTCCTCCTGAGGTTACAGGAAGTCTTACTACATTTGCCATCGACATGAGTTTAGCCGCATATTTGATATCATAATAATCTGGAACAGTGATACAAGGTTTGGTCATAACTTCTAAAACCCTGACCTTTTCTAAAGGTAACCCTTTAGCTATAACCTTATAAACTATGTCTTTAACCGTAATAATTCCGTAGGCATCTTCTTCATCTACCTTATCTACTACCAATCCTCTATAACCGGTTTTCATCATAAGTTCTGCCGCTTCTTTTACTGTTGCGTTACCGTCGATGGTAGCCACAGGTGTAGTCATTACATCTCTTACTTTTATTTTTTCAATCTCAATCATAAGCCCCTCCTTATAAATATGATTTGTAGTTATTAAATTCTATATTACAAACATACTAAAATTTAAAATAGCTTTGTTAAAAATTTCACTAATATATTTTACTTACAACATTCTTATAACAAAATTTATGCCTGACTTGCACACTAAGAAAACAAAAAAAATGTCTATTTTTATTAAAATTGTGGTGATGCAAAATGCCTCAAAGAGGAAAATCGCCTCATTTAATCTTTTAGGTAATAATCTCCCAAACTTCTGTTTTTATTCTATCTATCTGTTCTATTACCATGTCTTCATCTATATGAAGGATTTTATAATCCTTCATGATCCATCTTCCGTCAACCATTAGATGAGAAACACACCCTGCCTTGGCTGTATAAACTATCAAAGCAAAAGGATTATAGTCTGGCTGTAAAGAATGATTAGAAAGGTCTATTACTGCAAGGTCAGCTTTATAACCTATAGCTAGTTTACCTGTATCTGAAAAACCCAAGGCTTTAGCCCCACCTTCTGTAGCAGCGTAAAAAATATCTTTAGCCGTTATAACCGTTGGGTCTTCCTTTACTCCTTTCTGTATTAAACTTGCTGTTCGCATCTCAGAAAACATATCAAGGTCGTTATTGCTGGCAGGGCCATCGGTGCCTAAGGCTAAGTTTATCCCAGCTTTTATCACTTCAGGTATCGGTGCGATTCCTGATCCTAACTTTAAATTACTTTCAGGACAATGAACAAAACTGGCCTTAGCCTGAGCCATAAGCTCTATTTCCTTAGGAGTTATCTTAACTCCATGAACCGCTATAAGGTTTTCATTAACCCCTCCTATATCATAAAGAAGTTCTATCGGAGTTTTACCATAACGTTCTTTTACTACCTTTATTTCTTCCTGATTTTCGGAAAGATGAATGTGAAGTTTAACTCCATATTTTTCTGTAAGTTTAATACACCTTTTTACCGTTTCAGAAGAACAGGTGTATAAAGTATGAGGACATACTGCTATTTTTATTAAAGAATGGTTCTGAAAATTTTTTAACAAACTTTCTGTAAGTTCAAAACCTTTTTCTAAAGGGCCATAACTAGGAGAGGGAAAATCAAAAAGTCCTTCACCAACCAAAGCCTTTACCCCGGCTTCCTCAACGGCTTTTATTACTTCTTCTTCAAAAAGGTACATATCACAGAAAAGTGTAATTCCTGACCTTATCATCTCTATGATAGAAAGTAAACTTCCCCAATAAACCCAATCTCTCTTTAGTTTAGCTTCTACCGGAAAGATATACTGATGTAGCCAAGTCATAAGGGATAGGTCTTCTGCTATCCCCCTCAAAATACTCATCGGAATATGGGTATGCCCGTTTACCAACCCTGGGATAATTATACCACTTTTAAACACCTCTTTATTTGCATTTGGATATTTCACCTTAAGCTCTTCTCCAAGACCTATGTCTAAAATAAATCCGTCTTTTATTAAAATTCCTCCGTCTCTTATAGGTTTTTCGTAGGCTGATGGAACTATCCACTTGGCTAAAACTAACTTTTCACCCATAACCTTTATCCTCTTACCAAGTTTAAAAACCTTTCCAAACTAAGTTCTTTCATTACCATCTCTTTAGCCCTTAAAGCTTTGCCTTTCTCTTTGAGAATGGCCTTGCCCACTAAATTTTGGATCCTATCAACCGAGGAAAAGGTATCAAGAGAAGTAACCACCACAGGCACCCCTTTGGTCTTAGCTATGTTAACCACCATCTCACTTGGGTATAATCCTCCTGTCAAAAGTAAACACTTAGTAGAGGTCTCTAAGGCTAAAATCTGAATGTCTGTCCTGTTTACACCGGTTATCACCACCTTGTTAGGTATCCTCAAAAAATACCTCATCGCATTCTCAGGGTCCATCGCACCGATCGTTATGTTCTCTACAAACTCATCAAGCTTATCCTCACAACACACTATCCCTCCGTTAACCACCTCAAGCAACGTCCTAACCGTTACTGCCTCAAGCAACTTATCCCGCTTAAATACCCCTAAAACCTCTACCCCTTTCCCTTCTAAATAAGACACCACCTTCTCCTTTACATAAGGATACTCCTCAACAGGGACCTTGTTTATCACCGCACCCGCAAAACTTGCACCCAAAAGCTCCCTTATCCCAAGGATATCGTCTACCGAGGTCTCCCCATCCCAAAGCTGAACTATTACTCCCTTGGCATCTAACTCTTTTATCAAATGAAAACAATCTATCCCCAGGCTGTAGCCTTCAAAAATGTTGTCTCCTCCTACGACAAAAAGATAATCTTTAAGTTCAGCTTGTTTTTTTATCACCTCTTTTATCTGTTGGTCTAAACTTACACCTTCTCCTTCAAAAAGTTTATACTGGATATCATAAGTAAACACAAACGGGCAGGACCACTCAACCGGGTCTTCACTTTCTAAGACCTGATGGATAAACATGGCTTCTTCGTCAAGGATCTTATCTCCTACCTTTATCGGAACTTTACCTATTAGCTTCATGTACCCAACCTTATTACCTTTTTCTTTAAGGTTTAAAGCCAGTCCTAAAGCTAAAACGTTTCTTCCGGTAAAAGGTCTGTTTGACACTAAAAATATAGCCTTCATATCTATACCTCCAGATTTTTTTTGTCTTATTTTTTATTATTATGCCTTCTAATAAGCTTTTTGACAACTCTAAAAAAAGCCTATTTACCAAAAAATCTTGTTTAACTATTTAAAATTCTCTATAAAACCTAAACTCTTAAGCCTTTGTCATCCCAAACGATATAAAAAGGGTTTATCTCTTTAAAAGATAGAGCCTTTGATATTATTTAGCAGTATTATCTAACCAATCCTTAACAGGATTACTAAATATGGTACTAGGCAATTGAAAAAATTTAAATCAATTTTAAAATAATATTTATAAAAACTTATTTGGGAGAAAAACATGGAAATATTAACCTTAGGTCATCCTACTTTAAGAGAAAAGGCTTTGCCTGTAGAGAACATAGATGGGGAGATTAAAAAGTTGGTTGAGGAAATGGCTCAAACCATGTATAAGGCTAAAGGACTTGGGTTAGCAGCCAACCAAGTAGGGGTTTTAAAGAGGATTTTTTTGTTAGACATCTTGCAGAAGGAGGGAACCCCTAAGTTAGAGGTCTATATAAACCCAGAAATTTTACAGGCTGAAGGATATACCACTTACGAAGAAGGATGCCTTAGTATTCCAGGGTATTATGCCAAGGTAGAAAGATACTCTAAGCTTTATATAAGAGCTTTAGATTTACAAGGAAATCTTGTTGAAAAAGAGCTTGATGGGTTACATGCCATAGCGTTTCAACATGAGTACGACCATTTAGAAGGGATACTCTTTGTAGACCGACTTTCTCCCTTAAAACGTACCCTTTTTCAAAAATGGTGGAAAAAAAATCAACCTAAAAAATAAACCTAAAATTTTCGATAAAAGAAGCTTTTCCTGTTTCGTTTAATTCCAAAAAAACTCCTTCAAGCTTAAGTTTTCCCGTCTTTTCTACCTCTAATTTTCTTGGGACCATATTAAGATACATTTCTATAGCTTGATCTATCTTCATTCCGATAATACTTTCTACCGCTCCACACATCCCTACATCTGTTATATAACCAGTATTTTGAGGTAAAATTCTGGCGTCTGAAGTTTGGACATGGGTATGAGTGCCTATCACTGCAGAAACTAAGCCGTCCAAAAAATAACCTAAAGCTATTTTTTCTGAGGTAGCCTCTGCATGAAAATCCACCAAAATAAACGGTGTTTCTTTTTTTATTTCTAAGGCTAATTTTTTACCTACTAAAAAAGGGTTAATTAAAGGGCGCATAAAAACACGCCCTTCTAAGTTAATTATACCTAATTTTAAATTTTTTTTAGTATAAATAGTCCATCCCTTTCCTGGTGCCCCTTCCCCATAGTTAGCAGGCCTTATAACCCTTTCAGACTTATTAAGGTAGGGATAAAATTCCTTTTTCCAAATATGATTACCTGAAGTTAATACATCTATACCATATGAAAAGAGTTCTTCTACGACTTTTTCTGTGAGACCATAACCACCTGCGGCGTTTTCTCCGTTAGCTGCTACAAAATCGGGTTTATATTTTTTTAAAAGTTCAGGGAGTAGCTCTTTAACCGCTTTTCTACCCGCACTACCTACGATATCTCCTAAAAACAAAACCTTTATTTTTTTTTCCATAAAAACACCTTTTATCTTATTTTGCGTATTCTATCACTCTGGTTTCTCTTATTACAGTAACCCTAATGATACCCGGATAAGTCACCTCTTTTTCGATTTTTTGAGCAATTTCTCTGGCCAATACATAAGCCTGTTCGTCTGTAATCTTTTTATCATCTACGATTACCCTTATTTCTCTACCTGCCTGTATGGCAAAGGCTTTTTCAACCCCTTCAAAAGAGTAGGCTATAGATTCTAATTCCTTTATTCTCTTTATGTAAGCTTCTAAAAGTTCTCTTCTAGCACCAGGTCTTGCACCTGAAATAGCATCAGCTATCTGTAAAAGGATGCCTAAAAGGCTGCTTATTGGAATATCTTCATGGTGAGAGGCTATAGCATTCACTATTTCTTCATCTTCCCCATATTTTCTTGCGATTTCAGCCCCTATTAAAGCATGAGGACCTTCTAACTCATAGGAAGCAGCCTTACCGATGTCATGTAGTAAAGCAGCCCTTTTGGCTTTTTTAACATCTATACCTAATTCTCCTGCTAAAGCACCACAAATAATGGCTGTTTCTATAGAATGCTGAAGTACGTTTTGGCTGTAGCTTGTTCTATATTTAAGTTTACCTAACATTTTTACCAACTCAAGATGAAGACCATAAACCCCTAACTCAAAGCAAGCTTTTTCACCTATTTCTATAAGATGTTGTTCCATCTCTTCTTCTACCTGTTTAACCACCTCTTCTATTCTGGTAGGATGGATCCTTCCGTCTGCTATCAACCTTTCTAAAGCTAAACGTGCTATTTCTCTCCTCAGTGGGTCTACACAAGAAAGCACCACCACCTCAGGTGTATCGTCTATTAAAAGATCAACCCCTGTTAAGGTCTCAAAAGTACGAATGTTTCTCCCTTCTCTTCCTATAATTCTACCCTTCATTTCCTCATTAGGAAGTTGGACGGTAGAAACTGTCTTTTCAGTTACAAAAGGAATAGCAGCTTTAGCCACTGAATAGGAAAGAAGCTCTTGGCTTTTTCTTTTAGCCTCTTCCTTGATTTCATTTTCTATTTTCATAATTAATTTTGCCTTTTCCTCTATCAACTCCTCATCAACCCTTTTAAGTAAAATCTCTTTAGCCTCTTTCTCAGAAAGTCCAGCTAATTTTTCAAGTTCTTCTTTTGCCTGCTGGTAAATTCTTTCTACTTCATTTTTTTGTTCTTCTAATGTTTTCTTGAGTTCTTCAATATCTCTTAGCTTTTTTTCTAAATTTTCTTCTCTTTTTAAAAGCTGTTCTTCTCTTTTAAAAAGGTCATTTTCTTTTTTAGAAAGGTATTCTTCTTTACCTGCAATCCTTTCTTCTTTTAAGATCACTTCTTGAAGCCTTTTATTAAACTCTTCTTCTAATCTTTGTTTGTGAACTAAAAGCTGTTCTTTAACTTTGAGCTCTGCCTGTTGAAGCTTTAATTTGGCCTCAGTTTCAGCTCTATCTAAAACTTCTTTAGCCTTGTTTTCTGCCTCTTTGATGATTTCTTCTGCGGTCTTTTGAACCAAAAGACTTCTTTTTCTTTGAAGATAGAAATAAACAAAAACAGCAACCACACCTAAGATCAACCCTAAAACTAAACCTAACAAAAGACCCATAAGAATGCCTCCTTTATATATGATTTTTTAAGGAGGGAGGAGAAAAAAGATATATAATAACAAGACTTATGATAAACCCCAGGGTGTCGTGGGAGCTCCCTGCTCCAAGCTCTTAGCTTAAAACCTTAGGGGTGGGGTCTGGATAATCTTAGAAGCTCTTAACGAGCAAAAGACCCCAGATCCACCTAACCCCAACAAACTTTTGATGTTAGCTTGGCAGGGCGTTACTCTTTCCACGAGCACCCCAGGTATGGCTTTTCCTTTTCTAAAAACTCTCCCAGTTTTAAAACTTGTATCTTAAGATACTCTTCTAACTGTTCTTTTTCTTTTTTAAGCTTAACGTAATCATGGGCTACCTGCAAAAGTAGCCAAACAGCCAGCTTAAAAGTAGACACCTTCTTAATATTTTCTACTTCTTTCTTTTTTTCCTCTAAATAAGCCATAACCTCTGTTATTTCTTCTTCCGAGATGTAAGCTCGAAAGGTAAAACTTTGACCTAAAAAATTAAAACTAACTTCTTTTGAGTTTAACATGGTTTATAAGCTTATTTAATCTATATTTGGGAGAGTTTCTCTATCAAACTGCCAATTCTTTCTTTTAAAGCTCTCCTTTCCTCCTCCCTCCTTTCTATTTCCTCTATAAGCCTTGCGTTTTCCTCCTCTTTCATTTTTAATTTATTTATAAGCTCTTCTTTTTCATTTCTAAGCTGAACTACTAAAGAAATAATGGTATCTATCTTTTCCTCTAAGCTGACAATTTCTTGAAAATCCATTTATAAAACCTCCTCGTCATTCTTTAAGTTTCTAATTTATTTTTTAAAAATAAAATATACTTTAGGTTTTGTCAAGGGAAAAAGTTTGTCCTACATAGGATTGACAAAAAAACCTAAGTTTGATAAAGTTAATATAAAATGCAAAATAAAAATCAAACTTTACCTTCAAAAGAACTTTTAGAAAATTCTTTTTTGGCTGACCTTCATATTCACTCAAAATATAGTAGAGCTTGTAGCCGGTCTATGGAAATTCCCCAAATTGCAAGGATTGGAAAGAAAAAAGGGCTCTCATTGATAGGTACCGGAGATTTTACCCATCCTGCTTGGTTTAAAGAACTAAAAACTCAGCTTGAATTTGACCCTGTTTCAGACCTTTTAATCTTTAAAGACCTACCTGAAGGTCCTAAATTTATTCTTACTTCTGAGGTCTCTCTTATTTTTTCTCAGGGAAATAAAACCAACCGAAGGGTCCATCTTGTAATTATAGCTCCTAACTTTGAAGTAGCGGAAGAGATAAACCTTTATCTTTCTAAACTCGGTTCTCTTACTGCAGACGGAAGGCCTACTTTTGGGATTTCTTGTAAAAAACTGGTATTAGATTTGATGAAAATTTCAGAAAAAATTTTAGTTATTCCTGCCCATGCCTGGACACCTTGGTATTCTATTTTTGGAGCTTTTTCTGGTTTTGATAGCCTTGAAGAAGCTTTTGAAGAAGCTACTCCTTATATCTACGCTATAGAAACCGGGCTTTCTTCAGACCCGGAAATGAACTGGAGGATCTCAAAATTAGACCATATTGCCCTTATTTCTTGTTCTGATGCCCACTCCCCTGCCAAATTAGGACGAGAGGCTACCGCCTTTTTTTATCCTCTTACCTATGAAAACATTTATTCTTCAATAAAAACAGGAAACCTTGCTTTTACTGTAGAATTTTATCCTGAAGAAGGCAAATATCATTATGACGGACACAGAAGCTGTAAAGTGTGTCTTTCTCCTAAGGAGGCTAAAGCTTTAGGCTTTAAATGTCCTAAATGTGGCGGAAAATTAACCATAGGAGTACTTCACAGGATAGAAGACTTGGCTGATAGAGACGAAACCTATAGGCCTTCTAATAAACCTCTTTCAATACATTTAGTACCCTTGATAGAAATCCTAAGCGAGGTCTTCAACCTTTCTCCGACCTCTAAAACCTTAACCAAGCTTTACGAACAATACACCTCTATGGCTGATACAGAGATTAACTTACTTCTCAAACTACCCGAAGAAGATTTGTTTAACCTTTTCCCTGAAAAACTGACAGAAGCCATACTTAGAGTCAGAAAAGGTGAAGTCTTTGTTAAGCCTGGCTACGATGGAGAGTATGGAGTAGTTAAAGTGTTTGCAGCCTTTGAACCAGAAGAACCCTATCTTAAACAACAAACTCTTTTTTCTTTTTAAAAAAAATTTTTTTCCTTTTTAAAAAGATATAAGCTAACCATGTAAAAATTACAACTTTTTACTTTTTTACAAAATCTATAAAATACTTAAAACTTTACCCCCTCTATAAATCGTTTAAAACTCCTATTTTCTAAGTCTAACCTTAGGCACATCTTTTGCTAATAAAATCCAAAAAACTAAATAAAAGGAGTCAACTATCAGAAAATAGGAATTAAACATGAGAGACCTCCAGAACAGGGAACTTAGAAAAAGCAGGATTAAAGAAAGTTTTTTTTCTACAAATTGCATAGATAACTCTTATAAGTTTGTTTACAACTGCTATCATAGCTTTCTTATAACTGCCAAAGTTTTTCTTCTTACGTATAAAATAGGATCTGAAGTAAAAATTCCATTTTACTACACCTACCGCCATCTGGAAAAGAACATTTCTGAGAAAGCTCGACCCTTGCTTAGATATGCTCATCTTAGCTTTATACTTACCAGATTGTTTTGTTACTGGGTCTGTGCCCGCAAACTTTATGAGCTTTTTGGCATTAGAAAATCTTTTTACGTCTCTGATTTCAGCCAAAAAGAGACTTGCAAGTTTAGAGGAAATACCTTTTATAGAGGAAATGAGCTTAATTTGTTCTTGCTGGTCTTCATCCATTTTCTCTACAAGCATCTCTTCAAGCTTTTTTATTCTTGGCTCAAGGAAAAAGAGTTTTTCGATGTAGATGATAAGAGTTTGAGAGAGATAAGGATTGTCAACCCCGATAGAGTTTTTAGCAAGGTTTATGACTTCATCGGGAGAAAAGGAAGGGGTTTTACCTTTAGGAACAGAGGATTTAATAATTTCGGAAATTTCATTTGGTTTAGCTTTTTTAAGGGTTTTAGCAGAGGGGAATTTAAGGAGTATGTTAAGGAAGGAGTGGGAGTAAATATTAAAGTGCTTTTCAGCTTCTGGGAAAAGAACAGTGAGGGCGTATTTGATTTGAGTTTTAGCTTCAGCAAGTTCATGTTTAAGTTTTTGGATAAGACGAGAAGCACTACGGAGTTCAGAGTTTTCAGGATAGGATTTAAGGAATTCAGGGTTATTAAGAGCGAAGAGTGCAAGGATTTTGGCATCTTTTGTGTCGTATTTAGAGGGGTTGTTAGCGGAGATAAATTCAAAGAATCTGTGGACGATTTTAGGGTTAAGGATGAAGGTTTGGATATCTTTTTCAACGAGGAAGCAGTAAAGGGGGATGTGGAACCTACCAGAGGATTCCATAACAACGATAGGGTCAGAGAGGGTTTTGAGAAGGTTAAAGAAATCAGAGAAGCCTTGAAGAGACATAGAGAGTTTGCCGGAGGAGAGGGTTTTAGCTTCATGGTTAAGGATGCAGAAGTGGAAGTTATCTTTAGAAATGTCAACACCGATGTAATGGGTCATGATGCTACCTCCTTTTTAAGATTTTTGTCCCTCACACCATCCTCCCGAGTAGCTGGGGCTTTGGTAGCCCAACCAACTTATCGGGTGTTGAGGGACAGAGGGACATACTCCTTAAGAGGCTCAAAGGCCTACCAAAAATGGAGTCCCTGTCCCTCTCTAACTTATAAGCTTTTGTTTTATTATACAAAACAAAATGTGTTAAACAAACCTTAACATAAAAATTGCAGGAGGATAAAACATGAAAAAAAAGTTTAAAAGGGGAATTTTAGGAGTTTGTTTATTCTTTTTGTTAACTCCCATAAACTTAAAAGCAGAAAATATCAACCTTGGAGTTTCTATTTCTGAAAATCGAATAGATCACTTTTTTTTAGCGGTAGGAGACTACTTCCAGGTTCCAAAGGAAACAATTATCATCCTTAAAAAGAAAGCTTCTACCATTAGAGAAGAAGAAATACCGTTAGTCCTTTATATAAGTAAAAAAAGAAGGGTTAGTCCGGATTTTATCATAGATTTACGTAATCGAGGGTATAGTTGGTATGATATCTTTATCTATTTTGGGATTAAACCAGAGATAGAGTTTAAAAAAATTATCGTCATCCACGAACCCACCTATGGTCCTCCTTATGGAAAAGCATGGGGATATCATAAAAAGCATACTAAGCATAAAATTATCTTTTCTGACCATGACCTAATAGTATTGGCTAACGCTTATTTTATGGCAGATTACTACAAAATAGAACCTATAGGATTAAAACCTGAGTTTGATAAACATCCAGATCTTATAATCTTACATGAAAAATTATTTACAAAACACCATCCCAAAAAATAATAGATAAAAACCCGGGAAAAAGGCTTTCCCGGGGAATTAAATTCTTTATAAAACTTAGCAGCCCTCTACTTTTTTCTTAGCACCGGCTGGTTTAGCAGCTTTTTCTTCTTTTTTTGTTTCTTTTTTCTTGTCTTTTTTCTCTACTTTCTTTTCCACCTTTTTCTCGGTAGCATTACCTTTGGTAGCTTCTGGTTTAGCTACTTGTTCAGCAGCGAAAACAGGAGAGGTTAAAAGAGCTAAAGCTACTACTGTTCCTAACAATTTTTTCAACATAGTTTACACCTCTCCCTTTTATTTTACTTCTTTTCAGCTGGTTTTTCAGCTGGCTTCTCGGCAGGTTTCTCAGCTGGTTTCTCACCTGCAGGTTGAGCTGGCTGTTCTGTCTGATTAGCTGGCTGGGCTGCAGGAGCTGGAGCCTCAGTCTTTGGTGCCTCAGGCTTTGGAGCCTCTTCCTTCTTCTGCTGACATCCAGCTAAACCAATCACACCTGCTAAAGCCAAACTTAACATGAAAGATACTACCTTCTTCATCTCCCTTACCTCCTCCCTTTGATTTTGAAGTTTATATAAAATATTCAACTTTTATTTTTTTTGTCAAGAGGTTTTTAAAAACAAAATTCTAAAATTCCTTTTTAAAAACTAATGATTTATAAAGACCTATTTTCATATACTTTAATAGTCTCTCTTGTTTTAAGCCTAAAAAACTTAAAAGCTGGGAAGGAACTTTATACTTAAAAACGTCTACTCCTCCACCTATTCCCAACATATTGGTTAACATATTAGAAAGTGCAACTATAGCTGCCACATCGCTTTGCAACATAAGGTCAGGGTCATGATGAGCTCTTATCGCAAAATAAATGTTTTCAGGAAAACCCCATCTCTGTAAAAGGGTTGCTCCCACTAAACCATGGTCTACACCAAGAACCAACCACTCTACTTGTAGAAAATCTTGTTTTATGTTTTCTTCATAGGTCTTTATAAACTTGTTTAGTTCAAGCTTGGTATAGATGTCTAAAACGATTTTTCCTATGTCATGCAAAACTGAAGCTACATAAACTGCCTCTATCTTGTTTATCGAAAACCCAACATCTAAAGCTATTTCTTCTGCTATAAAACCACAAGCTAAAGAATGCAACCAAATATCTTCGGAGCTTATTCCATAACCTATCAAATCCTTTTCAAAATAATTTTTAGCTACAGAGGCAACGATGATAAATTTAATTTGGTTAACCCCAAGAAGCATCAAAGCTTTAAATAAAGAATC
This sequence comes from Thermodesulfobacterium sp. TA1, assembly GCF_008630935.1. Taxonomy (NCBI): domain Bacteria; kingdom Pseudomonadati; phylum Thermodesulfobacteriota; class Thermodesulfobacteria; order Thermodesulfobacteriales; family Thermodesulfobacteriaceae; genus Thermodesulfobacterium; species Thermodesulfobacterium sp. TA1. The sequence goes on from NZ_CP043908.1 coordinate 1,165,677, forward strand.
TACTTTTTGAGGTAAACCAAAAGCAGGTGAGTTAACAATCTTCAAAAAGTTGGCTACAATTCCAGGGTCGCTTTTAATAACCCTTTCTACCTCCTTTAAATCTACCTCTTCTTTTCTCAAAAGCTCCAAAGCCTGCATGGCTACCTTAGGAAAGGTAGGAATCTTGTCAACCTTATCAAAAATTTTTTCTAATACTTGTTCTATCATAGTTTCTCTTCTTTCCCATCTATTTTTATTTTTATGGCTTTTTCTTCTAAATCTACTTCAACCTCCAATGCACTGTTAAGACCTGTCCTAAAAATTATAGAATCTTCATGTATCATATATCTTTTAAACATCATTTTAGTTATTTTGAGGTTTAAATCTGCAAGGTTCAAAAATTCAGGGTTATTTTGGTAAACACTTCCTCCAGCAACCACGATTTTAACATTACTCCAATTTATTCCAGACTTCTCCATTTCTTCTAAAAACAAAGGTAAAAGGTTTTCTCCAGAAAACACTACTAAATCATCTTCTACCTCTATGTCTAAATCTTTATAAGGCAAAACAAAGCAACACAACCCGCCTTGTGGGTGTGTTTTATCAACCACACCAATGGCTAAACCACTTCCCAAAAAACCAGTAGTTAAGACTGCAGGATTATCTTTTAAAATCTGATATTGTCCCATCTCTACTTTTATTTTCATAATATTTCCCTTTTGCTTAGGTTAAAAGTCCATAATACGATATTTTTTAGTAGGTGCACTTACTACTTCTAAATTATCTATTTCTTCTAATGCCTTTGCTACGTTTTTTTCTTTAGCTTCATGAGTAAGCATTACTATAGGCACCGCTTGTTTCTTTTTTTGCCTTCCTATCTGAACCACTGAAGCAATACTTATGTTATATTTTCCTAAAACACCAGAAATTTTTGACAATACCCCAGGTTTATCTAACGCAGAAAAACGAAAATAGTATTTAAACTCTACCTCATCCATGGATCTTATTTTATAACTTTTCTGGCTAAAGGTCAAGGGATATTTTATAAAAGGCTTTTTTCTAAAATAAGAAAATTCTATAGCAGTTATGATGTCGCTTACTACCGCACTAGCCGTAGGTTCTTTACCTGCCCCTAAACCATAAAGTAATACATCTCCTACAAAATCTCCTGTAAGATAAAAAGCATTGTAGTTTAACCGAATAGAGGCTAACACATGATTTTCAGGAATAAGGGTAGGATGAACCCTCACTTCTATATAATTCTTTTGCTTAATAGCATAGGCTAACAATTTGATGATATAACCAAAATTTTTAGCAAAAGTAAGGTCCATAAGGTCTATATCTTCTATCCCTTCTACATAAACTTGAGAGGATTTAATAAAACTACCAAAAGAAAGAGAGGCTAAAATAGCTATCTTGTGGGCGGCATCCATTCCATTTATATCTAAGGTAGGGTCTGCCTCTGCATAGCCCTTTTTTTGTGCCTCTTTTAAAGCTTCTCTAAAATCCATGTTTTCTTCTAACATCTTAGTAAGGATATAATTTGTAGTCCCGTTTACTATCCCGACTATAGACTTTATCTCATTCCCAATAAGAGCCTCTCTAAGGGTTTTTATTATAGGTATTCCTCCGCCTACCGAGGCTTCAAACCCTAAAAATCTTCCGTTCTTTAAAGCCTCACCCCAGATTTCATCTCCATACTCAGCAAGTATGGCTTTATTGGCCGTAACCACCTCTTTCCCTTTTTGTAAGGCCCTTAAAACATAATCTTTGGCAGGAGAAATCCCTCCTATCAACTCACAAACGATAGAAATCTCAGGATCTTCTAATATTTCCTCAAAGGAGGTAGTAAATAATTCTGGATTCACTTGAGTATTTCTTGATTTTTTTAGGTCTCTAACCAAAATTTTTTTAATAACCGGAACTAAACCAATCCTTTCTTTTATAAGCTCTCGGTTCTTTTCTAATAACTCAAATACTCCGGTTCCTACAGTGCCAAAACCTAAAAGCCCTATCTTTACTTCTTCCATAAACCCTCCTTCCTTTTAAAGATTTATCTTAAGGATAAATCACATACTAAACAACCTAAACCCTCAGGGTTATCTTCCCCTAAATATATCACCTGTTCTTTCTTACACCCATACCTATAAACCGTAACCCCTTTAAGACCTAATTCATAAGCCTTAAGATAAATCTTTTTAATCTCCTCAACTGTGGTATTAGGAGGTAGATTGATGGTTTTAGAAACTGCGTTATGGGTATGTCTTTGAAAAGCTGCCTGAACCAAAAGTTGCGTCTCAGGAGATACCTCATAGGTGGTTACAAAAAGCCTCTTTATGTTTTCTGAAATTTTTACATATTTTAAGAGCCCTACCTTCTTTACCTCTGATAAAATCTCATTTATTTCATTTTCTTTATACCCTGCTTTACCTAAAACCTCTAAAAACAACGGATGAAATCCTTTTAAAATCTTATTTTCTAAGGTTTTTCTTTCATAATAAACGCCAAAAAGAGGTTCTATGCCTGGAGAAACACCTGCTATTAAAGAAATACTACCTGTAGGAGCGATGGTAGTTGTGGTCGCATTTCTCATAGGGAGGTTAATTTTGTCCCAAAAACTACCATAAAAAGCAGGGAAACATCCTCTTTCCTTAGCTAAATGATGCGAAGCCTTTACCGATTCTCTTTCGATAAAACTCATTAATTTTTCTGCTATTTCTAAAGCTTCTTTTTCTGCATAAGAAACACCTAACTTGATGAGCATGTCCGCAAAACCCATTACTCCTAAACCTATCTTTCTGGTAAGTCTGGTAATCTTGGTTATCTGAGGTAAAGGAAACCTGTTAACCTCTATCACATCATCTAAAAACCTAACGGCTAACCAGACAACATCCTTTAGCTTCTCCCAATCTATTTTTTGATCTTTTACAAAGTTAGCTAAGTTTATCGAGCCTAAATTACAAGACTCAAAAGGTAATAGTGGTTGTTCTCCGCAAGGATTGGTAGCTTCGATCTCTCCTAAATGTGGTGTAGGGTTGTGTCGGTTTATGGTATCTAAAAATAAAACCCCTGGGTCCCCTGAAGCCCAAGCAAAATAACTAATCTTTTCAAAAAGTTCTTTAGCGTCTACATGTTTTGTAATTTTTTTATTTCTTGGATTAACCAAAGGAAATTTTTCTTCTTTTCTTACTGCCTCCATAAAAGCGTCGGTGAGTCCTACTGAAAGGTTAAAGTTTCTTAAAGCCTCAGGATTTTTAAACTTTATCTCTATAAATTCTTCTATATCAGGATGATCAACCCTAAGAACCCCCATGTTAGCCCCACGTCGTTTTCCACCCTGTTTGATAGCCTCGGTAGCCGCATCGAACACCTGAATAAACGAAAGAGGGCCACTGGCTATTCCCTGGGTGCTTGCTACCATATCCCCCTTAGGTCTAATTTTAGAAAAAGAAAAACCGGTGCCTCCTCCAGATTTATGAATAAGGGCTGCCTGTTTTAAGGCCTCAAAAATAGAAGCTAAAGAATCCTCTATAGGAAGCACAAAACAGGCAGAAAGTTGCCCTAAAGGAGTTCCTGCATTCATAAGGGTGGGTGAATTAGGTAAGAAATCTAAATTGGCCATCACTTGATAAAATTTTTCTTGATAAAATTCTGCTTGAGAGGTTCCGCCAAAAGATAGTTCCCCTTCTGCTACTGCCTTTGACACCCTTTGAAAAAGTTCTTCAGGGGACTCTACTACCTCTCCGTTTTTTTTTAGAAGATATCTTTCTTTTAAAATAGCCAGTGCAGACTCTTTCAAGTTAATAAACTTTTTTTCCATAAAATCCTCAATGGTTTAGGTCTATCAAAATCAAGGTTTGGTATTTGGGATCAGGGGGGTTTTTAAGGTCGATATTTCTAAACTCTAAAGAAAGTTTTTCTATGACAAAGTTGAGAAAAGAGTTTAACAATTCTCCTTCATAATACCAGTTCGTTTTTACATAGTTTTCAAAACTTTTAAAAAATGTCTCTTTCATCTCTGGTTTAAGCTCGCAATGATCTTCTTTTTCTTCAAAAAGTTCATTTAAAACTTTAGCCCAACTACTTTTAGGTATGGCTTTAAAAATAAACTCTCCGTTTAATTTCCAGTGAAAAAAAGAAGTAAGGATAAGCCCACTCCAGGTTAAAAAGTTTACATCATAATTTCTACCTGGTTGGTTTACTTCTTTAATCCAACTAAGGGTTGAACCAAACATCCTCTCCATCACCGGAGCTATATAACCTATTTCCTCTATATACCTACGAGCGGTATTTACTTCGCTTATTTTCTTAAAAAAGGTGTATTCTTCTAATGTCCCTATTTTTTCTGGACGGAAATACCTTATTTCGTTTATTTTTTTCACCAAAACCCCTTCAAGATATCCTTTATAAGGTTGGTCAAGATATCTTAAAACCGAAGGATCAAAATCTTTACTTTTAGTAACCGAAAGGGCGAATTTTCGAAGTTGTTTAAGTAGGGTCTGAGCTACCCTAAAAAGGTCTTCGAGGAAATGTTCTTCTACCAAACTTTTGGCTACCTCTCTGTTCCCTTGAGAAAGATATTCTATCCCTAAGTTTAAACTACCCCATAATTTATCTAAACTTTTTTTAACCTGCTCTATCTCGTCTATGACGACGTTGTCTACGATGATTACCTTATTAGCCAACCAAGCAAGTTCTTTTTTTATTCTTCCTATCTGATAAGGGTCATTTATAGCCTCTACAACTTTAAAAATCAACAACTCCTCCTCTCCAGGATAAACCATGATATTAATCGGAGAAAATTCCTCTTTCTCTTCTGAAGAAGGAAGCGCTATAGGTTCTATTTTTCTTAAGCTTTTGGGATGCAAAATAGTATAAACGTCTAAAGCTTCAAAATATTCAAGAATACCTTCATCAGCTAACCTTCCGTTTCTCCACCGATAAGCCCTCTCCTCTACCTCTGCTGGAATCTCCCAGATTACAGACTCAAGCAAGGCAAAATAAGTTTCTGCCATTTCCTCTCTTAAAATCTCTATCATTCTCCTGAAATAAAATTCTAAAGCCTCATTTTGAAATTCTATAAAATAGAAATCATCTAAAGTAAAATAAGGCAAAAAGTCCATAGCTTCTATTAACTCTATATCGTCTGGCTTTTTGTATACCTTAATAAACTTCTGAAACATCGCTATCAAAAAATCAAAATCAGCTACCTTTAACCATTCTAAAACTTTTCCCTCTCCCGCATGAAAGAGTAGGACTATCCAAGAAGCAACCCTTTCTTTTTTAATTCGGTCTTTATACCAACAATCCATATCAAACATAAACTGAATTTGACTTCCTTTAGCATAAGAAAGAAGCTCAACCGATAAATCAAGAGAAGAAGCTTTGATGGTTAAAAACAACTCTTGATAAGGAAGATTTTTTACTAAACCCTCAGGATAAGGAGAGTTTAGTATAAGTTTAGCCTTATCCTCCCAAGGGGCATTAAGCACCAAATCATAGGCCTGATAAAAATCTAAAGCCTGCAATCTTTTTTCTAACTCTTTCTCAGAAAGCTTTAAAATTTCCTTTAAATCTAAAGATAGTCCCTCAAACGTCTTTTTGAAAAGCGTCTTCATAATGAAATACCTCCTCCCCTCTAATCACCACAACATCAAACCTGATATTTTTTATTTTACTTAAATTTTTAGAATTTTTAAACAAAAATTCTTCAGCCACCCCAAAAATCTTTCTTATTTTTCTTTGGTCTATCTTTTCTTCTGCAATAAAATCTAAACCTTGAAAATCAGCCTTTACCTCTACAAAAACCAACAGATCCTTTTTCATGGCTATTAAATCTATTTCCCCTTGTTTAGTCCGAAAGTTTTTAGCGATTATTTTAAAACCTTGGGCTTTAAGGTATTTTTCTGCTAAACTTTCAGCTAATCCACCTTTTTGTTTAGAGGAGAGGACCTCAAATAATTTTTTAATCATAAAAAACACCGATAGTAGGTTCTATGAACCTCACATGGACCATAGAGTTTTATCCTCTCAAGATGAAGCTTAGTTCCATAACCTTTATGTTTTTCAAAACCGTATTGAGGATAAACCTTAGACAATTCTTGCATATACCGATCTCTAGCCACTTTAGCCAATATAGAAGCTGCCGCTATTGAAACACAAAGATTGTCTCCGTCTATCACCGCCTTTTGAACACCATGGTATTCTGGAATTAAAAAAGGTCCATCTACCAATACCACCTGAGGTGAAGGGTTAAGCCCTTTTATAGCCTCATACATAGCCTTAAACGTAGCCTTTAAAATACCTTTAGCGTTTATCTCCTCTACGTCTACTTTAGCGATAGCATATGATAAAGCATGAGAACATATATATTCAAACAACTCTTCTCTTTTTTTAGGGGTTAATTTTTTTGAATCTTTTATCTCTTTAGAAATAAAATCTTTAGGAAGAATAACTGCTGAAGCAAAAACAGGACCTGCGACAGCCCCTCTACCTGCTTCATCTACCCCGGCTATTATGCTATAGCCTAAGTTTTTTAAATATTTTTCTAAATCTGAAAATCTATCGAATGAACTTTCGACAGAAGAAAAAACGTTTTGTTCTTTAACCAAGGTTTATTTAAAAAAGAGGGGTGTTTCTACCCCTCTTTTTTATTTTTTACTCCATAACTTTATTATCAAACCTTTCTTTAATACGAGCAGCCTTACCAAAACGTTCTCTAAGATAGTAAAGCCTTGCCCTTCTTACCTTACCTCTCTTAACGATTTCAACCTTTTCAATCCTGGGAGAATGTAAAGGAAAAGTCCTTTCAACCCCTACTCCAAAAGAGACTTTCCTCACAGTAAAAGTAGCATTAATACCAGAACCTCTTCTTCTTATAACAACCCCTTCAAAAACTTGAATCCTTTCCTTTTCTTCCCCTTCTTTAAGCCTAAAGTGAACCCTTACCGTATCTCCTGGATTAAACTTAGGAAGTCCTTCTTTTAAATAATTTTTTTCTACTTCTCTTACTAAGGGATGCATAAATCAACCTCCTTATCACAGGACCTATTTAATAATCTTAATTAAATAATAAAAATGGGGAGGCCGACGGGGCTTGAACCCGCAACACCCGGGGCCACAGCCCGGTGCTCTACCATTGAGCTACGGCCTCCACCTTTAAAGAGTGTTATAATATTATAGTCTACCCTACAAAAAATTCAATAGCTTAACCTTCAAAAGCCTAAAAAACTCAAATTTAACCTTTATCTCAAATAAGTAATAATTCTCCTGTAGAAATAAATCTTTGACTGTGTAAAACATTAAAATTATAGTATAATTTAAAACGTGAACAAAAAAATAAATCCTAATCTTCTTACTTTAATGAGAATATTTTTTCTACCTATCCCTTGTATTCTTCTTTTTATAAATTCCTTTCTCTCCAACCTTATAGCTACAGTCTTACTGCTATTTCTTTCTCTAACCGACTATTTTGATGGACTTTTAGCCAGAAAATATAACCGAACTTCAAAACTCGGGGCCCTTCTTGACCCTATAGCCGACAAAATTTTTATAACTACCATCTATCTTATCTTAGTAAAACTTAATTATTTCCCATATCTACCGGTATTTTTGCTTCTTCTACGAGAAATTTGGATTTCCTTTTTAAGGAGTATTTTCCCTCAAAAAATGAAGGTCCATCTAATAGCTAAATTTAAAACTTTTTTTCAAATGACCTTAGCCGTAGGCGTAGTCTTAGCCAAAACCTTTTACCCTAATCTAAATACCTCTCTAATAGAAATGCTTATCTGGGGGGTTGTTTTTCTTTCTTATCTTAGTGCTTTTGGATATGTTTTACGTAATATGAACAATTTAAACCTCTTATTTCATAAAAATTTTCGAAATAAACTGATATATGAGATTTTATATCCTCTTTTTTTGTTGCTAATTTTTCCCTTCATAGAAGAAGTTTTCTGGATAGTACCTTTGCTTATGGGAATAATCTTTTTAAAAGGGGCAAAAAGTTTTGAACCAGAAAGGGAAGAGAGGTTTATTTTTTTTGATTTTATTGTTTTATTTTTAGTAATAATAACCGAGCTTATTTTACTGAAAAACCTCAAATTTTCATTGTTTCTTTTGTTAGTTTACCTCCTTTTTAAGGAAGGAATTAAAAGCCTTAGAGTTTTTAAAGAATCTTTGAAGGTTTAGTCTTCTTCTTTTTTAAACGGAAAAGGTATGATTTTTTCCTGAGTTTCTTTTTTTTCTGGTTTTTTAGGACCTCCTCCTTTTGGGCCGGGAGGTAAAAAGGGGTCTGTCAACTGAATAGGAACAGCCTGTTGGTAGAGGCTAAAAAGCGTTTTTGGTAAATCAAGGGTATACCAGATAATATGAACTCTCTGTAAGGTAATAGTAGGTATACCAAGTAAGATAGGATAAAGCCCTGTTTTATCAAACTGAACCAAAGCAGGCCATTCTACCTCAAAAAACTCCTTTTTTTCCAGAACAAACTGAAGGGATTCAAAAAAAGTATTATAACAAACCACACCTAAGAAAAGACCCGTTGGCAGTTGAAAAAGCACAGGTTGTTTGTCTATGTTTGGTTCAGCCATGTTTTTATTTTATTCTCCTTTTACTTTTTTGCAACCTTTTACAGGAGGTTTACAGTTTGAGTTGTAAAATTTTGGTTTTATGGTTACCTTAGGAATAATGATTGGTTCAAAGGAGGCTTTTATGGAAAAACAACAAATATTGGCTGAACTTACGGAAAACCCTAAAATTATAGATAGATTAATTTATCAGGCAGTTTTTGAAGATAGACAACTACTATCGGTTTTACACGAGGCGCTAAAAGATTTAGGGATCAAAGGTTATAGTATCTATCCTTTATACCAACGCTTTTCCAAAAAGTTTCTTGGTTTTACCGTGCCTGCAATTAATCTGCGTGGTATGACTTATGATGTAGCCAGAGCAATTTTTCGAACAGCTAAAAGGCTTTCAGCCGGAGCCTTTATCTTTGAGATAGCTAAGTCTGAAATAGGTTATACTAAACAACCACCATTAGAATACGCTACCGTGGTTTTAGCGGCAGCCTTTAAAGAAGGCTATCGGCTTCCGGTTTTTATTCAAGGAGACCACTTTCAACTTAACCGAAAGTCTTTTTTTGCCAACCCTGAAAAAGAAAAAAACAACCTTAAAAACCTTATTAAAGAGGCTTTATCTGCTCAGTTTTATAACATAGACATAGACGCCTCTACTTTGGTTGATTTAGAAAAAAAGGAAATTTCTGAGCAACAAAGGTATAATTACGAAGTAACCGCTGAGCTCTGTGATTTTGTAAGAGAAATCGAACCCACAGGAATTAAAGTTACCTTAGGAGGAGAAATCGGAGAAATAGGAGGTAAAAACAGCACCCCTGAAGAGCTTAGGGCCTTTATGAAAGGGCTAAAACAAACCTTAAAAAAAGAAGAAGGAATTTCCAAAATAAGTGTTCAAACAGGAACTATCCATGGTGGAGTGGTTTTACCAGACGGTAAAATCGCTGAAGTCAAACTAGATTTCAAAACCCTAAAAGAACTTTCTAAAATCGCTAGAGAAGAATTTGGACTTGCAGGTGCGGTCCAGCATGGAGCTTCTACCCTACCAGAAGATTATTTCAGCCTTTTCCCCGAAAATGAATGCGTAGAGGTCCACTTAGCCACAGCCTTTCAAAACTTTCTTTACGACCATCCTGCCCTTCCTGCTGAGTTTAGAGAAAAAATTTACCGATACCTTAAAGAAAACCTTAAACACGAATGGGAAGAAGGCCTTTCTGAATCGCAATTTATCTATAAAACCAGAAAAAAAGGGTTTGGAGCCTTTAAAAAAGATTGGTGGGACCTTGATTTAAAGGTTAAAAAACACATCTTAGAGGATATGGAGGGCTTGTTCGAAAAAATATTTTTAAAATTAAACCTTAAAAATACAGAGAGTTTAATAAAAGAGGTTTTCAATCTTTAAGTTTTATAAAGCTACCTGGTAAGACCTGGACCAAACCCTTAAACTCAAGTTCTGTGACAGCCGATAATACTTCAGCGGCAGGGAGTTCTATCTTTAACAAAAGATCCTCTAAATGGATAGGATAAGAAGAAAGTAGAGACAAAACCTTTTGCTCTTCTTCGGTAAGGTCTTTATCATTTTTATTATCTTCTGACTTAAATAAACCAAAAGTTTTTAAATCCTCTGTTATCCCTAAAAAATCTAACAATTCTTCTGGAGAAAAAACCGGCTGAGCCCCTGATTTGATAAGAAAATGGGTCCCCTCGCTTTGGATAGAAAAAATACTCCCAGGTACCGCAAAAACTTCTTTTCCTTGATGGAGAGCCCATTTAGCGGTGATAAGCGTCCCACTCTTTGGCCCTGCTTCTACCACCAATATAGCCTCTGAAAATCCACTTATAAGCCTATTTCTTAACGGAAAGTTTTCTTTCCGCGGGGGGGTTCCTAACGGAAATTCTGAAACCACCGCTCCATACCCAGAGGCAATTTTATTAAATAATGTTTGATTTTCTGGAGGGTAAACAACGTCTAACCCTGAGCCTAAAACCGCTATGGTCCTTCCTTCTACCTCTAAGCAAGTTTTGTGGGCTATGGTATCAATCCCTCTTGCAAGACCTGATATTATTACTACTCCAGCTTGGGAAAGTTTTTTAGAAAATTTATATGCCACCTCTTTTCCGTAATTAGTAGGTCTTCTTGAACCTATTACCCCAACCGAAGGCGTTATCTTTTCTAAACTACCTTTTACATAAAGAAAAATCGGAGCATAAGGTATAGCCTTAATTTTATCTGGAAATTCTTGGTCTTCTCTAAAAAAAATTTCTATACCTAATTTTTGAGCTTTCTCAAGTTCTTTTAGACCTAACCCTTCTATTTCTTTTAAACTATACCTTTTGTAAGCTAAAATATCTTCTAATGAAATATTTTCTTCAAAAAATTTAATGGCTTTCAAAAGGTTTCTTTCTTTAAGATAAAAACCCAGCCAAAGAATTTTATCCTTCATAAGATTTAAACTTTAAGCTTAACCTCTGGTGGTTTAGGTCAAAGTCTATCAAGGTGGTAAAGCCCTCTAAAAACGTTTTAAGTCTCTCTAAAGAAGGAGGCTCTAAAGTTCTATCCCAACTAAATTCAAGGAGTTCTCCGTTAATTTTAATCCAAAGCCTTCCCTCTTTTAGACTTAAGAACAAAAGCTCCCCTAAACCACAGAAAAAACCTCTTATAAGATTATTGGGAAATTTTACTTCTCCTTTTTTTTCTTCTAATATCTCTTTAGCTACATTATGTTTAAAGGTTAAGTCTGCTTCCCAAAAGGCTAAGGCTTCTTCTATAAGAATTTTCAAATCCCAAGAACTTAGAGAATCATCGTTTAAGTCAGAATAGGCTATTTCTAATCGTTGATTAAGCTTTTTAAGTTGATTAAAAACCTTTTCTAACCTTTGGGTTAGCTCTTCTTGAGTTAAAGAGGCTTTTTTCATCAAAAGGATTTGAACTTCCAAAAAAGCCCCTTGTAACATTCCCCTTAAATTATGAAAATATCCTTTGGTTAAACTTCCCAAAGCTAAAGTTTTACAAAAAAAGAGGTCTTCTTTCATTTTTCTTTTAAAAGCTCTCTATAAACTAAAGCCCTTTTAAGGGTTAAAGGGTCTACAAATTGTAGGTCCATCCCCATCGGAACTCCGCAGGCTAATCTGCTAACCTTTATAGGATAATTTCTCAAGACCTGTAAAATATAATTAATGGTAGCTTCACCAGCCAAGGTAGGAGAAAGGGCAAAAATTATCTCTTCTACCCCCCTTTTTTTAACTAAAAAAAGAAGTTTATCTATCTCTAATTCTTTAGGACCGATACCTTCTTTAGGAGAAAGTAGATAATGCAATACAAAATAATAACCTTTATATATCCCTGTGTTTTCTATATGAAAAAGGTTAACCGGATTTTCCACCACACAAAGGGATTTAGCCTCTCGGTTATCATCTTGACAAACCCTACACACTTCATCTTCAGAAAGATTCCTGCAAAGCTTGCACAACTTTACCTTATACGGCAGTTCTTTTATCAAATCACCTAACGTTTCACAAAAATCAGGTTTAGATAACAAATATAGAGAGATACGGGTAGCGCTTTTTTCCCCTATGCCTGGAATCTTAGATAAAGATTCTATAAGCTTTTTTAGAGTAAGGGGATAAACCATCGACATGAGATTTAAAATAATCCTGGGAGGTTAAAACCTCCGGGAATTTTTAGACCTCCTGTAATCTTTGCCATTTCCTCTTCTATCATTTCTTTAGCCTTTTTCAAGGCTTCGTTTACCCCGGCTAAAATCAAATCCTCTAACATTTCTTTTTCTTCAGGATTTAAAAGTTCTTTTTCGATTTCTATGGCTAAGATTTCTTGCTTACCGTTAGCAGTAACGGTTACCATCCCTCCACCTACCTGAACGGTAACCGTTTTTTCTTCAAGCATCTTTTGAGCTTCTTCTAACTTTTTTTGCATCTTTTGGATCTCTTTCATCATTTGCTGTAACTGGGGTGGTAGTTTCATATCTTACTCCTTGTTTAATATTTGAATATAAGATATTTTAGCAGAAAGATGGGTTAAAATTTCTTTTACCTCAGGCCTTTCTTTTATCTCTTCAAGCTTAGGTTGAGGAGAAACCTCTACCTCAACCTCTACAGGCTTCTTAAAAAACTCTTTCATCTTCTCTATAAGTTCATCAAAATATGTAGTATTTTTTAAATGTTCCTTAACTTTTATATGTAAACGCTGTAAATTAAAGACAGGTGAGGGTAAACTATTAGCGAGACTGTAAAGAATTGGACGGTCTTTTGCAAGTAGTTCTAAAAAATCTTGCCAAGTTTTTTCAGAAAAAGTTAAAGGTTCTTTTTTTTCTTCAGTTTCTTTAAGTGAAGGTTCAAGGTTTTTATAGTCAAAAGAAAGGTTAGGTAAAGTCTCTATTTTCTCTATCAATTTGTTTAGAGGAACTAATTTAGCTTGTTCGCAAACCCTTACCAAGGCTAATTCAAACTGCAGCTGAGGATAACTACTTCTTCTTAATATCTCAAGGTCTCTGGTTAAGCTCTGTAAGATCAGAAAAATTTCCTCTAATTCGTATTCTAAGACTAAATCTCTAAGAACTGGATTTTGAAAATGCTGGGTATTTTCTTGAGGTAGAGCTTTTGTCAAGAAAAGCTCTCTGAAAAATTCGGTTAGTTTTTCCATAAGATAGATAAGGTCGGTTCCTTGTTCGTAAACCTTTTGAACAACCTCTAAGGTTTTTTTTAGGTTTTTCTCCAACAAAACTTGAGCTAATTCCTCTATTAACAAGGCTTCATGCCATCCAAAGGCTTGAATGACATCCTCTTTGGTATGAGTTCCATAAGCCATAGCCTGGTCTAAAAGTGAAAGGGCGTCTCTTAAACTCCCTTGAGCTTCTTTAGCGATAAGTTTTAAGGCCTCCTCTTCTATCTGATAACTCTCCTTTTCACAAACGGTTTTTAGATGCTTTATTAATTGAGGAAGGTCAAGCTTTCTAAAATCATAACGCTGGCACCTAGAAAGGATGGTAGGTAAAAGCCTGTTAGGCTCGGTAGTAGCTAAAATAAAATATACATGAGAAGGTGGCTCTTCTAAGGATTTAAGAAGGGCGTTTGAAGCCTCTTTAGTAAGCATATGGGCTTCGTCTATGATATAAACCTTGGCTTTACCTCGAGTAGGAGCATATTTAAGGTTTTCGATGATCTCTCTTATTTGGTCTATTCCTCGGTTTGAAGCAGCATCTATTTCTATAACGTCTACAAAAACCCCACGATTAATCTCTAAGCAGTTAGGACATTGATTACAGGGTTCATATCCTTCTATCGGATTTAGGCAGTTTAAAGCCTTAGCTACAAGCCTTGCTACCGTGGTTTTACCTGTTCCTTTTATACCTGAAAACAAAAGGGCATGAGAAAGCTTACCTAATTTAAGGGCATTGGCTATGGTTTTGACTACATGGGTCTGTCCTACTACTTCTTTAAACGACTGAGGTCTATATCTTCTGGCTAAAACTATATAAGACATGTTTATTATTTTAAAGCTATTTTGAAAGTTTACAACCGAGGCCTGAAATCCAAGCTTCTTTTAATTTTTCGATTTCCTCTTCATATTCCTTAGCCGGTCTTTCTATTCCGCAGGTAAGGCACCTTACCTTCCCTTTTGCTCAGGTTCCTTCTAAAACCGCTTTTCCTCCACAGTATTTACAAACCAGAAAATCTTCTTTGTGAAAAGTTTGGTCAGGATTTTGCATGTTTTTTCCTTAAAATTTTATAAAAACCGAGTTACTACATATTCAGCAAAAGGAAGACAAGCGGTAAACGCTGGAGACACTGCATTCAAGATGTGAAGACTATGTTGGTCTCCTTCTACTACAAAGTCTTGCACCAACTCCAAAGTATCCTTGTGTAAAAGTTGGGCTCTTATACCTGGTTTCCCCCAACGGTTAAACCCTCTCTGATCCATATAATAGACTAATTTCTGGGCTTCACTTATCAAATAAGACTTCCAATATTTTTTTAACTCATCCAAAGCAAGACTTCTAAACTTAGAATTTTTAAAAAAAAGCAAAAAGAGATACTTCCCAATCTCTGTCATCTCATTAAGTTTAAAGTTAGAAAAAAGGCCGTAATTTTCCCTTGATAAACAAGGAGTAGCAGTAGGACCGATTTTAATGGTCCCATCAATTTTTATCGTAAAATGTACCCCTAAGAAAGGATTTTTAAGATTTGGTACAGGATAAATATTTCTTGAAATAAACTGAGAGGTGCCAGTATATTCTAAATAAAGACCTTTAAAAGGTAAAATCACATAGTCTTTACCAAAACCAAAATCTTTAGCTATTTTATCGGCGTAAAGGCCTGAGGCGTTGATGATTTTTTCTGCTGAAAAAAGGATTTTTCCTGCAAAAATTTCGTTTTCACCAAGTCTTTTTTGGTAAGGGGTGTTAAAGAAAAACTTAACACCCATCGTTTCCAAGTCTTTTTTTAAAGCGTTAAGAACCTCTATAGGGTCTACGGTTGAAGTAGTCGGGCTCCAGAGGGCTTTCTGAAAGGTTTTAGCATTAGGTTCAAGGTCTTTAAGCTCCTTTTCGTCTATCAAATAAACCTCTACCCCGTTAGCCTCTCCTCTTCTTTTTAGTTCATAAAGGGTAGGAAGGTCTTCTTCAGACTTAGCAACCACTACCTTACCGCATTTTCTTATACCAAGGCCTTTGACTTCGCAGTAGCGGGTTAGTTCTTCGTTTCCCTTTTTAGTAAACTTAGCCTTCAAGGAATCTGGATAATAGTAGAAACCTGCATGAAGGACCCCACTGTTTCTTCCGCTGCTATGAAACCCGAGTTCTTTTTCTTTTTCTATGATATAGACTTCTTTTTCAGGAAAACGCTCCTTTAGTTTTAAACCTAAGGCAAGCCCTATGATACCTGCCCCGATAATAAGGAAATCAGCCTTTACCTTTTTCATAAGGCTAACTTTAATATCTTTTTTCCTGTAGTCAAGGCGTCCTCAGATAGGTGATATTACAAGTGTCTATTTTATTGTGTCAAAACTTTTTGACTTGAAAATACCTCTTATGGAACAAGTTAAAAATCTTTTCTAAGAAATGAGAAGGTAGACAATTTTTGTGTGTTAGTTCTTGAGGAAGCTACCATGCCTTTTATTATTCTTAAGGCCTTTATACAATTAATGAGATAACACCCCACGTTCTCCACTTCCTGCCATATATTACTGCTTAGGTGGAATATTTTGAGCAATCTTCTAAAAAATTTAGGTTGCAAAATATTTCTTAAGTTTTAAAATTTATTATCTCTAAAAAAACCTGTAGGGGTAAAGATATGGGAAAAAAGCCGATGACTTTAGCAGAAAAAATCTTAGCTCACAAGTTTGGAAAAGACTATGTAGAACCAGGAGAATTAGTAGAAGTACCGGTAGATCTTACCTTAGCTAACGATATCACCGGTCCTTTAGCCATTAAAGTTTTTGAAGCTACTGGAATAAACCGAGTTTTTGATCCAGAAAAGATAGTCCTAGTTATGGATCACTTTACCCCAAATAAAGACATAAAAAGTGCTGAACAGGTAAGGATATGTCGTGAATTTGCGAGAAAGTACCGTCTTCCTCATTATTATGAAGGTGGGGCTTGCGGAATAGAGCATGCCCTTTTACCTGAGCTAGGACTGGTTGTGCCTGGAGACATAGTAATAGGTGCGGATAGTCATACTTGTACCTACGGAGCACTTGGTGCTTTTGCTACAGGAGTTGGGTCTACAGACCTTGCCGGTGCCTGGATAACCGGGAAAACCTGGTTTAAGGTGCCTGAAACCATCAAGTTTGTTTATTACGGAAAGCTTAAGCCTTGGGTTACAGGAAAGGACTTAATCCTTTATACCATAGGAGACATTGGGGTAGACGGAGCCCTTTACAAGGCGATGGAGTTTACCGGAGAAGTTATAGAAAGTCTATCGATGGCAGAAAGGTTTACCATGTCCAACATGGCGATAGAAGCTGGGGGAAAGGTAGGATTAATAATCCCAGATAAAAAAACTTTAGCCTATGTTAAAAAACATTCTACTAAACCTCCTTTAGTTTTAAAACCTGACAAAAAAGCCACTTATGCAGAAATAAGGGAATATGATGTCTCTCAAATAGACCCTGTAGTAGCTTTACCTCACCTTCCTTCTAACGTAAAATCAGTGAAAGACCTTCCTAAAATTTATATAGACCAAGTAGTGATAGGGTCCTGCACCAACGGCAGGTTAGAAGACCTTGCCATAGCTGCTAAAATCCTTAAAGGAAGAAAAGTAAATCCTAACGTAAGATGTATCATTATCCCTGCTACTCCTAAAATCTATAAGGAAGCCCTAAAAAAAGGCTTTTTAGACATTTTTATAGAGGCTGGGGCTATAATATCTCCTCCTACATGTGGACCTTGTTTAGGAGGACACATGGGTATCCTTGCCAAAGGAGAAAAGGCTGTAGCTACTACCAACAGAAATTTTGTAGGTAGGATGGGACATCCTGAAAGTGAGGTTTATTTAGCCAGCCCTGCCGTAGCTGCTGCCAGTGCGGTTACAGGATACATTACCACACCTGAAGAATTAGGTCTATAAAAAGGAGGTTAGTTATGCAAAACATAAAAGGTAAAGCCTGGAAGTTTGGAGATAACATAGACACAGATGTTATCATTCCTGCAAGATATCTTAATACCACCGACCCAGAAGAACTTGCCAAACATTGCATGGAAGATGCAGACCCAGAGTTTGCCAAAAAGGTAAACCCTGGCGATATCATAGTAGCAGGTAAAAACTTTGGTTGTGGTTCATCCAGAGAACATGCCCCCATAGCGATAAAAGCCTGTGGTATCTCCTGTGTGATAGCCGAAAGCTTTGCCAGGATCTTTTACCGCAATGCCTTTAACACCGGACTTCTTATCCTTGAATGCCAAGAGGCATCAAAAGACATAGAAACAGGGGATGAGCTTGAGGTTTATCCTGAAGAAGGAAAAATCATAAACCTTACCAAGAATAAAACCTATACTACCAAACCTTTACCGCAGTTTATGAAAGAAATTTTAGAAGACGGAGGATTAATTCCTCACATCATGAAAAAGTTTAAAAAGGACTAAAAATGAAGGTTACTAAAGATCAGGCTGGGTTTGAAACTCTAAGAGAAATAGTAAAAAACTTACGAGGAGAAAAGGGCTGTCCTTGGGATAAACAGCAAACCCCCCAAACCTTAAAAAAATATCTTATAGAAGAAACCTACGAACTTATAGAAGCCATAGAAAAAGAAAAGGATGAAGAAGTCAGAGAAGAGTTAGGGGACTTATTATTTTTGTTAATTTTTATCCTCTATCTTTATGAGGAAAAAGGGGTCTTTTCCTATAAAGACCTTTTTTATTATACCGCTCAAAAGATGATAAAACGCCATCCTCATGTGTTTGGAGACGAGGTAGCTAAGACTGCGGAAGAGGTGTTAAAACATTGGCAGAGGGTAAAAAAAGAAGAAGGTAAAAGTTCTTCGGTTTTAGGGAACATTCCTAAAAGCTTGCCTGCGTTGCAAAGAGCTTTCCGTTTAGGAGAAAGGGCAGCAAGAGTAGGTTTTGACTGGGAAGCTCCTGAAGAGGTTTTAAACAAGCTTAAAGAAGAAACAGAAGAATTAAAAGAAGCGATTAAAAAAGGAGACCAAGAAGCCTTAAAAGAAGAAATAGGAGACCTTCTTTTCACCGTAGCCAATCTTTCTCGTAAACTAAACATCAATCCTGAAGAAGCCTTAAAAGTAGCTTTAGAAAAGTTTGAGACTCGGTTTAAACGCTTAGAACAAGAAGTAGAAAAAAGAGGGCTTTCTTGGGAAGAACTAAGTTTGACACAGCTTGATCAAATCTGGGAAGAGATTAAAAATTCTTTATGAACCAAACGGTATTAAAGGTAGAAAACCTTTACTTTGCCTACGACGAAGCTTTAGTATTAAAAGATATAAACTTTGAGGTGAAACAAGGAGATTTCTTAGCCCTGATAGGTCCTAATGGAGGGGGAAAATCTACTCTAATCAAATGTATCTTAGGCTTTTTAAAACCGATTAAAGGGAAGGTTTTTTGGTGGAATAAAGAATTAAAAGATTTTAAAGAATGGTTTAAAATAGGTTATGTCCCTCAAAGGGCAGGTGATTTGATAGACTTTTTAACCCCCCTTACAGTAAAAGAATTTTTAATACTACCTGAAAAATGGTATAATAAACGTTTAAACCCAACCTATTTAGCAGAGGTTATCCACCTTTTTGGGCTTGAAAACTTATTAAATAAAAAATTAGGACAACTATCTTACGGACAACTACAAAGAGCTTATATAGCAAGGGCCTTAGTTTTAAAACCGCAGGTTTTGATCCTTGATGAACCTTCGGTAGGCCTTGACTTTTTTTCTCAAGAAAGATTTCATAATGTGTTAAAAGATCTACATCAAAAAGGCCTTACCATTCTTCTTATCACCCATGAAACCTGGTTGCTCACCAAATCGGTAAATAAAATCGCCTGTATTAACAAAAATCTATTTTTCCACGGAAGTCACGAAGAGTTTTGTGTTTTAAGCACCCAAAAAGATTTTTATTCTGACTATCATCGGATAGAACATACCCACTGGTAAAAAATGAACGAGCTTTGGTTATCTTTAGATATTTTAAAGTATGGGCTTTTATCTGGAGTTTTCCTTGGAATTTCTTTTGCCTTTACCTCTCCTTTTTTGGTCTTAAAAAGAAATTCTCTTTTTCCTCATGCCTTAACCCACATTTTATTTTTAGCCATTATATTTATTTCTGTACTTTCAGAATTTTTCCCCTCTCTTTTAGCCTATCCTGTTTTAGAATACCCTATCATGGGACTGATAGCCTTTTTCTGTACCTTTTTAATTTTTTTCTTAAAAAGAAAGCTTAAACTTTATGAAGATACTGCAACTTCTATCATTACCAGCTTAGCCCTGGGCATAGCTTTAATCATCATCGCAAAAACCTCTCAATATGACACCAGACTTCTTTCCTATCTTTTTGGAAGTTTGTTAGTGGTTAGTTCTAAAGAAGTTTTTGACAGCCTATGGATATCCCTTTTAACCGGAGTGGTGTTTTTTAAGTATTATCCTCTCTGGGTAACCCAAACCACAGACGTTGAGGTCCCAGGGATTGATTTTAAATGGCCTAATTTCTTTTTTTTAGTCGTTCTAACCCTTCAGGTTTTTATTAGCATTAAACTTATGGGGGTGCTGTTGGTTTCTTCTCTGTTTGTGTTTACCAGCACCTTTGGGTTAAAAATAGGTAAAAATCTTAAACAAACTATCTTATTAACTACTTTAACCAACCTTTTAAGCCTTTTAACCGGAATGCTGTTTTCTATTCTATGGGATATACCTTTTTCAAGCGCAGTAGTCTTATGTATGAGTTTTTGGCTATTGATTTTACTTATTTTTAAAAAAGGGGAGGTCTTAGGTGGTAGAATTTATAGATAGTCATGCCCATCTTAACCTTCCAGAGTTCAAAAAAGATTTAGAGGATACCATCAAAAGGGCTAAAGAAGCAGGGGTTATACACTGCATAGTAGTAGGTATTAACCCTTCTACCAACAAAAAAGCCTTAGAACTGTATCAAAAATATCCTGACTTCATTTCTCCAGCTATAGGGTTTCATCCCCATGAGGTTAAAAAAATCGCAGAAAAAGACTATTTGGAGCTTGAAAATTTATTAACCCAAGCAGTAGCTCTTGGAGAAATTGGACTTGACTGGGTAAAGGAATATTCACCTAAAGAGATGCAAATAAAACACTTTGAAAAACAACTTTCCTTGGCTAAAGCCTATCAAAAACCTGTAATCCTTCATCTTAGAGGAGACGAAGGCCTTTGGAAAACCGCCGTGGATATTCTTAAAAACTTTTTGCCGATTAAGTTTGTATCTCACTGTTTTACTGCAGGTGCTAAAATAGCAGAAATGGTCCTTGATATAGGAGGATATATCTCTATCCCTGGGGTTGTAACCTTTCCTAAGGCTGAAGACCTAAGAGAGGCAATAAAACTTATTCCTTTAGACCGGATTTTGATAGAAACCGACTGCCCTTACTTAGCCCCTGTGCCTTTTAGAGGAAAAAGAAACGAACCTGCCTTTTTGCCATATACTGCTCAAAAAATCGCGGAGATAAAAGGGGTTTCTTTAGAAGAGTTTTCAGAAAAAGTTAAAGCAAATACTATAGGATTTTTCTCTTTGGTGCTATAATATAAGGGCAATTTTTAAGTTTTAAGGTAAAAAGGAGGAGATTTAGATGCGTCTTAAGAGAGAGGTTTATATAGGAGAGCTAAACAAAGACTTTATAGGAAGAGAAGTTACAGTGTCTGGATGGGTGCTTAGAAGACGTGACCACGGTGGTATCATCTTCTTAGACTTAAGGGATAGGTCTGGTCTTCTTCAGGTAGTTTTTGAAGAAGACATAGACCCAGAGGTTCATGCTTTAGCTGACTCTATAAGGATAGAATATGTAATAAGTGTAAGAGGAAAAATAAGAAAAAGGCCAGAAGGGATGGAAAACCCAAAAATCTCTACAGGAGACATAGAGCTGGTAGCCACTGACGTAGAGATACATAATACCTCAAAAACCCCTCCTTTTCCTCTTGACGAAGACCTTTCAGAGGTTTCTGAGTCAATCCGTTTAAATTATCGTTATTTAGAAATGAGAAGTCCCGACGGATTAACCCCTTTTATTTTTAGACATAAGGTAAACCATTGTATAAGAGAGTTTTTAAACATTAAGGGATTCTTAGAGATAGAAACACCCTATCTAACCAAAAGCACCCCAGAAGGTGCAAGAGACTATTTGGTCCCAAGTCGTCTTTATCCTGGTAAGTTTTATGCTTTACCTCAATCTCCTCAGCTTTTTAAACAGATTTTGATGGTAGCAGGGGTAGATAAATACTACCAAATTGTAAGATGTTTTAGGGACGAAGACCTAAGAGCAGATAGACAGCCTGAGTTTACTCAATTAGATATGGAAATGTCTTTTGTAGAAGAAACAGATGTAATGGCATTGATAGAGGAACTGATGGCTTACGTGTTTGAGAAAAACCTTGGAATTAGCCTTTCCATCCCCTTTCCGGTGATAACCTTTGAAAAGGCTATGGAAGAATACGGCACAGACCGTCCTGACCTAAGGTTTGACTTGCGGTTAAAAGATCTTTCTGAACTTTTTAAAGAAACTTCTTTTAAGGTCTTTCGTTTGGCTTTAGACGCAGGCGGTGTGATAAAAGGTTTAAAGGCTCCAGCCTCTTTTTCAAGAAAGGAATTAGACGATTTAACTAAATTTGCTCAAGACTTAGGAGCAAAAGGTCTTGCCTGGATAAAATATAATAAAAACGGTAGCTCTTTTGAAGAAAAATGGAGCTCTCCTATCGTAAAATTCTTTGAACCCTCTCTTTTAGAGCGGTTAGCAGAAAGGTTTGAAACAGAAGAGGAACAGGCTACCTTCTTTTTTGTAGCCGACACTAAAGAGATAGCTAATTTGGTTTTAGGAGAACTAAGAAAACATATAGCTACCAAGCTTAACTTAATACCTCAAGGGACTTTTTCCTTTACCTGGGTAGTAGATTTTCCTCTTTTTGAATGGGACCCTGAAGAAAACAGACTGGTTTCGGTGCACCATCCCTTTACTCATCCTAAAGAGGAAGACCTTCATCTCTTAGACACCGATCCTTTAAAAGTGAGGTCTAAAGCCTATGATTTAGTGCTAAACGGTGTAGAAGTAGGCGGAGGGAGTATACGTATACATCGCAGAGAGCTTCAACAAAAGATTTTTAAACTGTTAAACATTTCTAACGAAGAAGCTGAAGAAAAATTTGGGTTCTTGCTTAATGCCTTAGAGTTTGGAGCCCCTCCTCACGGAGGAATAGCCTTTGGACTTGACAGGTTAATCATGCTTATGCTTGGTAAAAAGAGCATAAGGGAGGTTATCGCCTTTCCCAAAACCCAAAGGGCACAATGTCTACTTACCGGCGCACCTTCTGAAGTAAAAATAGAACAGATATTAGAATTACACCTTCTCCCTGGATGGGAAAAAAAGCCTAAACCTGAATGATAAAGTTTTTTTTAGAAGAAAGTCTTAAAGGTTTAGGAAAATGGCTCAGGTTTATAGGTTTTCAAGTGATTTTTTGTAAAGGTAAGATTACCGACCAAGAAATCTTAAAACATAAAGATTGTTTTTTCTTGATAACCAGCCCTGAAACCGCATCTAAGTTAGAAAAAGCAGGGGTAAAATTTTTGCTTTTACCAAGAGAAAACTTGAAAACTCAACTTAAACTTTGTATAAACCGTTTAAACCTTACAACAGACCTTCAACTTAACATTTGTACCTTATGTGGAACCGAACTTATCCCGGTAAACAAAGAGGATTTTAAAGACCTTATTCCTGAAAAGGTCTATCGCTTTTATAATGAATTTAACTACTGTCCCCTTTGCCAAAAACTTTACTGGGAAGGAGACCACATAAAAAGGCTTAAAGAAAAGTTTAAAAAGCTTATTTCTTAAGTCTTTTTATCAAAAGATCTAACACTTTAGGAGCATCTCCTATCAATCCAAGATGTGCCATCTTAACCAAAGGAGCTTCTTTATCGATGTTTACCGCCACGATATATTCTGAGTTTTCCATACCTACAGTATGTTGTAACGCCCCTGAGATCCCTAAACCTATATAAACCTTGGGTCTTACCGTTACCCCACTTATGCCTATCATCCTATCTTCTTCAACCCAACCCTCATAACATACCGGACGAGTGGCCCCTACCTCGGCTCTAAGAACCTCTGCCAATTCAAAAAGTTTCTGAAAGTTTTCTTTAGACCTAAGTCCTCTTCCTCCAGCTATCACCACTTTAGCCGTAGAGAGTCTGTTAGGTTGTTTTGCAGCCGGCGTAAACCTCCTAACCTTAAGCTTACTTACCCACGAAAAATCAGAAGGCATCTCTACTTCAAAAAACTTAGGTTCTTTTTCGCCATAGATAGCAGAAAACGCACCTATAGATAAGGTTGCCATCACAGGACTGGTGTTAGAAATAAGCTTAGCGATGATGTTTTCTCCGTAAGTAGGCCTTGTCATTACTATCTTTCCATCTTCTATCTCTAAATGGTTAACATGGGCACAAAGGCCTAAATTTAACCTACCTGCTATCCGAGGAGCTAAAGAGCACCCTATCGAGGTTGCAGGAAAAAACAAACCACAAGGATCGGTAGCTTTTACCATTTCCACCAAAACTTCAGCATATAAATCATCTCTAAAATGAGCCAGTTCTTGATGACAAACCATCCAAATTTCATCGGCTATACATTTTTTAAGTAGTTCTAAATCTTTAAAAGAATCTACATCATCTATCAGACATACAAGGACTACTTTTTTGTTCAGTTTTAAACCTAAATCTTTCAAAGGGGTTAAAATCTCTATGGATGAAGGATGTAACATTCCTTGAAAGACCTCACCAAAGGCTATAAGATTTCCCTTCTCAAGATTTTCTAATCTATATTTTTTAAACATATCCCACCTCTAAGGATTGATTATTCCTTTTTGTTCTAAAACTGAAACAAGTTTTTCTACCAAAAAGGAAGGATCTCCTTCTATCACCTGGCCTTTAATTTCTATCTTTTTCTCAAAAACGTCTACTACTTGGGTAGGTGACCCATTAAGACCTAATCTTTCAGGGATTAAATCCAAATCATTAGCGGCAAGAACCATCGGTTCCTTTACCTTGGCTTCTAAAAGTCTTTTTAAAGAAGGCGGTCTTAAATAGTCAAAAGCCTCAGGTAAAATAGAAGCTACAAAAGGAGGGTTTACTTCTAACTCCTCTTCTCCGTATTCTGTTTGGCGGATTACCACCCAACTATTTTCTTCTTTATAGATAGCTTTAACATGGGTAAGAGAGGGTAGTTCAAGTAAAGCTGCGGTTTCTGGAGGGACTTGTGAAGTCTCTCCGTCTATAGATTTAAGCCCCATAAGCACCAAAGAATAAGGCGACAACCTTTTAATAGCCTGAGCAAGCACATAACTGGTAGCCAAGGTATCTGAACCAGCAAAGGCTCTATCAGATAAAAGTACCATCTCATCGGCTACTATCCCATATACCTCTTTTAAAAGAGGTATTACATTGGGAGGTCCCATAGTAATAACATAAACTTTAAAACCGTAAGTTTCTTTAAGCCGGGCTGTCATCTCTATTGCTTGTCTGTCAGGTGGGTTAAGGATTAACTCTAAACTTTCTCTTTTTAAGGTGTGGGTCTTAGGGTCTACTTTGACTGTGCCTGGCTTAGGCACTCCTTTTATACAAAGAATTATTTTTTCCATCTCTAACCCCATTTTATTTATAGTATTTGAGAAGTTCTCTGGCTATCACATTTCTTTGGATCTCGTTGGTTCCTTCATAAATCTGCAAGCATTTTGCGTCTCTAAAGTATTTTTGCACAGGATAATCCCTCATATATCCCAAACCACCCATCATTTGGATGGCCCTTTCTGTGACCCACATAGCCATGTCTGTAGCAAAACATTTTACCATAGAAGAAGCTCCAGAAAAATCTTTAGCTCCTCGGTCTATAAATCTTGCCACACTATAAAGTAAGCTTCTTGCTGCCTCTATTTTCATCGCCATTTCAGCAAAGGTATGACTCACTGCTTGAAACTGATAAACCGGTTGACCAAACTGAATCCTTGATGCAGCATGCTTTAAAGAAACCTCCATTGCAGCCTGGGCTATACCTACAGCCTGTGCTCCTGCTCCGCATCTGGCATAATCTAATGTTTTTAAAGCTACGATAAAACCCATACCCTCTCTGGCGATTAGTCTTGATTTAGGGATTACACAATCGTTAAAAAAAAGCTCGGTAGTAACCGAGGCCCTTAAACCTAACTTTTTCTCTTTCTTTCCTACTGAAAACCCTGGATCTCCCTTTTCTACAATAAAAGCACTAGCCCCTCGAGCCCCTTTAGAAGGATCTGTAAGAGCTATAACTACATAGATATCAGCAATACCTCCGTTGGTTATCCACTGTTTTACTCCGTTTAATATATAATATTCCCCTTCTTTTTTGGCAGTGGTTTTTATACCAAAGGCATCGCTTCCTGCTTGAGGTTCTGTTAAAGCAAAAGCACAAAGACTTTCTCCTTTAGCGATGCGAGGTAAATACTGAGATTTTTGTTCTTCATTACCAAAAAAAATAATAGGATAAGCCCCAAGAAAAGAAGCAGCGTAAGTAGTAGATATTCCAGCACAATAGTAAGAAAGATGCTCCACCGCAAGGCACATCTCTAAACTCCCCCAGCCTAAACCACCATACTCCTTAGGGACGATTATCCCAAAAAAATCTGCTTGGGCTAAAGCTTTGATAGGTGTTTCATCATAAATTTCTCTTTCGTCCCAATCTAAAGCATAAGGTTTGATATACTCTTCTCCAATCCTCTTTATAAGCTCAACTAGCATCTTTTGATCTTCATTCAACCCATAATCAACCATAAAAACACCCCTTCAAAAAATCCAAAATTTTCTCTATTTTACTAAAAAAATCCCGTTAAGCAAGACAAAAACCAAGATCTATGAGAAAATTCTCTATCTTGGGGCAATAACCATTAGTTTTCTATGGGTTAATCAAGGTTTTTTACTAACCAAAACAAGCAACCACTTGGTATTTATCTATTTTAGGTTAACAATTTGTTAAGGATTTACAGGTCTTAACGAATGTCTATATTTTAGAGGAACACTTTCAGGAAATTGGGTATAATGAATTTTTCCTTTTTCATCTACATAATAATAGATCAAAGGTTTAAAAGAAGAACTATTAAAGGTATTTTTACCTTTAGCTTTAGTATTTTCTTTTTTATCTTGTTTAACCTTCTCTCCCTCTTCTCCCAAGGTAAGATAAGATCTTAACAACTGTATCTTTTTAGGACCAAGACCCTTTACCTTTTCTAAATCTTCCCAAGACTTAAATGGGCCGTTTTTTTCTCGATAATCTACGATGGCTTGAGCGGTTTTTTTGCCGATACCAGGAAGTTTTTCAAGCTCTTCTACTGTAGCTTGATTTACGTCTAACTTTTTAGCTAACCCTACAGAAGTTAAAAACAAATAAATTATAGAAAATAATAGAAAAGAAAAAACTAAAGAATAAAAGGGGTGAGTAATCCCACCCCTTTTATAAAAAAACATTGTTATCTTTTACACACACCCAGTAGGTTTAGGTAATCCAGCCATTTTACAAGCTCCTTTTCCAGGACCAGAGGGGAACAATTCATAAATCTTCTTTAAAGGAAAACCTGTTACTTTAGATAAAATCCTAACCATAGGGGCTACGCCGTTCTTTTTGTAATAGTCCTGAAGAACGTTAATAACTTTCCAATGCTCTTCGGTTAACTCCTGAATACCTTCTAACTCTTTTACATACTCAACCCATTCTTGACACCAAGCATCAAGACCACCTGCTAAGAAACCGTCTTCATCTACTTCAAAAACCTTACCTTTGTACTCAACTGTTGGCATACCTAACACCTCCTTTTATTTTTTAATTAAACCCTTTTTTCAAAAATATTTAAAACTTTAAAACTTACTTTTGTATCTTATTTTTATATGTTTTTAAAAAAAAGTCAAGGGTAATTTTAAAAAATTTCTTTAACCATAGGTATCTCATCACAGTCGGGAAATTTGGTACATTTTACACAATCTGACCATACCTTATAAGGTAGCTCAGACTTATTAACTCTTACAAAACCTATTTTCTCAAAAAAAGCAGGTACCCTGGTTAACACAAAAACCTTCGGTATTTCAAGCTCTTTAGCCTCATCTAAACAAGCCATTACCAGGGCTAAACCAATACCTCTTTTTTGATACTCTTCACTTACCACCAAAGATCTTATCTCTGCTAAATCTTCCCAGCAAATCTGTAAAGCACAAGCAGCTACTATCAAATCCTTCTCTTGATAAACAAAAAAATCCCTCACGTGTTCGTATAACTCTGATAAAGGCCTAGGGATAACATCCCCTTTTTTAGAAAAATGTAAAATCAGTTTATAGATATATTTTATATCTGAAAGTTTGGCCTTTCTTATCAAATTAAAATCCTCTTCTCACCAAAACTTATTTTAGCTCTACCACAAAAGGTTTACTTACCCCAAGGTCAGAGGCTACTTTCGAAACTGCCTTTTCTGCTTCTTCTCTATTAGAGTATCTACCTACATAAACTTTGTAAAGGGTTTTCCCTTCAGAAGCTACAGCCTTTACCGTAACTGGATATCCTTTCTTTTCAGCTAAGGCTCTTAACTTTTCAGCAGATTCTTTCTGAGAAAAAGCTCCTACTTGAAGCCCAAAGGTTCCTTTTTTTATCTGGTTAGAGAGCTGAGCAACCTCTTTAGTCTTAGAGGTTGTTTCTTTTGGTTTAGTAGGTTCCTTTACTTCAATTTCTTTAGACTTAACTACCGACTTTTTTTCTGTTATTTTAGCTTCGGTTTTATTTTCTTGGTATACAGGTTGAGGGGGTGGTACAAAGGCTTGAGTAGAAGCGTTATCTTTAAAGTCAACAGGCTGCTCAGCGGTTGCATTAGCAGGTGGAGGAGGTGGGAGGGTTACGGTTTCGTTGGTTGGTTGAGAGGATTGAGTAACATTGATAGCAGCAGTTTCAAAAGTGGCGTTTTCCTGTTCTTTAGGACCTATTTTACTTCCTACCCAAACCCCTATGATAAAACTCCAAACCAATAAACATAAACCAAAAAGGATGATAAAAACTAAAGCTACCCGACTTACCTCTATTTTAACCTTCTTTCCCTCCATAATCTGTAACCTCCTTTTTTACATTCTTTCTGGAGCGTTAACCCCTAAAAGGTTTAAACCATTTTTTAAAACTACTTTGCAACCTAAACATAAACCAAGTCTGGCTAAACTTAGCTCTTTATCTTCTGAAAGCACTCGATGTTTGGTATAAAACTCGTGAAACTGTTTAGCAAGGTCTAACAAGTAATAAGTAAGCTTATAAGGTGCAAAAAACCGGCTTGCAGATACCACCACCTCTTTAAACTCTTCTATCTTCTTAGCAAGGGCTATCTCTTCTTCTGACGAAAGAACACTAAAATCCACCATTTCCCAGTCTATTTTTTCTAAGCCCTGCTCCTTTGCCTTTTCAAAAATACTACATATCCTAGCATGGGCATACTGCACGTAATAAACAGGGTTTTCTTGAGATTGCTTTTGGGCTAAATCTATATCAAAATCTAAAGGAGAGTCAGAAGACCTACTCAAAAATATATATCTCGTAGCATCTACCCCTACCTTGTCCAAAAGTTCTTTTAACTCTACAAACTCTCCTTGCCTGGTGGACATACTTTTTAACTCACCACCCTCTATAAGGTTAACCATCTGAATAAGAATAACCTCTAAGGCTTCTGGATTTAAACCTAAGGCTTTAAGGGCACCCTTTAAACGTTTTACATATCCATGATGGTCTGCTCCCCAAAGATTAATAGCAAGTTCAAACCCTCTGTCTACAAACTTTTCATAATGATAAGCAATGTCTCCTGCAAAGTAGGTATATTCTCCGTTTGAACGTATTAACACCCTATCCTTTTCGTCTCCAAATGCAGAAGACTTGAACCATAAAGCTCCTTCTTTCTCATAAATCAAGCCTCTTTGTTGTAAAAGATTTATCAACTCGTCTACCTTTGCCCTTTCGTAAAGGCTTTTTTCTGAATACCAGTTGTCATAAACTACCCTAAACCTTTCAAGGTCTGACCTTA
Source organism: Thermodesulfobacterium sp. TA1 (assembly GCF_008630935.1). Taxonomy (NCBI): domain Bacteria; kingdom Pseudomonadati; phylum Thermodesulfobacteriota; class Thermodesulfobacteria; order Thermodesulfobacteriales; family Thermodesulfobacteriaceae; genus Thermodesulfobacterium; species Thermodesulfobacterium sp. TA1. The sequence goes on from NZ_CP043908.1 coordinate 1,194,976, forward strand.
TATCTTCGAGAATGGTTTTTATTGCTATCTCTCTACAAATTACTATAGCTTTATCTTTTTCTAACTCTAATAGATTAGGATGCTCTGTCAAAACCTTTTTAGCTATATCATAGATATAGGCCCCTTTATAAAAGTCTTCGGGAAAATCTATTTTTTCTCCTTTTAATTCTTTAGCTCTAAGATAGACAGACTCACCTAAAATATCCATCTGGGTGCCTTTGTCGTTGATATAATATTCTTTAGTCACTGAATAACCAGTAAAGGCTAACACCCTTGCTAAAGAATCTCCATAGGCTGCCCCTCTTCCGTGGCCGATATGAAGTGGACCTGTAGGATTGGCTGAGACAAACTCAACCAAAACCCTCTTGCCTTTTCCTATATCAACCCGTCCATAATCGTCTTTCTCTTCTATAGCCTTAAGTAGGTTCTCAAAATAATACCGAGGAGATACCCAAAAATTAATAAATCCCGGCTTAACAAACTCTACCTTCTCAAAAAGGTCTTTTTCTTTTAGAAGTTCTGTAGTAAGCCTCTCGGCTATCTCTATGGGAGACAATCCTACAGTGTTTTTTAAGACAAAAGCTATGTTGGTAGCATAATCCCCAAAAGAATCTTTTTTAGGAGTTTCTATTTCAAAATTAGGTAAGTTTATTTTTCCAAAAGTAGACTCTACCGCTTTTTCTATAACCTCTTTAATCTTCTGTCTTATCAACCTCCGTCTCCTTCCTTAAATTTTTTAAAAGTTTAACATCTGGAGAATAGTCAGGACATTTTAAAGGTTGAGTATTGTCAAAGGAGAACTTTTTAGCACAAACTTCTCTCCAAGCACAAGTAGCACATAATACAGGTAACTGTGTTTCGTTTTGTTGTGTTTTTTCCAAGGATTACTCCTTATAAAAATTTTTTAAAGCTTCGAACTTTTTATTAAAAAACCCCAAGTTTAAGGTTTTGTCAAGATTGCCAAGAGAAAAATATTCAGGAAATGGGGCCAAAAATTCCAAAGGTTCTTTGGTTATAGGATGAGGGAAACGTAAAAAACAAGCATGTAAACCGATAGCCTTACCTTTTAAAACCAAGGTTTTGGCTCCATATCTCACATCCCCTACGATAGGAAAACCAAGATAACTTAAAACTGCCCTAAGCTGATGCTTTCTCCCAGTTATGGGAAAAAGCAACACCAAAGACCTTTTTTTTCTACATTCTAAGACCTCATAATAGGTTAAACTTTCTTTTGCCCCCTCTTGATGCTCTTCAAAAACTAAAGCCTTTTTAGCCTTTTGGTCCCATTTGAGATAAGTCTTAATTAAACTTTGACCTTTTAAACTACCTTCTACCTCGGCTACATACAATTTAATCACTTCTTTTTGTCTAAAGGCTTCAGAGATCCTCTTAGCTGCCTTAGTTCTTTTGGCTAAAACCAACGCCCCAGAAACAGGTTTATCTAACCTATGAACCACCGCTAAAAATACCCCTCCTTCTTTTTGGTCTCGTCTTTTTATAAAATCTTTTAAAGTTTTTAACAAAGATATCTCTGAATCTCTTGCCCCTTGGACTACTATACCTGCAGGTTTGTTGACCACCAAAAGGTTTTTATCTTCAAAAAGGATAGAAACTGGCTTTTTCAACGGGTCATTTCCTCTTTTCCTTTTAAAAGCTCTTCTTTTTTACTTTTTATGTTAAGGTTAACTTTGGGATTTTTTTGATAAAAATCTTCCGAAATTCCAAAAAGCCTAAAAATAAAGTTAAAAACCCCCTTTCCTATACTACTAGGATGCAACGGGACGATGGTGTAGTTATCATAAGTACCTATTACTTGTAAAGGAATATATACAAGCATTCTTGGTTTACCAAGCACCCAAGGGCCTAACTTTGGGATTTTTTCTATGATAACATCTACTGTCTTAAAAGGCGAGGCGTAAAAAGTAAGGTTAAGTTGCTTGTTAGTCAAGTTTATCGGTCCTTCTCCAAAAAGTCTAAACCCTGAGGCAGAAAGAAAGGCTTCATCTATGATTAGGGTTTTATCCTCTAACTTAGACCTGAAATTTAATTCTTCATAAGGTAATAACTGGTTCTCTAAGTTAGGAACCTTTCCGCTAAAAAGGTCTATAGGGCTTAAAAATCCCAAAAGATGCGCTACAAGAGGGGCTCGATAGACATATCCTTTTTTGGACTTAATCGTTAATTCTCCCTGCGTATTTTTAAGAAGCTCCTCATTATCTCCTTCCAAATAAGCATAACCTTTCATCTTATATGGACCTTCTAATATAACCTTAGGCATCTCCTCAGGATAAAGACACGAGAAAAGGTCTAAAAAGTCTCCTTCTGAAGGTAAAAGGTCTACAAAAGCCTGATGAACTCCCTCTGAAAGAGAATAGATAAAGTCTACCCCTATTCCACAAAATTTAGCGTTAGATAGATTTACCCATAAAAGTTTGGCCTTCGTATTTAGATTTACCTCTAAACTAAGATGTTCCATTTCATGAGACGTAGGGAATATTAATTTATCTGCACCTATTTTGATATCTGCTATTAACGGAACCCCTTTAAAATACTCCCAAAAATCCTTTTTACTTTCTTTATTAGAAGTTTTTTGCTCGTTGCCCACACCTACCAATTTTTTTAGGTCTATCTTTTCAGCCTTAAAACCTCCTGTAAGCAGAAGAGATTTAGGATTTTTATCAAGTTTTAAATCGGCTAAAACTGTAGAATTATCCCACTCTACTTTAAAATTTCCATAAACCAATAAGTCTTGGTTAATCTTTATCTCACCATCAATCCCTAACGAATCTTTAACCTTAACCCCTTGAAATCTTACTAAACCCTCCTTAACCAAAAGCTCTTTGTTTAAATATCTGTCTATCAAGGAATCTAAAAAGTCTTTATCTTTTTTAAAATTTAAAGACAGATGGCTTTCTACCCATCCTTCAGCTTGATAAGGAATTTCAGCAAAAATAGAGACAAGTTCTTCTAACCTAAGTTTTCCTTGAAGGTTTAAGTCAACCTGAGTTTTGGATAACTTCGCTGAAAAATGTTGCTGGCTTTCTTTTCCTATAAAACTCCCAGACAAAAACGTCTGGTCTTTAGTTTGTTCTAAATTTAAAGATATCTCTTTATCTAAAATCTGGTAATTTCCCTTAGTTTTAACTTCTTCTTTTTTATACCCTAAGGCTAAACTTTCTATTTTTATCGGAGCTTTTAATTGAAAAGAACCCTTATCAAGCCCCAAAAGCTTTTCTATCTTTGTCTTTAACCCCTCTTTTAGCTCACCTTTGACTTCTAAGTATACCTCTTCCCCGAAAACTTTGCCTTTAACCATAAAGGCAGAGCCTTCAACTTCTAACGGGGCTTCTCCAAACTCAAAAACCCCTTGCTGCCAAACTAAAGGAATGTATTCTGTATAGCCTTCAAACCTTTCCCCCTTTTCCTCTTGAACCAAACTTACTTTACTCGCCTTTCCTTTTAGGTATAGGTTGTTTAAAATAGTTTGTTTTAGGTTGGTTTGTTCTTGGGTCAACTGGTTCAGATTACCCTTAAACCAACCTTCTTCTATTTCTAAAGCTTCAAACTGAAGTTTTCTTTCTTTTAAAAACGCCCCTATCTCTTCTTGCTTCTCTTCTAAAACCTCTATAAAAGCGGGTTTGATGGTTAATCCCAAAACCTTAACCCACACATCCATCGAATTAAAGTTTAAATCTACCATTCCGTTTTTTAGGTTTAAACCTTCGGTGAGTAAATGCAAATTAGAAAGAAATAACCTGTTTCTATAATAAGCCAGGTCTGCTGTTTTAAGTTGTAAGGAAGCTCTATAATCTGGTAAGGTTAAAATCATATCTTCTGAAACTAAGCCAACCTTTAGATTAAGGTCAGTCAAAGGACCTTTCAATTCTATATTAGATACCAAGTTTCCCTCTGTCTTAAAATCTTTTATCTTTTGTTGGTAAGATTTAAACATCTCGAAGTTTAATACCAGGTTTTTAATCTTTTCAGCTTTACCAGTGATAGTCCCTTCTAACCAAACTTCAGGTTGTTTCTTAGAAAGGACTAAACCAAAGTTCTTTACTGTTCCTAAAATCTGTTCTTCTATCGCTAAGGTGCCGTTAAAATTAAGCCTTCCTTCTACAAAACCTATCTCTCCTGTTACCTTTTCTAAGTTTAAAGGAAGAAAACCAAGGATTATCTTTCCTTCTTTTAATCTTCCCTTGGCCTTTATTTTTTTATAGTCAATCAAGTCTTTAAAATCTTTACCAGACAAATCAACCTCTATCTCTTCTAAAATCCCTCCACCAACCAAATCAAAAACCTCTTTTACTTCCTTTTGTTTTTCAAAATAAAGCAGGCCTATCCTTTTAACCTCTTCCAAATCAAGTCTTTTAACCTTAAAACGGGTGCTAATCGAGTCTTTTTTCTTTAAAAATTCCCCTTGTGCCTCTATATAAGGATTTCTAAAAACTATTTTTTTTAAGTCCAACTTAAGTATATCTGGTTGATAAATCAGCACCCCAGTAATAAGCCCACCTAACAACCTTTCCTTAGGAGCCTCTTTTAAAACCAACTGAGGGTTTAGTAGCTGAAAGGAAAGATTAAGGGTCTCTTTTTCTAAAGAAAGTTCTGCCATCAAGTCTGAAGAGAGATGGTTTATAGGAAGGTCTTTAAACTTGGAGAGACCGTTAAAGTCAAAGGCTTTCAAGTTAACAGAGTTCTCTAAAAAAAGGGTCGAAAGGTTTAGTCTTCCCTTTATCTCAGCTTCTTTAAACAAAGGACTGCTTAAAGAGATTAATTCCCATAGAGCTTGGTTTTTGTCTATCTTAAAAAATAGGTCTGTTTTCTCAAAGGTTAACCAGCCTATTTGGGTTTCATAGTCAATCCTTGCTTCCTTAGCTTGAAGAACAAAAGGACCCATACCTTTTAGCTGATCTCTTAACCGATAAAGGTTAAAAGGCTTCGGAGAAAAATAAGCCTTTAGTCTAAGTTTTTTTAGCTGAAGTGTTTCGGGGAAAAAATTTAACCGAAAAATCTTAGACAAAG